>NZ_PXZT01000002.1 GCF_003008695.1 Trichococcus alkaliphilus
AAAAATGGTTGACCGATGTGACCGAATTCAAGTATTACGAAGGACCGGCAACCAAGAAAGTATATTTGAGTGCCATTTTGGATCTTTATGACCGTCGAATTGTCGCATACATCATCAGTGATCAAAACGATATGCCGCTAGTCCTCCAGACTTTTGATGCGGCCATACAAAATGAACCAGAAGCTCAGCCGTTGTTCCACAGTGACCGCGGATTTCAATATACAAGCAAGCAATTCTGTGCACGTTTGAGCGCGGCTGGTATGATACAAAGCATATCCCGTGTCGCTCGCTGTATTGATAATGGCCCTATGGAAGGGTTTTGGGCGCTCATCAAGCGTGAAAAATATTATCGTCGTAAATTTACGAGTCGTTCTTCTTTGGTTGATATGATTCACAACTATATGGAATATTACAATAATAGACGCATTCAAAGAAAGTTGCATATCATGACTCCAATGGAGTTTCATGACCAGTATTTCGAGGCAGCCTAATGATCCCTCACGTTTTGTGAGTGAAGCGTTTTGTGCTTCGCTCATAAAACGTGTGGGCCGCCAAGCGTAAGCGCGGCAGGGTTAAATACAAAAAAAACTGCCCCCACATTACGGGGAGCAGTCTGTAAAACTGTTTAAATATTTCACTGTCCTATTGACGGGTGGCATACCAGAAGAGGCAGTCTTTTTTGTATTTAGTCCCCAGATTATCCGATTGTTCGGTGTTATCGGACAACCTCCGACTCTTCCACATGCTGCTTGTCCGATTCTCCCGCGATATCGGACAACCTCCGACATTATCGCACGATCTAATTGCACAAAAAAAGCTGAACCCGCAAAGGATTCAGCTTTTAGATTTGTACTATCGGTACTGTTTATATTTTTTAGAAGAATACGTTTGTTACGCCATCGCCTGAAGCACGGAAGCTTTGTGCTGAAGTTGAACGGTAACCGTTCAATACTTCGTTAACTGCTTGGATTGTGTCAGCAGAAGGTACTTCTGCTGCAGCAGCTCCGTTGGAAACTACTGAGAACTGACCTGATGCATACAATACAGCATCAATTGTCGTTCCGCCCCAGATTCCTGATTCAACACGGTTCATGATAACAGAAGCAACGTTCAATTTTTCTTGGTAGCTTGGGCCTGCTTCAGCTTGGACTACTTGATACAAGAAGTAGCTCGCTTGGTAAGTCGTTGCTGCCGTTTGTGTTACTGCAACTGGCTCAACATATGTTTCTACTGCTGGTGCTGCAACTGGCTCTGCTACTGGTGCAGCTGCCTGCACTTCTTCAACTGCTTCAACTGGTGTTTCGACTTCAACTGCTTCTTCGGAGCTGACATCGTAGCTCTTCAATTCTGAGTCTTGTTCAACAGTCACGATGTTGTGGTCTGCTGACAATACGATTGAGTTTCCGGCAATGATCATGTCTGCATTTCCGATGCTGTTGACATCGACTAAGGCATTCACTGATACGTCAGTTGCCAATGCGATTGCTGATAAAGTGTCGCCCCATTGGAAAGTGTATTTGCTGCCGCTCTCCAAGTTTTGGATATCTGCTTTGATTTGATCTGCTGTACGGGCTGTCCAAGTGGATGAATTATATTCTGTTGCGTTTGCTTGTGTAGGATTCGCTGTTGCCATAAAACCGATGGCTGCTAAAGTTGCGCTCGTTACGAATAATCTAGATTTGAAGTTTTTCATGTGTGTTTTGTCCCTTTCTTCTCTTCGCAATGTTTTCGTATTGCAATTTATACTCTTCATGACCTTTTTTATTTGATAAATGAAGTATTTATCCAGGTCTCGATCGGAGTTCTTTCAACAGAGACAATCCTATCATGAATCAAACCGCCAAAGTTAAAAATACATTCTTTGTTATTCCATCTTAACGTGACTGTCTCAAATAAGTGTTTATCTTACAAACATAAGTCAAATATTACGCTGTCGTAATATAGAAAATCAATTTGTAACAATTGGCGTGAAAGCTGTCTTTTTTCACAAACTCCATTTCAAAAAATATCCAAACCACTGATTTATCAGTGGTTGCAGCTGTAACATATGTTTCAATGCGTGTCATTTCTCAAGCGGATCGGACCCAATCCGCTTTTAATGCCTAAAAATTATTACAAAACATTTGCTTATTGTAAACATAAATAAAAAAACCTTACCGAATTTATCGGTAAGGTTAAGATGCATTCAATTCAGTAAGCGGGCGACGGGAATCGGACCCGCGACATGACCTTGGGAAGGTCGCATTTTACCACTAAACTACGCCCGCATGCTGGTCTGTTCGACCGGACTGCATATTCCATTCTACTCCTAAATTGTGCTCACTACAATAGCCAAACAGAAAGAATGTACAAATTGGTGCGAAAAAAAACTCCCTCAGCAATCATTGAGGGAGCCTGTGCATTATTTTTGCTTATTTGCTGCCGGTTACTTTGAATTTCGTACCGGACAACGCTTCATTGAAAGTCACTTCGGAAATGTCTTGGTTCGTCTTGACTGTCGCTTTCTTTCCTGCCAGATCAACCGTTACCTCTTCCACACCTGCAATCGCAGAGAATTTCTCTTTGACTGTCGCTACGCAGCCATCGCATTTCATTCCTTCAAGCATCAATTCTTTTTCCATCATCGTTTCCTCTTTTCTCTATATATGATATTCCCTTACCGTTTTGAGACGGAGGGTTTGAATCCTTTCAGACGTAATGCATTCAATACAACCGACACCGAGCTGAAACTCATCGCTGCTCCGGCGATCATCGGATTCAACAAGGGTCCCCCGAAGACGTGCAGGATTCCCATCGCGACAGGAATGCCCAGGACATTATAGGCGAATGCCCAGAACAGATTCTCCTTGATGTTTTTGATGGTCGCTTTGCTGAGTTCAACGGCTGTGGCTACTGCCATCAGGTCGCTCTTCATCAGCACGATGTCCGCCGACTCGATGGCGACGTCCGTCCCTGATCCGATGGCGATACCTATGTCGGCTTGGGCCAATGCCGGTGCATCATTGACGCCGTCTCCTACCATGGCAACTTTGCGGCCTCCCTGTTGCAGCTTCTTGACTTCTTCAGCTTTGTCTTCAGGCAATACTTCACTCAAGACGCGGTCGATGCCTACTTGGTTGGCTATGGCTTGCGCCGTACGTTTATTGTCGCCGGTGATCATCGCGATTTCGATGCCCATACCACGCAGTTTTTTTATCGCGGCCGCACTGCTTGCTTTCACTGTATCGGCAACGGCGATGATGCCGGCCAATTCCCCATCCATTGCAATGTACATCGGTGTTTTGCCTTGTTCAGCCAGCATGTGGGATGTTTCAGCAAATGAACCGAGTCCGATCGTATGGTTCAGCATCAACTTTTCATTTCCCAACAGAAGCTCTTTCCCGTCGATTGTGACAGCGATACCGAAGCCAGGCAACGCATTGAAGGCGGATGGTTTCAATAAAGACAGCTGTTTCTCCTCGGCATCGCGAACGATGGCTTCTCCGAGCGGATGCTCCGACCCTTTTTCAGCCGATGCCGCCAACAGCAACAGTTCATCCGGATCCAGCCCTTCACGGACCAGAACATCCGTCACTTTAGGCTTGCCTTCCGTGATCGTCCCCGTCTTATCGAAAACGATAGTCTGGATTTTATGCGTCACTTCCAAAGCCGTCCCGCTTTTGATCAGCACACCATTCTCGGCTCCCTTACCGGTACCCACCATGATGGCGGTCGGGGTCGCCAAGCCCAAAGCGCAAGGACAAGCGATGACCAACACGGAAATCGTGATGGTCAGTGCAAAAATCCAGGATTCTTGTCCCAGGAAGTACCAAGCCAGCCCTGCCAGAACAGCGAGCACGATGACGATCGGAACGAAGTAGCCCGAAATCGTATCAGCCAGTTTTGCGATCGGTGCTTTTGAACCTTGGGCATCTTCCACCAACTTGATGATCTGCGCAAGGGCCGTATCTTTCCCGACTTTTTCGGCACGGTATTGGATCGTTCCGTTTTTGTTTATGCTGCCGCCGATGATCACATCACCCGCTTTTTTCTCCACCGGCATGCTCTCGCCTGTCAGCATCGATTCATCGACGGATGTCAGGCCTTCCGTCACTTTCCCATCGACAGCCATTTTCTCGCCGGGACGGACAACCAAAATGTCCCCTACCATGACGGCATCCAGCTTGATTTCCTGCTCATTGCCGTCACGGATGACGCGGGCTGTCTTAGGCGCCAAGCCCATCAGTTTTTTGATGGCTTCCGATGTCTTGCCTTTTGAAACGGCCTCGAAGTACTTGCCGAGCGTAATCAGCGTCAAAATGACAGCCGCTGATTCGTAGTACAAGTTCATGACAAGTTCATTGTTCCCTCCGATTGCTGCAAATGTGCCATAAAGGCTGTACAGAAAGGCAGTACTGGTCCCCAAAGCCACCAGCGAGTCCATATTGGGGTGTCCCTTGAACAAGGACTTGAATCCTACCGTAAAAAATTTCGTCCCGAGCACCATCACTGGAATCGTCAGCAAGAGCTGCGTGAGCGCGAACGTGACCGGGTACATAGTCGGATGGAGGCTCATCGGCAAAGGCAACCCCAACATGTGGCCCATCGCGAGATACAGCAGCGGAACCGTGAACACCGCCGAGAGCCAGAAGCGTCTCCACATATTTTTGATATGCTTGTCTTTCTTCGCCTGGTTTTGGTCGCTTTCTTCTATAGTAGCGTTCTCTTCGATTGCTGTGTAGCCTGCCTCGGCCACGACCCTTTCGATGTCCCCCGCATGAAGCACTGTCGGATCGTAGGAAACGACCATTTTTTCTGTAGCCAAGTTCACGGATGCATCAGAGACACCAGCAACTGCCCGGGTGACTTTTTCCACGGTTTGGGAGCACGAAGCACAACTCATGCCTTCTATCAGAAATGTCTTTTCTTTCTTGTTTGCCACCAAAACGTAGCCAGCTGCATCGACTGCATTCTTCAGAATTTCTTCTGAAAAATGGCTTTCATCGACGGCAACAGTCAGTTTCTCGGTCGCCAAATTGACTGTGGCTTCCTTGACGCCTGCGACTTTAGCTGCCGCTTTTTCCACGGCTTGTGAGCACGATGCACAACTCATGCCTTCTATATCATAACTTTTATTTTCCATCGGGCGATTCCTCCTTGTGTACGCAACCGGTTTGTTTGCAGTTGCATTGTCCTGGCGTGCACATGCACTTTACTTCATCGACTGCCTTCCGTTTTTTGGCGGCGATCACCTTTTCCAACAGGGCAACATCAGCGTGGCTCAGCGTCGCTCTTTCGATCAGTTCCGCTATCGTACTGCCGACTTTTTTCGTGCAGACGTGCGCCAAAAGATCTTCAGTAGCGCCGCCGACGCTTTCCTGTTCGGATACGTTTGCGCTGTAGATGAATTTATTTCCGATCGGTTCCGTCGCCAACAAACCTTTGTCGACGAGTCTTCCGATCAACGTTTTGACGGTGGCTTGTTTCCAATCCATTTTTTCCTGCAAAACTGAAATGATTTCTCGGCTGGTCGCTTTCCCGTTTGTCCAGACAACACGCATCACTTCCCATTCAGCGTCGGTTATCTTCTTCTGTGTCGAATCGGTCATTTTTTTCATCCTTTCGTTGTTGTTTCTTGCTTCTGAAGTAAGTTTACATCTGTAGACGTTTTATGTCAAATGATTTTAACCCAAAATAAAAAACAGCAAGTTACCGCCAATCGGTTTGCCTGCTGTTTTGCTCTCAATTAATTTGTTTGTACTATAGTAGGTCATCAGGACCGTTGCTCTCTTTCGCGCTTGCGCACGCGCCGGCGGTATAAGGTCGGCGCCATGCCTTCCTTTTCCTTGAATTTGCGGGAAAATTCCGCCACGGAGGGTATTCCGACCAGTGCGGCTATTTGCTTGATGAAGCGTCTTGAATGAATCAGCAAGTAGCGCGCTTGATCCATCCTGACACGATCAAGATAGTCCAGCAACGAAACGCCGTAGATCCGGATGAAAACCTGCTGCAGTTCCGATGAGGGCCCATGACAGGCTTCGGCAATGCGATTCACGCTCAACGGGTTTTGATAATGGTTATGGATAAAGCGTTCGGCCTGACCGGCCCATTCCAGATCCGTAACGGCCTTCCCGTTCGGTCTGCATCTGCGGCAAGGACTGTAGCCGTGAACCTCCGCAACCTCAGCTGAAGTAAAGATGCAGACATGATTGAATTTAGGAAGCCGGGAAGGACAGGACGGCTTGCAGTACAATTGCGTATTCCTGTCCGCGTAAAAAAATTCTTCATCAAAACGATGATCCCGTTCATTGATTGCTTGCCATTGCTCCACATTCACTGCTTGTTCTGCCCTATCCGCCGCCATCGTCTGGTTCCATCCTCTTCAACCGTCATTTATATCCGCTTCCCATTATAGTATATTAATCAAGGATATGCTTCAGTCCGTCGCGAAAAATTTATGCCTTCTCACAAAAAAAACAGCAGTCGCACCGAATGGCACTGCTGCTGTTTGATGACGACCGGAACGGTCTGTCGCTTACCCGATATTACTTCCGGCATAAGTCAATTCGGCCTCTTCGCCGCGGACTTCCAAGAGCGCTTTTTCGATGATGGCCATGACCTGCTCTTCATCACCGCTGTTATTGACGATGTCAAACGTATCGATGTTTATCTTGATTTTTGGACTTTGATCGTACTCCTGATACCATTGCTCATAATTTTTGAATAGCAATTCATAGTAGGCCAATAACTCGGAATCATCCTCGATCTGTTCAAATTCACGGCCGCGCTTGCGGATGTGATCCAAAATCGTCTCGAAGGACCCATCCAGATAGATCAGCAAATCCGGCGCTTTTTTTGGCATGCCTTCCAGTTCTTCCATCATGTTCGCCAACAGGTCGTTGTAGATATCCATCTCCTCTTGGGAAATGTTGCCCTGCAAGTGGTTGACCCTCGTAAACAGCGCGTCTTCATATATGGAACGATCCAAGACATTATTGTCATCAGTCAATGCAGCCTTGATGCTGCGGAAACGCGTATTCAAGAAATATATTTGAAGGCTGAAAGCCCATTTTTGTGGGTTATCATAAAATTTGTCCAAGATTGGGTTGTAATCGACGCTTTCGAAAAAGGCCTCCGTCCCCAATCTTCTTGAAATCATTTCAGTGTAGGTCGACTTTCCAGCACCTATCATTCCTGCCATTACCAGCACGCTCAATCATATCCCTTCCTTTGGTGTTATCTGATTATTTCCGTATTTTATGTAACTTCCGGTCCGCTGATTTGCGGAACAACATTCAGTATCATACCATGCCAAAGAAACGAGATATAGTGTTTTTTTGATTAGAAAACCCATTTCCAGCGCAAAAAAGACAACCTCTTTCCGCTTCCGAAAACACTGGTCAAAAGCACCAAAATCCACTATCCTAGAAGAAAGGAGTGTCGCCCATGAGTTTGAACCATCGCACCATCAAAATCGCTTTTGCGACAGTCATCGCCATTCTGATTGCGCAATTTTTTGATTTAAATTATTCCGTTTCGGCCGGGGTCATTGCGATCCTCAGTGTGCTGGACACCAAAAAATCCTCCGTTATGACGGCACTGCAACGGATTGCCTCCACGGTGTTGGCATTGACGATCGCGACGATCCTGTTCCGTCTCTTCGGCTTCCACATCGTCGTGTTCGGCATCTACCTGTTGTTTTACGTACCATTGGCCTATCGCTTCAATCTTCAATCCGGCATCGCGCCTTGTTCGGTCCTTGTGACGCATCTGTTGTTGGAAAAGCAGATAAGCTTTCCTTGGCTTCTGAACGAACTCGCCCTGATGATGATCGGCGCCGGCGTGGCTATTTTATTCAATCTGTACATGCCCTCCAAAGCGAGCCAAATCATTTTGCTTCGGGAACAAGTGGAGACGCAAATGAAGGAAGTGCTGCACAGTTTCAGCGTCTCACTTCGCGAGGGGGAAGACCGCAATCAAGGCCGGTTGTTAGACGAATTGGATGATCAGTTGGAAAAATACAGGCAAGTCGTCTACGCGGAATTCGACAATCAGCTGTTGGACCAATCTACCTATAATATCCGCTACTTCGATATGCGCAGCGAGCAAGTCACCATCCTGAAATATATGGCCACCAACCTCGGCTTATGCGCGCTGCCGACAAGCGAAAACAAGATTTTGGCTGGCCTGTTCTTCCTGACTGCCGCCCAGCTGCATGAGCAGAACACCGGGATTTATCTGATGGAGGACATCGATTCATTGCTGCAATCATTCCGCGAAAGCGAGTTACCAGCCACCCGTGCGGAGTTCGAAAATCGTGCCATCCTGTTCCAGTTGCTGAACGACTTCAGGCGCTTCATCCAGACGAAAAAAATGTTCTACGAAGAGTACGCAGCGGAAATCATTACAAAAAAATGAGTTTTTCGTGAGAAAACATTTGACACTTACTAATCGTGTTGTTATTATGTATATAAATTCAAACAACCTCACGGTGAAAAGAAGAGTACGGATAACGGAAATGCACAGAGAACCTCGGCAGCTGAGAAGAGGACAGGAAAGTCATCCAGAAAATGGTCTTAGAGTGATTGGTTTGCGAACGCCTTATGGCCTCAGCAAACCACGTCCGCATACGTTACAATGCCGCAGTATAACAAGACAGAACGGTCGTCTTGCGTACTGACTGAGGGGGCATGCGCGAGCATACCCTGAACCAAGGTGGTATCACGATGAGCAATCATACGTCCTTGCACAGCAATGTGCAGGGGCGTATTTTTTTTACTGTACGATATCGTTTGACAAAAAATATAAATTGAAAGAAGGAAAATAACATGACAACAGCACAAAAAACAACAACTTTACCATTCAGAGCCGACCACGTAGGGAGCTTTTTACGCACAGAACCATTGAAGGAAGCGCGCTTGAAATTTGCAGCCGGCGAAATCGACGCAGCCGCTTTGGACCAAGTGGAAACAGAAGAAATCACGAAATTGGTCAAAGATCAAAAAGAAAACGGCTTGAAAGGTTTCACTGACGGCGAATTCCGTCGCTCTTGGTGGCATATCGATTTCATTGAAAACCTGAACGGATTTGAAGGCTATGTGCCGGAACACGGCTATGATTTCGGGGATGTGGAAGTCCGCAAGTACGCTTTCCGCAACGTCGGCAAAATCTCCTTCAATCCGAACCACCCTTTCCTGGCTGCTTTCAAATCATTGAAAGAAATCGTCGGTGACCAAGGCGTAGCGAAATTTACGATCCCTAGCCCGAACGAAGTTTTCTATCCAGGCTACCGCAACGAAGAGATCTATCCTTCGGTTGAAGCGTACCAGGCTGACGTGCAACAAGCTTACATCGACACTGTCCAGGCTTTCTACGACCTAGGCTGCCGTTACCTGCAATTGGACGATGTGCACTGGGGCTTCCTTTGCAACTTCGCGAATGATTCGGAAGAGTACAAAGCTTCCAAACGCATTGCTGCTGAGAACGTTCAAGCCATCATCGAAGCAAAACCTGCTGATCTTGTGTTGACGACACATGTCTGTCGCGGTAACTACAAATCCCATCACTCTTTGGAAGGCGCTTATGATCCAATCGCAGAAGAACTGTTCGGACAAACAAGCTTTGATGGTTACTTCCTGGAGTATGATACCGATCGTTCCGGCGGTTTCGAGCCACTTGCCTTCTTCAAAGGCAAAGGCCGCATCGTATTAGGTTTGGTTACTTCGAAGACAGCTGAGTTAGAAGACAAAGAAGAAATCAAAGCCCGCATCAAAGAAGCCAGCAAATACGTGCCTTTGGATCAATTGGCGTTGAGCACGCAATGCGGATTCGCCTCTACCGAAGAAGGCAACTTGCTGACGGAAGAAGAACAATGGGCTAAAGTACGCCACGTTGTGGAAATCTCCAAAGAAGTTTGGCCAAAAGACTAATCTCATAATGATGAAACGCACAATCGGTCGATTGTGCGTTTTTTTGGTGTGGTATAGGGCACGCTTGATTATCCCTTCCCTATTCTGTTTTCCAACATTCTGTAGTCGATTGGATTATTCCGCAGCATCTCATTAGCGATGGCGATGACATCCGGACCAGCACCCACTTTAAAGACAAGCTGTGGTTCAATCGGGAAATTCACCTGGATATCCGCCTGCTTCGTCAATTGGCGATCCATCTGCCGGATCAAAATATCCAAACTTTGGATTGCGACATTGAACGGCGATTCCAGTTGCCGGTCGACCGCGTCATAGATCATCGACACGGACATCAGCACGCTGAAGAGCGACCGATCAAAAAGAGGAATAGGCAAATTCATCATCACCCCGCCATCGACCAACTGTCTCCCGTCGATTTCCGCAGTGGAAAAAATCATCGGAAACGCACAGGACGCTGCTACGGCAACTCCCAATTCGATATCCTGCGGGTAAATGAACCAATCTCCAGTCGGGCTCGTGAAAAAATCGGGTTTGTTGGTGAAGACAATCAATTCGCTTGTATGGATGTCCACGGTCGTGATCGCGATAGGCAACAGGCAGTCGGAGAGCATCCGGCAGCCAATTTTTTCAAATAATTGACAGGCCATCTGTTGTAGATTCTGCAATTCAACGAAGCCATTATTGTGTTCCCGTACATGCTGAAAGAGCAGATAGGCGGGCCTGCTGAAAACGCCGCGATCCGCAAATTCCCTTTCCTCTTCCAATAAGGTTTCCTCGATCTCGGATGCCGTGAGCCCGCTGGCCACCAAAGCCGCTACGACCGCCCCCATCGAAGTGCCTGCGACGGCATCGATTTTGACGTGATGCTTTTCCAGATCATGAAGGACGGCAAGCTGCGCAAAAGACTTCAGGCCGCCTCCAGCCAGACTAAGTCCAAACAGTCCCTTGCCTTTTTCTGCTTGTTCAGGCGATTCCATATGCGTTCGCTTCCTTCAAAAGTAGTTTTCTACTATAATTATCGCTTATTTCAGCGGAATCCACAAAAAGGAAGACTGTTGAAGGAACGCCACCTCCTGCAAACGTGTCTTTCACAGTAGGTGGAGGGTATATTCAGATGGCTTCTCCGGCCTGATTACCGCTCCCCGGAGCTGAAGCCCAATCCTCATCCCCTACTCCGACGAAGACTTGCTCGCCGGAGAACGAGCGCCCCTTTGATTGCCCGTCCGCCCAAAGGTATCTCGGCACAACGCAAAAAAGCGGCCAGCCGACCGCTTTTCCGCATAAAACTATTCGAAGCCTAAGATAAAGATCCCTACCATAATCATCGCAATGACCGCGTATTGTTTGGCAGTCAGTTTTTCTTTCAGGAAAATCCGCGAAAGGATGACGGACACCATAGTATAGGAAGAAATCAGTGGCGCAACGATGACTGCATTCGCGCTGATCGCAAAAACATAGAAGAACTGCCCCAATGTTTCGAAGATGGCTGCCAGGCTGCGGTCTTTCTGATCGCGCAAAGCAAAGGTTTCCTTCTTGATCAAGACAAGATAAACCCAAGCCACAACGGCTACGATCAGCCAGGTCAATTCATAAGAAATGTTCGCCTGCATTTCGTCCATTCCTCTGTCGAAGACCCACGCATCCGCGAATGTCCCAAGGGAATCGATCAATGCATATCCTAGAGGGAACAACAAAGCAATCGCGCCGTATTTGTACTTACGATCCACCATTGCCTTGTTCTCTTTCTTTTCTGCCTCAGCAAACCGTTGTTCAAAGACCGACAGCAAGATGACGCCGATCGTAATCAACCCTACCGCAAAAAACTGCAGTCCGGTCATGGATTGCCCCAAGAAAATGAAAGTCAGCAAGCCGGAAATCGCGCCGGACGAGTTCTGTACAGGTGAAGAAATCGACAGTTCCAGAAAACGCAATCCGGCATAACCGACCGCCATCGATAAGATGTACAACGCTGAAACCGGCAGATAGGCGATCATGTTGCTCGGATCGTAGACCACTCCCGAAGTCAGCATGACATAGACCGCATGGATACCCATGACCGCACCAACCATGATGACGATCTTCAGATAACTGTATCTATCTTGCGGATCACTCCCCTTTTTATAAAACAAATCCGCTGTGCCCCAAGCCAAAACGGAAACTATCGCAAATAAAAACCACATGCTACATCCATCCTTTATAAAATAATTCCTAAAACTTACTTACTTATTATACTAAAAGGATGGAGGCCGCAATAAAAATAACGCAATGTCAACAACATATCGATAGACTTATCGTAAGCAATACGCAATATTGTCGCTGACGATAGATAACTGACGCGAGTTTCTGTACCTGCAAAACGGAATCGGCAACGGAGCCCTATCCCCTAAGCTGCTGCTCCTAAGGTCAGTCGCGCACTCTTTTGCCCAAGTATACGAGATCGCGCTCGATACCGTCGAGTTCGGCCACTCTCGGTAAATATCCCCATTGTTCAAAGCCAAATTTTTTCATTAGCCCGATGCTTGGTGCATTGTGGCCGAAGATAAGGCAGACCAGATTGGTGATGTCCAACTCGTCGCAGGCAGCCAATACAACCTCCATAATCTGTGTGCCCATTTTTTGGCCGCGGTAATCTTCATGGATATAGATGCTCAATTCTGCCGTCTTGTCGTAGGCGGCACGCTCGTGGAAAGCTTGAAAGCTTACCCAAGCGCAGATTTTCCCATCCTCTTCAAAAACCCAAATCGGTCTGTAGCTCGGCGAATGGTCCAGGAACCAGCCCATTTTTTGTTTGACGGTCACCGGTTCTAGGTCGGCCGTCACCATCCGGCTAGGAATCGTCTGGTTGTAGATGGCGACGATATCTTCCACATCGTCCAAAGTTGCGTTTCTATGTGTAAGGGTCATTTGTTTATTCCTCCAAAAATCAAAAATTCACAGCCCGACCTCTCGAAGGACTATACGCTATTTTAACAGTTTGTCGCAGTGATGTGCCATCTATTTTCAGAGGAGTGGAAAAATAGTGTTTGCCTGCCCCCACTTTCTGCAGGATTGCCGCAGTTTTTCGTAATCTTCCCAATGAAAATCGGTTATACTGGATACAAGAATGGGGTGGATTAAATTATGAATGAAGAAATATATATCGCAGAAGATGAAGATGGCATCCGTTTGACAGTGAAGACATTTCTGGAGAGCGAGGGTTATGTGGTCTCCGACTTTCCCAATGGCGACCTGCTCTACGATGCTTTCCTGAACAAACAACCGGACCTGGTCATCCTGGATGTGATGATGCCGGGATCGAGCGGCTTCGAGATCACAAAAAAAATACGCGACATCAGTTCCGTCCCGATCATCATCCTGACCGCTAAAGACAGCGATATGGATTATGCGACGGGCATCAACTTGGGCAGCGATGATTATTTCACGAAACCGTTCAGCGCCATCGCCCTGAATATGCGCGTGAAAGCGATGCTGCGCCGCATCAAGATGGATCAGGAACGCATGCCTTCCCGCCAGGAAGAAGCGACGCTGCGGATCGGTGATATCGAGATCGATCTGGCCGCCATGTCCGTCAAACAAAATGGTGTCTCCCTCAACTTGACACCGAATGAATACAATGTGTTCGTTTATCTTATAGAAAACAAAAACCGTGCAGTTTCCAGGGATGAGCTTTTGGATTCGATCTGGGGCTACGGCAAGGACATCGAAACGCGGGCCTGCGACGATACGGTCAGGCGCCTGCGCAAGAAACTGGCAGGTTCCACAGTCGAGATTGAGACTGTTTGGGGATTCGGCTTCACCGTGAAGGAGTCGTCTGAAGGATGAAGAAATCGAAAAAAAGTTTGAAGATCCGGCTTCTGACGACCGTCACTTTATTGTTGGCGGCCGTCTTTGCCCTCATTTATCTGGTGTTCAATTTTTTCTTTACTCAGTACATCGAAACGGCAGCGGCCTCACTGCTGGTCGAAGCGAGACAAAATTACATCGAGCGTCCCTTCGATGAGGACAAAAAATTGGATCCGGAACCAGCTACATCGGATGTAGCCGTTGTGGATGAGCCACGGGACAAAAATCCTGAACCGCATACCGCCTTCGCATCCAGCGTCCAAAAGACGATCATTTCCGAAAATTTCGAAATCCTGTTCCCGCAGATTCAGGATACGGGATTCAGTGACGATGATACTTTGACTAATTTCGTTTCTGGACTGGAAAGTTCCGACATCACGCTGGCATTGACGGCCGATGGGAAATTGGAATTGGAGGATAATCTCTACTACTATTCCATCGCTCCCAACGCCGAGGAAGAAGGGACCTACGCGGTATTCTTCCTGAACATGTCCGATCTGTTCGTCTTCGAGCAGAATCTGAATCAGATCCTTTTGATCATCATGCTGATCGGATTGGTGACCATTGCCACCATCACCTACCTGCTCGTTTCAAGAATCACAAAACCGTTGCAGACGTTGGCCTTGTTCGCGAAAGAGATTGGTGAAGGAAACTATCAGACGATTGATGAGGAATTCATCGATCTGGAACTTCATGAACTGAAGACGACCATGAACGAGACCACAAAAAAACTCAAGCTGTACGACGCCGATCAGCGCACGTTCTTCCAGAACGCCTCCCATGAACTGCGGACACCGTTGCAGATCATCAAGACCAACGCGGAAGGCATCGAGGTCGGCATCATCGATGACAAAAAAGGTGCCATCGCGATCAAAAACGAGACCGACAAATTGGGCACGCTCGTGGAGGATATCCTTTACCTGTCGCGTCTGGAGACGCGTTCATCGGATCGGTTAACGGCCACCAACGATATCCGCGAGACCTTGGCCTATACCGCTGAACGCTATGCCAGCGTCAGCGATCAAAAAAATCTGCAGGTGCAGTTTGACTTCCAGAAGGATCCCGTCCTGTTCCATTACGATGAGCGAGATTTTGAACGGGCTTTCCAGAATCTCATCTCCAATGCCCTGCGTTACGCAAAAAGCATCATTCGTTTGGGCTGCAAGGAGATAGACAACCGGATCATGATCACCATCTACAATGATGGCGAACCGATTTCCAAGACAGACCTGCCGCATATTTTCGACCGATTCTACAAAGGCAATAAAGGCGTGCACGGCATCGGACTCTCCATCGTCCAATCGATCGTGCAGACCTATGGCGGACGCATTGAAGTCATGTCCTCCGCAAAAGGAACAACTTTCACGATCATCCTGCCCCAACAAAACAAATCTAATTAATAGAATATAAAAACATGGACCGAAACGCTGACCGCCCCCATAGGCCAGCGTTTCGGTTCTTTTTTTGCGGTTGGATTCGGCATTCCTTCAACTTTACGCATCTTTCCGCTCAATTTGCTCCAATTTTGCAACAACTCTCTGCCCTGTTTACGGAGAATTGTTTGCCGGATCGGCATAGAATAAGGACATCAAGAGAAACAAGAAACGAGGTCGAGCGTTATGAACGAAATATGCTACCGAAACGAATTCAAACACGAGATTTCCCAAAAGAACAAAGTCATCCTCACAAGTCGGCTGAGAAAGGTCCTGAAACATGACGAGAATTCAGTAGGCAACAGCTACAGCATCAGGAGTCTCTATTTTGACACCATTTATGATGATGCTTATTGGGACAAAGAGGATGGCCGCAGTTACCGCGAGAAGTTCCGGATCCGTTATTACAACAATGACCCTTCCTTTATCCGCCTAGAAAAAAAAGTCAAGGACGGCGCAGTCGGTTACAAACAGAGCGCCTGCATCACGAAAGCAATGGCCGACCAGCTTATCCAAAAAAAATATGATTGCCTGGCTGATGCGAGCCATCCTTTGCTTCAGGAATTCTACGCCAAGTGCAAAAGCCAATGCATGGAACCGAAAGTGATCATCACTTACGAACGGGAAGCCTTCGCCTATGGCCCCGGGAACACGCGCATCACGCTGGATTTTGATATGCACGCCAGCACACAAGTATCCTCTTTCTTCCATGATGGCCGTATCGGAATAAGGGAACCAGGAATCGACTGCGTGCTGGAAGTCAAATTCGACAATTATCTGCCGGGATGGATCCAAAGTCTGGTGCAGACAGAAGAAACAAACAGCACCTCACATTCAAAATACGTCATCGGCCGACATTTAAACCAAATATAACAATTATCCAGGAGGAATATTGAAATGACAACATTTACAGATATCATTAAAAACAGTTTTTTGGAGGAAACGGCCGACTTTTCCATCGCGGCGGCTTCAGTTTCCCTGCTATCGGCGCTCTTCATCGGCCTGTTCATCTTCTTCATCTATAAAAAAACCTACGCCGGCGTCATGTATTCGAAACCCTTCAACACATCGTTGGTCCTATTGTCGGTCCTGACCACTTTCGTCATCCTGGCTGTAACTTCCAACGTTGTCCTTTCCCTAGGGATGGTCGGTGCCCTTTCCATCGTCCGCTTCCGCACCGCCATCAAGGAGCCGCTTGATTTGGTCTTCCTTTTCTGGTCGATCAGTGTCGGCATCATCCTGGGAGCTGGCTTGTATTCTCTGGCTTTCCTCGGATCTGCATTCATCACTGTCATCCTGCTCGTTCTGACAGGAAAAGTCGATTCTTCGGCCCCTTACATTTTGATGCTGCAACTGGAGAATGAGAATGCGGAATTGCAGGCGACCGAAATCATCAAAAACCGTTTCGGAAAAATCATCGTAAAATCCAAGAGCATCACGGACGGTCAACCGGAATTGATCTATGAAGTAAAAGTAAAGAACAACGAAACAAGCTTCATGAATGAATTGAGCGCCATCGAAGGCGTCCAGAACGCCACTTTGGTCAGCTATAACGGCAACCAAGCAGGATAATAAAAGAAACCTTAATCAACTAAAAAACACACTAGAACAGGAGATTTAACCCATGAAAAGTACTATAATCAACTTAAAGAACAGACCGCTTACGCAAATCCTCACTCTTACAGGCACCCTTGCCTTATTGACTGCATGCTCTACTGAAGCGAGCACCACTACAACAGCATCCAGCGCCGTCTCGACCACTGAGGCGACAGTTGAATCCACCCTTGCATCAGACTCCAGTTATTCAGAAAGCAACAGCACAGCCATCAGTTTTTCCGACAAGACCATCACAGTCGACGGATCCGGAGCTGCGGCTGACGGTTCCATCCTGACCATCACGCAACCAGGTACGTATATCCTCAGCGGAACCTTGAGCGAAGGCCAAGTACGTGTCGAAACAGTCGATGAAGCCGATGTCCAGATCGTTCTCGAAGGGGCTACCATCACGAATTCCACAGGAGCGGCCATCTACGTGAAAAGCGCCAACTCCGCGACCATCACTTTGGCTGAAGGAACGACCAATACTTTAAGCGATGGAGAATCCTATACCTTCGAAGACAGTGAAGACGAGCCGGATGCGACCCTGTTCAGCAAATCCGACCTCATCCTGAACGGAACGGGAACTTTGGTCATCGATGCCAATTATGCTCATGCCATCAAAGGTAAAGATGATGTGACCATCGCAGAAGGAACCTATGAAATCACTTCCGTCGGCGACGCCATCAAAGGTAGCGATTCGCTCTTCATAAGCTCGGGTACCTTCACGATCGATGCGGGTGGCGACGGACTGCAGTCCACAAATGAGGAAGAAGAAGGCAAAGGAACCTTGACTATCGAATCCGGCACTTTCGCGATCACAGCAGCCTCTGACAGCATCCAAGCCGCAACCGATCTGCAGATCCTTGGAGGCGACTTTACGATCACAACCGGCGGCGGCAGCGCGAATAGCAGTACAGCGAGCGAGGCTTGGGGAACGTGGGCAGCACCTGCTGATGAAGCAGCCACCACTACCACCGAGGAAACAACCAGCGCCAAAGGTTTGAAAGCGACAGGCTCATTAGCGATCTCCGGCGGCACCTTCGTCTTGGATACATCCGATGACGCCATCCACACCAATGACACGGTCCAAATCACAGGCGGCGATTTCACGATCGCATCCGGGGATGATGGCATCCATGCCGACAACACCTTGACAATCGACGACGGAACCATTAATATCAATCAAAGTTATGAAGGCATCGAAGCTACCGAAATCACGCTGAATGGCGGAGACGTCACTTTGACTACCTCAGATGATGGCATCAATGCCGCAGGCGGAAACGATGCGTCAGCCGTCAGCGGACGCCCTGGCGAAAACACATTAACATCGACTGCAGAAGGAGCAGGACTCCTGACCATCAACGGCGGAACGCTTGTGGTAAACGCGAGCGGCGATGGACTCGATAGCAACGGCAGCATCGAAATGAACGATGGTACCGTGATCGTCAACGGCCCGACCGACAGCATGAACGGTACATTGGATTACGACAGCACGTTCAACATGAACGGTGGTACCCTGATTGGGGTCGGCAGCTCCGGCATGGCGATGAGCCCTTCTTCGACCTCCGCCCAATGCTTCCTGTTCACGTCCTCTATCCCATTGGCTGCGGATGAAGCCATCCAGATCACCGGTCCGGACGGAGAAGTGATCATGACCTTTGAGGCTTCCACAACGGCACAGTCGCTTGTATTCTCCAGTCCTGACCTGGTCAACGGCTCTGCTTACACAATCACAACCGGCGGAACAGTTTCCGGCGAATCCACAACCGGTATCTACGAAGATCCGTCCTTCAGCGGCGGTTCATCCACCGTTGATGTCAGCGCCACAACTGAAGCAACCAGCGGACAAATGGGCGGCATGGGTGGCAACTCAATGCCCGTATCCGGTGCGTCCGTGAAATAAACACACATCAACAAAATATCTTTCCTAGCCGAGCAATCCGGAAAAGAGGCTAACCATTCCCTCTTTCCGGTCATTGGCAGAAATTAGCCCCAGAAGAGGTAACTGATATGAAAAAAAGAAAAAAACTAAAGAAAAAATATGCGCTTTTCCTGACTACCTTGTTCCTTGCGGGCTGCGTTACGTTCCTATTGTGGGATTTGGCAAATTCCCAAGAAGGGGAAAGTTCCGCATCAGCGCAGACCTTGACGACCGATGTCGCATACGCGGTTGATGAAGTACTGGAAGCAGATGAGACCAGCATAGCGGAAGCGAATGCGATTCTCCAGAGCAGCACGATCATGACGACAGCCGGAGATGATTTGGCGGCGGATTTGGATGAACTGAATGCTGCCTACCCTGCCCAACTTGGCTTTGTCCTCATCAACGAGCAGACCGGCGAAGCCGTCACGACCAACGCTTCCCGCGTCTTCACCAGCGCGAGCCTGTACAAATTGTTTCTGACTTACGCTATCCTTGAACAGGTCGATGCCGGTGTACTTTCCTTGCAGGATCAGATGGCGGATGGGGCAACAATCGATGATTACCTGACCAGCACCATCACTGTTTCGGCAAATGAACCCGCAAAGGAACTTGCGCATCTGATTGGATGGGAAAACATCGAAACTTTCATTCATGATCAGGGATTCGTTTCCACAAGTTTTAACCCTTATCTGGAATCCGACGGCGTCTATTACAACGGCGATCTGGAAACAACCCCAGCCGAAGTGGCTTTCTTATTGGAACGCCTGCTGGATGGCGAATTACTTTCAGAGTCCAGCACCACGTACTTTTTGGGACTCTTGGGTGATCAGCAACTCGTCTACGCCCTGAACACAGGCCTTACCGATGAGGTAACCTTTGCGCATAAAACCGGCTTGTTGACTGACGTATCCCACGATGCTGGGATCCTGTCGCTGGACGGCCAGAATTATATCGTAGCCGTCTTGACGGATGGTTGGCTAAACGCGACCGATGACGCCACCCCGGTATTCGAGGCAATCGGCTCTGCCATGATGACCTACCTGCATGCACAATAACCAAAAAACATAACGAAAGCTTGGTCGTTCGGAATATTTCTCCGAAACCCAAGCTTTCGCTACACAGCAACGCTTCTTAGCGGATAAACCTTTCATCATAAGCTTGAAACCATAGCCAACAAAAGGCTTATCATTAGCTATCTGCCCCGAGTTGCGGTATGCTACAGAGGTACTATCTATTTGCTGACGTTATATTTTTTATATCCAGCTCAAATCCAAGCCAGTACAGGTATACTTCCAGGAGGAAAACATATGAAATTACAAGTAGAGAAACGCGAAAAAGTTGGCTCATCTGCAGCAAAGCGTGCACGATTGGACAAGAAACTGACTGCAGTCATCTATGGTAAAGATGTTGAAGCAACTCCAGTATTACTTGATGCAAAAGATTTTGACGAAGTGCTCAAGCAATTAGGTAAAAATGCGATTTTTGAAGTCAGCATATCCGGCGGAAAAACGATGCAAGTCATCCTTAAGGACATCCAACAGGCTGCCCTGAAGAACGAAATCCAAAACGTCGAATTGCAAGTAATCACAAAAGGTCAAAAATTGACGATGACTGTTCCGATCCACTTAGTCGGTAGTGAAGACGTCAAAGAAGGTGTCTTGACCCAAACATTGAACGAATTGGAAATCGAAACGGAAGCTACCAATGTCCCTACCGAATTCCAAATCGCTGTTAATGAAATGACCATCGGTGATACTTTAACAGTTGCCGATATCAAAGTCGATGCCGACATTTCAATCCTTACCGACCTTGAAGAAGCAGTTGTTGTCGTTTCTGCTCCAGTAGCTGAAGAGGTTGCAGAGGAAGAAGCTCCAACTGAAGAAGCTGAAAAAGTCACTGAATAATTTTCAAATCAGATAAGCGTAAAACCTTGATTGGCACCCTTACAGGTTTCATCAAGTTTAGACTTACCTACACAAAAAAAGTTTCGGTTTTGAACGTCAAAACCGAAACTTTTTTTGTGTACACCCAATGGATTCCTGAACTATTCTGGTTAGGAATCCTTCAAAGCAGTAAATGGCTATAGCCAGTGGCTTTTTCCCAAATAGTTTTCCAGGAAGCGCTGAGCCAAACTGCCTTTTTTGATGTTGGCTTGCGCAGCGTCGATGGAAAACCATTCCGCCTGGTCCACTTCATCAGTCATGCCATCGAGACACTCGTTCGCGACGATACAGGAAAAATTCAGCATCAGTGTGTTGTTTTTTTCAAAATATTCGCTTTTGTTATAGCGCAATCCAACCGTTTGCAGTCCAAGCTCTTCGGCGATTTCCCGGGCCGCTGCCTGCTCCGCATCCTCGCCCTTGTTGACGTATCCCGCACAGAGAATATAATCCGCACCACCGTACTGCTTGATCAACAAAATTTTATCTTGTTCCTTGTTCAAGATGACCATGCTCACAGCCGTGTTGAAAACAGGAAATCGATATCCCTCGCAACTGTTACAATAAGGGATATTCCCCTCATTTTCCAGATGTTTCGCTTCCAGTTCTGTTCCGCATTCCATACAATAATTCATCTATTTTGGACTTCCTTTCCGATTATGATTCCGTTTGCTCATTCTAAAACCGTTACCCCACTGCAAAACTCATAGGACAATATGGGATATTATAGCACGCCGGCCTTGTCTTTCTTTCCTTTCGAATAAAAAAAACTTTGCGTTTGCATCCTCTATGGGAAATTCGGACAGATTGCTTGTTAGTCTTCATTACACTCCCGTGTTGGCCATTATCAAAAATGTACTGCTGTTCTTCAATCTGTCATTTACAAATATTTCCCCCTTCGTGACCATATCGTTTGTCCTCCGTCAGTTATCGCTCTAAAATAAGAGTGACAAGTGAAATGAAGCCTTATGAATATGCACACTGCTTTTGGCCGCCCAGTTCAAATGCCTTCTGCTTCGGGATGAATGAAAGCAAGCGAGGGGATCACAATGGAAGAAGACATCAAAAAAAGCACCCGCGAAGAAGTATTGGAGCAACGCCAAGCAATTTTGAAGGATCTGATTCTCCGCCTTCACGCAGGTGGGGACTACGAACAGATCAAGAAGGAATTCAAGGAACATTTCGCGACGGTCAGCGCTCTAGAAATTTCGATGATGGAACGGAGGTTGATAGAACAAGGCATCGCCGTTGAGGAGATCCAGCGTCTCTGCTCGATCCATGCCGATCTGTTTGCCGATGCTGTGACCTATGGACAAGCCCCCGCTCCGGATAGCGAGAAACCGGGGCATCCGATTCGGGTGCTGAAGGAAGAAAATGTGGCCATCGAAGCGACGCTCGACCGGATTGCGCGCCTCTTGGAAAGCTATCTTGCAGAGCCGGATCCCGATCTGAAAACCGGCCTGCTGAAGCAACTGGAGATCCTCTGGGGCTTCGACAAGCATTACGCGCGCAAAGAATACGCCATTTTCCCAATCATGGAGCGCTACGGCATGACCGCTCCGCCGAAAGTGATGTGGGGCGTGGACGACGAGATCCGGGGACAGTACAAGAAAATGAAACGGTTGTTGGAAGAAGGACAGCTGGACGCTCTCAAAGTGACTTTCGAAACGCTTCAGCAGGAAATGAAGGAAATGTTCATCAAGGAGGAAGACATCCTGTTGCCGATGGTATCCGACTCGTTCACTGAAGACGACTGGATGAAGATTGCGGCTGAATCAGACGAAATCGGCTATTGCATCGTCCATCCGGAATCGCAATGGCAACCCAAACGGCTCGCTTTGGAAACAGGCGAAGCAATGGGTTCCATTCTGGAAGGCAACATCGCCTTCGGGACCGGATTTCTAACGGTGAAAGAGCTGGAAAAGATGTTGAACCGATTGCCGTTGGAGCTCACTTTCATCGATGCGGATGGAATCGTGAAATATTACAATGACGGACCGGATGAGAAAATTTTCATGCGCACGAAATCCGCACTGGGAAGAGATGCCGAAAACTGCCATCCGCCAAAGAGCGTCGCGCTCATGAGGCAACTGGTCTCGGAGCTGAAATCCGGAAAGAAAGACCAAGAAATCATGTGGTATGAGGAAAGCGGGAAGTTCATCGTCGTGAATTATTGCGCGCTCCGCGACGAGGACGGCAGCTTTATGGGAGTCCTGGAATACGTGCAGGAGGCCCAGTCCATCCGCAAGCTGACAGGGGCAAAAAGACACCTTTCCGAGTGAAGTCTGTTGCGGGGATGAGATTCCAGTTGAATGTTTTCTTAACCCGAGAATCCGGATTTCGTCATGTACTCCGGTGAGCGCGTTCTCGCCGGAGGTGCGTATGAACATTCGTCATGTACTCCGATGAGCTCTCCTTCATCGGAGAAGCCGGCCGAATCGCAGTTTTTCTCCGATGAACGCACTCTTCACCGGAGATTCCGCTCTTTTCTCCAGATAAAAAGTCGGTGCTTCAATCAAAAATGATTGAGGCACCGACTTTTTTGGCTATTCTTTTTTATTATTTGATGATTTGGGAGGTCGGGCAGTGTTTTTCTGCCGACGCGCTTTCTTGCGCAACACCGAGATGGACCATCAATGCGGTGCCAGCAATACAGTCGGCCTCAGCCTCTATCGGAGCAGGCTCGTTCATCGGACAAACTGTTACAGTGCAGGCATTGCATTTCTTTCTGCCGCTCGCGATCAAACGGATTTGACGGAATAAGATGTACCCCATCAAGATCATAAACAACAACAAAACAATCCAAGATTGAACATTCATAGGTTATTCCCCCTCTTCCTATTTGACCATCGGTTTCGCCAAGCTGCCCCACATCGGCGAAGCTTTTTTCGGTGCGGGTCTGACGACCAAGAACACCAATATTGCCGTTGCTGCAGCCGCTATGCTGGCGCCCGCCCCGAATGGTGTGCCCAACACGATGACGGATCCGAGCTGATTGATGATGAAGGCCAAGACATAAGCCAAAGTAGTTTGATACAAGACGCCGAAAAGCGTCCATTTAGCGCTGCCGAATTCGGTGCGCATCGCTCCGACAGCCGCGAAACAAGGCATGCAGATCATATTGAACACGAGGAATGATACTGCGCTGACCGGGTTGAACAGCGTGCTGAATGCGGCAGCTACCTCCGCCTCCGAGCCGGTTGTCCCCATCAGTACACCAAATGTGCCGACAACATTTTCCTTTGCGATCAGTCCTTGAATGGTCGCGACCGTCGCTTGCCAAGAGCCGAAGCCCAATGGTGCGAAGAACACAGCAACTGCACTGCCGATTTTGGCCAGAATGCTTTGATCGCTTTCAGCAGCCATCCGCAACTGCCAGTTGAAAGAAGATAAAAACCAAATGAAGCTGGAGCTGAGGAAAATGACAGTTCCCGCATTTTTGACGAAGGCCAAACAACGGGCCCATACTGCGCGGAAAATGCTTTTCCACTGCGGCCAGTGATACATCGGCAACTCCATGACGAATGGGGAAGCTTCCCCGGAAAAGATGGCTGTCTTACGCAGCAGTACGCCGGAAAAGATGACCGTCGCAATCCCCAACAGGTACATCGACAAGGCCACCCAGGATGCGCCGCCGAAAATGGCATTCGCAATCAGGGCGATGACCGGCAGTTTCGCACCACATGGGATGAAGGAAGTGGTCAGAATCGTCATACGGCGATCCTGCAAGTTTTCGATTGTGCGGGAAGCCTGGATGCCCGGGACCGAGCAGCCGGAACCGATCAACAAGGGGATGAACGATTTACCCGAAAGGCCGAAGCCGCGGAAAACCCTATCCATAACAAAGGCTACGCGAGCCATATAGCCGCTGTCCTCCAGCAAGGTCAAGCAGAGGAACAAGGCGGCCATCTGCGGTAGAAAGCCAAGAACTGCACCTACGCCTCCGATGGCACCGTCGATCACAAGGCTGCTGACTGCGGGATGGATGTCGATGCTGTCGAAGAAGCTTTGCACGACCCCTGGCACGATGCTTCCGAACAACACATCGTTGACCCAATCAGTCCCCCACGTCCCCACAGTCGTGATGGCGAAGTAGTAGACCGCATACATGATCAGGACGAAAATCGGCAACCCAAGCCAACGGTTCGTTACGATGTGATCGATCATGACCGAGAAAGAAGCTTTGTTGCTATTTTTCACGAGCACTTGGCGCGTAATTTTCGTCACGAATTTATAGCGTTCGTTGATCAGGATTGCTTCGGAGTCGTCGTCCAATTCCTTTTCATAACGGCTGAGCAGGCCTTCCATAACAGCCTGGCTGTCCTCAGGAATCGCAAGTTTCCCAGAAGTTTGTCCGTCCCTTTCGAAAAGCTTGATGCTGTAGTAACAACGTAATTTTTTCGGAACCAATGGAGCAATAATTTCTTCGATCGTATCAAGGATGCTTTCCACGACGATACTGTATGTAATCGGTTCAGCTACAGATAACGATTCAGCGATGGCCTTGAACAACTCTTCCAAGCCGCTTTCCTTCAGAGCCGAAATCGTTACGAAAGGCAATCCGAACGCGCGGGACAATCCTGCGACGTCCAGCTGATCGCCCCGTTTCTCGACGATGTCCATCATGTTCAGGACAACCACGATCGGCAGATGCAATTCCATCAATTGGGTAGTCAGGTAAAGATTCCGCTCCAAGTTGGAGGCATCGACGATATTGATGATCAGATCCGGTGCATCCAGCGTCAGATAATCGCGCGTGACGATTTCCTCGATTGTGTATGGGGAAAGCGAATAGATGCCCGGCAGATCGATGACCTGCGTTTCGCCGTCATGCAGCAATGTGCCGGCTTTCTGTTCGACCGTAACCCCTGGCCAGTTGCCGACGCGTTGGGTGGAACCTGTCAAATGGTTGAATAAGGTCGTTTTTCCGCTATTAGGATTTCCGACCAGCGCTATGGTTTTCCCCATCATTTTTCCTCCCCAAACGTAACTTCGATCATCTCAGCATCTTTTTTGCGTATCGATAATTCATACCCACGCACCATCACTTGAATCGGATCGCCCAATGGAGCGACTTTTCTGACATAAATGGCAGTGCCTTTCGTGATCCCCATATCCATGAGTCTTCTGCGGGTAGCGCCCTGTCCTGTTATCTTGTTCACAATTGCAGTGACACCGATCGGCAAGTCTCTTACATTCGTCAAAATCGTCCCCTCCATTCCTTCAGCAATAGTAATCTTCCGATACCAATTGAGAACCATTCTCATTAAGTCATAGCTTAAGGCATAGACGCCTTCAGGTCAAGATAATTCGTGCATTTTTACTTATTTTTTTATACCGGAAATGAATGGATGGGTCCTGTCCCCAAGGGTACGAAAAAAATAAAAAGGCACGGAAGAGGTCAACTCCTCCCGTGCTTGTGAAATGTTGTTTCTTTTCAGCGACGATGTTTGTCATAATTGTTGCGGCTGACACTCGATACTTCCAAAACGGCTTTGATCACAACAGCGACCACTGCACCCAGAACGGCTCCAAGCGGCCCGAACAACAGTATGCAGACGACCGTCGCCAGAAAAGTGTACAGCGGACGGATACCGATTTCCTTACCTGTGATGAACGGTTCGGCAATCTGACGGACGACCACCAAAATGACATACAGCAGTCCGATTTGCCAAGCCAATGTTGTGTTCCCCAGCAGCAGATGGATCACCGCCCAAGGGATCATCACCATCCCGCTCCCCAGAATTGGAATCAAATCGAAAACCGCGATACCCAGTGCCTTCAGGAACCAAAAATCGACGCCGAAGTACAGGAACCCGATACACAACAGGACAAAACTGATGGAAGCCAATTTGACGGCTGATTTGAGGTACCCCTTCAAGCCTTTTCCGGTGGCGTTGATGATTTCCTTGATATAATAGCTGATCGTATCCAATGCGACCCCTCGCTTTCTCTTAATAAATTCAGTATACACGCCTGAGCACTAGCCATGCATCGGCCATTGGTCGGATTCTTTCCCATTGCGGGCGACGCGCTTGACGGCTGATGCCATCAGGAATGTTCTATGCTAAAATGATATAGGAAACAGACACTGATTACACGTGAAAACACTTGGGAAATGGAGCAGAAAATGGAATCCAATCATCTTCAGAAATTTTATAATAAAACCCCAGCCGAAAGGATCACTGCCTTGCGGGCGGCCGGCATCCTGGATGAGGAAGCGACAGCCAAGCTTCAGGAAGGATTGAAGTTGCCGCAGGAAATCGCCGACAACATGATCGAGAACCAATTGAGCACGTACGAGTTGCCCTACGGTGTCGCCTTGAACTTTTTGATTGACGGTAAAGACTATGTCGTCCCGATGGCCATCGAAGAGCCTTCCGTCATCGCTGCGGCCAGCGCGGGCGCCAAAATCATCGCCATGGCGGGCGGATTCCATACGACGATCCAGAAACGGATCATGATCGGCCAAGTCGCCTTGAAAAATGTCCCTGACAGCGTAGCTGCTGAACAACTGATCGACTCACATCAGGAAGAGATCCTGCATGTTGCCAATGCTGCCCACCCTTCCATCGTGAAGCGTGGCGGCGGAGCCCGTCGCATCAGCGTTAGGTGTTTGGCCGCCATCCCAGATGAAGGGATTCCCGCATTCCTTGTCGTCCATCTCCATGTCGAGACGTTAGAGGCGATGGGGGCCAACATCATCAATACGATGATGGAAGGCGTCATCCCTTACCTAGAGAGTTTGACCGGGGGCGAAGCTTTGATGGGCATCCTGACCAATTACGCGACCGACTGCTTGGCGACCGCCGAGTGCCGGATACCGGCTGCACTTCTGGCCAAAGGCGTGTTCTCCGGTGAAGAAGTGCGTAACCGGCTGATTGAGGCTTATCAGTTCGCTTACGTCGATCCTTATCGCGCCGTCACCAACAACAAAGGCATCATGAACGGCATCGATGCCATCGTGCTGGCCTCCGGTAACGATTGGCGCGCCATTTCCGCCGGGGCACACGCTTATGCCTCCCGCAGCGGACAGTACCGTTCGCTGACAACCTGGAAAAAAGCGGAAAACGGGGATCTGCTCGGAAGTCTGACTTTGCCATTGCCGATCGGAGCTGTTGGCGGATCGATCAACTTCCACCCTGCCGCTAAAATGACGAAAGAAATTCTTGGTTACCGTTCGGCATCCGAACTGGAGTCCATCATCGTTTCGGTCGGGCTGGCACAAAATTTCTCCGCCATCAAAGCGCTAGTGACGGAAGGCATCCAAAAAGGACATATGGGCCTGCATTCGCGTTCACTGGCGATCAGTGCGGGTGCGGTCGGGAACGAAATCGAACAGCTCTCGGAGCTGCTTAAAGGCGAAAAAAATATGAATCTCGCGGCGGCGCAGGTGCTTTTGGCGCAAATCCGCGGTGCGGATGCAGTTGATTGAGACGTAACACGATCGGCGGAGAAGCCAGCCCCCGGAACCATCCAAAATAAAAAGCAAAAAACAGCACTCCGTTCACCAATTATCTGGCTGACGGCGTGCTGTTTTTTCATCGCATTCATTATCTGGTTTTGTTCAGATAGATGCGCTTGTTATCTTCCATTCCTTCGATACAGATAGTCGCAGGATCTGCGTCCACATCTAGTTCGATGCTTGATCCATCGACCGGCAGAACGTGGGAAAAGATCTCCTCATATTCTTTGACGGTCACTTCTTTGCGTCCGGCAAACATCTTTCCATGCTCAGCGGCAGCCAAAGCTTCTTTGAAACCGTCCTGCAGCGTGGCCGCGAAGAACTCGCCGACTGCTCCGGATCCATAACTGAAGAGACCGATTTTGTCGCCCGCCTTCAGGTCGTCGGAAAGCTCCAGCAAGGAAAGCAGGCTCAGATACAGGGAACCCGTGTAGATATTGCCGACGATTTTGTTGTAGATTGTGCTGGTTCGGTAATGTGCCGTCAGACGTTCGCGGTCCGCTTCGGAACCTTCGTCCAGCACTTCGAGCAGAGCCTTCATCCCCATCTTCGTGTAAGGCAGATGGAAACAGATCGCTTCGAAATCAGCCAACGTGGCGCCGTACTTCGCTTTGAATTCTTCCCAAGTGTTCAGGAAGAACGAGATATACTGCTCATTTGAATATTTACCGTCGACAAAAGCCATTTCCGAGTAGATGGGTCTCCAAAAATCCATCACATCGGCGGTCAGATAGCTGCTCTCATTCTCCAGCGCGAGGATGCGCGGTTCTGCGCTGATGATCATAGCTACTGCACCAGCCCCTTGCGTAACCTCACCGGCCGTGCCGATTCCATAACGGGAAATATCCGAACCGAGCACCAATACCCGGCTTTCCGGGTTCAAAGCGACATGCCCTTTCGCCAACTGGATACCTGCAGTCGCTCCGTAGCACGCTTGTTTCAGTTCGATGCAACGGGCATGCTCCTGAATGCCAAGCAGATCGTGTACGTAGACGGCACCTGATTTCGAATTGTCGATCCCGGATTCCGTTCCGAAAATGACCAAATCGATTTTTTCCAAATCCTCTTTATCGATGATCCGTAAAGCGGCATTCGCCGCGAGCGTAACAGCGTCCTGAGTTATGGGCGCGACAGCCATCTTTTCTTGCCCGATGCCGATCGTATACTTAGCCGGATCCACTCCCCTGGCGTCCGCCAATTTTTCCATATCCACAAAGAAGTGTGGCGCATAAAAGCCAATCTTATCTATCCCAATCTTCACGACAACTACCCCTTACTGTTCATATATAACATATTTGATGCCTCTCCTCCCAAATGATAGACCAGACCGCTCAAAAAAACAACCTCAGGCATCCAAATTAAAGATATCTTACAAAATCCATATCCAAAAATTGTATATGATTTGAAATTCTTTACCAATTCTTATATCATTATGAGCGCTTAGTCACGTAAAATAGAAAGTATCAAAGGTCGATGAAAATAATTCTACCCAAAATAATACAAAAAAGGAGACATTTAATGGAAGAAGTCGTAATTGTCAGTGCTGCAAGAACCCCCATCGGTTCATTCGGAGGCAGCCTCAAAAATTGTACCGCAGTCGATCTGGGGAAAACAGCTACAGAAGCTGCGTTGAATCGTGCCGGCCTTTCCCCTGAAGAAGTGGATTCCGTCATTTTCGGGAACGTCCTGCAGGCAGGCATAGGCCAGAATACGGCGCGGCAAATTGCAGTCGCTGCCGGAATCCCCTATGAAAAAACAGCCATGACGATCAATGAAGTCTGCGGCTCCGGTTTGAAAGCGATCATCCTGGCGAGCCAAGCCATCCGTCTGGGTGATGTCAAAACGGTAGTTGTCGGAGGCACCGAAAGCATGTCCCAGGCCCCTTATCTGTTGCCGAATCAACGCTGGGGCAGCAAACTCGGCGACATCAGCGCCATCGACAGCCTTGTGCACGACGGCCTGACGGACGCATTCGATCAGCAGCACATGGGAATCACGGCCGAAACAGTGGCGGAAAGATTCCAAGTGAGCCGCGAAGACCAGGATGCTTTCGCGTTGCATTCGCAACAGAAGGCTGCAACCGCGCAAGAAGCGGGTTACTTTAATGAAGAAATCGCGCCTGTCATCCTCACGGACCGCAAGAACCAGCTGACGGTCGTGGCCGATGATGAATATATCCGCAAAGATGTCACCATGGAGAGCTTGGGCAAATTAAGACCTGCCTTCCAAAAGAACGGCACGGTGACTGCCGGGAACGCATCCGGGATCAACGACGGCGCGGCCGCCTTGGTGCTGATGCCGAAATCGGAAGCCGAAGCGAAAGGCATCCCTTATCTGGCCACAATCAAAGGCTATGCCGAAACCGGAATCGACCCTGCCATCATGGGCTATGCGCCTTACTACGCCATCAAGCAAGTATTGGACAAGACCGGGCTGCATGCAGAGGACATCGACCTGTTCGAATTGAATGAAGCGTTCGCCTCCCAGAGTATAGCCGTAGTAAGGGATTTAGGCTTGCCAGAGGACAAAGTCAACATCAGCGGCGGCGCCATCGCCTTGGGACATCCCATCGGCGCTTCCGGATCACGGATTTTGGTGACCCTGCTGCATGCACTGGAACGGACCGATACGAAGCTCGGTCTCGCCTCCCTTTGCATCGGTGGCGGAATGGGCATCGCTATGATCGTTGAGCGTCCTTGACCTATTTTTGACCACACCCGCTCACTCCCCCGTCATTTGCTCGTACGGGGGAGTTTTTTCATAAAAAAGTGCATAAGAACAGCGCGCATTTCGATATGTTATTGAGTTTTCAACGAAAATGTGGCATACTCTTTATGAGAAATTTTTAATTTAAAAATGAGAATAATGTAGAGGAGACTGAATCCGTGACGACCTATCATAGCACACGAAATGCAGAAAAAACACTGACGGCTTCACAAGCAATATTACAAGGGATAGCGCCAGACGGCGGATTGTACGTACCCGATCACATTCCGGCTTTGGACATCGCATTGGATCGCCTAGCCGACATGACTTACCAAGAATTAGCCTACGAAGTAATGAAAAACTTTTTTGACGACTTCACTGAAGAGGAATTGAAACATTGCGTCAACGCAGCTTACGACGACAAATTTGACGACTCCAGCATCGTCCCATTGGTGAAAGCCGGCGGAAACCACTACCTGGAATTGTTCCATGGCCCGACCATCGCTTTCAAGGACATGGCTCTTTCCATCTTGCCTTACTTAATGACGAATTCAGCCAAGAAAAACGGCAGCACGAAAGAAATCGTGATCCTGACGGCAACTTCCGGCGATACCGGAAAAGCGGCCTTGGTCGGATTCGCGGATGTGCCGAACACACGCATCATCGTCTTCTATCCTAAGAACGGCGTCAGCGCCATTCAGGAAAAACAAATGGTGACGCAAAAAGGCGACAATACTTCTGTTGTAGCAATCGATGGAAACTTCGATGACGCACAGACAAACGTAAAAAATATGTTCGGAAATGCAGACTTGGCTGCACGTTTGGATGAAGCAGGATTCCAATTTTCTTCAGCCAACTCCATCAACATCGGACGCTTGATCCCGCAAGTGGTCTATTACGTCTATGCTTACGGCCAAATGGTGAAACAAGGCGCCATCGCTGCCGGCGAGCCGATGAACGTCGTAGTCCCTACCGGAAACTTCGGGAACATCTTGGCTGCCTACTTCGCGAAACAAATGGGCTTGCCGATCCAAAAACTGATCATCGCTTCTAACGAAAACAAAGTCCTGGTCGATTTCTTCGACACCGGCGCTTATGACCGCAACCGCGACTTCATTTTAACGACATCCCCATCCATGGATATCCTGGTTTCCAGCAACTTGGAACGCCTGTTGTTCCTGTTGGCCAATGAGAGCGCGGCAGCTGTCCAAACTTTCATGGACCAATTGAAGGAAATCGGTCGCTACGAAGTGACGGAAGAAATGAAGGAAAAAGCAAAAGATTTCTATGCCGACTACGCGACTGAAGAAGAAGTCAGCGCTCAGATTGCTGCGCTTTATCATGCTGAAGGCTATGTCATCGACCCGCACACAGCGGTGGCGGCGCATGTTGCCAACACTTATGTAGCTGAAAACGATGATCACACCCCGATCATCATCGCTTCGACTGCCAGCCCTTACAAATTCCCGCAAGCAGTCCTGAATGCCATCGACCCTGAGTTTTCGGATGATTCCATGGAAGAAATGTTGGATCGCCTAAGAGAATTGAGCGGCGTCGCTTTCCCAGCCGCAATCGAAGAACTATTGCATGCGGAAGTTCGCCACAACACCGTTGTCCCTTCCGACGAAATGCAGAAGAGCGTCGAGTCCATCCTGGGCTTGAACTGATTTTCAAATGTTTAACTGCCTAGCCGGCGGTCCGGAATGTTTCCGGGCTGCCGGCTTTTTTGCGCTTTTGTTCATTTTTCATTCTGTCCTCCGGCGAGAATAGTCTTCTCCGGAGCTGAGAATGCAGAGATATGCTCTCCTCCGGCCAGCTTCTCCTCACCGGAAGTAGCGGCTGTATTTCACTCGGAACTCCTGCCAACAGCTCCTGGCCGGAGTTGCCGGTAATATTCCTTTCGTTTCTACATTCAGGCACACACATCATCAAGAAATCCGCGCTGTTTTTTGGTAAAATGGAATCAGAAAGAAACAGAATCGAGGCGCCACATGAATATATTGATCGACGGGGATGCTTGTCCCGTAAAAGACATCATCATCGAAGAAGCCATCAAACGCGAAATACCGGTCACAATCGTCACCAGCTTTTCCCACTTTTCAAATGCGCCCCAACCACTCGGAGTGAAGACGGTCTACGTCGATTCCGGTGCGGACGCAGCCGACTTCAAAATCATCCAGCTCGCAAAAAGAGGCGATCTGCTGGTCACGCAGGACTACGGCTTGGCTTCACTCGCTTTGCCGAAGGGACTCACCGTCCTCCATCACAAAGGCTTTGTCTACGACAACAGCAATATGGAGCGGTTGCTTGAGGAACGCTACATGAGTGCCATGGTCCGCAAAAGCGGCAACCGTACAAAAGGCCCGAAGCCATTCACGGATGCTGATCGGCATAAATTCAGGAAACTGCTTATTTCCAAATTGCAAGAAACCTAACAGACTAAATAGACCTAAGAAAGAGGTGCATTGCTATGCGCAATGAGATCATTATCGAAGATGTGAAACATGTCGTCGCAGAAAAGCTGAGGAACGAAGCTACGGGGCATGATTGGTGGCATACGTTGCGGGTCTACAACACGTCCATGGACATTGCCGAAGCGGAAGGAAACGGCGATCGGCTCATCATCGGCTTGGCGGCTCTTCTCCACGATGTAGCCGACCATAAATTCGGCTATACCGACGACGACCGCGAAGACATGATCACCGACATCCTCAGGCCGTTCGAGCTGAGCGACTCCGTCATCGAACAGGTCATCTACATCGTGAACAACCTTTCCTTCAAGCAAGGAAAAAACAAGCATGTGCTGGAAACGCTCGAAGGCCGGATCGTGCAGGATGCCGACCGCCTGGATGCGATCGGCGCAATCGGCATCGCGCGCGCATTTGCGTATGGCGGGCACAAAGACCGGCCGCTTTATGATCCCGAGCACACTGGGGATACGGACAGCGATACGATCGGCCATTTCCACGAAAAACTGCTCCTGCTGAAGGATGGCATGCACACGGAAGCAGGCAAACAAAAGGCGATCGCCCGCCACACTCGGATGGAACAGTTCCTGAAGGACTTCCATTCCGAGTGGGAAGGCCACTGAGAAAATGCGAAAAGACTGGTTCGAATCGGGATGTTTTATCCCAACCGAACCAGTCTTTTTATTCTCCAAAAATCACAAAGCCATTTCGTAGATTTTTCTGCTGATGTCCAGTGTCTGGTCAGCGCGTTCCGAAAGGCGATCACGCTTGTGGACTTCCAGTTGCTCAACCATATAGTCGATATCCGTTTCTTCGATGCCGATTTCACTGAATCGGGTCGGCATCTCCAACGAACGGAAGAATTCTTCGGTTTTTTGGATGCCAAAATCGATCCGCGCCTCATCGTCACCTTCCGTCGCGCCCCATACGCGCTCTGCATACTGGAGCAACTTATCCCATTTTTCCTTTTTGCGTACCTTCATAGTGGCAGGCAGAATGACCGAAAGCGTACGGGCATGATCGGTCCCGTTCAAGGCAGTGATTTCATAGCCCAAGGCATGGCTGGACCAATCGCCGGGCACCCCTGAAGCCGTGAATCCGTTGAAGCCGTTCGTCACTGTCCACATGAAGTTTGCGCGCGTATTGTAATCTATTTCTTCATCCGCCAGGACTTCCTGGCCGATTTCGATGAAAGTATGCAGAATGCCTTCAGACCAGCGATCCTGCAGTTTTGCGCCGACAGGATAGGTCAAATAGTTCTCCATGACATGGACAAAGGAATCGGATAGGCCGTTCGCCAATTGCCTTTTCGGCAACGTGTAAGTCAACTCGGGTTCCAGAATCGAAAAAGTCGGAAAGAGATTCTCATTTTTGATGCTCACCTTCGCCTGCAATTCCTCGAAGCTGACTACGGTGATCGGGTTCATTTCCGAAGATGTCGCCGGAATCGTCAACACTGTCCCGAAAGGCATGGCCTTTTCGACCGGCAGCCCTTTGCCGACTCCGCTTGCGAAGATATCAATCGGATCGCCTTCAAACAGGCTGGCTGCGGCGATGAATTTCGTGCCGTCGATGACCGAGCCGCCACCCACCGCAATCAGGAAGGTGTAACCTTCCGTTTTGATTTTCTCGACTGCGTCCATCAGATATTCAAAGACCGGGTTCGCCGGAATTCCACCGAACTCCCCCCATTTCCTGTCGGCCAGAGCCTCCACGACACGGTCGAAGGTGCCTGAGCGTTTGGCACTGCCGCCTCCGTAAGTGATCAGCACTTTTGCATCTTTCGGCACAAACTTATCGATTTTTTTGACCTGATCCCTTCCGAATGCGATCCGGACAGGGTTATAAAATTCAAAATCCATGATTTCAGCTGACGGTGACATAAAATTCCCCCATTGGTTTCAGATAGTTATGCTAACTTTGTGCACAAGGCGTCGATCGCATTTTCAAAGATGGCAAGGCCGGCCTCCAACTGTCCATCCGTCATGACCAACGGAGCCAGGAAACGGACCACATTCCCGTAAGTGCCAGCATTTTCGATGATCAGGCCGTTCTGTACACAATGCTGGATCAGAGCGTTCACCAATTCCGGAGCGGGTTCCTTCGTCAGACGGTCTTTGATGAATTCGACCCCGATCATGCCGCCCAAACCGCGCACATCACCGATTTCTTGGTATTGCTGTTGCCATTCCTCAACGCGGGCAGTGTAGGCTGCACCCAACTCCAATGAACGGTCGCAGAGGTTTTCGTCTTCGATGACTTGGATCGTCGCAAGCGCCGCAGCACAGGACACCGAATTGCCTCCGAAGGTGCCCCCGATCAGGCCGCCGCCAATCCCTTTGACGATTTCGTCACGCGCAACGATGGCGCTGAGAGGGAAGCCGCCTGCGATTGATTTTGCTGTACACAGGATATCCGGCGCACAGCCGGCTTCTTCATAGTAGGAAGATGCGAACAGTTTGCCCGTGCGCCCGAATCCGGTCTGCACTTCATCAGTCATCATCATGATGCCATTTTCATCACAGATTTGGCGAACCGCTTTAACCCATTCGATCGGAGCCGGGATGAAGCCGCCCTCTCCCTGCACCGGTTCGAACACGATGGCCGCAACTTGGCTGGCCGGCGTCAACTCGTCAAAAGCGCGTTTGATGCGGTCGATGTAGTAAGCCACTGCCTCTTCATCAGTGTAATAGGCCGGTTTGCGGTAAAGATTCGGATAATCCACCCGGAATATCCCATCCGGGAACGGCCCTAAGCCGACTGAATTGGCCTTTTTCGCTGTCATGTGCGTCGTCAGCAACGTACGCCCATGGAATGCGCCAGAGAATACAATGACATTCGGACGTTTCGTGTAGGCTCTCGCCACCTTTACGCCATTCTCGATTGCTTCTGCACCGCTGTTCGCAAAGAAAGTCCGCTTCTTTAAGCCCTTCACCGGCACGATATCATTCATTTTTTCAGCCAAAGCGATATACTTTTCGCTCGTAAGGATATTGATCATCGCATGAAAATAATCATTTTCCTGCTGCTTGACCGCTTCCACCACTTTCGGGTGGCGGTGGCCAATATTCAAAACACCTACGCCTCCGACCCAATCCAAAAAGCGGTTGCCGTCCACGTCCTCGATGATGGCGCCCTCTGCCTTCGCAATCGCAACCGGGTAGACGCATGTCAATGAAGGAGGGATTGCTTCAGATCTCCGTGCCAGGATGGCTGCGGCCTTTTCCCCCGGCAATGCCGCAGTGATGATTTCCGGCAATTGATATCTCAATTCTGTTTCTGTTAGTGATGTTGTTCCTGTCATAACGCTCGCTCCCCTTTTCATGCATACTTGTCATATCTTTTGTAACTTCGATGGTTTGATTATATAGATTTATCAAGCAAACAAAAAACATTTCGTGACACCGGATAGGACATTTTCTGTTATGCGATGTCAGCTTCGTTCACATCGCTTTGGGAACAAGGTTGCAATAACAGCAAATATCTTTGATGCATACAGCATTCCAAGCAAAAAAACCTCCCGTTATCTTTACGGAAGGTTTCCTGACATGGAACTCTATTTATTTTTCGTTTTCATTTCATTTAAAGAATATTGCCCAGTAAACGGATGCGGAAATGTAAGGATTTCCGTTCCAAAACGGACTCATGCATTTGCATCCCGCTCAACAAAATGACCAAAACTGAAACGGACTGCATTTTTTTGGTCGCCGAATTGGATGCCTTCCTTCACCACCACTTTTTCTTCCAACAATTCCTGAAGCAATTCATCCATCTCAGCATCGGTTTTATTGGCGAAGTGGCAATAAAGATGATAGCCGCCTTTTGCCGGTTCAAAACTGATTTCCGATCCATATTTGTTTCTGAGCCAAGTCTGCAATTTGTCGGCGCGCTCTTTCAAAGCCGATACGATGATCGGGAGATGGTCCGTGATTTCGCTGGCCAAATAATGATCGGCGAGCAGTTGCGGCAAGAAACTCAATCCGGAGTCGATCTGATCCCGAATGTCGGCCAATTCCCGGATAATGGCGGCTGGACCAACCATCCAGCCGATCCGGATATGCTGACCGGCAAATTTGGATAAGGAACCGAGATACAGCACTTGTTGGCGTTTATCCAAGCTTTTCAACGGACGGTTATCGACCGTTTCATCAAAGACAAAGCTGCCGTATGCATCATCCTCCACAATCGGGATGCGCTTCAGCAAACAATAATCAAGGATTGCCTGTTTCCGCTCCGGACTCATGACGGTACCTGTCGGATTCTGGAAAATCGGATTCAGAAAAATCATCTTCAGAGGATACTGCAGGGAAGCTTCCTGGAGCCCGTTGACGGTCATTCCCTCGTCATCCATCGGAATCGGAATAATCCGCAACCCGGCAGCCTGAAAAAGCCGCAAAGAATAGAAATAAGAGGGAGCCTCGATGCCGATCGCATCGCCCGGCTTCAGCAGACCTTGCGTTATCAAAAACAATGATTGCTGGGTTCCCGAAGTGATGAAAATTTCCTCGAGCGGGACAGTCATTCCGTACGCTGTCTGCAGGTGATTTTGGACACTTTCCCTCGTCGCTTTGATCCCGCGGTTCTCCTTGATAAAGGTGGCTTCCCCGTGCAACATTTCCCCAAGCGAAATATCCGGGATCTTCAGTTCCGGCAAGAGGTCCTTCGGCAGATCCCCGTTCCCCAAATCCAGGATTTCACGCGATCGGTGCTGGGCCAACAGCTTTTTCACGTTCCTTTGATAAGGGGTATCCACGGAAAGATTATCCGGCGTCAAGGAAGTCCGCCAATTGATGGTGGGCCTTGTCTGCATCCCCCATTTATTCGGATTCACGAACGTCCCGCTGCCCCTTTTGCGGATAAGGATGCCCTGCGTCGTCAGCTCTTCCAATGCCCGGATGACGGTCGACCGGTTGACCTGCAGTTCCTCCGCCAGCTTGCGTTCCGCCGGCAAGGCTCGGCCGGGGACCAAATCGCCGGCTTTTATCTTTTCTTCGATCAGCTGCATAAGCTGTTGATAGAGCGGCATGCCCCTATCCTGGTCCAGTCTCCACTCCACCATTCCATCACTCTCCTTGGTTTTCAAACATTATACACCAAATTGGTTGGTTCGGAAACAGTCCAATTGGATGTAGGTGTTTCAAGGTAATTGGATTATGATTTAACCATTCTTTAATCATTTTATCATTTAAAACTAGGAGGATTATTTATGACAACAAAAATCATCGGTTCAGAAAAAGTAAAACGCGGGATGGCCCAAATGCAAAAAGGCGGTGTCATCATGGATGTCGTGAACGCGGAGCAGGCAAGGATCGCTGAAGCGGCTGGTGCCGTTGCGGTCATGGCTTTGGAGCGCGTTCCCTCGGATATCCGCGCAGCCGGCGGGGTCGCGCGGATGGCAGACCCTACAATCGTCGAGGCAGTGATGAACGCGGTCAGCATCCCCGTCATGGCGAAAGCCCGCATCGGCCACATAACCGAAGCGCGCATCCTTGAAGCGATGGGCGTCGACTACATCGACGAGAGCGAAGTGCTGACCCCTGCCGATGAGGAATTCCACCTTTTGAAATCGGACTATACCGTTCCTTTCGTCTGCGGCTGCCGTGACCTGGGTGAAGCGCTGCGCCGCATCGGTGAAGGTGCTTCGATGCTGCGCACAAAAGGCGAACCGGGCACGGGGAATATCGTGGAAGCCGTCCGCCATATGCGCAAAGTCAACGGCCAAATCCGCCAGTTGATCACGAAATCGGACGATGAACTGATGACATTCGCAAAGGAAATCGGAGCCCCTTACGAATTGGTCAAAGAAATCAAAATGCTAGGAAAATTGCCTGTCGTGAACTTTGCTGCCGGTGGTGTCGCAACACCTGCTGATGCAGCACTGATGATGAGCCTGGGTGCGGATGGCGTCTTCGTCGGATCCGGCATCTTCAAAGCCGAGAACCCCGAAAAATTCGCCCGTGCCATCGTCCGTGCAACAACGAATTACGAGGACTACGCCTTGTTGGCCGAACTGTCCAAAGGCTTGGGCGAACCGATGAAAGGGATCGACATCAGCACGCTCCACGCCTCAGAACGCATGCAGGAAAGAGGCTGGTAAGTATGACGAAAAAAATCGGTGTATTGGCTCTGCAAGGTGCAGTCACAGAACACCTGCAGGCCCTGACTAAATTGGGCGTTACCGCGACTGCCGTGAAACTGCCTTTTGATCTGGATGGTCTGGACGGACTGATCATCCCAGGAGGCGAATCGACTGCCATCGGTCGTTTGATCCGCGAACAACATCTGGAGGAACCGTTGCGGACATTTTTCGCAGCCGGCAACGCGATTTTCGGTACCTGCGCCGGACTGATCCTCTGCAGCACCGACAGCAGTCATGCCCCTGAAGAATTGCGGCTAGGCTTCATCGACATCGCAGTCGAACGGAACGGCTTCGGGCGCCAAGTCGACAGTTTCGAAGCCCTGCTGCCTTTTGAAGGCATCGCCGAACCGGTGGAAGCCGTCTTCATCCGCGCCCCTTATATCCGCTCCGTAGGCATCGGCGTGCGGATCCTGGCGAGCATCAACGGAAAAATCGTGGCGGCCGAAAACGACCAGATTTTGGTCACAGCTTTCCATCCTGAATTGACGGATGATCTGTCGGTGTTCGAGTACTTTTTGAAGAAAGTCGAATAAGTTGCAGTTATCGGACATGTGCGGCTCTTGATGACCTATCGCAGACTCGTGCTTGTCCGATATCTTTCCGGTATCGGACATCCACAACCATCTCAGGCTCCTGCTTGTCTGATATCTTTCCGGTATCGGACATCCACAGCTATTACCGGCATCTGTTTGTCCGATATCTTTCCATTATCGGACAAACACAACCCTTGCAGGCACCAACTTGTCGGATATCTTACTGTTATCGGACATTTAGCTCGCAGCACTACCGCACATGTGCAAACAAAAATCCCCTGCTCACACATTTAGCGTGTGAGCAGGGGATTTTGTATTTGTTTAGTCCAAATCTTCGCCATTGCTGGCAATGGCTTTTTGGTACCAGTAGAAGGAATCCTTCTTCAGGCGATTCAAGCTGCCTGAACCGTCGTTGTTACGGTCCACATAGATGTAGCCATAACGTTTCGCCATCTCACCAGTCCCGGCCGAAACCAAGTCGATGCAGCCCCAAGAGGTGTAAGCGACGAGATCCACGCCGTCCAACACAATCGCATCACGCATCGCCTTGACGTGGTCGCGGAGATAGGAGATGCGGTAATCGTCATGGATTTGGCCGTCGACAATTTCATCCACAGCTCCCAGTCCGTTTTCGACAACCATCAGCGGCAGTTGGTAACGGGAATGGAACGTGTTCAAAGAAACGCGCAGACCCAATGGATCGACTTGCCAACCCCATTCCGATTCCGCCAAGTATGGGTTCTTCTCGCCCATCAAAGCATTGCCTTCACCCGGCACGCCGGATTGCGCAAAGCTGGCTGCGCTGGAAGCATAGTAGCTGAAGGAAATGAAGTCGACCGTATGTGCAGCCAAGATTTCCTCGTCGCCTTGTTCGAACGTAACGTTGATGCCCTTAGTGGCGAAGTAAGCCAGTTTGCTCGGCGGATAGTAACCTCGGGCATGGACATCCGAGAAGAACAGTTTTTCTTCTTCTTTTCGTTGCGCAGACCAAACGTCTTCCGGTTTTGCCGACAACGGATAAACCGGCGCATAGGCGATCATGCAGCCGATGCGGTTCTCGGGATCGATTGCCCTTGCTGCCTTAGTAGCCAAAGCGCTGGCGACGAACTGATGATGCAAGGCTTGGTACATGATTTCTTCCTGGCTTTCGCCCGCTTCAGCTTTCGAACCAATCGAAATCTGCGGTAGGAACGTCGCCATGTTGATTTCATTAAAGGTCAGCCAATAATTGACTTTCCCTTGATAGCGTTCAAATAAAGTTGTCGCATATCTTTCGAAAAAGCCGATCAGTTTGCGGTTTTTCCAGCCGCCGTAGTGGTCGACCAGATATTGCGGCATTTCGAAATGGGAGATCGTCACCAATGGTTCGATGCCGTATTTCGCCAATTCATCGAAGACATCATCGTAAAAGGCCAAGCCCGCTTCGTTCGGTTCCAGTTCATCGCCATTCGGGAAAATCCGCGTCCAAGCGATGGACATCCGGAACATCCGGAGACCCATTTCGGCGAACAAAGCGATATCTTCCTTGTAGCGGTGATAGAAATCGATTCCGATGTGCGAAGGGTAGTAGTCGCCGACTCCGGCAAAACGTTCGGCAAAGTCGCGCGAGCAGGTCAGTTGGTCGATGACCGACGGGCCTTTCCCATCAGAGTCCCAACCTCCTTCAAATTGATTGGCGGCTGTAGCTCCGCCCCAGAAGAAACCTTCTGGAAATCCTTTACCTGCTGACATGGCTATTCCTCCTATTTCTGTACCAAAGAGGCGCCGTTTGTTGCGATGACTTCTTTGTACCAGTTGAATGATTTTTTCTTGTAACGATTCAGTGTGCCGGATCCGTCGTCGTGACGATCAACATAGATGAAGCCATAGCGTTTCTTCAATTCTGCAGTCGAAGCGCTAACCAAATCGATGCAGCCCCAAGTCGTGTAACCCATCAGATCCACACCGTCTGCGATTGCTTCGGCAACCTGCACCAAGTGGTCGTTCAAGTAGTTGATGCGGTAGTCGTCGTTGACAGTCATTTGGCCGTCTTCGCCTTCAACCAGCTGGTCGACTGCACCCAAACCATTTTCAACGATGAACAATGGTTTTTGGTAACGATCCCAGAAAGTGTTCAGGATGACACGCAATCCTTTTGGATCGATCTGCCAGCCCCACTCGGAAGCCTCCAAGTATGGATTATGGATACCGCCCAAGATATTGCCTTCGCCTGCTGCTCTCTTGGCAGGATCAGCCGTTTCCGTGGAACTCATATAGTAGCTGAAGGAAACAAAATCGACAGTGTTCTTCAGGATTTCTTCGTCTTCCGGCGTGATGTTCAACTCGATGCCGTTTTCGCGGAAATAGCGTTTCATGTAGCCAGGGTATGTGCCGCGTACATGGACGTCCGAGAAGAAGAAGTTTTGGCGGTCCGCTTCCATCACCGCGATGATATCGTCAGGATGGGAAGTCAACGGATAAGTCGGCATTGCGATGACCATGCAGCCGATTTTGAAGTCCGGATTGATTTCGTGGCCGATTTTTGTCGCCAAAGCACTGGCTACCAACTCATGGTGGCAAGCTTGGTACAGATCGGATTTCGACAATTTTTCAGGAGCTGTCGCAATCCCGCCGCTCATGAATGGTGCGTGGATGATTGAGTTGATTTCGTTGAACGTCAACCAGTATTTGACTTTGTCTTTGTAGCGCGTGAAGACCGTGCGCACGTAGTTTTCGTAGAAACCGATCATTTTGCGGTTAACCCAGCCGTCATATTCGCGCGCAAGGTGCAGCGGCGTTTCGTAGTGGGATAGAGTAATCAGCGGCTCGATGCCGTATTTTGCCAATTCATCGAACATGTCATCGTAGAACTGCAGGCCAGCTTCGTTCGGCTCCGTTTCGTCGCCGTTCGGGAAGATGCGTGTCCAAGCGATCGATGTGCGGTATGTTTTGAAGCCCATTTCCGCGAACAAGGCGATATCTTCTTTATAACGGTGGTAGAAGTCGATCCCTTCCAATTTCATGTTGTCAGGTGTAGGACCATCAGTGATCGGCCCGAATCCTCCTTGAGGGGTTACGTCCTGAACGGAAAGCCCCTTTCCGTCAACATTATAAGCACCTTCGTATTGGTTAGCGGCTGTTGCGCCACCCCATAAAAATCCTTTTGGAAATACTGTTTGCATGTGATTGCTCCTATTCTTTTTCTGGTTCTATTTTATGCACGGGCCTGACTCATTGCGGTACAGTCCCGAATTATGAAAAATCATCCCAAATGGGTTCGGGCGCCTGAGACCACAAACCAAATCCCCGAATATCTGGTTTTTATTCGGGGACATGGCTTGCGGTCTAGGTTTTTTTCCCGGATATCTGGTTTTTATCCGGGAATATTGCTTGCGGTTGAGATTGATTTCCCGAATACTTGGGCTTCATTCACTACAATTATTTGTGATCGATTCCGATTTGACTGATATCTTTCGTTTATGCGATGACAGTCAGCAGATAGTCGCCGTCAGTCAATGTTGCTTCTTTCGTCGTGATGATATCCAAGTAGTCATTGCTGTTTGTGACGATGATCGGAGTGATGATTTCATAACCTGCTTTTTGGATAAAGTCGATGTCGAATTCCAACAACAATTGGCCAGCTACTACTTTATCGCCTTGTTGCACATGACTCGTGAAGCCTTTACCTTCCAATTGGACCGTATCCATTCCGACGTGAATCAGGATCTCTGTTCCATTTTCAGTCGTCAAACCGATCGCATGTTGTGTTGGGAACAAAAGTGTTACAGTTGCGTTTGCGGGAGCATAGACTTCACCGACAGTCGGACGGATCGCGATTCCTTTACCAAGTGCGCCAGTCGCAAAAGCTTCATCCGGAACATCTGACAAGAGAACCATTTCGCCGATCATTGGGCTAGCAACCAAGTCTTTTTCAGCAGCTGCGCTCAAATCTTTTTTCATTGCTTCTACGACTACAGAGTTTGTGTTCAGTGTTGTTGCTGTATTTGTTGCAGTTGCTGTAGTTTCAGTTTCTCCGTAAAGAACTGGAATTTTTGAGAAGAAGACAAGGATGAAGCCGGAAACAAGCCCTACAGTACACACGATGATGGAAGCCCAGAAATTGAAAGTCATTGATCCGTTTGCTTCCAGGTAGCTAGGGAATGAGAATACTCCCAAGCCACCCATACGGTAGCTTGTCAATTTGAAAACACCTGCCACGACACCGGAGATGGCACCAGCAATACAGCTCAATTGGAATGGACGTTTCATCGGCAAAGTGATACCGTAAATGGCTGGTTCCGTTACACCGAACAAGCCGGAAATCATAGCAGGGATACTTAACTGTTTCACTTTTGCTTCTTTAGTCTTCATGTAAATTGCGATGATGGCACCTGTCTGGGCGAAAGAAACACCTAATACAGTTGACAACAATTGATCATAGCCTTGCGTCGCAAAGTTGTTGATTGCAATCGGAATCAAGCCCCAGTGCAAGCCGAACATGACGAATACTTGCCAGCCGCCGCCCAACAATGCTCCGGCGACGATTGGGCTTAAGTTATAGATCCATGATACGCCAGCACCAAGCAACGTAGCAGCCCACGAGGAAATCGGTCCGACAAACAAGATTGTCAAGGGAACGACGATTAACAAGGTTAAGAAAGGCACCATGAACAATTTCACAACATCCGGTACGACTTTCTTCAAGACATTTTCAACTTTTGAACCTAGGAAGACGGCCAACAGAATCGGCACAACCGATGAAGCGTAGCTCATCATGATGACCGGCAAACCTAAGAAAGTCATGAAGATCGGCGATTCAAAAATGGTACCAGCGAACAAAGTGTACAATGGATCGATTCCTGCAGGATTGACCATGCCTGGATATACCATTGCGGTTGCGACTGCCATCGCAGTAAAGCTGTTCATTTTAAAATGTTTGCTAGCGGTGAAAGCAAGGAAGATCGGCAGGAAGTTGAAGAATCCGTCACCGGCTGCTTGAATCAGGACATAGGCCCCATCTGTTGCAGGAATACCGAAAGCCAACAACAAAGCCGCCAGACCCTTCAGCATCCCTGTAGCTGCCAAAGGTCCCAAAATTGGTTGGAAGATTTTTGAAATCATATCGATGAACTGATTGAACAGGCTGCCTTTCGGACCTTCGTCCTCCGCTTCCACTTCGCCGCCGCCGTTCAATCCGCCGACTGCGTTGACCGCTGCGTAGACGTCAGGTACGTGGTTGCCGATGACGACTTGATACTGTCCGCCGCTTTGGATGACGGTAACGATACCTTCGAGTTTTTTCAGGTATTCCGTATCCGCTTTGCTTTCGTCAACCAATTTGAAACGCAGACGCGTGATGCAGTGAGCCAAGCTGCGGACGTTTTCTTTGCCGCCCACATGAGCCAAAATGTCTTTTGCTAATTCTTCATATTTCATGTTGTATCCCTCTTTTTCTATTATTTTTTATAAAAAAAACCTAAATAGAGAGCATGGGAATTTCTTCCCCGCTGTCTACTTAGGTTTTGCCTGCTTTACCAGTAACAATCCTCTTGAGAGCATTTTAGGTATTCACTTTTGCTGCACGACCCGATGGATATGGATTGTGAGGTAAACAAGTTCGTCGGTCCCGACTTGAAAATGATGGGCAGCTCCGACATAGGTCGATATTTTGTTGGCACAGGTATAGGCAGCCGGATAGTTTGCCTTCACTTGCTCCACCAAGAAGGTATCTGGAGCCGTCTGGAAAACTTCTCCCATGACGACTCGCTGTGCAAAGTACTGAAGATGGGTGTAGAAACGATTATAGGAAATCGATTCTTCATCGAAGGCGACTCCGAAATGCAAGCGGACGATGTTCAGGATGTCCTGAACGATACGGGTCACTTTCATCGTCTCTTCGATCATTTGCCCTTCCTTCTGAGCATTCACGAAATGAAGCGCGATGGATGTCGCTTCATCGGGTGCCATTATGACACCGGTGTGCTCCGCGATGAGTTCCAGCCCGATTTTGCCGAGCTCGTATTCCCGTCGATAGAACTTCTTCACTTCGAAGGCCAAAGGATTGGTCAAAACGATCCCTTCCTTTGTCCGCTGGATGGCGTAATGGATATGGTCGGCAAGCGTCAGGTAGACGTTTGCTTGGAAGATATGATTCAGCCGAGTCTCGGCTTCTTGGATGATCTTAAAAATGGCATCTGATTCTTCTTGCGGTAAATCCTGATAAATGGCCTTTAATTGATCTGCTGAATCATTTTCCTGGATAACGAAGGTTTTCTCGATCAAAGACTTATCGAAAACGTCCCCTGATCTTTTCTGGAAACCGATCCCTTTTCCCATCACAATGACTTCGGATGAATCGCCGGCTTTCGCCAGGACCACGTTGTTATTGTAGACTTTTTCAATCTTCATCGATTATCCCCATTCCCCCTTCCATTAAAAAAAACCTAAACTAACACCAAATGATGTGCACATCATCTCGTATCAATTTAGGTTTTGCCTGCACAACCAGTAACAATCCTATGAACAACATGTTAGCACTTCCAATAAAAAGATGCAAGCCCTTTCCATAAAAAAATCTCATTTTCATTTAGCGCGTTGTTGGAACAGCATTTTTTTGAAAACTAATGTTATTCGCTTTATGACTAATGTGCTGCGGAGCAGCATTCTGCGGTAAAAAGATGGATTGTTTGCGTTTATTCATGTTTTTGACCACATTTCGCGCCGAAAAGATGAATTCTTTTTAGTTATTCATCTTTTTGGCCGTACGCCGCATCAAAAAGATGGATTCTTTATTTTTATTCATCTTTTTGGCCTACATTCTGACTTCTGATGAAAGAGGCTGCCCGCTATGGAGGCAGCCTCTGGATTAGGCACGTTCTTTGGTTGTCATCATTTTACGGAAAACATAGCGGTTGTTCAACAGGTTCACGAAATGCTGCGTCACCGTACCGGTGAACAGCATGGCGAATATGGTCCCGAGCCCGACTCCAGCGATTCCTTCCAGAAACAACAACGAGAAGACAACGCTCAACCCGACGCAAACGGCGTCGAATCCAGTCTTCATCTGCTTGACGGTTAGTCCGAAATGCTCGGACATTTCGCGCACGAACAGGTCGAACGGAAGCGCAGGCAAACGGCAATTCAGCATCAGACTGATCCCAAGCGACAACATGAAAAATCCGGTGAAAAAGAACACGATCCGCAGCGGTATGTTTGCGACAATGCCCGAAAAAAGCAATTCAAAGAAATCCAGCAGGTAGCCGAACAGCAATGCCAATGCAATCGAAAAGACATATCCCAAAAACTTCCGCGTAATCAGAGCCATCACCACCACAAGGACCACTTGGAAGAGAAAGTTCCAGCTGCCGATCGTCACGTGCGCAAACATTTCGTTCAACACCACAGGCACGGACGAGATCGTCGACACCCCTAATTCGCTTTTGATCATCAATGAAACAGCAATGGCGTTGCACATTACGCCCATCGCCAAGGCAAGTTCACTTGCCAACACTTTTTTCTCCATATCGTCCTCCTTATTCTTTCTTTCGCATTTTTTACTTTTTGATGACCAGCCCCAGCATCACAACGAAGGCCAACGCCTGTTCTTCACTGACGATCGCACCTTTGAGATCTTCAAGCGTGACGCTGATGCGTTCAAATCGGCAAGTGCTGATATCGATCGCCTTCAAAGGCGTACCAGTGAAATTGATTCCGGAAAGTTCGCACTCCGAAAAATCGACTTTCTTTAGTTTGCAGGTATAAAAATCGGCTTCATTCAGGCGGCAGTTCTCGTAACGGACATTCTTCTGCTTGCTGAATCCGAAAGCCGCCATCTGCAAATTGCATTCTCGGAATAGCACATCCTCGAAGACCCCTTCGGTCATTGAGGTACCGATGAGGCGGCAATTCACGAAGCGGACACGTTTCATCGTCACTTCATCCAGTTGCACATTGGCGAAATCACAGCTTTCGAAGATGACATCCCGCAAGTACAATTGTGGCACTGTCGCTTCGCTGAAAGTCACGTTCTAGAATCTGACTTCGGTGAACTCCACTCCCCGTCTGTCGCAGAGATCGATGGCAATATCTTTGAACAGGGCATGCTCTATGTATGGTTCATCCGGATCGAAACAGTCGGCGAAATTTTTTTCGGGCAAATCTTTTGGCAGAACGGGTTCCATGATCTTGGCGGGCACTTGCTTCATTCCTTCCTGATGATTCTCTTTCTTTTAGTATACCTGAATAATCGACGCTTAGATATCAAAGCTTGACCGAGCCACCCTTTCGTCTGCAGTGATATAATGGAGGCAAGGAAACTGGTTAAGGGGGAATCAAGATGGATCGCACATTTGATCAAGTGTTTCGGGGGTCGGCTTTCACGAGCAGGTCGCCTCAGGAAGTGAGCGTATTGGAGGATTGTTTGTTTTGTCTGGATGAGAAAGGCTTGATCCGGCGCATCCTGAAGCCACAGGATCATGATTACGAAACGGTCTTGGCCACCTACAGCGGAACCGAAAAATTTCGCGAACTTGCTGACGGACAGTATTTCCTGCCGGGGTTCATCGATCTGCACATCCATGCACCACAATGGGCGCAGGCCGGCACTGCCATGGACATCCCTTTGCATGATTGGCTGAATACCTATACTTTCCCGCTGGAATCGAAATTCTCCGATCTGGATTTCGCCCGCAAAGTCTATCAGGATCTCGTCACAACTTTATTGGCGAACGGAACGACTACTGCGCTCTATTTCGCGACCGTACACAAGGAAGCCAGTTATCTGTTGGCCCAAATCTGCGCCGACAAAGGCCAACGCGGTCTGGTAGGGAAAGTGGTCATGGACGACAAGGAAGAGAATCCGGCGTATTACCGGGATGAAAGCACTGAAGCTGCATTGTCGGAAACAGAAGATTTCATCCAGCTGGTCCAGGAACTGAATAAGACAACCAAACAAGGCGTCTATCCGGTCGTGACTCCCCGCTTCATTCCGAGCTGCACGGATGAAGCATTGGCGGGTCTCGGCGAGTTGGCGAAAAAATACGGCACGCACATCCAATCGCATTGCAGCGAAAGCGATTGGGAGCACAATTATGTCCACGAACGGATGCACAAGAGCGACACCTTTGCGCTCCATGAGATGGGCCTTCTGCAGGATAAAGCGATCATGGCGCACGCCGTCTTCCTTTCGGATGAGGATGCCGATTTGTTTGCCGAAACCGGAACCGCGATTGCGCATTGTCCGATTTCGAATGTCTGCTTCTCAAATGGTGTCCTTCCCGCGGCCCGTTTCACTCGGAAAGGGATAGACATCGGTTTGGGCACTGACATATCCGGCGGCTTCTCCCCCAGTCTTTTCGACAACATCCGCCAAGCTGTCATCTCATCGAGAATGCTGGAGGAAGGCGTCGATCCGTCGCTTGCGGCTCCAGAACGCGGATTGCCGCAATCGCGCATTTCCGCCAACGAAGCGTTCTACTACGCGACTGCTGGCGGAGGACAGAGCCTGAGCTTGCCGATCGGACGATTGGAAGAAAATTACATTTGGGATGTCCAAGTGATCGACGTCAATGCGACGAACGCCAAATTGCCTTTGTTCGATGAAGGGATTTCCATGGAAAATCTGTTGCACAAAATCCTCTTCTTGAGCCGTCCGGAAAACATCCGTGAGGTTTGGGTCCAGGGCGAATGCGTGCACAAACGAACATAATTTTGTCAATGACTGCTCGTATTAACAGATTAAACTCTGTGCTTTTTGCCTATTGATATATTAGAAAGCAATATAGAAGATACCGTGGGGGCGAATAAAATGCCTATATGATCTATTCATGTTAGAATGAAAATAATATACTATTGGAGGATGTTATTATGAACCAAAAACTCGTTGAGATTTGCCTGCGTGTCAGAGATATTGATGCTACTTTAAACTTCTATACTGATCTATTTGATTTTGAAGTTGCCAGCCACAGAAAATTCCCTGAAGATAAGTTTGATTTAGTTTATCTGAATTCTCCCGGTTCTTCAGTACAAATTGAACTCACTTACAATTACGATGCCGAGCCATATAATGTAGGAAATGGCTTCAGTCATTTAGGTGTGACTGTCAGTGACTTAGAAAAAATGCATGAAGTTTGTAAAGCTTCTGCTTACGAAACAGGTGAATTAAAAGGACTTTCAGGCGGCACACCCACCTATTTCTTTGTGACGGACCCTGATGGCTATCGAATTGAAGTAAAGCGCGCAAAATAATTTTTCCAAAATTTCAAATGTAAGCATATCGGATTTTGTGAATATGCTTACATTTACCCAAAAAGAAACACGCAAGCAGCCAAGCGGATGCTTACGTGTTTCTTTTCATTCAAGCTGCTCAAGCAGCGTATGTTTAGACTTTTTCTTTCAAAATGATGTTCAACACCAACGCAACGATTGTTCCTGCCGAGATACCGGATGAGAACAATCCGCTCAAGATGCCCGGCAATTGCGCCACAGTATCCGGAACAAAGGAAACACCCAGACCGACACCCAACGCAGAAGCGACGATAATCATGTTGCGGTTGTTGAATTCAACACGTGACAGAGACTGCACACCGGCAGCAGCAACCGTACCGAACATCAAGATGCCGGCACCACCCAAAACAGGTTGCGGCATGATTGAAATCAAAGTAGCAAATTTAGGGAACAGGCTCATCACAATCATGATGATACCACCCATGATGGCTACTTTACGGGAAGCATTGCGGGTCAAAGGGATCAATCCGGCATTTTGGCTGAATGTAGCGGCTGGACCGGACCCGATGAAAGGCGCGATGAACGAACCGAAACCATCCGCACGGACACCGGCAGCGATTCTTTCATCCGTCAGTTTCGTTTCCGTAACAGCGCCCAATGTCTGCATAACGCCGACTGTTTCAATGACTGTGACCAGATAGCCGGATACAAAAGGAATCGCGTATTCAAGCTTGAAATCGGGAACTCCGAATTTGAAGAATTGTGGTAAGGCGAACCATTCAGCGGCAACGACTTGGCCGAAGTCGACCATACCCAACGGAATGCAGACGACATATCCGATTGCGGCACCGATCAGTACAGCGGCTGGCGCGATTTTGCTTGGTCCGTAATGGTTGATCAAAGCGATGATAAGGAACACGAGCACTGCGATACCGATATTCACCGGATTACCGAAATCCTCAGATCCGAAACCACCACCTGCCCAGCCCATCGCAACGGACATCAGCGTCATCCCCATCAATGAGATAACCGATCCGGTCACTACCGGCGGGAAAAATTTCAACAACGGTTTTACGAAATAGCTCAAAATAATTTCCAACAAAGCACCCAGCATCGTTCCGCCAAGATAGGCAGTGATGCCACCCGCTCCGATGACGGCAGCAGCTGGCGCCACAAAAGCAAAGTCAGTTCCCATTATTGTCGGCAAGCCTGCTCCGACGCGGAACCATTTCGGACCGAAACCTTTTGATTGAATGATTGAAACGATGCCCGAAGCCAACAGCGCTGCGCTGACCATATAAGCAGTATCCTCAACCCCGAAACCTGCGATTCCGGCAATGATAAGCGGTACTGCCACTAAACCACCGAAAGCGGTGATGACGTTTTGAAATCCTAAAACGATTGTCGTGCCTAAATCGGGTTTATCCTCTACCCCATAAGTCAGGCCTGTATGTACTTTCTCTTCCATGTTTCTCCTCCTGATAACGAACATTAATGATTGCAAAACAAAATATAATTCGTTTATTAACGACAAATAAAATTATATCGATATCACATACAATTGTAAAGTGTAAATACCGAATTATAAGGGCTTTCATTATGAGAATCTTCACATCTTCGGGCTAAACCGGGGTTAAAAGCGAACATTACGGATATTTTTTGGGTATTTGTATTGAAAATGACGAATTACGGTTTATAAATCATTGTCAGATACGGGTGCGATGTAGTCCGATTTTTTGTTATACTATATTAAACGAAAAAGATGAATGGAGCATAAGTAATGAAATCAGAAAAATCATACGGAGCTATTGTGCTTTCCAGCAATAACGGCAACCGAAACGTTCTCCTGATCAAGCATGAAACCGGCGGCCCCGCTGTTCATCTAAGCCCAATGCATATCGGTTGGGCCTCAAATCAGATCAGGTAGTTATTGCTGAAAAATAAGGAGTGAGATTTTGACGAAATTAATAATAGATTCAACATGTGACCTAAACGAAGCGATGCGCAAGCATCCCAAACTGGAGTACTTGCCGTTAAACATCATCATCGATGGCGAAAGCTACAAGGACGGCATCGAAATCGATTTGGAACGCGTCTACGAAGTGATGCGCAAAGGAGTGATGCCACAGACTTCACAGATTGACATCGCCAGCCTGTTGGAAATATTGGACCGCAATCGCAAAGCCAACGAAGATCTGATTTATTTATCTTTCTCAAGCGCAATGTCTGGAACACATGCGGTAGCCCACCAAGTATTTGAGATGTACCGTGAAGAATTCCCGGAGATGAAGCTAACCTTGATCGACTCGCAAGGCGGTTGCGGCGGTGCTAGCTTGGCTGCCATCCAAGCCCTGAACTTGTTGGATAATGGCTATCCTCATGATGAAGTTGCACAAACCATCCAAGAAATCGTTGCGTATACTTCCTATTCCTTCACAATCGCCAATCTGGACTGGCTCCAGAAAGGTGGCCGCATCAATAAAGTAACAAGCGTCATCGGTGACAATCTGAACATCAAGCCTTTGTTGACTGTAAAGGCAGGCAAAATCGTGATGGACCAACTCCTGCGCGGACATAACCGTGTCTACAAACGTATCATCAAAAAAACGGTCGACCATATCGGTCCTTATCAAGATCAACTCGTTGTCATCAGCCATGTGGGCGATCCAGAAATCGCACAAACACTCAAAGCAATGCTGAGCGAGACCTTGCCGGAAGCTTCCTTTGTCTTATTAAGGGTAAGCGCGGTTCTGGGCGTTCATCTCGGTATCGGTGGTGTCGGTGTCTTCGCCTTATCTCAATTGCCGGAAAGATATGATAGACGCCCTGCGTTTTTGGAAAAGTAAAATGAAACAAATGAATGGAGCATAAACTATGAAATCAGAAAAATCATGCGGAGCCATCGTGCTCTCCCCAGATAACACCAACCGAAAAGTATTATTGATCAAACATGAAAACGGCGGCCATTGGGCATTCCCGAAAGGCCATGTTGAGGAAGGCGAAACGGAAGTCGAAACAGCATTGAGGGAGATCAAGGAAGAAACCGGCTTGAGCACCGATTTAAGCACCAACTTTCGGAAATCCATCAGCTACTCCCCGGCTCCCGACGTAATCAAAGAAGTCGTCTACTTCATCGCCTTCGCCCACACGGAAACAATCGAAAAACAGGATGCCGAGGTCACCGATTTCGCTTGGATGCCGTTCAACGAAGCTTTGCAAGCCATCACCTATGATAACGACAAAAGCATCCTGCAGTCCGCCATCGATTTCATCGAAGGCATGAAAAACTGATAAAAGCAAAGAAGGGCCGCCTCAAAAAAATGAGGCGACCCTTCTTTGCTTAAAATTGAAAAAATAACGTCTTCTTCTCCGGCGAACGACGGCCTCGCCGGAGGTCATGATGCTTCCAGAGTGTCCTTCTCCGTCGAGCGCAGCGCCACAGGAGGACGGGAGCGATTCAAATCCCCTGCTCCGTCCAACGACAGCTTCACCGGAGTTCAAGCCACCGAACCGCAGAATCTCAACAGATCTTACAATATTTCAGCTCAATTGCGCGTCAAAACGATTTCGACGGCAAACTTATCGTAGCGGTGAACAGAGGTTGAGAACTCAAACGCATTGCCGGTATCGAGATAGCCGACTTGCTCGGCTATCGCCACTGGATCACCCTTTTCCAGTCCAAGCTCCTCCGCTTCAAAATCAGTGGCTTTGCGAACAGAAACCGTCCTATGCGCGCTTTGTATTTTCAAGTGAAGATCCTTTTCGATGAAATCATAAATCGATCCGTTGATATTTTTTTCCTTGATGTTTGGTATCAGATCAATCGGCATATAGATTTTTTCCATCACGGTCGGCTCGTCCTCCACATAGCGTACGCGATAGATGTCGTACACAAAGCTTCCAAGCGAAATATTCAACTTTTTCGCTGCTTCTTCCGGTACTTTCACGATTGAAAAATTCAGTATTTTGCTGTGGACCTTCTTCCCGGCATTGAGCGCAGTCGTGCCGCGGAATTGATTTGCCATCGTCACACGCTCTATTTCCTCCAGGTTCAGGTCCTTCACAAAAGTACCGGAGCCTCTCCTCTTGATAACCAGGCCTTCTGCAACCAGAATGTCTAATGCTTTTTTGACCGTCATTTTGCTTGCATTGTAATGAATGCACATATCTTTTTCGAAGGGAATCTGTTGATTGGCAACGTACTCTCCTTTTACGATTTTATTCCGAATGTCATTGGATATGACGACATATTTTTGCATATTTTAACACTGCTCCTCTAGTTAATGTCTAGCTTTCCAAGATCAAATTAAGTAGATCATCTCTAAAAAGTCTATATTTTTAGCATACACAAAATATGACTTGAAGACAATCATTTCTTCTTCATACTGTCGGAAATCAACAGGCGTCTTCCACCTTTTTACGTTGGGTGGAAGGATCTCTATTCGGCCATTGTCAAGTCCGTCTCTCTAGATACGAAAAAGAGAGCAACACCAAAAACGATGGTGGGCCCTCTTTCGTCGTCTGTCACATTCAAATAGAAAAGAAGTTGTTCAGGATCCATTTGATTTTCAAGCTTGTGGGAACCAATTGCATGAATTTTTGATGGGCCGTCAACTCTTCGATGGCCTTCTCGTTTTTCTCCAGATACGCTACGACATTATCCAGGGAAACATCCCCTCCAGCGAGTCGTTCCACCATTCTTTTTATGTCGGGACCCGTGATCAAGGAGTGTTTGTCATGCAGTTGATATTTTTCGCCCTCAACGGCAATACTCTTGATGAGCAGCAACAACGCGATATTGAACTTAGTCCCCCTGAATGTCACGACACCTATATTCGTCTGGTTGTCCTCATACCAATAGTTTCCGTCATCGTAGTAAAGTTCACTCTTCAGAAAATCAAAATCACGTGTGATCTTGTCATTGTTCAGGGTCAGATACTCTCCGGTCCGCAAGAGTTTTTCCATATTTTCACGAACTTCATTGGAAACGAATCCTTCGTCGCTGATGAATTTCGGGGGTCTTCCTTCTTTCGTCATTTCCACCATGATGCGCTTTGCCTTGACATCGATATCTTTCACGATCCACACCCTGCCTGCCAACAGGATTTTGCTTTCGATTTGGATATCAGGTGTGAACGGCAGGCTGCCGATGCGTTCATGTTGGTAATGGACAGAAAAATCACTTGTCGTGAAAAACAGTGCGTAGAAATCCCTGGAACGCAGCAGACGTTCCCCCTCCAAACCGACAATCGCCTCATCATCCATGATTTCGATGAAATCTTTTTGCACCATGTAATCAATCAACAGCGCCAAATCCGCATCCGAAATCGCCCTCCAGACCGGAAAGGTTTTATTCAGCTGCAACAATTGCGTCATCGGCATACTGACCTTTTGGAAGAGGATCGCCATCACTTGATGCGCCAAAGCATTGTAGGGAGTCTCGATCATTTCCGTCGCGTCCATTTCACCGCGTTCCAGCAAATCCAGTGCGGCATAGGTCTGCAACATTTCCCAGGATTCGTCTTCGACAATGTGCAGGATGCTTTGGTGAGTTCTCCGTCCGCTGCGCCCCAGTCTTTGGCTGAGCGAAGAAGTGGATGGAGGGGATCCATACTGCACCACGCTGTCCACCGATCCGATGTCTATTCCCAATTCCAAGGTGGAGGTACAGGTGATCGTGAACAGCTGATCCTCGTTGTTTTTGGCAAAAAATTCCACTTCTTCACGCAAAAGTTTGTCCACCGATGAATGATGGGCAAAATAGCGGATAGGCGCGTTCTCTTTATTTGCCATCTTATCCAATTTATGGGTGATTTCTTCCACCCTGTTGCGGGAATTCGGAAAAATCAGCATCGTTTCCGTCTTGGAATACTGGTAGATCGCCTCCAAGGATTCCCTTGCGACGAACGGGCCCGCCTCACCACTCGTGTAGTCTATCGTGATGAGCAGGTCATTTTTATCACGGTCCACGAGAATATCCGTATCCCGATTGCTGCCGAAGAAGGCTTTCGCATAGCCGAAATCCTTCTTGTTTAAGGTTGCGCTCATCGCGATGAAACGAGGGGCTTGCATGAATTGGCTGATCCGTTGCAGCAGTGACTGTAGGTGAATACCCCGTTCCGTCCCCAAAAAACTGTGCAGTTCATCGATGATGATCCACTCAACCCCTTTAAAGAGGTGCTGCGCTTCGCCAGGACGATTCACCAACATGCCCTCAATCGATTCCGGTGTGATCAAAAGCACACCTTTCGGTTGATTGACAACTTTCTTTTTCTGGGCCTGGGAAACTTCGCCATGCCAGGGCGTGATCGGTATATCCAAATACTCACTGAGTTCGCTGATGCGCTGAAATTGATCATTGATCAGGGCTTTCAAAGGAGAGATGTACAGCACCTTCAGCCCCGTTTCCCAATCTTCCACGCTGTTCAGCGCCGGGATGAATGCAGCTTCCGTTTTCCCCGAGGCCGTCGGAGCGGACAGAATAAGGTTGTGATCGGTATTGGCAACCTGTTTGATGGCAGCACTTTGAATGTTCGTCAGGCTTGGCCACCCTTTATCATAGATGTACTGCTGGATGTCTCTGCTTAGACTGTCAAATGCCTCCATCAGTAAACCTCTATTTCATCGTGGTCATCTGCGTCCTTCGCTACGACGGACGACTTTCTGCCAAAACGATCCGCAAGGATATGGCTGAAAGAATAGTCCGGATTTTGGCGCTGCAAGGACAGGATTTCGATATAGTCCTTGATGACAGACCGCGGCGTCAAAAATGCCGCAGCTCCCGGCCGGTTCAACTGGTCTTCCATATATTGCTGAATTTCGCTGTCCTTCATTGTCAGCGTCGTTTGATAGGCCGTATTGTATATTTCTAATAACTTGGTCAAAAGGATAAAGATCTCTTCCGGTGTCAGTGGCTTCAAATCGATGACGGTACTGTTCACATTGACATAGTCTTTGTTTTTCATCAATTCGTTACCGAAGCGTGTTTTCAAAGCGCCATAGCTGGCCAATCCTCTTCGTTCGTCATAAACCGTGTGCTTCGTTGCGCCAAAATTGATAAATAGGCCTTTAGCTTCATTGGTTTTCGTTTCGTTATACAGATTGAGGATCATCTCATAATTTTTTTCCCGTGTCAAAGAACGGGGTAATTTGTACAGATTGACTGATTCATCAAAGTTTATGACAAATCCCTTGTAGCCGATCTTCAGGAATAATTCCGCCAGATTTTTCAACGCAATGAGATAGTTCGAATCGTTGATGACGTTCTTGATGCCCAATTCTTTGGAGGCTTCCGTTTTTGTCGTGATATCCCCGCGGATCCAACGAATCGCTTCGATCTGAAGCGACATATTGTCACCCGCAATCCCCTCGAAATACTTCATCAGCGCTTGCCCGAATTCATAGGAAAGCCCCGATGAATAGAAGGAATTCGTTGTCTTCAGGATCGCATTCTCCACCAATTTCCAATGGGTCTTTTCCATCAAAGCAGGAACAGTGAGGCTGTTTTCTGCGGCAATCTGCTCGAGCAGAACCTGAATCCATTGCTGCACGATCGTCTCAATCGCATTCCCGTCGCGGTTATTCTTGATGACGATTTTATTGACGACTTCGTTGTACAGCGCCAATGCTTTCCCGGATGAATCATAGAAACGACGCGTCGGGGTCAAGTCGATCGTAGAGACAACGAAATTCTTTTGCAGCGCCAACGATTCAATCGTCCGCAAAACAAAACTTTTGCCCGATCCGAAATCGCCTACCCAAAACCGCAAATCACTGTTGCCGTCTTCCAATTTTTGTAAGGTGTCGATGATTTCCTTGACCTCATTGCTCCTGCCCACCAGCACATGCTGTACCCCTTTTACCGGAACAACGCCTGCCTCAAGCGAGGCAATAATCGTTTGGGCATCCTTCTTTCTCAGCTTGATTTCAGCCATCTATCCATTCCCTCATTTCTTCCATAAAATCCTCTTCAATGATGACCTGCTGTTGGCTGATCACCAGCACTTGATCATCAAATATTTCATACAATACTTCATTCAATTCTGTGAGATAGGCCTGATGAAGTTTCCCCTTAATTTTTGCCTGTTCCTTGAAATCATCCAAAGATATCCCGTTGCCTGCCACCAACTGTTTCAGGAACAGCATATGCTCAGACTCCTGCTCAGTGTCCGTATTTTCGGTCTCTTCTATAGTAACGGCTGAAATAGATACCGATGTAGCGACCACACTTTCTGCTTCTCGTTGCTCCTCTGCCGGCGACATCTGAATTTCGGCAAAAATGTTCAGGCTCACAGCTGAATCCATCCCTTCGCTGGTTTCATCATCACTCAGGTAAGTGTCGACCATATCAATAATGGTATCCAAAGCAGAATGTGATGCGGAGATTAAGGCAGTATCCAGCTTGATTTCCCTGCGTACAGGTTGCGTGCATTCCTTCAAAAGCTCCGGCAAACTTTCCATCTGGAGATTTGCATCAATCAGCAACTGTTGATAATCGGCCTTTCTGGTTGGATGAATGAAGCCATCCCGTTCTTTTTGCAGCGCTTTTGATACCGGCAAAGCTGCCCTTTCCATTAAAAATGTAAAAATGATGCGCTTATCCGCATCCTCGCTTTGCTTGATCACCTTCGTGGCTATCTTTTTCAAATCCGGATCTTGTGCAACTTCACGAAGCAAGCCGTTGATTCGCTCCAACGGTTGGCTGATGAGCAGATTGGCTGCCTCATGCCAGACAGTCTTGTTAACGTCCCGCAAGGCTGTGATGGTTTGATAATCCAGCTCTAGCTCAACTTCCTGGCTCAGATATGCTTGAATCTTCCTCAACGTTTCATCCGGCAAATATTTTTGCAGATTTTGCAGGCTTTCCTCAGCCGGAACCACGCGGAGACCCTCGACCTCTTGGCGGATCATGTTTTCGGCCAGGAGATAAAGGTCTGCCGGCAAGCGGACCGTTTCTGCCCAGATGCGTTCATCATCCAGTGGCAGGTGGAAATATTTCCTGAAATAATTATTGGGCTTGATCTTCCATTTGATGGATCCATCCTCCAGATCATGCAACACAAGCTGCATCAGGTCTGCGTATTTCCCCAAACAATGGGCCATGACAGCCGGGACTTCCGTAAACCTCGTCGCCCTTTTCCTTAGTTGATTGAAATACTCCATCTCGATCCCGTCAAAAGTTTGTTTGTGGCGCAGCATTCCGGACGGATCCCACCAAACGATTTTGGTGCCGAATTGCGTCAAGCCGAATTGTTTTCTGGTCTCCTCGTCCGGGAATGGTACATTTTCCCGGTACGCATCAACCTCATGCGTAATAATTTTTTGGATGTCCCTGGACAACATGGCCTTCAAGTCATAGGAAAAGAAATCAGCTGCATACATATTGTCCATTCTATAAAACGAGTAGACCACCTCTTTGGATAGCCGATAGATTTCGTCAAAAGCGGTCACATGATAATAGTATCGCTCATATTTCACATGTTTGATGTTTTTATGCTTCTTCTTCAGTTCCACATCGACGATGGCACATAATCTTTCAAATAATTCATTAATCACTTGCTCCGTCTGTCTTGTAAAATTGTCATTCAATCTTACGGGCGGCGAAACGTAGCTGATCCAAGCTCTTTCCGCAGCCTTCTGCTCAGCTCTCTCTTTAGCTTTTTTCTGATACCTCTGCTCCACGATGAGATCTCTTGGTTTGATGAAAGACTCCTCATTATTCACCAATTCAATGATTGATATCTTTTCTTCTTCAGAAAGCTTCTTATTTTTGAATATTTTATTTATGAATTCGAACATTTTGGAGGTCCCCCTTCCCAGTCACAGTAAAGATACGTCCTAAGTATACGTCTAATGGCGCGCACATTCAAGAACGCGTGTTCTGCAAAAAGTGGATTCCCATAACACCAGCTACAAATAGCGTTTGTGTTTTGCAGGTGGTAACATAGTATTATTAGGTGGAATAATCAAAGGAGGCGAATACAATGGAGATAATTAAAACCAGAAAACAGGGGAACTCTGTTATCATAACAATCCCCGCATCATTGGGGGTTGCTGAAGGTGAAGAATTTTACTTGCAACAAAGCTACAATGGCATCATTTCTCTCGTCCCAAAAATTCGTGATTATTTTGAAATTGCAAAAGAAAATGAGTTCAGACAACCCTTGGAACGGGATGAACTGTTCATTCCGCAAGGTAGAGAGGAAATAGAATGAAGAGCGGAAAAGCTGGTTGCATACTGTATTGACGTCAAGTCTACCAAGAGCAAGACAAGACTCTAGTTAAATCAAGCTGAGTTCAAATTAAGCGCTCCCACATATTTGCAAAAGGAGGAAAATCATTATGGTACATTCACAATATGTTGCTTATCCAGCAATTATCGACGACAGAGAAAACACCCCAGGGTCATACACAGTAACTTTTCCGGATGTCCCAGGTGCCATTTCTCAAGGTATTGGAATTCCGGAGGTAATGACAAATGGGGCTGAGGCATTGGCCTTAATGCTTTACGATGAAAAAATTCTTCCAACAGTATCCTTTTTATCAGATGTACAAGCCGATAATCCAGAAGCAATTGTGAGTTACATTGTAAGCGATCTTAGTGAGGCTAATAAAGAAGTAGAATTAGGAGATCCAACTTTTATTATTAACCCTAGCAAATCCGATACTGTTACACTCAACAAAGCCACCTACGACAAGCTGGTTAAGAGAAATATGGAGCTCGAAGAAAAACTCTTTGATATCCGGTTACATAGTCGGATTAAGGAAGGACCTGGCAAGCTCGTTTCTTCTAAAGAAGAAATTGAAGCCACTCAACTACACAACCCCTTCACCTCATTATCCGCTAAGGATTTGTTCGATTAATGGCTGAGCTTATTTTTTTTGGATGACGCTCAAAGATATTGTAAACTAATGGAGAATGAAGAAATAGTATAATTCGCTGACTAAGATATTTTTTATGTGAGGATTGATACCATGCTGACCTGTGTACTTTGAGCTAAAACAGCATACAAGTCACAACTACTACATCCCCCCATTGGCTATTGTTTCCTTACAAAATAGGCTAATTTCAATCCACGCACTCACCAGGAGTGCGACCACTCATTTTGGATTTTCTTGATAAATTTATACAATTTCAATCCACGCACTCACCAGGAGTGCGACATCCCATGCGATTGCGTTTGTACCTTTTTTAGTAGCATTTCAATCCACGCACTCACGAAGAGTGCGACGTGGTGGTGGTGGCCGTATCCCTGGAGGGGTTGCTATTTCAATCCACGCACTCACGAGGAGTGCGACGGCATCGCCTACGACTTTTCGCAGGACCCGGACGATTTCAATCCACGCACTCACGAGGAGTGCGACTTGAGCATCCACAACCCAGCCGGCATAGAAAGAGTATTTCAATCCACGCACTCACGAGGAGTGCGACGCCGAAACAGCCGCCAAGCTGGCCGGCATCGTGTCATTTCAATCCACGCACTCACGAGGAGTGCGACATTATCGATCCAGTGAATCCAGATGTAATCCCCATCATTTCAATCCACGCACTCACGAGGAGTGCGACCGCGATCCGCTTCTTCCAAAATAACCGCATCCAGATTTCAATCCACGCACTCACGAGGAGTGCGACATCCTCAACCGTTTCGCCAGTCAGATCAGCAATATTTCAATCCACGCACTCACGAGGAGTGCGACGAATTAAGGAGGAAAATAGATGGACGCATTACAAATTTCAATCCACGCACTCACGAGGAGTGCGACGATTTTCCGGACGGCAGTCGGTTCGATCGCGATTGTTATTTCAATCCACGCACTCACGAGGAGTGCGACGATTTGTTCCTGATGGATAGCAAAAAATCCAGACTATTTCAATCCACGCACTCACGAGGAGTGCGACCGGTCATCTTGTCGATCGGGTCGAGGGTTGCCTCATTTCAATCCACGCACTCACGAGGAGTGCGACATGGGATTCGATGATACAGACTTTGATAACGCAATTTCAATCCACGCACTCACGAGGAGTGCGACCGGACGCCGTAACAAGATGCCCGACTATTTCCGATTTCAATCCACGCACTCACGAGGAGTGCGACTGGGAGTATACTTTTCTGTTTTCGTTGGTTTTTTATTTCAATCCACGCACTCACGAGGAGTGCGACAACACGTTTGCGTATTTTTCGACATCGTTAATAGATTTCAATCCACGCACTCACGAGGAGTGCGACTATTCCACTTGGACGTGAACAGCCGCGTGGAGAAATTTCAATCCACGCACTCACGAGGAGTGCGACATGACGTACAAATGTACGACAAAAGTACACCAGAATTTCAATCCACGCACTCACGAGGAGTGCGACTATGGCGGTTGTTTGTTCCAACTGTTGACTCAGTATTTCAATCCACACACTCACGAGGAGTGCGACAATCGTACCTGCCAAAGCGCCCGCGCTCGACTTTTATTTCAATCCACGCACTCACGAGGAGTGCGACCTTGTTCATGAGGCTGTACAGGATGCGTTGCGTATTTCAATCCACGCACTCACGAGGAGTGCGACAAATAGCCGCACGCAAACACGATATCGCAGCGTTATTTCAATCCACGCACTCACGAGGAGTGCGACACCCGCTTGTAGTGCCCGTTCTCTTCCTTCTGGATATTTCAATCCACGCACTCACGAGGAGTGCGACTGAGAGATCAGTGAGGATTGAAGGCGTAGCAAGTATTTCAATCCACGCACTCACGAGGAGTGCGACCAAACCTTCATCAAATATCAACTCACACTTAATTATTTCAATCCACGCACTCACGAGGAGTGCGACGATCTCGTCAACGGACAAATTCAAGTTGATTCCAATTTCAATCCACGCACTCACGAGGAGTGCGACTAGTGATTGTTAAGGGCTTTCAACCACGCGATTAATTTCAATCCACGCACTCACGAGGAGTGCGACGCCTGCCGATCAGTTAGGCGACCAAGAAAAATTATTTCAATCCACGCACTCACGAGGAGTGCGACTTGTCATTGATATTTACCGTTTATATAATGGTAATTTCAATCCACGCACTCACGAGGAGTGCGACGTCAAGTACAGAGGCTGACCGAAAGAGAGAGTACCATTTCAATCCACGCACTCACGAGGAGTGCGACATCGATCCTGCCGACTTCTGGAAATGGGCTGATAAATTTCAATCCACGCACTCACGAGGAGTGCGACCGGTAGCAGGACAGAACTGATCGCGCTATGCGCAATTTCAATCCACGCACTCACGAGGAGTGCGACTGAAAAGTTGAATATCTCCTACAGCATGTACATATTTCAATCCACGCACTCACGAGGAGTGCGACGACGAAGTCAGTGGCAAGGCGTTTGCTCATTCCTATTTCAATCCACGCACTCACGAGGAGTGCGACCAATGTCGCCGTTCTGATAGTCCGTTCCTAGCGTATTTCAATCCACGCACTCACGAGGAGTGCGACGAAAATACAGTAGCGGTTGATATTGATTTAACGATTTCAATCCACGCACTCACGAGGAGTGCGACGCGACGTTTGCGGACGTGATAGGCAAGGTGAGTGTATTTCAATCCACGCACTCACGAGGAGTGCGACGCGTGCCTTCGCTATCAAGCGACGGGTCAGCCTTATTTCAATCCACGCACTCACGAGGAGTGCGACTATCGGAGCATTCAGCTTCAGCATGACATCGAACGATTTCAATCCACGCACTCACGAGGAGTGCGACTCAGCATGGTAGGCACACCATCCAACTCAGACAAATTTCAATCCACGCACTCACGAGGAGTGCGACGTATTCCAAGGGGAGCTTTGTTGACGTACCAATAATTTCAATCCACGCACTCACGAGGAGTGCGACTGCGTGCTCAGAACGATTGTCACGCTGAATGACGGATTTCAATCCACGCACTCACGAGGAGTGCGACCCGCTCTCTTCGATGACAGGGACCACATCACCAAGATTTCAATCCACGCACTCACGAGGAGTGCGACTTACTGGCGGGTTTCAATACACGCTGACAGGTACTATTTCAATCCACGCACTCACGAGGAGTGCGACGACAACTCGTAAGCATCGGATGGATCATCTAGTTTATTTCAATCCACGCACTCACGAGGAGTGCGACAATCCTAGCATGAAAATAGCTTCAACTATCATTTATTTCAATCCACGCACTCACGAGGAGTGCGACCCGATTCTGCATGTGTCTATATTGGCTATCGTTCATTTCAATCCACGCACTCACGAGGAGTGCGACTACTCATTAAAGCTTTTATCTTTCATTTGTTTATATTTCAATCCACGCACTCACGAGGAGTGCGACCTAACGTCAATGTAGGCACGCAACATTTTAAAGCATTTCAATCCACGCACTCACGAGGAGTGCGACTAAACTGACAAACAACATTTATTGGAGAGGTGTAATTTCAATCCACGCACTCACGAGGAGTGCGACTTTAATCGGCATCCTGATTGGCGTTATCGCTATGATTTCAATCCACGCACTCACGAGGAGTGCGACGGCCGCTTCGAAAGGTCCGTTATAGCCGGACTGTATTTCAATCCACGCACTCACGAGGAGTGCGACCCACTCTTATATCTGACGCCGATGTAGTAAAGCTATTTCAATCCACGCACTCACGAGGAGTGCGACCGGCATTGATACCGTTTAAATGTGCAGATGCTCTATTTCAATCCACGCACTCACGAGGAGTGCGACGCACTGTGGTGACGGAGAAGGCGCGTATGGCATCACGGTATATTTCAATCCACGCACTCACGAGGAGTGCGACGATTATACCATTGACGACGAAACGAAACAATTTAATTTCAATCCACGCACTCACGAGGAGTGCGACAAGCGCAATTATCGCTAAGTGTCGCAGCAGCGAGAATTTCAATCCACGCACTCACGAGGAGTGCGACTGTTTGCCGGGAAGTCGTTCGTTGACAAGGGTATATTTCAATCCACGCACTCACGAGGAGTGCGACATAAAGAGTTAGTGGATATGGAATTGCAGTATACGATTTCAATCCACGCACTCACGAGGAGTGCGACCTCGACACAACGCTATCAGCCATACGACAAAGAGATTTCAATCCACGCACTCACGAGGAGTGCGACAAGCGATGGCTCGATTAAGGGTGTGGGAACACGAATTTCAATCCACGCACTCACGAGGAGTGCGACGGATCCCGCCAATTACGATGCAACTATCGGAGTGATTTCAATCCACGCACTCACGAGGAGTGCGACGCTCTCGTTGATGGTGTCCTATCCATGTTGCCGATTTCAATCCACGCACTCACGAGGAGTGCGACCTGCTTGTAACGTGTCCGTCCGGTTTCGTCGATATTTCAATCCACGCACTCACGAGGAGTGCGACTGACGCTGATGGAATTGGAGGAAGCCAAATGAATATTTCAATCCACGCACTCACGAGGAGTGCGACAACTGTCAGGCTTGCAAGCTGACAAAGCTGCACCTATTTCAATCCACGCACTCACGAGGAGTGCGACATTCACACGCGCTGTCAGCCCGCCGTCCATGATGATTTCAATCCACGCACTCACGAGGAGTGCGACATTTGATTCCGAAGAACGATAGTACATTGTCTTTATTTCAATCCACGCACTCACGAGGAGTGCGACATTTCTTCCTGCACATTACGCGGCAGGTTCGGAGTATTTCAATCCACGCACTCACGAGGAGTGCGACCACTTCCTGAATCGTGTTGCGCACGCTCTTGGAATTTCAATCCACGCACTCACGAGGAGTGCGACCCTCGCCCAATCGCTTCTGGATGCGAACTTCAGCATTTCAATCCACGCACTCACGAGGAGTGCGACAAACGTCGCTATTTTATCCATACCCGTAACAAGTATTTCAATCCACGCACTCACGAGGAGTGCGACTTTAGTTATTCAGTTGATAATAATTACAGTTTGAATTTCAATCCACGCACTCACGAGGAGTGCGACTGAAGCACTCGACAACTTCATATGTTTGCTCTCATTTCAATCCACGCACTCACGAGGAGTGCGACAACTGCCGGACAAGGTGGCCATGTAATTATCCAAATTTCAATCCACGCACTCACGAGGAGTGCGACGTGCCGTGATTGTTTCCCATGCCTGGGCTTCATACTGATTTCAATCCACGCACTCACGAGGAGTGCGACTCTACAACATTAAGATACATCGTTGTCAGTGAGATTTCAATCCACGCACTCACGAGGAGTGCGACTTGCTTAGGCGTTCGAATCTTGGCCGTTGGATCTATTTCAATCCACGCACTCACGAGGAGTGCGACATGACATTCTAGGAGGTTCATCATGACTGAAACAATTTCAATCCACGCACTCACGAGGAGTGCGACTCTTCCAATCCTTGATGACTACCACGCCGCTTTCATTTCAATCCACGCACTCACGAGGAGTGCGACCAATCCCGAAAATGGTTGCTGACCATAAACAATCCATTTCAATCCACGCACTCACGAGGAGTGCGACTCAGATAGCAACGTCGAGTTATCCACGGCACTAGATTTCAATCCACGCACTCACGAGGAGTGCGACTTTGAAAAGTTTGATTTTTTCAAGCGTGATGATTTATTTCAATCCACGCACTCACGAGGAGTGCGACCGGATGGCTTCAATGCTAAATCCTGAGACAAGTAAATTTCAATCCACGCACTCACGAGGAGTGCGACAAGTCGCTCTTCTGCTAATTTATCGATATTGAAATTTCAATCCACGCACTCACGAGGAGTGCGACCGTTTCTAACCCTTTATCCACCATCGCATAGATAATTTCAATCCACGCACTCACGAGGAGTGCGACTAACAACGTCGGTATCCGTGATTTTAAGGTTAAGATTTCAATCCACGCACTCACGAGGAGTGCGACTCCAATACATTTCACTGTTATCGGCAATCGCTATGAATTTCAATCCACGCACTCACGAGGAGTGCGACTGCGAATTATAGCGATAATCAATGAATTTATGTATAAACCAACAGATAAACTCACTATAACTCGTTTTTACAATAAACTTTAAACTAATCACGACAATTATATTATATTTTCGAGGTGCGAAGCTTCTAGTACTTTTATGTTCACTTCAGGTTCGCACTAGAAGAATAATACATCCTCCAGATTCATAGCTTTTTTTGTTCCGAAGTGTTCAACTTTATTTTTGTAGTTATTACCGATGATATACACTCTTAAACTATCCTCATTCGTATCAATAATATCCAACAACTTTATTTTTAATTCGGTAAGTTGTGTATTATCCACAATACACTCAAATACAGAATTTTGTACCCTTTGCCCATAATTTTGGCAAGTTTTTGCTACCTTGCGCAATCTAGACCTACCTGCTTTATCCGTTACGCTGACATCATAGGTTATCAATGCTAAAATAACACTTCACCTACTTCCATAGAAACGGTGGATATTGATCCAAATCTCCTCTTAAAGACCGTGCAAGCAACAGACTTTGAGAATATGGAGCTAATCCCCAGGTTATTTTTTCATCCAAAAATGGGTGTGTAATGGGTTCCTGTTTTTTACTCTGCCAAGCTGATATAAATTTCTTTCTGCCCTCATCGGTCATAATCACAGAGCCATTTTCTTTTTGGATAAAATCTTTTTCATTAATGACTTTCAAATTAATTAAAGAAATTACAAACCTGTCTGCCATGATTCCGCGAAATTCTTCCATCAAGTCCAAAGCTAGCGATGCTCTGCCTGGTCTGTCACGATGAAAAAAACCAACATATGCATCTAACCCTACCTGCTCCAGAGCTCCGGCAATATCAATCGACAGTAATGTATACGCGAATGATAACATGGCGTTTACATTATCGAGTGGAGGCCTTCTGTTTCTTCCATGAAAATAAAAATGCTCTTTCTGTTGCAAAATCATTTCGTCAAACACACGGTTATAACTGACTGCAGCTTGCCCTTCCAAGCCCCTCAATGATTCAAAGTTATCGCAGACCTTTATTTCTTTCAACAAAACAGCAAGCTGTTGCGAAGCATTTTTGAAAGATTTTATGTCTACTGACAAAGGGTGATCTCTAGTTGCTCGTTCCAGTATCCACTTATGATTATAGACTTTCCCGATAATAAAGTTTCGAGCGATTTTCACTGATTCACTCTCATTTTCGGAAATTTGGTACTGTTTTTTTCGAAGAGTTACATTTCCCCTTGAAGGACCGATTACCCTTGCCATAAATTTCCCACTCTGTCTCATGAAAGTCAAGGATACATTATGCTCTACACAGTATCTCATCAAGGCTGGACTCGCACCTGTATAGCCAAATGTAACGATAGATTCAATATTATGCATAGGGATTCTACCGATTCTCTTGTCATTATTCAACACTACAAGATTATCGCCATCCAAAGAAAGATAGGAATCTGGTGTGGTCACGTAAATTGTATTAAGTAATTTCTTCAAAACCAAGCCTCCTTTCCAAATAGGAACTGACTGATTCCTTATTCATTAGCTTAGGTAGGCAAATATCTTTTAATGAGCATCGCTCACAGTGTGGGCCTGTTTTCACTCTTGGGGTATGTCTTTTTAAGTACAAATCATGCATCTCAGCAAACATTTTCCTTACTCTATCACGTAACTCCGGGGTAATTTGTATCTCAGATCTTCGTTTGGTTTCATTATAGAATAGATATCCTCCATCAATCGAACATAAAAGCATTTCCTCTAGACAAAGGGCTTGAGCAACCATTTGCAGAATATCCGCATCATTTTCTTTGGGTTTTCCGTGTTTATATTCAATCGGAATTGGCAGATAGAGCCCCTTCTCACCATGTATGGATACGCCATTTTCATTCTGAATAAATTCAACAACATCACAAATACCTGATGTGCCTAAACTATAGGATTTTACCGGCATTCCGCGAATGATGAGTTTGTCTTTTCTTTTTTCTCTGATGAAGGGCTCATCAGCCTTTTTATGAAGATTTTGCCCTTCAATCGTCAATTCGTTTTCTTCCCATTGCTGTTCGATATGAATCAATGCCCACTGTCGTTTACAAAATACAAAATGTTGAATTCCTGATAATAAAAGAAAGTCATCTTCATCATAAACCATCCAGAATCTCCACATTCAAATTATCTAACGAGGCAAGTTCTACAGCATAATCTTCAAAAGAAGACGGGTGCTCGGTTTTCTTTTCAAGCGATAGCAAGCGATGCACTTTTGCTGAAGAATATTGCCCTAGCTTGGACGTATGATCCCACCAGTAGACTTTATTCACCTCCATGCTGCCATCGGGTCTCGCCGAGGATACATCGTTAGCAAATAACGTTTGAAGCGCCATTTTGATTTTCTCAGCATCTTCGTTTGTAAACCCAGTTTTTTCAGCTAACTGGGTATTGATACTACCTTTCAATACATAAACACCGAATTCTACAAAATGCTTCATCCCCATTGTGTCCGACCCTTTTGTATCTGAAGTTGTAGAATTAACGCTTTTTGTGATCTGCATGCTTGTCACATCTACCGGATCTACGCTGACGGCAGTCTGTATCGAAACTGGCCCTCTTACGCCAACTGAAAGTTCAGAGCCTTTGAATGCAAACACTTGACCAAAACTTCTGACATCTGCCCATTCAGAGCAAGCAACCGATGCAAACTCGTCCGACGTTATTTTAGATTTTTTATCACCTAGTGCCTTCTTCAATGTTTCATTAGAGTCCGCGCGATCCCTGAGAGATTGGAAACCATCATCTGTTCGATCTTGCGATTGTACGAAAATTGAATCTCCCATATCTTGAAGTCTATTGCGTATTTTTCTTTTAATGCATACATCTGACATTTCGCCTTTTCCATCATAGTTTTGTCTTGGACGATTACCATTCAAGGGATCTCCGTTAGGATTGGCCTTTGTCACCGAAATGATTGCTGCGAAATCAATTTTGTGATCTAATACTGACATGTTTGTTTCCTCCTTTTTATTTATGCTTTTACTTAGAAAAATGCGACACGGATCGCCGCGACAACGAACGTGTTTGTTTCCTCCTTTTTATTTATGCTTTTACTTATTCATCGTCTGATGTTGTTTCAGTTAAAATCTTAACTTTCTGTTTTTTGGTATATAATTCTTGCCGTTGGCTGGAATAACCTAACAAATAGACACTCTTCAATGGTTTATCATTGAAATCTTCAAATTCAATTTTGGAAAGTATCTCATCTATTTGTTTTGTGTAGAAAATTGATTTTTCTCCTAGCCTTGCTTTATACGGCTGAATTGCTTTTTGGATGATTTCCCACGTCCGACTAGGGTGTTGTGAGAACGCACTCATATACCTCTCCGCATTCGTAATTCGTTTTTTCTCGTCGGCCCGTAACGCAGTATTTTCAAGGACATCCGCCACTGCTAATAATCTGCCGAATAAATAGCTCCTATCCTTAATGTTATTATCTAATCCCACACCGTCCGCTCCCTTCTCATTTACCAAAGCACATGCAATGCTTAATACTTTCTCCCATTCCCATCTCTCCATAGCAACCGGATTACTCGCTCTTCTGACACAAGAATCTATTATGTCCTTGGGAATCGTTCTTCCATCAATGATACAAGGAAGCAGTCTTTCCATTACGGACTTGATAACTTTGTTGTTCGATTTCTCGCCATGTGCAGCTACTGCAATATTTTTAATTGATGGAGCACCAAAAAATACTTTCTTTTCTTCACCAATCTGTCTCCAGGTATGGTTGTAATGCCATTGTTTTATCTTGTCCAGATATTCTTCAGCATCTATTCGCCTGTAGTAGATTACTGCCATTCTTCCTGTTGTAGCAGCATCCAATACTAGAATGATTACCTTGGAGTCTGTTTCTAAATCATTTTTATAACCATCAATAGCCTTGGATAATTCAATAGAAAATGACTGTTGAGTTTGGGCATAACCAGCTACTTCCTCGCCCCCTGCCAAAGGATCGACATAATCCAGTTTGTCATTCCCCCACACTAGAACCACTCTTCCATCTATATCTTTTCCTTGCCTATTTATGAGCCATTTCAAAGCATTATGCGCTTTCTGTGAAACTTCGTAACTTATTCCTGCCACTTCTTTGGATGTATTGAATCTGCCCCGAAATGTAAAACCGCTCGTATCATTCCCGGAGATCAGCTTTGCTTTATCTGCAGGATTACGGATTTTATTGGCATGTCTTTCCGTACCTGGCTGCATTTTCCCGGTCACAAAACAGAGATCATCATTTTGCAGCTTCGTGTTGTAAAAATCAATGAAACTCTGTTGTACCTCCGGATCCATCCATATTTTTTTACTGACTTTATCCGGATAATAAACATCGAATCTAACAAAGGCTGCATCTTGATCCCCGGTAACCACACTAAATATTTCAGGTCTGTCTCCTAGAGAACTGTCCCACTTTGTCCGCAATTTGTGGTTTTCATCTGCCCAAAGTTTTTTATCTTTTACCAGATCAGTAATCAGCTCTCCTTTAGACAGATACTTGTATATACTGTCTATCTTTGAGGTCACAAATGGCGACTCGCTCCATTCTTGTAGTTGCTTGATGTACACGGAATAATCATTTACTTTTTTAGGGTCTCCACCGAACGAATTATAGTCGCCTGCCACATAACTCAACTTGTCATGCAAAGGATATGGGGCTGTTTTTGCACCCGCACGACTGGAAGACTCTTCAGTGGTAGGGATAACTGTAATCGCATCGTCTTTAGGGATTACTGAAGCTGAGTGAAAGTTTCCATCTTCTGTTACGAGAACTTCTATGTGTGCAGATTGAGTGGTATGAGAAATGGGAAGTAGCATAAATGATTGTCCATTCCTTTTCTGTTCAGTTATCCCTACATAGTCCTCATTGTTTTCGTAGGTTTCATATAAATCCAATAGCCAACTCATTGATTTCTCCTTTCTTTATAGATCTAGATCCATCTCAAAATTTACATTTGATTCATCGAATTGCTTCGCCTTCATCTTCTTGATAGTCCTGATATTCTTACAGTCTTCCGGCCTAGTAAATTTGATAACACCATTCTCCATCACCGGATTCCATAATCGAACTTCCAACAGATCTTTACCCGTTTCATCGGGATAATTAAACCCGTGGACCATTGTCCCGAAATGCATTTCTTCAGCTTCGTCATAATAGCCCTTATCTTCACCAAATTTTACTGGTTCAACGTAGGCCTGACACTCTCTTGTGCCCAAGAAGATATCCCTTCTCCCTCCTATTTCGATTGATCTTTTAAGGATATTATGGTGTTTGTGTTCATTACGATCAGAAATCAAATCCGGACGATACGGATTGAATTCAAAGTGTGCCTTCACTTCATACTTAACATCCCGAAGATAGGTATAGTTTGCAAGTGTATTTCCACCTCCATAATTGATAGGCCTCATCCCTTTTGATTCCATTCTTATTGGATTCATTATCCTGATTTCATCGATATAGTACATGATGGTAGGTTTCCAGTAAACGCTTTCAATTATACCTTTAAGCGATTGGTACGTTGGCAACTGGTAGGATAATTTTTCCCCGCCCATCCTAGTCAGAGGGTCCGTGAACAAAGCATAGGGTCCGTATACAATAAATTCGACGCTGTTTCTCATTTCTACCCTTCTCTCATATTATTTATGTTCATTGTATTACTTTAATTCTTCCAATGCAAATTTATATTATAAAAGATATTACATGAACTTATATTTTTTATATTTTATTCAAATTCAAAAATATGGTATAATCTACCTGTCGCTAAATGCGTGGATTGAAATATGTATTATGTATTATAAGAGATGGGCTTATCTTTTGGATAAGCCTTTTCTTATTGCCTCTAGCATCAGAAACATGAGGAGTTACTTATATTTGTATATCTGGTATAGCACTGTTATTATCAAGATCTATTCCATAGAATTCACTATATGCACTGGGTACAACTGTGTAAATTGAACCGTCATAAAGATAGTGTAAAGCCCTACTTTCGCTCAACTTTTTGAAATCATTCTCGTACACATTCACTGTGTACTGTTGCGCCTTTTTTAACAATGATGCTAGCTTTTCTATACCATACGGCCGATTTAGATCTGCAATTATCTCTTCACCGACTTTATCATATGGTACGATGATGGACTTTGTATTCTGATCTATCACGAAAAATTGTTCCGCTGCATAACTATGTGCAGCTTGCAGTAAGGTTACCTTACTTCTATTCTCTTTTGATTTGCTGATGTATTCGTTCATAAAAGGGCAACTCAGTAAAACATTCACCATTGTTGTATTCATATTTCCACCTATAATTTTAAGTGGATAGTCCAACAACGATTCGATTTCATTATAGTATTTTTCAAAATATAACTTTATGACTTCTGGAGACAACAAATCTACTTTGTTTCCACCTTGCTCATCCGCTAAATCAATCAGTTTTTGCCGGGTAACTTTTTGTCCTTTTTCTATTTCTGATAAGCTACCTAATTTTTCCTCGCCATAATCAATGACGTAGACATTTCCTATTTCCTTTTCTCCGTTTCTGTTGCAACGGCCTGCAGCTTGAGCGATAGAGTCTATCCCCGCAAGAGATCTAATGACACATTCAAAACTAACATCAACACCAGCCTCAATCAATTGAGTACTCACACATATAATTTTTTTTCCATTCTTCAAATCTTCCCTAACCTTTTCCAAAACATCCATCCTGTGTTTTGCACACATTGATGTGCTGAGATGATAGACAGTTGCATCAACATTGGATGTCTCTAGCTCAGCATATAATTCCTTTGCAACTCTTTTTGTATTCAAAATGATGAGTAGGCTCTGATTCATATCCATAATATTTCCTACAAAATATTTCAAATCCTCTCTACTCATCTTACCGTCCTTAACCTTATCGATTATTTCAGTTCTTTTGAAAGCTTTCACCACATCGGGTAAATTCTCTACAATTTCATTTTTCACGTGAATTTTCCGCTTAATAGTTTCTAAACTAGGTTGGGTAGCTGTGCATAGTAAAACTGAGCTATTTCCCATTTTGTCCAAAAAATTTATTGATTCTGTGAATAAAGAGAGGCATTTTGAAGGAACTTTTTGCACCTCGTCAAAAATGATGACGGCATTAGTCAAATTATGTAATCGTCTTGTGTATCTGTTTCCTTTGGCATAAAAGGCGTTCAGGTATTGGACCATAGTGGTAAAAATAATCGGTGCATCCCAGTTGTCTGTTGCCAGCCGAATTTTCTCAGTTTTATTTACCAGCATTTCATCCAATTCTTCAGACAAATCATTCTCAGTTTGTGGGACGAAATCGACATTGGAATGATGCTCAATAATATTTACGTCATCGTCTAGAATTTCTTTAACCAACTTTGCATTCTGATCGATGATAGAAGTATAAGGAATCACATATATGATTCTTTCTTTGTTGTGTTTTAGTGCATGCTTCAGTGCGTATCTTAAACTTGCTAGCGTTTTCCCTCCTCCTGTAGGGATAGAGAGCGAATAGATTCCGCTCTCATTCTCAGAAAACTTCTCGCACTGATCTGACATCTCCATTCGCAGCTGGTTGATTTCAGATTTCGCTTTAGGACTTTGCTGCAGTTCAACCAAATGGTCATTTAATTTTTTTTCGTATAATTGGAACAATTCATGATTACTTATTTTTTGTTCGTTTATTTCATCTTCAAAATGACGGGTATTTGTCCTATCCGCGTCCACTAGCGCACTGAATACAAATGTAGTTAAATAATACAAACTTGTTCGCATTTGAGTTGGTGATTGTGAAATGTACTCGCTTAGTTCGACCACTGCTTTGTTTACATAATTTGAAAACGATTCCTCATCCATTACTTTTTCATAAAAGTAACTGCTAAATTCATCATACTTTGCGTAGACTTCTTTTTTTCCATCCTTGCTCACTCGTTCCAAATATTTTGATTCTAGAGAAGGATTATTGAAGTCTTTTAAAAAACCATGGTGGGAAATGATTGCATTACCTACCAATTCAGCAAGGGTTTTTTCGTTTCTAGAAGAATCTTTCTTATGGAATAATTCATACAAAAACATACCTCCTGCAGTAGAATGATCCACACTACCTCTCTTCGGAGGATTATCTGGATTTTCTGAAGCAGCTTTAATATAATTTGAAAATTCTGGGGTAAATTTTCCTAAATCGTGCAGCACCCCTGCTAAACCTGTAATATGACTCACTTTAGCTTCTTTGCCATACAATTCTGCTAAATTCTTCACTTCTAACAGATGCTGTTCAACTGTCTGAATTTTTTTATCATTCCTTCTAATATGCGCAATTGATTCCAATTTGATAGCCACCAATCTATAGTAGTAGATTTTCTGCTGATTATTTTCTCAATTAGAAATATTTCGAAAGTTCGTTGTTTAATATTTATGCATTAATAATATATTTATTTTCTTATTATTACAAACATTATTTAATTGAAAATTCTATCCAAATCATAGTTTCGGTACTTTCTGCTCGTAATTTCGGTTGTATCCGCATACAAAAATCCCGCTCCAGATAGTGTATTCAACCCTTTTCTAGCAGTTACAGTTGGCATTCGGAAATTTTTTACAACGCTCTCTGCAGTGGTCTACGGATCGGAAAAAGTATACCATCAGATTGTAACTTGCACTGCTTAACCCCATTTGCAGCCAAATCTTCTACTGCTTTCAATTTAAAGAGGAGTTTATCAGTAGCCCAACAACATATTAGATACTCCTCAGATTTATTCTTTCATATCTATCACAAAAGAGCCTCCAAGTATGGACGTAATTTTTTTTCAACCTTAAGGATTTTCGCATACTGCATTAATCTAGAGAGATTCTTATCTTTCCGTTTCATATATTTTTTTAAAGCAATCAATTGTACATCTTTATCCATTTTGTGGCGGGGATTATATATGTCGCAAAACGTTTTTTCAACATCGTACACTCGGATGATATTTCCAGAGGGACTTTGAATCTTACTAATACCGAGATTGTATCGTTCAGGCACAGCATATGAGGGAATAACACCTGATTCAGTGAGACGTTTATTGTTGTATCCCTGCGGAAATGTCATATGATAATCAAAGGGCGTTACATCCGTCAAATCATGCAAAAACAGGGCTGTCTCATAAGAAAATATCCCTTTGTTGAAACGAGTTTGCAGCAATTGAAATTCATCAGTGAATTCGTCAACACGCACATACATACCATGAGCAACTTTTTCGATTTTCCCACTTTTTTTTAAATATCGCTGAAATTGTTCAGGATGGATCCCTTGCGCGGTAAGATCTTTCACTTGAAAAATTCCACTTTGTTCGTTTACGACATCTTTCACTGTCTCCTCAATTTGTTTATCTCCAATTTTTGTTTGTAGTCGCTTTAAATCCGTGCTGTTATTTCTTGTTTTTGATTTCGAATTTCCGTCTTTCATGAACACTACTCCTCGGTGAATTTCATACTATAAATCATACATCTTTATAGTTTTATAATCAAATCATTCCACTCATCATCTACCGCCATTTGCATCTCTTTATTCTGCTCATATCATTTCCCCGTCCCATCTAAAAGTGCTACACTTTAGTTGATATAAAAGCAATCATCAGCTTTAGTTATGTACAGTCCGTATGGGGCATTTACACTATCTGTCAAATCAGAAACACCATCAGGAATGGGGAGAAAAAAGCTATGGATACGATTAAAAACTATGTTGAATCCGTCTTTGCGAATCTGCCAAAGACGCCAGAAGTATTGGACCAAAAGAATGCCATGTTAAATAGCATGCAAAACAAGTACCAACAACTGAAATCAGAAGGCAAAAGCGAGCACGAGGCGATCAGCGCTGCCATAGCGGCTCATGGTAATGTTGATGACTACACAGTTTCGGACATACCCACTGAACCTGCAGAAAATTTCCAAAATGAAGTCTACCTTACTCCCGAACAAGTGGACGAATACATCGATCATCGTCATCACTTCGCCTGGGCGATGGCGACTGGCGTCTTCCTCTGCATTATGGGCCCAGCCAGCCTGTTTCTCGGCCAGTACCTTGCAGGCTATCGGAATGGTCAGGGAGGCCGTACGAGTGACCTGATGGATATACTGACGCTCGTGCCGCTGTTCATCTTTGTCGCAGCCGGAGTCGCCTTGTTTATCCTTTACGGCATGAAGGAGCAGCACTTTGAATTGGAGGAAAAACGGGTCAAACTCGACTCCACAACCTATGCCCGTCTGAAAGCTGATCACAAAGCCTTCCGGCCACGATTGGCCGTCGCTGTCGCGATCGGGGTCGCCCTCTGCATCCTGGCGCCCGTCTCCATGCTGCTTTCCGTAGTCCTGCTCGGTGAGGATAACGGCCTGTCGCTTGTATTTCTATTAAGCTTCATCGCAATCGGCGTCTTCCTGTTTATCTTCTATGGCATCCAGGACGAGACCTACGAGAAACTGCTGTCGATCGGCGAATTTGCGAAGGATAAGGCCGAGAAGAATAAAGTTGTCGGCATCGTAGCGGGTGTCGTCTTCCCGCTGGCAGCGGCCATTTATCTGATTGCCGGCTTCGTCTATTACGCTTGGGCGAGCGCCTGGATCATCTTTCCGATCGTCGGCATCCTCTTCGGCATCTTCGCAACGGTGTACAACGGCTACATGGATTTGAAGAAGAAAAAGTAATTCTGTGGGACAAAAAAGAGAAGGAAACCCGGACCTACCGGCAATTCCCTTCTCTTTTTTTATTATCCAGCTAATGGTGGATTAGACTTACTTTATTTTTCTCTAATTAAGTTTCACGCTCGATCTGTTAACCACCTAATGTAATATCTTGATCTTGGTACCATTGCAATGCTGCATGTACTTGATTGATATTGTAATCTGGCCACATTTCTTCGGCTACATAAAAATCGGAATAAATCGATTGAATCGGCAAAAAGCCGCTTAACCTTCTTCTGCCGCCCCAGCGAATAATTAAATCCATTCGTGAGATATCTGAAGAAGCAATTTTTTTGGTAATGTCATCTTTAGGGTTAAAATCTGCTTGTTTTATCCCATAGTTCAAATCCCAATTCCAACCGTAATTTACTAAGAAGTTAATCTTAATTAAACCCTTCCCAAATGCAGTTCGTTTAGTGTAAGGCAGTAATTCTTTTGGAAACAGCGGGGAGTCAGTATTTCCAATAACAAGTAAATCTGCATCTCTATCTTTCAATTTATTAACTGCATCTACGCAGGCTTTTTGGAATGCTTGTGTTTGTTCCGCTGGGCGTTTGGTATTATCTACTGTGAAACCATAAAAGGTCATTTCCTCAATGCCTAACTCTAAACAAAGATGGTACAGTTCCAAACCAGGTTCTATACCAAATTTGTAACCTTCTTGTTTCTCAAGTCCATGTTCTTGAGCCCATCGTCTATTGCCATCTGGAATAATCCCAATGTGCTTAGGTAAACGTTTAAATGTTGCCATTTGATTCCCCCCCTTTAAGTTATCTCCTTATTATTGTAACTGAATTCTTGCTAAATAAGCAATCATATACCCGAATAATTCATACAATGTCAAATATCTATTACTAACCCTACTTCTAGGGCGTCCAGAACGAAACGTACGAGAAACTGCTATCGATCGGTGAGTTTGCGAAGGATAAAGCCTCCAAAAATAAACAAAAGAAGAGAAGGAACAATCACCTCCGCGGCTGACTGTTCCTTCTCTTTTTTTGCTATCCAACTAAACCCCGGTGTTCTCATCCATAATCTCAATATTCGTACGGATCAGTTCCTCGATTTTGCCGCTGTCTTCCATTTCGTCCAAAATGTCGTTCACCGCATCCAGAAAATCTTCGCTTTCTTTCGCGACGGCGATGGCTGATTCATTCGGCGTGCTGGCGACGTCGAAGTCGGCGATTTCAAGGCCTTCGTTCTCCTCGACGTATCGCCTCGCAACAGTCTCCACCATCAATACGGCATCCGCTTTGCCGGTCACCAAGTACAGGATGGCCGTGTTCCATTTCGGTACGGAATGGATTTCAGCATCCGGAAAGTTCTCCAGCAGATACTCCTCTTGAATCGTCGCTTTCTGCGTCGCCAGTCTGGACTTCTTCAGGTCGTTTTCCGATCGGATATCCTTCGCATCCTCCGACTTGATCACCAGGGCATCCTTTTGAGTATAGTAAATGTCTGTGAAATCAACGCTTTGTTTTCTTTCTTCCGTAGGGTTCATGCCGGCGATGATCATATCGACTTTGCCTGTGGACAATGCCGGAATCAGGCCGTCGAAGTCCATATCTATGACTTCCAGCTCGACCCCCAGTTCATCCGCGATGGCTTGGGCGATATCGATGTCGAAACCGATGATTTTGTCTTCTCCGCCCTGCACAAGATGCCACTCATACGGGGGATAATCCGCACAAGTTCCGACGACCAATTTGCCGCTGTCCTTGATTTCCTGCAGGGCGCTGCTTCCATCCGTCGCAGCGTTGTCGGCTGTCCCGCTTGTGTTTCCGCATGCCGCCAAAGCCAGGAGGCTCATCGTTCCCAAAACCATTTTCATAAACCCTTTTTTCAATCGTGATTCCTCCGCATTCATTGATTGTCTCAAAAAAAGGATGCCCTTTTCAGAGCACCCTTGCACTTTTATTGGTATGTTACTTTTTTATTCTGCTGTGTTGTCTGTTACGATTTGATCGTTAAGTTGGTATAACTCTTCGATTTTGCCGCTTTCTTTCATTTCATTTACGATATTGTTGACTGTTTCCAGGAAGTCGCCTCCATTTTTCGCAACTGCGATAGCTGCTGCATTTGGCGTGCTGTTGATATCAAAGTTAGCAACCATCAAGTCATCATTTTGTGCAATGAATTGCTTAGCAACGGTATCCACCATCATGACAGCATCAACTTTTCCTGTCGTCAAGGACATGATTGCTGTGTTCCATTTCGGTACGGATTGGATTTCAGCATCTGGGAAAGTTTCCAGTAGATACGTTTCTTGGACAGTCGCTTTTTGAGTTGCCAATGCAGCTGTCTTCAAACTGTCTTCTGAAGTGAACTTATCCGCATCTTCTTTTCTGATCACGACAATGTCTGTTTGCGTATAGTAGACATCCGTGAAATCAACGCTTTGTTTTCTTTCTTCAGTGGCGTTCATTCCAGCGATGATTATATCGATTTTACCGGTCGTCAACGCTGGGATCAGTCCATCGAAGTCCATGTCTTTGACTTCCAACTCAACGCCTAATTCATCAGCGATTGCTTGTGCGATATCGATGTCGAATCCGATGATTTCATCTTTTCCATCTTTAATCAGGTGCCATTCGTATGGAGGATAATCCGCTGATGTCCCCATCACCAATTTGCCGCTGTCCTTGATTTCCTGCAATTTATCAGTCGTTGTTGTAGCTGCTGAATCTGTAGCGGAGCTGTCCGCTGTCTCGCTTGTATTGCCGCATGCCGCCAAAGCAAGAATGCTCATTGCACCCAAAGCTAATTTCAATAATCCTTTTTTCATCTTAACCCCTCCAAATTTCTTTTTTTATTTTATAGGACTTTCGATAAGAAATCCTTTGTCCGCTCACTTTTCGGATGATTGAAAATCTCATCCGGTGTTCCTTGTTCCATCACTTGGCCGTCATCCATGAAAAGGATGCGGTCGCCGACTTCTTTTGCGAAGCCCATTTCATGGGTTACGACTACCATCGTCATGCCTTCCAACGCAAGGTCCTTCATTACCTGCAACACTTCGCCGACCATTTCCGGGTCAAGCGCGGATGTTGGTTCATCGAACAGCATCATATCCGGTTCCATTGCCAAAGCTCGTGCGATTGCGATCCTTTGTTTCTGTCCGCCCGATAAGGATTGTGGATAGACATCAGCTTTCTCGGACATGCCCATGCGCGTCAACAATTTTCTGGCGATCGCTTCAGCTTTGTCTTTCGGTACTTTCTTGACTTGCTGCGGTCCGATCATGATGTTATCCAGTACCGTCAGATGCGGAAAAAGATTGAAGCTCTGGAAAACCATGCCCATTTTTGTGCGGATGGAGTCGATATTCACACCTTTTTTATTGATTTCCTGGCCTTCAAAAATCACTTTACCGGATGTTGGTTCCTCAAGCAAGTTCATGCAACGCAGAAACGTACTTTTCCCCGATCCGGACGGGCCGATGATAACGACCACTTCACCCGAGTTGATTTGTTCATCTATGCCTTTCAGTACTTGCTTGTCACCGAAAGATTTCGTAAGTTGTTCTGTTTTAATCACTTTGTTTCAACCTCTTTTCTAGAATGTCCACTAATTTAGAGACGATTGATGTCATGATGAAGTACATCACGGCAGCGACCACTAGGGGGCCGAATGGCAAGAAGGTCGCACCGCGGACCGTATTTGCGGCGAACATCAAGTCGCGCAAGCCCAACACGGAAACGATCGATGTTTCTTTGATCAGCGTAACGAATTCGTTACCCAAAGCCGGAAGGATATTCTTGATGGCTTGTGGATAAATGATTTTTTGCATCGCCATTGATTTGCTCATCCCGATCGAGCGGGCGGCTTCCATTTGGCCTTTGTCGACCGCTTGGATACCGGAACGGATGATTTCGGCGATGTAGGCTGCAGAGTTCAATGATACAGCGATGACGCCGGACAGGAAGTCAGGCAATTCGATATTGATGACGTACAGGCCGTAATAAATGATGAATAATTGCACCAACAATGGTGTACCCCGCACAATTTGGATGTACCCATTCGCTAATATGCTGAGGAACTTGTTGGGCGACATTTTCATCAATGCCAATCCCGTCCCCAAGATGACGCCCAGTACGATCGAGCTGATCGAAAGGCCAATCGTATAACCTGCGCCTTGGAAATAAATCGGCATATAGGTCTCAAAGAAAGTTGAATCCATTTGTATATAATCCCCTTTTTTATGTTTTTGCTGGTGTTGCTCTGGGTACTAAAAAACCGCCCCTTGTATTGCTACAAGAGACGGGTCAATGTTTGATTCCGCGGTACCACTCTAGTTGATCTGCTGTGAAACAACAAATCCACCTCGATTAAATTAACGCATAAATTGCGTAAAAGGCTACTGAACGTTCACCTTTTCGTCATCCGAAGTGCGCTTCAATCTGATATTTTACTGCTGGGCTTCCACTCTGTCCCGGCTCGCTGGAGAAAATATTCAAATCTACTCTCTTCATCACTGACTTTGTTTTATTCAGTTGTGGTATGAAATCATAATATAAGATTTGAAAAGAACTGTCAACAAAAAAACTATCATCGGATTTTCATATGATTCCTTTTTCTGAGAAAAGTAGCGATCACTCGATCTTTTTCTCATTTTTCACTCCAATTTATGCTTCATCCACGATTTGTTGCACGCGCCCGACCTGGTCGCCTTCAACCAACATGACTTTGATGCCGTGCGGATGATTAGGGCTGTTCGTCAACAACCGTTTCACATGCCCTCTTGTCAATTTCCCGGTGCGTTGGTCTTTCTTCAAGACGATATCGACCAAAGCGCCGATTTTGATGTTTTTTCTGAGTTTTCCGTCCATAGTTTCCTCTTTCTTAAGCAAGTTCTTTGCTTAGTGTGATGATTTGATCGACTGCTTCGTCCAAATAATGGATCGTGTCCTGCAGCGCCTGGTCCGTTTTGATGTCCACACCGGCCAATGCTGCGGCTTCTGCGGATTCCAATTGGTCCCCTAGCGCCAGAAATTCCAACCATTTTCCGACAGCCGGTTCGCCTTCCGTTTTGACGCGCAGGAAAGCTTGCGTCGCGATCGTCAGGCCGGCCGAATAGGTGTAGGAATACAGCCCCATGTAGTAATGGATCTGGCGCATCCATGTCAGCTCCGCTCCGGGGTTGATTTCCACAGCTTCTCCCCAGAATCGTTCCAGCACGTTCCGTTTGATTTCGCTCAATTTTCCGGCATCGAAGCTCTTGCCCGCATCGATCAAGTCGTAGACTTCCCTTTGGTAGGCCGCCTCCAGCAGATGCGTGACGAAATTATGGAAATAGGTGTCAGAAAGCATCTTCGTCAAAGCGAAGCGCTGCATGCGCGCATCCGTGCTCTTGCGCGCCAATGACTCCGTCAACAGCAGTTCATTGAAGGTGGATGGGCCTTCGATCAGATACAACGATGGCTCCGAACCGAGGATGCTGTTGTTTTCGTTCGACAGGATCATCTGGCCAGCATGGCCCAATTCATGGATCAGCGTATAGACGTCCGAAAGTTGGTTCGCCCATGACATCAGAATGTAAGGGTGCGTACCATATGGACTGGTGCAGAATCCGCCTGTCGATTTGCCGATGTTCTGGGCGAAATCGATCCAACGCTCCGGATAAGCCTGCATGATCCGGTCCGAATAATCCTGGCCCAGGACCGCTATGGCATCCTGCACCATCATTTGCGACTCCTCGATCGATACTTGCGGAGAATACTCCGGATCGAGCGCAATCTTCAAGTCGGCATAAGTCATTTTGTCCAGTCCGCGTATTTCCTTCAGATGGGTGATGTATTTCTGCATTACCGGCGCCAGGTCGTTCATGATCGTATCGATTTGGCGGTCATACAGATCGCGCGTCACTTCCTGCCCGTAGAGCAGATAGTCGATCACGGAATCGAAACCGCGCATCGTCGCCAGCGTCTTTTCCTTCTGCAGCTGGGTATAGTAAGCAGTCGCGACCACGTTCTCGTAATCGCTGAGGACAGCAGAGAATTTGTCGAAAGCTGCCCGACGGATTGCCGTATCGTCATGATACATGTAGTAATCCTCATAGAGCACGAAGCTCAGCGGATATTCCTTTCCGTCGGCCGTGAAAGTGCCGAAGTCCATATCGCCAAGGCGGGCCTGCTCATAGATTGCGCTCGGCGCATCCAATGTCGGGGCCAATTGGGCCAACGCTTTTTCGACTTCAGGCGCCAACTGGATTTTTTTATTTTTCTTGATGTGGCGCATATAGGAAGCGAAACGCGCTTCTTCCGAAACGACCTGATCGAGGACAGCGGCATCGCAGCCGATCAGTTCCGATTCAAAAAAAGTCAGTTGGGCGCTGATGTCAGCCATCGCGTTCGCCGTTTGGCGGGACAGCTCGACGTTGTCCGGATCAGTCAGGTCGGTCGCTTCCGGCATCATCGCATAGTGATCCGCCAATGTTGCGGTTTCGATGAGCTTTTCGTATTCCTTGATAGCGGCAAGGATCGTTTTGGCGTCCGTTAGTTTGCCTTCGTACGTCGTTGCGAAGGTTGCTGTTGCAACTTTTAGACCGTTCAAAGCGGCCTCGAAGTCTGCTCGTGTTTTATAAAGGGCGGTCACATCCCAAGTCAATGCCTCAGGGACGTCCGCGCGGTTTTTCAGTTGTTCTTGTGTCATGATTTTTTGCTCCTTTTTTCGTGCTTTTTGACGAATGTCGAATGAATGCTTCCATTATAACAAAAAAATGCTGTCGGCGTCGGGTGTCGCGCTTGCCCTCAGCTTTCCTCCGGTGAGCGCCCTTCTCATCGGAGTTGGGGTTCCGGTGATTTGCTCTGCTCCTGTGAGCGAATGTTGGCCGGAGCTGGGCGCGAAACCGCAGGCTGTCCTCCGTCGAGCGAGGGTTCGTCAGAGGTGAAGCTTTTGCGCTCGCCTCAGCTCCGGCGAGGAGGGCCCCGCCGGAGTTGGGCTCGCCAAAAATCATCCGGAGCTGCATGAACCTTCAGCAACAACGCAAAAGCCCCCGCTAGCGAGGGCTTGATGCCTTCGCCCGCGAAGGCCGGTAATCCGTTCTCTCAGTAAGTTGCTTCGATGGCTTGGACCTGATCATAGAGGTACTGGTTCGTCGGTGCAGGCAGTCCATATTTTTTCGCTTTTTTCAGAATGGTTCCTGCAAACAACTCAACCTCTGAAGGCCGTTTCGCAATGCCATCCTGGCGCATCGACGGCATCCCCAGCGGCGTCAGTCCGTCGATGATCGCCAAATCATTTTCCAGGTCGGTTTCCGTCAGGTTGACGCCTTCCTTCTGGGCGATCGGCAAAACTTCGCGCATGGCGGCGATCATCAGATCGCGGGTTGGTCCTGCCTCGTGGATGTCGCGGAAAGTGCCTTCCTTCACCATCAGCACTTGGTTCACGCCGACATTTAGCATGAATTTCGCCCACATGCGGTGCAGGATATCCGCTTCAACCACGTGCGGCAAGGCCGTTTCTTCGAAGAAAGCCGCGACAGCATCCAAACGCGCCTGTTTTTCCGGGGCGTCGAGACCAATGCGCAGTTCGCCGATATGCACAGATTTCACATCATTGCCGATGCGCAAAGCATCCATTCCTTGGGCAACACAGTGGACGACCTTCTCATCGCCGAATGCCGCGCCGATTACTTCTTCGCTGGCAATACCGTTCAGGACCGAAATGATTGTAGTCTCCGGTCCGACTTGGTTGCGGGCGGTTTCGATTGCTTCATCCAGTTGGGTCCCCTTCACCGCCAGAATGACCAGGTCTGCAGGTTCCAGACTGGCATCCGTTTCGTCGACGTATTGGAAATCGCATGGTTCTCCGTTGAAGGAAATGCCTTGTTCCTGGTAGCGCGCCATCCGCTCTTTGTTGACGACGATGCGCACGCGATCCTTTCCGATGGCTTTCGTGAAATGGTTTCCGTATAGGATTCCTAAAGCGCCCAATCCAATGATGGCTACAGTTTCTATCTTCATTTTCTCACGCCTCTTTCCAAGTGATGAATGTTTGATGTTGCATCGGTCATTCTGCCTGTTTGTATTTGCGTAACTGTTCGATCAGATACGGCAAATCCGTCTCGAATTGGACGCCATAGTGCAGTTCGCGTCCACTTTTCAGAGTGCGCTCGATTACCATGCTGTTGTATCGAACGGCAGTTTCAGTGGCTGCGGTCAAAGGTAGATTCTGGAAAAGCAACCCCGCGATGACGCTCGTGAAGAGATCGCCCGCGCCGTCGTAATGGCCGGGAAAATGTTTCGCGAAGGTATAATGCGCTTCAGGCACGTCTTGGCTGACGCAGACAGCACCGATCGTTTCCGTTTCCAAAGAAACCCCCGTCAGCACGACGCTCTTCGGATTCAACACCCGTAAATCAGCCAATAATCCCGCAACCTCGGCTTCCTTATAAGGCTTCTTCAACATGGGGCGTTTGGTCAAAAAGCAGGCTTCCGTCACGTTCGGCGTGATCACCGTTGCTTCATTGCAGAGCGCCGCCATCTCATCCACATATTCCAGCGTGAAACCCGGATAAAGAACGCCTTGATCGCCCATCGCCGGATCGAGAACAATGTGGGCATCCTCGGCCGCAAATGTATGGATAATCTCCCGTACGATGTCGATTTGCTGGCGCGAACCCAGATAGCCGATCAGGATGCCGTCGAATTTGATACCTAATGATTGCCAATGCTGCAGGATTCCCCCCATTTCCTGGGTCAGATCCAAAAAGGTATAGCCTTCAAATTCTTTACCCGTATGGGTGGATAATAGCGCAGTCGGCAGGATGCTCACCCAATTGTCCAGGCAGCTCACTACAGGAACCGCCACGTTCATGGAAATACGGCAACTGGCGGAAATATCTTGGATAAGCAGTACTCTCGGTTGACTCAAATGCTTGCACCCCTTTACTTTAGAAACTCAATTATTCCCATTCTATCATCTTTTCATTGGATTTTCTCATTTTTCCATCATTTTGAAAATTCTTATGAAAACGATGAGAAAAAGAGTGCAAACTTTTGCATAAGGACTATAATTAAAAATAATGCTTGGAGGCGAATTGCATGAAAACTGAAAAAAGCAGTACTTACAGATTGGTTGTTTTGGCCTTATTTATGGCGCTGACTGTCGTCATGACCTTATTGTTCCGCATTCCGATTCCTTACGGTTACGTTAACTTGGGAGACATGGTGCTTCTGTTGGCCGGTCTATCCTTCGGAGGCAGCGCAGGCTTCTTCGTTGGCTCACTCGGCAGCATGTTGGCCGACCTGTTCGCCGGTTATGCCTTCTATGCGCCGATCACCTTTGTCGTGAAAGGCTTGGAAGGATTCTTTGCCGGCTGGTTGTTTCAGAAAATGGACCACAAGAAGCCGTGGCTTGCCACCGGGATCGCCGGTATCTGGATGGCGATCGGATACGCCATCGGGGACACGATCCTTTTCGGCTTCGGCGCTGCGATTGCTTCATTCCCGTTGAACATCGCGCAAGGTCTCGTAGGAGCTTTCTTGTCAACCCTCTTGTACCGTTGGTTGAACCCTTACATCACGAAGAAATTCAAATAACGACTGCGCGCACGCAACGATTACCCAAAACCAGAAAGAACGCCCATTCCGCGAATCGTGCGGAGTGGGCGTTCTTTCTGCATATATGCCGTTCAAAAAAGCAGCGCCGCCAATAGCGGGATCGTGAATACCGAGAGCAGTGTCGAAATGAAAACGTAGCGCGTTGAGAAGGCTGTGTTGCCTCCGTACTGCATGGACAGCGCCACAGCCATCGCCGGGCCGGGCATGGCCGAGATGATGACGAGGATCCCCAGCATGGTCGGGTTCGTCAGGATGCCCTTCAAAGCCCACCAGAGGAACAGCGGAATCACGATCATGCGGTAGAACGCAAACAGATAGATTTTCCATTCCTTGAAGGCGCCTAGGATATCGATGTCGGCCAATGACGCGCCAATGATGATCATCGCCAACGGAGAAGTGATATTTCCGATGCTGGTGGCAGTATCCATCACCAACGTCGGCAATTTGATGTCGAACAGGAAAACGAAAACTGCGAACAGCGAAGCGAGGTTGCCGGGATTCAACAGGATTGCTTTCCAGTTCGCCCGCGATTTTTTGGAACCTTTCGCAATCAGGAAGACACCCAAAGAATAGATCAACAGGTTATTGGGAATACCGTACAGCGATGCATAAAAAAGCGCTCCTGTTCCGAAAATGGCCTGCACGACCGGCAGCCCCATGAAGCCGTTGTTCGTGAAGATGGTCAGGAATTCGATGATTCCTTCCGTTTCTTTATCCGCGCGGAAGAGTTTTGGACTGAACTTGGCCAATCCGACAGTGAAAAGATACATCAGCGTCGCGGTCAACAGGACGAAGAGCGTGTCCGATTTCGTACCTACCTCACCTGCGCCCTCAACGGACGCGATAACAAGCGCCGGCACCGTGACATACGTGATCAATGCTGCAAAATTGGCATTCGCGTGCTTGTCGAAAACTTTCATGACCGTCGCGAGATAGCCCACAAACATGATCAACACCAGCATGATCATCCTACCAAATACAACCCTAACATCCAAAAACCGAACGCCTCCCCTGTCCCATCAATTTATATATCCAAATTCTAACACAGTTCTCCACTGAAATTGCGTTTTCGATTCAGTTTCACGATTCGACCTCTACGTCCCAGGCCATATCAATCGGTATCCTCCGCACAGAGTGTTAGAATGGGAACAACAATATAACGAATGCTACTGTCACATTTCAACCAGAAAGGTGGATCCCTATGCAGGAAAAATTGACGATCCTTCAGATCAACGACACCCACAGCTACTTGGAGTTGCACAACGAACTGTTCTATGAAAAGGAAAAATTGGCATTCCGCAAAGGTGGCGGCTATGCCCGCCTCCAAAGCCTGATCAAAGATTTCCGCAGCAAGAACCCGACACTCGTTTTCGATAACGGCGACACGATCCACGGCACCTATGAAGCGATCGCTACAAAAGGCTGGCACATGCTGCCGATCCTGAACGAAGTCGGTTTCGATGCCATGACGTTCCATTGGGACACCGGCTTCGGGCCGGCCAATCTGAAACAAATCGGCGAGCAACTGCACTACCCGATTCTCGCAATCAATGCCTATGAAAAAGAAAGCGGCAAGTTGGCGTTCGAGCCTTACAAAATCCTGTCGGTCGGCGGACTTTCGATCGGCGTGATCGGCATCGCCTGCAACATCATCGACAAAACGATGCCGCCACATTTCAGTGAAGGACTTTCCTTCACTTTGGGCCGCGAGGAGCTGCCCGGCTATGTGGCGGAACTGAAGGAAAAAGGGGTCAATCTGATCATCGTCCTGTCACATCTTGGTTTCCCGCAGGACCTGAAATTGATGAGCGAAGTCGGAGGCGTGGCGATCTGCCTGAGCGGCCATACCCATAACCGTCAGGAACACATCGTCACAGTAGGCGATACGGCAGTCATCCAGTCCGGTTCGCACGGCTCTTTCCTCGGGGCACTCGAACTGACCCTTGAGGACGGCGCGATCCAATCCATCGAACATCAACTCATTGCGGTCACGGAGGATATCCCGGAAGATGCCGAAATGAAAGCTTTGATCGATGAGGCTTTAGCCCCTTATCGCGAAAAATTGGGTCGCCAAGTCGGCGAAACCAAAAAAGTGCTGCACCGCGGTTGGAGCGTCGAAACGACGATGGACAACTTCCTCTTGGATGCTATCCTGTTCCACACGAAAACGGATCTGGCCTTCTCCAACGGCTGGCGCTATGGTGTTCCGATCCTGAAAGGCCCGGTGACGCTGAGGGAGTTGTATCAGATCATCCCGATGAATCCTCCGATTTCAACCGTTATCCTGACAGGATCGGAAATAGTCACTCTGTTGGAAGAGAACCTCGAAAGCACCTACGCGGCGGATCCATTTGATCAGATGGGCGGCTACCTGAAGCGGGCGATGGGCTTGCACGCTTACCTGAAACTGGAAAATCCGAAAGGGACCCGTGTCCAAAAACTTTTCATCGCGGGCGAAGAAGTCATTCTGGATAAAGAATACACCGTCAGCTATGTGACCAACCAGGGCGTTCCGAAGAAATTCGGAAAAGAACACAAGAATCTGGAAAAGCATGCAGTCGAAGCGATGATGGATTATCTGGCCGAGATGGGTCCCTACGAAAAGGAACTGCGCGGAACCTATCAGATAGTCTGATCCGACAACACAAAAAACAGCCCCGGTGGAGTCTGCAGTTTACATGCAGATTCCGCCGGGGCTGTTCACATTCAGGCTTCACATTTTTCTTACGTCATAATAATCCGGATCAACGCGTTCCATCAGTCCGGCTTCCTTCCCGGAAACGGTCAGGTAGAGCTCGTGCATCGCCCGGGTGCAGATTGTGTAGAGGATCTGCATTTCATTCTGGGCAGCTTTTGCCGGATAGTGGCAAATCGCAAAAACGACATCGAATTCCAGACCTTTAGCCAAACGGGCCGGCATAATCAATACCGGATGGTGGCTGTTGTCGGTATCATGCTGCACGAGTTTGAAGTCGATGCCGGCAACCGACAGTTCCTGGCTGATGCGTTCGGCATCTTCCGCGTTGCGGCTGATGAAAGCTACGCGCATGCCGGCAGCGACGCTCGCATCCACCTTCTGTTTGATGTAGTCCATATCGAGCCCGCCATCGTCAGTCAGCAACACTTCCGGTTTTTTGCCGGAGCGGATATAGGTCCCTTCCGGTTTTTTGCCTTCGATGAAGCTTTCCGAGAAACGGACGATTTCATTCGTCGATCGGTAGCTGGTCAGCAAACGGTATGAACGGAACGTGCTTTCGGAAAAGATGGTCCGGAGATCATCAAAGGAAAGGCGTCTGTTCAGGATATTCTGATTCAAGTCGCCGCTCAGGATGAAGCGTGCGCTCGGGTAGGCGTGCTGTAGCATCTGCAGTTGGAAAGGTGAAAAATCCTGCACCTCATCCAGGCAGATGTATTGGTATTTCATGTCGCTGGATGGTCCCTTCAGCAACAGACGCAGACTGTAGTAGGCATCCAGATCTTCCAGCAGCACACTCTTCTCTGCCATGTGTTCCGCAACCACTGCGATATGGGTGCGCCATTCATCCTCATCCAAGCCGAAAGCATCCAATGAAAGCAATTTAGGAACAGCCCTCAGGAAATGGATGTATTGGTTCTTATAGCGGATAAAGGCCAACGCTTCGATCCTCGCGACGATCGGTTCGAAAGCGTCCTCCAGGATATCCGCCGTCATGGCCTCTTCCATCGCTTTTTGGTTGTGGGTCTCTTTCTCGTAACGGTAAAGATCCAGATCGGACATGGCTATCATTTCTTTTTCGACCCATGGTTTGCCTTTTTGCGACTGTTGGATGCGTTCCACGCGCTGCAGCAAGTGTCTTTTGAGAATATCCAACTTGCTGGCCAATGAACCCTGGCTTTCGATGCTGTAGAAAGCCGACTCGATTTCCTTCTCTGAAAGGATTATATCATCGCGGAAACGGATATCCGAGAATTTCAGGTAACGTTTCTTCAGGAGCGTGCCGTATTTCTGCAACGCTTCATAAAAGGCCAAGCTGCCCTTCAGTACCGTGACCTTGGCTAAGCTGTCCTCTTGATCGGCGCGCAAAGAAAAACCGATCACCTTCCGCTCCATGAATTCGCTGAAGGTCGTGTTGCCCACGTTCAGTTCGCCCAATGCAGGCAACACTTGGGAAACGTATTCCTGGAATATTTTGTTCGGGGAAAACAGGACGACTTCTTCCGACTTCAACTGGTCCCGGAAAGCATACAGCAGATAGGCGATTTTCTGCATCAGGACAACCGTTTTTCCTGATCCGGCAACCCCTTCTATCAGCGTGACGGCAGCTTTTGTTTCCCTGACGATCTGGTTCTGTTCCTTCTGCAAGGTGGATACGACCGTGCCCATCTGATAGGATGAAGGTCCTTCCAACACTTCCAGCAAATACGGATCGCCCATGACATTGTCCGTGTCCATCATGCGGATAATTTCCGCATGTCTGATCAAAAATTGCCTCTTCAGGTCAACGCCGTATGTCATCGGTTGATCAGCTATCATCAGCTTCACTTTCTCGCCTTTGCTGCCTTCATAATAAAGCGATGCAATCGGCGAACGCCAGTCAACAATCAGGTTCTCGTCCTTCTCGAACAAGGATCCGATCCCGATATAGATCGTTTCATTGCCGAAATCATCGTGATAATCGATACGGCCGAAGTAAGGCTCATCCTGCATTTTTTCCAAGACAGCGACACGCTCGTTGCTGTTCTGCAATTCGTTGTTGCGGATCATCAGCTCCTGCTCGAAAGCCCGCAGTTCAGCCGATGATTCCCAGACGCTCTCTGAAGAACCTTGGCTGATTTTGATCTCTTTGGATTCCTTTAATTGCTGTCTTTGCTTTTCACTTTTTTCTTCTACTTGCTCGGCCAATCGCGTTTTTTCGTTGTTGATGACTTTAATGACGCGATGGACACGTTCCTGTTCTTTCGTTAGATCTTTATGCAACCAAATGACACCTCTCTCTTAAGAAAACTCTTGGACTATTCGGTCTACTTCACTAAATGCGACAATTAGTAGTATACCATCGTACAGGGATTCTGGCTATTCCTTGTACCTGGATTAAAACGTTCCAAATCAAAAAACTGCCGGAAGGAAAAGCCTGTTGCAGCTCTTCCTTCCGGCTTATTTTGTTGTTCGGATTGCGTTTTTCGGGTTCTCGCGCATTTGTGTCTATTCGTTGAGGATCTTTTCGATCGCAGTGTATCCTCCCAGGATATTGACAATCTTTTTGAATCCCCTCTCTTCCAATGCACCGATGGCGACGGCGGAACGGACGCCGGATTTGCAATGGACGTACAGAGGCTCATCACGTTTGAACGGCAACGGTTCCTCCAAGAGCTTGCCGAGGAGGACGCGCTTGGCATCTGACAAGTGCCCTTCATCCCATTCGCTCTTCGAACGCACATCCAATATCTGCAGATCCTTTGCTTGACGCAATGCGATGAACGCGGCTGCAGTGATCGTTTCGGTCATCTTTTCGTCCTTGATCTGGCCGGCATCCAGATAGCCTCTGACTTGGTCGAACCCGATGAGCTGCAGCTGACGGGCAGCCGTTTCAGCCTGCTCTTTGGTTCCAATGAACGTCACTTGCCCTTCGTAATCCAGGAACCACCCGGCGTAAGTCAAGAACTTTTTGTTCAGCGGAATATTGAGCGTCCTTTCGATGTGTCCGGCTTGATACATTTCTTTCGCGCGCAGATCGATCAGCCTATCGTTCGGACCGGCCTGCTGAAGCGGGAAAACCGGATAAGGCACGTAAGCGCCGCTGTCCAGTTTGTTGATCTTCTTCATCTGGGCAAAGTAGGTCGGCGGCTCAGGCTGATCATCCGTCAAAGCTTCGATGAAACTCGCTTCTTCGTCATGTTGGAAAGCCCAGTTGTTGTCTTTTTCGTATCCCAAAGTGGTCATCGGTACGGCGCCCAACGACTTCCCGCAGGCGCTGCCGGCACCGTGCCCGGGCCAAATCTGCAGATGATCCGGATAGTCAGCCATTCTCTGAAGAGAGCGGAACATTTCTTTCGCTCCGATTTCGGTGGCGCCTTGCATGTGCGCTGCTTCTTCCAGCAAGTCCGGCCGGCCGACGTCACCCACAAAGATAAAATCGCCGGTGAACAGTCCCATCGGAATGTCCGAACCGCCGCCGATGTCCGTGAGCAGAAATGACACACTCTCCGGCGTATGCCCAGGGGTGTGCAGCACCTCCAGTTTGATCTTCCCTACGGAGATGATGTCCCCGTCCTGCAGCAGCACGCTTCCTTGCGGCAGATCCTGGTAACGCCAGTCATCTCCGCCCATGTCCGAGACATACAGTTTGGCGCCTAAACACCTCCCCGTTTCCCGCAATCCGGATGCATAATCGGCATGGATATGCGTTTCCGTTGCCGCAGTGATGACCAGGCCTTCGTATTCGGCTGCCAAGATATAGTCATCCAACTTGCGCAAAGGATCGATTATGATGGCTTCTCCGGTTTTTTGGCAACCCAACAAATAGGAAAATTGCGCTACTTGCGGATCGAAAAATGATTTAAAAAACATGCATGAACTCCTCCTTTATCCTGTCGAAACTTCAGTATGATTCATCTGCTCAGGCTTGCGACAAAATTGATGGTCGTGGCGATGATGGCCGTCCCGAAAACGAAGGACAACAGCGCATGGCCCAGCGCGGCCTTCCGGAATTCCGGTGTCGTGAAGGTCGTGTCGGAGACTTGGTAAGTCATCCCGATCGTAAACGCCAGATAGGCAAAGTCCCAAAAATTTGGCTTTTCGGTACCCTCGAAGATGACGCCGCCGTTGACATCTCGGTAATAGAGTTCCGCATACCGCAACATATAAAGGGCATGCACTGTCGTCCAGGAGAGCACGATGCTGAACAGACCAAAGCCGATCGTCTCGAAACTGCGTTCATGAGTCGTCAACATCAAGGCGACCGCCCCGATGCTGATCAGACATGCCAACAGGACAAAAAAATCAATCGTCGAATATTGGATATCTTCCTCTTGCGCAATCCGCTCGGTTTCCGTCCCATCATGCGGATGAAAATCCTTCCATAGCAAATACAATAAAATGATTGCGGCACTGTCCCAACCGATCAAAGGGGCCAATTCCCAACGCAACCAGAATCCGCCAGCCAGCCCGATACCGGTGCCGATCGCTCCGGCAATCAGGAAGCGCGTCCTCTTCTTGCGCATATCCCTTCCGGCTTTCGTTTGATCGGCAAATAGATGGATTCTTTTTTTCATGGCTGTGCGCCCCCTGCTTTTTCGGCCTGATTGTTCTTTCAGATGGTGATTTCAATGACGTTTTTTTCCGGGTCGAGAAACATGCTTTCATAATAGCCATCCCCTGTAATGCGCGGCTGGCTTTTGCATGTGTACCCCGCTTTGATGAGTCTGTCAGTGAAATAGTCGACGTTCTGCTTGCTGCCGACGGATACGGCCAGATGCGCCCAGCCCAGCATATCAAGAGGATGGCGTTCGTTGACATCCATCCTCTTCATAAGCTCCAAACGGGCCCCTTCACGGAAAGTAATAAAATAAGATTGGAAGTCTTTTTCAGGGTTTCGGTATAATTTATTGGCCTTTCCATCAAAAAAACGAACATAAAAATCGCGCATCAGCTCCAAATCGTCCACCCACACTGCAACATGTTCAATCTTCATCGTTATTCACGTCCTCTCATCATCCTCGCCGGTGCGCTGGAGACAAACTCTGCGCGGATGGCCTGCAACAAAACATCTCGGAATCCCTTTCTGGACTTGCCTTAAAAGCGTTTCCTCAATTTGATTTTATCACATCGCAGGCGCATATGCGTTCCCTAAGCATCCGATTGATTCCGGGAACGGTATGGGTTCTTCATCTCCGGCCAGGCGGTCCTGGCCGGAGATCCTGTTCGGTTTTATTGCTGTCCTCCAGAGAGACTGACCCGGCCGGAGGTCAGCTCCGATTACGATTGCCCTTCTCCGATCGGGCTTGCCTTCATCGGAGGTCATTGTGGTTTTCGGCCGCCTGCCTGCTGCGGCCTTGCCTCCCTTGAACATATGTGTCATTTTTGCCATCTTTTTCAAAGTAATTTCTCAGCATCCACTCAGAATATGATTGACAGACTGATTTGTATTTGATAGTGTGGAAGTAACAAAATACGATTCGATGTGATGAAGAGGTCGCGGTTAACAATCAGTAAGGGATTCCCTGAAAGGTGTTGCTGCCGAAATACTCTGTATTGGGGCCAAGGTTGAATAAATCTGGCACTGTCGGACAAAGCCGCCCAGCTTTGTTCGGTGAGCTTCTCACGTTGGGGCAAATTGGTGGAATTCACTATATGGATGCAATGCTTCAACTTAAGCAGCCTGTTTTGAACGACTATGAGACCATTTGCTCATAGTCGTTTTTTGTCTATTCATAAATAAAAACAGAATTCAGGAGGAAGATAAGCATGGCTATTTTTGAAGGATCAGGCGTTGCGATTGTTACGCCGTTTAAAGATACGGAGAACCAAGAAATCAACTACGAGGTGTTGGAAGAACTGATCGAGTTCCATATCGCGAACGGCACCGATTCGATCATCATCGCGGGGACAACCGGTGAAGCTTCAACACTGACGGATGAAGAGCAACTTCATCTCATTCGTTTCACTGTCGAAAAAGTCAACGGCCGTATTCCCGTCATCGGCGGTGCCGGAAGCAATGACACGCGCCACGGAGTCGGATTGACGCGTGCTGTAGAAGCTACAGGTGTGGATGCGATCCTCAGCGTTACTCCTTATTACAACAAAACATCCCAAAAAGGCTTGATTGAGCATTACAAAGCCATCGCCAACAGCGTTAAAGTTCCGATTGTCCTTTACAATGTGCCGGGCCGCACCGGCCAGAACATTACCCCTGAATCTCTGGTGGAGCTTGCCAAAATCGATAACATTGTTTCGTTGAAGGACGCCACCGGCAACTTCAGCCAGGCTGTGGACAATTTGAGTCTTTTGGGCGATCGTCTGGACATCTACTCCGGAAATGATGACACCATCATCCCATTGATGAGTTTGGGCGCAAAAGGCGTCATCTCTGTCCTTGCCAATATCGCACCGAAAGCTACATCGGAAATGACGCATGCTTTCCTGGATGGCGACATCAAGAAAGCTGCCGCGATGCAAGCCGAGTACAAAGAACTGATCGACTGCCTGTTCGTGGAGCCGAATCCGATTCCTGTAAAAGCCGGAATGCAATTATTGGGCTTCAACGTCGGACCAATGCGTTTGCCGTTGACGGAGGCCGATCAAGTGGTCATTGACCGTTTGGCCGCAGCCATGAAAAAAGTTGGATTGATCTAGAAACAGTACCAAAAACCGCCATCGGAATTTATATTTCCGGTGGCGGTTTTATGTTTTTCAGAAAAGATGCAGCATATACTTGTTGAGCAATAAAATAATCAGTACAAGAAGCATAACGATGACAAAACCGATGGCTCGTTTCACATAAAACTCTCTCAACTTCATGGCTTTTCCTTCCTTGGCTTCTTAAGTGGGACATTTATTTATTTCACGATTCCGATTTTTTTGAAATGGGCTTTCGGAAAAGCGTTGATACCGATGCCGTTCGCATCCCCCAACTTGATCGTGCCTCCTGTGAACAGCGGACCGCCCTCATAGGCTTCGATTTTGTAGAACGACGGTCCAATGAGGTCGACCATCGTGATGCAGTTTTTGGCGGCTGCCAGATGGGCCGCTGCGCTGATCGAAATCTTGCTTTCCAGCATGCAGCCGATCATGCAGTCCACCCCGTTCGTTTCCGCCACGGCGCAGATCTTGAGGGCCTCGTGGATCCCCCCGGTCTTCATCAGTTTGATATTGATGAGGTCGGCTGATTGTGTCTGGATGATGTGGTGGGCATCCTTCACAGAGAAGGCACTTTCGTCAGCCGCAATCGGTGTTTGGACGTGTTGCGTCACAAATTTCAAGCCGGCCAGATCGTGCGCCTTCACCGGCTGTTCCACCAGCTCTGCCTGCATGCCCTTATCCTCCAGCAAGCTGATGATGCGGACAGCCTGCTGGGGGCTCCAGCCTTGATTGGCCTCGACCCGGATGCGGATGCCCGTTCCGACTGCCTTGCGGATGGCAAGCAAGTTCTCCACATCATTGAACCCATTCCTCCCGACACTCACATTAAGAATGCTGAAGCCGTCCTGGACAGCCTGCAGACTGTCGCGCACCATCTCATCGATGGGTTTGTCGCTGATGGTGTGGGCAGTCTCGATTTTCCGTTTCGCCCCGCCCAACACTTTATACAAAGGTTGGCCGAGCTTTTTGGCATATAGGTCGTATAGCGCCATATCAACGGCGGCTTTCGCCGATGTGTTGTTGACGATGCTGGCATGCATCCTTTTCATGATGGTATCGAGGTCGAAAATTTCCATTCCGATGATGCTCGGAGCAATGTATTGCATGATAGCCTCGCGGATGGAAGCCTTTGTTTCGCCGGTGATTAAGGCTGTCGGTGGCGTCTCACCATATCCGGCGGTCCCGTCATCGGTCACGATGCGGATCAGAATGTTATGCACGGCGTCAACCGTGCGCGATGCTGTTTGGAATGGCGTCCGCAGTGGGATGGCCACTTCCCCAATTTCAATTCTGTCGATTTTCATCATCAAAACCCCTCTCTTCACCGGCACGCTATCCATCCGGGCTAAGGCAGCGACTTTTTATGCTGTTTTGGTTCCACTACCCATTTGTATCTATTTTACCAAGAAAACGAGTTTGCACCAAACGGGAGAGCGTAGCCTGTCAGCTTCGGGATGCAGCACAAAAAAACGCACGAGCTGCCAGTAGATGATACTGGTCACTCGTGCGTTTTTTCGGATTACAGGGGGTCGGTCAGATTTTCGGGTTTGATTTTCGGGTTTGATTTTCGGGTCGCGTTCTCCGGCCAAGAGGAACTTCGCCGGAGGAGAGTGTCGGTTTCGGATGCCTCCTCCGGCCACAATCGCTTCGCAGGAGATCAAGTTTTGAGTTAGTCGTCTGCTCCGGCCGCAATACCCTCACCGGAGAAGAACTCGGATTCAACTGGATTCGAGATCATTTTTTCCGAGCAGCTTCGCTCGCGACAGCTGGCCCCACCCGCATTCATCAGCCTTGCTTTTTCTTTTGCTGCCTGCTGGTCAGCCGGACGACCAAGTTGCGCGGCGCCAGTTTCGACGAGAAGAGCGCGCCCTTCAGCAACATCGTCGGAACGATGATTTTCTTGCGCTTGTACATTTTGTCCAAGGCATACTTGACGCAGTATTCAGAAGTGATGCCCTTCAGGTTGAACTTCACATCCGCCACTTTGTTGAACTCCGTGTCGACCGGTCCCGGACATAACGAACCAACATAAACGTTGCTCTTCTTCTCCTCCAACTCCTCAGCTATCGCGGAAGTGAAGCTCGTGACGTAGGCCTTGGTCGCATAATAGGTCGCCATGTAAGGCCCCGCCGGCATCAGTCCGGCAACCGAAGCCACATTCAGGATGAAGCCTTCATTCCTTGCGATCATATCCGGCAGAAATTTTTTGGTCAGGATATGCACAGCCTTGATGTTGACGTCGATCATCTCCAGCTCCTTGTCGAGACTGGTCGTCGTGAACGCGCCGAAATCGCCGAAACCGGCACAGTTGATCAGGATGGAAATATTTTTGTCCTTCGTTTCTTCGTACAGACGGTAACATTCCTCTGTCTTCGCCAAATCCGCTGTGATGATTTGGCTTTTGGTTGACAATTGTTTGCTGATCTCCACAAGACGGTCCTCACGCCTCGCAACCAGAATCAGATCGTATCCTTGTTGGCTGAGCTTTTTGGCGAACTCTTTGCCTATGCCCGCACTGGCGCCTGTGATGAGCGCTATTTTATTTGTCATTTTTGTCCCTCGCGTTTCCTCAAAATGATTGCTACCTTTAGCGTATCGCATTTGCGCATCAAGGGCAATCATAAGGCGCCGCTTTTGCTATTCTGTTACTTCCACAGCATGAATAAAGAGCCGGCCGTTTTCTGCGGAATCGTTACACGTCATCAGTGTGAGAATATGATCTTCCTCTGTCACCTCGACTTCTAACGGAAAGACAGAAAGGTCCTTGAGCATGGTCAGAAATTCGGTGTACTCATTCCCCTCAAAATCAATATCCAGAAAAATAGTATCTGCTGGAGCCACATGGACGGAAAAAATCCTGTACCGTCTTTCCGCATAGGCATCACCGAATGTAAACTCCAAATTCTCCTGCAGGAAATCTTCGTTCAGGAATTTATCCAATTCCCCAAACATCTGGCCATTCTGGGTATAGTGGCCATAAATGATAGTATGCCTGTCTACTCCCATGCCGATATTCCGATAATCCATGAAGATGGCTCCGAAAATATCCGGTTCGCGATAGAAATTCTGATTGAGATACGTTTCATTGTCTTGCCCCCGGACGACCGGGTAATCAATAACGGTGCCATTAACAGAAAGCCAGCCTACATAATCCGGATTAATCTGATAATATTCCGTGGATGGATTAATAGTAAAAGTTAGTTCCTCCAAAGGAACAGCTACATCCGCTGCAGCGATGGTTTCCGAACGGAAGTCCGTGGAAGAAACCTTTTCGGGTACCACCACGTCCTTTCTTTGCTCTACTTCTTGAACCCCATAGTGGATAATCTGCAGAAAGAGTACCCTGGAGAGGATCAGCACCCATATGTTTTTTCGCACGACTTCTTCCCTCCCCTCTTTTACCCACGCAAATCCCCAAAATTGACAACGCTTACATTGTAATGCTATTATAAACCCTGTAGTAGAGATTACAAAATATTTCCCATTATTGAAAGGAGTAGGGTAAAATGAAAAAATTAACACGCCGCTTACTTTCACTCGCTACATTGCTGTTTCTCTCATTCAGTATCGCTCCTCTGGCTTCTGCTGCTACCGGTGAACCTTCCGACGACATTGTAGGCATTGCACTCGGGAATGAAGATTTTAGTATCCTTGTTTCGGCACTCCAAAAGGCAGAACTTGTGGATGATCTCCAAGGGGATGGTCCTTTTACAGTGTTCGCACCTACTAATGCCGCTTTTGAAAAATTGCTGGCCGAGTTGGACATTACCGCGGAAGAACTCCTTGCACAGCCGGACTTGGCGAAAGTCCTTACTTACCATGTCGTTTCTGGGAAAGTGTTGGCGGCTGATCTCACGGATGGAATGAAAGCAGACACCCTCAACGGAGAAAATCTTACTTTCGATCTTTCAGATGAACCTATGGTCAATAAATCCAACATTACAACTACCGACATTGAAGCAACCAATGGGGTCATCCATGTCATTGACACTGTCATGGTACCTTCCAACTTCAATTTGGAAGCAACAGACTTAGAGGCGGACCAAGTGGCTCAGACAGGCGTTGAAGGGAATAACCTTCTGCTTGTTTCCATCCTGGTTACAGGCACGCTGCTCCTTCTCGTTGTCTTCAAGAAAAAGGCAGCTTAAGGCTTTGCTTCTTACGCTTCCAAATAATTAAACAAATAAAAAGCTTTGAGAATTCAAATTTCTCAAAGCTTTTTTGTTTGGCCAGATACAACTTTATCTCGGAAATTTTAGCAACATCACTTTTTAAACATGCATCCTTTTCTCCAGCTCGCGCCAAATCTCTCCACCGTGATAGAGCAGGATGATGACCAAAGTGACGGCGCTCATCATGACGGACAGGCTTGAAGGCAATGACGTCGTGACCCAATCCAAAGTCAGGAACAGCGCCGGCAAAAGCCCCAGCAAGGCGGCTGTCAAAAGGTACAACACGTAGTCCCTGACGCCCAATTTGACGAGGCGCACCGCGATGTATAAGGATACGATCGCAAAACTGCAGATGATCGGCACAGCATAGGTGGTTGACCACCCGCTCCATCCTGAGAGATAATCCAAATAAATGCACAGGAGCGAAAGCGAAACGATCAGATAAACGATACCCTTTGCGATGTTCCTGCGTTTCCGGATCAGGATCAAAACGGAAAGCCACATGCTTATGATCCCGAACAAGGCGAGCTGAAGGTTCTCCATCCGTCCGATCCAGATCAATTCGATCAGCAGAAAAGCGATGATCAGCACAAAGGAAATCAAGGTCAAGTATTTCGTGACAATTTCCTTGTTGAACCGCAGCGGAATCTTCGGGTAGGGATCCGGCAGTACCGGATCGGTGCCCTCATCCAAGGTCGTTTGGCACAATGGGCATTGTTCCCATTCTCCCTTGATGGTCGCATTGCAATGTTGGCAGTGTCTCATGATATCTCACCTTCCAAATCTTCACTCGAAACCTTGTTCGCTGCGACGGTTACGGCTACGCCCGCGTCGGTCAAAATCCTGACAAACTGCTCCTCGATCGTTGATTCGACAAAGGGAGAGGTGAAACTGACCGTCAAGTGTTCCCCATGGCTGATGGCGCAAAATTGCGGGCGGACTGCCGAAGTATGGAAATACATTTTCTCGATGTAGCCGTCGATCGGATCAGGAAATGTGACCTTGCCCAAATTGGAGATGGCAATCGTCAAATTCCGGTTGCTGATGTAATTGACCAGCTTCAGAATGAAGTCTTTGATAGGCCGGAAGACTATCCGTGTGAATGGGCTGTATTCGAAGGCGATCAACGTCCTAAGCTTTTCCTCCAGACTTTCCGGCGTAATCTGTTGCTGGAACTGCTCTTTCAGCGTACGACCGATTGCGGCAATGTCGTCCGCTTCGCCATTTTCATCAGTAGTATAAATCAGGCGGGTCGTGCTGAAAAAATTCCTGGCAGAATTGGATGGGAAGAACTGCCGTAAGTTGACCGGAACAGAAACAGCCATAGCCGAGCCTGGTTGGAAACCTTGACTGGCCTTGCGCACGGCGAGCATGTACACGGCGGTCAGATACAATGTCAAAGAAGTTTGTTGTTCCCGAGCCAAGGCAAGCACGTCCTTGACCGGCATCTCGAGTTCGATGACATGCGGCCGGTTGTCCGGCGTCCTTTTGCCGCGGAACTGGTGCACGCGGCGTTTGCACTTCAGCTTGTTTTCCTCAGGCAAGGCGCTCTTTTGCGCATGGCTTTTTCCTGTCAATTGGCTGACTTTCGCGACGGAGCGGATGGCGGATTGCGCCGCATCCGTAAAGTTCTGTTTCTTGTCCTTGCGGAAGTAATGCGCAAAACTGTCCTCCAGTTGGTGGTTCAAGCGATCGTGTGCGGCGGCATCAAGGCCTTCAAAAGCCTCGGGATGTCGCAGCATGATGTAGGCCTTCAGCAGATCCTCGAAAAACCACAACGCACCGGTGCCATCCGACAAGGCGTGGAAGAGCTCCAAGTGAACCCGGTTTTGGTTATAAAAGACACGGAATAACAGTTCCCTCCGGTCAAAATGATAAATCTGTGCGCAAGGAGGCAACACATCAGCCGTAACTTTCGGCTTCAGGTCACTTTCTTCCAGATAATACCAGAAAAATCCGCGCCGCAGCACACTGTGGTACAGCACATAATTCTCATAGACTTCATCCAGTGCCCGTTGCAGCAATTGCGGATCCACCGCATCCGTCAATTCCGCACTCATGCGGAAGACCTTCGTATCGCTGCTCGTCATGGCAGCCAAAAATATATTGGAGGCATTGTCCAAACGTACCCACTTTTTTCGGTTCACTTCTGCTCCTCCTTTCCCATTATTCTATTGAATAGCCCTTTCGGCTTATACATTCAGAAACGCATTGATGACTTCGTAGGCTTCGACAACCGATTCAGCTGTCTTCGGATAGGTGATGAAGCCATGGACAATGCCGTTCACTCGATGAACTTGCACCTTGTTGCCGGCATTCCGCAATGCTTCCGCGTAGGCTTCGCCTTCATCCCGCAACGGATCGAATTCGGCCGTGATCACCAAGGTTTCCGGTTGATTCGACAGATCTTCCGCCATCAAGGGCGCAACGTAGCCATTCTTACGCAGCTCGGGATCGGGTTGGTACAACGCCATGTATTCTTCCATTTTTTTTGCAGTCAGTCCGTAATCATGACCATTCGTGCGGATCGATTCGAACGGAGATGCTTCCGAATGATCCCAGTTTGTTACTGGATACAGCAAAATCTGTTTCATCGGAGTCGCTTGGCCTCTGTCGCGGAGCAGCAAAGACACTGCTGCAGCCAAGTTGCCGCCCGCAGAATCGCCGATCAGAATCAGATCTTTTTCATCCGAAAGACCGCTCATTTCCAGATGCTTCAGCAATACTTCCGCCACCCGGTAACAATCATAGAGGCCGGCCGGATACGGATGCTCCGGCGCTAAACGATAATCGACGGAATAGACCGTCCTGCCGGTCAGATCCGCCATATTGATGCAGGCATTCGTGTACGTTTCGATGTCACCGATGACCCAACCGCCGCCATGGAAAAACAACAGCGGCTCTTTATACAGGCGCTCTTTCGGATAGAAGACGCGCACGGGAATGTCATGGGAACGGTCCTCCGAATAGATTTTGTGGTCCATGATGATATAGCCCTTTTTCGGCTTGGGAGCCAGTATATGCTGCACTTTGCGGACACGGGCGTAGTCTTCCTGCATATTGATTTTTGGTGACGACATCAACTTAAGCATCAATTTAAAAAATGGATTCATCCTATTGTCCTTCCTCTGACAGCACTGGCTGTTCTGGTATCTTTGCTTCATTATAGCACAGGACAGCACCAGTCCCATATAGCCGTGAACCTTTGCATGGCCTCCTTGCGTGATAGGTTTCGCCACTCTTCCGACTTGCAAATCCCACCACCAGTGTTATACTTGTTATATAACTACCGATAGGCATAAAGTTGTGGAAAACCATTCAGACGCGTAAAATGAAGATATGAGCTAATAGGCGTAAAAAAGAAAGAAGGCAAACTTTTATGATAGCAGAACTGCAGCCATACTTACCCATCCTGATCCCTTTGGTCGTGATCCAGATCATCCTTCTGATCACGGCTCTGCTCCACCTGAACAGGCATCCACAAGTAAAAAAAGGCAGCAAAAATCTTTGGATCTTCATCATCATATTCCTGAACATCGTCGGTCCGGTCCTGTATTTCCTGATTGGAAGGGGCGATGAGTGATGGATATCCTCACAATCGCCGGATTGGGGAAATCCTTTGGGAACCAAGGCGTACTCGATGGATTGTCCTTCTCCGTCCCTGAAGGCTCAATTTACGGTTTCATCGGCAAAAACGGCTCCGGAAAGACGACGACCATGAAGATCGTCTTGGGCTTGCTGCAGGCGGATGCCGGCGAAATTTCTGTATGCGGCGAAAAAGTGAGTTACGGCGATACTCGCACGAACCGCTTCATCGGCTATCTGCCGGATGTCCCCGAATTCTACGGTTTCATGACCGCAACGGAATATCTGCGGCTGTGCGGCGACATCACAGGCATGCCGACCGCGATCATCCAAACCAAGTCTGAAGAACTGCTGGATCTGGTCGGGCTGGTGGATGTGAAAAAACGCATCGGAACGTTTTCCCGCGGCATGAAGCAGCGCTTGGGTATCGCTCAGGCTTTGCTGAACGAACCGCGACTGCTTATCTGCGACGAACCGACTTCCGCCTTGGATCCGATCGGCCGCAGGGAAATCTTGGATATCCTGCTGAAAGTGAAGCAGCAGACAACGGTGCTCTTTTCGACGCATGTCCTGACCGATGTGGAAGCCATCTGCGATCGGGTGGGCATCCTAGACGGAGGAAAAATCGTCCTGACAGGATCGGTATCGGATCTGAAAAACACCTACTCCAAACATTCCTGTACTGTTACCTTCCGAACGCCGGCGGATGCCGCTGTATTCCAGACCGATCCTCGGATAAGCATCCTGAATATGATTTTGCATGAAAAAGATCCTACGGTCACCATCCAAGCCGCTGACCCGGAACAGGCCATGGCATTGATCATCCGGATCTTGGGCGAAACTGGGTTGGTTCCGCTACGTTTGGAAACGGCCGAACCTAAATTGGAAGATATCTTCCTGGAGGTGGTCCGATGAGAGCGTATCTTGCCTTCACAAAAAAGGAACTGACCGAATATACCCGCAATTTCAAGTTGTTCCTGGCGATCGCCTTGTTTGCGCTGTTGGGCATCATGAATCCGTTGACGGCCAAATTTTTGCCCGATCTGCTGGGGAACTTCATGCCGGAAGGGATCACGATCCTGATTGCGGAACCGACGAACCTCGATTCCTGGATCCAATTCTTCAAGAACGGCACCCAGACCGGCCTGTTCATCATCGTCATCCTCTTGAGCGGCATGATGGCGAAGGAATACGAAAAAGGCACACTCATCAACATGGTCACCAAAGGCCTGCCGCGCCGGACCATCCTTTTTTCAAAATTCACTGGCGCTCTGCTGCTCTGGACCATCTGCTATTGGCTCTGCTTTTTCATCACGTTGGGGTACACGCTTTATTACTTCCCTGAAGGCACGACCGAAAACTTGGCCCTGTCAGTCATCAGCCTTTATCTATTCGGCATCCTGTTGATTGCCGTCCTGCTGCTCGGAGCTGTCTTGTTCAAAAATGCCTACGGGCCGCTGCTGTTGACCGGTGCGTTCCTGATGGTGCTGTTTTTGTGGAATCTGTTCCCGGAAGCGGCCGAGTGGAATCCGCTGGTGCTGGCCTCGCGCAATATAGACATGCTGCAAGGGAAACTGCTGCTTGAGGAACTTCGGAATCCGCTGCTGACGACGGGACTGATGATCGGTTCAGCTCTTGTTGCAGCGGTGAAACTATTTAATAAGACTGCTTTGTGAACATAAAAACGCGCCATCAAGGCCTTTTTCGGCTGATGACGCGTTTTTTGAGGTTTTCGGTAATAAGGATTTGTAGTATTTTTCTTCTGCTCCGGTCAAGAGAGCCTTCGACGGAGGTCATGTCGGATTCAGACCCTCTGCTCCGGCGGCGAGCACTTGGCAGGAGCAGAGCAATTGTTTGGGCCGGTTACTCCGGCCACACCTGCTTCGCCGGAGAAGAGCAACCGTTCCGGACCGATAGCTCACTTAAATCGACTCAGCGCATCCTCCCCAACAGCAAATACAGGAAATATGGCGCCCCGATCAGGGACACGACGATACCGGTCGGAAAAGCGGTATCCATCACAGTGCGTCCAATCGCATCGGCGATCAACAGGATGATGCTGCCGATCAGCAGCGCAATCCAACTGTAGCGTTCATGCCGTTTGCCGACCAGTTTTTTGGCGATGTGCGGGGACATCAGACCGATGAAGCCGATGTTGCCCGTCAAAGAGATCGCCGCTGAAGCGATGGCGACCGCGCAGAGCAGCAAGATCAGTTTTTCATTCCGGAGTTTCAATCCCAATGCCGTAGCGGTCTCCTCCCCCAATGCGAGAATGTTCAGCGTCGGGGCTTTCAGGAAGAGGATTCCCATCGCCAACAGCCAACCGGGCAGAATCGTGAATACGAACGGCCAGGTCGATCCCCAGATGTTTCCCGACATCCAAGCCGTGATGAAACTGACATCGGTCCGGTCAGAGGAGGACATCAGCAGGACGATCAGCCCCGAAAAGGCGGAGGAGATGCCCGCTCCGATGACCACAAGTTGCATCGCGTGCTGCTTGTGGCTGCGGCTGTAGCTGAGCAGATAAACAGTAGAGGCGGCCACTAAGGCGCTGAGGAAAGCGACAAGCGGCAGGACTGCCGAGAATTCAAGCATACCTGCGCCTGCGAACAGATAAAAGATAGTCACGCCAAGCCCGGCACCGGAATTGATGCCCAGGAGGCCCGAATCGGCCAGGTCATTGTTGCTCAAGGTCTGCAGGATGATGCCGGCTCCTGCCAGGCAGGCACCGGCCATCGCCAATACCAAAGCCCGCGGCAAGCGGATCTGGTAAAAGACGTAGTTTTCTTTAAAAGCCCCGTTCCCTGACAGCACCTGCAGCACGCGGTCCAACGGAAGCGAAGAATAACCCATGGACAAGGCAGCGATGAAAGCCGCCACGAACAAAAGGACGCAGAGTCCCAATTTTTTCCGATAAGTCGGATTCCATTCATTGAACAACTTTGATGCCCCCTTTTCTGGCGATCGTCACGTAGAAAGGCACGCCAATCACGGAAACGATCGCCACTACAGGGATTTCGAAAGGACTGACAACCGTGCGGCCGATGTAATCAGCCAGGATCATGAAAGTCCCCCCGACCGTAATGCACAACGGAATGATTTTGCGGTAATCCTGCCCGACCATCTTGCGCACGACATGCGGGATCATCAGGCCGATCAGGGCCAGATTGCCGGCGATGGCGACCGCGCTGCCCGCAAGCAAGGTGATCAACAGAATCAGGATGGTTCGGATCAGATTGGTCCGTTGCCCCATGCTGATCGCGGTTTCCTCGCCCAAACTCAGCACCGTCAACTGCCCGCTGAACACTAGACTCAAAACCAAAGCCAGTCCGATGACCGGGGTGATGCTCAAAATATTCCAATCGACACCCATCAGGCCACCGGATGTCCACATCGAAACGTCCTTGGAGATGCGGAACCAAATCGCGATCCCGTCCGCGATGGCCTGGAAAAAGAACGAGACAGCCGCCCCGATCAGGATCAGGTTTAAGGGCGACTGTCCGCTCCTGGTCGCAGTGCTGAGGCCGTAAACGAACAGCATCGCCAAACCCGCCCCCACGAAACAGGCGATGGAAACGAGCAGGTAAGAACTCTGCGGAGCCAAGGCATAGACCAAGGCCACCGCGATGTTCGCTCCGGAAGTCAGCCCCAAAAGCCCGGGGTCGGCCAGCGGATTCCGCGTCAGCGCCTGCATGATCGCTCCGGCGACAGCCAAGGAACTGCCCACGAAGAAGGCACCCAGTATGCGCGGGAAGCGGATGCCCCTCAGCACTAGATAATAATCTCCGCCGCCTTCCCCGATGAGCGCCTCGATCAGATCCGACCAATCCGTATCCGCCGCTCCTGTGTAAAGCGCCAGGACCGCCGCCGCGTTCAACAACAAGACCGTGACCATCAGATAGATTCCGAAGGCGTTTCGTTTCCGTTTAATCACTGCAATCGTCCCCTCTTATTCCGCTAAAAAGGATTCCTCAAAGAAGTCCAGTTGATAATCCAACGATAGCGAATCATTGAAATAAAATGTCTCGGCATCCGCCACAAACACTTGGTTGTTCTGCACAGCCGGAATGTTCTGGAACCACTCGGCATCCAAGAAGCTCGCTTCCGGATCAGTTGCGGCCAAACTCAGGATCAGGTAATCGCCGATGTAATCACCGAGCACCTCTTCCGAAATGGCATAATAGCCTGCATCCAGGGCGTTTTCTTTGACCATTTCAGGCATATTCAGGCCCATTTCTTGGTAAAGGATTTCCGTTCCGCGTGCCCAATTGTCGCCGAAAATGTACATCTGTTTCTCGAAGTTCTCGGCAACCGTGACCGTTGCATCTTCGCCGATGGCTGCCTTGATTTCCTCACCGACTGCCTGTGCCTCTGTCTGGAATTCCTCCACCCATGCGACAGCTTCCTCTTCCTTGTTGACTACTTTACCGATTTCCACAATCTGTTCCAGGTAGGAAAGTTCACCGTATGTGAACAATACTGTAGGCGCGATTTCCGAGAGTTGGTCGGCATTTTCGATGTTGTCCAATCCGATGATCAGATCCGGATCCAATTCGAGGATTTTTTCGACGTCGGCATTCGATACGACTGCGACTCCGCTGAGCCCTTCCCTGAAATTCGGGTTTCCGGCAGACCAAGCGTCCACGCCGACGATGTTGACGTCGAAGTTGATGAGGTCCCCAGCATAGGATGACAGCACCACTACCCGTTCCGGATTGGCCGGAACCGCGATTTTTTCGCCGTCGCCTGTTGTGTACGTCACCGTTTCGGCAGCTGCGCTTTCGCTCGTCTCATCGGCTGTATCCGTTGCGGAGCAGGCCCCGAGGATCAATCCGGCACCCATTAGCATTGTCAACGATAGTTTGTTCATTTTTTTCATGTTCATTCTCCTTTTTTTATCAATTCGTACCCGATGATGACTGGTTTTTTTGTCTTTTCGTCCGGCTGGATGGTCGGGCGGATATTGAAGATGGCCGCGATGTTTGCTTCGGTGACCACTTCCTCCGCTGAACCCTGGCAGACGACTTTGCCGTCCGAGAGCGCAACGATATGGTCGGAATAGAGCGAAGCCTGATTGATGTCATGCAGCACCATCACGATCGTATAGCCCTCTTCTTCGTTGAGCTTCTTCAGCAGTTCCAAAATCTCCAGCTGGTAGCTGATGTCCAGATAGGTCGTCGGTTCATCCAAAAAGATGATGTCGGTCTTTTGCGCCAACGACATCGCCAACCAGACCCGTTGCCGCTGCCCACCCGACAGTTCATCGATGTAGCGGTGACGCAGCTCGTCGATTTGCGTCTTCTTGATCGCCCAGTCGATGATTTCCTTGTCCTCGCTGCCCAATCCCCTTAAGCCTTTCCGGTGCGGGAACCGTCCGTACGAAACGATTTCTTCGACCGTGATGCCGGAGAGATTTTCCTGCCGCTGCAGCAGGATCGCGATCCTTTTAGCCAAGCGTTTCGTATCCATCGTAAAGATCGAAACACCGTCCAGCAGAATGTCCCCGCTCGAGCAAGTCAGGATGCGCGACATCGCCTTCAACAAGGTCGACTTGCCGCATCCGTTCGGCCCGATGATCGTCGTGATTTTTTGCGGTGCGATGGTGACTGAGATATTTTTCACAATGATCTCCTTGTCGTATTTGATTTGCACCTCCTCAACCTTCAGGCTGCACATGCCTTCATTCCCCTTTCTTTATCCTTGCAGAAGCGATCCATTTCCGAATCGTTCTTGACATTTTCGAATAAAAATTATTTAATTGATAATGAGAATCATTCTCATTTATAATTTATTCTATTATCATTCATAACATACAATTAGTCAACAGAAAATGAGGTGGTCTTTTGAACGAAGTATTTGACGTAACGATAATTGGTGGCGGGCCTTCGGGTCTGTACAGTGCTTTCTACAGCGGTTTGCGCAATCTCAAAACGAAGCTGATCGAATCCCAGTCCGTCCTCGGTGGCAAAGTTAACCTGTACCCCGACAAAATCTTGTGGGATGTCGGCGGACTGACGCCGATCACCGGCAAACAGTTCCTTTCCAATTGCATCACGCAAGGTCTCACGTTCCACCCGACCGTCTGTCTGAATACGGAAGTCAGCCAGATCACCAAAGCAGCCGGAATTTTCGATATCCGCGCCAGCAACGGCGATCATCATTACACGAAAGCGGTGATCCTTGCATACGGCAGTGGCATCATCACACCGAACAAGTTGGCGGTGGAAGGTGCGGAGCAGTTCGAAAGGACCAATCTGCATTACATCCCGAACAGCCTGCACGCGTTCAGCAACAAGAAAGTTTTCCTTTCGGGAGGCGGAAACACAGCGATCGAGCAGGCGAACGAATTGCTGGCCATCGCAAACGGTGTGACATTGGCTTGCCGCAGCAATGAACTGCGCGCGCATGAACACAGCGTTGAGACTTTCCGCAACAACGGTGGAAAGCTGCTTCTGGAAACACAGATCCGCTCGTTCCATTCCAACCGCCATGGAGAGATCGAAGCCGTTTCCCTCTCAGTCGGCGGTGAGCATAGGACGGTGGCTGCCGATGCGGTCATCGTCAACCACGGCTTCGCCAGCAAACAGGACATCTCCTTTGGGGCTGCGCTGGGGATTCAATTCAACGACAACTATTTCATCGAAGGCAGTCCAGACAGCACGATCGGACATCCCGGCATCTTCGCGGCAGGCGATGCGATCGCCTACACGGGCAAAGTCAATCTGCTGGTCGGCACTTTCCAGGATGCCGTGAATGCCGTAAACAGCGTCAAACAATACCTGAACCCTACCGCTGAAAAGCACGCGATGGTGTCCTCGCACAACGAAGCCTTTGTGGAGAAAAATAAACAATACAGTCTGTAGATTTTATATTGAAAAAGCAAAAGCAGCCGATGGAGCGTCCTATCGACTGCTTTTTGCGTTTAGTGTACCTTTCGTCGGCTATTCGGCATTGGTTCCTTACAGATCAGCCGACGAAGTGAGCGCCTGTTGACTGTTCGTCATTCATTTTTCCCACAACAGTTGACGGCTGAAGTTTTTGTCGGCTGTTCCGCATTTATTCATCCATCAACAGTCGACACCCAAAAATAAAAACGCAGGCCAAGTCTCATCCTAAGAATGATTCCTGCCCTGCACCACTATTTCGCCATCAGATTTCGTACTCGACAGCCCGTCTGGCTTCGTCCTCAGTTGCTTCTTTGTACATTTTGCGGGTTTTCTTCTTGCCGACGCCTTCCACCCACCATTGCCAAAAATCGTCGTCCTTGTGATGAGAAATCCCGCCCATCAGGATGCCCCGTTTGTAGACATTTAGTTCCGTGTATTCCGCATTTGTTTTGTCTGATTTCAGCCAAAAAATCATCTGCACGCCTTCTCTCGTTCGAATTTGTTGCTGTGTTTATAAGTGCTTGAAAAATCCCATAAAACAACTCTACTCCTATTTTAAAAAGGTTTCAACAAAAAATAATTTCGATGTCAATTTTGAAGCTGTATATCGCCAAAATGGATAGGACATTTTACTCAGAAATGCCTGGCATAAGTGCTATACTGACCTTAGAAATCCTTATTCCACGAAAAAACAAAACCGGATCCGGATTTCGGAAATCTGAAAAGCAAAGGGGTTTGTATCATGAACAGAGAGCAATTCGACATCATGAAAAATCGCAAAGGTTTCATTGCTGCGTTGGACCAAAGTGGCGGCAGCACGCCCAAGGCACTGGCATTGTACGGCATTTCGGAAGATAGCTACACAGGTGAAGAAGAGATGTTCACGCTCGTCCACGAGATGCGCTCGCGCATCATCACCTCGCCTGCGTTCAGTTCGGAACACATCTTGGGAGCCATCCTGTTCGAGCAGACGATGGATCGTAAAGTAGAAGGCCTCTATACGGCTGACTACCTGTGGGAGAAAAAAGGTGTCGTGCCTTTACTGAAAGTCGATAAAGGGCTCGATGCGGAAGCGGATGGCGTACAGTTGATGAAACCGAATCCGGATTTGGACGCTCTGCTTGCGCGCGCAAATGAGCGCCACATCTTCGGCACCAAGATGCGTTCCGTGATCAAATCGGCCAATCGTGAAGGCATCAAGAAAGTCGTCGCCCAGCAATTCGAAGTCGGCAAGCAGATCATTGCGGCCGGCCTGATCCCGATCATCGAACCGGAAGTCGATATCCGCAGTGCGGACAAAGCTGAATCGGAAGCTATTCTCAAGGAAGAATTGTTGTTGGCGCTGGATGCGTTGAATCCGGACCAATTTGTGATGCTGAAACTCTCGATTCCGAGCGTCGATGATTTTTATAAGGAACTGATTGCCCATCCGCAAGTCGTGCGGGTCGTGGCATTATCCGGCGGCTATTCGCGTGAAGAAGCCAACGAAAAATTGACCCACAATCCCGGATTGATTGCCAGCTTCTCGCGGGCGTTGTCCGAAGGGCTGAGCGCCGACATGACGGATGATGAATTCCAATCCACCCTAGCCGATTCAATCCAATCCATCTACGACGCATCCATCGTTTGATGGACGCGCAAAAGCCCCCGCCTACAGCGTTACGCTGTAAGACGGGGGCTTTTCATGTTGTTAAGCATGTTCTGCATTGCGTTTATGCCAGCTTCTGACGATTGCCGAAAGCGTGAAGCAGATGATGAAATATACCAAAGCCAGGAAGCCATAGATCAAAAATACTTCTGAAGTTTTTGTTACTTTTCCGAGGATAACTTGCCCACTTCTTGTGAATTCCATGATCCCCAGACCAGCCAAGAAAGAAGTATCCTTGATCGTAGTTATCACTTGCGACAACAGCGAAGGGATAATTTTCTTGAAGGCTTGCGGCAAAATGATGTACCACAAAGACTGCATGAATGAAAAACCTTGTGAGTGGGCAGCTTCAAATTGCCCTTTCGGTATCGAATTCAATCCGCCGCGCACGATTTCGGCTACAACTGCCGATGTGTACAGGAACAGGGCAAAAGACCCTTTCAAGGTGATTGTGCTGCCCGGTATCAAGAATGAACACGAAAGCATCCACAATAATAACGGTGTATTCCGGAAGAGCTCGATGTAGGCACCGGCCAACTTTCCGAAGAATTTTTTATCATAATTACGCAACAGGCCCAATACCGTACCGAAGATGATCGAAAGGATGACGACGCCGACTGAAATCAGCAATGCCAGTTTCAATCCTTCCATCATGAACGACACATTCGATGGTGTGAAGACCGTTCTGATCGATTCCATCATTCCATCACCTCCGGAATATCTACGACAACGTTGACGACAACCGAATCATTGTCTTTCAGTTTTTGCTCGTATTTCCGCGCAAATGTTGCAAGCGGGAAACAAAGCAGGAAGTAAAGCAAACCGGCTACTGCGTAAGCAGGACCGTAGTTCAGACTTGAGGAAGCATAAGAATCGGCTACGTACATCAGGTCCGCTCCGGCAATGATCGCCAATACGGAAGTATTCTTGATCAAGTTGACGGCTTGATTGGTCAAAGGCGGCAAAATGATTTTGACCATCTGCGGCAAGATGACGTAACGCATTGTTTGGATGTAGTTGAAGCCCTCTGAGTAAGCTGCCTCTTCTTGGCCTTTCGGAACAGCGAGGATACCTGCACGAACGACTTCAGCGATGTAGGCACCGTGATATATCCCTACGCCGACTACCCCGATAGTAAATTCACTCAACACCAAGCCTGCCATGGCAAGCCCGTTATACATGAAGAAGATTTGGATGAGCAACGGGATATTCTGAAACATTTCTACGTATATTCTGGCAACAGCACGAGGCAATCGGCCTTTTGCCGTGGACATGGTCCCCACGACAACCCCGATGACCAAAGCCAGCAATAACGCCAACACAGCGACTAGGAGCGTACGGATAAATCCGGCTCCAAAGTCGCTGCTGTTTTCAAGAAGGCTTTCCCAACGCCAGAGAGCGAATGGATTGGTACTTCTCATTATTCGCCCAAGCCCCACTCTGTAGTCAATGCATCAAGAGTGCCGTCTTCTCCCCATGCAGTGATTAAGTCATTAACAGACGTTGCCAATTCTGTATTTGATTTTTTGGTCGCAACACCATAATCTTGTGTAGCGAAACGATCTTTCAGGATTTCAGTTGAATCATCCAAGTAGCCAGCCAAGATGGATCTGTCCACGCTGAATGCATCCACACGGCCGGAATCCAAAGCAGCTTTGATTTCTGGGTAAGTCGCGAATTCTGAATAGCTCAAAGTGATGCCGTATTGTTCAGCTTCAGCAGCAATTGCATCGGCTGTTGTCGAACTTTGGGCAACTCCGACTGTAGCGCCGTCCATGTCAGCCAATCCTGTGTAGCCTTTGTCTTTCTTAACCAAAAGGCCGACTGCATCCACGTAATAAGCATCAGAGAAGTTGTATGTTTCTTTACGTTCTTCTGTTACAGTGAAAGTTGCGATGATCATATCCACTTCGCCGTTATCCAATAATGGACCACGCGTTTTGGCCGTTACTGGCACCAATTCGATTGCTTCCGCGTCGCCTAAAATTTCTTCAGCGAGTTTCTTAGCGATGTCGATTTCAAAACCTTCAATCTCGTTTGTTTCAGTGTTTCTTAATCCAAAATTCGGTACATCTTCTTTAACGCCGACTTTCAAAACGCCAGCTTCTTTGATTGTTTCCACAGTCACTTGACCGGAAGCATCTGTTGCAGAGCCAACTGCAGAATCTGCTGTATCCGTAGCGTCACTGCCGCATGCACCCAAGAACAATGCAGCTGATAAACATAATGAAACCCATAGATTTTTCTTTTTCATACCAAATTCCTCCTATAATGTTGTATTCCGAAAAGTTCGGTTATCTTAAAATTTTACCCAAGAACGCTTTTGTCCGCTCATGTGTCGGATTATCGAAGAAGTGCTCCGGAGTGCCTTCCTCTACGATCATGCCGTCAGCCATAAAGATGACCCGATCGGCAACCTGTCTCGCAAAGCCCATTTCATGCGTCACGACAACCATCGTGATGTTCATGCTGGAAAGTTTGATCATGACATCCAATACTTCCTGAACCGTTTCAGGATCCAATGCTGAAGTGGGTTCATCGAAAAGAATGATTTTCCGCTGCGAGCAAAGCGCTCTTGCGATTGCCACCCTTTGTTGTTGCCCGCCTGAAAGCGTTGAAGGATAAACATTCGCCTTTTCGCGCAAGCCAACGATATCCAAATATTCGTAAGCCATTTCTTCCGCTTCTTTTTTGGATTTGCCTTGCAGCTTCATAGGGCCGATTGTCAGGTTCCCTAACACTGTCATATGTGGATAAAGATTAAATTGTTGAAAAACCATTGCAGAGGAATGACGCACAATATCCAACTTGTTTTTAGTTGTGACTTCTGTACCGTCTATAAAAACTTTTCCGTCTGTAGGTTCTTCGAGGAAATTCATACAACGCACCGTTGTACTCTTACCTGAACCTGAAGGACCGATAATGACCACTTTTTCCCCTTCGGCAACTTCCAGGTTGATATCCTTCAACACATGGTTGGCGCCGAAATACTTATTTACGTGCTCTAACTTAATCAATTTTGCCTCAACCCCTTTTGTGCTCGTCATCATACTACTATTATTTCAAGAGCATGGATTGGATCCTTATCAAGAAAGGACCGCTTCTTATTATTATACCATTAATCAAAATTATAATGAAAGCATGATTAAAAATCAATTAAATTGTTCCGTAGAATTGTTAGGTTTTCTAACACGTATTTTCTGTATTCTTACTTAATCGTTAAAAACAGCCTGTTTTGTGCCTGTTTTATGAGAAAGCCTTCCACGATTGTCGCTTTGATAAAAATAAATCCGCGTAAATGAAGCATATCGAGAAAAAAAGCTTCATTCGCAACATATTGTCTGACGGACAATTTATTGGTAATTCTCATTTCATTTCGCGGTTATGCACTGGATCAGCCGAAATGGGCACATTTCAGTATCACTTTCAGCCGTTTTTTGATAAAATGACTGCAGATGAAAATTCCATGATAAAGGGGTACTTACTTTGCCAGAAAAACATAATAAAATTCTTTCTTCCAAAAACTGGGCACCACATACGCACCAAGCGCTGAATGCTGTCATCGCTGCCTACGGGAACCAAAACAGCTCATTCGACCCAGCTGACCCTCCTTACGTTGTATTTGATTTCGACAATACTTCCGCCATCATGGATATAGAGGATACCTTGATGCTTTACATGTTGCTGCATTTGGATTATCGTTTGACACCCGATCAGTTCCATGCGATTCTGATGGATGGCCTTGAAAATGTAGGCGCAACAGAGGCTACGCTCCTTGATAAGACCAATCCGCTTGCTACTATCGGCAATATCGCTGACGATATCAAAACGGCCTATGCTTGGTTGTATAGGCAATATGAAGGTTTTATGCAAGGCGGTATTCTCTCTCTTGAAGAAGCTAAAAAAACTTCTTATTATGAAGAATTCGCTGCAAAAATCCGTCTGTTCTACACGGTCATCAACGGCGACTTCAAAAGAAAAGCCGGCTATCCTTGGATGACTTATCTTTTCGCTCAACGCACAAGCGAAGATTTGCGCCAACTGGCTTACCAATCCATCTCTTATTGGTTGCAGTTCGGCAAATTCGAACGCGTGACCTTGACAAGCCCGGCTGAATTGCCGAGCAAAGCTGGCGTCATCGTATCCCATTACGATACAGGTTTGGCGTTCCCTACCGAATTGAAGGAACTCTACCACGTCCTGAAGGCGAACGGCATCGTCGTCTATGTCATTTCGGCTTCACCTGTGGATGTCGTCCAGGTCGCCGCAACGCATCCGGACTTCGGTTACGGGTTGGACAACGAGCACGTCATCGGCATGTATTACAAGAAGGATGAAAACGGCCTGATCCAACCGTGCATGGAACCCGGCAAAAACATCACCAAAGGCCCCGGCAAGACAGCCGTCATCACGGAACAACTGATGCCGAAGCATAACGAAAAACAGCCGCTGATGCTCTTTGGGGACAGCACCGGCGACTACGATATGATGGTGGAACTGCAGGACACCAAACTCTGCGTCCTCTTCAACCGCTACATGAAAGATGACACCCAAAAATTGGCGCGCGAAGCCTTCGATACAATCGAGGATGCAAACCCGCGCATCGTTCTGCAAGGACGCGACGAAAACAAAGGTAGCCTGCGCCCTTCCGAAAAGACGATCCTTTTGGGGACCCAAGAAGAAGTACTCATCCACGAAACCTAGACAAAAAGAAGCCTCCGCACAATTGAAATATTGTGCGGAGGCTTCTTTTTGTCTATAAAATGATGCGGGATTCGAATTTTTGATGGCAGGTAGGACATTTCACTGTCTTCTTGCCGCGTTTGACGGGCAAACGCAAAGTCGTCCTGCAGTTGGGGCACTTGCGGAAACGGGCCACTTTGATTTCCTTGAACCTTCTGAAAAGCAGCTTCAGCTTTTTCTGGTTCGGTTGCCACCACTTCAGGAATTTGCGGTTTTCCTCAGCGCGTTTATAGATTTTTTTCGAATAAACCCTGAACAGAGCCCAGAAAATCAAAAGTTGCGCCACGAAGACCAACACACCAAAGTCTGTCATTGCACCCAAAAAGTACAGCACCATCCCAGAAATGATCAACGCATTGTAGAGCTGATCCGCGCCGTATCTCCCGCGCATAAAATTCATCATTTTTCTTTTCAATTTTTCCAATTAACTATCCCCTTATCGCTGCGCTGGAATGTTCCTGATGCTTAAGCATCGGCAACAGGGCTTCCATGCACTGTTCCTTCATTATATCACAGCGGACAACGGGGAAATGTTAAGAATAATTGAAAATGATGAGTAGCTAATAATGTGCGGCGGACAGTCCGCCGACGTTGCAGACCGCAAACTGACCGTCAGCTCCGGTGAAGCACGCCTGGCCGGAAAACAGGGTTCAATCCGAACTTGTCCTCCGGTGAGCACCGGCTAACAGGAGCTGAGTCTGTATTCTGTTCCCCAGCTCCGGCTAGTCCCGCCTGGCCGGAGTTGGAGTTCAGACACTCAAAAAAAATCAGCAAAAAAAGAGGCACCAGCCTGATCAACAGGATGGTGCCCCTTTACGAGCTGATTTATTTTTCTTATTTTGCTGCTTGTTTACGGCGTTCAGCCAAGATAGCAACGTTTTCTGCCACTTTTTCTTTAGTCAACGGATAGATGAACCATAGGCATAGCGCAACGCCTGTGTACCCGATTGCAGGCACGAGTGTAGCCACATCGTAGATGCTGTCAAGAACGGAAGCTTCTTGTGTTGCCGCAGCTGATGCGTAACCGATAGCAGCCAGAGCGAAACCGCCCAATCCGCCAGCCAAAGCTTGACCAAGTTTTCTAGAGAAGGAGTAGACTGCGTATACTGTACCGCTATCCGCAGTTCCGGTTTTCACTTCTTGGTAGTCGATGATGTCCGTGATGAAAGCCCAGATGACTACATTGAAGTAGTTCATTCCCAGACTTGCAAGAAACGCCATCGGCAAGAATAACATGACATTGTCTGTATGTAGGAAGTACAGGACTCCGTATACAGCTGCCGAGAAGAACAACGCTACTGTCGCTGATTCTTTTTTACCGAAACGCGAAGCGATTTTTTGTGCGAAAGGTGCAAGCATCAATGTTCCGACAGTACCCAGAATACCGGCTACAGCCAATGTCTTGGAGCTCTTGAAATAATCAGCATAAAGATAAGCATTCATCGTGTTCACCAACAGCATGGACAATAACAGGAAGATTGCAGCTGCGATGATGCCGCCTAGTGCGCGGTTTGTTGATAAGCCTTTGATTAGAACTGCCATCTCTTTACCGAAAGATTGTTTTTCAGTTTCCGGTTTTTGTGGAATCTGTACACGTTCGATCGTGAAGTGATAGCAGAATTGGTACAGTGCGAAAGCAAGAACAGCAAAAACACCGGCAAGGAGCGTGAAGCGTTCAGGAATTACGATTTGTGCACCGTTAGCGTCAGTCTGGTAGACGAACAATGGAACAAAGAATGAGATGAAGATGCTAGCAAGGCTGGCTCCCATGCTGCGGAATACAGAAAGGGAAGCACGATCTTCAGGTTTCTCACTGATGACGGATGCCATCGAGCCATAAGGGATGTTGATCGCTGTGTAGCAGATGCTTCCCCAGAACAGATAAGTCACAAAGATGTAGACGATTTTTGCAGTCATGGACCAGTTTTGAACGACTGATAAGAACATCAGGAAACCGGCGATGACAGCGAATGGTGCTACGCGTTTGATCCAAACACGGAAGCGGCCGTCTTTTGAAGGTTTCAGCGTATCAACGAGACGTCCCATCCCCATATCCGTAAAAGCATCGACAATCCTCGCTGACAAGAACAACGTACCTACAACGGCTCCGCTGATCCCCAACACTTTTGTATAGAACAACATCAAGAAAGAACTTGAGAAGATGAAGAACAGGTCATTTGCGATGTCCCCCGCCATATAGGCTAATTTATCGATCAGACCGAATTCCCTTACATTTCTCTTGTCATCGGTTACATTTTGAACTTTATTTACGCTTGCATGTTGCATTTCATGACCCCTTTTCTTATTTTGATAAATCGACGCCGAACCAGTTGATAAAATGGATAGAAACAATATCACTATGCGATACTCGGTTGCGATTAAAAAACGATAAACGTTTTCAAATGAAACTACGTAACATTTACACACAAAATATACCACGCATTTTTTGCGCATACAACGGATTTATTATTAACAATTTGTGAACGTTTTTCACGATATCTGTCCTGTTCTTGATCCAGCAATTATGTAAACGATACCAAAAAGACCAGCTATCCCTATGTTAATGTGGATAGTTGGCCTGAAAATTAATGCTGTATTTTGACCTTCGTCACAATTGTTTCATTCCCCATCACCAGCACGTTCGTCAAAACAAATGCCATGATGAAGGTAGCGATGCCGATCACAACATACATCGTCAATTGGTACGGATCATAAATATACATCAGTGGCGACAACAACACCGCCAATCCGTAACTGTTCGCCTGGATCCCTAGCAGCGAAAGGGCCATGCCTCCCAGAGCGGAACTCGCCAACATCACGCCGATCGCCTTCATACCGGTGCGCATCACGACCCCGAACAGCGCCGGTTCGCTGATGCCCAGCATCTGGGTAACGGTCGCGGAAATGCCGGCCGTTTTTACGGCGGCGCTGTTTGTCCGCAAAGCAATCGCCAGACACACGGCAGCGTTCGCAAAGCCGTACATCGCGCAAACCGTGATCAGCGGGTTGAATCCGGTTGAAGCGATCAGCGACGTTTCGATCATGATGAACATGTGGTGCATCCCGGTCATGACCGCTATCGGATAGAGGAAACCGATGATCAGGCCGCCGATGCCCAGAGGCAGATGCAGGAACATTTCGATCAGTTTGACAGCCTGTGCTTCAAACCCATGCACCAAGGGGCCGAGCACAAACAGCGCGATGAATACGGAAACCAGGATGACCACAAACGGCGTGAAAATGAGGTCCATCGCGTTCGGCATCACCTTACGCAACTTCTTCTCCAGATTGGCGCCGATGATCCCGGTGATCAAGGCAGTCAAAATGGAGCCTTGGTAACCGACCAATGGAATGACACCGAAAGCCATAATCGGTTCAGCAGTTCCGCTCGCTACGGCATAAGCATTCGGCAAGGCCGGCGAAACCAGCATCAAACCGATCAGGAAGCCGATGATAGGCAAACCGCCGACTTTTTTGAACGCCGACCAACAGATGAAGGCGGTCAGGAAACCGAAGGCTGTGTCCGTCAACACGGTCACGCTGGCGCTCAGCCAAGTTGGTATGGCATCAGGCGTAAGCCCCATCGCACCCAGTACGGTTTCATTGAAAAGCACGCCCTTCAGTCCCAGGAACAGTCCGGTTGCGCCCAGAATCGGGATGATCGGGACAAAGATATCCGCAATATTGCGGACTCCCCGCTGCAATGCCGATGATTCATCCCTCGCTATCTCGTCTTTGGAAGCTTCGCCGAAGGAATACAGCGCTTGCAATTCGGCGTATACTTTATTGACGATGCCGGCTCCGAGGATGATCTGATACTGGCCGGCGTTATAGAAAACGCCTTTGACTTCCTCCACTTCCTCCACCTGATCGTCATCGATCGCTTTGCGGTCCTTCACCTGCAGACGCAAACGCGTCGCGCAGTGGGTAGCGGAGACGATATTATCGTCCCCCACTATCGCTACTATTTTTTTGGCAATCTCCTGGTAATTCGGCAATTTAGACATGTTCTTCATCCTTTCTGATCACGATGGTTTGGTATGGTTTTAAAATCGATTGCGTTCCGGATTGTTCGATGTTTTCGTAGTTGTTCAATAAAACTTCTCCGGAAACCTTCTCTGTTGCGGTTTCCTGATTGCTCATGTTCACAAAAATCTGGATGACCTCATCCCCGACGCGCTCATAGCCGATCACATCATCAGGCGTCTCCAATGGTCCGAATGCTCCATAGATCAGCGTATTCTTATAAATAGAATGATTTCTGAGCTGGATCATCTGTTTATAGAAGCTGAAGATGGAATCCGGATCGTTCACTTGATCCGCAGCGTTGACTTCTTCGTGATCGCCGACTAGTTTGAGCCAAGTTTCTGTTCCCTCATTGAAACCGGCATTTTTCGTGGCATCCCATTGGAAAGGCGTGCGCCCGTTGTCGCGGGAGCGTTGGTTCACAAAAGCGAGCGATTCTTCCGCGGTGAAGCCCTCCAGCACCGCGCGCGGATAGTTATCCAGGCTGGACACATCATTGAAGTCAGCGATCGAATCCCTTTTGAAATTCTTCATGCCGATTTCCTGCCCTTGATAGATGTAAGGCGTCCCCCGCAGAAAGAAGAAGAGGGTTCCCAAGGCTTTCGCGCCAATTTCGTTCTGGTAGGCTTCATCCTTGATGTATTTGGAAAGGGACCGCGGCTGATCGTGGTTTTCCAGGAAGTTCGCTCCCCAGCCGGCTTTTTGGACAGCTTTTTGGCTTTCGAAAATCAGTTCCTTCAGTTCCTTCGGCTTCCAGTCGGTCTTGCGGAACCATTCGCTTCCGTTCTCCACATCGATATCCGCATAATGGAAATCGAAGATCATGTTGAAATAGCCGCCTTCCCCGATGTATTGGTCAAATTCATCATAAGTCACACCGGGCGCTTCGCCAACAGAAACGCATGGATAGTTGTTGAAAGTTTTCCGGTTCAGTTCCGCCAAGAAGTCGGCGATTCCCGGTCGGTTCCTTCCTTTGTGCTTCACGCTGGCCAAACCATCCGCTCCATCGGCAGGTACATCACTGTAATCCTGATCCTTTTTGATGAAGGTGATAGAGTCGATGCGGAAGCCGGCAATGCCTTTTTCCAGCCACCAATTGATCATCATGTAGATTTCTTCGCGCAAGGCTGGATTTTCCCAGTTCAAGTCTGGCTGTCGTTTGTCGAAGGTATGGAAGTAATAGTTGTTTTCTTCACCCGGTACTTTTTCCCAGACACTGCCGCCGAAAATGGACCGCCAGTTGTTCGGCGGGTTTCCGTTCTTGCCTTCCTTGAAGATGTAATAATCCCGGTATTCGCTTGCCGGATTGCGCAAAGCCTGCTGGAACCAGTCATGCTCATCTGAGGAGTGGTTCACGACCAGATCCAGAATGACGCTGATATTCCGCTTCTTGGCTTCATCCAGCAATTCCTCAAAATCGGCCATCGAACCGAACTCGGGTTGGATCCCTTGGTAATCGGAAATGTCGTAGCCGTTGTCGACCATCGGCGAAGTGAAGATTGGACAGATCCACAGCATCGTGATCCCCAGTTCCTCCAGATAAGCCAATTTCTGTGTTATCCCTTTGATGTCCCCACTGCCGTCGTTGTCGCTGTCATAAAAACTCTTCGGGTAAACCTGATAGACGACATCCTCTTTCCACCATTGCTTCTGTTCCATGTGTTCGCTGTCCTTTCTTTCCTTGGTTGCGTTTTTCATGCTGACTCCTCCGCTTGTGGTATCGATACCACATTTCTGTTTTTTGAGAACCCGCCTAAGCGGATTCCCGTTTGATCAATTCTAATTTCAGTTCTTTCGTATCTATCTGATAAGCAGTCTCTTCGATCTGCGCTACCAACACCTTCGTGGCTTCTCTTCCCAATGCATCGACCGGTTGCGCGATCGTCGTCAACTTGACCGCAAGCATCGCCGTGAACGGTTGATTGTCGAAGCCCATGATCGCCAAATCTTCGGGAACTTTCTTCCCTGCCTCCAGGAACTTCTGCAGAATGCCGCTGGCTACTTCGTCACTGCCTGTGAAAATCGCATCCGGCCGGTTGCTTTCCGGCAAGCTCAAAATGTTCTCTGCAATCTGATGACCATCCGCAATCGTATGGACCTCCTTGAAGATCCAATCTTTCTTCATCGGAAGCTTGCTCTCCAATAACGCCTTCTCGAATCCCGCCGTCCTGGCATTCCCGTGGCCGCCCTTAGTCAGGCTGCCGCCCGTACAATAGGCGATTTTTTTGTAGCCTTTCCCGATCAGGTAGTTTGTGGCTTCAAAAGTCGCCTGTTCCTGATTCGTATAGACTTGCGGAATCGTCGAACCCGGGATCCTTTCGTTGCAGAAAACGATGGGTCCGTACTCTTGGTACGTTTCGATCACATCGGGATTTCCTTCTACTGAGCACATGATCAATCCTGTGATCACCTGTTGCTTCAGCAGCTCCAGCATCTTCAGTTCGGCCGCCGGATCGTCATAGGTCTGCATGACCAACACGTTGTAGCCCAACAGCTTGCTGTTCTTTTCGATTGAATCCACCAGATAGGAGAAAAATGGATTCGTTATGCGCGAAACCAGGATCCCGATCATGGTGCCTTTTTTGGAACGCAATTGCGTCGCCACCATGCTGGGCGAATAGTTCAATTCATCCATCGCGTCTTTGATGCGTTTCTTCTTATCATCCGAAATATAAGGATGGTCGTTCAGATACCGGGATACTGTCGAAACGGACAGCCCTGCCTTTTTCGCAACGTCCTTGATTGTCGCCATGCGAATCACTCCTCTCATATTTGTGGTATCGATTTCATAAACAAAGTATAATGGAACCGATTCCGAATGTCAACAGCGATTTTTTAAATTGTTTTTTTTATTTTTATTTTTATTTTTATGCTGCAGGCTCCAAAAAAGAGGAACGAAAGCAATCATCAGATGCCTCCGTTCCTCTTTCTGCAATTATTCTTAAAGATCGATCACATCGCCGCCGGTCACGCCATAGATTTGGGCGGTCACATAGCTAGCGTTATTGGATGCCAGGAAGACATAGACATGCGCCAGTTCGACCGGCTGCCCCGCTCTTCCCAACAACGTTTTTTGTCCGAATTCCGGCAACGCGCCTTCCGGTTGCCCGTGATCCAGTTGCAACGGCGTCCAGATTGGACCCGACGCCACGCCGCTCACGCGGATGCCTTTCTTGGCGAACTGTTTCACCAAACTGATCGTGAAGCTGGCGTTTGCAGATTTGGTGGCGGCATAATCCATCAAATGGGCACTCGGATTGTATGCCTAAACCGAGGTTGTCGGGGGATGATGGCGTCCACCACCAGCAAATGCGGTTAAGCAGCTTTCACCAGTCCGAACATCGAAATGATGTTGCCCACGAGAGTATCTTTGCTTTGTTCCAACGGCAATTACGAGATAGGCTTCCGCACAATTTTTTGTGCGACGTTCAGGACTAATGAAAGACTATCAAATGTTTGTTCCTTAATTGTATATTTTTTATTAAAATAGCCCTCTACAATAATACTCTTAGTTAATTAACTAAAAACATGTTAATATTAAACAATAAAGTATAAAGGAGTTAAGCGAATGATTATTGATGATATTCTTGTTTGGGTACAAAAACTGCCATATTGGCAACAGCTTATATCTGAAAAAATTTTACAAGAAAGTCAAATTCAAGAGGAATTTTTGAATGAGATTTACTCCATTTTTAAACAAGAGAATGAACTATTGAATCAATCATTAATTGAAGAAAAAATTATTTTCCCAGTAAAGGCAAAAAAAACAACTACGGATACCGCAATCAAATGGAAAGGCTTGGGCAATGTTTCTGGTGTCAATGCTTTGAAATCAAACGAAACTTTAGAAATTGGTAATCAACTTACTTTAGTCTATGGTGAAAATGGCAGTGGAAAATCTGGTTATACTCGAATTTTAAATAATATATTTATTTCTCGAGGCGATAAAAATATATTACCCAATATTTTCAAAGATACTCAACAAGACACCCCTTCTGCAAAGATATTTTTTCAAGGTGGAGATGGTACTTCAGAAGAACTTTTATTCCCGGAAGATCGAGACCATTCCTACTGTAAAAAAATTTCTGTTTTTGATTCTACGAGTGCATTAAATGATTTAACCAAAGAGTCAGAGTTAAATTTTGCTCCCATTGAATTTCAATTTTTTGATCAGTTATTACAGTTTACCAACGAAATAAAGAAGAAATTAGAAAAAGAAATCGATGGAAGAACCTTAGATAATGATTTCCCTAATTATTTTGATAAAAACACATCTATAAAGAATTTATTATCTAAATTAGATGGGAATACCGATATAAATGAATTTATGCTACAAGTTAAAATAACAGAGGAAGACACTGATTTTTATAACGAAAAAGCAAAACGAAAGGTGCAATTACAAGCTCTTAATTTAGAAGGTAAACTATCTGAATATAACAAATTAATCTCCAACATAGAAGACATGAAAGTAAAAATAAAAATCTTGAATGAGCAGTTCGATTCGGAACGATTATCAAAAATGAAAGAATTATTATCTGAAAGGGAAGCTTATAGAATTTTATCTTTCAAAGAAGGCCTAGAACAATTCGAAAATGAAAAAATTGAAAACTTAGGATCAGCTGAATGGAAAGAATTTATAGTAGCTGCCCAAAAGTATTATCTGAGTATTGGTAAAGAGATTAACTATTGCATGTTCTGTAAACAGGATTTAGATGGAATTGAAGTAATTGATAAGTATTGGAAATATTTACAAAGTAGTGCTGAAAAGAAATCGAACGACCTTAATAGAAATATAAAAAAAACACAGGACAATTTTTCTACTCTTGATTATGAAATCCTTACTAATGGAACAAAAATCTATGATTGGCTTCAAGAAAATCAAATTACACTGTTTGAAACTTTAATAGATAGTGAGCAGAAGTTTAAATTATTGAAAGAAAAAATTGTTCAATCTCTTCAAACATACATTTGGGCCCCTGAAATAGAAGAACTTTCCTTAGATATAGAAATTTTTAACTCTGCAATAACTTTATTAAATGAAAAGATATCTTCATTGGATTCCGAAAAGGTAAAAAGGGAAATTAATGAAATCCAAAGTTTTGAAGATGAATACTTAGATAAATTAAAGGTTGAAAAGTTAATACCTAAAATCAAAATATTTATTCTAAACAGTTTGTGGGTTGGCCTCGCCAACAAAAAGAAAATATCTACTCGACAAATAACTTTATATCAAAATCAATTATTTTCAAAATATGTTACAACTGAATATGTGTCAAAATTCAATGAAGAATGTATAAAACTTAAAGCAAATTTTTCTGCAGAAATATCTCAACGAGGAAGTAAGGGCACTACTCTTAACAAACTTACTGTAAAAGGGAAAAAAACCGTAGAAATTCTGAGTGAAGGAGAACAAAGGTCTATTGCTTTAGCAAATTTTCTAGCTGAAACTAGTCTTCACAATGAAAATATATGTGTCATTTTTGATGACCCTGTTTCTTCTTTAGATTATAAGAGGAGAGAGGTAATATCAAACCGTTTAGTTGAGGAAGCTAAGAAAAAGCAAGTTGTCATTCTAACTCACGATTTGACTTTTTCACTATCAATACAAAATAGATGTTCTGATCAAAAAGTGGATTGTATTTCTACGACTATCAGAAAGATCCAAAAAACAACTGGAATTATTGATAACTCAATACCGTGGATTGGAATGCCTGTAAAGCAAAGAATAGCACATTTGAAAAATAAGCTTCAACAAATAGAAAAAGATTATAAAACTATCACCCCAGAATCAATAGAAACATATCACGAATATCACGAATTAGCTAAACGTTGGTGTGGAGATTTAAGAGAAACATGGGAAAGAACGATTGAAGAAATATTATTCAATAATTCTGTTCAAAGATTTAGTCCTGCAATACAAACACAAAGGTTAAAATCCGCTACTTTCACTACAGCACTTTACGATGAAATTGAGAAAGGCATGGGGAACTGTTCTAACTGGGTTCACGATCGAGCATCAGGATTAGGAGAAGATATCCCTTCCCTCGATGACTTAAAAAAATATCTCATTGAGTGTGAAACTTTTATAAAAAATAACAGACCAAAATAAATACTTGTACTAAGCAGTCTTGTAATATCTAGATTGCTTTTTTATTTGGAGAAACAATTTTGAAACAAAAGATTCGCAATAGTTTATGTACTAATACTTTCATATATATTTTTATCCATAACAACACTTCCCAATCGAATTGAGAAGTGTCCAAATTGGAATATTCAGAATGTCAATTTTTTGAATATTATGAAGATCTGCGAGTTTTCTTTAGACCTGGTTTTGCATATTTTCCTAGTATTTAACAGCTATAATTCCCCTCCCAACAACAATATTTCTATCTTCTTCTCTGCCCTCTTTGGTAAGAATGATTATATACTTTAAAAATTAGTGTCGCGAAGCTCCTCAGCAGCATCGGCCAACCAGTTTACGTTGCGGATAAGCGCTCTGCCTTGCAGAATCAGGTCTGCCTGGTTGGTTTGAAGGATGTGTTCGCACAAGCCAGGATTGTCCAGTAGCCCTACCGTGGAAACCGGAATCGAAACAACTTCTTTCATCGCAGTGGTGTAAGGGACTTGATAGCCTGGACGGACGGGGATGTTCGGTTTCTTATCAATAAGCCCGCCTGTGGAAACGTCGATGCAATCGATGCCGCCTTTTTCAAGCCATTTCCCGATTGTTTTCCAATCAACCAAGCTGTTTTGTTTTTCTGAATCATCATATGCCGTCAGGGATAACCTGATCCAAAAGGAACTATTGAAGGCGCCGCGTATTTGCTCGATGATTTCTTTTGCAAACAGGTAACGGTTTTCCAGCGAACCAGCGTATACATCCGTCCGTTCGTTGGTCAACGGGGACAAAAATTGATTGATCAGATAGCCGTGTGCGCCGTACAGCTCGATCATGTCGACGCTAGCAAATGCGGTACGTTCTGAAGCTGAATCCTCATAAGTCATGGATATTTATTGGCTGGCAAACCGAATATATTCTGATACTTAGTGAGGATTTTTTTACACTGATGGAGGCTATCCGAAACCATGGGCCTGGTCCATGGTTTTCATTTCCACAAAATAAAAACTCTATCCCTTTTGATATGGATAGAGCATGTAATACGCCAGTTTTTTTTAAATTGGACTTATTTTTTATGATCCTTCTGTTCCAAATCAGGTAGAGGACGAATGCAGCCAAGACAATGACAATCGGCAGAGCCACAAACAGCGGTATGCTGATGGGCTACAGCATACCGCTGGATACCGCCGTTGAGCGCAAAAGTAAAGACGAAAAAAAAGGACAAAAGCACTTGGATGCTCTCGTCCTTCCTTCTTCTTGTTTTGAAATTATTTTTTCTGAATAGTATCTTCAACAATTTATGATCGAAGATTCATAAATCACAGATCGATCACATCGCCGCCGGTCACGCCATAGATTTGGGCGGTCACATAGCTGGCGTTGTTGGATGCCAGGAAGACGTAGACATGCGCCAGTTCGACCGGCTGTCCCGCCCTTCCCAACAAGGTTTTCTGCCCGAATTCCGGCAAAGCGCCTTCCGATTGCCCATGATCCAACTGCAACGGCGTCCAGATTGGTCCTGGTGCCACCCCGTTCACGCGGATGCCTTTCTTGGCAAATTGCTTCGCCAAGCTGATCGTGAAGCTGGCAATTGCGGATTTGGTGGCGGCATAATCCATCAAATGGGCACTTGGATCGTATGCCTGAATGGATGTTGTCGTGATTATGGCGCCTCCCGCCGGCAGATGCGGTTCTGCAGCTTTCACCAGTCCGAACATCGAGATGATGTTGACTGTGAACGTATCTTTGACCTGTTCCAACGGCAATTCCGAAATGGACTCCCGCGCAATCTGCTGTGCGGCATTCAATACAAGTGTGTCCAGACCGCCCAATGCTTCGACGGTTTTATCGATTATTTCTTGGTATTTACTCTCATCGCGAAGGTCATATGGAAGCAAGACAGCTTTCCTGCCGGCCTTCTTTATGTATTCGGCAACTTCGTCAGCATCGCGTTCTTCCCCAGGGAAAAATTGGATCGCCACATCGGCGCCTTCTCTGGCATAAGCGATCGCTGCAGCTCGTCCGATTCCGGAATCGCCACCAGTGATCAATATACGGCGATTCTCCAACAAGTGGTTGCCTACGTAGCTTTCCTCCCCGCAATCGGGTTTCGGTAGCATCTTATCTTGCAAAACAGGGGTGTCTTGATCCTGATCTGTAAATTTTCCAGTGTGATACAACTCTCTTGGATCCTTCAAAATAGGTTCAGCCATCTAATTCACTCCTTTGTCTTTGTAAGAATAGTCTAATACACTTACTTACAATTTGGAAATGATAAGCCTTAGAAAATCTGAACAGATTCGTTTAGACTTGAATAGAATAGAAAAATTTTTACCTCGCAATTTTCTCTTCATCCGCCTTGTATGAGTTCTTAAAGAGATAGATATCTATATCAAAAAGACCTCACTCTTTCAGGAAATGAGGTCTTTTGGGCTAAAGCTGAGTATACTTATTTTAAAGAAATGCAATTTTATCAAGCATCTTTTGCAATTTGGTTATTGAGAAGATTTTAATTACTCTTTTACAAGACTAACCGTAATTTTAGGAGCGTTACGACTATAATTAGGAACTTTCTCAGCGAATTTTTGCAAGTGAGACATTTTATTATGTAACTCAATCGCTTCTGCGCTTTCCCATTTTTCAACCATTACAAAACTATTTTCATCTGTAATAGCTTGGTAAAGTTGATAAGATAAGCAGCCTTCTTCTTTCTTAGATTCCTTAATTAGTTCTGAAATTTCAATTAAAAATTGTTGTTTTTGCTCGGTTATAATATAAAATTCTGCATTGATTACTATCATTTCTCCACCTACTTAAAATTAGTGATTTTCTCTGGCGCAAACCGAACGGATTCGTAGCCTTCTTCCATTGCCTTCCCGATAGATAAGATCATGACCGGGACATATCTTTCTTTATCCAAATCAACTGCCTCCGCCAATTGATCAGCTTCAAAGCCGCCGATGGGATTTGTGTCATAGCCATGAGCACGGGCCACAAGCATGAATTGCATCGCTGCCAAGCTGGAATCGATTTTGACAACATCATTCATCTGCTCTTTTGAAAAGTTTTTGTAGTAAGGAATGATCGCAGCCAATTGTTGGTCCCGAACTTCTGCGGACATTTTCCCTTGTTCGACGGCTGCGTTATAGATTTCTTCCCCATGCTCATAGCATTGCATATCCCCGAATATCAAAACCATCGCTGACGAAGTATCATTTTGTCTTGTGTTGAAACGGATCAGCGGTTTCAATTTGACTTTTGCTTCCTCGCTCTCGACTACCACAAAACGCCAAGGTTGCATATTTACGGATGACGGTGTCGTTGTGGCTTCCTGGATCATTTCCAGCATTTCTTTTTGACTGATTTTAAAATTTTCATCATAAAGACGGATGGATTTTCTTCCGAATGCGATATCCGAAAAATCGTTGTTGATGAGTTTTTTTGTCATGGTAATAGCCTCTTTCTTTTTATCTTTTCAAGTATAGTTTGTTCAGCAAATCGGATAATTGTTCTGCCTCCTCAGCGCTTAATGACAGCGATAAGGAAGATTTACCCTGATCATGTTCTTTTCCGCAGGCTGCCAAATCTTGGATTGCCTGCTCTGATAATTGAACAAAGACCTCTCTGTTGTTCTCTGCATTCCGATTTCGGATGACATAGCCCTTTTGTTCCAATATTTTCAGATGGCGCGTGATTGCCGCACTGTCTATCTTCAGTTCTGTCTGGATCTGATTTTGGGAGCACGTCCCCTTTTCTTTCAGGAACATCAGCATCTCATATCGCGTCAAACTGAAGCCCGTTTCTTTTTCGAACAGCGTATTGATTTCCTGATTTGTGAGTTTGATCTGATATAGCAACCTGCTGATCTCTCTCAAGTTCATAAATGTTCACCTCGATTATGCGGATTTTCCTGGCTGACCGAACGATTGACTGGTCAACTGTTGATTAATCAATCATAAAGCAGCAGCTAACTTTTGTAAAGCAATTTGCCTGGAAAGCAATCAGACATGCTGCCTTCTTATGATCCTATAAAAAAAAATCCCACTCTTCCGAATAGGATCACCCAATTTGTAACATGCGAGCAGCAAGTGCACCGCCCATGAATTATCTTTTGGAAGTCACAAGAGTTATGTAAGGATAGTTACTTACTGACTAAATAGAGTAAAATACCTGCAATTAGCCCACCACGAAGTGCAGCCGATAATAAGTATAGTGATTTTTGAAAACTTTTTCCTCCTAACAATCCATACACAAATATACCTACGCCAGTTGCTAATCCCATATCAACAAAAGCTCCTCCAGTTTGGTGTATAAGAGAAAAAGTCATTCCATGGTTCAGTAACCAAATTGGACCAACAATTAGAAAAGCCGACAAAAAACCTCCAACTACTTTCCAGCGGTTTACCAACCTTCCCCATACTTGTATGATAGCGAAAGGTAATATAAATCCGCCTATAATTGTTAATATTTCTCTATACATCGGGAGCCCCCTTCCTTCTTTCAAAGTAGTGTGAAACTACTGCTGCAAACACTGCACCGATTGATAAAAGAATAATTGTCGGTAATGATGAAAAGCTATTATTAACCCCTTTAGATAAAACATCTCTCGTAAAAACAGCAATCGCGATGCCAGCTCCCATATCGACTGTCGCTGCCTCACTGTCTTGATAGATTAGACCCTTGTAGTGAACAATATACCAAACGGGTCCAATTATTAATATTGCCGCTGCAAAACCAGCATAAATTCCCAAAATGGAAACATAACTCCAAAGGTAAGGGACCAAAAAACCAGCTAAACAATACGCCAAAAATGTTCTGATATAGTTCAAAGACAACACCCCCTGATACCACAAATAATAACATGAGTCCTCTTGTTAATCAGTCAAATTGTTCATTTAATAACACCGTTTACAATTTGTTCACGAAAGTTAATAATTATTGTAAACAGTGTTCTAAGAACGGAGATATTCTGCTATTAAGTTAAGGCTTGACTAACTATCCATTCTCCCCTATTGAATTTGAGACTGCCCCTCATTTCCATAAAAAAAAGACCCCGCTCTTTCGATTGGGATCTCCAAAATATCATAGATTAACTTACTTATTATAAATCTTTGGACCTTTGCGCATGTTCTTAATATCATTTTTCGGCGTGTCGATTTGTTTAGACCTTCCGCCGCCTTGTTTATTCTTGATTATTTCTAACATTTTTTCTTTTGGACTCACTGTTTACACCGCCTTTGTTGATGGAACACTCCATATTTTCATTCTATTGAATTGATGCCATAAAAAAAGCATCAGCAAAATGCCGATGCTTTAAGGCTGTTAATTGATTTGTCAAATTGGTCTTTTGAACCAAATTGAAGCAAAAAACTTTTTTAAAAACGTTGATACAATAAATATTAACGTTTTGAGAATTGTGATGCTTTACGAGCTTTTTTCAAACCTGGTTTCTTACGTTCAACCATACGTGGGTCACGTGTTAACAGACCAGCTGCTTTCAATGGTCCGCGGAAGTCAGGATCTACTTCTAATAATGCACGAGAGATACCGTGACGAGCTGCTCCAGCTTGTCCAGTGAATCCGCCGCCGTTTACGTTAACGAAGATATCGTAGCTACCTAAAGTACCTGTAAGGTTTAAAGGTTGTTTGATTACTTCATATAAGTAAGCGAATGGGATGTATTCTTCCATGTCTTTTTTGTTGAAGATGATTTTACCTGTTCCAGGTAATAAACGTACGCGTGCAGTCGAATTCTTACGACGACCAGTTGCGATATATTGTGCTTGTGCCAATGAAATTCCCTCCTTAAATTAGGTTAGTGATGTCTAAAACTTCTGGTAGTTGAGCTTCGTGTGGGTGAACTGCTTCACCGTATACGTGTAACTTAGTGAATTGTTTAGCACCTAAAGAGTTCTTAGGTAGCATGCCTTTAACAGACAATTCAACTAATTTTCTTGAATTCTTAGCACGTAATTCACCAGCTGAAATTTGTTTTAGCCCACCTGGATAACCTGAATGACGGGAATAAATTTTGTCAGATGCTTTTTTACCTGTTAATGTAACTTTGTCTGCATTGATAACAATCACATAATCACCAGTGTCTACGTGTGGTGTGAAAGTTGGTTTGTTTTTACCGCGTAAAATAGTTGCAACTTGTGTTGATAAACGTCCCAATGGGATGTCAGTCGCGTCGATTACGAACCATTTGCGGTCGATCTCGTTTGCTTTAGCCATGTATGTTGTACGCACGTTTGTTTCCTCCATATTCTTCTCTGTCTGTTTGATCCAATTGAGTTTCCGGGGCTCATCGTGGGGCAAACAATACCGTCTTATATGATACGACATCCCAAAGGAATTGTCAAACGATTCAAAAGAAATAATTTATCATTTACTTCGTAAAAAAGTCTCCACATACCGCATGGACTGCGATAGTGAAGGCTTCTCAGATTATTTTTTCAAATATAAATATAATTGCTCGATGACCTCTGCTGGCACAAATGGATAGGACCCTTTGCTGGAGGTCTTGTGCGGCTTGAACGCTTCGATGATACTGTTATCCTTCACAATATCCTCCACCGAGACGAACGCGCCTTTTTTCGTGAGCGTCAATTCAAATGCTTCATATTCTTCTACTGCGACATTCTTTTTCGGAACCGAGTAATGCGCCATGCTGGCTTGCACGGAAAGGACCACATCATTCGGCAGACCGATTGCTTCATAAAACTGGGGCATAGCGGCAGCCACAAAATCCGGCACATCGCCGCGTGGGATGCGTTTGAGCTCTTTGATGAACGTTACCATTATTCCACTCTCCTTCATTCATTCTTATACTTCCATTATACGCGAGTTTCGTAATTTTAACATCATTCCAGAGAAATAACCGTTCAAGCGTGATCGGTTATTTCTCGCAACTTCACTGACTTTAAATACATAAAAATATTGACCACTTTAAGCCCTCATGCTACCATTGCACTAACATTAATTTTAAATGATAAATAAATGATAATGCACTTATGTATGTCATTTCGCATAAAGGAGAATCGATGATGGACAATATCAGCATTCAAAGTTATCTTGCGCAATTGGGCAACAGAAAAGATCCGAAAACCGGCGCCGTCAGTGCACCGATTTATTTGTCCACAGCTTATGGACATCCTGGTTTGGGCCAATCGACCGGCTATGATTACACCCGCACTGCCAATCCGACTAGGGATATCCTTCAGGAAGGCTTGGCTGTTCTTGAAAACGGCGTCCAAGGCTTCGCCACCAGCTCCGGCATGAGCGCCATCCAGCTCGCCTTCAGCATTTTTCCGGCCAACAGCCATTTCGTCGCGTCGAGGGACCTTTACGGCGGCAGCTTCCGTTATTTCCAGGATATGGAGAAAAAAGGCTTCTACTCCTTCACTTATGTCGATGATCCGATCGATATCGCGTCCGCCATTCAGGACAATACGGCCGCTGTCTACATTGAAACGCCGACGAACCCGTTGATGAAGGAAACGGATATTTCAGCTGTGGCTGAGATCGCAAAAAAACACGGTTTACTGGTGATTGTGGACAATACCTTCTACACCCCTCTTTTGCAGCGTCCTTTGGATCTGGGCGCGGATATCGTCGTCCACAGTGCCACCAAGTACCTCGGCGGTCATAACGATCTGTTGGCTGGTGCGGTCGTGACGAACGACAAGGCGCTCGGCGAACAGTTGGCTTTCCAACTGAACACGGCAGGCGGCACTTTGGACGCCTTTGACTGTTGGCTCTTGGTCCGCGGACTGAAGACATTGCCGTTGCGCATGAAGCAGCATCAGGCGAATGCACAGGCTGTCGTTGCTTATCTGGAATCGGAAACTCTGGTCAAATCGGTCTATTATCCGGGCAAAGGCGGGATGCTCAGCTTCACTCTCCATGATAAAGCATACATCCCTGTCGTGTTGGATGCCTTGAACATCTTCACTTTCGCCGAAAGCCTGGGCGGTGTCGAAAGCCTGATCACTTATCCGACTACCCAGACCCATGCCGATATTCCGGTTGAAGTCCGCGAATCATACGGTTTGACGGACGATCTGCTGCGCATCTCGACAGGAATCGAAGATCCGGATGATCTGATCGCCGATCTGCGTCAGGCCTTTGCGAAGGCTGCGGTTGTTGCCAAAGTCTGATAAGGCAGATCGCAAAAGAAAATATGTTGAAAACCTCCGACGGGCGTTTAGCGCTTGCGGGGGTTTTTGTTTTTGGCGCTGTCCGGTGGTTTCCTCAGGTGCCCAATGTTTTTTTCTCCGGTGAACGGAGGCCTCGCCGGAGTTCAGACATTTCGCGGGAGCGGCAGCTCCTGTGGGGGTTGCTTCATAGGAGCTGGCGGAGATTGCAGAAGCTGTCCTTCGAGGAGTGATGGCTACACCGGAGTTGGAGCCGCTAGCCACCGCTCAAGCACGCAAAAAAGCGGCTGTGGAAAAGATTTCGTCTTTTCCACAGCCGCTTTTTCAGCATGCTTTTTGCTCTATTCTTCGTTCTGTTTGGTTTCGAATGCTTTCGTGATCGTCATCAGGGAACGGAAGAGGTCTTCCACGCTGCCTTCGTAGGCTTTGTTCTCGGTCAGCCCGCGCACTTTATCAAGCACCTTGTCTTCCCTGGATTGGTCCAGAATCGGCAGTTCATTTTCTTTCTTGATCCGCGCGATTTCCGTGACTGCATCCATCCGGCGTTCGAACAGCTTCACCAATTCCTGGTCGATGGCATCGATTTCCGCTCTTTCCTTTTTAAACATCCCGCTTCCTCCTATCCATTCCTTAATCTTTCTTCATCGTAATAAACTTCCACGAGATACAATCCCTGCGACGGGGCTGTCGGCCCGGCTTGACGTCTGTCCTTCACTTCCAAAAGGCGGTCGATTTCCTCGACCTTTTTCAGGCCGTCAGCGATCTGCAGCAGCGTCCCCACGAAAATGCGGATCATATTGTAGAGGAAGCCATTGCCTCTGAAGGTGAAGACCAGCTCATTGTTTTCCTCGTCCTTCCTCACGCTCGCTTCGTAGACGGTCCGGACCAAATCGGTCTTATCCGTTTTTGTCGAACAAAAACTGGTGAAGTCGTGCTCGCCTTCCAGTTTTTTGATGGCCTGCTCCAGATTCGCCATATTGAAGCGGTAAGGATGATGCGTTGTATACAGTCGCTTGAAGGGATTCGGGAAGCGATCGAGATCGACCCGGTAAATGTATTTTTTCCCCATCGCATGGTAACGCGAATGGAATTCTTCTGGAGCGAACTCCACGGAGGTGATCAAAATGTCATCGGGCAGCAAGCTGTTCAACGCCCGCAGCAGATGATCAGGCTTGATCGCAGCTGGGTAATCAAAATGGATGACTTGTCCGAGCGCATGGACACCTGAATCGGTTCGGCCGGATGCATGGATCGGAATGATCTGCCCATTCGACATTTTTTTCAACGCCTTTTCGATTTCCGTCTGGACACTGTTGCCGTTAGGTTGGACCTGATAGCCCACATAACCCGTTCCGTCATATTGCACGATGCATTTGAATCGTTGTACACTCATGGGTGGCGTATGCCCCTTTCTTATCTTTCTGATGTATGGTTATGGTTTTTTCTATTTTAAAAGGGACCGGAAATACTACCCGGTCCCCAGACTCGTTCTATAGCTGCAAATTGCGCCTGTATGCGCTCAAGATCGGAAGAACAGCAACAACCCGGTCAGTGCGACAAACGCCAGCATGCTCAGCGTATCCAGCCTCTGCCAATCGAGGATGCGGTATTTCGTCCGGCCTTCCCCGCCCTGATATCCACGTGCTTCCATAGCGTTCGCCAATTCATCGGCACGATTGAACGAGCTGACGAAAAGCGGCACCAAGATCGGTGTGACTGCCTTCATCTGCTTCACGATATTGCCTTCGCCGAATTCGACACCGCGAGCCCGTTGCGCATTCATGATCTTCGAAGCTTCATCCATCAATGTCGGCACGAAACGCAACGCAATGGAAAGCATCAGCGCGATTTCGTGGACAGGAACCTTAAAGCGTTTCAGAGGCCCCAGCAGTTTTTCGATCGCATCGGTCAACGACAACGGCATCGTCGTGAGCGTCAGCAACGTCGAAATGAAGATGATCAGGACGAAGCGCATAAAAATGAAAGCCCCGTTGATCACCCCGAAGGAAGTGATGCTGATCGGTCCGAGTTCAAAATATGTTTCCCCGCCCCGTGTGAAGAGGATCTGAAGCAATACCGTGAACATGATCAACCAAATCAGCGGCTTCACACCGTTCAAGAAGACCGACAGTTTGATGTCGGAAAGGATGACGCACAGGAAAGTGAACAATGTCATGATCAAATAAGTCTGCCAGTTGTTGGCCAGGAAGATGACGATGATGAAATAGAAAGCACCGATCAACTTCGCGCGCGGATCCATTCTATGGACCAGCGAGTTGCCTTGGATGTAGCGCCCGAAAAGTAATTTATCCAACATCTATGCCACCCTCTTTCTTAGCGACATTTTTTGTGCTTTTGTTCTCATTTATTTTGGCGATCAGCACAGCCGCCAGTTGTTCCGTACGCAGCGGTCTTTCGCTTCCGAAATCGATGCCTGTCTTTTGGCTCAACGTATCGAGGAAAGCAAGTGCGGACGGCAAGCCCAATTGTTTCTCCCGGAGCCAAGCGGCATCCTGGAAAATTTCTGCAGGCGGCCCCATCCGGACAACCGTCCCCTTCTCAAGGATGACCACATGATCCGCAAACGTTGCGACATCATTCATCTGATGCGTGACCAATACGATGGTAAGCCCGTTATCGATATGGAGTTGATAGAACATATTCATAATTTCCCGTCTGCCCGCAGGATCCAATCCGGCCGTCGGTTCATCCAGGACCAGCACTTCCGGTTCCATCGCCAATACCCCAGCAATCGCTACACGTCTCATTTGACCCCCTGAGAGGTCGAATGGGGATCGTTCCATGAAGGACTCATCCAAGCCGACCAAAGGCAACACGCGCCTCACGATCGCCATTGCGTCCGCTTCGCTGACGCCGAAGTTCATCGGACCAAACGCGATATCCTTCGCGATCGTCTCCTCGAACAGCTGCGACTCCGGAAACTGGAAAACGATCCCCACTTTTTTGCGCAGGTCCTTCAGATTTTTGTTGTTCGATTTGTTCGTAATGATGCGGTCACCGATCGTTACGCTGCCTTCCGTTGGCTTCAATAAAGCATTGAGATGCTGCGTGACCGTCGATTTGCCGCTGCCTGTATGCCCGATCAACGCCGTATAACTGCCATCCGGGATATTCAGGTTCACATCATAGAGGGCCCGGTTTTCGAAAGGCGTTCCGGCAGAGTAGGAATAGCCTACTTTTTCGAAAGTAATGTCCATAACCAACTCACCATCCCTTCCTCAGTCAAATATTCTTCAGGAACTTCCAGTCCCTGTCTCTTCAATTGGTACTTAAGCTTCTCAGGGAATGGGATATCCAAACCGATATCGATGATTTCCTTGCCCAAGCTGAATATCTCTTCCGGGGTGCCGATCCGTTTCAACTGCCCGGCTTCCATCACAAAGATGCGGTTCGCTTTCGCAGCCTCGTCGATGTCATGAGTGATCGAGATCACCGTCAAATTTTCTTTTTCCTTGATTTCTTGGATGGTCTCGATGACTTCATGACGGCCTTCTGGGTCCAACATAGTCGTCGCCTCATCAAGGATGATAATGTCCGGAGACAAAGCTACGATCCCAGCGATTGCCACCCGTTGCTTCTGTCCACCCGAAAGACGTGCCGGCTCCTTGTCCATGAAGTCGGCCATGTTCACAGCCGCTACAGCATCAGCAACGCGCTTCACCATTTCCTCGCGGGGAACACCGACATTCTCCAAACCGAACGCAACATCGTCCTGTACGGTCGAACCGACGAACTGATTGTCCGGATTCTGGAAAACCATCCCGATTTTTTTGCGGACGTCCCAAACCGTCTCTGCATTCAAAGGTATCCCTTCAATGATCACTTCTCCGGAGTTCGCTTCTATCAAACCGTTGATCGTTTTGGCCAAGGTTGACTTGCCTGAACCGTTAGGCCCGATGATGGCAATCCATTCACCCTGCTGGATTGTTAACGAAACGTTGTTCAATGCCGGTCTTGCATCTTCCTCTGAATAGGAAAAAGTCACATTGCGCAACTCGATAATTTCATTCATGATGGCTGTCCTACTTTCTCTATTGTTGAATCTTTAAATCCGTATCCGTCCATCCGTTCCACTGACAATTAAGTATAAAAAAAGATGAAAAATACGGAAAAGGAATGTCTACTTAGTAAGTATAAACTACTCCTCCCTATTTTTCATCCACTGTCTTGACACAGCACGGAAATAAAACGCTTTTATTTATATATCAAAAGAAACTAGAAAATATATTGGCATTTTCTAGTTTCTTTTGATAAAAAAAGCACTTTTTTTGATGAAAAAATGCCCTTCCGAAGATCATGCAATCTTCGGAAGAACCTTGAGCTAGACTAGGGAAGCCAGAAGCAATCCCATCATCATAACACTCTATTTCATCTAAAAGTGAACGTTTCATCTTTATGCGATTGAATTATACTAATTCAATGATAACCATTGGTGCAGCATCGCCACGACGAGGTTCTGTCTTCAAGATACGTGTGTATCCGCCTTGACGTTCTGCATAGCGAGGTGCGATATCAGAGAACAATTTTTGTAAAGCTGATTGAACAACGATTTTGTCATCTTCTTCACGTACATCTGCAACTTCGTTACGAACGTATGCTGCAGCTAAACGACGAGCAGATAAATCTCCACGTTTGCCTAAAGTAATCATCTTTTCAGTAGTTGAACGAATTTCTTTAGCACGAGCTTCAGTTGTAACGATTCGTTCGTTGATGAGTAAGTCAGTAGTCAAATCACGAAGCATTGCTTTTCTTTGGGCGCTTGTGCGTCCTAATTTACGGTAAGCCATCCTAGGTTTTCCTCCTTTGTACAGTACTAGTCGTCTTGACGCAAGCCTAGATTAAGATCATTCAGCTTGTTTTTCACTTCTTCAAGTGATTTGCGTCCCAGATTACGTACTTTGATCATCTCTGCTTCAGACTTGTCTGTCAATTCTTGGACTGTGTTGATGCCTGCGCGTTTCAAACAGTTATAAGAACGTACGGATAAATCCAATTCTTCAATAGTCATTTCCAGCATTTTCTCTTTATGAGTTTCTTCTTTTTCAACCATTATCTCAGCCTTACGAGCTTCATCGGTCAGATTAACAAAAATATTCAAATGTTCCGTTAAAATTTTGGCAGCCAAGCTGACTGCTTCTTCCGGGCTGATGGAACCATCTGTCCAGACATCCAACGTTAATTTATCATAAATATTTTTTTGTCCGATACGAGTGTTTTCAACTTGATAATTTACTTTGCTGATTGGAGTATAAATGGAGTCGACTGGCAAAACACCGATCGGCATATCTTCCGTTTTGTTATATTCGGAACGAACATAACCACGGCCATTTTTTACATCCAAGCGAACATGAAAATGTGCTCCCTCTGAAACTGTACATATATATAAATCAGGGTTTAAGATTTCCACATCGCTGTCATGGGTAATATCCGCTGCAGTTACTACTGCTGGACCTTTTACGTCAATCTCGATTGTTTTGTCTTCGTCCGTATACAATTTCAAAGCTAATTTTTTGATGTTCAGAATGATTTGGGTAACATCCTCGACAACACCATCAATCGTTGAAAATTCGTGTAGAACACCATCGATTTGGATAGTTGTTACAGCTGTACCAGGAAGTGAAGATAATAGAATTCGACGTAATGAGTTCCCAAGTGTTGTTCCATAACCGCGTTCTAGTGGTTCTACAACGAATTTACCAAATTTGGCATCTTCGCTGATCTCAATCGTTTCAATTCTTGGTTTTTCAATTTCGATCATTTATCAATTTACCCCTTTCAAAACGTGAAGTTCATGTTAGTGAGTCCATTGCGTTTCGTTACATATCAGTACAATTCTCAATTAAACACGACGACGTTTTGGTGGACGGCATCCATTATGAGGAACGGGCGTTACGTCGCGGATTGCGGTAACTTCCAAACCTGCTGCTTGTAATGAACGAATGGCAGCTTCACGTCCAGAACCAGGACCTTTAACAGCTACTTCAACTGTTTTCATGCCATTTTCCATAGAAACTTTAGCTGCTGCTTCTGCAGCCATTTGTGCAGCATAAGGAGTAGATTTACGAGAACCTCTGAATCCTAATGAACCTGCTGATGACCATGAAATAGCATTTCCATGAACATCTGTAATCATAACAATAGTATTATTAAAAGTTGAACGGATATGTGCGATACCAGCTTCAACATTCTTTTTTACGCGGCGTTTGCGAGCTACTTTTTTAGCCATGAAGTTTTGACCTCCTTCACTTAATTATTATTTTTTCTTGCCAGTGACTGCTTTAGCTGGGCCTTTACGAGTGCGTGCGTTGTTCTTAGTGTTTTGTCCGCGAACAGGCAAACCACGACGGTGACGCATTCCTCTGTAAGATCCAATTTCAATCAATCGTTTAATATTTAGGTTAACTTCACGACGAAGGTCACCTTCAACCTTTAATTTATCCACTTCAATACGGATACGGTCTAATTCATCATTCGTCAAATCACGAACACGTGTATCTTCTGAAACTTCAGCTGCAGCTAAAAGCTTTTGAGCTGTGTTCAATCCGATACCAAAAATATAAGTTAATGAAATAACCACACGTTTGTCACGCGGAACATCTACTCCTGCGATACGAGCCATTTATAGGCACCTCCTTGTTATTATCCTTGGCGTTGTTTGTGTTTGGGATTTTCGCAAATCACCATAACACGACCATTGCGGCGAATGACTTTGCATTTTTCGCAAATGGGTTTTACTGATGCTCTAACTTTCATTTAAATTCCCTCCTATTTAGTGATGGAGTGCAATTATTTAAAGCGGTAAGTAATGCGTCCACGAGTAAGATCGTACGGTGATAATTCTACCGTAACTTTATCGCCTGGCAAAATGCGGATGTAATGCATTCTAATTTTACCAGATACGTGAGCTAATACTATGTGACCATTTTCAAGTTCGACTTTAAACATTGCATTGGGCAAAGTTTCAACGACAACTCCTTCGATCTCAATTACATCGTCTTTCGCCACGCCTGCTAACCTCCTAACATTCTGTTGAGCTGATTAATCTTATGTCTTGGCAATTTTTACTCTAACTGCTAGATTATACCATAGCAAGTATCGATTGAAAAGAAATTTTCGATTAATTTCAAATGACAGTTGCAACTATTCTATAATCTTTTGGATTTCGGAAAACAAGTTGTCGATGCCGATTTCGCCATCCACATTATGTACCAATCCTTTTTCGCTGTAAAATGCAATGATTGGTTTAGACTGTTCTAGATTAATCTGAATGCGATTTTCTACGGTTTCAGGCTTGTCATCTTCACGTTGATAGAATTCGTGTCCGCCACAGCGATCGCATGTTCCTTCTGTTTTAGGAGGATTGTTTTCTTTGTGGTAAGTCGCTCCGCAAGAGCGGCAAATTATTCTACCCGTTAGACGTTGCATCAAAACTTCAGGGTTCACATCAATGTTAATAACAGCATCGATTTTTTTGTCGAGTTCATTCATGATAGCTTCAAGTGCTTTTGCTTGTACGAGGGTTCTTGGAAAACCATCCAATAAAAAGCCTTTTTCAGTATCAGATTCTGCTAATCTCTCTTTAACGATTCCGTTTGTAACTTCATCTGGAACAAGTTCGCCTTTATCCATATATGATTTTGCTTCCAGGCCCAACGCTGTCTCATTTTTCATGGCAGCTCGGAACATGTCTCCTGTAGAGATATGCGGAATATTGTATTTCGCGATGATCTTTTCAGCCTGTGTTCCTTTTCCAGCACCGGGAAGACCCATAATAATTAGGTTCATCATTTTACTGCCTCCTAAAGATGTAAGAATATGTGACGAGGAAATCACTTCCCCCACCACAAACTTACTATTGAATAAATCCTTGGTAATTACGTTTAACCATTCGACCTTCAATTTGTCTTGCCGTTTCCAATGCAGTACCTACTACAATCAGAAGACTTGTACCGCCAAGGGCGAGCGAGTCCGGCAAATCCCACAAACCTGAGGCAATGATTGGCAATAACGCAATCAGTCCAAGAAATAGCGCGCCGACCGTACTTAATCGCATAATCATGCCGGAAATGTAATCTTCTGTCCCTTTACCCGGACGTACACTTGGAATATAGCCGCCTTGCTTTTGCAAGTTCTCTGCCATCTTTTCAGGATTGATCTGAATGAAGGCATAGAAGTAAGTGAAGACAACGATCAACACCGTATAGATTGTTGCGCCGATGGGTTCACGGTAATTAAAGATGGTTGACAAAATTTGATACCAGCTAGCTTCACTTTGACTTGCCGCGAAAAATCCAAGGATCGTCTGCGGGGTCATCATGAAAGAACTGGCAAAGATTACTGGAATGACTCCAGCTGAATTGATTTTTAAAGGCAAATGCGCGGATTGATTAGATCCGGAAGCACGCTTGGAATATTGAATGGGGATTTTACGTTCAGCTTGTTGAACGTACACAACGAGTATGACCACCAATAATATTGCTGTCAATAGCGCAACCGAGAACAAAATGTTGTTCATTAAATCGGATCCTGCATCTACAAAACGATCATTGTAATAAGTGTAAAGATCTGTAGGGATTCTTGCGATGATACCCGAGAAGATGATCAATGACGTTCCGTTTCCGATACCGTGCATTGAAATCGATTCTCCGAGAAAAACAACTAGCATCGAACCTGCTGTCATCACTAACGCGATGATCATGTAGGTTGTCATACCTGGATCGTTGACCAAACCCAAATTAGAGAGTTGGTTGAAACCGATCGAAACACCGACAGATTGCACAAATGCTAAAATGACTGTCAAATATCTTGTAACTTGATTTAACTTTCTTCTACCTACTTCACCCTGTTTGGACCATTCCACAAATTTCGGAACAATGTCCATTTGTAACAATTGAACGACAATAGAAGAAGTGATGTATGGCGAAACACCCATAGCGAAAATGGAATACTGACTCAGTGCTCCACCTCCGAATGTGTTCAACAGACTGAACAAGCCCGTCGATGCCAAGTTTGTGATGGCACCCGCATCAACACCCGGTACAGTAATGTGTGTTCCGAGACGGAACACAATCAACATACCTAGAGTAAAAAAGATTCTATTTCTAATGTCCTTCGCCTGAAATGCATTTTTCAGAAGAGCAAACATTAGATCACCTCAACAGTCCCACCTGCAGCTTCGATAGCTTTTTGTGCTGCTTCGGAGAATTTATTAGCTTTAACTGTCAGTTTTTTCTCAACGCTTCCGTTGCCTAAAACTTTGATGCCTGATTTTTCATCTTTGACAATACCAGTTTCAACTAATAAAGCTGGAGTAACTTCTGTACCATCTTCGAAACGGTTTAAGATTTCTAAGTTGATGACAGCATATTCCTTACGGTTGATGTTCGTGAATCCACGTTTTGGAAGACGACGGAACAATGGAGTTTGTCCACCCTCGAATCCAAGTCTCACACCGCCGCCTGAACGGGCTTTTTGGCCTTTATGTCCACGACCGGATGTTTTACCATTACCGGATGAAGATCCGCGACCGACACGGTTACGTTCTTTACGTGAACCTACAGCAGGTTTTAATTCATGAAGTTTCATAGTAACTTGGCACCTCCTTTAATCTGATGTTTATTATTTAACTTCTTCTGATGTAACTAAGTGGCTTACTGTGTTGACCATGCCCAAGATAGCTGGGTTAGCTGGTTTAACAACAGATTTGCCGATTTTGGACAATCCCAAAGCTTTGCAAGTATCTTTTTGGTTTTGAGGACGTCCAATCAAGCTGCGTTTTAAAGTGATTTTTACTTCTGCCATTATGTAGTCCTCCTTATCCTAGTAATTCTTCAACTGTTTTGCCGCGTAATTTCGCAACGTCTTCAGCATTTTTCAACTGTTTCAAGCCATCGATTGTAGCACGTACCATGTTGATAGGTGTGTTAGAACCAAGGGATTTGCTTGTGATATCAGCGATACCAGCTAATTCGACAACGGCACGGACTGGTCCGCCTGCAGAAACTCCGGAACCGGATTTAGCAGGTTTCAACATTACGTTACCGCCACAGAAAGATCCGATAACTTTGTGAGGGATTGTTGATTCAGACATTGGAACTTCGATAAGGCTCTTTTTAGCAGATTCGATAGCTTTACGAATAGCTTCAGGAACCTCAGCTGCTTTACCAGTACCGAATCCTACATGTCCGTTTCTGTCTCCTACAACAACTAAAGCAGCAAAACGCAGACGACGTCCACCTTTAACAACTTTTGTTACACGATTGATCGCAACAACGCGGTCTTCTAATTCAATATGATTTGGGTCAACATAAACCATGTGTGGTTATCCTCCTTTTCTTAGAAATCTAGTCCATTTTCGCGAGCAGCTTCAGCTAAAGCCTGTACACGGCCATGGTACAGATAGCCACCACGGTCAAAGACTACTTTTTTGATACCTTTAGCAACAGAACGTTCAGCAATCAGTTTTCCAACTGCAGCAGCAGCTTCAGTTTTAGTACCGGTTGCGATTTCTGTTTCTTTTGTAGAGGCACTTGCTAGCGTCACACCCGCTACGTCATCAATTAATTGAGCGTAGATGTTTTTGTTGGAACGGAAAACGTTCAAGCGTGGGCACTCTGCAGTACCAGAGATTTTTCTTCTTACGCGTGCGTGTCTAGCTTGGCGCACTTTGTTTTTATCTGGTTTAGTAATCACAATTGTCACCTCGTTATATTTATTTTGTTGCGTCGTTCAGGAAGCAAGTAATAATAGCGGACTATTATTTACCTGTCTTACCTTCTTTACGACGGATGATTTCGTTAACGTATTTGATACCTTTACCTTTGTAAGGCTCTGGTGGGCGTACGCCGCGGATGTTGGCTGCCAAAGCGCCAACTTTAGCTTTATCGTAACCTTTAACGATGATTTTAGTGTTAGTTGGTACTTCCACTTCAATACCGTCTTCAGGTGTGAATTCAACTGGATGAGAATAGCCGACGTTCAATACAAGTTTTTTGCCTTGCAATTGAGCACGGTACCCAACCCCTACTAAGTCCAATTCTTTCATAAATCCTTCAGATACACCTACAACCATGTTGTTTACCAACGCGCGTGTAGTACCATGAATGGATTTAGTGAATTTCTCTTCGTTAGGACGAGTGAAAGTAACAGTGTTTCCATCGATCTTGATGCCGATCATTTCATTAAATGTGCTAGTTAATTCGCCTTTAGGGCCTTTAACTGTAACAGTGTTACCTTGTTGAGTAACGGTTACGCCAGCTGGGATTTCGATTGCTTTATTTCCAATACGACTCACAGGGCTGCACCTCCTTTATTTTCTCTTATTTTTTTAAAAATTACCAAATGTAAGCTAATACTTCGCCGCCGATGTTTTTCGCTCTTGCTTCTTTGTCGGTGATAACACCTTCAGAAGTTGACACGATTGCGATTCCTAAACCATTCAATACTTTAGGGATGTCGCCAGTTTTAGCGTATACACGCAAACCTGGTTTTGAAATACGTTTCAAACCAGTGATGACGCGTTCGTTGTTTGGACCGTATTTTAAGAATACACGGATAACACCTTGTTTGTCGTCTGAAGTGTAATCAAAGTTTTTGATGAAACCTTCAGCCTTAAGAATGTTAGCGATCTCTAATTTTGTCTTTGATGCAGGCACTTCTAAAGATTCGTGACGTACCATGTTGGCATTACGAATACGAGTTAAGAAATCTGCGATTGGATCTGTCATGACCATTTACATTATACCTCCTTTTGCGAGTATGGTTAAATTACCAGCTAGCCTTTTTCACGCCGGGAATTTGTCCTTTATAGGCAAGTTCACGGAAGCAAATACGGCAAAGTTTGAATTTGCGATAAACTGAATGTGGACGTCCGCAACGTTCACAACGAGTGTAAGCTTGTGTAGAATGTTTAGCGGGACGCTTGTTTTTAGCAATCATGGATTTTTTAGCCAATTATCATTCGCCTCCTTAGCTTATTTTTGGAATGGCATTCCAAGTTGTGTCAATAATTCTCTTGATTCTTCGTCAGTGTTAGCAGTAGTTACGATAACGATATCCATACCACGTACTTTGTCGACTCTATCATAGTCAACTTCTGGGAAAATCAATTGTTCTTTGATACCTAAAGTATAGTTTCCACGACCATCAAAAGATTTTTTGCTGATCCCACGGAAGTCACGTACACGTGGTAATGAAACTGTTACTAGTTTATCCAAGAAGTCGTACATTCTTTCGCCACGTAAAGTAACTTTAGTGCCGATAGGCATACCTTCACGTAAACGGAATGCAGCGATTGATTTTTTAGCTAACGTGATGACTGGTTTTTGACCAGAGATCAAAGTTAGTTCTTCAACTGCTTTATCTAGGTTTTTTGTGTTTGAAACTGCATCACCCACACCCATGTTGATGACAATTTTGTCAATTTTAGGTGTTTGCATAATTGATGTGTATTCAAATTTTTCCATCAATGATGGAACGATTTCTTTTGTGTATCTTTCTTTTAAACGGTTCATTTAGAATATCCTCCTTCCTCTAATAATTAATCAATGATTTCGCCGGTTTTTTTGGAAACGCGGACTTTTTTGCCATCTACGACTTTAGATCCTACGCGAGTAGGTTCGCCAGTTTTAGCATCAATTAACATAATGTTAGAAACATGGATAGGTGCTGCTTCTTCAAGAATTCCACCTGTTGGGTTTGTTTGAGAAGCTTTGCGATGTTTCTTGACAATATTAATGCCTTCGACAATAACACGATCTTTTTTAGGGAAAGTTTTAAGGATGACTCCTTCTTTACCTTTATCTTTTCCAGTAATGACTTTAACTTTATCACCAGTTTTTACGTGCATGCTTTGTTGCACCTCCTTCATTTATGACAGTTGATTACAATACTTCTGGAGCAAGGGAAACGATCTTCATGTAGTTGTTGTCACGCAATTCACGTGCAACTGGTCCAAAGATACGTGTTCCACGAGGGCTCTTGTCGTCACGAATGATTACACAAGCATTTTCGTCAAATTTGATGTAAGAACCATCTTTACGGTGCGCGCCGTGTTTCGTACGAACGATAACAGCTTTAACTACGTCACCCTTTTTGACAACACCACCGGGTGTAGCTTGTTTTACTGTGCAGACGATTGTATCACCAATTCCTGCGAATTTGCGGTTTGAACCACCTAACACTTTGATAGTTAACACTTCTTTAGCGCCTGAATTATCGGCAACTCTTAAGCGGGATTCTGTTTGTATCACGTCAGTATCCTCCTTCCGGATATAAAAATATTTATTTGTCTGATTAGATGATTACTGATTCTTCAACAACTTCAAGCAAGCGGAAGTTTTTAGTAGCAGATAGAGGACGAGTCTCCATAATTCTAACTACATCTCCCATTTTAGCTTGGTTGTTTTCATCATGTGCTTTGTACTTTTTAGAGTACTTAACGCGTTTACCATAAGTTGAATGTGTTTTTGTTGTAGATACTTCTACAACGATTGTTTTATCCATCTTATCAGAAACAACAACACCTTGGTAGACTTTACGTTGGTTACGTTCTTCAGTCATTTCGTTGTGACCTCCTTTGCTGATCTACTATTTTTGCAATTCTTGTTGTCGCAATACAGTTTTAATACGTGCAATTGATTTGCGTACTTCTTTCAAGCGGGCAGTATTTTCTAACTGTCCGGTTGCAAGTTGGAATCGTAGATTGAATAATTCATCTTTGAATTGTTTTTCTTTTTCAATCATTTCAGCAGTGGATAACTCTTTAAGTTCATTAGCCTTCATTCGATTCACCACCAATTTCTTTACGTTTTACAATTTTTGTTTTAACTGGCAATTTGTGAGATGCAAGACGTAGAGCTTCGCGTGCCACTTCTTCAGGGACGCCTGCTACTTCGAACATGATCTTGCCGCGTTTAACTGGAGATACCCAACCTTCAGGTGCCCCTTTACCAGAACCCATACGGACTCCGATAGCTTTGGATGTATATGATTTGTGAGGGAATATTTTGATCCAAACTTTCCCGCCACGTTTCATGTAACGAGTCATAGCGATACGAGCAGCTTCGATTTGACGGTTTGTGATCCAATGAGAGTCAACAGCTTGCAAACCATATTCGCCGAAAACTACTTCTTTTCCGCCTTTAGCTTCTCCGCGCATTTTTCCACGGAACTCACGACGGTGTTTTACACGTTTAGGTACTAACATTGGTTATTTCCCTCCTTTCTCAGTTGTTTTTTTTGCTGGTAAAACTTCACCACGGTAAATCCAAACTTTAACGCCTAATTTACCATAAGTTGTGTCTGCTTCTTCCCAAGCGTAGTCGATGTCCGCACGCAATGTATGCAATGGAACAGTTCCTTCAGCATGAGTTTCAGCACGAGCGATATCTGCACCATTCAAACGACCAGAAACTTGCGTTTTGATCCCTTTAGCGCCAGATCTCATTGTACGTTGAATTGCTTGTTTTTGCGCACGACGGAAAGCTACACGGTTTTCCAACTGTTTAGCGATACCTTCAGCAACTAATTTAGCATCCAAGTCTGGTCTTTTGATTTCCACGATGTTGATGTGTACTTTTTTACCAGTAAGTTCATTTAACTCTTTACGAGTTTTTTCAACTTCAGAACCGCCTTTACCGATTACCATTCCAGGTTTGGCAGTATGAATAGAAACGTTCACGCGGTTAGCTGCACGTTCAATTTCAATTTTAGAAACAGAAGCTTCGCTTAAGTTCTTTGCGATGTATTTACGGATACGTAAATCTTCATGTAAGAAAGCTGCGTAATCTTTTTCAGCGTACCATTTAGCATCCCAGTCACGAATGATGCCGACACGTAATCCTAATGGATGAATTTTTTGACCCACAGATTATCCCTCCTTCTTTTCTGATACCACGATTGTGATGTGGCTAGTACGTTTCAAGATTGGTGAAGCTGATCCTTTTGCACGTGGACGGAAACGTTTCATCGTTGGTCCTTCGTTAACATAAGCCTCGCTTACTACCAAGCTTTCGATATCTAAGTCATAATTATGTTCTGCATTAGCAATTGCTGACATCAACACTTTTTCTACAACGGGCGAAGCGCCACGCGGTGTGAATTTCAGAATGGAGATTGCTTCTCCGATGCTCTTGCCTCTGATAAGATCCACTACTAAACGAACCTTACGAGCGGCAATGCGAACAGTTTGTGCAGATGCTTTTGCAGCTGTGATTTGTTCTGGCATGTTATTTCCTCCCCTCGTAATTAACGGCGACCTGTTTTCTTGTCGTCTGCGGCATGGCCACGGTATGTTCTTGTTGGAGCGAATTCTCCTAATTTGTGTCCTACCATGTCTTCTTGAATGTAAACTGGAACGTGTTTTCTTCCATCATAAACTGCAATCGTTTGTCCGATGAATTGTGGGAAAATTGTTGAGCGGCGAGACCAAGTTTTAATTACTTGTTTCTTTTCGCTAGCTAGAGCAGCTTCAACTTTCTTAATTAAATGTTCATCGACAAAAGGTCCTTTTTTCAAACTACGACCCATGGTGAAGCCTCCTTTCGATTATGTGTTGCTTCAGTCACTTATTGTTGTGATAATTATTTTTTACGTCCACGAACGATCAGCTTGCTAGATTTAGCTTTCTTGCTACGAGTTTTGTAACCAAGAGCAGGTTTACCCCAAGGAGTAACTGGCGCTTTGCGTCCGATTGGAGATTTACCTTCACCACCACCGTGTGGGTGATCGTTCGGGTTCATTACAGATCCGCGGACAGTAGGGCGTTTACCCAACCAACGGTTACGTCCAGCTTTACCGATGTTGATCAATTCGTGTTGTTCGTTACCTACTGAACCGATTGTTGCACGGCAAGTTGAAAGGATTAAACGTACTTCGCTTGAGTTCAAACGAACTAGTGTATATTTACCTTCTTGTCCAAGTACTTGAGCACTTGTACCAGCTGAACGGATCAATTGACCGCCTTTGCCTGGTTTTGTTTCGATGTTGTGGATAACAGTACCGACTGGGATGTTTGCCAATGGCATAGCGTTTCCGATTTTGATATCAGATCCTACTCCAGATTCGATTTGTTGGCCTACTTCGATGCCTTTAGGGGCAATGATGTAAGTTTTGATTCCATCAACATATTGGATCAACGCGATGTTTGCAGTGCGGTTTGGATCGTACTCGACAGCTTTGACGATACCAATGACTCCATCTTTATTACGTTTGAAGTCGATCACACGGTAAGCACGTTTGTGTCCACCAGCTTGATGACGAACGGTAATTTTACCTTGGTTGTTGCGACCGGCTTTTCTTTTGATTGGTTCGACCAAAGATTTCTCAGGTGTTGTTTTTGTAATTTCTGCGAAATCAGAACCAGTCATATTACGACGGCCGTTTGTGGTAGGTTTGTATTTCTTAATCGCCACGTTTTTTCCCCTCCTATTTGATTATTTCAGTAAATTAATTTTCGAATAATTCGATTGTTTTAGAATTTTCAGTCAAAGTGATGATTGCTTTACGGCGTTTTTTTGTATAGCCTTTGTATTTGCCCATACGTTTAAGTTTGCCGCGTACATTCATGATGTTTACGTTTTTAACATCTACACCGAACAATGATTCGATAGATTGTTTAACTAATGTTTTGTTAGCACGTACATCTACTTCAAAGGTATATTTCTTTTCATCCATTGCAAGCATAGAAGCTTCCGTGATGATTGGGCGTTTGATAACGTCTGTTGCTTCCATTATATAAGAGCCTCCTCTACCTTAGAAAGAGCAGCTTGTGTCAAGACTAATTTGTTGTTTGAAACAACATCCAATACGTTGATTCCTGTTTCGTTAACGACTGTTACGCCAGGAAGGTTACGTGCTGATAATGCTGCAAAATCGTTGTCGTTTTCTACAACAACCAATACTTTCGTATCAACGTTAAGGTTTTTCAACACATTTGCAAATTCTTTTGTTTTTGGTGCGTCGAAGTTCAATGTTTCAACTACGATCAAGTCTCCTTCAGCAACTTTCGTTGAAAGAACTGATTTGATAGCTAAGCGACGAACTTTCTTGTTTAATTTATAGCTGTAAGAACGAGGTGTTGGTCCAAAGACAACTCCACCGCCAACCCATTGTGGTGAACGGATTGAACCTTGGCGTGCACGGCCTGTTCCTTTTTGTTTCCATGGTTTACGACCACCACCGCTGACAGCGCTGCGGTTTTTTACTGCGTGAGTTCCTTGTCTTAAAGAAGCGCGTTGCATGATGATTGCATCGTAAACAACGTTTTCGTTAGGCTCGATCCCAAAGATTTCTTCATTCAAAGTTACTTCACCGTTTTGTGTTCCATCTTGTTTAAATAAGGCTACGTTTGGCATTTTTCTCGTTCCTCCTCTCTTTTATATTATTTGTTTGCAGCTTTGCGGGCTACTTTGATTTCGATTAATGATTTTTTAGAACCAGGTACGTTACCTTTGATCAGGATTACGTTTTTCTCAACGTCAACCATAACGACTTCAAGGTTTTGGATAGTAACGCGATCGTTACCCATACGTCCTGCTAATTTTTTACCTTTGAATACGCGGGATGGGAATGAAGCAGCACCCATTGAACCCGGACGACGATGGTAACGAGATCCGTGGGCCATTGGTCCGCGGCTTTGTCCGTGACGTTTGATTACGCCTTGGAAGCCATGTCCTTTAGTGGTACCAGTGACATCAACAATGTCGCCGGCTGCAAAGATATCAACTTTGATTTCTTTTCCTACTTCGTATTCTCCTAGCTCAACATTGTTAAATTCACGAATGAAGCGCTTAGGAGCAGTTTTTGCTTTTGCTGCATGACCCTTAGCAGGTTTGTTTGACAATACTTCACGCATTTCTTGGTAGCCTAGTTGTACCGCTTCGTAGCCGTCTGTTTCGTTGGTTTTAACTTGTAAAACAACGTTTGGAGTAGCTTCGATAACTGTAACTGGTACTAACTCACCGTTTGCAGTAAAGAATTGAGTCATTCCTACTTTTTTGCCTAAGATTCCTTTGGTCATGGTAACACCTCCGTTTGTTTTTTATATGATAGGTTTGATTATAATTTGATTTCGATGTCTACGCCGCTTGGTAAGTCAAGCTTCATCAAAGCGTCAACAGTTTTTGTTGTTGGGTTGATGATGTCGATTAGACGTTTGTGTGTAAGCATTTCGAACTGCTCACGAGAATCTTTGTACTTGTGAGTAGCACGGATCACTGTGTATAGTGATCTTTCAGTCGGCAATGGAATCGGACCAGAAACGGTAGCTCCCGTTCTTTTTGCTGTTTCCACGATTTTATCCGCTGATTGATCAAGAGCACGGTGTTCATATGCTTTTAAACGAATACGTATTTTTTGTTTTGCCATGTTGTTCCCTCCTTCGTCAGATGTAATTCATAAGACTAGCTCCACGAAAATTCCCCGGCACACCCGCCGTGACAAAGCGACCGGGTGTGTCGCAACCTCTCGTCTCTTAGCTGCAGTTTCCGAATGAACGGTCCCCAATACATTATTCATAACCATGAATGCCGTACCAATATATTATACATAATCGCATTAGTTAAAGCAAGTCTTTTCTGAAAATAATATTCAATTTCTGTTATTATCCAAATGACCAGTATTGCCTGAGCACTATGAAGCATTTTGTCCCTTCACTATTATACTGATCCGCAAGAAGAATGCAAGCCCATTAGCCATGTTGAATAGTCGGACTCAAGAAATGTAACAAAATTAAATAAGGGGCGGTCTCGTATGAGACAACCCCTTATTGCTTATTCGTTCGGATATTCCAAAGCTTTCTTGCCTTCATCCCCTGTGCTGACGCGGATGACGTTTTCTACATTATAGATGAAGATTTTTCCGTCACCGATATTGCCTGAGTACAAAGCTTTTCTGGCAGCGTCCACGACTTCTTGGACGGGAACCGTGCTGACGACAACTTCGACACGGATCTTCGGCAGTAGGTCAGCTTCTGTCTCGACGCCACGATAATAAGTAGAGTGGCCTTTTTGCATGCCGTAGCCGAATACATCGAAAACGGTCATACCTGTGATGCCGATACTGTTCAACGCTTTTTTCAGACCTTCAAATTTACTTTCATTCGTGATGATTTCTATTTTGGTGATTTTTGTTTGTGGACCTTGACCGCCAGTTGTTGCGCCGGAGGCTTGGTATTCCACAACCACTGATTTGTCCAAGTCTTCAAGGGATGCATTCGCGAAGGCCAATTCCTGATCGTTGCCTCCGAAAGTGCGCTCTTGGAATTTTTGGAAAGCCGTTCTCAATTCGCCCGGCACAATCGATCCAGCTGTATTTGAATAATTGGTATCGCTCAGTGCTACAGCCAGACTACCATATGCTGTTTCGCCATGGAGAGCATAATCCAATCCGATTTCTTCTTCTTCTGCAGAGACACGCACTGGCATAAATTTACTGATCAATTTCAACAAGAGGTAGGACATGATGCCGGCGTATGCAAGTACAGCCAAAATGCTGATTATTTCTGCTATCAAAAGTGATGCGCTGCCGTCAACCAAACCGCCTTCGATGGCAGGGTTGATGCTGCTTGATGCAAAGATACCTGTTGCGATTCCGCCCCAGATTCCGCCGATGCCATGGCAACCGAATGCATCAAGCGCATCATCATAATCAAATTTCTTCTTCAGGACGGATACGCCATAGAAGCAGACGATTCCGCCGATGAAACCGATGGCTAATGCTGAAATCGGGCTTACGAATCCGGCACCAGGCGTGATGGAAACCAAACCAGCTACGATCCCGCTGACGAATCCAAGTGCAGTCGGTTTCTTGTGGATGATCCATTCGCAGATCATCCAGCTTATGCCGGCAGTTGCAGCGGCAGTGTTTGTCGTGATGAAGGCATCCAGTGCAATATCATTGATCGCCAGCGCGCTTCCGGCGTTGAAACCGAACCAACCGAACAACAATAGACCGGCGCCGATCATAGTCATCGGAATATTATGTGGCTTGACGGAATCGTGATTTTTCCTTTTTCCAAGATAAATGGCCGCTACCAGAGCAGATATACCGGAACTGATATGAATGACGCTCCCGCCAGCAAAGTCGAGTGCACCCAGTTCGCGGATCCAACCGCCATTTCCCCAGATCCAATGGGCAATCGGATCATAGACGAAAGTCGTCCATAAAAGGATGAAGGCAAGGAATGCTGGGAACTTCATGCGTTCCGCAATGCTTCCTGAAATCAAGGCTGGGGTGATGATTGCGAAAGCCATCTGGAACATCATGAATAATTGATGCGGAATGGTCGGTGCATAATCAATCGGCGTGAAGCCTACACCGTTGAGTAATGTGAAAGACAAATCGCCGAAAAATTTCGAGTCGCCTCCGAATACAAAAGAATATCCGAATAATAGCCATTGGATAGAAACGATTGCGATGGCAGCGTAACTGTGCATCGTCGTGCTGAGAACATTTTTCTTCCGGACCATCCCTCCGTAGAATAGGGATAAAGCGGGCGTCATCATCATGACTAAAATCGTTGCAAGGAAGACGAAAGTTGTATCTGCATAATTAATGTTCTCCATATAGATTCTCCTTCTGCTGATAATTTTTTTGGTGTATTACTGCTTTGTGATGTTTCTTACTTTACACCTTAAAAAAAAGAAAATCATCAAAATGATGACGACATATGTGATGATATGTGACATTAACAAGGCGTTGCGGATGGATAAGACTGCACAAGTTGCTCTAACAGCAAATAAAAGGCTATTCCGCCCTCGATAAGTGCTGTAACTGTGTCATGAAAACGGTTCAATCACTAATATTACGTTATATAACCTAACATGGAATGAGGTCACAACAAAAAAAGTTGGAAATTGGGCAATATATCTGTAAAATAGCTGCGTTCAATGAATGGATTACCTCAACAAGCCCAGTCGGAAATCCTGTTTCTTCTATATAATGTGAACACCAATAAAGATAGAACTGAAATGGTAAAAATTCTGGGCTTTCCTTTCCGGGGCCCCCACTGCTCTCCCCCCACACAAAAAGACGCTCTATTGAAGAGCGCCTTCCTGGATCGAAATTTTCCAAAAAAAAAACGGGAGCCGAGGCTCCCGTTTTCCGAATTTTATTTTGAAATAAAATTATTTAGTGATTGAAGCTACAACGCCAGCGCCTACTGTACGTCCACCTTCACGAATAGAGAACTTAGTTCCGTCTTCGATAGCGATTGGGTGGATCAATTCGATAGTCATAGTAACGTTGTCGCCAGGCATTACCATTTCAACGCCTTCTGGTAAGTTACATACGCCTGTAACGTCAGTTGTACGGAAATAGAATTGTGGACGGTAGTTTGTGAAGAATGGAGTGTGACGTCCGCCTTCTTCTTTTGAAAGTACATAAACTTCAGCAGTGAAAGTTGTATGTGGAGTGATTGAACCTGGTTTAGCCAATACTTGACCACGTTGGATTTGCTCACGTGTAACACCACGTAACAAAGCTCCTACGTTATCGCCAGCTTCAGCGTAATCCAATAATTTACGGAACATTTCAACACCGGTAACAACTGTTTTCTTAGTTTCTTCAGCAATACCGACGATTTCAACTTCGTCACCAACGCGGACTTGTCCACGTTCAACACGGCCTGTAGCAACAGTACCACGTCCAGTGATTGAGAATACGTCCTCGATAGGCATCATGAAAGGCTTGTCAGTTTGACGAACTGGAGTTGGGATATATTCGTCAACAGCAGCCATCAATTCTAAGATTTTTTCTTCGTAAGCTGGGTCGCCTTCAAGAGCTCTCAAAGCTGAACCAGCGATTACAGGAACATCGTCGCCAGGGAAATCGTAGTCTGTTAACAGGTCACGAACTTCCATTTCAACTAATTCCAATAATTCTTCATCGTCAACCATGTCGACTTTGTTCAAGAATACTACGATGTAAGGAACACCAACTTGACGAGACAACAAGATGTGCTCGCGAGTTTGTGGCATTGGGCCATCAGCAGCAGAAACTACTAAGATAGCGCCGTCCATTTGTGCAGCACCAGTGATCATGTTTTTAACATAGTCAGCATGGCCTGGGCAGTCTACGTGAGCGTAGTGACGAGTTTCAGTTGAGTATTCAACGTGAGAAGTGTTGATCGTGATACCACGTTCTCTTTCTTCTGGAGCGTTGTCGATTGCAGCATAGTTAGATGCTTCAGCGAACCCTTTTTTAGCTAAAACTGTTGTGATAGCTGCAGTTAATGTTGTTTTACCATGGTCAACGTGTCCGATTGTACCAACGTTTACATGGGGCTTTGAACGGTCGAATTTTACTTTTGCCATTTTAAATCATTTCCTCCTCATATTGAGTGCTTATAATTTGTCTAGACTTTAATCGTCTATCGTATAAAGTATACCGATTTGTGCTCGAAAAAGCAATATACAAGCTAAGCAACAGCGAGATTACTCTTCGCTATTTTTTCCGCTCTTCTTGATGATTTCTTCTTGAACAGATTTAGGAACAGCTTCGTAATGATCGAATGTCATTGAGAACGTTCCGCGGCCTTGTGTAGAAGAACGTAAAGTTGTAGCATATCCAAACATTTCTGATAATGGAATGCTGCTCTTAACGATTTGTGCGTTACCGCGTGCTTCAGTACCTTCGATACGTCCACGACGAGAACTTACATGACCCATTACATCTCCCAAATAGTCATCAGGAACTGTAATTTCTACAGCCATCATTGGTTCAAGGATTGCAGGGTCAGCTTTTTTAGCTGCGTTACGCAAAGCAAGTGAAGCAGCAACTTTAAATGCTGTTTCAGATGAATCGACATCATGGTAAGAACCATCATACAATTTAGCTTTAACGTCAACTAAAGGATAACCAGCCAACACACCGTTTTCCATTGCGTCTCTCAAACCTGCTTCAACTGCAGGGATGTATTCACGAGGAACAACCCCACCGACGATAGCATTTTCGAACTCAAAGCCTTTTCCTTCTTCATTAGGAGTAAATTCAACCCATACGTGACCGAATTGACCTTTACCACCTGATTGACGAACGAATTTACCTTCAGATTGAACTGATTGACGGAATGTTTCACGGTAAGATACTTGAGGAGCACCTACTGTAGCTTCAACTTTGAACTCACGTCTCATACGGTCAACGATGATGTCCAAGTGCAACTCACCCATACCAGCGATGATCGTTTGACCAGTCTCTGGGTTAGTGGAAGCACGGAAAGTAGGATCTTCTTCAGAAAGTTTCTGTAGCGCGATACCCATTTTATCTTGGTCAGCTTTTGATTTAGGCTCAATAGCAACTTCGATAACTGGTTCTGGGAAATTCATGGATTCAAGGATTACTTGTTTCTTTTCATCACACAAAGTGTCTCCTGTAGTCGTATCTTTCAAACCAACTGCAGCAGCGATATCTCCAGCAAATACTTCTGGGATTTCGTTACGGTGGTTAGCATGCATCTGTAGGATACGGCCTACACGTTCGCGTTTGCCTTTAGTGGCATTCTGAACGTAAGAACCACTTTGAAGAGTACCAGCATATACGCGGAAGAATGTCAGACGGCCAACAAACGGGTCAGTCATAACTTTAAATGCTAAGGCTGCAAAAGGCGCTTCGTCGCTTGCAGGAACAGCAACTTGTTCTTCAGTATCTACGTCAGTACCTGTGATGGCAGCAACATCCAATGGTGATGGAAGGTAGTCAATAACTGCATCAAGCAACAATTGAACGCCTTTATTTTTGAAAGCAGAACCGCAAAGCATCGGGAAAAATTCTACATTACATGTAGCAGTACGGATACCTTGTTTCAATTCTTCTTTCGTAATTTCTTCACCATCAAGATATTTTTCCATCAAAGCTTCATCAGTTTCCGCAACAGCTTCAACTAATTTAGTATGCCATTCTTCAGCTGCTTCAAGATATTCCGCAGGGATATCTTCTTCATGGTATTCAGTACCTTCGTCGTTGTCATAGATTTCAGCCTTCATTTCGACTAAATCGATGATACCTTTGAATGTATCTTCAGAACCAATCGGCAATTGAATCGGATGCGCATTAGCATTCAGACGGTCATGGAGAGTGTCTAAAGAGTACAGGAAATCTGCACCCATTTTATCCATTTTGTTAGCGAATATAATACGAGGAACACCATAAGTTGTAGCTTGACGCCAAACTGTTTCAGTTTGAGGTTCTACGCCTGATTGTGCATCAAGTAAAGCGACAGCGCCATCCAATACACGTAGGGAACGTTCAACTTCAATAGTGAAGTCCACGTGTCCAGGAGTATCGATGATGTTTACGCGATACCCTTTCCATTGTGCAGTAGTAGCAGCTGAAGTGATGGTAATACCACGTTCTTGTTCTTGTTCCATCCAGTCCATTTGTGAAGCACCCTCATGGGTTTCACCGATCTTATGGATTTTACCGGTATAGTACAAAATACGTTCAGTTGCCGTTGTTTTACCAGCGTCAATATGAGCCATGATACCGATATTTCTCGTATTATGTAGAGAAAATTCTCTTTGTGCCATCTTCTTCAAACACCTCTCTCTTGTAAAAGTAATTGCAAGTCCATTTTATTGGAAAAATGGTGACTTATACAACCATAAAGCAAATTTCTTGCAAGAAAAAATTCTTGCAAGAAAATTTTACCAACGGTAATGAGCGAAAGCTTTGTTAGCTTCTGCCATTTTATGTGTATCTTCACGTTTCTTAACTGAAGCACCAGAGTTGTTAGCAGCATCCATAATTTCTTTAGCTAGACGCTCTTCCATAGTATCTTCACCGCGTAGACGAGAGTAGTTTACCAACCAACGTAATCCTAAAGCCATACGACGATCTGGACGTACTTCGATAGGAACTTGGTAGTTAGAACCCCCTACACGACGTGCTTTTACTTCTAAAACAGGCATGATGTTTTTCATAGCTTGTTCGAAAACTTCCAACGGGTCGTTTCCTGTAGATTCTTTGATCATTTCAAATGCGTTATATAAGATTGTAGCAGCTTTACCACGTTTTCCATCAACCATGATACGGTTGATTAAACGAGTCACCAATTTTGAATTGTAAATCGGATCTGGCATTACTTCACGTTTTGTAACTGGACCTTTACGAGGCATTCAAATTCCTCCTTCCTTAACTTTTGTTTTTCGTTTATTGTTTAATTATTTTTTCTTAGGTCTCTTAGCTCCGTATTTAGAACGGCTTTGCATACGGTTGGCTACACCAGCTGTATCAAGAGCGCCACGAACGACATGATAACGTACCCCTGGCAAGTCTTTTACTCGTCCGCCACGGATTAGCACCACGCTATGTTCTTGTAGGTTATGTCCGATACCAGGAATGTAAGCTGTAACTTCTAACAAGTTAGACAAACGTACACGAGCGTACTTACGTAACGCTGAGTTAGGTTTTTTCGGAGTCATTGTACCCACACGAGTACAAACACCACGCTTTTGAGGTGAGTTTGTATTTGTTTGAGATTTCTTGAAGCTATTGTAACCTTTTCCTAAAGCAGGAGCAGTTGATTTTACAATAGCAGATTTGCGAGGTTTACGCACTAATTGATTGATTGTAGGCATTGATTTTCCTCCTTCCTCGATGGGATAGCTAGGTCCACACATCCAGGTGGTTCCTTTTTAGTTAAAAAAATAAATAAATCGAATATTTCGACCTACTATTCTTTCTGTGACAATCATACACCAGTCAGCACGACTGAAAGATATTGTTCAGGAATCTGTGTATAAAATCACCTTATGAATCATAACATGTATATTTCTGACCGTCAACCATTTGTCTTGTATTATTTGCAATATTTTCCGTTTTTTTCATTTTTTTCATTCGATTCCGGGTGCGCCGGCAGCGCGCTATTCTCTAAACATACAAAAGGGCTACCGCAAATTGCGGCAGCCCCCCTCACATTTAAGTTAAATCTCTAGATTTCTCATCGTCGGGAACAGCAGGACGTCCCTGATTGATTGACTGTCTGTCAACATCATAACGAATCTGTCGATGCCGATGCCCAATCCGCCTGTCGGAGGCATACCGTATTCCAAAGCTTCGATGAAGTCTTCGTCAACGCCATGCGCTTCGTCATTGCCTTGCTCTTTTTCCATAGCTTGCGCTTCGAATCGTTCTCTTTGATCGATCGGATCCGTAAGCTCGGTAAAGGCGTTTCCGTATTCCTTGCCCATGATGAAGATTTCAAAACGGTCCGTAAAGCGCGGATCTTCTTCATTTTTACGTGCCAATGGCGAGATTGCCAGCGGATGACCGTAGATGAATGTCGGCTGAACCAACGTGTCTTCCACAAATGCCTCGAAAAATTCATTGATGATGTGTCCTACCGTCATGTTCTTCGTGAACGGCACATTGTGTTTTTCCGCCAAAGCTTGCGCCTCTGCGTCAGTCATCGGTGCCCAGAAATCGACGCCTGTAACGGCTTTGACTGCGTCAACCATGTGGATGCGCGGGTATGGTCCGGCCAAGTTGATTTCAGTACCGTCATAGACCACTGTTGAGGAGCCTTTGACTTTTGTTGTAACCGTCTCAAAGATGCCTTCAACCACTTCCATCACATCGTGGAAGTCCGTATAGGCTGTATACATTTCCAACATCGTGAATTCCGGATTGTGGGTTGTATCGATCCCTTCGTTACGGAATACGCGACCGATTTCATAAACCTTTTCCATGCCGCCGATCACAAGACGTTTCAAGTGCAACTCCAATGCGATGCGCATGTACAATTCCATATCCAATGCGTTGTGGTGCGTGATGAACGGTCTTGCGGTTGCCCCACCGGCCATATTATGCAAAGTCGGCGTTTCAACTTCCAGGTAACCAAGACCGTTCAGGTAAGTTCTGATTTCGCTGATGATCTGGCTGCGTTGCACGAACTTATTGAAGCTCTCTTTGTTGCTGATCAAGTCAAGGTAGCGTTGACGGTATTTCTGTTCAACGTTCGTCAACCCATGATATTTGTCAGGCAACGGACGCAAAGCTTTCGTCAAATGCACAAGCTGCGTCGGTTTGATGGTGACTTCACCGGCATCGGTTTTCATGATCGGGCCAGTTACGCCAATGATGTCGCCTAGATCGGCCTGCTTAAAGATCGCATAATTCTCTTCCCCAACAGCGTCTTTGCGCACGTAGATCTGGATTTGGCCTTTGCTGTCCTGCAAATGCGCAAAGCCAACCTTGCCTTTGCCGCGTTTTGTCATGATTCTTCCGGCTACGGAAACGATCGTCTCATCTTTTTCTTCGATTTCCTCTTTCGTAAAAGCATCGAAATCTTGATGGATAGTTGCGGATAAATGTGTTCTTACAAAACCATTTTGAAAGGGTTCAATTCCTTCTTCGCGTAAAGTCTGCATTTTTTCACGGCGAATCAGTAATTGGTCATTCATTTCTTCTGAATGTTTTTCTTGACTCAATGAGGTCACTCCGTTCTTAAATCTACTTGTTTCATAATCTTCTTAATATTGCCAATAAAAGAGTGAAAAATCAAGCCGTCTTAGCTATTTATTTCGATTTTTTCGGATGTAGGCGCTTCTTTTGAGGCTTCGCGTTCTTCTATTTCAAAAATGAACCGATCCAACAAGTCGACAACTTCTTGTTGTCTGGATGCAGAAGTGACCGCAGCTTTTGTTTTTGAAGCACGCGGGATGCCTTTCAGGTAATAACCTGCGATGCTGCGGAACTCTTTGACAGCGACTGTTTCGCCCTTCAGATCCGTCAATCGGTCCAAGTGCAGTTTTGCGATTTCCAACTTCTCACGCGGGGTCGATTGCGGCAACATCTCTCCGGTTTCCAGATAGTGGACTGTCTGTTTGATCATCCAAGGGTTGCTCAAGGCAGCCCGGCCGATCATGACACCATCCACGCCTGTTTCGTCCAACATCCGCTTCGCATCTTCAGGCGTCTTCACATCACCGTTCCCCAATAATGGGATGCGCGTCAAAGCTTGCTTGACTTCCTTGAAGATGTTCCAGTCAGCTTTGCCTTCATACATCTGTACGCGTGTGCGGCCGTGCATGGCAACGGCGGCTGCACCAGCGCGTTCTGCAGCCAAGGCATTCTCCACTGCAAACAGATGATCGGCATCCCAACCGGTCCGCATTTTCACGGTTACAGGCTTATCAACGGCATCCACGACAGCGGAAACCATTTCATAGACTTTGCCCGGATCCAACAACCACTTGGCCCCTGCTTCCGCCTTGATGACTTTGCTGACGGGGCAGCCCATGTTGATGTCGATGATGGCAGCTTCAGTGTTTTCCGCCACATATTTTGCCGCTTCAACCAGCGTATCCTTGTTGCCGCCCATGATCTGCACGCTCAACGGATACTCATTCGGCTCGATATGCAGCATCCGCAAAGTCTTCTCATTGCGGAATTGGATGCCCTTATCGCTGATCATCTCGCAGACGACCAAGCCTGCACCCATCTCTTTGACGGTGACACGGAAGGCAGCGTTGCTGATTCCAGCCATAGGTGCGACTGCGACCGGATTATTGATTTCAATATTGCCAATTTTATACATTTTTTACTTCCTTTGTTATTTATTTATGGTGATCTCATCCATTTTCTGGATGCTCGAAAAACTCTTGGACCATTCTATCATCTTACAATCAGTAAGAAAAGAAAAATATCTTGCCTGATTGCAGATGACGCATCACAAATAAGAAAAAGGACAAGCCATCCAATCGGCCTGTCCTTCTTATCCATTTATTATTGTACGCTGAACAGAGGCGTGGACAGGTAGCGTTCTCCGTTATCCGGCGCCACAGTCACAACAGACTTGCCTTTGCCTAAACGGATGGCCACTTCGATCGCACCGGCGATGGCAGCCCCGCCTGAAATACCCACCAGTATGCCTTCTTCCCGTGCGACACGGCGAGCCATTTCGAATGCTTGTTCATTGGAGACTTGGACGATACCGTTGTAAAGTGTCGTGTCCAAGACAGACGGGATAAAACCCGCCCCGATACCCTGGATTTTATGCGGGCCTTTCGGCTTTCCGCTCAATACGGCCGAATCGGTCGGCTCCAGTGCATATATTTCCACGTTAGGATTGACTTTGCGCAATGCCTTGCCGACTCCAGTCACGGTGCCGCCCGTTCCGACTCCGGCAATGAAGGCATCAGGCGTCTTGCCTTCAAAAGCCTCGATGATTTCCGGTCCGGTGATAGCTTCATGCACAGCCGGATTGGCTGGATTATCGAATTGCATAGGCATAAAGTGATCCGGTTGCGCAGCGATTTCCCTTGCTTTCGCAATCGAACCGTTCATCCCTTCAGCGCCAGGTGTCAAAACCAACTCTGCGCCATAAGCTGCCAACAACAAGCGTCTTTCCATGCTCATCGTATCAGGCATAACAAAAATGGCTTTATAGCCTTTTGCCGCCGCCAACATAGCCAAACCGACACCTGTATTCCCGCTGGTCGGCTCTACGATTGTATAGCCGGGTTTCAGAAGACCTTCTTCTTCCGCCACTTCGATCATGTTCAAAGCGATGCGATCTTTTACGCTTCCGCCCGCGTTGAACGATTCCAGCTTGACGTATACATCAGCCACACCCTCGGGTACCACTTTATTCAGTTTGATTATCGGAGTTTCCCCGATCAAACTCGCAATTGAAGAGACTATTTTTACCATGTCGATTCCTCCAGCTCAGATAAATTTTACTGATCAGTTCCGTCAAACGGATAGATTACTTTCATTGTAGATTACGTGAAACCGCATTACAAGCGAGAAGCCGGCGCCATCAGATGTTGGCAGCGCGTTTTTCATCAATGGCCGTCACCAGTTCCTGCAGATCTGCTTCCGAATAGTGGTACTTTTCGCCACAGAAATGGCAAACAACCTCAGCGCCATGATCCTCTTCGATCATTTCATGCAACTCAGTCTTTCCGATCGAACTCAACCCTTCACTGAATCGTTCTCTGGAACAATCGCAGTGAAAACGCACAGGCATCTTCTCCAGCACTTCAACATTTTCTTCGCCCAGTATGCGCGTCAAAATCTGTTCAGGCGTTTCCCCGTTTTCCATCAATCTGGAAACCAACGGAATGGCTGCGATATTCTTTTCAACTTTCGAGATGGCTTCATCGCTGGCGTCAGGCATAACTTGGATCATGAAACCGCCAGCGGCTTTGATTGAATCATCAGTGTCCACCAGTACGCTCAAACCAATGGCTGAAGGTATCTGCTCCGAGTTTGCCATGTAGTAGGTGAAATCCTCGCCCAATTCACCGCTGACAAGAGAAACTTGTCCCGTAAACGGTTCTTTCATCCCTAAATCTTTGATGACGGTCAAGGTGCCTTCCGTCCCCACAACTGCACGCACATCCAGTTTGCCATCGCCGTTCAAGGAAAGGTTGACGTTCGGGTTTGCAATATAGGCTTTGATATCGCCCTTGCCGTTCGCATCTGCGAGTATGCGGCCTCCCAGGCCATCCCCATTCACGATGACTGTCATTTTTTCCTCGTTCTTCAAGCCGGCAGCAGCCAGCAACAACGTCCCTACCATCGTGCGGCCTAAAGCTGCAGAAGAGGCGCTCCATGTATCATGTCTTCTCTGAGCCTCCGCAACCGCTGCTGTAGCATCGATCGCATAGGCACGGAATTGTCCTTCGTAGGCTAATGCTTTAATTAAATAGTCACTCATATGTAATCCTCCATCGCATTCTTAAATTGTTTCTCTATCATTCTACTATAGGTCGGGACGAAAGCAACCACACTTTGCTCACTTTCATTTTCAGAGTTGCCCTTTGATGACAAAAAGCCCGGGATTGTCATCCCAGACTTTTTGCAAAACGCTATTTGTTTTATTTTTCTTCAGTATCGGCGGATTCATTTTCCGATTCATTTTCTGCTTTTTCATCAGCAACAGGTAATGAAACGTTAGATGAATCTTCGGATTCGGCATCAGCAAGCATCTGCTCTTCTTGACGAACTTTTTCAGCCTCTTTCTTTTCAAGAGCCCGTTTGGCTTCTTCAAAAGACTGCGCTTTTTCGCTTGGATATTCTTCTGAATTCGAGTCCGAAGGCATTTGGCCGGTTTCGAACAAGCTGCGGATTGTTTTCTCGTCCAATGTTTCCAATTCCAACAATTTTTCAGCGATCAGATTCAGTTGTTCACGATGCTCTTCGATGATTTGACGCGCTCTGACATGCGCCTCACTCATCATGCGACGGACTTCCGAGTCGATTTGGTAAGCAATATCTTCAGAGTAAGCTTTGGTTTGGCCATAGTCACGTCCGACGAATACTTGATGGTTCCCTTCATACTGCACAGTGCCCAACTTCTCACTCATACCGTACTCGGTAACCATGCTTCTGATCAAGCCAGTAGCTTGTTCGAAGTCGTTGCTGGCGCCTGTAGTTTGGACGTTGAAGACAACTTCCTCCGCAACACGTCCACCAAGCAATCCGACAACTTGTTCCAACAATTCATCCTTCGTCATAAGGAATCGATCCTCTTTCGGAAGCATGATTGCGTATCCTCCAGCGCGACCGCGCGGAACGATCGTAACCTTGTGGACAATGCGCGCATCGCTCAGGACCATACCGACTATTGTATGACCGGCTTCATGGTAAGCAACCATTTCACGTTCGCGCTTGCTGATGACACGATCTCTCTTGGCAGGACCGGCAATGACACGGTCATGCGCTTCGTCAACATCAAGTGCATCAATTTTTGTTTTGTTCCGTCTGGCCGCGACTAAGGCAGCTTCATTCAACAGGTTTTCAAGATCTGCTCCAGAGAAGCCTGGTGTCTGTTGCGCGACAACTTTCAGGTCCACATTACTTGCCAACGGTTTATTGCGGGAATGTACTTTCAGTATCGCTTCACGGCCTTTTACATCCGGTCTGCCTACCAAAATCTGGCGGTCAAAACGACCTGGACGAAGCAACGCCGGATCGAGTACGTCCGAACGGTTGGTAGCGGCAATTACGATGATGCCTTCATTGCCGGAAAAACCGTCCATCTCAACCAACAATTGGTTCAGTGTCTGTTCGCGTTCATCATGTCCGCCACCCATACCGGCGCCACGTTGACGTCCGACAGCATCGATTTCATCGATGAAGATGATTGCAGGAGCTGCTTTTTTGGCTTGCTCGAACAAATCACGTACACGGCTGGCACCGACACCGACGAACATTTCCACGAATTCCGAACCGGAAATCGAGAAGAAAGGTACCCCGGCCTCACCAGCGACAGCTTTGGCCAATAAGGTCTTACCTGTTCCTGGAGGTCCTTCCAGCAAGACACCCGCCGGAATTCTTGCTCCAAGTGCCGTGAAACGACGCGGATCCTTCAGGAATTCCACTACTTCCACAAGCTCTTGTTTTTCTTCCTCTGCACCAGCAACGTCAGAAAAACGTACTTTCATCGGTTTTTTGGTGGCATCCTCTGACTTTGTTTTACCGAAGTTCATGACATTGCGGTTACCGCCTTGCCCGCCTCCAGCTTGTCCCATCATCATGTACATGAAGAAGATGAAGATGACGATCGGCAATACGCTGAACAGAATGCTGATCCATGCGCCGGACTGATCTTCTTCCAACGGCACCATCTGTGTATCCGTCGTTTCGGCGATGTCCGTGATCTGTTTCAGAGTCTCATCATTCGGTAAGACTCTGGTTGTGAAATTCTTCGTCGTTGTACTGGTCGTATCATCAAACAACAGCAGATCGCTGGATGAATCAGCCACTTCCAGTTCTTGTTCAGTGCGGTATTCACCGCTGATTTCATAAACGCCTGCACCCGGTTGGATCGTAAAACTATCCACCTCTTCCGAGTTCAAGGCATCCATAAATTCACTTGCTGAAATTTCTTGGCTCGTCTCTGTGTCCATGCCGCCTGTAATCATCGAAACCACTGCAATGATCGCAAGGAAGATCAGCACATAAAAGCCGCTGCTTTTAAGAAAATTATTTTTTTTCATTAGAACCTCCTCGTCAGATATCGTTCTTCGCAGACTTTATCTTACGTCTCATCTTTTTTGTTAGTACAATATACTGGTATCTCACTAATCATATCATATCTGACCAATTTTAACGAATGATTTTACTCATAAACTTCGGTTTTTAAAACCCCGATATAAGGGAGGTTCCGGTACTTTTCATTGAAGTCCAATCCGTATCCGACGACGAACTCGTTCGGAACGTTGATACCAATGTAATCCGCTTCCAAATTAACGACGCGGCGTTCTTTTTTGTCCATCAAAGTGACCACTTTTATGGATTTTGCTTTACGGTATTTGAATATTTCGATCAGGTAGCTCAACGTCCGTCCGGTGTCGATGATGTCCTCCACGATCAACAGGTCGCGTCCGTCCACTGTCGTATCCAAATCTTTCAAGATCTTCACGTCTCCGCTTGATTCCATTCCCGCTCCGTAGCTGGATACGTCCATGAAATCCAATTCCAGATCGCATGCCATCGCGCGCGACAAGTCGGTCATGAACATGACGGCACCTTTCAGTACCCCAATCACCAATGGATTTTTCCCTTGATATTCTTTAGTCAATTGCGCGCCCAAGTCTTTGACTACTGCGCTGATTTCTTCTTCACTGTATAATACTTCCTTGATATCAGGATGCAACATTTCTTTCACCTCAAAAATTTATTTAATGTAAATCAATCTGTAATACGTTTGTTCGTCGTCATTCTCGGACAACCAGACGGACTGGGCATAGCCCGGCACCCATAAAATACGTCCCTCGTCATCAGTGACGATACAGGCTTTTCGTCTTTCTTCATCCGGAATTTTTTTATCCACAAAAAGCCGACTCACTTTTTTTGTGAATGGCTGATTTTTGTTCAAAACTATCTTGTCGCCCGAACGCCGGGAACGCACAGTAAAAGGCATCGTTGCCAATTCGCCGTTGATTCCAACGACCTGAGCATCCATCAAAACTTCTTTTGAAAACGCATTATCGCCATGAAATAATCCTATTCTACCATGAGAAGGCAAGGTTACCCATTTATTTAGCTCCAATACTTCAGAAAAATCAGAAAAATCAATCTTGACTGAATCGGGGGATAAGAAAGTAAGTTTATCATACCTTTTTCTGGCCTGCCACCCTCCCGCCAAAGATATTTGCTTTTGGGGAGATTGGTTTTCGATAAGATCCATGATGGCAGTCAGTTGGCTCCTGCGGAAGTCTTGCCCTGCAGGTATCATCTGCTCCGTCACAAAATGACTGAGCACGAGCCGTTGCAAGGAAATCTCACATACTTGCCACGCGGTCAGATCCAATACCCAGTCCGCTTCAACCTTGTTGAACAACGAGCGAAACGACTGGGATACAATAGGTTGAACAACAGTCAATACATCCTGCAGATCTTCCGAAAAATTGCCGAAATGCCTGGATGCTTGGTTGTTTTCAGCCTTCAGCAGCGGAATGATACTGTTCCGGTATCTGTTCCGCGTGAAAGTCAGCTCTAAATTGGTGCTGTCTTCCCGATAAGGGATCCCGGCCATTTCGCAAATCCGATAGAGCTCGTCTTTCTGGAACGACAGCAACGGGCGAACGAGTTGCCCTGGCCCAAAACTGCGCGTCGCAACGATTCCGGAGATGCCCTTCAGCGTGCTTCCCCTCACCAGACGCATCAGAATCGTCTCCAGCTGATCATCCGCATGATGCGCTGTCGCCAAGTGGGTCGCAGGCCATTTTTCCATCATCTCGGCAAAGAAGGCATAGCGGAATTCCCTTGCTGCCATTTCCAGATTCGACTTCGGGTGGTTTTCTTCTTCCCAGTGTTCGGCAAAAAATGGTAGCCCTTGGCTCTGACAGTAGTCTTGGACCATCCGAAATTCCTCATCTGACTCTTCCCTGAGATGATGGTGGACATGCACCACCGCAAACTGCGGTTGCCATTCCGGCGGCAATTGTTGGACAAGCCCCAGCAACGCCATGGAATCCGCACCGCCGGATACCGCCAAAAGCAAGCGGCTCTCTTTATCCCAAAGTTGCTGGCGCTCCAACTCTTTGCATAGACGCAGAATATATTCCTGCATAACATCCCTGCTCTCTTTACTCGTAAAGCAAAAAAGAGGGTGCGACAATCGGTTTCCCTTTTGCCCATCCTCTAGAAATTACTGTTTTCTATCCACGTCTGCCGCCACGGCCGCCGCGTTTGCCTTCCGTATTGCGCTTGATGGAAGTCAGACGATCTTCGCTGTCCTTCAAGAAGCTGCTCATCAACGAGTCAAAGTCGTTTTTAAGACCTTTATCCTGATGGGCTGAGAAATCTTTTCTGCCTTTGGAAAAAGAACCTTCTGGACGAGGAGTTGTACTTTTTTGATAAGGTCTGCTTTCACGTTGAGGTCTGGAAACTTCCCCTGCTGGCTTGTCCACAGCTTTACGGATGGATAAACCGATCTTCCCATCATCCGCAATGGACATAACCTTAACGGTCACTTCATCGCCAACCTTCAAAACATCCTTTATTTCCTTTACAAAAGTATCAGAAATTTCACTAATATGAACTAATCCTGTCTTACCGCCACCTAAATCAATGAATGCACCAAAATTTGTAATCCCTGTAACTTTTCCCGATACTTTATTCCCAACTTCAATTGACATAAAAAAAAAGTTCCTCCTTCATTTTTGCTCAACTAATTATAACACGGATTATGCAGAAAAAAATAGAATCTTTATTCATCGCTGTATTCATGAATCCAAATCTGCCGCATTCTCTTGTTTCTCGGCCATTTTTGTTTGATTATCTTCAGGCAAACTGAAGATGATCTCGCCATCTTTGCTCAAATAATATTTACCGCGCGCCAATTTGGCGATGTATTCATCATCCTGCAACAATTTGACTTCATAGGTCAATTGCGTATTTTCGTCCTCAGCCTGCTTTTTCTCTGTTTGGGCCAAAGCGATGGCAGCATCCAGATTACGGATTTCCAGCCAGTTTCCGACTGTTTTCCACAGACAAGGCACAATCAAGGCAGCGCCGAAGAAAAAAATCAGGGACAATCTTCTCATATGGGCTTTCTTTTCCCTCTGAAATATACGTTTCTGACTGTGCTGCGCCTTCGTAAACTCATTTTGCATCACGGTTACGTTGTCAGCTGTCCTTTTCTTCGTCTTTTCCTTCACTCTGATCGCCTCCTTGAAAACTTCCACACCCGCATTATCTCCGAATAGTTTTACTCATGTAAAAGTATAGAAGAAACAGCGCGGATTGTCCATGGCCTTTCGCTTCATCAGAAGCGATTTTCTTCCGTTCTGGGTGCAACCGTTTCGCTGATGAGGGTATACATTTCCTGCGCCTCATCCTTTTTGGTCGTTTCCACAATTTTGTCGACGCGCACGACGACGGTTTTGTTCCCGAATTGCAGCGTCATTTCATCTCCGGCTTTGATAGTCGAACTCGATTTTGCTTGCTTGCCGTTGATCAGGATGCGCCCTTTGTCCGCCACTTCCTTGGCTACTGATCTGCGTTTGATCAAGCGGGATACTTTCAAAAATTTATCTAGTCTCATCGGAATTCCCCTTTTCTTTTGCTTTTATCGCTTGCCACATCTTATCGATTTCCTCGATCGTATCAGCCTTCACCCCGTCAAAAACATGCGGATGGCGTCTGCGCAATTTTTTGTTCAATGTTTCCAGGATATCCTCCATCGTGAAAAAACCTTCCCGCTCGCCGAATGAGGCATGATAGAACACTTGGAGCAGAATATCGCCCAACTCTTCGATCAGGTTATCGATGTCATCGTTCTGGATCGCTTCGGCCACTTCTTCGCATTCTTCCTTCAGATAGGGCAACAGACTTTCGTGCGTCTGCGATTGCACCCAAACATCTTTTTCTACGATGGCATCCATGTAGGCTTGGGTCAACTCAAAGCTTTTGGTGCGCTCATCTTTCTCAAGCGGCGGAACATACAAAGAAAGCAAGTTATGCACGCCCTCAAGCCTGTCCATCTCGTACAGCGGGCACCAGGTCACTTTCTGCATCTTTGTCCCTGCCGCATCGACCAAAGCCACTTGGTGCTCATCCGGATATTTCTCCATCAGCTTCAATTTAACATCACTGGCCACAAATTCATTGAAAACCTGCATGATAATCAGGTGATTGCCTAAGCTCAGCTGGTCCTGGTGGAAGGACAACCCATCCAACAATTGGAAACCCTCGATCGGATCGATGGCCACCGCCTGAAAGAAGTCGTCGATGAAACTCTTCCCTCCGACGATTTCCACTTCGATCCCCGCCTCGTTCTGCATCAGATGCTTGACGGAATCCTCCGCAACCAACGGGTGTCCCGGCACTGCATAAATCAGATCCTGCGTTTTTGCTTTTTCCAATAACTGATCTGCGATCTGACGGTATACGTCATCAAAATTGTCCTTCGATTCATATATGTCATCAAAACTTTCAAACTGCACGCCTGCAGCCTTCAGATTCTCAACGACAGGATGCTCCTTGGTCCGCAGATGGACGAATTCAGCTGCCAGCAAGCGACTGTATACGCCATACGGCAATTGTTCCAAATCACCGGCTCCAAGCCCCATTATTTCAATTTTACCCATATATTTCTCCTTCTGGAAATCTTCCCTATTTTAAGTCGCTTGTTTTATCCGGCAATTTGCGCAGCAGTTTTTTTCCGAACGGAATACTTATCCACTCCCGCAAAGTAAAGAGCCTCACTTTTAGAATATACCATAAGAATACGCCCACACCAGCACAAACCGTCACTGCAGCTATCACAGAATCCGTCAGCCGGTCTCCATCCGTGAAGAGATACCTTTCCAGACCGACCCGCAACGCCCCTACTGTAACAAAGAGGACAACGCAGCCAACCATAAGTTTGAGGAAAAAGCGATCCCTGAACCAGACTTCCCGCAAGGCGCGTTCACTGTTCAGCCAAAGCACAAACAGCATGGCAGCCAGACCAGCTATCAAGGCGATGCTTGCCCCCATCGTACCCAACGGTTCCACCAAAAGCATATTGCCGAAGAACTTGACCGCAAGACCCGCTGCCAGGGCAATCAAGGAAATCTTGTATTGACCCAGACTTTGCAGGATGGAATGATAGGCGGTCATGATAGAAGCCGCAAAAATGGCCAAAATATACACGGACAAAACCGCGATGCCTTCCCGGTCCCCGAAGAGCATGTTGTTGACGTTCGGCAAAATAGCCAGCAGCCCCGTCACCGCGGCTGCTGAAAAGACACTTGTCATCCGCAGCAAAGATAAGGCGGATCGGGTGAATTCGCCTAGGCGATCTTGTGCATGCGCTTGGCTCATCATCGGAATGAAGCTGGCCGAAAACCCGGTCCCCACAACCATGCCCAACTGCACAAGCGGTTGGCCACGGTCATAGATGCCCTTGACATTTTTTGCCAATTCGCTGGCTGTACCGCCATCCAGCAAGCCGTTGTAGAGCGTAAACGAATCGATCAGTTGGAACAGCACCAGGATCGCGCTGAGCAGGCAAATCGTCGCCCCTTCAGTCGCATAACGGCGGACTAGGCTTCCCCATTGTACGGCGGGCGCCTCTTGTTTTGACTGTCGATCATTAAGTGGTGTCGAATCATGATTTCGTCTTTCTTTGTAATAGGCAACCAACAGGATCAGGCTGCCCAGGACCGCACCGACAGTAGCGCCGCTCATGGCATTTGCGCCCATCGCATAAAGGTCGCCTTTTGTTTTCGTGTACAGATAAGCCGCAAAAAGGATTGCACCGACGCGCACCAGTTGTTCCGATACCTGCGAAATCGCTGTCGGTCCCATGCGGTAGTTACCTTGGAAGTACCCCCGCAACGTTGCCAGTATCGGCATCCATAAAAACATCCAGGATACCGACTGCAAAATGGATTTCAAGTCCGGGTCCCCCATCAGCAGCGCCAGTTGACCGGAAAAGCCATAGATACCCATGAACAGGAGGAAGCCGAAGACGCCCAGTATGACCAAGCTACGCCTCACCATCACCCTGCGGATCCCGCTGTCCGGTGTTTCCGCAATCATCTTGGAAAGAAATACCGGAAAGCCTGACAACGCGAAAGTCATACCGATGCCATAGATAGGATAAACTTGCTGATAAACGTAAAAGCCTGTATTTCCCACCATGTTCTGGAACGGCACTCGGTACACCGCGCTGAGCACCTTGCTGATGAAAGCAGCCAAAGACAGCAACAACGCACCCTTCATCATCTGCTTCAAGCGATTATTTTCCATCTGTTGCTCCCGTTGTTTCGTCTGTTTCGGCGACGCACGCTTTGACGAATGCATTGAGATGGTTCAGCCATTGGCGGTTCGGTAATTTCCCGATGACAAGACTGACGACCAATTTGGCATTATTCAAATTGATTTGGGCCTTCAACGGTATTTTGCTGAGGGCTTCAAACACTGCCGGCCCCTGCAAGCGGACTGTCGCTTCCTGCGAGAAGGTGATGACAATTGTTTCGCCTTGGCGTTTGATTGTTTCAATCTGGCTCTTTTCTGCATAATTTTTGATCAGCCCGACCTCCAACAGATCAGAAACCTCTTGCGGGTAATCGCCGAAGCGGTCGATCAGATCCGCATCGATTTCATCATGATCTTCAACGCCGTCGATTCGTTGGATCCGTTTGTAGAAGTCGATTTTCTGGCGCTCGTCCTCTATGTATTCGGCAGGTATGTACGCGTCGATGCTCAGGTCGATTTCAACGATGGAACGCTTCGTTTTCGCTTTCAGGCCACGCTTGGCCGCAACTGCCTCTCCCAGCATCTCGGAATACAGATCGAATCCGACCGAGTCGATGAAGCCGTGTTGTTGCGCACCCAAAAGGTTCCCTGCTCCGCGGATGGACAAGTCACGCATGGCAATTTTGAATCCTGCACCCAGTTCCGTGAACTCCTTGATGGACTGCAGTCTTTTCTCGCTGACTTCAGTCAGCATTTTATTCGGCTGATACATCAAATAGGCGTAGGCAATCCGATTCGTCCTGCCGACACGTCCGCGCAGTTGGTAGAGCTGCGACAATCCCATCCGGTCGGCATTTTCTATGAAAAGTGTGTTGACGTTCGGGATATCCACACCCGTTTCGATGATGGTTGTGGTGACAAGCACATCGTAGCGGCCTTCGATAAAATCCATGATGACATTCTCAAGCTGGACTTCGGTCATCTGGCCATGCGCCACTGCAACACGGACATCAGGGACGAGCTCGCGGATCTCTTCGGCTTTCTTCTCGATCGTTTCCACCCGATTGTAGAGATAGAAGGCTTGACCTCCGCGGGCCATTTCCCTTTCGATCGCATCCCGGACGGCTCCGTTATTCTGTTCCATGACATATGTCTGAACCGGATAGCGGTTGGCCGGCGGTGTTTCGATGACAGAAAGATCTCTGACCCCCAACATTGACATATGGAGGGTACGCGGGATCGGTGTTGCCGTCAACGTCAAGACATCCACTGAGGCTTTCATCTGTTTCAAGCGCTCTTTGTGCTTCACACCGAAACGTTGTTCTTCGTCGACCACCAACAATCCCAGGTCAGCGAACACGACGTCCTTCGATAAGATCCGATGCGTGCCGATGACGATGTCGACCGTGCCTTTCCGGATGCCGGCCAATGTTTCCTCTTGTTGTTTTTTCGTGCGGAAACGGCTCAGCAAACCTATTTCAAACGGGTATTCTTCAAACCGTTGCGTCAACGATTCATAGTGCTGTTGCGCCAAGATGGTCGTAGGGACAAGGAACGCGGCTTGCTTCCCTTCTTGCACCGCCTTGAAGATGGCGCGCATAGCCACTTCCGTTTTGCCGTATCCGACATCACCGACCAGCAAGCGATCCATCGGTTTGACGTTCTCCATGTCCGCCTTGATTTCAGCGGTACTGCGCAGTTGATCGTCGGTTTCGGTATATGGGAAGGCATTTTCGAAGTCGAGTTGCTCCGGTGTATCGGGTTGATAGACGTAGCCTTTTTCGGATTCCCGGTTGGCGTAAAGCTCGATCAATTCATCAGCGATATCTTCGATTTTCGAGGCGACTTTCTTTTTCGTTTTCGCCCATTCCGTTCCGCCCAACTTGTGCATTTTAGGCGTTTTGGCATCAGAAGACACATATTTTTGAATCAAATGGATTTGCGTCACAGGAATGAATAATTTGGCGCCTTCCTGATAGGCGATCGACATGTAATCCTGGTGGACGCCACCGACCTCGATGGTTTCCATTCCCGTGTAGAGACCTATCCCATGATTCACATGAACGACGTAATCACCAGGATTCAGTTCCGTGTAGCTCTTCAATCTCTCCGCATTCGTCATTTTTTGGCGGCGCGGTTGCTTCTTCGTAACTTTGTTGAAAAGTTCCTTTTCGGTGACGAACACGACTTTTTCCTGCGGCAATTCAAAACCGTTCGCCATTCCGCCGACCAGGATGTTCACTTTATTCTCGATAAACGGATCGTTGCCTTTGACGTAGCTATGGATGCCGAAATCCGCGAATATCCGCTGCACCTTTTCGGCTCGTTCGACAGAAGGGACCATCACGAAAATCGTCATATGCTGCTTGAGCCAACGCTCCATTTCCAATTTGACTTGCGGCATCTGACTGAAGAAGTTATTCAGCGTGCGGTATTGGAAAGGATAGACTCCGTGGAACCGCATATTTCCGAAGCCTCTGTGGAACAGCGCATAATAGATGCGATGCTGTTTGGATTTTTTAATCACCTCGCGGATATCGGCGCTGAAATCCTGTGAAGGCAGGCACACGCCTTCCGACACTTTTGCCATTTTCCATTCCGATGATTCACTTTCGATTGTCCTTTCAACCTCAAGGATGCGGCTGTAATCGTCCACGATAAGCAGCGCGTCTTCAGCGATATAGTCCAAAACCGTAGGCTGTTCCGGATAGACCAAACTTGTGTAAAGTTGCGGATCCCTCGATAATTCGCCGCGCTTCATATTATCCGTCAGCTCGGAGAATACACGTGTCATGCTTTCTTTGACCTCTTGATTTTTGATGCCTTTGATGGCCTTTTCGGCCTTTTTCTCTACCGCACTGGCCTGCTTGACGATCTCCGCTTTCGTGAAGATCGTGTCATGCGCCGGCAAGATCCGGACGGTTTCGATAGATTCGCTGGACTTTTGCGTGTAGGCATCAAAATAGCGCAATGTGTCGATTTCGGTATCGAACAGTTCCATTCGCAAGGGATTCTCTTCGTTCAGGGAATAGATGTCGATAATGCCCCCGCGTATACTGAACTCGCCCGGGCTGGCAACCATCCGTTCACGGGTATAGCCCATTGCGACCAACTTTTCAGGCAAGCTGTCCAAATCCAACTCCATGCCGACGGAAAAATCAAGGCAATGTGTTTCCCAGATCGAAGCTGGAGAGAGGATTTTTTTGAATCCGGCAGCCGGGATCACGACGATCCCTTTTTTGCCGTTCTTGAGAAAATCCAACGTTTCGACCCTTTGGCTGCGGTATTCCGGTGATGAAAAAGCCAGTTCCGCCGCGACCGATTCCTCCACAGGGAAGATATGGATGGGAACATCGGGTGCCATTTGACTGATGTCCTCATACACTTGGGTCGCTTGGAGCAGATTGGGGGTCAAGACGATGACCGGTTTCTGCAATTCTGCGAACAGGATATTCGTCAACAGATTGCGGCCTGATCCGGAAAGCCCTGCTACCAACTGTGGCAATTCTGCATTTATTTCAGATAATACTGTCTGTATATTTTTTGTGCTTTTCAAATATTTCTCTATTTCTTTCATGAATATTCTCCTCGTTCATGGTATGTTCTGCAGAAAAAAGGTTATCGCTTTCATCTTGATTCACCTATGCAGGCTGTGCGGCAGACACAAAAGAGGTCCAGCTAAAGCTGAACCTAACCTTTTTTATTGAATTGATTCATTGTCTCCAAAAAATTGTTCCCTTTGATGAAATGGTCGATCGCATCCACGCTTTCTTTTACGGAGTGCAACATTTCGGCGTGGTCGTCCTTCGGAAAAGGGCTCAGCACATGCTGAATGACCGTCATATTATGTTGGGGCCTTCCGACTCCGATGCGGATCCGGTTGAAATCCTGTGTGCCTAAGTGCTGGATCAAACTTTTAATGCCATTATGTCCGCCAGCCCCACCTTTTTGGCGAAGCCTTATTTTGCCTACCGGCATATCCATATCATCGTACACGACAACCAGATCTTCGATCGGAATGCTGTAGTAGTCCATCAGCGGCCTGACAGCTCTTCCCGAATCATTCATGAAAGTCAGCGGTTTGACGAATAAAACTTTTTCACCGTTTACGGTCGTCTCTATATATACCGCTTCAAATTTATTTTTATTGTATTTCTCTTTATTCTGAAAAGCCCATTCATCCAAAGCAATAAAGCCGACATTGTGCTTCGTGTCGGTATACTTAGGACCTGGGTTCCCCAATCCAACGATCATTTTCATTTATATTCCCCTATTGTTTCCAGTCATAGTTATGTTCGCTAGGGAGCAAGCGTGTGCTTGCCTGCTCTTTTACGCCAAAAAAGGCCGCACGGATGCCATCCGCACAGGTTACTTTCGAACAGTATACCACATTCATCGGAGAATCGTAAGAAATCGGATTGGGACCCGGTAAAAAATATTGTGAACAAAATCGCAATTCCCCATTGAAAACAGCAGTGTTTTATTTTATAATATTTTTATATAATATTTCACAGGTTGTTCACTGTCTATCACTTTCGCGCAATCATCGCTGGTTCTGAAAATCTTTGCCGAGTGGGATAGGCCCAAAGAGTAATCACCTTTGTTTAGTGTTATAATAGAATCAGCAAATAGCGAGAGGAGCATTATAATGGCAGAATTGAGTGGAAATACAGGACAAAAAATTATTTTAGTCGGTGACGGCGCTGTAGGGTCAAGTTATGCGTTTGCATTGGTTACACAAAATATTGGTCATGAGTTGGGTATCATTGATATCAACAAAGCGAAAACAGAGGGAGACGCCATCGATCTTTCCCATGCTCTAGCTTATACCTCACCCAAAAAAATCTATGCAGCATCATACGCAGATTGCCACGACGCTGATATCGTTGTATTGACTGCAGGAGCTGCTCAAAAACCTGGTGAAACACGTCTCGATCTAGTCAGCAAGAACTTGCGCATCTTCAAGTCAATCATCGGAGAAATCATGGCTAGCGGTTTCGACGGCATTTTCTTGGTAGCATCCAATCCAGTGGATGTCCTCACTTATGCGACTTGGAAATTTTCAGGACTCCCTGCTAACCGCGTCATCGGTTCCGGTACTTCCCTGGACAGCGCTCGATTCCGCCAAAGCATCGCTGCGCTAGTAGGCGTAGATACCCGTAATGTTCACGCCTATATCTTAGGGGAACACGGCGACACCGAATTCCCTGTATGGTCCCACGCTAACGTTGGCGGCCTGCAGATTTACGAATGGGTGAAACAGACTTCTGCTGTCGATGAAAAAGCTTTAGTCGATGTCTTCTTCAAAGTGCGCGATGCCGCATACGAAATCATCGAGAAAAAAGGAGCGACCTTCTACGGTATCGCTGTAGCCTTAGCCCGCATCACAAAAGCGATCCTGAATGACGAAAATGCGATCATGCCTTTATCCGTCTATCTGGATGGGGAATATAACCACAAAGATATCTTCATCGGCGTGCCGGCAGTCATCAACCGTACCGGTATCCGCAACATCATCGAAATTCCTTTATCTGATGCAGAACAGGAAAAAATGGATCTATCCGCTAACACATTGAAAAAAGTGTTGGAAGAAGGATTCGCCAGCCTGGAAGCAGACGCAAAATAATCTTATCCGATCTCAAACACCCGCCAGTCCCTTTTGGGGAATGCGGGTGTTTTTTTGTTGCGGGTTTCGGTGATGTGAGGTTTGGGGTTGGGGTTATGTGGGGGCTCGGGGTCCCGAAAACATGGATTCTTCCGAGTTGTTCATCTTTTCCAGCCCCACCAGCCCACCCCACACTACCCCTCTCCCAAACAAAAAAAGCCCTCCAAGGGAGGACTTTTTTCAACTAACAGTTTCTTAGTCGATGATCACGAATTTTTCTTGGAACAACGGGCTTACTGAGCGGTTTTCGTGGATACGTTTGATTGCTTCGGCGATCAATTGTGACACGGAAACCATTACGATCTTATCGCTGACTTTGTCAGCAGGGATATTAATCGAATCAGTAACGATCAATTCTTTGATTACGGAGTTGTTGATGCGGTCCATGGCTGGACCTGACAATACAGCATGTGTGCAGCAAGCATAGACATCCAACGCGCCTGCATCCTGCAGTGCTTGGGCAGCCAATGTGATTGTGCCGGCAGTATCGATCATGTCGTCGATCAGGATACATTTTTTGCCTTCGACATTGCCGATGATGTTCATGACCTCGGCAACGTTCGCTTTCGGTCTTCTCTTGTCGATGATGGCGATCGGCGCTTTGATGAACTCAGCCAGTTTGCGGGCTCTTGTCACGCCACCGTGATCAGGTGAAACAACGACTACGTCATCACGCAAAACTTCATGATCCAAGAAGTAGCTTGCCAATAACGGAGCTCCCAACAAATGATCAACCGGGATATCGAAGAAACCTTGGATTTGAGGAGCATGCATATCAAGTGTCAACAATCTGTCAGCGCCAGCATTGGTGATCATGTTCGCCACCAATTTCGCCGTTATCGGCTCACGTGATTGTGCTTTGCGATCTTGGCGTGCATAACCATAATAAGGCAATACGATGTTGATGGTTTTGGCACTCGCACGCTTCAAAGCATCGATCATGATCAAAAGTTCCATCAAGTGGTCGTTTACCGGAGAACTTGTCGATTGGATGACGTAAACGTGGCAACCGCGGATACTTTCGTCGATGTTGATTTTGATTTCACCATCGCTGAATTGGGATGAAGAAAGGGTTCCTAACTCGACACCAACGTCAGCCGCAATTTTCTCAGCCAAAGGGCGATTTGAACTTAAGGAAAAAATCTTAAGTTTTGGATCTTTGTAATGTTCTGTCATGATAATCCTCCGTTAATCTTTTGTTTTTACCAAATTAAACACATACTGATATTGTATTTTCAAAATCATTCTACCATACATGTATAAGGTTTTGCTTTATTTTTTGGCTGGCGGCAATTTTTCCCAATAGCCGGGTTTGTTCTCCTGGCGGCTGCGGGCGATGCCCATCGCGCCTTCAGGAACATCTTTTGTGATGGTCGAACCTGCAGCTAGGAATGTGTTGGCCTCGACTTTGACAGGCGCCACAATGTTCACGTTGCAGCCGATGAACGTATTGTCACCGATGCTGGAACGGTGTTTGTGCTTGCCGTCATAATTCACGAAGACAGTGCCGCAACCGACGTTGATGTTTTTACCGAGATCCGCGTCTCCCACATATGTCAGATGTCCGACTTTTGTGTCTTCGTTCAATACCGCGTTCTTCACTTCCACAAAATTTCCGATGTGGACGCGTTTTCCGATATGGCTGTTCGGTCTCAGGTGGCTGAACGGACCGATGTTGCTGTCCGATTCCATTACGGAGTCCTCCAGATTTGAACTTCTGACCTGGACACGGTCACCGATTGATGTATTGCTCAGTTCTGAGCCTGATCCGATGAAACAATCTTCACCGATGATCGTTTTCCCTTTCAGGAATACGTTCGGTTCAATGACTGTGTCGCTTCCGATGATCACATCCGACTCGATGTAGGTATTATCCGGGTCAATCAAGGTAACGCCGTTGCGCATGTGTTTTTCATTGATGCGTCTCTTCATGTAGACAGAAGCTTCAGCCAAAGCCACACGATCGTTCACGCCCAAAGCTTCGCCCATGTCGCTCATCTGATAAGCCGTCACGATTTCGCCTTGGTTCTTAAGGATTTCGATGACATCCGGCAAGTAATACTCGCCTTGCGCATTGTTGTTGCCCACTGATTGCAGCGCAGCAAACAAAAACTTGTTATCGAACGCATACGTACCGGTATTGATTTCCTGCACACGCACTTCTTCCGGAGAAGCGTCTTTTTGTTCCACAATTTTTTCTACGTTATCTGAAGCATTTCTGATGATGCGGCCATAGCCGTTCGGATCAGCAGCATGCGCAGTCAGGATAGTTGCTCTCGCTTTTTTCTCTTCATGGTATTGCAACAAGGATTCCAACGTCTCTGCAGTCAGAAGCGGTGTATCTCCGCAGATGACCAACGTAGTGCCCTCTTCGTTCTCCAGCACAACTTGCGCTTGCAGGACAGCGTGCCCTGTTCCCAATTGTTGCGCCTGCAATACATATTCCGAACGATCCCCCAAGCATCCTTTAACAGTATCCGCACCGTGCCCTACAATTGTCACTACCTTCTCAATTCCAGCAGCCTCTACTTGATCCACGACGTGCTCTACCATTGGTTTTCCGCAAACTGCATGCAGTACTTTATAAAGCTTACTTTTCATGCGCGTTCCTTGACCAGCAGCAAGTATGATTGCAAAACGATTAGCCATAAGCAACTCCTATCTTTTCATTTTATTCCTTCAACTAAATTATCTTAGCGTAAAAACTTGCTTTTTTCAATATGATGTCGTACATAAATACCGACTTCTTTTCATTTTCTAATGGAAATACGAAGAATGCGGATACATTGTTTCTTATTGACCGGTTTTTTGGATATACTTGTAGACAGGAAGACACACTGAGAGGATTGATCCCAATGACAAAACCGACTGCATCATTTTGGATACACGAACTGTTGCTTCAGCCACATGCGGAAGGCGGCTATTTTCGTGAAACCGGCCATTCCCCCGAACTGATCGTTACCGAAGATCGGAGAGAACGCTATCTCTACAGCAACATCCTCTTCTTGTTGACTGCAGACAACCCTTCGCATTTTCACCGCTTGAAATCCGATGAAGTCTGGTATTTCCATGAAGGCAGCACGTTGACGATCCATCTGTTGCATCCCGACGGCCGCTACGAGGCGATCAAGATGGGGCGCCATCCCGATAAAGGCGAACTTTTCCAATTTACGGTTCTGAAAGGGGTCATCTTTGGGAGCAGCATCGAAGGATCATCCGGAGACTATGCGCTCGTGAGCTGCATGGTCTCCCCAGGATTCGATTACCGTGATTTTGAATTGCTGCCTTATGATGCGTTGCTGAAAGACTATCCTGATTGCGGGAGCATTCTGGAAAAATTAGCCTACAAAAAGCTGCCGGGTGATGCTTTCAGGAATGAAAAAGTCTGAACTACACCCAATCCCACTTAGGGAATCGCATTTTTCCTTCCCAACACACCAAAGAGCCGGCCCTTAGTCTTAAGGTCCAGCTCTTTTTCATGCTTATTATCAATCAGTGCTTGAATCGAAATAATTGCCCAAGCCCACGCTGATGGAATGATCTTTCAAGTCGATATTGTTTACGCGGATCAGTGACGTATAATCGAACACTTCGCGCTTGGAATTGTAACCAGCTTCAGCGAATACCGTCACGCCGACTGTCTCCGATTCGAATTCGGAAATCATGCTGCGCATACCGTTGATGGTACCGCCGCCTTTCAGGAAATCATCGACGATGAGAACTTTTGAACCGCGCGGCAAACTGCGTTTGGATAGCTCCATTTTTTCAACACGATCGGATGAACCTGAAACGTAATTGATGCTCACTGTGGAGCCCTCGGTAATTTTCGAATCACGGCGCACGATGACGAACGGCACATTCAGATAAGTGGCTACTGCTTGCGCGATCGGAACCCCTTTAGTGGCGACAGTCATGACTGCATCGACTTTTTTTTCTACGTATTGAGCCGCGATGACACGCCCGATTTTCTGCAGGATTTCCGGATTGCCCAACATGTCGGAAAGATAAACGTATCCCCCTGGCAACAGACGATCTTTGCTGTTCATGATTTCGCACATTTCTTCTATAATTTCGCGGGCATTTTTTTTGGTGATTGTCGGAATATATTTGACGCCGCCTGCTGCACCCGGAAGCGTTTCGACAATCCCTGTTCCCCGATCTTCAAATGTTTTCTTGATGATGGATAAGTCTTCACTGATGGATGATTTCGCTGATTCATAACGTTTAGCGAAATAGGTCAATGAAATCAACCGATGCGGTCTCTCTAATAAGTAACGGGTCATATCGACTAACCGTTCACTGCGCTTTATTTTCAATCCAAATCTCTCCTCATATTGCGTTCTTTTCCCTATTATATAGTTGATTCCTGAAAAATGGAAGCTTTTAATTGTTGATTGTTCGTTTTTAATCGAATTTAAGTCAAAAAAACAAGAGCAATGTTCTGCTCTTGTCCATATATCTTATTGTTAAGATTCTACTTCTTTTCAGCGATGACCTTATAGATGCTGGTCAAAATGAACATGGCCACGAAAACCAAGGTGATTGTGGCACCGGGAGGCGTCCCGTACTGATAGGATGCGAACAAACCTCCGTACATTCCCGTCAAACCGATGCCTATCCCAAGCAGGATGACGCCGTTGAAGGTATGCACCAATCTCATCGAGATGGCTGCCGGCAGAATCATGATTGAGGAAACCAGCAATGAGCCGGTAATCGGCATCACCACACTGATTGCGACCCCTGTGATTACAGAAACCAACAACGACATCATGCGGACCGGCAAGCCCGCTGTATGGGCCGTGTCTTCATCAAACGTCAACACATACAACGGTTTGCGGAAAATCAGATACAATAAAACGACTATGATTGCCAATGCCAACAAGATAACGATCTGCTCATCATTTATGGTGATGATCGACCCGAACAGAAACTGCTCGACACTAGCGTTCTGTTTCCCGGATACGAAACTCATCAAAACCAATGCTACCGCCATTCCCGTAGCCATCAGGATTGCGATGGATATTTCCGAATAGCCTTTGAAGATGACACGCAAATATTCGATCCCGATCGCCGCCAAAATGACGACGGCTAATGTTGTAAGCGTCGGATTGATGTTGAGGAGCATACCTAAAGCAACTCCGGCCAAGGAAACATGCGACAGCGTATCCGCCATCAAGGATTGCCGGCGCAAAATCAGCAGCAGGCCCAAAATGGGTGCCATGATTGCGATCAATGTTGATGCTTGGAAGGCTCTTTGCATAAATCCATAGAGAAACATCTCCACGGCGAATCCTCCTTTCTGACCAACTGAATATGGGTATCCATAAATTCTTTGATATCTTCGTGCTCATGCGTAACCATGATGATTGCTTTGTTGTGGACTTGTGAATTGTGTTTCAGCAAGCGATAGAAACGCTCGCGCGATTCCTTGTCCATTCCGGTTGTCGGCTCATCGAGCACAAACAAGTCCGGATCGGTTGCGAAAATGCGGGCCAAAGCGATGCGTTGTTTTTGCCCACCGGATAGTTCACCGATTTTTTTGTTGCGCATCTCCCACATTCCCACTGATTCCAAAGCTTTTTTTACATGGGTATTATCTTCTTCATCCAATTTTTTGAACCATTTGCCTTTTTGGTATCTGCCCGACTCCACAAACTCAAGTACCCTGCTCGGAAACCCGATATTGAACGACGAAATTTGCTGCGGTGCATAACCGATCGTAAGCTTTTCCCCACGATAGTTCACCTTCGAAATCGTCGCGCTGCCCTCCCGGGGATTCAACAGGCCCAGGATGCTCTTCAACAAAGTGGATTTCGCCGCGCCATTCTCGCCTGTAAGGATGACGAATTCCCCTTCGTGCACTTGGAATGTGATATCCTGCAGGACAGGTTCATCATCGTAATAGAACGACAGATGCTGTACATCGATATATTCCACTTGAATTCCCCTCTTCTCTTACTGGATCACTTTTTTCAAAGCTGTCAAATTTTCTTCCATCACACTCAGGTAATCTTTGCCCGCTTCTTGGTCTTCATCGGTTATCCCTTCAAGCGGACTCAGCACTTCCAGTGTAGCACCTGCTTCTTCGGCAAGCGTTTCTGCGGTTTTCGAAGAGGCGCTGTCCGAGTAATAAACGGTAGTGATCTGATTATCGATCATAAATTGCTGCAGTTCAGCCAGTTTGGCAGGATTCGGTTCCGCATCGGATGACACATCGGATACCGCCACTTCAGTCAATTCGTAGCGGCGGGCGATATAGCCGAAAGCTGCGTGCTGGACGACGAATGTGCGGTTTTCGGCACTCTCAAAGGCAGTCTGATAGGCTGCATCCAGTTCCGCCAACTTTTCGTTAAAGGCAGCTGCATTCGCTTCGTAACTCTCTTTGTTGGCTTCATCCGCCTCAAGGACTCCGGCCAAAATGGCGCTCACAAGCTCTTGTGCATACACCGGATCCAACCAGACATGCGGATCGACGTTGTGGGCAGCTTCGCCTTCTTCATCACTGTGCTCTTCTTCGGCAGCCTCTTCCAACTCAAAAAGCGCGATATCCTCGGCAGCCTCGACGACGATCACATCGCTCGATTCAATGGATTCCAGCACGCTGGGTACCCACGTTTCCATTTCATCGCTGTTGTATACGAACACATCAGCGTCAGCAATGGCCGCGATATCCTGTGGCGTCGGCTCATAGCCATGCGATTCTTGTCCGGCATCCAACAAAACGGAAACTTCGCCATTATCGCCTACCACATTTTTCGCAAAGTCATACATCGGATAGAAGGTTGTGACAACCTGTATCCCATCTTCAGAAACGGCTGTTTCATCGCTTCCGCTCGTTCCGCAACCAACCAGAACAAGGGCTGCTGCAGACAGAATGCCTGTCAGTTTCAATCTATTTATCATAATTTATTATTCCTCCAAAACGTAATGATTCCTGTTTAAGTCCCGATAGACACTTTATCACAATTGGATGCAACGCGTCAACCATTCCGCTTCCGTTTCACAAGCAAAAACCGCGAAACCCTTCAGGGGGTTTCGCGGTTTTGATTAATCAATCTTCATTCAGCAGTCGGACCATATAAACTTCTTCGCAGAATCCTCGCAGACTGTTGTAGACTCTTTTGATGCGCGACGTGTTTCTGCTGAATCCGATGATGGTCGGGCCGCTGCCGCTCATCGTCACGCCATCAAGTCCGTACTTCTCCATCCGGTCCTTCAATTGGCGCAGTTCCGGATGCTTATTGAAGGTCACTTGTTCCAAAGCATTCCCAACATTCTGACACATCCGCTCGTAATCACCCTCCTCGATGGCTTGCGCTACGATGCGGGAAGTCGGTTTGTGCTGCAGTTGCTCGACAGCCAACAGCCGGAAAATCGTCTTCGTCGAGACGCTCAGGCGCGGTTTCGCCAAAATCACCCAACAGGATGGCATCGGTCGCAGTTTGCGGACGATTTCCCCTCGGCCTGATACGAAGGCTGTGCCGCCAACTATGCTGTAGGGAACATCCGAGCCTACTTGGTTGCCTATCGCAATCAACTCCTCAACAGAAAGCTGCAGATCCCAAATCTTGTTCAGCGCGCGCAAAGCTGCAGCCGCATCCGTGCTGCCGCCGCCCAATCCGGCAGCTACAGGGATTTTCTTGTCAATTTCGATTTTGATCCCCTTCTTTATCCCACAACGGTCTTTGAGAAGCTTCACTGCTTGATAGACATGATTACGCGTATCCACGGGCAGAAACACTTTGTTCGTGTAGATTCTGATTTCATCTTTTTCGAGAGGAGTAAACGTAAGATGGTCCGCGAGGTCGACTGAAGCCATCACCATTTCGAGTTCATGATAAAGGTCATCCCGCTTATACAATACATCTAACGCCAAATTTATTTTTGCCGGTGCACGTTCAATCCATTCCATCGCTCCACGCTCCTCTCCACTGTCCTTATACTACAATACTAGCGTAAGCGTGCCGTTTTTAAAAGAATTATATGCCAATAACCAAGAATTACTTTCTGAACAGTCATTATCGCCTGAATCGGTGACCGGAACCGGTTTGTTCCGCAAACGATTCGGCCTGCAGCATGCGATTTTTCCATAAAAAAAAACAGACATTTCGATGTCTGTTTGATTTATTTGGAATAAGTTCTTACATAATTTAAGCGTACTGGCATTTTTCTTCATCATAAAATAAGATCTCTACAGCTTCGGTTAAAACATCTGCATAACTGTATGATACACGTTCAAATGCATTTTCGTTTTGGTCTAGATCAACCACAAATACAGCATGATACGTTTCCCGTAAAATACCTTTTCGTTCTGTCTTGCGTTTGCGTCCTGCTTGCGCAGTCAGCATAACTTTCTGCCCTAAGTGACATTCCAGTTGTTCCTTAATCTGACTCAAATTATCCGGCATTCTGTTTCACCTCACTGATTCACAGTATAACACAGATAAATTAAATTAACAAGTATATCACAGAGGACGTATGCACGCAACTATGAAACGAATAAATTTTTAAAGAAATCTTATCAACTTTTTTTACTTTTTTTTAGTAAAACTGCTGATTGGAAAATTGCACCGCAGATGCATCAACTTCCCTTCGCAATGGGATCCGGAAGGTGATGCATCCGTACCGATGGTGCCTCTGGACGCGAAAACATCAGGTTATTTTTTGATGATTTATTGAACGTCCAAATATTTGACCAAAGCATTCGCTAGGGCCGCAAATTGTTCAATGCTCAGGGCTTCTCCACGTTTTGAAGGCTCAATGCCGGCTTCTTCAAGTCCGGCTGTCAAAGCTGCCTTGATCTCTTCCGTTTTGCCGTAGCGGGATTGCAGATTGTTCCAGAGCGTTTTTCTGCGTTGATTGAAACCGGCGCGCACCAAATCAAAGAAGAACTTCTCATCGGTAACTTTGACTTTAGGTTCCGCTCTCCGCTGCAGCTTCAGGATTGCCGAATCGACATTCGGTTGCGGTACAAAAACAGTTTTCGGAACGATGAAGGCAATCTCGGCTTCGGTATAGTAGTCGATCGCAATCGTCAATGAGCCGAATGCTTTCGTTCCAGGTTTGGCTGTCATGCGCTGCGCGACTTCTTTTTGCATCATCATCACAAACGTGTCTATCGGCAAATCAGTCTCTATGAAATTCATGATGATTGGCGTCGTGATATAGTAAGGCAGATTCGCTGCCACCACTAATCGTTCGGCCGGTTCAAAATGCTCTTCGATGACTTGCGGAACATTTGCCTCCAGAATATCCTGAAAAATGATTTCGATATTATCGTATTCCGCAAGTTCCGTCTTCAGGATCGGTGCCAAACGTCTGTCCACTTCAAACGCCACTACTTTTTTGGCTTCTCTGGCAAGGCGTTCCGTCAAGGCTCCGATACCGGGCCCGATCTCGATGACATTGGTGTTTTCATCTATGCCGGCTGCATCAACCATCTTCGTCAATATATTCGGGTCAACCAAAAAGTTTTGGCCCAGGCTTTTCTTCATGGTCAAATGGTATTTTTTTAAGATGGCGTTCGTTCTGCTCGGTGTTGCTATATCCTTATGGTATTCTAATCCACTCATTTATTTTCCTCCTCCTGCCGCAAAGCGGTCAGGCTATCCTTTTCATCCAGTTCTCTCAAAATTGCCGTCATCGCTGCATCAACATCTTCTTTTTCCAATTGGAACATGCGCAGACGTTTCAACAACTGTTTACCGTTCGTATGGCCGATCCCAAGTGCATCCCCCAGCAACTCCCGGTAACGGCCTGAGTCAGCATGTCCGACCAAGTGCCATTCATCCAGGAATTTCCTGTCGATGTCGCTCGTTTCTGCTTGACGTTGCGTGTAGATATTCTTCAGCGCTTCCCTGATGATTTCCGGAGAAGCATGCTCGATTCCGAGGCTTCCGCCTTTCGGGGATTGCGCATCATCCTTGCGCAAGAACGCATGCTTGACGCCGGGGATACGTTCCACGATCGTTGCCCGGATCTTCCCGCCCGGATAATCCGGATCGGTGAAGACGATGACGCCGCGTGTCGCTTGCGCATGGGCAATCAGCTGCAAAGTTTCTTCGTTGATTGCCGATCCGTTCGTTTCGATCGTATCAGCCTCCACCGCCAGCTTAATCCGTCTGGTATCGTCTTTTCCCTCAACCACTATGATCTCTTCTATTTTCATCTATCATCCAACCCAAATAACGTATTTGCGTTTTTGGTTGTCTGCAGCGCAATCTGTTCGAATGTCTGGTCGCGCAGTTCAGCAATCTTTTCGGCTACATAGCGTACATATGCCGGCTCGTTTCGCTTTCCGCGGAAAGGAACGGGAGCCAGATACGGCGCATCGGTTTCGACCAAGAGTCGCTCGAGTGGAACAGCTTTGGCCACTTCATGGACTTCGGTCGCCTTTTTGAAAGTGACGACGCCGCTTATTGAAATGTGCATGCCCAAATCCAAAAACTTCTTCATGTAGTCCACGTCACCGCTGAAGCTGTGCATGATGCCGCCTATGTCGCGCACACCCTCTTCCTTCAAAATACGGTACGTGTCTTCGATAGCATCACGCATATGGATGCTGATCGGCAGTTCCAATTCTTTTGCGATCGCGATTTGCCTTCTGAACACTTTCGCTTGGACGTCATGCGGCGCTGTGTCCCAATGATAGTCCAGCCCCATCTCGCCCATGGCAACAACTTTTTTTTCTTCAAGCAATGCCATCAGGCTGTCTTCCACTGCCGCAGTATAGGTCGCTGCTTCTGTAGGGTGCCAGCCGATGATGCTGTAGATTTCGGGATATTTTGCGCTCAATTCGAGCGATTTTTTTATTGTGTCCACATCGAATCCCACGACCGCAAATCTTCCGACACCGGCTTCATGGGCCCTTCCGATGGCCGCGTCCGCATCATCCGCAAAAGCGTCCACATTCAAATGCGTGTGTGTATCAAATAATAGTTTATCCATAGATTCCTTTCCGGTTCCTGCGGGAAGGCCATTGCCTGCCCTGATTCTTCTGCATCTAAAATGGACAAAGGAGTCCAGGACAACTGTCCCAGGCTCCTTGAATCACAAAAACCTTTATGCCACTGTCGAACCATTTGCTGCCGATTCAGGTGCGAGTATGACTTGCAGCACGCCATCCTTTTCAGCAGAAAGGATCATCCCTTGGCTGATTTCACCCTTCATTTTGCGCGCTTTCAGGTTAGCGACGATGATGACTTTCTTGCCGATGAAATACGCAGGATCCGGATACCATTGCGCAATGCCCGACAGGATTTGGCGATGACCTTCGTCACCCGCATCCAGACGGAATTTCAGCAATTTGTCCGCGCCTTCGACCTTTTGGCAATCGATGACTTCTGCTACCTTCAGCTCGACTTTATCGAAGTCTTCATATTTGATTTGTTTTTCCTTTTCGGAAGTCAGTACGGTAGTCGTCGGATCCCACTCGGCCGCGACGGTTTCCTCTTCCGCTGGGGCCGTTCCGCCCATTTGTTCCTTGATGTAGGCGACTTCTTCTTCCGTAACCAGACGAGGGAAGATCGGTGTGCCCTTTTCGACTACCTTCACTTCCGCCGGGAACGTTCCGAAGGCTACATTTTCCCAAGCACCTTGTTTTTCGAAGTCCAATCCAAGTTGTTCATACATTCTGAACGGCGCTTGCGTCATGAACGGAGACAAGAGAATGCCGACGACGCGCAAGGTTTCCGCCAAATGCGCCATGACGCTTCCCAACTCCGCTTGCTTGGACTCGTCCTTCGCCAAGACCCATGGAGCTGTCTCATCGATGTATTTGTTCGCGCGTGAAATAAGGCGCCATGTTTCGGACAAGGCCGAACTGAACTGCATGTTGTCCATTTCCTTCTGGTAATTCTCGGTCACTTCCGCTGCCATCGCTTTGAGTTCCGCATCGAAAGCCGTTTCCGCTGCAAGCGCCGCAGGGATGTTCCCTCCGAAATATTTATTGATCATGGCAATCGTTCTGTTCAGCAAGTTGCCCAGATCGTTCGCCAGATCATAGTTGATCCGGTTCACGTAGTCTTCCGGCGTGAAGATGCCGTCGCTGCCGAAGGTCACTTCGCGCATCAGATAGTAGCGCAAAGCATCCAAACCGAAGCGGTCCACCAACATATCCGGATACACAACGTTGCCTTTTGATTTGGACATTTTGCCTTCCTTCATCAACAACCAACCGTGGCCGAAAATTTTCTTCGGAAGCGGCAGATCCAGTGCCATCAGCATGATCGGCCAATAGATGGTGTGGAAACGGACGATTTCTTTTCCGACCATATGCACATCAGCCGGCCAATATTTTTGGTAAAGCGAATCATCAGCCGAACCATACCCCAACGCAGTGATGTAGTTAGCCAATGCATCGATCCAAACATAGACCACGTGCTTCGGATTGCTCTTCACGGGAATCCCCCAGGTAAAGGTCGTCCGCGATACAGCCAAATCCTCAAGGCCTGGTTTGATGAAATTGTTGACCATCTCGTTTTTGCGCGACTCCGGTTGGATGAAATCGGGATGCGCTTCGTAATAAGCCAACAGGCGATCCGCGTATTTGCTCATGCGGAAGAAGTAGGACTCCTCTTTCACCAACTCGACTTCATGGCCGCTTGGAGCAACCCCGCCGATGATTTTTCCATCGGCATCGCGGTATACTTCAGCCAATTGTGTTTCCGTGAAGAACTCTTCGTCGGAAACGGAATACCAGCCTTCGTATTCGCCAAGATAGATGTCGCCTTGTGCCAATAATTGTTCGAAGATCTGCTGAACAGCCTGCACATGATCATCATCAGTCGTGCGGATGAACTTGTTGTTGGAAATGTCCAGACGTTTCCATAAATCCTGCATATCCTGGGCCATACCGTCCACATATTCTTTCGGTGTGATGCCCAATTCTGCAGCTTTGTTCTCGATTTTTTGTCCATGCTCATCTGAACCGGTCAGGTAGAACACATCGAATCCCATCAGTTTTTTATAGCGCGCCATTACATCGCATGCGATTGTAGAATACGCATTTCCGATGTGGAGCTTACCGCTCGGATAATAGATTGGAGTAGTGATATAAAATGTATTTTTGTCTTTAGCCACGAATGAGTGCCTCCCTGAATTCTAAGTTGTTTGCGAATGTACGCAACTTACCGTACCATTCTACCACAAATGTCAAGGGTTGGGGCGCGAAATTCGAAACAAGCGGCAACCTCCCGCTATTGCCCGCACCACCAGATCCACGCGCAAAAAAGCCGAAAGCAACGTTCCGCTCCCAGCCTTTCCAATGTCATTCAGCTTTTTCAGTATAGTTGTGGATCGCGTCCCGCAAAAAGACAGCAGCGCCTTTACCGGATGCTTTGTCGTAGTATGCCGTGAATCTTTCGTCATCGACGTACATCTGAGCCAGTCCGCGATGCGCTTCCGAGGAGTAGGTCGGCCAAGTATAGCTCAACCACTGTTTATGCAACGCAGCAACAGCCAAGGCAGCCTCTCCGCCGGCATCCCCGGTAGCCATCGCTTCCGTCAGCAGCTCTTGCAAGCGCACGGCCAGCTCCTGCATCGCGTCAAAATCCGCTTCACTCATTCCTGCAAATTTTTTGTTTGATGCAACAATGGTCTTTTCACCGTATTTTCCGCGGATTTCCTGCCCGTAGCGGGATTCATTCTCGTCGAGCAGCTCCTTCTTCATTCCTTCAAATTTCTCTTTGTCGCTCATTTTTCTGCCTCCTCTTTTTTCATCCAGCGTAGCATCGACCGTTTTGATCAGCAATTCGATTTCTGCCTTTTTCTCCAGCAGCGCCTGTTTATGCGCGACCAACGAACGTTCCGCGTCATACGCCGGATCATCCATCGCTGCTTTGATCTCATCAAGCGAAAAGGACAGTTGCTTGAAGATCAGGATCTGCTGCAGCCTGTCCACCTCCGCTTCTCCGTAGATGCGATAGCCGGAGGAACTGGTGCGTTTGGGCTTCAGCAGGCCGATTTCGTCATAGAACCGCAACGTCCTCGTGCTGATGCCGGCCAGCCGGCTCAATTTTTGGATCGTATATTCCATCTAATCCCCTCCGATGATTTCATCATACACCTTGACGCTGCGTCAAGGTCAACAAATTTCCTCCGTAAAGACAAAAAAAAGACAGCCCCGGAGGACTGTCGTGAATTTTGGATTATCTTGCAACACGTACAGCAAATGATGCGCCGGAAAGGTTGTAAGAAGAATAAGTAACTGTTTGGCCTGGCGCTGGAGCGTGGATGTATTGTCCGCCGCCTACATAGATAGCTACGTGATAAGTCGCGCCTCTTGAACCCCAGAAAATCAAATCTCCCGCTTGTGCGGCTGATACAGCAATCTGCGTACCTGAGTTTTCTTGAGGAACTGTGTAGCCACCGATTTCGATGCCGTATGCCTGTCTGAAGACATAAGACGTGAAGCCTGAGCAGTCAAAACCAGACGGTGTTTTTCCGCCCCATACATAAGGAACGCCGATGTATTGTGCAGCAATGGAAACAACATCGCCTGTTGGTGCTGATAACGCCGGTGCAGTCACGACTGGTGCGGCCACTACAGGTGCGCTGACGACTGGTGCAGCTGCTGCAGGAGCAGTCGCTACTGGCGCACTCTCAACAACTGGTGCAGCGGCAACTGTTTGAGCAGGAGCCGAGCTAGCAGTTGCTGCTGATTCGGAACTTGCAACTGCGCTTGATGCAATGTCAACAGATGATGCAGCGGTAGAAGACTCTTCTGAACTTGCTTGTGCGACTGTTGCAGCTACAGTAGCTGAGGCAGCTTCAGCGGCAGCAATGGAAGCAGCCTCTGCGGCAGCTCTTTGATCAGCTTCTTCTTTTTGCGCCAAGAACATTTCGCGGTCAGATTCAGCTGTTGCTTTTTCAGCAGCCAAAGCGGCAACTGCGCTCTCTTGTTCGATTCGCTTCACTTGCAGATCGCCTTTAAGTTGTTCCAACTCCATGGCCATTGCATTGATTTCATTTAAGTTATCTTCAGTTTTATTTTTCTTGTCTTCAACAGCTTTTTGATCTGCAACTTGCTGTTCTACCAATTCTTTATTAGCGGAAACCATTTTTGATACCACATCGATGCGGGATACTAAATCTGTGAAAGATTCTGATGCTACGATAAAGTTCAAATAGTTTTCGTTTGAACCGTTCACTTGAACAGATCTTGCTTGCTCATCCAATTGCTCTTCGCGTTGCGCGATGACAACTTGCAATTCGGCAATATCTTCTTGTAAAGCAACAATCTCATCTTGTGTCTTTACGCGGTTTGCCAATAGAGTCTCTGCTCTTTGTTCGGCTGCATCAACTTCCGCAGTGATTGAAGAAAGATTTTCTTCTGCAGAGCTTTGTTTGCTGTCCAATTCAGAAATTTTAGTTTCTTGTTGTTGGATTTTTGTTAAGATTTCATCTGCTTGTGCTGTAAAAGGCGTTACTATACTTGTTGCAAGGATCGTACCTGCTAATGCGATAGCCACTAATTTCTTCTTCAAGTCTAATTCCTCCACTTACATTCGATTGTCGTTAGTTATAATTCTTATATATCTTTTAACTTTTTATAGTTTTTCTTAAGATTCATCAACATAATGAATCATAACATAGTTTTTTTTCGTTTAACCCGGTTTCGACAAGTTGTAGCCTAACTGTAACATTTCTGTAAAACGATTCGCTTAATGTGTCCGAATCCGCGCCATCAGCAATATTTCATACACCTCCCGACTTTGTAACATTTCTGTAGCATTACTTTTTTTGTTGTCATGGTTGACATTTAAAGTTTTGCTGCGCTATACTTACGGCAATTAACCAATACAATATAAAGCGATGAAAAAGACAGTAGAATCGGGATTTTGTCCTATAGAGAGTCAGCGGTTGGTGGAAGCTGATGCAAGCCTGGATTCGAATTACACTTTGGAGCTTTCTTATGCGCATAAGCGGTCGGCATACGATACATGTCAGAGTGGCAAAGTCTTTCCGATTTCGGGATGATTCTGCAAGCTGGGTGGTAACACGGTAACTATCGTCCCTGTTCAAACAAGTATTTTCTTGTCTGGACAGGGATTTTTTTGCATATAAATTTATGAGAAAAGGAATGAAGCACATGAATATCATCGACGAATTAGAATGGCGCGGCGCCATCAACCAACAAACGGATGCAGAAGGTTTACGCAAATTAACAGAGGATGAGCAGATCGGCCTTTATTGCGGCGTCGACCCTACCGGTGACAGCCTGCATATCGGTCATCTGATTCCCTTCATTGTATTGAAGAGATTCCAACTGGCCGGGCACAGACCCGTAATCCTGATAGGCGGCGCAACCGGCTCGATCGGCGACCCAAGCGGAAAGAGCGAGGAACGGGTTCTGCAATCGATGGATCAAGTCGTCGAGAATGCGAATGCTTTGACCTCTCAAATGAAGAAACTGTTCCTTTCCGACAGTTCAGCTGACATCCGGCTCGTCAACAACTATGACTGGACCAAAGATTTGACGCTGTTGGATTTCCTGCGCGACTTCGGCAAGAATTTCAACATCAATACGATGCTGGCCAAAGATATCGTAGCCAGCCGTCTGGATACCGGCATTTCCTTCACGGAATTCACTTACCAAATTTTGCAGTCCATGGACTTCCTGCACCTTTTCCAGAATGAAGGCGTCAACCTTCAGATCGGCGGCCAGGATCAATGGGGCAACATCACTGCCGGTTTGGACCTGATCCGCAAAAAAGAAGGCGCGGAAGCAAAAGCTTTTGGTTTGACGATTCCTTTGATGCTGAAGGCGGACGGCACAAAATTCGGCAAGACTGCCGGTGGGGCCGTCTGGTTGGACCCGAAGAAAACAACCCCTTACGAGTTCTACCAATTCTGGGTGAACCAGGACGACCGCGATGTCATCAAATACTTGAAATACTTCACTTTCCTTTCGAAGGCAGAGATCGATGCGCTGACTGAAAAAGTGGAAACAGAGCCGCACAAACGCGAAGCCCAAAAAGTTTTGGCATCCGAAATGACGCGCTTCGTCCACAGCGAACAAGCCCTTCAGGACGCTCTAAAGATCACCGAAGCCTTGTTCACCGGCGAAGTGAAGGAATTGACTGCCGACGAAATCGCGGAAGGCTTCAAAAATATGCCGACATTCGAAGCCGACCTGAAGGAACAGGATTTGGTCACTTGGCTGGTCGATCTCGGCATCGAACCGTCACGCCGTCAATCACGCGAAGACATCCAAAACGGCGCCATCTCCATCAACGGCGACAAAGTTACGGATCTGGAATTTGTCATCACTGCCGAAAATTCTTTCGAAGGCCGCTTCATCTTAGTACGCCGCGGCAAAAAGAAATATTTCCTGGTTAAATTGGTGGCTTGACATGACAACCCCACAACTCTTTTCGCGCGAAGCCGCACTCCGGTTGGAACCGGTCGAGAGCATGGAGCAGATCAACGAACTGTCCCGCTTGGCCGACATCATCTGGCATGAGTACTATCTGCCGATCCTGGGACCAGCACAGGTAACCTATATGTTGGAGAACATCCAATCCAGAGCTAATCTGGAAGATGACATCGAAACAGGCAAATTGGATTATTTTCTCATCAAAAGCGAGGGGCAATCCGCCGGTTACTTGGCTATCCAACTACAGGAAGACAAGTTGTTCATCAGCAAGCTCTACCTGCTGCAGGAAGCCCGCGGACAAGGCTATGCCTATCAGATCATGCAAAAAATGGTCGATCTGGCCATCAAGGAACAGAAAAAAGTCCTGGAGCTTACCGTCAACAAATACAACGAAGGTTCGATCGCATTCTACGAAAAATACGGCTTTGTGCGCACGGAATCCATCGTCTCCCCCATCGGAGGCGGCTTCGTGATGGACGACTACGTCTACCAATATCCACTCACATCAAAATAACAAACAACGCAAATAGAGGACAGCTGAACATTTGCTCAGCTGTCCTCTATTTTTTTGTGCTTCCTAATTCGACCACTCTTTCGGGCTCCACATCCGCCCGTCCAGTTCGCCCTCCATCTGTTCCATCCGTTGATGCTGCTCCTGAAAAAGCTTTTTCGTTTCCTGAAAAAGCGCTTTTTGCCGATAATCCTTGCTCGCTTCCACTAAGTGGTCCAGTTGTTCCTGTACCCAATTTTCAGTCTCCATTATTGCCCCTCGCTTTACATTAACCTTTACCCAAGCTGATTGCCTTCCATCTGCGCCAATGTCCACGCCAGATCATCCAAGTGTTCGCGGTTGTCATCCAAAACGGCGAGCAGATGCTCCACCAGTTGCTGATCCTCTTCGGACAGTCCCGCTTTCCCGAGCGACTGCAGTTGGAGTTTGAACCAGTTTTCTGAAGTCTTGAGACTGGCGTCATTGTCTTTGGTCAGGTATTGCTGATAAGCGATCAGCAATTCTTTCTGCTTGGTGTCGCTCAGATAATCGAATTTCGAAACGACGAGCGTCGGCAAGTACACCATGCCGCATTTCATTGCCATCGCCTGATACGGCCGGGTCAGTTCCGAAATCGTGAAGCCTTCCCTGCCCCCCGCCTGATATTCGCGTTCATTCACACCAAGAGCCAGAACGAGGCCGAATTCTTTCCCCGACAGCCTGCTTCCGTCAGCTCCGTAGGCGAAACCTTCAGTCAGGACGACATCCTGCCATTGTTTCAACAAAGCAGGCGAGCTGTACCAATAGAACGGGAATTGGAAGATGATACGGTCATACTGGAGCAATTGCTGTTGCTCGGCCTCCCGATCGATCTGTCCATCCGGATAAACCGATTCGAGATGGTGCCAAGTCACCCCTTCTGCCGGGAGACTTTCCCACAGAAACCTTTGTGCATTCGAATCAGTCAGCGTCGGGTGGCTGACTATGATCAATGTTTCCATCCTTTCACCTCATTTTCTCAATAGTTCTTCTTCCGCATCATAACAAGCTGCCGGCCAGAGTTCAAGTTGCACGCTCACTCATCCCGAAGCCAACGAAAAAAACCTTCCTTCGCCATCCGGGTCATCCGGAAACAAAGAAAGGGATAGTGTTTTATAGATTTCCTGTAATGTTCAGTGCTTGCTCCTGAGCTTTCAGGCATAATTCCTGCGCCTTGAAGATATGTTCCTGCGTCATCGCATTTTCGGTGCGGTTGACGCAGTCCAAAATCATTTCGCCGAAGAACGGGAATCCGACTTCACCAGTCAAGGAGTAGTGCTCTTCGCCATCTTTCGTCACCAAGAACAAGTGGTCACCCGTCTGTTCCGTCGCCACATTAATGTATTTGCGGATTTCGATTGTTCCTTCCGTTCCGGTGATGAATGTTCGGCCGTCACCCCATGTTCCGAGTCCGTCCGGCGTGAACCAATCGACTTTGAAGATGAAGGTTGCGCCATTGTCACCGACCAACGTGGCATCGCCGTAGTCCTCCAATTCGGGCGTATCCGGGTTGTTGTAGTTTCCGACCTTGCTGTGGAGCACTTTTGCATCCACATTCCCTGTATAATGGAGGAATTGCTCGATTTGGTGGCTGCCGATGTCGGCCAAAATGCCGCCGTATTGTTCCTTTTTGAAGAACCAATCGGGACGTTTCTCTTTATCGAGACGGTGCGGCCCAAAGCCAGTCACTTGGATGACGCGGCCGATCCTGCCTTCTTCGATCAACTGGCCGGCAAATACAGCGCCTTCCACATGCAGCCTTTCGCTGAAGTAGACCCAATATTTCTTGCCGGTTTCTGCAACCACTTTTTTGGTTTCTTCCAATTGTTCCAGCGTCGTGAAGCCAGTCTTATCCGTGAAGTAGTCTTTCCCTGCGCGCATGACCCGGTTCCCCAAGGCACTGCGCAAATTAGGGACCGCAGCAGCGGCGACCAAATGGATTTCAGGATCTTCCAGAATCTGTTCCAAAGAATCCGCAACCGTAACATCCGGAAATGACTCCAGATAATTGGCCACTTTTTCAGTATCCGGATCATAAACGTATTTGATCGTAGCGCCGGCTTCGATCAGTCCATTCGTCATGCCGTTGATGTGTCCGTGGTCCAGTGCCGTTATCCCGACATTGAACGCCCCCGGTTCCACAACCTTATTGATTTTACCTTTCGGCGCATAATTCATTCCATCTTTATTTCCCACTCTTACGACCTCCTTCATTATTATAGGAAGAAGTCCGAAGAGAATCCTCTCCGAACTTCTTCATCCGTTTTATCAGAACAGGTTTCCGTAGCCCAATTCCAATAGGTGCTCACGGGATATTTTCAGGCTTTCGAAGGGATCCACTCCATAAGTGTCGTCCTGTTCCACCAATAGGTAGCGTACGCCTGATGAGATGCTTTCTTCGATGATTTCCTTCAATGGCAGGCTGCCTGTTCCCAATTCAGCGAATTGGATGACATCAGTGAAAGCCGTCATGAATGTCGCGTGATCGCCATTATACAGCGCATCGAATGCTTCATCCGGAATAGCCGCGATACGGTAGTCTTTCAAGTGGATCAATTCCACTTTTCCCTTGTAGTCTTTGATGACTTCCAATGGATTGGCGCCGCCGCGTTGCACCCAGTGGACATCCAATTCAAAGCCTAATAACGGAGCCTTTTCGCGGATGATGTCCAGCAGGAATTTGCCGTCATATTTGCGGAATTCGATATGGTGGTTATGGTAGTACAAAGTGATGCCGTCTTCTTTCAGTTTTTGCGTCACTTCGTTGACATCATGGCAGAATTCCAGCACTTTATCCAGGCTGGCCATCGCGTCGAAAGGCAGGATGCCGATGCGCAACAAGTCAGTTCCCACGGCTTTGCAATCCGCTACGATTTTGTCATAGTGTGTCGTCAAAGATTCGCCGTCTTTTACTTGCGGCTTCAAAGCAGCGGTCATGGACGCCACTTCCATGCCGAAATCCGCTGTCGCTTTTTGGATTTGGGCGATATTCTCTGGCGTTGTCGCCACCTGCGAGATTTCGATCGAGTTGTAGCCGATTTCGTGCAATTTCTTCAACGTTTCGTAAGGCCCTACTTCTTCAAAACTTTTTTTGACCGTTGACGCTTGTACACCTATCTTAACTTTCGACATTTATGATTTCCTCCATTTCGATTGTACGCTTTTCTTTAGACGATAATTTCATTGCATCGATCATCAACATGGCCGGCAAAGCCTCGCGGACCGTCACATAATCATCCGTATCCGCTTCGATCGCGTTGTAGAAGCGCTGAATCAAGGCAGAATGGCTTGGACCGTAATAAAATTTCGTCCCTTGCATCGGCGTGTCCTGCAAGTGCAGTTCTTTTTCGCCGGAACTGTTCGAACGGTACAGACAGTTATCCTTAATCGTGAATTTTTCCTTTTCGGTGATGACCTGCAATTCTACGCTGGAATTCTCGACGTAGGCATTGGTCGACATGTAAAAGCCACGTGCGCCGTTCTTGAATGTGAAATTCGCGACGGCAGTATCCTCGACTTCGATGTCATAGTCTGTGATATTCGACAAACTGGCTTTACAGCGGTCGATTTCCCCGCCCAAGACCTGCATCAGATCAAGCGTATGGATGGCCTGATTGATGATGGATCCTCCGCCGGCAAATTCCATCTGTCCGCGCCACGGTTTGGTTGTGTAATAGGTTTCAGGCCGATGCCATGCCACCAATCCTTTCACCGCCGTAACAGCCCCCACGTTCTCCTCTGCGAGTACTCTTTTGAGTTCCAAAAAAGTTTCATTGTAGCGATTTTGGAAACACACGCCGATTTTCTTGCTGCTTTCCTCCGCTAACGCGAGCGTCTTCAACCCTTCGTCATAATCCAAAGCCAAGGGTTTTTCCTGGAAAACGTGCACGCCTTTTTCAACACAAAGTTTCGTGATCGGATAATGCAGATAGTGCGGCAAGCAGATATGCACAACATCCAAATCCTCTTTTTCCAACATCGTTTCTACGTCTGTGTAAAAAGGCACATCAGGATATTTTGTCTTCAAGGCTTCATTTACGTCGCAGACTGCAACCAATTCACCGTTGTCGCTAGCGTCGATAGCATATTTGTGGACAGGCGATACATCCCCTAATCCAATTATTGCCGCTCTTAACATCTCTGATCACGTCACTTTCTTATTTTCTTTGTTCAAATTTTCCTTCTTCAGCGATGCGTTTGTTCAGCTCTGCCAAATACAGGTCGCCGTCCACATTGTAGTCCACTTCTTTATCCAACCAAGAGGACAAGTGCATCGCATTCGCTAGAGTAACACCATTGATACCTTCTTCGCCGTTGGCCAATAAAGGCTCCCCTTTTACGATATGATCGGCAAAATTATTCAACACAGAAATGTGCTGCAGACCTTGTGGAGTAACAAACTCTTCTTCGGTGACCTTAACGTAATCTTCCATATTGATCTGTCCCATGAAGAGTCTCATGACATCCTGCATATCCATGTTTTCGGATAGTTCAGCTTCAGGAGCAGTCAATTGTTTCACGATCAGTTTTTTCGAATCTTCGACGATGATTTTCCCTTTCGTCCCAAAGATTTCGAAGCGGTCAGTGCCGACAATGTCGTTTGTGCAGGTGATGAATGAACCGGTAGCGCCGTTGCCGAAGTCCAAAAGTGCATTCACTTCATTTTCCACAACAATGTTACGGCCTGCGCCATATTGCAGTTTCGCGTATACTTTTTCAGGCTTTCCACAGATCCATTGCAGCAAGTCCAATTGGTGAGGAGCTTGGTTCACAAGGACACCGCCGCCTTCTCCGCCCCAAGTTGCACGCCATGCGCTTTGGTTGTAATAGCCTTGCGGTCTCCACCAAGTTGTGATGATCCAAGTTGCGCGCTGCAGATCGCCGATCGCTTTTTCATCCATCAATTGTTTTACTCTGCGGTAAAGCGGATTTGTGCGTTGGTTGAAGAAGATCGCAAAAGTCGTTTCTGGGTGTTTCTTCGATGTTTCAATCAATCGTTCCACATCTTTCGTATAAACACCTGCCGGCTTTTCGCCCAATAAGTGGATGCCGCGTTCAAGTGCAGCGATCCCCATCACGCAGTGGTCATAGTGTGGGACTGTCGTTACGATTGCGTTTACAATACCGGATTCCAAAAGATCCAGGTAGTTGTCGAAGAAAGGCAGTCCAGGAAAATCTTCAGCAATTTTCGCTTTTTTAGCTGGATCGTTGTCGCAGATCGCTGCCAACTCGATGTTGTCGTTCAGGCGCTCATCGTTGTTCTTGAAGAACCCTGCGTACATGCCGCCTTCTGCACCATATCCAATAATTCCTAATTTCACTTTTTCTGTCATTCTCATCATTCTCCTTTTTGTATGCTGATTCTATTGTTTTTTCTGTAATTACTGGGTGTACTGCCCATATTATGTTTGAAATATCTGCTAAAATGGGCATCGCTTTCAAAACCGCATTCGCCGGAAATCATTTTGATCGATTTGGATGGCTCCATCAATAATGCCGTGCATGCTTGGGATAACCGGTATCCCATCGCATAAGCCATGATGGTGTTTCCTGTGATTTCTTTGAAAGCATGCGACAAATAGGATTTGCTCAAATTAAGGGCTTGGGCGATATCATCGATATTGAACGAGTCACGGTAATTCTTGAAAATATATTCCGAAACCTTCTCCGCTATCTGTGTCTTTTCATCGACATAAGCCTGTCCTTTTTCTACGATTTTATCCGTTGAAGAATCTATCATCAGAAGCAACTGGACTAAAGCCAGTTTGCGTTTCGCTTCATTTGCATAGGATTGGTCCAACTGCTGCAAATGATTCATTTCCCGGATAGCATTTTCTAAAAGGAGTTCATCCTTCTTTCGGAAAGTCCGAATGAGGCCATTGCGATTTTCAGTAAAGAACCGCAACAAATAGTCAATGTTCATGTCAGTCAGTAAAGGGGTAATCCAGTCGGCATCGAAATGGACGATGCTGCGTTCATAGGCATCCTTGTCTCCAATTACGTAGGCACGGTGAACCGTCATCCCATCCATCATCAGTAAGTCGCCAGGCTGAAGATAATAGATTTTATTACCGACCAGGAACCGACAATTTCCGCCGTGGAACAGGAATATTTCATATTGCGGATGTGTATGGAAATCTAGGGCATATGCTTGCCCTTTGACGTGATATCCGATCAACAATTTTTCAATGATACGTGTCACCTCCCTCTCTTTGACACTTCAAAGTATAAAATAACAGCGGTTACAATTCAATGTCCTGAAATGCTTACATTTTCCAAATAATTGACCGAGAGTGCTTTTCGTTGTTCAAAAAAACAAAGTCGAGAAAAATACTTCTCGACTTTACTTGGTACAACAGCGTTTTGGGTGATTTGTGAACAAAATGGTACATTAGTTGGGTACCTTCTAAACGCAAATCATCGTATCCTTATAGAACGGTTCTGAATCCTAGAGTTCTCCGCCTAACGCTGTTAAGGCCCACTCAGCCAAGATCGGGCTGCTTGGTCCTTAACCTCGTTAGTGCTCAAACTCTGAGCTCAGGATTCATCACACACTGATTATAATTTAGCTTGCCATTTGTCGGTCCAGACTAGATCGTTGTGGCCGCCTTTAAATTCGGATTTGCCTTCCAGTTTGTCGATGACTTGTTTGATTGTTTCTTGGTTGTTGTGGTAGGCATTGATGAATGTTTTCACCATTGTCGCATCATGCAGATGTGTCGTGAAGTTCAATGATACGAATGCATGCGGAACTTCCCAAACAAACCAAGGAACTTCGTTTGCCATGGCAGTGCTCCATTGGATGCGGTAGTTGTTTTGAGCGCCGTAGCCGACGATATCAGAAACTTCCAAAGCGAAGTCCACTTCATCACGGTATTTCAAAGTAGCGCCTTTCACGCGGGATCCGCGTTCGTTGACGGTCACTTCATAGCCGCGGCTTGTCAATTCGTCAATGAACAATTGTTGCGTTGCTGAACCGGCATCATTGATTCCGCCTTTTTCGCCTTCCAAAATGTACAAGCGGATGCGTTTGTGATCAACAGGGTTGATTGGCAAGTTATTTTGGGTATCTTTGATCAGAGAGATCCCTTTATCAGCAGCTTCCGCTCTCCATTGCAGATGCTCTGCATTGCCGATGACTTTCAAGTCTTCGCGTGTGCGCAACAATGTGCCGTTTGCTTGTTTTTCAGGCAAGTGCAATTTAGCTTTCAAGCCCAAGATACGACGCAAAGCATCAGTCAAACGTTCTTCAGTGATGACGCCGTTTTGGTAGCCTTTCAACATGAAACCGAAGTCCTCTTCAATGTTGTTGAAGAACAAGAACATATCGCAACCAGCAGCGATTGCTTTTGGAACATAATCTTCGCGGCGCATAGCCGATGTCATGCCTAGCATGTGCGTTGCATCAGTGATTACAAGGCCGTTGAAGTTCAGTTCGCCCTTCAATTCATCTTGGATCAATTCTTCAGCTAATGTTGCCGGCATGATGTCTTTGTCTTCTAAAGCAGGGTTCAATTCTTTTTGCAAAGCAGGGACTGCAATGTGTCCAGCCATGATCATTTCAACACCGCGGTCGATGTGGTTTTGATAAACTTTACCGAAGGAAGCGCGCCATTCTTCAGGACTCAATTCATTGATGCCCAACACCAGATGTTGGTCGCGTTCTTCCGTTCCGTCTCCAGGGAAGTGCTTGATGCATTGGATAACGCCGTCTTCCATGTTTTCGCCGTTTTCAGCAGTCAAGCCATCTAAATACGCATTCGTATATTTGATGACAGTTTCTGCATCCGTACCGTAAGCACGCGTATTGACGATTGTGTTTCTCCAGTTGTAAAGGATGTCTACACATGGGTCGAAGTTGACGTTTACGCCCAATGCTTTTTCTTCACGGGCAGAAACCAGCCCGGCATGATAAGAAACTTGTGGGTCGCCTGCAGCTTCACACTGTGCACCAGAAGCGATGTATGTTCCTTCGCCGCATGCGCCGTTTCCGCCTGCATCGCAGTTGGCAGCTACCAATAAAGGAATTTTGGACATGGATTGCAATTCGTTCAACAGATCTTGGATATCTTCTTTTGAATTTCCGTGATAGCGTGCGCCACCGATGTGGAATTTTTCGATGATTTCTTGGTTTGTGAAGTCATTCCCTGAGAAGGCATCATTTCCGAAGAAGAAAAGGTTCGTGAACAATTGACCTACTTTTTCCTCATCCGTCATACCAGTGATCGTTTCGTTTACCCAAGCGACCTGTTTGTCGTTAAGATTGTACGGTTTTGCTTTTAAATCAACTAATTTTGGCACTTTTTTTCCTCCTGATAACGTAATGTTTCTAACTTGCAAATAGTGAAAATGAGATTAATCGAATTGAGCCAATAATGCATGGAATTCCCCAAGCACTTTTTCTTGGTAAGCTCCTGCATATTCTTTGTTCAGGAATTTCTCGATCGCTTCATTGCTTAGACGTTCCCAAGAGAATTCTTCTTTTCCGAAGAGGATCGGATAATAGAATACTCCATTCACCGCTGCCGCTTGTTCATCTCCTGGTGCGTCGCCGACCATCAAAATTTCGTCAGCTGCATAGCCTTTCGTCAACAGATCAGCGATAGCGTCCGCTTTGCTGCCTACTTCCTGGCCGTAGACTACGTCAACTTGCGGCATCAGATTGTGTCTGTTCCATTCGCTGTTCAAAGCTTCACTGTTGGCTGAACTCACGATTGCGACATCCGTCAGGCCATGGATTTTTGTCAGCCCTTCGAGAACGCCGGGGAATGGCTTGTCTTCGCCAGCCAACTCGGTTTCGATGCCTTCGTTGACTTTCTTGCTCCATACCAAAGCTTTTTCCAGATCTTCGGAAGAAGCTTTCGCGATCTCCGCTTCAAGTGAGGCATTCGATAATGATGGCGCATTGTTTGCCCAATCGGTCAGTGCCGTAATATCGCCGATGTCTTCGCCTTTTTCCTGCGCTTCGATCAACGTCAAGACCAATGCTTTGAAGCGATTGATGCCGCGTGTGCTTGAGAACAGGTTGATGCGGTTCCAGTCAGCCAAGAAAGTTTTGCGATCTTTGATGCCATACTCATCCGCTGCCAAAGGACCGAAGAAACGTTCATGCTTCACGTTCATCGTATCCATTGCGCAACCGTCCGAATCGACACAGACTAGGAATTTTTTTTGTTTCGTGAATTGTGTTGGGTGTGTAGACATATTTTTCTCTCCTAACTTGATATCAACGTGAAAAAAAGACAGATAGAGAAGAACTGTGCAACACATTTCGTTCTATCTGCCCTATTCAATTACTTAAACTTATACGCCTGAATACGCGTTGAAGCCGCCATCGATCGGCAATACGACGCCGTTCACAAAGCTTGCAGCTTTATCGTCAGCCAAGAACAGCAAGCCGCCGATCAATTCATGCGGTTCGCCGAAACGGCCCATTGGTGTGCCGTTCAGGATTTTGCCTGTACGAGGAGTCGGTGTGCCATCTTCATTGAACAATAGCGCTTGGTTTTGTTTTGAAACCAAGAAACCAGGAGCGATCGCATTGACACGGATGCCTACGTGAGCAAAGTGGACAGCCAACCATTCAGTCAAGTTGGAGATAGCAGCTTTTGCGCCTGAGTAAGCAACGATTTTGGTCAATGGTGTGAAACCGTTCATGCTTGAGATGTTGATGATGTTAGCGCCTGGACGGCCAACCATGTCTTTAGCAAAAACTTGTGTAGGCAATACTGTACCCAAGAAGTTCAAGTTGAAGACGAATTCGATGCCGCTTTGTTCCAAGTCGAAGAATGTTTTTGTTCCTTCAGGCAGATCAGTTTCGTGGTACTCGTTGTCAGTCGTTGCGCGCGCGTTGTTGCCGCCTGCTCCGTTGACCAAGATATCCACTTCGCCTAATTCGGCTACGACAGCTTCTTTAGCTGCTTGCAGACTTGGCAATTCCAATACGTTGGCTTTGAATGCTTTAGCGATACCGCCTGCAGCTACGATTTCGTCAGCGTATGCTTGTGCGTTATCCAAGTTTAAGTCCAAAAGAGCTACTTTAGCGCCTGCTCTGGCGAATTCTTTCGCGAAATAAGAGCATAAAACGCCGCCTGCACCTGTTACTACTACTACTTTATCGGTAAAATCATGTACGAATGGGCTTGTCATGGTGATTTTCCTTCTTCCTTATTGTTGTTTTTTTATTGTTGTTTTTGAGCTTTCAAGTTTTTCTTCACTGCTTCTTCCAAACCATTCAGGTAAGTTGCACCTAGCGCACGGTCATACAAACCATAACCTGGTTTGCCAGTTTCTCCCCAGATCATACGGCCATGGTCTGGACGGATTGCACCTTCAAAGCCGCCTTCAACACATGCTTTTACTACTTCATACATATCAATGGATCCCATTTCGGACAAGTGAGCAGATTCTTGGAATGAACGTCCGCCGACCAATTTCACGTTGCGTGCATGCACGAAGTTTACGCGTTTTTTAGCAAGCATATCTTTCAGGATAGCCACTGCATCGTTTTTAGGATCTGAAGCGAATGAACCTACGCATAATGTAACGCCGTTATATTCGCTGTCGTACAATTTGATGAAACGGTTCAATGCTTCTCCGCCAGTGATAATACGCGGCAATCCGAAGATGCTGTATGGAGGATCATCAGGGTGAATAGCCATCTTCACGCCGGCTGCCTCAGCTGTAGGCATGATCGCTTTGATGAAGTATTCTAGGTTTTCCCATAGTTTTTCTTCGTCAACTTCTTTGTATTCATCCATTAAAGCGTTCAATTCTTCAGAAGTGTAGCTTTCGTCCCAACCTGGAAGAGAAAGCGTACGTGGGTCCATTTTGTTTACTTCTTCTTCATCGAAGATCAACGCATTTGAACCATCCGGTAATTCGTATGCCAAGTTGGAACGAGTCCAGTCAAAGATTGGCATAAAGTTGTAACATACAACAGGAATTCCTGCTTTGCCTAAGTTACGTAAGGTTTCTTTGTATGCATCGATGTATTGATCACGGTCTGGACGACCCAATTTGATGGATTCGTGAACCGGAACAGATTCAATAACAGAGATGTATAGGCCTTCAGCTTCAACGTCCGCTTTCAATTTTTCAATTCTTTCCAATGGCCAAGATTGACCAACCGGGATATCGTAAACTGCAGTAACGATTCCTTTCATACCAGGGATTTGACGGATATTTTTCAGTGTAACAGGGTCCTCATGACCGTACCATCTGAATGACATTTCCATTGCAATACACTTCCTCTTCTTTTTTTATTTTTTTATTTTTTAAAATCAAAGTATGCTACAGCGTTGTTGTAGCAGATGTTCGTGATCAGCTTTTCAAGTAACTTGGCATCATTCGGGATTTCTCCACGTTCCACGAGATCACCGATGAAATCACAAAGGATGCGGCGGAAATACTCATGACGCGTATAGGAGATGAAGCTTCTTGAATCTGTCAGCATGCCGACAAAATTCATCAACAACCCTGCTTCGGATAAGGATTTCAATTGTTTCAGCATGCCGTACTTGGTGTCGTTGAACCACCAACCGGAACCCATCTGGACTTTGCTCTTGATGCCTTTATCGTTCACTTGGAAGTTCGTGATTGCCGTTCCCACTAAGTCGAAATAAGTAGGGTCAAGGTTATAGGCGATGAATTTAGGCAGTTCATTCGTCAGGTCCATTGCACCAAGAAGATTGTTCAAAGCGTAGGACACGTTCGGTTGATCCTGGATGGAATCGAAGCCCGCATCCGCGCCTAATTCAGCAAACATGCGCTTGTTGTTGTTGCGGATGGCGCCGAAGTGCAATTGCATCACGAAGTCTTTGGCAGCATAGATTTTGCCTAGTTCCACCAACAGGCGTGTTTGATATTTTGCATATTCCGCTTCCGAAATGCTGTCTCCTGCGATCGCTTTAGCGTAGATGGCTTCAATCTCTTCATCCGTGGCTTCAGCATAGTAGATTTGGGATAAACCGTGGTCGGAAACGTTCGAACCATGATCCGCAAAATATTGGATCCGCTCTTCCATTCCTTCCAGCAACTCAGCGAATGTCGCCATTCCCTTGCCTGTCGTTTCTTGCATTTTTCCAATGAAACCAGCAAATTTGGCTGCGTCTTGGATGGCAAAAGCTTCATCCGGACGGAAACCAGGAACGACGGCGACATCAAATGTCTCGTCTTCAGCGATTGCTTTATGCCATTCCAACGTATCCGTTGGGTTGTCCGTCGTGCAAATGAAGGTGACGTTGGAATTTTGGATCAATTTACGCGCTGTCAGCTTTTCTTCTTTCAACACGCGGTTGCATTCCGCATAGATTTCCTTCCAGTTGGCGCTGGTTAGTGTTTCTTCTATATGGAAATACTTTTTCAATTCCAAGGCTGTCCAGTGGAACAACGGGTTCCCTACTGCATTCTCAGCAGTGTAGGCCCAAGCTTCAAATTTTTCTTCAGGAGAAGCATTGCCGGTGATTTTTTCTTCCGGAATTCCCATCGCACGCATCGCGCGCCATTTGTAATGATCTCCGCCCAACCAGAGTTCCGTGATGTTTTCGAACTCATAGTCTTCAGCGATTTGTTGTGGGACCAAATGGCAGTGGTAATCGAAGATGGGCATGTTTTCCGCATATTCGTGGTAAAGTTTTTTGGCCGTTTCGGACTGTAACATAAAGTCGTCATGAATAAATGACATGTGAAGAAATCCCCTTCCGAGCTTTATTTTGAAATACTATTGATTATTGCGCTTTGATTTCTGCCAAGCGATCGGCGAATTCTTTAGCTGCAGCCGCCACACTCGCGTAGCCGCCTTCTTTAAGGTTGCGTGTCAAGGCACTGCCGACACCGACCGACCAAGCTCCGTTTGCGATCCATTTGTCCATGTTCTCAATGCTTACGCCACCTGATGGCATCACGTCAACCCAAGGAATAGGACCATGAACGTCTTTGATGAATCCAGGACCCAATAAACCACCCGGGAAAAGCTTGACTACTTCGCAGCCAGTTTCCAAAGCCATTTGAATTTCTGTAACAGAACCGCATCCAGGCAAGTAAGGAACCGTGTATAGGTTGCACATTCTTGAAATTTTTTCATTAAAGGAAGGGCTTACGATAAATTTCGCTCCGTTCATGATCGAAATTCTCGCAGCAACTTCATCCAATACCGTACCTGCACCTACAACCATATCCGTTCCTGCGAATTCATCAGACAGCTTACGCATAACATTTTCAGCACCCGGTGTCGAAAATGTCACCTCGATGTTCTTGATGCCTCCTTGATAAGCTGCTTTTGAAATCTCGTAACCTGCCTCTTCGGAAGCTCCGCGCACTACTGCAAACAGGTAATTCTCTTGTAATTGAGCCAGGGTATCTCTCTTGACGCTCATTTGTCATCCTCCATTCATGGTTTCGCATTGTGGAACTCAGTATCATAACTCGAGTTCATTATAGAATTTACCATCTTTTATGTCAACGATATTCCATCAGAAATATAAAAATGAATGGCCAATTGTGAAAAAAATGTGGCGTACCCTTGAATGGCTCCATAAAAAACAAAAGGATATACAAAAAACTCCCCACAAACGCATGTATCATGCGGTTCGTGGGGAGGCCCTGCTGTATCGGCTTCAGATCTTAAAGGATCAAAAGTGACCGAGCAACTGCGAAATTTTTGTGGAGTACTCCAAAATTTTTCCTGTGTAGAAGTCTTTATCAACCATATCGGACAATGGCAAGGAGATGCTGATCGCTCCTGCGGCAACTTCTCTTGCGCTCGAAAACGCTGCAGCGATGCAGACGATGCCCTCTTCAAACTCTTCATCGTCGAGGGCGTAACCATTCCTTCTGATTTCATCCAGTTCATTGACGAGTTCTTCATAAGTGGTGATTGTGCGTCCGGTCTTCTGTTCCGGAACGATACTCTCCCAATATTCACGGACGGCAGCATTTTGACGGGTGCTCAGAAGCGCTTTTCCGACCGCAGTGCAATAAAGCGGCGCTTTTGTACCAATCTTTGATTGCATCCGCACGCCGCGGGACTCACCATACTTATCGATATAGAGTACTTCATCATTGTCTTCCACAACCAAATGCACGGTCTGTTTTGTATCATCCGACAACTGACGGATCATGCTTTTGGCCACATTCAAAAAGTCGATGTTGTGGACACGTTTGTTCCCGAGATGGAACATCTTCAAGGAAATGCGATATTGCTTAGTATAAGGATTGCGGTCGATATAGCCGTTTTCCATCAGCGAGTTCACCAAGCGATGGGTCGTTGCTTTATGCAGATGGACTTTTTCGCTCAACTCCATCAGGCTGAGACTTGGATAGTCCGCCAAAGTTTCCAGGATCGATAAGGCCCGATCTATCGATTGCACTTTTGGGCTTGTGTTTGACTCTTCTTTTTGTACCATTTTTCTGATCATCCTTTTTTCGAATATAGTCTCAAACCTTACAAAATCTTTGTATACCATTCCATTTTCCATACTTATCTAATCAAAACTCAGCATTTAGATTCATTAAACGGGAAACCGTTTCACATTGTGATATTATAGCAAATAAAATGCAGCATGATAAGCCCCTGAGTGATATTTCCATAAATATTTATATGTGGGTACAGATCCACACATTCACGACGACAGCTTCTGTGTCTTCTTATGGAAGCAAACGCTGAGGATTATGTCAGAAATTTGACAATTCCGCCTTCGTATTTGACTATTTCATCTGATCTTCTTTGACTTGAATACGTTTTCTCACTATACTCTTATCAGATTAAGAAAATCGGTTTCATATTGTGATATACTATTCCCGTTATTATTTTCGCTCTTCTGATCAAAAATAATCTTTTTAGGGAGGAAGTTTAAAAATGGCTCAAAATCAGGTAAGAGGCGCTGTAAAGCGTCCGTTCGGATTCCGTGACCTACTCGGATACTTCATGGGCGACTTCGGCTGCAACATGAGTTTCACGTTAATTTCCAGCTACATGTTCATTTTCTATACACAGTACATCGGGATTTCATTGGCTCACTATTCCATAATCATTCTGATCACAAAGATCTTTGACGGCATCAACGATCCCATCATCGGCGCGTTCGTCGACCGCATGGGCGCAAACAAAAAAGGCGAAAAATTCAAGCAATGGATTCTCCGCGGCGCACCTTTCTTGGCATTGGCAGCGACTATCATGTTCATCGATGCAGCTGACTGGTCCTATCCTGCTAAGCTGGCCTTGTGTATCGGTGGCTATATCTTATGGGATATCACTTATACGGTCGTTAATGTTCCTTACGGCGCCCTGAGCTCTGTTATGAGTTCCAAACCTTCACAACGCGCGGCTTTATCCAATGCTCGTTCTTGGGGATACATCATCGCCGGTGTTCCTCTAGGCATCCTGATTCCGTTGTTCGCTTATGAACAAGTCACAAAAAATGGCCAGACAGCAAGTATTTTCCGCGGCGAAAGAATGTTCCCGATTGCAATCATTTTGGGTGTTGTTTCCATCGTTGCTTTCGCGCTTCTCTATCTGAATACAGAAGAGCGCATCCAGCACGTGGAGGTTACAGGCGAAGAAGTGAAATTCAACTATTTTAAGACGTTGCGCGATTTTTTCCGCAACCGCGCTATTCTGGGTATCGCTCTTGCCTCCATCGCACAAATCCTGTTCATCATGGGCGGAACCCAATTGCATCAATTGACTTACCAGATGTACTTCGGAGACGGAACCTTGAGTTCTTACTCCATCCTGACGCAAGTTATCCCATTATTCGTAGGTACTGCTATCGGTGGTGCATTGGTCGGAAAACTTGGTAAAAAAGAATTGTCGACTTGGCCGTTAGTTGGTTCCATCGCTGTATACGCTTTTGTTTACTTTACCGAAATCACAAATCCGATTCTTTGGATCACGTTGCAGATCCTCGCGAACAGCTTCGCCTTCGGTTTGACGATCTACACTTGGGGTATGGTTGCTGATGCGATCGATTATCAAGAGTGGAAGACCGGCACCCGCAATGAAGGTTCCGTTTACGCTACTTACTCTATGTTGCGTAAAGTCGCACAAGGTTTCGGCCAATCCTTCATACCTGCAGCCATCGCTATCTTGATACCAACACTGGATGTTAAGGATGCTGTGACTTGGACCGCTGAAAATTCATTGGCTATCCGGGATATGGCTGCCCTGTTCCCGTTGATCGGCTACATCCTCATCTTCATCTGCTTCAAGTTCATCTTCAACCTGGACAGAAAAACAGTTGCTGAGATGCAAGTCGCTCTAGGCCGCGACGAAGAATAAACCGTCCGCAGCAAACGAATGAACTGACTTCCAGAACAAAAAAAATCCCAATCGGATCATTACTTCCGGCTGGGATTTTTTGTATTATTCGAATTCTGCAAAAAGTTCTTCCGGTGTCTTCAGAACGCCACCGGTATTGGCTGACGTAACCAAAGCCGCGTAACGTGCCAACCAGCCTGTCTTCACTTTCGGCATGAAGCGTGTCTGTTTTTTCTTTCTTTCTTCCAGCACTTCATCAGCAACGCTTACGTTGATCGTACGGTGCTCCAGATCGATGACGATTTCATCGCCATCTTCAATCAAGCCGATTGGGCCGCCTGAAGCTGCTTCAGGCGAGATGTGTCCGATCGCGATACCGCGAGTGGCACCGGAGAAACGGCCATCCGTGATCAGGGCAACATCGCGGCCTAAGCCGCGTCCCACGATGGAAGAAGTTGGAGCCAGCATTTCCGGCATTCCAGGTCCGCCTTTAGGGCCTTCATAGCGGATGACGACAACATGACCTTTTTTGACTGTGCGGTTATCGATTGCTTCCACTGCCTCATCATGGCTGCTGAAGCAGATCGCTTTTCCGACGAATTTTTTGATGTCGGCATCCACGCCGCCTACTTTGATGACGCCGCCGAAAGGAGCGATATTCCCGTTCAGGATGGACAAGCCACCGACTGGGGAATAGGCATTCTCGTATTTATGGATGACTTCTTCGTTCTTGATTTCATGGCCCGCGACATTTTCACGGATTGTTTTGCTGGTGACAGTGATACGGTCCGGATGCAGGTTGCCGTGTTTGATCAATTCATTCATGATCGCCGGCACACCTCCCGCCTCATGCACATCATGCATGGAGTAAACAGATGATGGTGCTATTTTTGATAGATACGGAGTTGTTTCCGCAATCTCGTTGATACGGTTCATGTCATAGTCGATTCCGGCTTCTTTCGCCAAAGCCAATGTATGCAGCACCGTATTCGTCGAGCCGCCCATCGCCATATCCAAAGCGAAAGCATCATCGATCGCATCAGCAGTGATGATGTCAAGCGGTTTGATGTCTTTTTTGACCAAGTCCATCAATTTGAAAGCCGCTTCGCGAATCAGTTCTCTTCTCTCGTCGCTGACTGCCAAAGCAGTACCGTTGTACGGCAATGCCAATCCCAATACTTCCATCAAACAGTTCATCGAGTTGGCGGTGAACATCCCCGCACAAGAACCGCATGTTGGACAAGCGTTGGCTTCCATATCGAAGAATTCTTCCTCGGTCATGTTACCTTCTTTGAAAGTTCCCACCGCTTCAAACATGGATGACAATGTCAGAGCCTGTCCAGTAGCGGAAAGTCCAGCCTTCATCGGGCCGCCCGAGCAGAAAATCGCCGGAACGTTGGTGCGGACAGCAGCCAACAGCATACCCGGTGTAATTTTATCGCAGTTCGGGATGTAGAAAACACCGTCGAACCAGTGTGCGTTGATGACCGTTTCAGCGGCATCGGCAATGATTTCGCGTGATGGCAATGAGTAACGCATCCCGATGTGTCCCATCGCGATCCCGTCATCGACACCGATAGTGTTGAACTCAAAAGGAATCCCGCCGGCTTCACGGATCGCTTCTTTGGCGATATCACCCAATTCTCTCAAATGCACGTGACCAGGCACGATATCTGTATAGGAATTGCAGACAGCTATGAACGGTTTGTCCATGTCCCCTTCTTCCCTGATTTGTCCGGTCGCTCGCAACAAGGAACGATGTGGCGCTTTATCTATTCCTTTTTTGATTATATCACTACGCATTGCTGTCTCCCCTTTTTCCCTTATATTTATAAAAAAGAAGCCCTCATGTAATATAGGGCTCCAGCTTACGTCGAGCCCTGATTCACAAAGAATAGGACTCAACTAATTGAATAGTTTGAATCCTAGGGCATAATAATGACTAATAAAGTGTTTACAGCATGGTAAGCTGTCGTGTTAAGTGCGTTCATTCTTCTCATCATACTGCAACTCCTTTCATTATCTTTCTTTAAATATTAAATCTAAATTAGAAAAAAGTCAATGCTTTTATTTGTCTTTCATAATTCCATTCGCCTGTCTTCATGCATCCTTACAACTAAAGGACAGGGACAGGCGAGAAGTTTTCCGGAAAGCAGAGGTCAGCACTGTCCGGATCGATTGAATCGATGATCAGCTCATTTTCATATGCCAAGCTTTGCTCGCCCTCACCCATGGACATATCATTGAAATGACAAAGAATCCCTTCATACAAAGGCACAAACGGCAATGCTTCCAAAACATCTGTCGGTCTCATCAGTGCCACGGGCTTGTTGGCTTGCAGCACGTCCCCCTCCACTAATACAGTCGAAATAAAATGGGAACAAAAATAATAATTTTCCCTGTCCCATACCTTATTGAATAGAGCCGGCAATAGCCCCAGCAGATTATAATGGTATTTTTCTTTGTCCTTCTCGAATGAAGAGACATAGCCTCTCATCACAGCCGCCTGTTCCTCTGACACGGTCAACTCATAAACCGCGCATTTTGCCCGGCTGTAGAAATCGGATGTCACATCTTCTTGTATAAACCCACCGATAAAAGGGTTATTGGCTTTTTTGCGGCCGAAACTGAAGGTATCCGCCAGTTCTGCATCAAACGCCAAGGATACGTGGTTATATTTTTTTCTCGTGAACAGTTTGATGATCCGAGTCAACATCGATCCTGTATCCGTCAATAATAAATAAATCTTCTGATCTGACATCCTTATGCTCCTAAATTGTTATTACAAAATCTGACTTCCACACCTATCATTCAGGTCACTGACAAGGTAGGCCCTCCCGTTGCTGCAAATGAAAAGTCGTTCTGTTTTTGTACCCATCCTTTCATTATACCAAAAACATTCTGGCTGAATGCAACTTTTCAGAAAATTATCTTTATCTTCCTTTTTTACTTTCATCGGTACCCATATCCGCCGTTTCCCCCGTTCCCGACACTAGGATAGTCGAAGATTATTTGATAAGATAGAAGAAAAGTTGATTAGAGGGAGCAAACATACATGTACCATTGGTCTGAATTATCCAAAAACTATCCTGCATCCAGCATCCGAAAGATGGCAAAGCTGGCCGCCCAATTTGATGACACGCTGATGCTGACGATGGGCGAACCGAATTTCGAAACTCCGGAATATATCAAAAAAGCAGCGCAGGATGCCATCGCCGCCAATCATACGCACTACGGTCCGAATGTCGGTGAGCTCGCTTTCCAGCAAGCCGTCGCAAAAAAATACACGGACCAGACCGGCATCCCCTTCGATCCGAATGAAGTCATGGCGACTTTCGGCGGAACGGAAGGCATTCTGCATGTGATGATGTCAATCCTGAATCCAGGCGACGAGGTGATCATCGCCGACCCGAGCTATCCGAATTATCTCGGCCAAATCATGCTTTTGGGAGCCAACGTCGTCCCAGTGCCCGTCTACGAAGAAAATTCGTTCAAGATGCAAGCTTCCGACATCGAGCAGGTCCTGACCGACAAAACGCGCCTGATCATTCTGAATACGCCGAATAATCCGATGGGTTCGATCCTTGATCCGAGCGATATGGAAGCAATCGTTGCCTTGGCAGACCGCCATCAGATTGCAATTCTGTCGGATGAGGTCTATGAAAGCCTCATTTATGATGGAAAGAAACATTTCAGCCTGTTCCAGATACCCGGCGCAAAAGAAAATCATTTCGTGGTGAACAGCTTATCGAAAACCTATGCGATGACGGGCTGGCGGATCGGTTATGTCGTCGGCAATACGGAGGCCATCGATCGCATGGCCGAGTTTCGGGAAGGCATCGGGTTCTGTGTCCCTCCTTTCATCCAGGAAGCCGCAATCGCTGCAATCACAGGACCGCAGGATGATGTCCGTTATTTTCTGGACCAATATGACCGTCGCCGCCACATCATCGTCGATGGCTTGAACCAGATCCCGGGCTTCCATTGTCTGAGTACGGAAGGTGCCTTCTATGCCTTTCCGAACATCAAGGCATTCGGCAAGTCCTCCTATGATTTTGCGATGGAAATCTTGACGGAAACCCACGTAGCGCTGACGCCGGGCTCCGCTTTCGGGAAAATGGGCGAAGGCTACTTGAGGATCCCTTTCGCCGAATCGGAAGAAGTCCTGCAGGAAGCCGTTGACCGCATCAAAGCCTATATCATAAAAGCTTATCCACATTTATAGGACAAAAAAACGACGAGGCAACTCGTCGTTTTTTTTGATTGCTAAATATCGATTTTGGCGGATTTATTTTTTTTCCATGCTTGCCAGACATGGTAGGCATACTGGGAGAAGGTGATGACAGCCAATCCTCCGACGAACAGCTGCAGATAGACCAGTCCCGGCAGGCGGAACAAGGAGAGCAGGATCGTGGCAAAAATCAGGACGGTCGTGGCCTTCCCGAATACATTCGCCGGCACGATGATTTTCGGCTCGACATTCAGTAAAGCCACGCCCAGCACTATCTGTAGGCCATCTTTTATCAATACGATCAGGAAAAACCAGTTTTCGATATACCCGATGTCCATCAAGGTGTACAGAACCGAAATCTGCATCACTTTATCCGCAAAAGGGTCAGCCACCTGTCCGAATTTCGTGATGGCATCATATTTCCTGGCGATATAGCCATCGATGATGTCGGTAAGGCTGGCGACCAGAAAAATGATCATCGCCCAACGGACTGGGTGCGCCGCATCCGAATAGAAGACCATCAAATAAAAAGGGATCAAAAACAGGCGTATCAGCGTCAGGATGTTCGGTACACGTTTCATAAGTTAAGCCTCCCAGCTACCATTGGCGTTCTTCTTACCTATATTTTAATCTATGGCGCGTTCTTTAGCTATTTTTAGCAGAGTTGAACGCAAAAAAAAGTTCAGAAACCCACTAACCGGATGGCAGCAGGTTTCTGAACGATTTTCAATAATGCATCACGTTGTCTTGATAATGGATGCCTGTCCCCGCCAGGAAGACGATTTCATCAAAGAAATATTGCATTTTCTGGGAAGAGGCCAGCATAAATTCCGGATGCCACTGCACCGCGAAGATATTTTGGCTTCTTTCTTTTGCTTGGAAGGCTTCAATCAATCCGTCGGAGCTCCAAGCGATGGCCTCAAAAGGCTCCGCCAATTCCTTGACGCCCTGATGATGGAAAGAGTTGACGAGATGCTTCTCACCTAAAAAGGAACGCAAGAAATTATTCGGGGCAATCGAAATCGAATGGGAAGCATACTGGATGTTCGTTTTTTGGTCATGTTGGACATCATACTCTTCCAGCTGGCTGATATCCTGATGCAAGCTTCCGCCAAAAGCGACATTGATCAACTGCATCCCGCGGCATACTGCAAAAATCGGTTTGCATTGATTGTACGCTTCTCTGGCCAAAGCAATCTCGAAAGCGTCCCTCGCCGGATGCGTGACACCCAACCGGTGCGTCGGCTCCTCATCATAAAGAATCGGGGATACGTCCTGCCCGCCTGCCAAAATCAATCCGTCCACAGCATTGATGTAATGCTCTGCATCCATCGGATCGCTGATGGGAATCACGAGCGGAATCCCTCCTGCTACTTGTACACCATCGATAAACCCTTGCGGTGTGTATGTTTTTTCCATCTGATTGCCGAGTTCAGCACTCAGATGGTTGCCCCCAATTCCTATAATCGGTTTCATCCATTATTCCTCCCGTCACATTATTTTCTAATGAAGTGCGGTCATGATCTGCAGACACTTCCCAAAAAGGCTGTTCAAATGAGCGCACGACGTACATGCTTAACTTTTCTGCAACACATATGCATGTCCATATAGCCGTCCATCATTCTCATTCCTCCGCCCCTATTATTGCTATTCGATAAACTTTTTCACCAAATTCACATTTAAAAATAAATTAATGCTATTGTAACGTGCTGTCCCCCCTCTGTCAATGACGAATTGTGGCGTTTTTCATTGCAGCATCTCATTTTAATTCTCAATTTTTCATGAATATCCTTGATTTCCCTTGCTTTTTGGATGCTTTTGCTCTAGGATTCAATATAGAAAATAAAATTAAAAAAGAATGAGAATACTTCTGCTGGCATAATTTTTAAGGAAAGAGTAGCATTAAAAATGGACAGATTATGCGCAATTGCAAAAAGGGATTGAACTCGCGTTCGAAACAATTGTACAATTGACAGAAGCAAAAGAAAAAAGCAGTAATACTGAAGCGTATTAAAATACTATCGAAAAGAGCCAGGGCTTGCGATGTGGTCATCCACATCAAGACAAACACCCTGCCGAGGAGGAAATTATGGCAATTTGGTCAAATAATTATCACGGTTCCATGAATGAAAAGGCATTTGAATTCAATTCATCCATCGATGCAGATGCCCGTCTGGTCTATGCGGATATCGCCGGAAGTATCGCTCACGCAAAAATGTTGGGCAAAACCGAAATCATTCCCCGCGAAGAAGCGGATGCACTCGTCAATGAACTGGGCAAAATGAATGATGAACTGCAGGATGGCGATCTGACCATCGATTTCTCGGAAGAAGATATCCACAGCTTCTTGGAAGCGGAATTGACGCGTCGTCTTGGCGCTATCGGCAAAAAGGTCCACACCGGAAGAAGCCGTAATGATCAAGTAGCGACTGCTTTGAAGTTGTATTCTGTTTCAGCGTTGGAGCATCTTTCCAGCCTCACTGCCAACGTTGCCCTCGCATTGAGCGAAAAAGCCGAACAGCATCTGGAAACGATCATGCCTGGTTATACCCATCTGCAACGTGCACAACCCATCACTTTTGCCCATCACCTGATGGCTTACACGGAGATGTTCCTGAGGGACAAATCCCGTCTGGATGATGCCAAAGAACGGGTTCTGCATTATATGCCGCTGGGCAGTGCCGCTCTTGCGACAACTACCTTGCCATTGGACCGCGCCTTCACTGCTGAAGCACTTGGATTCAAGGATTTTTCCCGGAACAGTTTGGATGGCGTATCCGATCGCGACCATTCCTTGGAAATGCTGGCGGATATGTCGATCATCATGGTCCACATATCCCGTCTGGCTGAAGAAGTCATCATCTGGTCATCGCAGGAATTCGGCTTTGTGAAAATCCGGGATACATTCTCTTCCGGCTCCAGCATCATGCCGCAGAAGAAAAATCCGGACATCGCGGAATTGCTGCGCGGCAAATCCGGCCGTGTCTTCGGCGATTTGATAGGCGTATTGACTTTGATGAAAGGACTGCCGCTCGCATATAACAAAGATATGCAGGAAGAGAAGGAATTGTTGTTCGAAGCGATCGATACGGTCACATTCTGTCTGGAAATCCTGCCTGCAATGCTGAACGATATGGACGTGATGGAAGAAGCCATGCTGACGGCTTCGCAAAAAGGTTATCTGAATGCCACCGACTGCGCCGACTTCCTTGTCGAAAAAGGCATCCCTTTCCGTGACGCTTACCAGATCACCGGAAACATCCTGAAAGAGTGCGAAGAACACAACCTGACGCTGGAAAACTTCCCGTTGGAGATGTACAAAAAACACTCTGACGCTTTTGATGAAACCATCTACAAGAAGGTTGACCTGAAGGAATGCGTCATCCGCAGAAATGTAGCCGGCGGACCTGCACCGGAACGAGTGAAAGAGCACATCGAGTCAGTCAAAACAAAATTAGAAGACTACCAGATCATTTCGTGATCAATCAGCAACAGAAAGAGGCAGCCTCGAAAATGAGGCTGCCTCTTTCTGTGGTTTGGCGGTGGAATTCCCCGCCAAAAGTGGTTTTGAAGGGGAATCTCTGAGTATAAATTCAATCCCTATACAAAAAACCTTTCTACCAACGTGCTGAGCTCACTCGGGGATCCGTTCGATTTTCATCAGATTGGTTGTGCCGCTTTCTTTAATCGGCGTCCCGGCAGTAATGACGATGGCTTCTCCAGGTTGCGCAAAGCCCTTCTCTTTCGCCAAGGCGGTTACCTTTTGCAGCATATCATCCACATTTTCCGGCTCTTGGATGACGAAAGCCTGAACTCCCCAGACAAGCGTCAGCCCTTTCTGCACCCTTTCGCTGTAGGTTGCCGCCAAAATATTCGCTTTCGGCCGGTATTTGGAAATCATGCGGGCCGTATGCCCGGAACTGGTTGCCGCTACGATGGTTTTGATGCCCAGATTCATGACCGTGCGCGCTGCAGCTTGGCTGATTGCTTCGGTAACGGATGCCTTATCGAACAAAGCCAACGTGGACAGGTTACCGCCATTTGCCTCTAAAGCTTCTTCCGTCCGTACCGCAATCCGAGCCATCATCGCCACGGTTTCGACGGGGTACTGGCCGACAGCGGACTCGCCGGAAAGCATGACTGCGTCTGTTCCGTCAAATATCGCATTCGCGACATCGCTCGCTTCTGCCCGTGTCGGCCGCGGATTCCATTGCATGGAGTCCAACATCTGAGTGGCGGTGATGACTTGTTTTCCGGCCAAATTGCATTTCCGGATCAGATCTTTCTGGACGATTGGTACATCGCCCCCGTTGATTTCCACACCTAAATCGCCGCGCGCAACCATCAAGCCGCTGCACACCTTGAGTATTTCTTCGGCGTTCTGGACGCCTTCCTGATTTTCGATTTTGGCGATGATCTGCGTGTCCGTCGCATCCATTTCTTCAAGTATTTCGATAATTTCCAGGATATCACTGGCCCTGCGGACAAAGCTGGCAGCGATGAAGTCCACCCCGTTCTGGACACCGAAGCGGATATCCGAAGCATCCTTTTCCGTCAGCCCCGGCATACTGAACTTGGCTTCCGGCACATTGATGCCTTTTGAATTCTTCAGGATGCCATCCACTTGGACTATGGCTATGATTTCTTTGGTTTCATAATTGATATCCGTGATTTCCAGAACCAACAGTCCGTCATCAATCAGGATATGCATCCCGATCGTCACATCATTGACCAGTTCCGGATAGGTGACAGAGAATTTTTCTTTTGTCCCCAGCACAGGTTCCATACTGATGGTTACCGATTCCCCGGAAACCAACGTGACGGCGTCATCCGTCATTTTGTTTGTCCGGATTTTCTGACCTTGGATATCCATCATGATGCCTATGTTTTTGTTCGCCAACCGTGCAGCTTCCCTGACATTATTCAGACTGACCATATGCGTATCATGTGCGCCGTGCGAAAAATTCAGCCGCGCCACATTCATGCCGCTGTTCATCATCCTTACCAGCACATCGACGGAATCGCTTGCCGGTCCGATCGTACAGACTATCTTCGTCTTTTTCACCATTAGCCCCTCATTTCTGAATTGCCCATCTTCTTAACCTGACATTTACCTGTCTATATTATAGAACAAATGCCCATATTAAGAAATTATGACGCTGTGGAAAGCAAAAACGTGATGCTTTTCGGCACCACGTTTTTGCGATATTCAGATATTCGGTTCGGTTTGGAGAGCCTCGCTTGATTTCACAGGTTTAGATTTCAGCGTCAACAGGAACACGGTTGAAAGAATCGAGGCGATACCGAGCAGATCCGTCCAGTGAAGACTGGTCCCGAGCCAAAAAACAGAAAGGAACGTCGCAGAAAGCGGCTCGGCTGATGAAAGCAGGCTTCCGACTGTTGCGCCGATGCGATGCACGCCTTCCAGATAGAGGCTGAAGGAAATGACCGTACCCAACAGGATGATGACCATCAATGCAACAAATGCTGCAAGATCCCAAGTTCCGATGATCCGCCAAGGCTGGTACACGATTGAAAGCAGAACGCCTCCGATCAGCATCCCCCATCCCAACGACAGGAGCGTCCCATACGTTTTGATCAGTCGGGCAGGCTGGAGGTTGTAGATGACGACGGACACAGCCGACAAGAGCCCGTACATCAATGCCTCTTGCGATATGGCCAGGCTGTCAAATCTACCATGCGTGGCCAACAGGAAAATGCCGGCGACCGCAAAGACGATGGCTGCCATTTCAGCCGCCCGCGGTAATTTTCTGTTCTTCACGGAAAGGTAAATCATGATCAGGACAGGGGCCAAAAATTGCAGGACTGTAGCCGTTCCCGCATTCGAATGGCTGATCGTCGCAAAATAGGTGTATTGGCAAAAGGACAGCCCCAAAGCCGCGAACAGGAACAAATCCCTGCGGTCCCATTTTTCTTTCCAGACCCGAAAGATGGCATCCTTTTCTTTTTTGTAGCACAGCACCAACAAAATCAAGCCGGCCATCAGCATTCGGACGGCTACCAGCCAGCCGGAGGTCAAATCGCGTTGTTGCAGCAAAAACTGCCCGCTGGTTCCTGAAATCCCCCACAAGAGAGCCCCTACAACAGTGAATAGCACGCCGGATTTATATTGAGACATTTCATCCCTCCATTCCTTTACATTTTTCAAATAACATCATTATATGCGATGGCCGAACAAATAGAAAGCTGATATTTTTGCTTTGTTTGAAAGGCGATTTTGTGGGATACTGATAAGCGTGAACGAAAACGGAGGTTGAAAAAATTGATACGCATTAAAGAAGCCATTTTACACATTTTGGACATCAACACGAATGAACCGATTTTCTCCTATGCCGGACTGGATACGTCAGAGCGCATGATGATCGAATATATCGAAGCGATGGTCGCAAAGGTCGAAGATTCCGACAGCATGAAAGACGGGATTTTGGAAGAGGACAATCAGATGACTGCCCTGTTCAAGAATTGCCAAAGCGATTTTGTCGAAGGCACGAAAGCCTTGTCGGAAAAATTCTTCAATGTGACCAAATTGAATCCCGAAATCCCACCCGCAGATCTGCTGATCGCGCATTTTGAATTGGATGAAGTGCCCTGCCTTGGGGTATTCAAATTAAATTACTCAGACAGCTATACGCACTTTGTCTCCTACGAAGGGGACGTTCTGACCAACCAAATCATCTTGAACCGCGCCATCCTGCCTTCGCAAAGGCAAGCCATCCAGGAAGGCCTCGTGGTGAATCTGGAGCAGATGGTATACCATGTCATCGAGAAAAAACACATGATCGCCGAGTTGGGTGAAAAGGTAAATTACTTCACGGAAATGTTCCTTGAAGACACGCCGAAACCGAGCCTGAAGGAGAATATCTCGATCATCAAGAAAGCCGTCCAAAAGACAAGCAAAGCCTTCAACGATGAAGAATTCCATGTATTGGCCGAAACGAAGGAAGCTATCGTCACGAGCATGCAGGAAGATAACCTCATCGATAACGAAAAAATCGCTGAAGCCTTGTTCGGCGATAACTTCGCCAAGAAGCAGAAATATTTCGAACAGGTCGAGGAATTGGGCTATGTCGATCGCGCCCCTGCGGAAGCGGCAATCGCTGGACCGAAATATTCCAAACAAAAATTCAGGCTCGATAACGGCATCGAAATCAGCATTCCGTTGGAGCTTTACAAAGACCCTGATGTGGTGGAATTCATCAATAACCCCGACGGCACAACATCCGTCATCATCAAAAATATTGAGAAAATCAAAAACTTATTCTAATTTAAAGAACCGATGGCGCTCAATGCGAGGCCACCGGTTCTTTGTTCATTTCGCTTTTCTGGAGATGTTCAGGATGGACATGCCGTAGAGCAACAGCGCGGTGCCGATCAGGATAAGGATGCTGGTGAAGGGAGTCACTGCCGTTTCCCCGAAGCGGATGGTATGCCCCATCATCAGTTTAAAGGCATCCAACCCTTCAACCGGAACCCCTTTGAACGAGATTTTCAAAGGTTCCTCCATCATCACTTGCCTCATCAGGGAAGCCGAATAGGTCATCGGGAACAGTTTGATGATCGTCTGCACACTATCCGAGAACTGTCCGATCGGCACATAGACCCCGGCAAGGAATCCGATGATGGTGCCGAGGATCGTGCTGGCGGTCGCAAAAGCGTTCTGGCTTTGGAAGAAGGAAGTCAGGAAATAGACCATCGCACTGCTCGTCAACACGGTGAGCAGGATTAGACCGATCATCTTCAGCATGGCCCCCGGAGCCAGCAGCTCCCCGCCGTTCAGGAAGATGTACGCTTCCGCCAACACGAACGTAACCAGACTCATGATGAACCCCACAACAACCGAACTCAGGATATAACCTGCCGCCAATCTGCTCGAACGTATCGGCGAGACCGTAAAGTCCTTCAATATTTTATTGGCCCGGTCATCGATCATGACGGCGAATGCCCCCATCGTTGTCGTCACTCCGGAAACCGAAATGACACCCGACATGATCCAGCTGTCCATGACGTACTGCGCGCCTACTGTATCCCCCAGAGAGCTCGTCAAATTTTTACCCAAGAAAAAGACATAGAGTCCGATGATGATCAGCACTGCCAACAAGGAGAAGAAAACATTCGCCTTATCCCTGAAAAATATTTTGATGTTGCGGCCAACAATCGGTATCATTCCTGCACCTGCTTTCCTGTGATCGCAATAAAGGCATCGTCCATGGAACCAGCCACCACTTCAAAGTATGTCAGATATGGTTTGCATTGCTCCAGAATGGGCAGTGCATCCATCGTTTTGCCTAATTTCACACGGAAAAGATCTTGTTGCAGCTCATACTTCGCCTGATGAGCATCCAAAATGCGGATCACTTCGGAAACTGCTTCGGTACGCATCTTCAATACATCAGAGCTGTACCTTTCCCGCAGTGCATCGGGGGTCCCTTCGGCGATGATTTCACCTTCATCGATGATGACGACATAATCTGCGCTGGCCGCCTCTTCCATGTAATGCGTCGTCAGAAATATCGTCATTCCGTGTTCCGCTTGCAGTTTCCGGATGGTATCCCAAACATTCTTGCGGGTTTGGGGGTCCAAGCCGGTCGTCGGCTCATCCAAAAAGAGAATCTTTGGCGTGTTGATCAAGGCCCGCGCGATGTCAGCCCGCCGCTTCTGCCCACCGGATAATTTCCCGTAGGGCCTATCCAAAAATTCCGTCACACCGGCAGCCTGAGTCGCTCGAAGAAAAGCCGGTTCCCATTCCGATTTGGACAATCCATAAAAACTCCCTCTCACCTCAAGATTTTCCTTGACGGTCAGCAGTTTGTCCAACAAGTTTGTTTGGAAGACGACTCCAATATTGGAGCGGATCGCAAAGTCATCCTTCCCTATAGTGAATCCATTTATCGTGACTTCGCCACTGTCCGCCTGCAGCAGTGTGCAGATGATATCGATCGTCGTTGACTTGCCTGCTCCGTTCGGCCCCAAAAATGCAAAAAGCTGGCCGGCATTCACATGGAAATCGATGTCCTTGACCGCCTGCACATCTCCGAAACGCTTTGATAAGCCTTTTACTTCTATGATTTTTTCCAACTGAAAACACCCTCTCTGATAGCCAAGCGTTGCACATTAAGAATATGTAATATCTTCTTCATGTTCAGTGTATCAGAATGGCGAATGGAGACAAAATAATTGTGTGCCGGAGTACGGTATTCATTGGTTTTTGCATGTGTGCTCCGGTTAACTGCAGTTGCCCGCTCTCCTCCGGCGAACGGAGGCTTCGCCGGAGGTCGGCCAACATTCTGATTCCCTCCTCCGATGAGAAACGCTTGGCAGGAGGTGGGGCTGAAGGTTACCGGCGTACTCCGGTGGGCTGATCCCCGCCGGAGCTGGCGACAGCTCCAGCTGCTCGCCTCCGGCCAGCGGCTACCCACATATTGATGGCGGACAACAAAAAAGCAGAGGCCATCTCATCTTGAGACAGCCTCTGCTTACATTTGTTATGCTCTATCGCAAACGCGTTCTGGTCTGCAGGGGGTTGCGCTTAAGCTGACAAGCGCACATGGTCAAAAAGCGACCACTTTGCGCTTGTCCTCTTAATGCTCCCCCTACCGCAGACCATCACGCTCTCTTGCTCTATCTGCTCTTAACCAACAGATTGATTGCTTGTTGGACGCTTTCTTCTTTCGAAATGTTGTCTTTTTCCTGGTCGTTCACGCAGGCGACCAGATTTTCGGCAACGATGATGCCCATTGCGCGGTCGATGCTGGATCGGACTGCGGACAATTGCGTCACGACGTCGGAACAGTCCTTTCCGTCTTCCATCATGGCAAGGATACCACGCATTTGTCCTTCCGCACGCTTAATGCGGTTGATTATATTTTTGTTGTATTGATTCACACAACCTCACCCCTCCAGGCCGAAATGCCTCCCATTACGTTCGTTACTTTGTAGCCTTTTGAAGCAAGATATTGGCAAGCTGCCATTGAGCGAGCACCGCTAAGGCACATAACATAGTAATTTTCATCCTTATCCAATTGATTAACAGTGTCTTCTAAACCGCTCAAAGGCATAGAGATGGCACCGTCTACGTGCGCATGTGCAAATTCGTCTGCTTCACGTACGTCCAAGAGTTTGACAGGAGTTTTTTTCCATAATTGTTCGAATTCCGGCATTGTAATTGATTGATACATTTTATTTTACCACCTTTTCTGGTCTGACGGTTGCATATAAGCTGAATGCACCATCTAAATTTTTGACTGTAAATCCATTTTGTTTCAATACACGTTCTGCTATATAGCTGCGTAAGCCGCTTTGGCAACTGACGATGATCGGTGTTTCTTTCGATAATTCTCCGATGCGTGCACGCAAGTCGTCAACTGGGATGTTGATGGCGCCATTCAAGGCTCCTAGTCTTGCGATTTCGCCCTCACCGCGGACGTCCAACAGTTGATAGCCAGCTTCCTGCATCTTTTCCAATTCATACCATTGGATGGATTCAGAAACGCCTTCGATGATGTTCATGGCTGCGTAGCCCGCCATGTTGACCGGATCTTTGGCTGATCCGAACGGCGGTGCGTAAGTGAATTCCAATTCCGGCAAATCATGGACCGTCAAATTCCCTTTGATTGCTGTAGCGATGATGTCGATGCGTTTATCTACGCCATCCGCCCCGATAGCTTGCGCTCCGTAAATTTCACCTGTTTTCGGATGGAAAACCAATTTCAGGACGATCGCTGATGCATTCGGATAGTAGCCGGCATGGTTCTTTCCTTGGATATGCACGACTGCATACTCTTTGCCTGACAGCTGCAATTGGCGTTCGTTCAGACCTGTGGAAGCGCCGGCCAAACCGAATACACGCACGATTGCGGTTCCGATGCTGCCTTTATTTTTTCTGTTCAAGCCGCTGATGACATCAGCTACTTGGCGCCCTTGACGGTTCGCTGGCGAAGCCAAAGCGATCATGGTGTCTTCACCAGTGATTTGCTGCTTCACGATGATTGCGTCACCGACTGCATAAATATCTTTTTTGCTTGTTTCATAGTTTTCATCCACCAGAATACCCCCGCGCATACCTGTTTCGATACCCGCAGCTATCGCTAGGCTGTTCTCAGGTTGGACGCCGACTGACATGATCGTCAAATCGCTTTCCAGTGTCACGCCGTTTTCAAGGACTATCGTTTTACCTTCATTTTGGAAAGCCGTAGCCGCAACTCCTGTATACAGCGTCACGCCGTTCGCTTTCAATTCATCCGCTAAGTAAGCAGCCATTTCTTCATCGAATGGAGGCAAGACATGCGGTGCTTTTTCGACGATTGTCACAGCCAAACCGCGGTGCGCTAAGCTTTCAGCCATTTCAAGACCGATGAAGCCTGCTCCGATGACGACCGCTTTTTTCGGTTTATGCTCAAGGATGAAACCTGTGACAGCATCCACATCCGGTACATTGCGCATTGTGAAGATATTTTTGGCTTCGGACAGACCTTCTGCTGGCGGTACGAATGGCTTCGCGCCTGGGGATAAAATGACTTTATCGTAAGCCAGTTGGTATTCGCCATCTTTAGAACGGACTGTCACTTCTTTTTTATCCGCATCGATTGCAATCGCTTCGCTGAAAGGACGGACATCCAAGTCAAAACGAGCGCGCAGTTGCTCGGGGGTTTGAACCAACAGATCGCTGCGTTCTTGGATATCACCTGAAACATAGTAAGGCAAGCCACAGTTCGCAAAGGAAACGAAGGGGCCTTTTTCCAGTACGATGATTTCTGCATCTTCATTCAATCTTCTCAAACGTGTTGCAGCGGACATACCGCCTGCCACTCCACCGATAATAACAATTTTCATCATAGCTTTCCTCCTCTTGTAGGTCCTGACCATGCGGACATGCCACCTTTGACATTGACTACATCGTAGCCTTTGGATTTTAAGATGGTCGCTGCACGTTTGCTGCGTCCGCCTGATTGGCAGACCACATACACTTTACCCTTAGGAGTATATGTTTCCGCTTTTCTCAACGGAACATTTTTTGCGCCCGGAATATGTCCGGCGATGAATTCATTCGGCTCACGGACATCGATTATTTGTGGTTTTTCAGTTAATTTTGCTTCCAGTTCCTTAGTGGAAACGGAAGGCATACTGTTGAATAAATTAAATAGCATACTTGGCTCCTTTTTCGTAAGTAGTATCAATCGCTTATGGACTTATAATACCCCATAGGGTATATTTTGTAAACCATTTTTATTCAAAAATTTTTAAAATGTTCAAAAACCCTGATACATAGCCATTTCCGCAGCAATCAATCAAAAAAGACCGCAAAAGTTGCGTAGGAACGCAACTCTGCAGTCTTGCTTCTTATTGATTGCTTTTATTCTCTGCACGTAGGCGTTCGATAAAGCTTTTTATGTGTTCGAAGGCTTCTTTCAGCTCTTCGATTGAATAAGCGTAGGAAATACGTATAAAGCCCTCTCCGCTCTCTCCGAAGGCTGTTCCCGGCACAACGGCCACTTTTTCCTCCATGACCAAACGGGTAGCGAACTCTTCCGAAGTCAAACCGAATTCGGTTATGTTCGGGAAGATATAAAAGGCGCCATAAGGTACAAAACAAGGCAATTCCAAATCTTTTAGGACTTTCATTAGATAACGGCGGCGTTGATTGTAGCTTTCACGCATCTCGGCAACATTGTCATCGCAGTTCCGCAACGCAACGATACCGGCGTACTGACTCGTTGTCGGTGCGGCCATGATGGCGAATTGATGGATTTTGATCATCTGCTCCATAATGATCGGGGGAGCAGTTGCATAGCCCAGACGCCAACCGGTCATCGCATACCCTTTCGAGAAGCCATTGATGTAAACGGTCCGTTCCTTCATTCCCGGCAAAGCGGCAATGCTGAAGTGATTTCCATTGTAGGAAAGTTCACTATAAATTTCATCAGTGATGACGAATAGATCGTTGGCGATGATGACTTCAGCGATCGCTTCCAGGTCCTCTTTGGACATGACGGCCCCAGTCGGATTGTTGGGATAAGAAAGAATCAGCACTTTTGTTTTCGGAGTGATCGCCGCTTCCAGCTCTTCTTTCGTCAAACGGAATTGGTTCTTCTCCTGCAACGGGATAGCGACGGGGACCCCGTCAGCCAATACGATGCACGGAAGATAGGAAACATAGCATGGCTCCGCGTAGACGACCTCATCACCCGGATCCAGCATGGCCCGCAACGCCAAATCGATGGCTTCACTTCCGCCTACCGTAACGACAGTTTCATCCTCGGGGGAATAGTGCAGATTGTAGCGACGTTCCAAGTATAAGCAGATTTCCTGACGCAGTTCCGCCAAACCGGCATTGGCTGTGTAGAAGGTGCGCCCTTTTTGGAGGGTATACATGCCTTCGTCACGCACAATCCAAGGGGTGTCAAAGTCGGGCTCGCCTACACCCAACGAAATCACTCCGGGTATCTCATTCGCAATATCAAAAAATCTCCGGATGCCGGAAGGTTTGATTTCGCGCACCTTAGCATTTATCGGATTTCTCATGGAGTCAGCACCATCCGTTTGTCGTCACCCTCATCCACGAACAACGTGCCGTGGTCTTTATAACGTTTCAATACGAAATGAGTGGTGGTTGATTGTACTTCGTCGATCACAGAAAGGCGTTTCGCAACAAACAGAGCAATCTCTTTCATCGGAGCTTTCTTCAGTTGCACCATAAAATCGAACCCGCCGGACATCAGGAATACGGTCTCCACTTCCGGGAATTGGTAGACTTTTTCCGCGATACGGTCAAATCCGGACCCTCTTTGCGGATTTACGCGCAACTCGATGATGGCAGAAACTTCGTCATCGCCGGTCTTGTCCCAATTGATCAAAGTATGGTAGCCGCAGATGATTTTGTCCGCTTCCAGTTCTTTCACGGCAACCGCCACTACTTCTGTGTCCACGCCCAACATCACCGCAACTTCTTCATCAGTCAGTTTGTTGTTCTTTTCGATAATCTTCAGAATCTTTTCCTTCAATTCGTTTTTCATCGTTTTGCCTCCTCTGGCTGTACGCATTCGGGCCATTTTCAGGCTCTATTATTCATTTTTTGATAAATGAAATTTCTTTCATTTTATCACCCCTGACAGGCACTTGCAAATATGTTTTCGGGAATGGAGACTGGCAGGACGGCCCATCAGCACTGAAAAAACCGCAAAAAAAACTCCACAGGCTCGCGGAGCGCGGACTTGTGAAGTTTTTTCCTTATCGATTAATAACGCGTATCCAAGAATCCGCAGAATGCATCTACTGGAGAAACGCCAGTGAATTCGGAACGGCCAACCATTTTGTTGACAAGAGCTTGCAGTGTGAAGTCTTTTGAATCGTATGTGTTGATGTACGTTTGTACTTGCGGCACGTCAGCCAAGTGGTTCGGTGCTTGCACAGATACAAAGATTGTAGGGATCTCATGGACATAGAATGGAATGTCCGGTGTCCCTTTTGAAGCTGGCCATTGGATGCGTTGATCCGTATTCGGTTGTACCGAAGCTACGTTGATGACCAAATCGTAAGCCGCAATCAAATCTTTGATCGGACGTTTCTGAGCGTAAACGTTAGCAACTGCAGCGGCTCTTTCTTCTTCCGGTAATTTGTTGATCCGCTCTTCCGTGGATTCCCAGATGGAGACTTCAAAGCCTTCAGCTTCCAGGATACCTTTCAATGTATCGACAGGACGGACCGCTTCGCCGCCGATCATTGCGCCGAAGCCGCCTTTGTGGCCCTCAACGTTGACCAACAGGACACGTTTCGTTTTATCCGGTGAGATCGGGAAGATGTTTTGGTTGTTTTTGACCAAAGTGATTGCTTTGTCGGCAACTTCAACTGCGATAGCTTTGTTTTCCGGCAAGCCGATTTTAGCCATCGCTTCTTCTTTGGATGGCAAGATTTCTGTTTTCGCTTTTTTGTGCAGACCTAAAGCAGCTTTTGTGCCCAAGATGCGCGTCAAAGCTTCTTCCAAACGCTCGTCCGTGATGACGCCGTTGTTGTATCCATCCAACATCCATTGGAAATCTTCGTCCGGATCATTGAAGAACAAGAACAAGTCGGAACCTGCAGCGATAGCTGTCGGCAGCATATCTTGACGTTTCATGGCGGAAGTCATCGCAACCATGTGGCTGGCATCGGTTACGACCAAGCCGTTGAAGCCCATCTTGTCGCGCAGTAAGTCCGTCAGGATGTATTTGTTCAAAGTAGCCGGCATAATCTGTTCTTGAACGGTAGCAGCCGGATTGAAGTATTTCACGTATTCAGGCAAGGAGATGTGCCCTGCCATGATGGAAGGCAAGCCGGCATCGAACAAAGTGCCGTACACTTTACCGAAAGTAGCATCCCATTCTTCAGTGGAATATGGGTTCACGCTGAACGACAAATGTTGGTCGCGCTCATCGATTCCGTCGCCAGGGAAGTGTTTTGCCGCAGGCGCAATGCCGCTTTCCTGGATACCCTTCATGTATGCCAATGACAACGCAATCGTTTTGTCCACATCGCCGCTCCATGTGCGCGTCGCAATGATCGGGTTACGCCAGTTGCGATTGATGTCCACGATAGGGGCGAAACTCCAGTTGCAGCCGATAGCAGCAGCTTCGACACCGGAAACGCGGCCCATTTCATATGCATACTTCGTGTCATTTGTAGCAGCGATTTTCACTTCAACACCGACATAGGTGCCGTCTTTACATGCGCCATTGCCGCCTGCTTCTGTGTTGGCAGCGATCAACAAAGGAATTTTGCTGTTTTCCTGCAAAATTTTATTTTGCTCATATACTTCTTCGGCCATACCCGGATTGTAGCGGACTCCGCCGATGTGATAGTTATTCAGTACGCCAGTCAAATATTCCTCCGTGCGCTCTGACCCCATGTTAATAAACAGTTGACCGATTTTTTCTTCGATCGTCATGTCTGCGATTGTATCTTTGACCCATTTGATTCCCTCGGTATCCAAGTTATAAGGTTTTGCTGTTAATTCGACTCTCATGATTTGACCCCTCTCAAAATAGTTCTGGAACAGACCTAAGCTACAGCGGGTTGGCGTTAGCACCGTCTTTCCTACAAGAACAAGTATAGGCATTTTATCTAAAAAAATGAAGGCACTTACACCCCCTTTTTGAAAGGTTCGGATTCTGTTCAAAATTGAAGCCTTGGACAAAAACGGTGAATACCAAGCCCTATACTGTATAGAAAACCGCTTTATGAAGCCATTTTAATCGATCAAAAGCGAATTTAAAAAATCCCAACCGACAAAAACAAATCCTGATTCGTTTGTCATTTTTTTGTCACAGTATCCCGCAAACAAAAAAATGGAGCGCTCCCAAGGAAGGCTCCATTTTCATTTTTTATGATTAAAACTCATTCGACAAGTTCGCCGACGATTGGCAGACCTTCAAGGACCTTTAGTCCGTGAGGCGACTGATTAGTGATTTCTTCCGTCAGTTCATTGCCAGCCGTCAAACCTAATTTGTGTTCTCCATCTTTCCATGCTTCCACGTTTGTGACGTCATAGACTACCCCATCGACAGCAACATAAGCCGGCTGGCCGTCCTTGCCGTTGTATTGGCTGAGTTCTTCGAGCGTGAAGGTTCGCATTTCTTCAGCTGAACTGCTGACCGAGACGACTTCGGAACTCGTCGTTGCGCTATCTTCGACAGAGGCAGGCGCACACGCGACCAATAACAGGCCTGCTACCCCTGCTTGCAGCATCAGGCTCAATTTTATTTTCGACATCTTCGGTTCCTCCTTCATCATAAACCAAATGTTTCATAATGGATGCGGTCTTTGGACACGCCTTTTTTAAGCAAAACTGCTTCGACGGCGTTCATGAATGGCGGTGGACCGCACAACAGATACTCAGCAGCCTCGTATCGGATTTCTTGATCCTGGAGAATCTTATCAATTTTCCCTTCATCGAGAAAGCCGCTCTCATTGGCATAGAATGGCACCAAACGGAAATCAGGGAGCCTGTCCTTCAATGATTGAAGCTTATCGACAAAAGCAAATTCATCCCGATTTTTCAGACTCCAGACCAGCACCATTCTGTTCGGGAACTGTAGGTGCGCACTGTTTTCCAATATCCCCAACATCGGTGTGATCCCGATGCCTCCCGCAAACATGACCATGCTCACAGCTTTATCGTGCATGCCTTCCTGGACATGCCACATACCGCCATGAGGGCCTTCAAGCGATGCTTTGACTCCCGGCTGCAATGTTTGGAACCGGTGCGTGTAATCCCCGGAATCCTTGATGGCCAGTGCGACTTCATCCCGATCCTGCGGGGCACTGATCAGCGAGAAAGGATGCTCTTCAGATGAATACTGTGGGTCATACAGGCGCAGAAAGACAAACTGCCCGGCTTGGTACGGGAATAGTTTGCCGTTGTCAGGCTTCAGATGGACTTCCAAGACATTGCCCTTTTCCGGTTTTGTGGCAGTGACTGTGTATAGATTTTTTTTTAGTCTGACCGGCTTAAGGAATTTGTGGTTGATGTACAAGCTAAACGCCAAAGCGAAATAGCCTCCGAAAATGGCGGCGGCGAGGTAGTCGCCCTGCACGATCACGGTCATGGTCAAGACATGGATAGCCAAAAAAGTGGCGGCTAGGATGTTGAAATTATGGACGAATTTCATCTTCTCGTAGTTGGCGATAGGATATTTTTTGAGGGTTGTTTTGGCTGTTTTGACGATTTTTTTTCGCCCAAACCAGTTCGTTAGGATGAGAGCGGAAAGGACAGCGATGGTCAAAAAGAAGATGATGGCCAAGTCCCCGAAGATGGTCGAGTAGCGGTATACCCAGCCCCAGAGAACCGTTACCCATAATTTATGGGTGACTCCGATCGACAAGGCGACGACGGCCATGATGGCATGGAATCGATTCAGCTTGTCCAAGCTGAAGTATTGTTCGATGAACCTCGGACGGGATGCGATGATGACTCCCGTCAAAAGCCAAGTATAGGACACAATCCCCAGAAAAGGCGGGCCTGCGGAAAGGAAGCTCCTGTTCCTGAGTGCGACTGCGGCGATAAGTACAGGGAGAAGGATATAAGCGGCAACAATCAGCATGCGCATCAGTTTTCTGTTCATTACTGAGACCTCTTTTCTTCTGCTGGTTTCGGATGACAGATGCAAGCAGCGTTTCCTTTGGGCAAGGAACGCATCTCTTGTGTCCATTTTATAACGTTACGCAAACGGATACAAACCAGAAGCCTCGAGCGATAAAATGCAAAAGCGATCAGAAGATACTTCTGAGGCCAAAAGCTGTGATACAATGAAAAAAATACTCCAAACAAGGAATGATGATATGGATCATACAAAAAAAGAACTGACCTGCAACCAGACACGGAACGTGCGCACTGCGTTCGTGTCTTACAGCGAATTGAACGATAAAGATACCCTGTTCGGCGGCGAAATCATGTCGCACTTCGACTCAGCCTGCGGCAGGGCCGTGTTCAATTTCGTCAAGCGGCCTTCCTTCACTGCGACTGTCGATTTGGTCGCTTTCATCCAACCCGTACGGATAAATGAGGCCATCTACGTGGAGGCTTATGTTTCCGGCTGCGGGAACACATCCGTGGAGGCTTTCGCCAAACTGACCGCCACGGATGTCCGCTCTGGCGAAAGCCGCATCTGTGCCTACGCCTTCCTGACTTTCGTCATCACCGACAGCTCTGACCCGGACTTTGCGATGCCGATTATCCAGCCCGAGTCGGAGGAAGAGAAGCTAATCTGCTCCGGGTACGAGGAGCGCAGAATCAACAATCTGGTCAAACGCAACCAGAACAGCAAACTCCTTTCCGGTCTTTCCACCAAACAGATTTGGGATGCCTGACAAAGAAGAGCCGTAATGCCTGCTGGCGTTTCGGCTCTTCTTTCATCGTTCTACAATTCGTGGAAAATCGGCTGCATCCCTTCGAAGGTGCAGTACTGCTCATATCCCAACGCCTTCAGTTCCAACTTGGTGTCTTTGATATACGCCCCAAGGTGATGCTTTTCATGGCTGTCGCTGCCGATCGTCACAATCCTGCCACCCAAGTCCTTGTAGAGCCTCAAAATGGCTCTTGATGGCGTCAGATCCTTCAGGCCATATCTGTGGGAGGACGTGTTCACTTCGATTCCTTTGCCGTCCTGGATGACCTTCTTGAGAATTTCGGTGATGATCTCCTCTACCGCTTCGAATGGGTAATCCCCTTTCATGTCATAGCGCTTGATCAGATCAAGATGACCCAGCACACTGTAGTCTTTGTAGCGGGAGATGACATCCAGGATTTCTTGATAGTAACTATCATTGTATTCTTTTTGGGTTTTCCCGTTCTGGAAGTCCTGAGTCCAAAACTCTTTGTCTCCGACCTGATGGCAGGAAAGGATCACAAAATCCAGTTCAAAGCGATCGTACAACTTTTGGAAAACTTCGATGGTATGGGTTTGCATCCCGAATTCCAAGCCTGTCCGGATGGCGATGTTTTCCGCATACTTTTCCTTCAAGCGGCCTAACTCTTCAAAATAAGCCGGATAATCGACGTTCAGGATCTTTCCGATTTTTTCCTCTTCCGACAAGTTTTCCGGATCGACCTTGATTCCGTAGTCGACGTGGTCCGTGAAGCAGATTTCCGCCATCCCCAATCTGATGGCATCCTTTACGACGTCTTCCATCGGGTAGACGGAATCGTCGCTGTAATACGTATGGACATGATAATCGCAGAACATTATAGCCCTCCTTTTTCCCGTCGATAAACTCGGTCTATCGACTGTGTATACATCCATTTTAACATCCGCCGCACAAAAAACTTCAAGCGAACCGATAAAGGTTTGCTTGAAGTTTTTTGATCACTCTAAGATTATTGTACGTCGATGGAAACATCGATTGTCTGTACTGGAACATCGTAGAATCTGTCTTCTCTGCGTCCAAGGAAGTCTTTTGCTTGTTGCGGGAACAAAGCGTACATCAAGACATCTTCTGTGGATTTAGCGTATTGGCTGATCTCTTTTTCAAATTTAGGCATTTGCGGCAAGATAAGATCGGCAGGTCTCACAGTTGTGATGCCTTCGTTGCCGATGATTTTTTTCGTGATTTCTGCAGAAATCGCTACTGGCGGTTTGCCGTATTGACCTCTTACATATTCCTTGATTTCGTTAGGCACAAGTTTGTAGCGCTCGCCTGAGATGACGTTCATCAAGGCTTGCGTACCGACCATTTGCGATAACGGTGTAACCAATGGAGGATAGCCTAAGTCCGCTCGCACTTTCGGAACTTCTGCCAATACATCGTCGTATTTGTCCTGCAGGCCTTGTTCAGTCAGTTGGCTCAACAAGTTGGAAAGCATGCCTCCTGGTACTTGATACAGCAATGTTTTCGGCTCGACGTCCTTCACTTTAGGGTTCAGGATGCCATCGTTGCGGAAACGATCCCGGATTGGTGCAAAGTGATCGGCGATTTCTGCCAGTTTATTCATATCAAGACCCGTGTTGTAACCCAGACCTTCCAACGCGATTGCGACGGATTCCGTAGCTGGTTGGCTTGTGCCGCCAGCAAACGGGGAGATGGCTGTGTCGATGATATCAGCACCGGCTTCAACAGCCTTCAGGTACGTCATTTCAGCGATGCCGCTTGTCGCATGTGTGTGGACTTCCAAAGGCAAATCAACTGCAGCTTTGATTTTGCTTACCAATTCAAAAGCGACGGCTGGCGTCAAAACGCCGGCCATGTCCTTGATGCAGATGGAATCTGCGCCCATTTTAGCCATTTCCTTCGTCAAGCCGACGAAATAGTCGACTGTGTGGAATTCGCTGGTTGTATAAGAGATGGCAGTCTGGCAATGGCCGCCAGCCTTTTTGGTGATATCGATGGCTGTCTTCAGGTTGCGCAGGTCATTCAATGCATCAAAGACACGCACAACATCGATTCCGTTTTCGATCGATTTTTCGACAAATGCGCTGACGACATCATCGGAATAGTGTTTGTATCCCAATAAGTTCTGGCCACGCAAAAGCATCTGCAATTTTGCATTTTTGACTTCTTTACGGATCGTGCGCAGACGTTCCCAAGGATCCTCGTTCAAATAACGGATACAAGAATCAAAAGTGGCGCCTCCCCACATTTCGATGGAGTGGTAGCCGGCTTCATCCATGGTTTTGATGATCGGCAACATATCTGATAGTGGCATACGTGTTGCAATCAAACTTTGTTGACCATCACGCAAGACCGTTTCCATAAAACGGATTTCTTTAGTCATGTAATTGGTCACTTCCTTCTTGTATTATTTTAGAAATGGCATCTTGCATTTCTTCAATGGTGTGGCGACGGCTACGTCCGCAATCTTTTGCATCACGATTGCAGATGAAACAGCGTCTCGTATTCAGGCCCAATTCGGTACGGCTGATGCTCTTCAGATCATTGCCTTCCATCCAAAGAACATCCAGGTCAAACAATCGGCCGAAAGGATGCGTTTCTTCGATCATCACCATTTTTTCTTTCAGTTGTGCTGGCGTCAATGGCGAAAGGAAATAATATTCCGCCCCTGTCTTCAGGTTCCGGTAGAGGGAAGCTTGCGGCAGGTGGTTGCCCAGCACTTCTTCTATGCGTTCCAGAACCTCAGTAAAGACAGCTTCCAACTGCTGATTGTTTTTTATAGGACCCGGAATATTCATGAGTGCCATCAAGAGGCTGTCCTCTTTCTGGCTGCTCAATAATTCCCGTTGGATGGCGACACGTTTTTCACGCACCGCCAACATTTCTGCTAAAGTAACGCGTTCTCCTTCAGTAAAAAGGGCTGTATTAGACATTTTTTACCACATCGATTATCGTGCCATCACGGTATTCGATTAAAGCAACTACTTTGTTTCCGTATTCAATAGGTTCTGGTGCTCCTACTACAGAATATGCAATGTCTTTTAATTGTTCAATTGTAAATTGAGGAACATCAAGATTACTGAAGTGTTCAATTAAATCTTTACGTTCAGGATTGATAGCAATACCAACTTCGGTAACAACTACATCTACACTAGCACCTGGTGTAACGACAGTATTTACTGTATCAACAATTGTTGGGATACGTCCACGAATAAGTGGTGAAATAACCAAACTCATTTTACATGCTGCACTTGTATCTGAGTGTCCGCCTGAAGCGCCACGAATAACACCATCAGAACCTGTTATAACATTCACGTTAAAGTCGGTATCGATTTCTAGCGCAGATAAAATAGCTGTATCCAATTGATTGATGACAGCGCCTTTGCTTAATGGAGAAGCATACATGTTTGCATCAATTTCATAATGGTTAACATTATTTCCTAAAGAAACAGCAGACGGATGGTCAAAATCTTGCACGTCGATGATTTTTCCAACAAGTCCTTCTTCAAGCAATTCTACCATTGCGTTAGTAATACCACCTAAAGCAAAGCTAGCTTTGATACCATCTTCAATCATAGAATCTTTCAAGAAGCGCGTTACAGCAAGAGATGCTCCACCGGTACCTGTTTGGAAAGAGAAACCTTGTTTATAATAAGGAGAATTAATGATTACTTTAGAAGCATATTCTGCAATCAATAGTTCTTTAGGGTTTTTAGTGAACCGTGTTGCCCCTTTAGCAATTCCTTCAGGATCGCCAATTGCATCAACGACAACAACATAATCAACATCTGTTTGAGGAATACTGATTGGTGTGTTTGGATAAGGCATCAATGAGTCAGTAATAGCGACAACTTTATCAGCATACTTTGCATCTACCATAGCGTAGCCTAAAGATCCGCACGTTGTTTTTCCTGATGTTCCATTCACATTACCATATTCATCAGAACTTGGAGCGCCTAAGAAAGCAACATCGATATGGATATCTCCACGGACGATTGCTCTGGCACGTCCACCATGAGAGCGAATCACAACAGGGTTTTCCATGATACCTTGGGAAATAGCTGCCCCAACTTTATCACGTAATCCGCTTGATGTAATGTTTGTCACAACACCTGATTTAATATGTCCAATTAATGGTTCATGAATATTTGCAATGGAGCTTGGTGCGATAGAAATGTTTTTGAAACCCATTTTAGCAATTTGATCCATAACCATGTTCATTACGAAGTCGCCTTCGCGGAAATGATGGTGAAAAGAAATTGTCATGCCGTCTTTAAGTCCTGTTTTTTCAATCGCTTCACGAATGCTGCCTAACATCTTTTTGTCGTTAGGCTTTACAGGATGAAGTTTACGAGTAGACTCTTCGTAATCAGCGATGTTTGCTAATTCCCCGTCATAAACACCGTATTGTTGAGCAAATACTTCAGGAATGTCTTTTCCAACTTTATTGATGGCCATTATTAAATTTCCTCCTCGTTAATCAGTTTAGCCGCTTTGGCCAATGCAATAACGCGTTGTGCACGTTCAACAATTGGTTTGTCAACCATCTTACCCTTCAATGAGATAACGCCTGAACCTTTTTCTTCTGCTTCTCTGATTGCCCAGATAACTTCTTTTGCATTTTGAATTTCTTTTTCTGTTGGTGCGTAAATCTTGTTCACGATTGGGATTTGACGAGGATTAATAACAGATTTACCATCAAAACCAAGTTGTTTAACAAGTTCAACTTCTCTGGAGAAGCCCTGTACATTTTCAACGTCAGAGTAAACTGTATCAATAGCAGCAATTCCAGCTGCACGAGCAGCATGAAGAATGTAGCTTCTTGCGAAGAATAATTCTTGTCCGTCAGGGTAGCGTTTTGTTTTCATGTTTGTTACGTAGTCTTCTGCGCCTAATGCAATCCCGATTAAACGAGTAGATGCTTTTGCGATTTCACGAGCATTCAATGTACCTTCAGCAGATTCGATGGCTGCCATCATTTTAGTTGTTCCGATTTCGATTCCATATTTTGTTTCGACTTCAGTGATTACTTCATCTACATCAATGATATCTTGAGCAGTTTCTGTTTTTGGGAGTCTGATAACATTTACGCCAGCCAAAACTACAGCTTCAATGTCTAGTTTTCCAACAGTGTCTAAACTATTGATACGTACAACTGTTTCTGATTTGCTGTAATCAAATGTTTTCAATGCAAAATGCACCAATGTGCGGGCTGAATCTTTTTCTTTCAGAGAAACAGCGTCCTCCAAGTCAAACATGATTGAATCAGCACCATACAGGGGTGCATCCCTAAGCATTGCAGCATTTGCGCCAGGGACAAACATCATCGTTCTTCTTAAACGTTCCATGTGTCCATCTCCTTCCAGTTGTAGTCGTCGTTTTCAGCAGCACGATGAATGGCTGTTACTGTACGCGCTTCGATCGTGCAATCCAATGCACCTTTGTCAACGGCGGATACTTTCGCGCTTGTGATGCCCAGATTTTTAAGTGTTGCGATGATGACTTCCTCGATACGATCGCCATATTGTTTTTCCACGCTTGAATCCAGTGTCACTGCAACTTCATTGTTATCACTAGGTTCAACGACGATCATGATGTCACTTGATTCAGTCGTTCCAGCTACTGCATATTTTTTAATTTCCACTTTTTTCACCCCTAAATTTGTCTTTTCCATAATTTTCTGCCAAATAAATATAAGTTGTTGGTGGTACAAGTTTTTTAATTGTTTGAAAATCATCTTCTTTCAATGCTTTTCGTACACGTGTAGCACTGATGACCTGTCCATCCAGTTCGATCCGGGGAACGACTGTCAGGGCAAGCGTATCAGAAAAAATCTCACGCATACTCTCGTTATATACCTCTGTAACGGGGGATAATGGTTCTTCCCCTACAAAGCGCGTTTTGATCTGGAGAGCAGGCGCGATCCTCTCCTTGAACAAGGTTGCATCCAGCGTTGCCTGTACGCGGGCTATGCTTTCTACTGCCTGATCCTTCAGAAAATAGGATGGGAAAGTAGCGGATGACACTTGATAATCCCTTGTCGGGAGAATGACCACATTGGGAAGGTGCTGTGTGCCCGCCTTGACAAGCTTTGATCGCTCTTCCGTCGAAAATTCGGAGCGATCGTCGGACAGGACAAAAAGATAGAGAACATCAACTTGAGCAGCAGCCGTTTCGACTAAGTACAAATGACCTTTAGTGAACGGATTCGCATTCATTACGATGGCTCCCGCATGATCGGCATCCCTCTTGTGGCTCTCTAGCAAGGCCAAGTAGTCCGAAAAATCGGGAGAGCCTTGTTCCATAAAGAGAATCGTGTTTGTGCGGATGATCTCTTTAAAGCCAAGGGACGCAAAGGAAATCGCCACGCAGGGTTTCGTGTACAAAAAGAAGTGGATAATGCCCTCATCGTGAAGCTTGGAAGATAAAGCCATCACGATTTTTGTCAATAAATTTTCGCTTTGATACTCAGGATCGACAGCGACCAGTTTGATGATGTTTTGATAAGTCGATCCGGTAGCGACTAATTTGTTTCGGTCATAGAGGCCTACTGTATAGTCGACTTGCTCGTCCGGGACAAGTCCGCCTAAGAACAATAAGTCCTCCCAAGCTTTTTTGTCCGCTGGAACACGCGTTATCCAGATTCTTTTCAGTTCATACATAGGTGTGCCTTCTTTGTTTTATTTTTAGGCTGGAAAACGTTTGATCAGTACAATCGATACAACATACAGGAGGAATAGCACCAGGAAGATGCCGCCCATACCGAAAATCATCAATTCAAATGCAATTTTTAAAGCTTCTGGATCATATACCATAATAATTCTCCTTTCAATGAACCTTCTTAACTAAAGAAGGCAAGTACTAAACCACCAGCGATAACAGATGCAATTTGTCCGGATACGTTAGCACCGACAGCATACATTAAAATAAAGTTTTGAGGATCTTCATCCGTAGCCATTTTTTGGATTACACGGCTTGACATCGGGAATGCGGAAATACCGGCTCCACCGATCATTGGATTGATTTTTTCGGTTCTGAACAAGTTCAGCAGTTTTGCGAACAATACGCCGCCGATTGTGTCCATGATGAAGGCAACCAAACCGAAAGCGATGATCATCAATGTTTGGAAATTCAAGAACAACTCAGCCTGCATTTTGACGGAAATCGTAAGTCCCAACAGGATACTGATGATGTTTACCAATTCGTTTTGGGCAGTCAAGGAAAGTCTGTCCAATACGCCACATTCGCGCAACAAGTTACCGAACATCAGGAAACCTACCAACGGAAGGGAAATTGGTGCGATAAAACCGGCAACGATCGTGATGATGATCGGGAAAAGAATTTTTGTCAATTTGGATACGCCTTCCGCTTTGTAAGTCATGCGGATGCGACGTTCTGCTTTAGTAGTGACAGCTTTGATCGCGATCGGTTGGATGATCGGAACAAGCGCCATGTAGGAATAAGCGGCAACCGTGATCGGTCCTAGTAGATTAGGCGCCAATTGGTTGGATACGAAGATGGCTGTCGGGCCATCAGCGGCACCGATGATACCGATTGAAGCGGCTTCTCTGATATCGAATCCGAAGAAGATAGCGACTACGATTGTAAAGAAGATACCGAATTGAGCGGCAGCTCCGAATAATAACATGAATGGGTTTTGCAACAGCGGACCGAAATCGATCATGGCACCGATACCGATGAAAATCAGCAACGGGAACAGCTCTGTGCTGATACCTGCTTCGAAGAGAACATCCAAAACGCCCTCTGATTCAGATCCGTTGACCATTTGGGTCAGAACGCCAGTGCCTGGGAAGTTGACCAAGATGGTACCAAGTCCCATAGGCACTAATAATGTAGGTTCGTACTCTTTCTTTATTCCTAAATAAATCAGGGTAGCCCCGATAAGCATCATCACGATTTGGCCCATCGTAATGGATGTAATTCCTGCTAATAATGTCTCCATTTATTCACTTCCTCCTAATAAAATAATTATGCGATGGTGATTAATGCATCGCCGGCATTTACGACTTGACCTTGGTTCACATGGATTCCAGCTACTTTACCAGCATGGTTTGCCACAACTTCATTTTCCATCTTCATTGCTTCAAGGATCATCAATGGTTGGTTTTCTTTTACTTCATCGCCGATGTTCACTAACAGTCTAAGGATAGTTCCTGGCATTGGGGATGTCATTGCATCTCCTGAAGCTGCTGAAACTGGCGCTGCAGCTGGTGCTGGTGCTGCTTGTTCTGCTGGTGCTGCTACTGGAGCTGCTGGTGCTGCTACTGGTGCTTGAACCGGTTGTTGTACGCCGCCGATTTCTTCCATTTCTACTAAGTATTCCTTACCATCGATTGCAATCTTGAATTTTCTTAACATTTATAATTCCTCCTTATTATTTAACCTGACTTATTTTTTTTACGACAAATTTACTTTCAGGCATAGTGCCTGCCGCAATACTTGCGGAAATCAGCGAAACAAGATGAGCCTCGGGATTACGCTTCATAATATTCTTTACCACAAACTGCGATTTAGGATGATCTCCTGCAGCGATTGCTGTCGCGATGACACTGACTAATTCATATTCATTCGGATCAGTGGGTATAAAAGCTGGAATTTCAATCAGGTCATTCACGGGTGCACTTGCAGAAACAGTTGCTGGCGGTACTGGCTTAGGCGCTATTGTGTCCTTTTTCCCAAAGAAACCTTTGAAAAAAATCATTTTCTCACGTCCTTTCTATGGATTTAATCCCATTATAGAAATTTCTCTCATTAAAAACAGGTCATTAAGCCTCTTTTATTGTTTTTTTTATGTTCTCAAAAACGGCCAAACACTAAAAACGTTGTCATATCAACGTTTTTGAACATTTAAGACTTTTTTAATATTTGGTTAAGCCGCATTTAAGAAAGCGTTTCAATTAGCATGTGTTTTTTGTGTTTTTTTTAAGTAACGGCTTTCAATTAACTTGCAAAGTAACTATTATTGCTCTTAGAGAGACAGCCCAATCAACTTTGGGATTTTTAAATTAGAAGAAATGTGAATCTATTCACTTCCTAGTTTGACTATCAAAGGAATCGGGCACTCTCAAAAAACTTTTTTATAGTCGGAAGGAGAAAAAAAATGTTACTTACAGTATTGTCTTATGGAATGATCGCGATCTTCATGTACGTGATCATGAAAAAGAAATTATCACCGTTCACCGCATTAGTAATCATCCCACTTGTTTTTACGCTTATCGCTTTGGCAACGGGTGTTACCTCTGGAAATATCGGGGAATTTGTTTTGGAAGGGGTAACCACAACTTCTAAAACTGGTATCATGTTATTGTTCGCTATTCTTTACTTCTCTATCATGTTGGATACTGGTCTATTCGACCCTATCACCAAAAAAATGATCCACTTCGCTAAAGGCGATCCGATGAAAGTCTTGATGGCAACTGCTGTCGTTGCTGCCACTGTTTCCTTGAATGGTGACGGTACTACAACAACTTTGATCTGCTGTTCAGCTTTTATTCCTATCTATAAGAAATTAAATATGAACCTGATGAACCTTGCTGTCTTGGTTATCCTGCAAAACACAATCATGAACTTGCTTCCATGGGGCGGTCCTACTGCTCGTGCGATGGCTGTTCTGGAAGTTGATGCAAGCATCCTTTCTTACCTTGCTCCTGGTATGGTATTGGCTTTACTTTATGTCACTTTCTGGGTTGCTCCACACATGGGCCGCAAAGAACGCGCTCGTCTAGGCGTTAAAGTCCTGACTGATGAAGAAATCGAAGAAATGACTACTGTTACTGACCCTGAAACACAAGAAATCCGTCGCCCACAAAACTTCGTATTCAACGCAATCCTTACAGTGGGCTTGATTGGTTGGTTGGTTGCTGGGTCATTCATCGAAGCTATCTCAATGCCACCTTTGATGTTGTTCTTGGTTGGTACGTGTATCGCTTTGATGGTTAACTACCCTGCTCTTAAAGATCAATCTTCCCGTATCGGTGCAAACGGCGGCGACGCTGTTCAAGTAGTAATCTTAGTATTCGCAGCTGGCGTATTCATGGGCTTGTTCCAAGGTTCCGGAATGGCTACTGCTTTGGCAGAAAGCTTCGCAACAATCATTCCTAAACAATTGGCAGGTTTCTGGGGAATCATCATCGCCCTTATCTCTGCACCAGGTACTTTCTTCATCTCCAATGATGGCTTCTACTTCGGTGTTTTGCCTGTATTGGCTGAAGCTGGTCGTTCTTACGGATTCACAAACATGCAAATGGCTTTGGCTTCCCTTATGGGTCAAGCGTTCCACTTACTTAGCCCATTGGTAGCATTCATCTACCTGTTGCTTCGTTTGACTGGTTTGGACATGGGCGCTTGGCAGAAAGAATCTGCGAAATATGCGCTAGGAATTTTCGTAATCTTCCTAGTGACAATCGTATTGTTCGGCCAAATGCCGCTTTACATCCCACAATAAAAAAACGTATAATCCTTATAAGGAATGGAAAGCCGGGCGACTCTGCTCGGCTTTTTAGTATAAAAGAAATCGCTCTCATTTAGAACTAACCAACAGTTAACCAAAAAATAATAGGATGAAGGGGAAAAAGATGAGCACTATAATCAAAGCAGTCAGCAAAAATTTGGACCTTAGCCAAAACAAGCCACTTAAAGACCTGATTTACGAGGCTTTCCGCAAGACCGTCATTTTAGGCGAAATCCCAGCTGGAGAACGCATCAACGAAAAAGAGTTCTCCGAAAACATGAACATCAGCCGCACACCCATCCGCTACGCTCTGAAAAAGTTGACCGAAGAAGATTTAGTGAAACACGTCCCTGGAGTCGGCGTCGTCGTAAAAGGCATCAGCATCAAAGATGCGTACGAAATTTACGATATCCGCAAAGCGCTGGATACCCTCGCTACAACAACAGCCATGAAGCTGATGACAGCCGAGGATTTCAAAGTGATGCGACTGCATTTGGAATACTGCGAAATGCTGAATCAGGAAGATAAAGTTGATGAATTGCAGCAGAAATTTTTTGAATTCAATGATTTCATATACGAAAAAAGCCAGATGCAACGCTTGAAGTCCATCGTTTTGAAGCTATCGGAATACTTGATGTACTTCAGGGACATTTCGATCAGTTCGAAGGAACGGCGTGATTTTGCATTGGCGGAACACTGGTTGATCTACCGCGGGATGAAGACACAGGATGCTCTCCAGATCCAACTCATCACCCACGAACATTTGGATCGTTCGCTGAATTTTATCGTCAAAGAAATGGAGAAACGTAAAATTGACTTTGAAACCAATGAATGAGCTACTTGTCGAAATTGCCGGGCAAGCCGAGAAAGCTCTCCTTTATGAGGTAGCATTGACACCAAAACCCGGTCTGGTGGACCGCAACAACAGCGGTGCCCACTCCGACATGGATTTCTTTACTTTCTTGGACAGCATCGTCAGCCTGAGCCCTTACCTTTATCAATATGTAAAATTAGGGATGGAACATGAAGGAACCGCAAAAGAGCTATTCCATAAAGTCCGCTCAATGGGCGTCCATGCCGAAAAAGCGATGCTGGCTGCCACCAAAAACATCAATACGCACAAAGGCGCGAACTTCTCTTTCGCTGTACTGTTGGGAGCGACCGGTGCTTGCATCGGTCGGGGTCTGCAGCCTCCTTTCACACAAAATGATACGCAAGAAGTACTCTCCTATGCCCAAGAAATGAGCCATGGATTGGTGACGGATGATTTTGCTGATCTCGCTGCCAAAACCTCCTTGACGTATGGAGAAAAATTATACCTCGGCTATGGCATCACCGGTATCCGCGGCGAAGCCGAAGCCGGCTACCCTGCCTTGAGCGAACTGATTTTGCCGTTTTTAAGAGCAAATCAAAGTCAGCCCATTGAATCACTATTATTAAAGGCGCTGCTCCTGTTGATGAGCCAAGTTGAAGATGGCAACATCATACACCGCGGAGGCATCGACGCCTGGCAGACAATCAAAATGGAAGCAAAACAACTCCTGCAAGATTCACATGAAGGAAACCTGAAAGAGTTGATGTACAGCTATGACCTGGTCTTGATAGAAAGACACTTGAGCCCAGGCGGAGCTGCCGATCTTTTATCCTTAGGTATCTTTTTTGCAAAATTGGAAAATTTGTTCTGATCTTACTCGCCGTCTGGGCTGAACGTATAGCCGATTCCCCAGACGGTCTTCAAATAACGCGGCTTTTTCGAGTCATCCTCAATCTTGTTGCGCAGATAGCTGATGTAAACCATAATCAGGTTATTGTCCATCTCTCCATCATTCCATACATTCGCATAGATCTGCTCCTTCGAAAAAACTTGATTCGGATTTTCCAGGAAAAACAGCATCAATTGGATTTCTTTGGATGACAGGGCGATATCCTGCCCCCGCTTCTGCAGTTGGTACAGGTTTTTATCGAAAGTAAAATCGCCCACTTTGAGGACACGGCTGGTTGGATTTGATTGTTGTGACTGGATGGTCTTCATTCTTTGCAACGTGCTCAAAATTTGAGCACGCAAAAGATTTGGCGAAAAAGGCTTCGTAATATAATAGTCCGCCCCTGTTTCGAGACCATTGATGATATCGGTCTCGCTTTTTTTGCCGCTTATAAATATAATAGGGGTCAACGGGTAGTCAGCGCGGATCAGCTGCGCTAGATGGTAACCGTCATTCTCATATTCCAGACTGATATCCAACAGAAAAAGATCAAAAGTCACACGGGTCATGATATCCAGTGTTTTTTCGATGGAATCACTTTGGTAAATAAGAACGCCCGTTGATTGCAGCGACTTCCAAATCAGCCGCCGAATTGCGATATCGTCATCAACGACGAGTATTTTTTGATTGTTCATATTTTTCCTCCTCAATGTTCTATAGTTTCGCAAGTGGAACATCGTTTTGTCAACTGATAATTTACATACTGTGTATTTTTTAAGAAAGGGTTCTTATGATGGAAAATAAACCAACGACACGTATCATCAACATCATCATGGCAGGATTATTCATCATCATCGCAATTACCTTGGTCACGATCGCCGGCAGCTTCTACACCGTCGAACAGAATGCCAAGAAAAGCGGCCAGGAACAACTGATGCGCACCTTGAATTATGTGACGAACAACCTGAAGCTTGTCATCGAAAACCGGTCCTTATCGCTTCAGCAATTTTCCCAGAAACTTACTTCCGAAGACCTTCCCGAAGAGACCCTCACTGCTTATCTCGGCTCCCATGAAGATCAAATAAATCTGTTGATCCAACTTGATGCTGAAGGTAGTTTTTCGGAGGCTTGGCAGTTCAACAATGGATCCGTTCAGGAACTTTCCGAAGATCGAGTCGAAACTTATCTGATTGCGGACCCGAGTCTAAAATCGTTGATCGGAAGTGGCTCGCTCGTCCAAAACAGCAGCGATTATTTTCTGGAAAACCAATCTTTCGTGAATCTTTATGCCCCCATCGTTGCCGCCGATGGACAAATCACCGGATATTTTATCGCACCGTTGAACCTTGAAAATATGTTCAAGGAGGAAATATTCAGCGACACCAGCGTCTACAGCGGCTATCCTTTGGTGAAGAATGCCGATATGGAAGTCGTAATCCATCCGGTCGAGAGCCAAGTCGGACTTGATATCATCTCCGATCGTCAAGAGCAGTTCCCAGATCTGGATCTTTCCGATCTGAAGCGCTTGGAGGAAGCCCAGCTTACTCAAGAAGAAGGGACGCTCAGTTATTATTCCTATTGGTGGAACGAAGAAAACCCGACCAAAGTCCTGAAATTGGGTGCCTTTGAATGGATAGATATCGGTGCAGCCCACTGGGTAATCGCCCTCAACTCGGATTTCTACGAGCACAACCGCGTACCTATACAAAACAATTATATCCTATTAAGTCTGTTATTGCTGATTTCTGCTATAATTCTCATCTTCATCCTTTTGATCAGGGGTTACAACAAAAAGAACCAGGCTTACGAAGAAAGCCAACGCCTCATCGAAAAACAAAAATTCGAAAATGAGCGCCATCAACTGGAAAAACGGATCCTGAAAGAAAGCAAACTGGAAGCAATCGGACTTTTGACCACGACCATCGTTCACGACATGAACAATTTCCTGACGCCTATCCTGGGGAATGCCCAGTTGTTGATGGAAGACTACGCCGAGAACGAGGACTTGGTCAGCGAGCTGAAGGAAATCTACCTTGCTGCGGAAAAAGGCAAGGATCTCTCAACGAACGTATTGCGTTTTTCAAAAGTCAGTGAAGGACAACAAGATACCGTGCATGACCTTTCGCAAGTGCTCAAGGACACCATTTCCGAAATCACAATCCTGACGCCGAAGAGCATCAAAGTCGATAGTGACATCGCTCCGAACATCCTGGTTGAAGGCTTCGACAAGCAGGACTTGCAGGTGGTCCTGTATAACCTTCTGACAAACGCCTTCCAAGCGATCGACAAACGTCCCGGAAATGTCAGGATCAGGCTGAAAAAAGCTGATGCTGAATGCAATGCCGATTTGCAGAAGCGCTCGATTGTGACGAAGGACAAAGAATATGCGGTCCTGTCCATCACAGACGATGGCCCCGGAATCGCGGAAGGATTAGAGAGCAATGACCTGTTCGATCCTTTCTTCACCACCAAAGGCATCAACGGGTCAGGATTGGGATTGTTTGTGGTTTCTTCCATCGCTGACAAATATGATTGGCAAATCAGACTGGATAGAGCCCAAAAAGGCTTGACTGTCTGCATCAATATTCCACTCCAAAAAAGCTGATACGACAACAAATGAAAACCAACAGCATTATTCCTGACTTACGGGGACAATGCTGTTGGTTTTTTATTTTCAGATCAGCGCTCTACCGATCTGCTGGTATTCACAGAGATTGGACAATCTGGTCAAATGCATGGATAGCCTCATCCGGAAGCGGGAAGTCCGGATGTTCTTGGTTGAACGTCTGCAAGAAATCAATCCGCATCGTCATCCGTTCCTTCACCAGCTTTTTATAGCTCTCGTCTTCCAGAGGTGGTTCATAGCCAGGCACATCCAAGTACGCCAAGCCGGTGCCGTCCCCGAAAGGTTTGAATGTGGCTGTCTCTTCGACGATGCTTTCGATCACGCCGAGGGTGACATCCTTGGTGATGTCCTTGTCCAGGAAAGCGCCGGTGTTGATGATATAGCAGTCCACTGCCTCTTTGCTCAGCAAGGCTTTAAAATCTTCGTAATCTTCGATCAGCGGATAGACGCGGAACGGATTGGCATAAGGCTCGATAACCAATCGGTCTCTGTCCTCGCCCTTTCTGGCGGTTTCCGCAGTCGACCGTTTCGTCGCCAAGGTAGCTCCAAAAGTGGCAGCCAGGATCGGATCCTCGATTTTGACGAGCGGCGGCAAGGCGTCATCTTTCATGATCCAGTAGATGCCTTCGATTGCCGAATGGAACTTGTCCACTCGGTCAGGCGTCACGTATCGCGACTTGACGGTACGGCCATTGCCGTTGCGGATATCTTCCGTCACCAAGACACGTTTCCCGTCCACGTCCTTCGTCACGCCTACGTTCTGTGCCGTCAGGAAATATTCCTGCTCAGGATGATCTGCCGGATAGTCCTGAGTCTTGTCGAAGTAAGCCGGTTCCAATGCAATCGAGGAGCCGTCGAGCAGATCGATGATGAAGGCATCATCATGCAATACTTTCACTTTGTACTTTCCGTTGTGCTTCGAATGCGTCAGCGTCGACTTGCCCGAACCGGACAGGCCGAAGAACGCAAAGACGCGCTTCTTGTCTTTCAACACAAATTTCTTCAGACCGCCGTGGCAGGAAGCGTAGCCGTTGCGATGCGCAGTACCCCAGGCAAGGGATAGCGTGCCTTTCTTGAATTCCCCAAAATACTGCATGCCCAAAATGCAGGCGACGTTATGATCAGGTTCAAAGTAAGCCAGCCCCAGTGGATAATCGGGATGACGCCAGTCAGGATCCGTATAGATGTAGATATCCCCTTCATCATATTTTTTTGAATGCGCGTACAATTCGTTGTACATGTCATTGGTCCACTGGAAGTTCAACAACCAGGAATAAAGGTTATTTTCGTTGCCTTCCGGAAAGGCGATGTGCGCTTTGATGATGAACTCTTCATCCAATCCGACATAGCCGGTTGTCTGGTGGTATTTCTTCGTGCGGTTCTGGTAGATGACTTCACGGACCAGCGCTATCAATTGTTCGTCTTCCGTTTTGTCCTCGCCAACGATCCTTCTTGCTTTAGCCGTCCGTCCGACTATCTTGCCACCGTTTTCGACCAACACTTTGGCATCTTCAGGCAGGCCCAACTTATCCGTCTCTTTGATGGGAAGGTCGGTCACGATGACCCCTGGGGATGTTTTCGCCAATTCATAGGCTTCGGCAAGTGTCGTCACTTCATGCATATTGCTGCCGTAGAAAGCAGTTTCGACTGTCGTGCGTAATTTGGTTAACAATGGATTGGATTTCTTCAATGCGGATCTTTGGTACGTTTCAATTGTTGCCATATGCGACCTCCGTAGTTTTAATGCCTTCATTATAGTATGCTTTTCTGTATTTGTGCCGATAATGAGGTGTACTTATGATGTGCTTGATATTTTGAACAGAAAAAAAACACTTGCTTGGTATATGAGACTTTTTTGCATCCGCGAAGTGTTTTTTCACTGTACTATGTTTAGGAGTACACAAAAGAAACACCACATCCTGAAAGCTTAATGCTACTATAGAGTCAACTAAACAAGTAATAACGGAGGAATGAATAGTGCTTACCGTAGCCGAAGCAGTCAAAATACTCAGCAAAAAAAATATTACCCATTCAGAAGAAATGGTGCGCAGATGGATCCGTAAAGGGAAAATCAAGGATGCCGTGAAATTCAGCAACAAAGAAGGCTGGTTGATTCCTGAAGATTCATTGGAAGAAGTCATCGCAGCCAAAACCTACATGAACAGCGGCATCAAATCCACTAAGGAATACCGCAAAGGATACCAGGATGCCTTGGCTTACATAAAGGAACGGGATTACGAGCTCATTAAGCAATCCCCTCCTGTATATGAGAAAGAATTCACGATTTATCGGGATGATGCCTTGGACTTGGCAGAGGACATGCTGCCGGAAACGCAACTGGCCAATCCTTTCAAAAAATTTGTGGATGATACGCTTTTCAAGTGCAGCAATGCAGAGCCGTTGTCCTCCATCGTCGTGAAGGTATTGAACAATTGGGTGCTCGTGGAAGATACAAACGACATCTACAATATCGCAAAACTGCCGAATCTGAACGTGACTTTTGAAGACCATCTGACGCGCGCCCTGTTGCGCGACCAGTTCAACACATTCAAAAGAACGAGTTTGGCGATCTGATTTCAATTCCATAAAATGGTGTCAGTTAACCCGTCAAAAGCGGTTTGGCGGGGAGAAACGTCCGCGGACACCACGAGATTCCCCTTCTAAACCCTTTTGGAGGGGAATTCCGCCACGAACTTGAACCCCAGAACAAACAATCATAGCACCGAACCACAAAAAACATGGAGTTGCCTCGTTTCGAGGCAACTCCATGTTTTTTTTTGCTATTAAGTATCACGACTCCGCGGAACCGACTGCATGATTACATTTCCGACAGTCTGTCCTTCACGCTCTCGTATTCTTCCTGCGAGATGAGGCCTTCCGCCAATATTTCTTTTAAGCAGTTGATCTCCGCATCTAGATAATCCGGCAAAACGGGTTGCGGATTATCTATGGAAGTTTCTATTTCCTCAGGACGCAAGCCTTGGATTTTGTCCAACACGACATGGAAATGAGGCTCTTTTTTTGCGGCGGAGTGGGTGGACATTTCCACAAACCAGCCATCAAACTTCATCCGTAATTCCTCTTTCCGCATCTGCGTGTACTGGATGCTGAACACATCCTCTTTATGCTTGTCCTCAGCCGTCGCTTTGGATTTGATCAGGTATATTTTTTCGTCGGTGACCAACACATATTTTTTCGGATTCTCTTTCATCCCGAAATGAAGGTACTCCCCTTCAGAACAATATTGCTCAGCTAATTGCAGAATAACATCTTGGCACGTTACGGACACAACTGTCTTTTCACCAATCTTCACCATGTTACCACCCCTTCTGCTTAATCCCCCGGAACCATACAATCCAATCATTCATTTGCTAGACCTGCAGGCTACGCGAATCAGTATTTACGGCTGAAATGCTATACCCCTATTATCGCATCCGGAGCGGCAAAAGTGCTGTTCTTCCGGTGTGCTTCGGCAAGTATTTACGCCGCGGGACACTGCGCTTTCCATCAAAAAAAACAGCAGCGCCGAGGACCGGAAAGGGACCTTCGCGCTGCTGTTCTATATATAGTTTTTCATGTCTGAATCGTTGCGGTTCACATTATGGAAAGATGATCTGCGCTTTCGCAGAACATCTTCCGCCGGCTCATTTCTGCTATGACCGCCGTCAAAAGATCCAAGCGCTGCAGGATGGAACCCAGCTCCACATATTCATGGTCGGTATGGAAAGCGCCGCCGATCAGACCGATGCTACAGACCGTCGGAACCCCGACACTGGTAGTGAAGTTGGCATCGGATACGCCTCCCGATTTCTTGAACGAAACGACCGTGTCCATTTGCTTGCCGACATCCTCGAAGACGCTCCGTAACTCTTTCGCTCCGGGAACATCGACCATAGGCGGCCGCTTGCCGATGACTTCGATGTCGATGCCGATTTCCATTTTGGCTGCATGGGCCTGCAGTTCCTTCAGCATATCAAAGAAGGCTGTGACGTCCGCGGGATTTGAATATCGGTAGTCCAATTCCATCTGGGCATGCTCGGGGACAACATTCGGCACGCTGCCGCCCTGGATCGTGCCCGCATTGACTGACACACCGGCAGCGTAATCGATCAAAGTATTCATGCGAACGATCCAATGAGCCAGTTCGTTGATGGCGCTGCGCCCTTCCTGGGGAGCGTCGCCGGCGTGGGAGGGCCGGCCCTTGAAATGGATCTTCAGTTTTTCGATGCCTTTCCTTTCCTTGATCATCGAACCGTCCGCTGAACTCGGCTCCATGACGAAGGCGAACTTGGCCGTTTTCGCTTTCTCGATGATCACTTCGCGGGAATAAAAGGAACTGATCTCCTCATCCGGATTGTGGATCACACAGATGTTGAGCCCTTGCTTCAGTTCTCCAGGTAAGTTTTCCAGCAAATAGGCCGTCAACAGGCTGCAGCCTTTCATGTCATAGACGCCAGGCCCATAGAGCCGCTCTCCCTCTATCTTGAAAGGCCGTCTGCTCGCTTCGCCATCCAGGAACACAGTATCAGTGTGGCCGATGAAGAGCAGATCGATGGGTTCGTCCGGAGCATTCGTTGCCACCAGTACCGGCCCCACCTCCGGACCGACCGAAACCAGCTCGGTCAGAAAACCTTGCTGCCTATATTTCTCTTCCAAAAACGCCGCCACTTCTCGTGTGCCCACAGGATTTCTGCTGCCACTGTCGATATTGACGATCGTCTCCAATTCACGTAAATACTGATTCCTATCGAAGCCCATAGCCATTCCCCCTTGGCAAAATTATAGCATCCACCCTAGCTTAAAATATACTGTTATTTTCAAGCGCTATCAAATTAACCCTGACATTGGTTGTATCCTTACCTGACTAAGCCAGACTAATTAGCTTGTTTGCAAACAAATACCGGAAGCTGTTGCTCGCCTATAATCGCGGCTGCAGCGCCCGGTAATCTTTCAATAAAAGGATTTACTTGATGGAAAGTTCCGGTTCAAACTCCTGATACAATTCCCAAGGCACTTCCTTTTCCAATTTGTATTGGATTTCGATCGGTTTTTCGTTCCGATGGGATATTGGTGTGATTTCACCGAGATAGATGAACTTAGAAGTGACATTGTCTATCTGTTTGAATTTGCGGGCAAACAGATGCAACGTCACGCCTCGGTTTTCGGGATTGACGAAATCCTGCCCGCGATCCGTAGCAACTTTTGTGTTGTTTGGCGATTCCCATTGGAATTGCTTGGTGCTGATGAATTTATCTTTATAGTTGACTCGTTCCTCTACATCCTCACCTTTATGAAGGTCGACAAAATAGAAGTAATGATTGATTTCATCATTCTTCAGGACGCCTTGTCCCCGGAAAGAAGAGTGTATTTTTTTATAGTTTGACACAATAGCGATATCCTTCATTGTATACTCTTCGTACAGTTTTAAATGCGGAATACCATAGTTTAGTGAGCCAAATGTTTTTAAATAGCGCATTCTGCCGTAATGCAGGACATCTTCGATAAAAGGACGATACTGTTCATCCGCCAAGATGATTGAAAATTCTTCCGTCCGATGCAACACATTCCTATCATCCAAAGTCACCAATGGTCTGGCAGATTTCAATTCCCCTTTATCAGAAAATTCCATATTCAAGGTACGGAAAGCATGCAGAATGGTCTCGTCATCGACTGTATCCAAATACTCCAGTAATTCTGCTCTTGCTGTCTCCAAACTACATGTTTCATTTGTCAGCAAATAGTTTAAGATCATATTTTCATGCAGCCGAACTAGAGGTAATTTTTGAGACAAATCAGTCAACATAGCCATGAATAAAGGATTACCTTGCAATTCCATCACTAGTTCATTATTCGGCTCGACTTTATCCAAAAATTCGATGTAGTTCTTCGCTTTAAATTTACCCGATCTGGAGAAGAATTTAACCGGGTCTGGTGCGGCATCGACTTTTAAATAATCCTGCAATAGCCAAGGAATTCTTCCGCTATTCAAGTTTTTGAATTCATTGTACGTATTCTTTAAATAGGCCAGTGTAGAGAAGTTCTCAAAATCAATTTGCTCTAGAATCTGTTGTTTGCTGATTTCGTCCAACTGGATATGGGTCGCTCCCGGCAAATCCGAGAAATTGCGCTTCACTGACGTTTTGACGCTGTCCTTGTCGTAAAAGCGGCGCCCGTTCAGAGCAATCGCGATCAGGAAGCTTTTGCTGTAGTTGCCGATGAAGTCCAAGACCGTCAGGAATTCCTTGTTGTCTTTTTTGCGCAAGCCACGGCCCAATTGCTGGGTGAAGATGATAGAAGATTGGGTCGGCCGCAGCATCATAACCAGATTGACGCCGGGAATGTCGATGCCTTCATTGAAGATGTCAACGGTGAAGATTACTTCCAGATCTGACTCTTCCGCTTCCAGTAATTTCGTGTAGGATTCTCTTTTTGACACCTTATCGCCTCCGGATAAAGCGATGCTCGGGATACCCCGTTTATTGAATTCCGCCGCCATAAATTCAGCATGGGCAATCGTCATGCAGAAACCTAACCCTTTGCGTTTCAAGCCATCATGCCCATAGTAGTTCATTTTTTCGATGATGAAGTCTACCCGCCGATGAACGCTGAGGCGTTGAGCAATTTGATCAGGCGTCAGATTTTCTGCATCCCGTAAGTCGACACCAGATTCATCTGTGATGCCAAAATAATGGAATGGCACCAGCAAATCGTATTCCAATGCCTCCCGCAGACGGATTTCAACCGGCACATTGTTATCGAATAAGTCAAAGATATTGCCGCCATCCGTCCGCTCCGGCGTCGCAGTCATCCCTAATAGGAATTTGGGATTAAAATGCTCGAGAACCTCCATATATCTCGGACTGGTCGCATGATGCGCCTCATCCACGATGATATAGTCGAAATGTCCCGGGTCATATTCTGCATAAATATTCTTCATGCTCTGGATCGTCGCAAATAAATAATCAGACTGATGCTCTTTGGAAGTTCCGGATAAAATACCGGTCGATTTATCCTTCAGATTGATGATTTTTTTGAACGATGACATCGCACTGTGCAGAATGTCTTCCCGATGCACCAAGAACAGCAGCCGTTCTGGTTTTGTTTGTTTCACATCAAAAGCGGCCATGTAGGTTTTACCGCTGCCCGTCGCAGCGATCACTAACGCCTTCTCCTGGTGCTTTTCACGCAGCCGCATCAGTTTTTCCATCGCCAATTCCTGCATCATGTTTGGTTTAATCGAGGGTCCGCGCGTGAACTGAAAAACCATGGGATATGACTCTTGGACAACGAGATCTTTTTTGCGGTCCTTCAAGAAGCTTGCGTAATCGTCGATGAAGGCGTCATCCAATATTTCGCTGCTCTCCCAAATCATTGAATAGGCTTCCATAATTTCCGAAATGAATTCCTCGTCCTCATTGCCGTCCTTGGTGATGATCTGAAGATTCCATTCAATGTTGCTCTTTAAGGCGTTTTGAGTGATATTGGAAGAGCCGACGATGATTTTATAATAATTGGTGTATTCAAAAATATAGGCTTTAGGGTGAAATCCGGTTTGTTTAGTGGCAACAAAAATGCGCGTATCAATATGCTGAAATGCTTTTAAGCGGGTCAACGCATAGGGTTCCGTAAAATTCAGGTAGGTCCCGGTCAGTATTTTTCCTGACGCACCATTCTCCGCCGCTTTTTGGATCGGATCCAACAATAATTGCAGGCCGGAAAAGTTGATGAAGGCCACGTTCAGGTAAAAGCGTTGGCACGTTTCCAAAGATTGAACTAATTCATCCAACAAGGTCCCTTTTTTACTGTTGGTTATTAATGAATACATGGCTCCACCTCGCTTTTTATCTCTACTCATGAGTTTATCATACTGGTAATATATTACTAGATCATATAGAGATAATTATTCTATATACGCATATTTGATTTGTGTCTCTTTTGGCCTTTCGAGTTATATTCTTTTACATCCGATCCCAATTGTTCTAAACTGAATAATAGTAAACGTTATCATATCAGGAGGTTATTTAATGACAGATAAAAATGTATTCACTTTTTACAATGGTGTAACAATTCCCTCAATCGGTTTCGGAACTTGGCAAATCCCAAATGAAGAAGCCTACGAAGCGGTGACGATGGCTTTGAAGAATGGCTATACGCACATCGATACGGCGCATGCCTATCACAACGAAGAAAATGTCGGGAAAGCGATCCGCGATTTCGGCATAGCCCGCGAAGAAGTCTTCGTGACCAGCAAGCTGCCTGCGCAAATAAAAGATTTCGACGGTGCGCTGCAGCACTTCGAGGAAACCATGAGCAATCTCGGTTTGGATTATTTGGACCTTTACTTAATCCATGCGCCATGGCCATGGGATGAAATCGGCAAGGACTGCACCGAAGGCAATATCCAAGTTTGGAAAGCCATGGAACAGCTCTATGACGAAGGCCGGATCCGCGCAATCGGGGTTTCGAACTTCTCCATCAAAGACCTGCAAGCGATCCTGGACAACTGCGACATCGTACCGATGGCGAACCAGATTCCTTTCTACATCGGCCGTGACCAAAAAGACCTGCTGACTTTCTGCAAGACGCACAAAATCGTTGTCGAAGCCTATTCACCTTTAGCTACAGGTGCTATTCTGGATAGCCCGGAAATCAAGCAAATGGCTGAAAAATACGGCGTGACGCCGGCGCAATTATCCATCCGTTACTGCCTGGAGAAGGATACGTTGCCTTTGCCGAAGTCCACGCACGAAGCACGCATCATCGAAAATGCACAGCTTGACTTCACCATTTCGCCGGAAGATGTGGCCATTTTGGATGCGATGAAAGATGTCCGCGAAAACTAAATAACCAACAAAAAAAATCCTTAAAATGGGTACGTAACGCCCATTTTAAGGATTTTTCTATTTTTACAAATGATAATTTTTACGGGCCGGCATAAGGCCGAAGGAGACAAGCCCCACGACGACAGCAACTGCTAACGATGCAGCCCCTGTCCACATGATTGCCATGATCGACGCGCTGCCCACGACAATCCCACCGATGGCAGCGCCAGCAGCAAATCCGAATTGGATGAAAGTACTGTTCAGACTCAGCATGATTCCGGACGCTTCGGGAGCGATGGAAACCAAATTAAAGTTCAGCGTCGGTCCGCAAGCCCAGGCGGCGATGGACCAGATCATCAGCATGGAAACGATGAGAACCACCGATCCGGAAAAGATCGGGATCAGCAGCAAGGCCACAGCTTGGGCTATGATGCCGCCCACCAATGTGTGGGCGGCACCAAAACGATCCGCCAAAAAGCCTCCCAGTTTGGACCCTATCAGACTGGCGATTCCTAAGAAAAGGAGAATCATACTGATGCGGGATTCCATCGACGGCATGACCTCAAGTAAGAAAGGCGTTGTGTACGAATTGACCACCGAATAAGCGAAAAACATGAAGAACGACACGCTGAGTGCCATAAATATTTTCGGGTTCTTCAGCAGCGCCAGTTGTGCGCTGAGCGGAATCGGCGCTTCTCCTGCCGCAGCCGGAATCATCCGAATGACGGCGAGTATGGAAAGCAGCAGCAGGACACCGATAACTATAAATATTATCCTCCAGTCATATGCAGCAACCACAACACGGGCAATCGGAACACCAATAACCAGAGCGGCGCTGGCTCCCATCGCCAAGTTCGACAAAGCCATCGCTTGTCGTCCCGGAGGAGTCATCTTGGCAATGATAGCATAAGCGCTTATGTTGTAAATCCCGGTCCCAACACCTAGCAGGATCCGGGAACCCATCAGGAATCCAAACCCGGGCAGAGCTACCGTGGAAATCGTGCTGATCAGCACTGCAGCAAGGCCGATCAGCAGTTGCTTGCGTCTGTCCATCTTCGCGGTCGCCATCATGAAAATCGGCGTGCCGATGGCGGCGGCCAGTGAAAAGGCTGTAATGACCTGCCCCACTGTCGATACCGAAACGCCTACCGACAAGGCCACTTTATCCAAGATACCCCCGATGACGAACTGCAATGTGCCGACCAGGAAACTGATGAACGTCAGCAAATAGATTTTGCCTCTAATATCCGTTGTATTTTCAATTGTTTTTTCCATCGTATTTTTGATCACTCCTTTGGTTGTATTGGTATTAGTGCAATTATGGAAATGAGTCTACCAAAAAAGCGTTATCAAAATTTCGCATTGACAGTATCGCTTTGATATAATGACTTTACCACCTTCGAGTAACACGAAGTCAAGGCGTTTTAAATATTTTTGCAGGAGGCGTAAAAATGTATACCGTCAAAGAAGTTTCCGAAATACTCGATATGACTGAACATACGGTCAGATTCTATACGGACAAAGGGCTCGTACCAAGTCTGAAGCGCGACAAAAACAACAACCGGATTTTTGACGAGAGATCGATCCATTGGCTGAAAGGCGCACAAAACCTCAGGGGCTGCGGAATGACGATAGAAGCGATCAAGGAATACGTCGACCTGTGTCTTCAAGGAGATTCTACCATAATTGAGCGCTACGAGATAATTTTGAAGCAGAAAGAAATCATGGACGCCAAGCGGATTGACATCACCCAAAAAGCCGAGTACCTCAGAACCAAAGCGAACAATTACGAAGATATCATCAACCATCTTGTTCCCGATACCAGCAATCCGAACAAATGGTGAGGGAGATACTGAAAACATGGATAATTCACGCGCATCCATATTTCCGGGTCTGTTTCCATCGAAAAAAGCAATACGCGTGCGCAGCTCCGGTGAGGCGTACGTCCACCGAAGAACTTCGGTAACTTTCCAGCCGCAACTCCGGCTAGGCTGCGCTCGTCGGAGGACGCAAACGGAATGTTGGCCGAACTCCTGTGAACAGTGCCTTCGCAGGAGCTGGGGCCCCCGCTGACCTCAAAACCTTCGAAAAGACGATTACCGGACAATCGAAAAAAAACAAAGAACCCAGTATCCGCCTCCCTATGAGGCCGACACTGGGTTCTTTCACTATCATACTCTTTAGACCATACCCGCTATCCCTGTTTCGATGATTTCCATCTGCAGCAGGGTCTGCTCGTCCTTGGTGACTTTTTCCGCACCGTTCACGATTGCGTTGTATAGATCATCATAGACTCTGGCGTAATCGCCTTTCTCGGAGACAACCTTTTCTTCGTGGTAGACGCCTTCATCATCCATGTACGTCAGAACCCCGTAATGTTCCGGCAGGTCGACACCGAAATCGGAATTGTTCGGCATGTGGAACAGTTTTAGATGCTCTTCTTGACGGTCTCGGGTCTGTTTCACGAACATGCCCTTTTTGCCGTAAGCGACAAAGCTCGGACGCTCCTTCAGCCTGAAGAAGCTGGATTTGATGGAAACCTTCAGATTCTGATAGTGGAAATCCAAATCGAAGTAATCATTCATCCGGCCCGGCCCCAACAATTGCCGTACGTCATAATGGATTTTGTCCGGCTTGCCGAAATAGGAAAGGACCTGATCGATGGTATGGCTGCCGATACCGTACAGGTAGCTGGTATCCTTGGTGAAGCTGTCGATCGCTAAAGGAATTTCCGGGCGATAGTAATCGATGGCTATCTCGACTTCCAACAGATCGCCTAATTTGCCACTTTCGATGACTTTCTGCGTCGTCAGGAAGTCCGAATCGTAGCGTCTGTTCTGGTAGCATTGGACCAGCAAGCCCTTTTCTTTTGCATAGGCAAAAATGGCGGCCGCTTCTTCGGAAGTTGGCATGAACGGTTTTTCGACCAGCACATTTTTGCCGTGATCCAAAGCTTGTTTGGCGAACTCATAGTGGGAATTCGTATGCGTGCAGACGACCACCAACTGGATTTCATCATCCTCCAGCACATCTTCAATATTTCCGGTGTAGTGGATGCCCTCGATTTTTTCCCAATCGCTTGTCTCCGGATTCCGGCTATAGATTGTTTTGACTTTGATGTTGCTTCTTGATAAAGAAAACGGCAGATGATAACGGTTGGTGCTTTTCCCGTTTCCGATGTATCCGATTGTCAGCATATTTTCTCCCCCTAAATGATTGTATCTTCCTCTCTATATTGTAGCGGTATATATCGGAATGTAAACAAATCCGAGCTGAATCGGTACAAAAGTGCGGTCTTTTTTGGATCGGGTGCTGCCTTTTGGACCAAATGTTCAGCGCAGATTGTTCCGTTTGTGTATTTCCTGTTGCAATATTAGTGGATTTTAGTAAAGTTGAAAATAAATATTGTGAGAGTCGCTCCCGCCCTGTATAATTAAATGTAAGTTACCGTTTACATGAGTTTGTCAGATTGGGTTCTTTCCGTAGCGACAAACAGCAATTTCCATACTCCATTTTCATTTACTTTTTTCAACACTATAAGATTGGGGGAAACTTATGATACAGAAAAGACAGCCTACTATGAGTGGCGCAGAGGAACTCTACGAGCGATTAAAATTTGGGTTATTAGCCGGCTTCGCCTTATTGATGGGCGGTGTGGCTTTCCTGTTCAACAGCCCACGCGAAATTTATGAAGGCAACCTCACCATCCTGGCCTCTCCGGCTAATCTCTTTACGGATTACATGGCGTTGACGAACGTCGGCGCGGCGTTGTTCAACGTTGCCTTGATGACTTTGCAGGCTCTTTGGATCGTCCGGATGGCGGATGCCAAGATTAACGGTCCGGTCATAGCCGGCATTTTGACGATTGCTGGATTCGCTTTTTTTGGCAAGAACTTATTCAATTCCATGCCGATCAGCATCGGTGCCTTCACATATGCAAAAGTCACAAAAGTACCGATGCACAAATCTTTGCTGGCCGCCCTTTTCGGGACAGCCTTGGCACCGCTGGTCAGTGAACTCTCCTTCAGCCTCGGCATCGGTCAACCCTATGGTGTACTTCTGGGGCTGGGCGCCGGTTTCATTTCTGGCTTCCTGATTCCCCCACTGGCGCATCATTTCGTTACCTTCACAAGAGGATTCAGCCTCTATAACGTCGGCTTCACCTGCGGCATCATCGGAACGGTTTTCATCTCTTTGATGCGCAATTTCGGTTTCGAGATAAAAACAGCAAATATCCTTGCCAGCGGCTACAACGGCCCATTTTCAGTGATGCTCTATTCACTTTTCAGCGGCATGTTCCTGATTGGCTTGTGGCTCAACGGATGGAGCTTCAAGGGGTTAAAGCGGATCATGCGCCATTCGGGCCAATTGTCCACTGATTACCTGGAACTTGGCGGTTTGGGTGCGACACTCATCAACATGTCTTTGCTTGGATTCCTGTCTACGACTTACATTCTTTTGATGGGTGGAGAGATCAACGGTCCCGTTTTGGGTGGAATCTTCACAGTCATAGGCTTCGGAGCCTTCGGGAAAAACGTCAAGAATGTCTTGCCGATTCTGATTGGGGTCACGCTGATGGGCCGACTCAATTATCAGGACAATCAATCCACCATCGTTTTGATTTCGGCACTGTTCGGAACAACCCTGGCGCCGTTGGCCGGTCGCTACGGGAACATAGCGGGCATCATCGCCGGAGCCATGCATCTGACATTGGTCATGAATATCGGCTATCTCCATGGTGGCGTCAACCTCTACAATAATGGCTTTTCAGGCGGGCTTGTCGCTTCGATATTGGTTCCGATCCTGGAAGCATTCCACCTTCACCGGGCCAACCAACGCGCTTTGCGTGGGCCAGTCGATCCGGCTGATGAAGTTGAAATCGAACACACCAAGTAACAGAAATATTTAACCTGATTTTTCAGAAAACAAAAGCGATGCCTGATGAACGGAGTAAACTCGTTCATCAGGTATCGCTTTTTAGATGAATAGACGGATCGCCGCAATCGCGGTCATGATCATGATGATGCGCTTGTACCAGACTTCGTTTATCTTTCTGACGAAAGTGATTCCCATCCAACTGCCGATTGCGATGAACGGAATCATCAGCAGCATGTACCGGAGTGTTCCCCAAGTGATGGTCCCCCACATGAAGATATGAAAAGGCAATTTCACAATATTCATCACCAGAAAGAACCAGGCCGTCGTTCCGATCATTTTGTTCTTGGTTAGATCCTGCGACAGCACATAAACATTGAAAATAGGCCCAGCGGCATTCCCTACCATCGAAGAAAAGCCGCTGACAGCCCCGACCATCCAGTGGAAAATCGGATTTTTCGGAAGCGGCAACACTCTTTTGGCCACCTCCCGGTAGACCAACAACCCCAGACAAACCAATACGACGACACCCAACAAGGATTTGAACTGCTTGTCATCGAGATAATTACCCATGATGGCTCCACTGATGATGCCGATTACGGCTGCAGGCAACAGTTTCAGGACATCACTGAATTTGCCCTGTTTGCTGTATTGAAAGATGGCGATCAAATCCCCCAACATCAGCATCGGCAACATAATTCCGGCTGAAGCCTTCCCGCCGAACAGTACCGCAAGGAGTGCCACTGCCGGTATTGTCGCGCCTTGTATGCCTGTTTTTGAAAAACCGATGATGACGGCCGCGACAATCAGCATCATCCATTCAATTCCGTTCAAACCCAACATTCTGATATATGCCCCCTCCCGTGATTCCTTTCATTTTACCGATTATCACAAAAAATGACAATGACTCAGGGACCACAATCCAGAAAACGCTTAATCTCTTTACCCAATTGAAAAAAAGTGCTCGTTAATTGGGTTTGGCGGGCATCCAAACCTCGCAATTACCCTCAAAAAGTGTTAAAATGTAACCAAAGACGAATGCCCGCAGTGACTGTTTCCCCCACCCATCGCTCTTCAACGAGCCCACTTTTGTCTTTACCACCTATGTAACCGCCTTCAAAACAAGACTTCTGACTACTATACAAGGTATTTCCACCTCTGAGAGACTTTCTGGAACACGTTCGACTGTGCATCAAGATGGCCTTTCTTTGTATATTTTTCAGATCCATCACCTTTCTTGCGCCCAAAACTCAAAAAAAATTTGTAAAGGGTGTGACACACCATGATCGTCAACCGTAACACAATCAGGGAACAAAACGAGACCATCGTTTTGACAGCAATCATCAATCATCCCAATACTTCACGAGCGGCCATCTCTCATGATTCCGGACTCAATAAGGCAACCGTATCCGAAATTGTCAAAAAACTGCTTAAGGAAAAACTTGTCGTCGAACTCGGTACAGGTCAAAGTTCCGTCGTTGGCGGGAGAAAACCGGTGTTGTTGAAGGTGAATGCGAATGGCGGATACGCGATGAGTTTGACCATTACACAAACAAAGATTTCTTCTCTCGTCTGCAATCTTCAAGGCAGGATCGTTGCGCAGTACGATTTGGTCAGAAAAGTGGAAGCCAGCAATATCATAGACAGCATCGAGGAAGTGGTTCTTTACCATAGGAAGAGCCTCAATAAGACGCCGTTCCGCTTCGTAGGTATTGTTGTGTCCATCGACGGCTTTGTGCATGAGGATGAGATAGTATCATCAACTAACAAAATGTTAGAGCATCTGACTGCCAAACATCTGGAGAGCGACGCCATCGACTGCCCGATCTTTCTGGAGAACCAGAATAATCTGGCGGTTATCGCCGAAGCTGTATTCGCCCACTCTCCGGGGAACATCATCAGCATCGATCTGGATGAAGGCATCGGTTCCGGAATCCTGTTGCAGAACCGGTTGTTCCGCAGCAAAAACAGCTTGGCCGGTAATCTGGGGCACACAATCCTCTATCCATTCGGGAAAGACTGCGACTGCGGCAAACAAGGTTGCCTGAACCAATATTGTTCAACGGGTGCTTTGGTTGCAGAAATCAGGGACCTGAAGAAGGATTCCGCACTTCAGTTGGCCGATCTCATTGCCTTGTACAAAACAGGCGATGAAGATGCCAAAAATGTAGTGGACCATCTCGTGCTGCATATGAGCATCGCAATCAGCAACGTCGTCAGCCTGTTCGATCCGGAAAAAGTCTATCTGAATGGCGATCTCTTCCGTACATTGCCGGAATGTGTGACAGCAATCCAAACAGAATTGAACCGAAAATCCGGGCAAAACGTTCCAGTGAGTTTGTCCTCACTGGGTAAAAACGGAGCTCTTCTGGGTGGGATCGCATTGGCACTCCAGCATTTCTTCCAGGTCCCGCAATTGCAGCTGCATTTTGAAGATTAAATTTTCTTATGCATGGCGCGTAATCCAAAAAAATTGATCAGCCTCTTTCTGTCGTCACATCCTCACGGGTGTGACGTTTTTTTTGACACACTATTGCTTTTTGTTGATTATTAATATAATATTTTATATGCAGAGACATGTATTCGATTTCATGAAACGACATTCCATATTGTGGGATGCCTTTTTGTTATACAGAAATCTGACAAGAATCATATTTGACCTATTTGATGTAGAGAGGAATTATCATATGACCTTACGCCACTATCTATCCTTTTTTTCTGCGGCCTTCTTGATCATGGCCATGTACATTGCCGGGAATGCGGTCGGTTTCTTCGTCGAGCCCATCACCGCGGAATTAGGCTTCACGCGCAGTGCCTTTTCGCTTTACATCAGCCTGTCGACTTTGACCGGCGTTTTCGTACTTCCCCTGATTGGACAATTTCTCCCTAAATTTGGCGCAAAGCGCTTGCTGATCGGAGGAGGACTCTGGGTTTCGCTTGGATTTGTTTGGCTGGCATTCGCCACTCGTTTATGGCAATTTTATCTGGGAGGCATCTTCCTCGGTTTGTTCATGATGCCGATCACCATGTTTCTGGCGATTTTATTGATCAACAATTGGTTCACCGCCAAAAAAGGATTGATGATGGGCTTGTTGAATGCCTCCGGAGGACTTGCGGGAGCCATCGTTTCGATGATCATGCCGACATTTCTGGATAACTTCGGTTGGCGCATGGGTTACTTTTTGATTGCAGGACTTTTCGCGCTCCTGACTGTCCCGAACGGCCTCTTTTTGTTGGTGGAAAATCCGGGTACTATCGGCCTGAACGCTTATGGAGACGAACTGTCCGCTCGAAACCAAAGCGATCAACCTATACATGATCTGTCCATCACTTATGAAGATGCCAAAAAGATGAAACCGTTTTATATTTTGTTCATAGGCATTTTCCTTTCCGCTTTCGGAGGCGGGATGATGCAACATTTGCCAGCGCACTTCAGCGGGATGAACTTCACATCCGGACAGGTCGGCACATTGTTTTCGCTCGTCATGGCCGGCATGATCATCGCCAACATTTCGGTGGGAGCCATCAATGACAAAATCGATTCGACCATCACCCTTACAGTTGTTGTTGTCTGCATGGTGATCGCTTTGTTCTTCCTTGCGACCACCCGCTCTTTCCTGGCCTTGTCGATCGTGATGTTCATCCTCGCTTTCGGCCTAGGCGGACCAGCGGTATTGACCCCATTGGTCGTGAGCGAAGTCTTCGGTATCGGGGATTACCCGCGCATCTGGTCCATTCTCGGCATGGCGCCTTCCATCGGAATGTCCATCTCCGGCCCGCTATGGGGAGCGGTTTATGACGTGACCGGCTCATATGCAATCGGCATGTATGCAATGATGGGCTTGGCCATCATCTACGGCATCTGTTACCTTTTCGCACTGAAAAGAGGACCGTTAAAACGTCCGCTGAACGTAACCAGCATCTAAAATCAGATATGTTGAAAAAACGCACAGTCGGCTGACTGTGCGTTTTTGTGTTCTATTTTTTCAGCCATTTTTTCAATGGACTGCTCTTCTTCAGATTATCCAGGATTTCTTTGACATCCTGATCCTTGGTCCCCATTTTGAGGCGCTCCTGCATTTTTTCGCGCATCAGCTTCTCGATGTTGCTGAGGTCCGGATACTTGCCGTCCTTTTCACCTTTTGCCACGACCGTCAGCACCTCGATGTAGCTCATCGCCAACGCGGTCGTCAGCACGGCAGCCGTCGCGCCGCTGATGACCCCGCCGACGATCGTCCCCGCACCTGGAATCAGCTTCAGCAAGTTGGATACGATGTACCGCCCTAAATAAGTGGCTCCCCCTGTCCCGCCGACAGCACCGATCACACTGGTGATTGTGGCTTTATCCATTGAAATGCCGAATATCGCAGTGATGTGGGCCAGCATGCCGATCTGCATCGGCACCAGGACAGTCGCATCGGAAAAAGGGATCGGTGTGAACCCGACACCGAATGTCGTCACGATGTATTTGGTCGCCCAACTTCGGGATGCTTTCGCTTTACGCGCGATATCCACCTGTTGGGCGTTGTTAAAAGCCTCTTTCGTCTCCTCCGGCAGCAGCGCAAACGTCCGCTCGATCAATTCCTTCAATCCGCTCTGCGGAAGCACCAGCTCATCCGTGATGGCATACGGTTCCGCCATCACGCTCAGCACCCCGGCGATCGGCAAGTTCAGGTTTTCAATGTATTTCTTCAGCTCGGTAGCAGGCTGTCCGACCGATTGCGTCAGGACGACCAACACCGGCAGCAAGCCGGCAAGTTCTTCCATGAAGGCGATCTCGGATTCCTCGATGCGGGAAGAATGCGCATTGATGCAATAATAGACCAAATGGATCGCCTGATCGGACCCTTCCTTTTGGCTCTGCTTGATGGCCTCGATGATTTCCCGCTTGACTTCGGTTTGGATCGGATGGCCCAATTCCAGCCCGCGCGTATCGTACAGCACGATCGGCATGCCTTCCTTCGCGATCCGCCGCAGATGTTTCGTCACAGGTTTCCCGATGCCGGTCTCAGCCATCCGCTCCCGGAAGACGTTGTTGATCAGCGTACTTTTCCCGACACCCGTCTTCCCCGCCAACAGGATATTGACGGGATGCATGTTCTCCACTTCTTCTTTTGTCTTGTTCAGTATCTCCTGGACCACATTCAAATCAAGGTTTCCTCTTCCCATGACGCTTCCTCCTGTCGCTTGACCGCAAGCACACTTTTTATGGAACGATCACGTCCCTCTGGTTATTTCCACCACGCTTTGGGAAATGAAATAATACCCATACTCCCCCATCCGTTCCGGCGAGTCTTTCATACCGTTCGTCACCCAGGAGTAGATCATCCCTTGATAGGCGAAGGAAACGGCGGTGATCCAGTGTTCATTAGGTATTACGGTTTTTTTCGACCGGAGCTGTTCCTCCAACCGCCCCCTCAGATAGGTATTGAATTTGAGCGGAAAGGAGTAGCTGCTTCGCCCGTTGAAAAGAACACTGAAGAAGCGCTCATTTTCTTTGATGTAGCTGAATATATCCGTGAACGCCTCAACCGTTATTTGCCTGAATTCTATTTCTGCTGCATCGGATAAAACCGTTGTCGTGATGGCTTTTCCTCTGTCCTGGAGTTCCAGAATCAGCGCATCGATATTTTTCTCCAACAGATCATGTTTATCTACGTAATGCAGGTAAAAAGTTCCCCGATTCACTTTTGCCCGTCCGGTTAGTTCCCTCACCGTCACCTCTTCGATGGATTTCTCTTCCAGCAAGGTTATCAACGCATGCAAAAGATTTTTCTTTGTGGCTATAACGCGCTTGTCTTGCGATTGTTTATTAGGATTCATTGTTAGCTCCCGCTTCCAGAGTCTTATTTGGAATTCTTTTCTGATATAGACTTCCAAAATGCTAATATGATTATAGTATAGCCACCCCGAGATAACAAGTTTAATGGCCGCCTTTCAGGGGATCCAGCACAACAAAAAAAAGCTGCTCTGGTCCGTTGGAATGGACCGAAGCAGCTTTTTCGGATGGAAGGCGGACTAATCCTCGCTCCTGTTGGTTAATCGTCGTTGCTTCCGCCGCCGAAAAGCATCAGCAGACGGAGCAGTTGCAGGAAGCTCATGAAGGCCGCTGCGACATATGTCATGGCGGCTGCGACAAGAACTTTGCGGGCTTTCGGTACTTCTTGCGCATTCAGGATGCCGCCGTTAGACAGGATCTTCAGGGCGCGGCCGGATGCATTGAATTCGACAGGCAAGGTGACCACCTGGAACAGGAAGCTGAACGAGAAAAAGAGGATCCCCAAATTGAGGAACGTCTGGTTCATGCCTGCGAACACACCAATCATGATCATCGGCATGGAAACCATCTGACCAAAATTGGCGGCGGGGACCAAACCGGCACGCATGCGCAACGGAATGTAATTTTTTTGATCCTGGATCGCGTGACCGACTTCATGGGCAGCGACGCCGATAGCCGCAACCGAAGTCGAGTTGGCTGTCGTGTCGGAAAGACGCAGCACTTTGGCGCGCGAGTCGTAGTGGTCCGTCAGATCCCCGCGGACGCGCTCGATCTGCACATCATGGATGCCCGATTGCTCCAGGATGAAGCGTGCTGCATCCGTAGCGGTGTAACCGTTCTGGCTTTTCACTTTGTTATAGGTAATGAAGGTACGTTTGACGAATCCCGAAGCGATCATGGAAACCACGATACCGAGGATGATCAATATATAGGTGCTATCGAAGAATGGATACAACATGTCTCATCAACCTTTCTTTTATTTACTCTACAGTATAGCATCCGATTGTGAAGAAAGGATGAAGGATGCTTACGGTTGTGTAATTTTATCAAATTCTTTAGATATTCGTTATTTTCGAAATTGGACTCCGGTTGGCCGGAGGAAAACAGCTCTAGATGGCCCCTGCTCCGGCGAGGGTCCGCCCACCGGAGGACGCCAGTGACTTCCGGGCGCAGCTCCGGGGAAGTTGTCCTCATCGGAGAACAAAAAAAAATGTTGGCTGAACTCCGGCCAAGCCTGCGTTCACCGGAGCAGCACAAGTTGCTGCTGCAATCTACGTTTACTCCAAATCAAAGGCTGCCTCAACGAGACAGCCCCAGTTGCTCTATTGATTTTATTTCCGGTATTTTTTCATGACTGTGACTAGGCGTTCCATCGCTTCCATCAGCGTTTTCGTAGGGGCACCTAGGCTGATTCTCTCATATCCGCGACCCTCGTCCCCGAATATGTAGCCTTCATCCAGGAACACTTGCGCTTCTTGCTCTGTGATGGTTTCCAATTGCTTGTGCGACAAACCGAAGGCACTGAAGTCCATCCATTGCAGATAGGTCCCTTCCAGATCGAAGACGGTCACTTCAGGCAGTTCCTTCGCCAAGAAATCCTTTAACGTCTCGTGGTTGTGCCAAATCAAAGCTTTGAATTCTTCCAACCAGTCCTCGGCTGCCGTATAGGCGATTTCTGTCGCCTTCAAGCCAATCACGTTGGTTCCTCCGCCGATGCCGGTCATTTCCATATCCATCTTGAATGCCGTGTGGAGCTCCGGATTCGAAATGATGACATTGGAATTGCGCAGGCCCGCGATATTGAAGGACTTGCTGGCGGCAGTTGCCGTGATGCAGATGTCCGCTGCAGCTTCGGATATGGCTGCCATCGGGGTGAACACATGGCCGGGCATGATCAGATCGTGGTGGATTTCATCCGCCAAAATCACGATATCGTTAGCGGCGCAGATGTCGACGACCCGCTCCAATTCCGCTCTCGTCCAGACGCGGCCGACCGGATTATGCGGGTTGCTGAACAGCATCAGTTTGATGTTCGGATCTTTGGCTTTTTCGGCCAAGCCATCGAAATCGATTTCGTAGCGATCGCCGTTTCGGATCAATGAATTGTTGATCAACGTCCGTTTCGTGTTCTTGATCGACTTCATGAACGGATAATAGACCGGCCCCATGTAAAGAACGCCGTCGCCCGGCTCGGTGTATGCCCGGATAGCGGAATAGAACGCTGCAATGATGCCCGGTGTGCAGATGATCCATTCCTTCTTGATTTCCCAAGAATGGCGGTTCCCCATCCAATTGATGATTGCCCGGTAATAGTCTTCGGTCGGCAGATCATAGCCCATCACGGCTGTTTCGATATATTCCTGCAGTCCTTTGACGATCTCAGGTGCTGTCTTTATGTCCAAATCCGCTACAGAAAACGGAAAAACATCTTTTCCCACCTGCGGATTGCTTCTGTACATTGCTGCCCATTTTTCGGACCCGGTGTTGCTCCGGTTGACGGGCGTTTCAAAATCATAATTCATTTATGCATCCTCCCAAACATTTGACTTACTTTTCATTCTATCACTCGTTCTTATAATTGCCACCCTTAATCAGATTTTAATGAAAAAAAAAGAAGAATCCATTTCGGATTCTCCATTTTTTCGCATGCATACAGCAGCGACTCATCTTTTAGCTTTTTCTCTTCAGCATTTTGAGGTAATTTTGATAATTTTTATTGCCGCCCGAAAGGTTGTAGACTTCCTGGAAGCCTAAATTGATCAAGACATTCTGTCCTGCATTTCCGGTGACCCCTTTGTTGCAATAGGTAACTGTCGGGATATCTTTCGAAAGCTCACCGGCACGGGTCCGCAGTTCCCCTAACGGGATGTGGATCGCGTCTTGGACGTGGCCCTTCTCGAAGTCCTTGGCGGAACGCGTATCGACCACCTGGATCGATTCGCCTTTTTGCTGCGTTTCGACCAACTGGGTCGGGGTCATCAAAGGATTTTTGTGCAAGGCGTTATCCAATGCCATGCCTGTATATAATATAGGATCTTTTGTCGTTGCGAACGGCGGTGCATAGGCCAGATCCAAGTGAAATAGATCTTCAGCTTTTGCCTTGAAGGTGATGGCCGTGGCGAGGACATCGATTCGTTTGTCCACTCCTTGGAATCCCACGATTTGAGCGCCCAAGACTCGTCCAGTGGCTTTATCGGCCAATGCCTTGATGATCAGTTCTTTCCCGCCAAGGTATTCAGCGTGGTCAGGCTTGATATTAAAGATGATTTCCACAAAATAACCTGCTGCCTTCGCTTCTTTTTCGGTCAAACCTGTCTGGCCGACATGGAGATTGAACAAGCGGAAAATACTGGTACCCAATACCCCGCGGTGTTCCAGATTTCCACCTGTAATCACATCGCCGGCAATCCGTCCCATCTTGTTGGCCGTAGAGCCCAATGGACGGTAAATCGGTTTGCCTGTGATGACGGAGAAGCTTTCGGCCACATCACCGACTGCATAAACATCCGGAAGGTTCGTCTGCATTTTACTGTTAACGGCAATAGCACCTGTCGCTCCGATCGTGACGCCGATTTCCTTCGCCAATTGGGTATTCGGACTTACTCCGGCAGCGAGGATAACAATATCCGTTTCGATGGTGGCGCCTTTTGTAGTCACCACTTTTTTGATGGCTCCATCCCCTTCGATGGTTTTGACCGTATCCCCCAGGTGCAAATGCACCCCATTGGCCATCAGCACTTCTTCCACCCGGAAAGCCATATCTGCATCCATCGGCGGCATCACTTGATTTTCCAACTGAACGATGGTGACATCCCAGCCTTTATGCACAAGCTGTTCAGCCATTTCCAGACCGATAAACCCGGCACCGATGAGGAGCGCTTTTTTCGGCTGGTTCGCTTCTGAATAACTTTCTATGTCACGAAGGTCCTGGATGTTGCGGACATGAAAGACATTCTTATATTCTGCCTGATCGAACGGTGGAGGCGTAATCGAAACCGCACCTGTCGCGAAAACCAAAACATCATAAGGGTCCTCTTTGATTTCACCGGTCTTTAGATCCTTTACTTGAAGCTTCTTGGCTTCATGATTCACCTTTGTCACTTTGTGTTCAGTATAGATGGAGACATCATATCTCTTTTTGAACCATTTTGCATCCCGCGGCGTCAGGCGATCCACTGAATCGACTTCCCCACCGATTTTATAAGGGATACCGCAGCCAGAATAGGAGATATCCTTCCCTTGGTCATAGATGACGATTTCTGCTTCCTCTGAGTTTCTGCGCGCTTTGGCTGCAACAGAGGTGCCCGCTGCTACCGAACCGATTACGATGATTTTCATAATAAATTCTCCTTTTCAGTTAAGGTGGCTTATTTTACCATTTTTACAGGATTCACTACACTATTGTCTTTTCCGGGAAACCAGTGTCTCGTCGAATTGGCGATCTTCACCAAAATCAACATCACCGGCACTTCCGTCAGGACGCCTACCACCGTAGCCAATGCTGCTGGAGAATCCATTCCGAACAACGCGATGGCAACCGCGACAGATAATTCAAAAAAGTTCGATGCGCCGATCATTCCGGCTGGTGCGGAGATTGCATGCGGAAGCTTCAGCGCTTTGCTTGCAAAATAGGCAATGAAGAAAATCAGGAATGTCTGCAGGATCAAAGGTACGGCGATCATCAAAATGTGCAGCGGATTCTCCAGAATGACCTCTCCTTGGAAAGAGAACAACAAGATCAGCATCAACAACAGCCCCGCGGTAGTCGCGCCATCAAATTTCGAAAGAAAATCCTTCTCGAAATAAGTGACTCCTTTTTTCTTTGTGACGAAGATCCGCGTCAAAACGCCACCCACCAACGGAATCACCACGAACAACACGACGGACAGGATCAAGGTGTCCCAAGGAACCGTAACATTGCTGACGCCCAATAAAAATTTGACGATGGGAATGAACGCAACCAAGATGATCAGATCATTGGTCGCAACCTGAACGACAGTGTACGCCGGATTGCCTTTTGTCAATTGGCTCCAGACAAAAACCATCGCTGTACAAGGTGCAGCTCCCAAGAGAATAGCACCGGCCAAATATTCCGTCGCCAACTCCTGCGTAATGAAATTCTTGAAGACGACAAAGAAGAAGAAAGCGGAAATCGCGTACATGGTAAAAGGTTTGATCAGCCAGTTCACTGCCCAGGTGACATAAAGTCCTTTCGGATTTTTCCTGACGTCCCGGACGCTTTGGAAATCCACCTTCATCATCATCGGGTAGATCATGACCCAGATCAATACAGCCGTCGGGATCGAGACGTTCGCATATTCGAATTTCCCAAAGAAATCAGGTATGGCCGGCAAATATTTACCGATCAAAACCCCCACCACCATACAGATTGCTACCCAGACACTCAGGTATTTATTGAAGAACGAGATGCTTGTTTGCTCTTTTCCACTCATTTTTATTATACCCCCATTTATTGTTTTGCGCTCTTTACAGCACTATTATTGCGTCATTTGACCTTTTCTTTTCCTTCCGTTCCGCACACAACTTTTGACCGTACCGGTTCGCAGATGCATGCCGGTGTATTGGCCATCAATTCCGCTGTATCCACCTTGAATTTTTCGAAGGCATCTTTATTCAGGTCGTAATAATGCCACGTGCCGGATTTTTCCGTCGTCACCAGTCCTGCCTTCACCAACAGATTAATGTGATGGGATAAAGTTGGCTGGGTAAAATCGAAATGTTCCAGTATGTCGCAAGCACACATGGCCCCGCAGGAAAGCATATCGACAATTTTGACGCGCTTAGGGTCGGCCAAAGCCTTTGCGATTTTTGCATAATTTTCATAATCCATGATTGCTGATGCCCCTTTTTATATAGACGTTTTTCTATCTATGCCAGAAAAAGAAACTCGAGCCGGAGTATCCCGAGACACGAGTCTTTTTTATGGGTGCTAGCAACAGCCGCCCTGCCCACAACCGCATGAGCCCTTACCTGCTGTAGCAGCTTCCTCATGCTTGTGGTGATGGTGTCCATGACCGCCGCAACAAGATTCTTTTGCTTGAGTTGTTTCTTCCTGATGATGATGGCCCTGGCCACCGCAGCCACAGCCGCCTTTTTCGCCATTGCCGCCGCAGCAGCCGGATTCTTCTTTTTCTTCTTTTTCTACTTTATTTTCTTCGGAAAATTCCTCCGAACCGCCACAACCACAGCCGCCGCAGCCACAAGAGCCTTCGGTGTCTTCTATGAAGCGGACGCCGATGTAGCTTGTGATTTCATCGTTGGTCGGATAGCTTCCACTTTTGACGATTTCTCCGTCCACAATAGTGATTGGCAACACGCTATTCCCTTCCGCCTCGATTTTTTCATTAACGGCCTTGTTGAGCGTGAATTGATCCGCATCATCGGTCAAATTAAAAAGCAATGCCTCGTAGTTCTCCAAATCCGCCAAGGCCTCCATTACTGCTGCAATGCGCAGGGCATCCTGGCTGCTGAACAAGCTGCTGCTTGTTTCCGGTTCAAAAATAGTGATGTTCGTCATGATTCATTTCCCCTTAGCTTGTTTGTATTTTGAATAGCTTTTGATAGCTTAAAATTTTTTTGTTACCTTTACAATATAGGACTTCTTCGATCTACAGTCAAACACAAAATAGAATTTGTGCAAAGAAAGTGCCGGACAGAGAATAATTCCCCACCCGGCACTTTCGAAAATTTTTATTTTTTCAACAATTCTGTGATTTCTTCCGTACTGGCGACTTTACCGTAGGAAACGACTTTCTCATCGATGACCAATCCCGGAGTGCGCATGATGCCGTATTTGGCTATGTCCTTCATGTCGGTCACTTTTGTGATGGTCGCTTCCATTCCCAGTTCCTTCAATGCCTCTTCCGTATTCTTAGCCAAATTCACACAATTTTTGCAGCCTATACCCAAAATTTTGATTTCCATGATAATATTCCTCCTGCTTATTATTTTTGATCACATAAATATTGGTCCCAAGAAATTGAACAGATAGCCGATGATGATGATGCCGACTGCCACGATTCCGAAGAAGAGGCCCAACAATTTCGGTTTAACGACCTGCTTCAGCATGACCATCGATGGCAAGGACAATGCTGTTACGCCCATCATGAAGGAAAGCACAGTTCCCAATCCGACACCCTTTGCGACAAGCGCTTCGGAAATGGGCAGTGTCCCAAAAATATCCGCGTACATTGGAATGCCGACGAACGTCGCCACCAATACCGAATACCATTTATCCTGGCCCAACAGAGCCGTGATGACCGATTCGGGGATCCAGTTGTGGATGGCAGCCCCGATGCCGACCCCAAGAAGTACGTACAGCCATACTTTCTGGACGACTTCCTTCACCTGATCGACCGCATAATCGACACGGTCTTTCCTTGTCAACTCGGCTTCCTCCAGTTCAATTGTAGGGCTGCCGAACACAAACGATTCGACCTGGTCCTCCAGATGCGCTTTCCCGATGAAGGTTCCGCCGACAACCGCAAGGATCAGTCCCACAACGACATAGGCGATGGCGATTTTCCAGTTGAAGATGCTGGCCAAGAGGATGATGGATGCCAGATCAACCAACGGCGAGGAGATCAGGAACGAAAACGTCACGCCCAACGGCAATCCTGATCCGGTGAAGCCGATGAAAAGCGGAATCGAAGAGCACGAACAGAACGGTGTGATCGTCCCAAGCAACGCCGCCAGGATATTGGCGGTAATTCCATCAAATCGGCCCAGGATTTTCTTCGTCCGCTCAGGCGGGAAGAAACTTTGCACATAAGAAATACCGAAAATCAACACCGACAACAGGATGAAGATTTTGATGACGTCGTAGATGAAGAAATGGATGCTGCCCCCCACCCTGCTGGCGAGGTCCAATCCGAAGACATCCCGGACAAGCATGCCGACCAAATCGCTTAGCCACTGCATTTTTAATAACTGATCATTTAACCATTGAAAAATTCCCATGATGAACTGCACCTTCTAGTTTGTATTTTTCCACCTATCACATAGATGTTTATCTATGTGATAGTATACGCTCACACATAGATGAATGTCAATGTGTGGTTTTCGGGTAGTGAAAGGCTTAAAAAAGCTGCAATCATGCCGGAGCAGCACCCCGGTTTTCGCAGCTTGTTCATTCAAGGATAGGCTTTACTCTTTTTATCACTTTTGCAGCAGTTCTGCAATGTGTTTGGGCGTCAGAATCCGCCCATATGAGACGACCTTTTCGTTGATGACCAGCCCCGGAGTCTGCATGATGCCGTACTTTGCGATTTCTTTCGGGTCTTCCACTTTGATGATTGTTGCATCCATGCCGATCTTCTTGAGCGCCTCGGCTGTATTTGCTTGCAATTTCTCGCAGTTCCGGCAGCCCGGTCCCAAAATTTTGATTTCCATTTCCATCCCCTGCTTTCGAATGAATTATACAGTGGTGTTTTGTTTGGCCATAGTCTGGAAAAAGTCCTTCAACTCATCCAACTTTTCGTGATTCACGGAGTATTTGACCCAAATGCCGTCTTTTCTACTGTCCACAAGGCCGCAGTCCTTCATCATCTTCATGTGGTAGGACAAAGTCGGTTGTGTGATCGAAAACTGATCCAACAGCGCACAGGCGCACATTTCGCCTTCCGACAATAAATCCATGATTTCCAATCTGGTTTCGTCCGACAACACTTTCAGACATTTTGCATAGGTTTTGTATTCGATCGCCATATTCAGTTCCTCTTTTCCTGATGTCTATTGAGGCACTTCAGCCCGCTCTGGCGCTATTGTCGCTTTCACATAGACATCTATCTATATGAAGTATATACCCTCACAGGATGAATTGCAATTCCGTTCTTGTACAGAAAAAAATGCGTGTCAAAATGAAACAAGATGAAAAATTAATGAAAAAAGGTTTGACTCATTCTTATCCGCTTGTTATTATGTATATAAATTTCAAAATAAATTCACATTGAAAAGATAAGTACGGATGGACGAAATGCACAGAGAGCCTCGGCAGTTGAGAAGAGGACAGGGATGCTATCCGGAAAATGGTCTTCGAGTGAGTGGACGGCGAACGCTCTGCAAGGAACCTTAGCCCTCCACGGGAATGCCCGTTACAGCATCACAGTATCCCGGAACAGCGATTTGCTGCGGCGTACTGGTTAAGGGGAAAATCGAGAGGTTTTTCTGAACCAAGGTGGTAACACGATGAATCTTTCATACGTCCTTGCGCAGCACAATGCGCAAGGACGTATTTTTTTACAAAAAAACAAACGAGAGAAGGAAACTATCATGACAACCCAAACAACTTTAAGCAGAACGAAAGCGCCCTTCCGCGCAGACCACGTGGGAAGCTTCTTGCGTCCCGAAAGCATCAAAAAAGCCCGCAAAGAGCTGGCTGAAGGCACAATCACGAAGGAAGCCCTGCGCGAAATCGAAAATGTTGAGATCACACGCATCGTCGACAAACAGATTGAACTTGGCTACAAAGGCATCACGGACGGAGAATTCAGACGCTCTTATTGGCATTTCGATTTTCTTGAAAACCTCTTGGGATTTGAAGGTTACCTTGCGGCGCAAGGCAAACAATTCCACAATGTTGTGACGAGTGCCCATAGCGTGCGCAACATCGGCAAGATCGCTTTTAATCCGGAACATCCTTTCTTTGCTGACTATGCCTTTTTGGCTGAAGCTGTGGGCGACAGGGCTGTTGCGAAAGTATCGATTCCAAGCCCGAACCAATTGATCCGCCTTGGTTTCCGCAATGAAGAAATCTATCCTACCTTGGAAGGGTACGCTGCCGACCTGCAGCAGGCATACCGCGACACGATCCTGCACTTCTACTCGTTGGGTAACCGTTACATCCAGATCGATGACACCTTCTGGGGCGACCTTTGTTCGGATAAAGCGCTGGAAATTTTCGGTTCTCAGGAAACTTACGATGAATTGAAGCGAGTCGCTACTGAAAACGTCAAAAACATCCAAATCGGGCTGCCTGAAGATTTGGTCGTCACGACGCATATCTGCCGCGGTAACTTTCGCTCGTCCTACTCGCAGGAAGGCGCTTATGAGCCTGTTGCGAAAGAACTGTTCGGCGAAACCGGCTTTGACGGCTTCTTCCTGGAATATGATACTGACCGTGCTGGTGGGTTCGAACCATTGCGCCACTACAAAGGCGACGGCCAAATCATCCTTGGTCTGATCACTTCAAAAACACCGGAATTGGAAGATATCGCCGAAGTCAAAGCGCGAATCGCCGAAGCCGCTAAATTCGTGCCTTTGGAACAATTATGCCTGAGCCCGCAATGCGGTTTCGCTTCGACTGAAGAAGGCAACAATCTGACGGAAGAACAACAATGGGCAAAATTAACTTTGGTCAAGCAGATCGCTGACGAATTCTGGGGCGACTGATAATTAGTTGGATTGTTGGGTCGGAGCACCCAACAATCCCGACAACAAAAAAACGCATCACCACTCAATTTATGAGTAGCGATGCGTTTTTTTGCATGACATTTAGCGGGCGTTGACTGTTCACGAGAGTATCATTGTTAAGTTTCATGTGAAATTTTTCATTTACTACTTTCCAAAATTTTAATAAGCTGTCATACTATATTCAGAGTATCACTGTATACTCTGAAGTTACTGAGAGAATTTACTCTTTTTCTTTAGACCTCCGAACCGGATCGGTGAAGCTGCAACTTCGCCGTCCACTTTCTAAAGGATATGGTCCATCAAAGGACAGCAAAAAAACGCCACCCAAAAAGTGGCATTTTTTTGTTATTTCATTTTCCCCTCATTGGCTTCCTTCAGATAAATTGCAATCAGCTCATCGCGGACCGCTATCCATTCGGGCCTGCGGTCTTCGAGGTGGACCCGGTTCGAAAGCAGCAGGAATGCTTTTTGCCGGTTCGGATCCAGTATCATGAAGGTGCCGGTGTAGCCGGTATGCCACAAAACAAAGTCTTTCCCCTCCTGAAACAGGTTCCACCCCAAGGAACGCGGCTGGCCCGGAACGATTCCCCAATCCCGCAGCAAGGCTTGGACAGTCTCATTGCGCAAAATCCGTCGGCCTTCCCACTCCCCGAAATGCAGCAGCATCTGCGAGAACCGGATCAGATCATTCATCGGTGCAAACAACCCAGCGCTCCCACAATGTCCACCCAAAACAAGCGCTTTGGGATCATGCACGCGACCGCGGATCACTCCTCTGGTCGGATGGTTTTGCGTCGGAACGCAACGCATCGGATCAATTGGCTGATAGCTGCTCTCCGTCATGGCAAGCGGACGCTTGGTGCGTTCCTCAAAGTTTTCCTCTACCGATTTCCCGGTCATCTTCTCGATGATGAAGCCTGCCAAAATCAATCCGGTGTCGGTATAGACCACTTTTTTGCCGAGATTTTCTCCCGGCTCAAGAGCGATCAAGGCAGCCGTGAGTTCTTCGGCCGACAACGCATCGCGGTTTTTGATGTAGCCTTTCAGGTCTGATGTGTGCGTCAGCAGGTGCCGGATCGTTACCGCAGCGGAAGGGAATGCCGGCAGATACGCCTGCACCGGATCTTCGAAGCTGAATTTCCCTTCCTCATGGAGCTGGAGTAGCAGTGTCGTCGTGACGATCACCTTCGTCAAAGACGCCACATCATAGAGCATGCCCTCCCGCAAGGCTTCCCGCTCGGGCAAGATCGCCGCCGATCCGATCAGACGGGTTTCCGTTTTTTCCTTATCGATAAAGGTATAAGTCGCCCCTGGAAAAACAGCATCTTTCAGCATCTCGGCGATTTTCTTTTGGGTTTCTGGATACATCAGCAAGCGCCTTCTTTCCATCATTGTAGTTGTCTATCATTATAACGCATCCAAAGCCTGATGCGCGGCACCTTTCGAACGCTTTTTACAATTTCGGAGAAGAATGGCGTGAGATTTGCGAAGCACTTTTCAATTTAAGAAAGAAACAGCTTTATCAGCGGATCATGTGTTAGAATATTGTATACTAGTGAACTTATTGGGGGAATGTAATTCGATGGGGTATTTTAAGGAGCGTCTGTATCAGCAATACGTGATATTATTCATCTTCTACTTTATGTCCATGGCGGCTTTATCATCGTTGATCACCGTCTACATGCGCGACCTGGGGAAAAGCGGGTCGGAAATTTCATTCATCCTTATCCTTTCAAACATAATCGCACTCATCATCCAAGGACTTATCGGATATTCAAATGAAAAGTGGGGAACCCGCAAAACGGTCACCATCTATGTGTTGATTTCAGCTGTCATCAGCAGTGGGCTTTTTTTCTTCACAGGCAACTGGCTCTTCGGGCTCGTTTATGGTTTGGCGAACGCCATCACCTTGGGACTAGCACCGCTGTTCGATGTGCTTGCGGCCAACAGCCCTTACAGATTCGGCCAAATTCGTCTCTGGGGAACAATCGGCTATGCGGCCGGGCAACAGATTTCCGGGATTATTTACGATTTTGTATCGCCGAAATCGATTTTCGTGTTCTATCTCGCCTGTTATTTTGCAAGCATCGTGTTCCTTTATCTCTTGCCTAAACCGGAGCAAGCGGCTTCCGCTCCAGAGCATGCATCCGAGAAGCAGGAGGATACTTCCGGAGGCAATACACTCAAGAACATCTTCCAGAACAAACTTTTCATCACCTATCTGCTTTTGGCGTTCATCATTTTCGGCACGAACACGGTCAACACCAGTTATCTGCCGTTGCTTTTGACAGATACGGGCGCTCCAGTCGCACTTGTCAGCACGACCCTGACAGTGGCGCTGTTTGCGGAAGTCATCGCGATGGCTTTGTCGCACCGCTTCATGGACCATTTCACGAACAAGCAGCTGCTTCTGGCCATTCTGTTCCTGTCGGGGACAGAATATCTGATCAATTTCCTTTCGAGCGACTTTCTGGTGCTTTCCATTGCGACAGTCCTGACCAAGTTTTTCGCTTCCGGTACTTTCATCATGCTGAACCTCAAGATGGTCTCCACCTTGTTGAACCGGAAACTGATCGCCACTGGAACAGCTGTGGTCGCCATGCTCTCCAGGAACATCGGCACCATCTTCTTCCAATTGATGGCCGGCCCCATCATCGACACAATCGGGCTGAATTACCTTTACCTGCTCCTTTTGGTCTTTACGGTCATCGCTGCGGTGATCGCCTTGCTGTTCAAAGTGCCGGCACAGCCGAAAGAACGACTTTTTTCTTGATGACAGCTTTAATCGCAAAACGGCCAGGGAATCCAATTTCCCCGGCCGTTTTTTTATTTTTATACGCTAATCAGTTCCTGACTCGTTTAATGATCAGCTTCGTCGCTTCCATCAATGCGACCGAGGCCAAGGCCAATCCTGCCGCCATCCCGAAATGCACCAAACCGAAGTCGGCCGGTATCGAGAAGATGCCGCGCACCGCCGGCAGCAAAGTCGTTGCGTAGAGTGTGCTGCAGAATGCTACGGCATAGAGGACATATTTGTTCGCAAAGAAGCCTGCTCCGATGGCCGTCTGGGAATTCGAACGGGCCGGGAATGTCTGCAAAGTGCGCGCGATGATCAAGGTAGAGAAAGCCATGGCTACGCTCATCTCAGCCGAGTAGCCGCGTCCGATGTATTGCGAAAGGATGACGGCTGCCCCGATCAGCACTCCGCGGTAGATGACCGAAACGAGAGTATCGCCAGAGAAGATTCCCTCGTTCGGATCCCTTGGTTTGCGGGACATTACGTCAGGCTCGCCCTTCTCCATCCCTAAAGCAATCGCGGGAATGGAATCATTGACCAAGTTGATGAACAGCAGCTGCAGGGCGGTGAATGGATTCACCCAATCCATCAAGAGCGCCGCGACGATTGCGATGATCGCCCCTAGATTACCCGAGAAGAGATAGGCGATGGCTTTTTTGATGTTGTCGTAGACGTTGCGGCCGACACCGACTGCGCTGACGATGGAAACGAAATTGTCGTCGGTCAACACCATCGCTGCCGCCTCTTTCGCTACATCCGTCCCACTGCCCATGGCGATGCCGATGTCCGCCTGCTTCAAAGCCGGCGCGTCATTCACCCCGTCGCCCGTCATCGCAGTGACATGGCCTTTGTTCTGCCATGCGCGGACAATCCGGATTTTATTCTCGGGGGATACCCGGGCATAAACGGATACCCGCTCTAGGATGCCGTCCAATTCCCGATCACTGAGGTTGTCCAGCTCCTGGCCAGTCAAAGCGAGGTCCTCCTCATCCGCAATGCCGATGTCGCGGGCAATTGCGCGCGCCGTTGTTTTGTGGTCGCCGGTGATCATCACAGTCTTGATGCCGGCCTTCTTCGCTTCCTCAACCGCGGCGTATACCGCTTCGCGTGGCGGATCGATCATCGCCATAAGTCCGACCAGGATCAGATCGTGCTCCACGTTGAAATCGAGCGCCTCTTTTTCCTCCAGCGGCCTGTAGGCGAAAGCCAACACTCGCAGGGCGCGGCTTGAAAAATGTTCGTTCTGTTCCTTGATTCTTCCCAGCAGTTCCTTCGTCAACGGCGACACCTCACCGTTGATCAATATTTTGGTGCTGCGCCCAAACACGACATCAGGGCCGCCTTTAGTCAACAGCAAGCGTTCGCCGTCGATCGTATGGACCGTTGACATCAGCTTCCGTTCCGAATCGAAAGGCAACTCTGCTTCGCGGGGATAGGTTTCCCGCAGCTCGCCAAACGGCTGGTTTATTTTGTTACTGAAGGCGACCATGGCAACTTCCGTGGGATCCCCCAATTCCTGCCCTTCAGTGTTGATGCTTGCATCGTTGGCTAAGACAGCGATCTGCATCAGTCGTTGCTCATCGAATGACCACATCCGCGGCTGATCGTTTAAGGTGCCGGATTGGCCGTTCGCCAGATAGTGGTCGACGATCGTCATCTTGTTCTGCGTCAAAGTTCCGGTCTTGTCGGTGGCGATGATGCTGGTCGATCCCAACGTTTCCACTGCTGGCAATTTGCGGATGATCGCGTTTTGCTTGGCCATCTTTTTCGTCCCTATCGAAAGGACGATCGTAACGATCGATTGTAGGGCTTCCGGGATGGCGGCAACAGCCACAGCTACAGCGAACATGAAGGCGCTCAACATGCCTGCGCCCATATCAGTTGTGCCTTCTCCCAGCATGCGGATGAACTGGATACCGAAAATGAGGCCGGAAAGCATCAGGATGCCCACGCCCAATTTTTTGCTGAAATGCTCCAGATTCTTTTGCAGCGGCGTTTGCTTGGCCAACGCATTTTCCAACAGGTTCGCTACTTTACCGATTTCCGTGTCATTGGCGATGCCTGTGACGACGAACTCGCCGCGGCCGTATACCGTCAGCGTCCCACTGTGCACCATATTGGCGCGATCCCCTATCGGGACGGCGCCGTTGATATCCTTCACCTCTTTGTCAGCAGGAAGGGACTCCCCGGTCAGCATCCCTTCATCCACCTTCAGCGACCCGGCTTCAACCAGGCGGCCGTCCGCAGGGACATAATCGCCGGCGTCGAGGCTGACGATGTCGCCGACAACCAATTCCCTTGCCGGAATGGTCAGCCTTGCGCCAGCCCTCCTTACCTTAGCCATCGGAGCGGACAGGCTCTTCAAGGCATCCAAAGAACCTTCTGCTTTGCGGGTCTGGATGACGCTGACGACCGCATTGATCATCAGAACAGCAAAGATAATCAAAGATTCCGCCGCATGCCCCATGACCATCTGAATCGCGGCGACAGCCAGTAAGACCATGACCATCGCATCCTTGAAAGTCTCAACAAACAACTTCAGGACCGAATCCCGTTCTTTTGTCTCCAGTTCGTTGAATCCATGTTCTGCCTGTCTGGTTTCGACGACCTGCTGATCGAGCCCTTCCCTGGTGCTGCCAGTTTCCGCAAAGATCGTCTCCAGGCTTTTCTGGTATGCCGCCAAGGAAGCTCCCCCCGGCTTGTTCTTGTGCGGATGGCCCGCATTCCGTTTTGCTTCTAGCGTTTTTGTGCTTATTCTTTCGTTTTCCATTCGTAAGCCTCCTGTTTTGGTCATCTGTTCTCATCTATTTTTATGGTTCACCGTTGTATCGTTTTCCCCATCCTTGCATCACGTTTCTGCCGCTCTCACCCCGCTTTCTTCCGCAATTGAGAAATAAAAAAGAGACTTACGCGCTACCGTTTCTCTTAAGAAACGGTAGGCGTAAGTCTCACTATTTAAGGCAAAGCCAGAAGGCCCTCTCGGATCTACTTATTGTTGGCATTGCCGCAGCTCGGCTGCTAGTTACTCCCCTACGGAAAACTTCTATTCAATTCCTATTCACTATAAACGACAGGTCAGCAGAAAGCAAATTTGAAGCCTTGGCGTTTTTATTTCTTTTTGCGGATCATATCGAAGCGTTCGACCACGAAAGGAACCTTCATCTTCACAGTCATCATGGCGTTAGGCGCACGATCGATCGCTTCGTCGTGTTCGTTCCAGATGGCTTCCACAGTCAGTATGTTGTGGCGCAGGCCTGGTCCGTAGAATTCGATTTCGTCACCGACGCCGAAATTGTTCCGTTGTTGGATCGTAGCAATCTGCGTTTCCGGATCGTATGCCATCACTTGACCGATGAAACCGTAGCGCGGAATTTTGCGGCGCTGGCCGAAGAGCTGTTCATCCTCGGTCGGATCTTTATAGAAGAAACCGGTCGCCAATTCGCGTTGCGCTACTTTCCATAATTCATCCACCCATTCCTGCTTCAATTCGTAATGGTCCGGATCTGCGCAGTAGGCATCCACGGCTTTGCGGTAGACGTTGACTACAGTCGACACGTAGTGGATCGATTTCATGCGCCCTTCGATTTTCAGGCTGTCGACGCCGCTCTCGATCAGATCGGGCAGGTGCTCCAGCATCGACAGATCGACGGCGCTCATGGAGAATTTTTCTTCGATGCCTTCTTCGCCGGCACCTACAGGGTTCTGTTGTCCCAACAATGGCATGTCGAACAGGCCGTATTTCCAACGGCAAGACTGCGCGCAGCCTCCGCGGTTGGCATCACGGTTCGACATGTGGTTGGAAAGGACACAACGGCCCGAGTAAGAGATGCACATCGCCCCATGGACGAAGGCCTCGATTTCGACATCGGTCTTCTCGTTCATTTCCTGAATTTCTGCCATCGATACTTCACGGGCCAACACGACGCGCTCCAAGCCTTCGTTCGCCCAAAAATTGAGCGTCTGGTAGTTGGTCGCTGATGCCTGTGTCGACAAATGGATCGGCAAGCCGGGCGCGTCGGTCACAGCGATTTCCATCAGCGCGGGATCCGAAATCAGGACCGCATCGATGCCGATATCGCGAATCGTGCGGAAGAATTCGCCTGCGCCTTCCTCGTTGCCTTCATGGGTGACCATATTCGCTGCGACATAGATTTTCGAACCGTGGCTATGCGCAAAAGCGGCTGCTTCCGCCATTTCCTCATAGTCGAAATTGCCTGCGCGGCTGCGCAACCCGTACGCTTCTCCGCCGATATAGACGGCGTCAGCTCCGTAGTGGATGGCTGTCTTAAATTTTTCCAATGTTCCGCCCGGGGCCAAGACCTCGGGCTTCTTTGTTATTGTTCGCATGTGTATGTACACTCTCTTTCTTTCAGTATCAAAGTATCAGACGACTTCGTTCGGGTCCTTGGAATAGAATCCGGTATCCAGCTCACGGTTGGCGGGATGCAAAGCACGCAGTTCGGCATCCAAGCGTTCCGCCAATTCATCCGTCCAGATCCCTTCCGCGAAGGCTTCACGCGCTTCCACGAACAGTTTCGCGATAGCCACAAAATTTCCTCCCGGTGTGAACAAGCCATCCAGCATCCATTGCGAGACGCCGATAGCCGTCAGTTCGCCCAGATGGGGCATCAGATCAAGGTCATTGTTGGCGAAGATGTGCGTCCCGTTGCGGTCCTGATAGATGGAATAATGGGAATCCACTTTTTTCGGCTCCGAAATGAACAATCCGCGTTCTTTGTTCACAGCTTCCTCTTTCTCGATGAAATTGAAATAATTTTCAAGCAGGTTGCGTTTCGATTGATGGATGCAAGTGGCTCCGTACACCAATACTTCTACCGGTACCAATGCACCCGGGATCAACTTCTTCATTTCCTCGAAAGGCACTTCACGAGCCAGCACGGAACCGACCGCTCCCCTTTTCTCCCAGAAATTGATCTGTCCGCTTGAAGTCACCATGACTTGTGCGTCATAACGGTAAGGGATGAACAAATCCTGTTCCCGCATCACCTGCACTACGCCAGGGTCGCCCAACGTGATGCTGTCGACTTCCACTTCACGCAGGAAAGCCAAATATTCGGCCACTTGATTGATCCGATCATTATGGAAGATCGCATTCACCGCGGCACTGACCTGCGCGCCTTTCTCGTGCGCATAGGCTATGACCTCGCGCTGTTCCTCTCTGGTGAAGGAATACGGCAAACGAAGGCCGTACTCATCCTCTCCTATATATAGTATATCTACACCGCAATCCACCAATTCCTTGGCTTGCGCTACTGACTCGGCTGTTGCAATCAGCTCGATCATCATACATTCCTCCCTTATTCGAGTTCCTTGATAAGATTATCACATTACTTATAAAAAGTGAATGACTGTTTTCCCTAAGTTTTCAGAAAATTATTGTGCAGAATAGTCTCTTCTTGTTAAGGCAATCATTTTGTTTCCGCCTTGTATAAAGCTATATCAGGCTCCCCGTATTCTTTCCAGCACCAAGAATGGTATAATATCAATTGTGAAAATAGAATGACATCCACCAACCATCAGGAGGAATATTCAATGAAAAAACTTGTCAACAGCCAACAGATGAAAAAAATCGACGCCTTTACGATCGATGAGATCGGCATCCCAGCCATGGTGCTGATGGAAAATGCGGCGAATCAGGTCGTCTCAGCCATGGAAGAGCGCATCTCAAGAGAGGACATCATCCTGGTTGTCTGCGGTTCAGGCAACAACGGCGGCGACGGAATGGCGGCAGCCCGCATTTTATTGAACCACGGCTTCCAGGTGGATGTATTCCTGATTGGTGAACGCGAAAAATTGTCCGCTGAGTCCAGAAAGCAACTCGATATCATCGAAAACTTGGAAATGGTCATCTGGGATGACGTCAGCGAAATCAATTTCAAAGGCTACACCGTCTTGGTCGATGCGATTTTCGGCATCGGCTTGGACAGGCCTGCAGAAGGGAAATACGCGGAAACGATCCAACTCATGAACGCGTTCCAAGGATATGTGTTTGCCGTCGACATCCCATCCGGCATCTCCGCCGACAATGGCCAAGTGCTGGGGACCGCTGTCCGGGCCGATGTGACCATCACTTTCGGAATCGAAAAAATCGGTCAGCTGCTTTATCCAGGTTCTTTGCACACCGGAAAACTGATCGTCAGCGATATCGGTTTCCCGCCGAGCGCCATGGATGTCATTTCTTCGAATGTGCTGTTCTATGACGAGAGCGATCTTTTTTCGCTGCCAAGACGCGCGGCTTATTCGAACAAAGGCACTTACGGCCGGGTCGTGATCATCGCCGGATCCGCAAACATGAGCGGGGCTGCCTTCTTGTCGGCAAAAGCCGCCTACCGTACCGGCGCAGGTCTGGTCCAGATCATCACACCGGATGAGAACCGCGCCATCCTTCAAATGCAGCTGCCTGAAGCAATCCTGACGACTTACAAGCCAGACGGATTGGATCAGGAGAGCGAACGCCTGAAAATCATCGCCGCATTGTCCTGCGCCGATGCGATTGTTGTCGGACCCGGAATCGGGAAGTCCGATGCAGCTCGCATGGTAGCCGATTTGGTTCTCGAAAACAGTCAGATCCCTTTGGTCATCGATGCGGATGCCTTGAATATCCTTTCCGATCGTTTCAACGACGCAGCTTTGCCGGGGAACGATTCCCGTGCCCGCATCAGCGCAGTGGCGCAGGCCGTTCCGGTGGGGAGCATCCTTACCCCTCATTTGAAAGAACTGGCGCGTCTTTTGGATAAGGACTTGGCGGAAATAAAAGCGGACCTTTTGGGGACTGCAGCGTTTTGCACGGCTGATTCGGATCTGACCTTTGTCATGAAGGATGCCCGGACTGTGGTGGCCCATCAGGATGAGCACTACATCAACGCAACCGGCAACAACGGCATGGCGACAGGCGGTTCGGGCGATGCCCTGACCGGCATCATCGCCGGCTTGTTGGCTCAAGGCTTGGTCCCTTCCGAAGCGGCCAAATTGGGTGTCTACATCCACGGTTTGGCGGGCGATATCGCTGCCCAGGAAAAATCCGAATACAGCTTGATGGCTTCGGATCTCATCGAAGCTTTGCCAGCGGTATTGCGCTGATTCTTTACTGTTAAAATGAATGAAACGCACCAGGAACCCGGCAGCGGTCTGCCGGGTTCCTGGTGCGTTATTGTTTGGAGCAATGTGTGGGTGCTTCCAGCTCCGGCGGGCGATCTGTTGGCCGGAGGAGACTTATTCCCAGAAGGCCGAACTCCGGCGGAGCCGCGTGGACCGGAGGTGATATTTTGGTGGGATTCTCTTCTCCGGCGAGAGTGCTTTTTCCAGGAGGAAAAACCGATTCCTGGCCAACCCTTTTATTCCGGTTTCGCCTTGGAACTCTCATTATCTCCGGAAATGCGGAACACTTTTTCGCTGCGCTCGTACGGGACATCGGGAACGCCTTTGCGGGCATTGACGACCCGGGCCACAACAAACAGATAGTCCGAAAGACGGTTGATGAACTTCAGCACAAACGGATTCACTTCATCCGGCTCCGCCTCCATGAAGGTGACGATCCGGCGTTCGGCATCGCGGGTCGTCGTCCGCAAAATGTGGAACCAGCTTGCCAGTTCCGTTCCTCCAGGTATGATGAAGTACTGGATTTCCTCCGGTTCCTCACTGTAGCCGTCGATTTTCTGCTCCAACCAGTCGATGTGATCCTGTGCGAGCTTGTACTCCCTGTGCCCTTTCGGGATCGACAGATCCGAGGAACAATCGAACAGGAACTGTTGGATGAGCGCCATGTCCTCCTGAATATCCTCGCCGCAATCGTTCTTCGTGCGGACAAGCCCGAACCATGAGTTCAGCCCATCGAGCGTGCCGAAAGCTTCGATCCTTTCGGCATTTTTCGGAAGGGCCTTTCCGCCTCCGATGCGTGTGTTGCCTTTATCGCCGGTGCGTGTATAGATGCTGTATTTCATAAGGGTATCTCCTTTAGTGCTGTATTTTGTTCTGTCATTCTAACACATTTCATTCCGGCACCCCCAAACCAGCAATCGAACGACAGAATTTTCCGGAAATAGGACCTTTGCAGTATGGCTTTCAAAGGGAACTCTGGTAAACTAAAAATAGAAAACCGCTATGCCGCTATACGGGCCAAATCCGGCTACGGCGTAAGAAAGGACAGCATATGCATAAGAAAGAAACGAAAATAACAATACCCGAAGATACGCGCCTCATCTCCTTTTTGGGCGGCAAGACAATCATCTATATCCTGTCCACCCTGATCCTGATCGGTGTGCTCATCTTTACGATGGATACCATTTCATTCATTTTCAAACCGCTGCAGGTCATTTTTTCGACCATCGTGGCACCCGTAATTTTAGCAATCGTCTTCTATTATATATTCAATCCGATGGTGACCTTCCTTGAAAGAAGGAAAATCAACCGGGGAATGGCGACATCAATCGTCTTTGTACTCTTCATTTTTATGCTGGTCTATGGGGTTGGCCTATTGGTTCCGATCTTGTCCAGCCAACTCACCAATCTGGTCAATGAATTCCCTACCTACATTGACCAGATGAATGCCTATTTCGACAAGCTGCTCGCGAACACTACCTTCAAGGATTATTATGAGCAAGCGCAAACTTGGCTGGACAGCACCGTGGGCAGTATCCCTGACATGATTCTGGCCTGGATCGGCAACTCGAGCGAAAAAATCATGAACATCTTTTCCACCATTTCCAGCGTAGTCGTCGTAACAGTCACTTTCCCTGTCATCCTTTTCTTCATGCTGAAGGACCAAGGAAAGTTCCAACCTTTTGTCATGAAGAACATCCCGCCTGTTTTCCGCCATGATATCGAAAAGATATCCAGACAGATGTCGCTTCAGGTCGGTTCCTATGTCCAAGGCCAGCTGCTCGTTGCCTTGAGTCTGGGTGCCTTGCTGATTGTCGGTTATTTGATCATCGGCCTGGATTATGCAGTCGTCCTTGCCTTGATCGCTACCTTGACGGCGGTCATCCCTTTCATCGGTGCGACAATCGGGGTCATCCCGGCTTTGTTCGTGGCTGCCTTCACGTCTCCGGCCATGCTCCTGAAAATGGCCGTCGTCTGGGCTTTGGCGCAATTTGTCCAAGGAAACATCATCGAACCGAGCATCATGGGCCGAAATTTGAAGATGCACCCGCTGACGATCATCATCGTTTTGCTGATCATGGGCAATTTGCTTGGCTTTATCGGCATGATTTTAGGTGTGCCGCTCTTCGCGATGCTGAAGATCCTGCTCGAGCATGTCCTCGAGAAATTCAAGCTGCGGTACAATCGTTACTTTGGCGAAGTGGCCGGTCCATTCGAGCTGGACGACGAAGAGCCTGTCTTGGTGAACGGCTCCACCCCCGTTAAGGATTTCGCCACCGTGGATGTGAAACGGGATGTTCCGGAAAACAATAACGATACAGAAGAAGAATAATAGAAAAAAGGTTCGTGGCCCTTGCGGGATCACGAACCTTTTTTATATTAAGTAATTCCAAATCAAATAGGCTAGATAAAAAAACACTAAAATGCGCCCTTCTTTTCTGCTGATGATTTCCCGTTTATTATTGTAGGAAAAATAACCCAGAACCGCCAGCAGAATAGCCAACGCCGGAAAATGGATCTGATAGAAATCCGGACTGACGACAATTCCTCCCGGGGTCATGCTGATCGCCGTTCCGAGGATAAGCAGCGTGTTCAAAAGGTTCGAGCCCATGATGTTCCCCATCGCTAATGCGCCATAGCCTTTTTTTACGGAAACAATGGTCGTGCTTATTTCAGGCAATCCGGTCCCGAATGCCACAACCGTGGAAGCGATGATCGAATCAGGGATGCCGATTCGGGCAGCTCCAATTTCAACAGTTATCACCATAACCGAGGCGCTCGCAATCACAAAGCCCGCGCTGACAAACAATTTTAAGAGTTTGATCAGAATCGGCTTGCCTTCCTCCTTATCGGATGTAACGTCAGTGATTTCTTGAGGTTGTTGCTTCCCTTCCCTCAGCATCCACAGAAAATACAACGGGCTCAACAGCAAAAAGAGAAAGCCGATCCACTGCGGAATCTTTCCCTGGCCGTCTGCATAGAAAAAAGGCAACGCGGACAGAATCAAAAACAAGGAGAGCCCGGACAACAGCGCATGCTTATTTGCCGTCTTCCGATTGACGGGAATGCTGCCGTAAATGGCACCGATTCCGAGGATAAAGCTGGTGTTCACGATAGTCGAACCTATGACATTTCCCAGAGCCACTATGCTGTTTCCCTGTAAAGCGGACAAAATGGACACGGCCAACTCCGGCAAGGAGGTCCCTAAGGAAACAATCGTGGCACCAATCACCAACTCGGATATTCCCCAGTCCAACGAGAGCGATATCGCTTCGTCCACCAAAATATCCGTCGCCTTGGACAACATCCAGATGCAGAGGATCAGCACTGCCACCAGTATATAACTGTCCGCTTGATCCAATATAGCAGTCACGTACCTCCACTTCCTTTCCTACGGAGAGCTAGTTGCTGCAATCAGTAGGTCACTTGCTGATAGTCCGCTGGTATTTCAAAAGCATCCTCCGACACGTTATCGGACAATTCCAGTATTTCCATGACCGATTCAAATGATTCGTCGATCGTCTTGATTTTCTTCAGATCGGAGCCGTCAAAATAGTAGAAGATTTGTGTACCGTTCCCTGTACGATATTCCTCGTACACCAAACCATCTTCCTTGCCGCTGCCGACGTAAACGATGTCCTCCACTTCGACAGGCTCGCTCGCTTCCGGAATTTTCGGAATGGTCTCTTCACCTTCCATCATTGTATTAGGCATAACCATCACCGTTTTGTTGGCATGGTCGACCGTGTAGATATTACCGTCCATCATCACTATTACGGTGTCGGTGTCTGCGGATTTTGATTGCATCGCGGTTCTGTCGCCAGAAACGGTCATCATCGTCTCGGATTCCATCATTTCGCCTTCAAATGTTGTTGTGGAACGGAAAGCCATATAGTAATTGCCGCTGCCCATAATGTCGATATAGCTTTTCGATAGTTTACCGAGACGATGACCTACTTCAGTGGATTCAACCGAGGCTTCTTCTGTTTCACTGCTCGCTGTATTGGCTGCCGAACTGCTCTGCGCTGTCGCTTGAGAGGAACTTTCTTCTTCAGTTGTTTCCTGTGTTTGGTTGCAACTTGCCAGAAAAAGGCTGATCAGCAAGACTGTCCAATATTTTTTTCTATCCTTTAGCATCCTAAACAACTCCTTCGAATAGTGTTGATCCTGTCGCTGCATTTCCGATTGGCGAGGCGGTGTTACTGTCATCCTTATTATAGCTCATATCCAGTGGGTTTTGAAATTTGGTATAAATAAGAAAAGTGGCTTCTGCATGGTATCCGACAACTGCTATGCCCTCACTTCAGCCTCGTTACAGGTGCGTGTTATACTGATAGAAATAAGATCATTTTATTGGGGGAATAGCTATGTGTCTGATTTCGATACAACTCAGCCAAAACGCTTCGTACAAATTGATACTCGTGGCCAATCGGGACGAGCAATATGACCGGCCATCCTTGCCTGCGCACTTCTGGCCGGATCATCCCGATCTGTTGGCCGGGAAAGACTTGAGCGCTCGCGGCACTTGGCTCGGGATCACCAAACAAGGCAGGATCGCCGCCGTGACCAACAGTTATTTGATGACCACCCAGGAATCCGACCAAAAATTGTCCCGCGGTAACTTGGTGATGGATTACTTGACCGGCACTACTGGACCCGAGGACTACCTGAATCAGGTCAGACAACAGCGGACCGACTACAACGGCTTCAATCTGATCATCGGTTCGAGCCACAGCCTCCATCATTACAACAATATTTTGGACGAAATCAACGTCCTTCAAACAGGCAACCATGCCGTCAGCAACGCCACGCTCGATACCCCATGGCCGAAAGTCACCCGAACAAAAGCGGCAATGGCCGAACTGGCGAGTTCACCCTTACTTGAAGAAGAGGCCATCTTCCGCATCATGGCGGACCGGACGCCCCCGCCGGATGACCAACTGCCGGATTTGCCGCTGGATTTGCCGATTTTGCGCGCTGTCTCCGCCAATTTCATCCAGACGGAACGCTACGGCACCCGTTCCACGTCACTGATCCTCATCGACCATTCCGATCGGGTGACTTTTGTGGAAAGATCCTATCTGCCGGACGGAACCAGCAGTGACGTCCGTTTCAACTTTCAATTGATGGCTGAAAAAAAATGACGCAACAAAAGATGCGACCGGGAATCGAAATCCCAGCCGCATCTTTTTTATTATAGGTAGTATTTCCTGATGATCGTCAGGTCATCATTCAACTCATAGACCAATGGTTGCCCTGTAGGGATTTCCAGTTGCATGATTTCATCATCGGGTATTTCTTCGATGTATTTTATCAAAGCCCGCAGTGAGTTCCCGTGGGCCGCCACCAAAATCGTCTTGCGGTCCAATACCGCCGGAGCGATCTGGTCTTCCCAGAATGGAATGACACGGTCCAAAGTGGTCTCCAAATTTTCCCCCATCGGAATGACCCGTTTCTGCAGATTCGCATAGCGGCGATCCTTGACCGGCGACAGCGGATTATCAGGATCCATCAACGGCGGCAACGTGTTATAGGAGCGCCGCCATTTCAGAACCTGGTCTTCTCCATATTTTTCGGCTGTTTCTTCTTTATTCAGTCCCTGCAGATCGCCATAGTGCCGTTCATTGAGCCGCCAGCTTTTCACTTCCGGTATCCATAATTGATCCATTTCATCCAGAACAATATGGCAAGTCTTGATCGCTCGCTGCAGCACGGACGTGAACGCCATATCGAACTCAATCCCGGCTTCCTTGAGTTTTCGGCCAGCTTCTCTCGCTTCCGTGACACCCTGTTCACTCAAGTCGACATCTGTCCAGCCCGTAAACAGGTTCAATAAATTCCACTCGCTTGCGCCATGACGAATCAAAATGATTTTCCTCATCACCGTCACCACTTTCTCCTGTAGTTTTCTTTCATTATACTGCTACAGGCAGTGCGATTCACGTTTAAGGACTTCAGTTACCGCCGCGGATGGCTCCCACCATTTCCGCTACGAAGGCTCCGACCGGTTTGGGCGACTCTTTCCCGTACTGTTCCATGATGTTGATGATTGCGGAACCGATGATGACGCCATCCCCGATTTCACTCATCGCTTTTGCTTGTTGCGCGTTGGAGATCCCGAAGCCGATGGCGCAGGGGATGTCGCTGATTTTGCGGATTTCATCGAGGATGCTGCCGATATCGGTCGTGATATCGCTGCGGACGCCGGTGACGCCCAAGGAAGAAACGACGTAAAGGAAGCCTTCCGCTTCTTTGGCGATCATGGCGATCCGTTCCGCTGATGAAGGAGCCACCATGGAAATGTAGGTGATGCCATGTTTCCGACAGGCTTCCTGGATGAAGCCCTTCTCCTCGAACGGGACATCCGGGATGATGACGCCGTCGACGCCGGTCTCTTTGCAGCGCGCCATGAATTTATCGATCCCATATACGAACACCGGATTGATGTAGGTCATGAAGACGAAAGGCGTTTCGATTTCGGTGCGCAACTCAGCGACCATCCGGAAAATATCGTCCGTATTGATGCCGTTAGCCAAGGCCCGCTCATCCGCTTTTTGGATGGCAGGACCTTCCGCAACCGGATCGGAGAACGGGATGCCGATTTCGACGATGTCCGCTCCGTTCGCTACGATTTCCCTGATCAGTTCCTTTGTGGTTTCCAGGTCTGGATCCCCCGCTGTCACGAAAGGGATGAATGCCTTATGCTTGAAGGCAGCTGTGATTTTATTCATGAATGTCCACTCCCTTGTATCTTGCGATTGCAGCGACGTCCTTGTCCCCACGGCCCGATAGACAGATGACGATGATTTTTTCCGGATCCAACGTCGGTGCCAATACCATGGCATGCGCGATTGCATGCGAACTTTCGATGGCCGGGATGATCCCTTCCATCCGGGCCAGGTATTCAAAGGCAGCGACAGCCTCATCATCCGTCACAGAAACGTACTCGGCGCGGCCGCGGTCATAGAGATCCGCGTGTTCAGGCCCGATGCCCGGGTAGTCCAAACCTGCCGAAATCGAATAAACAGGAGCGATCTGGCCGTATTCATCCTGGCAGAAATAGGATTTCATGCCGTGGAAAATGCCCGGTGTCCCGGTCGCGATCGTCGCGGCCGTGTCCTGCGTGTGGATGCCTCTGCCGGCAGCTTCGCAGCCGATCAGCCGCACACTTTCGTCGCCGATGAAGTCATAGAAAGTCCCGATCGCATTCGAACCGCCGCCGACGCAAGCCATCACGACATCCGGCAGCTTGCCTTCCGCCTCGGCCATCTGGGCTTTGGTCTCTTCCCCGATGATTTTCTGGAAATCGCGGACCATTGTAGGGAATGGATGCGGCCCCATGACCGACCCGATGCAGTAATGCGAATCTTCAAACGTGGAAGCCCAATCCTTCATCGCTTCGTTGACCGCATCCTTAAGGGTGGCTGTGCCGCTTGTCACGGGAATCACTTTCGTGCCCAACAATTCCATCCTGAACACGTTCAAGGCTTGGCGTTGGGTGTCCTCTTCGCCCATGTAGACGACGCACTCCATATCCAAAAGCGCAGCTGCCGTGGCGGTCGCCACGCCGTGCTGGCCGGCGCCGGTCTCCGCGATGATCCTCTTCTTGCCCATCTTTTTGGCCAACAATACTTGGCCGAGCGCGTTATTGATCTTATGTGAGCCCGTGTGGTTCAGGTCTTCGCGTTTCAGGTAGACTTTTGCCCCGCCCAGGTTCTTCGTCATCTTTTCCGCGAAATAGAGGCGGGATGGCCGGCCTGCGTAGTTATCCAACAGATCGTTCAATTCTTTTTTGAATTCCGGATCCTCACTGAATCGGAAAAAAGCTTCCGACAGTTCCAAACAAGCGTTCATCAAGGTTTCGGGAATGAACTGTCCCCCGTGTGCTCCAAAATAACTTTTCATTTTATTGACCTCCCAATGATTTCCATTACTGATTTGATTTTTTCAAAATCCTTCACGCCGTCCGTTTCGACGCCGCTCGAGATGTCCACTGCGTAGGGCTGCACCTGTTGGATGGCCGCTTCGAGGTTTCCCGCATGCAGGCCGCCCGCCAAGAAGAATGGGCGCGTTACTTCTTTCAGCAAATCCCAGTTAAATGTCTTTCCTGTCCCGCCTGCCACGCCGCTCTGGTACGTGTCATAGAGGAGGATATCGGCAGCGTATTCCTTCTTGATATCAGAGGTGTCCTTGACCGCAACCGCTTTGATGATCGGAAGTGTGATCCGCTTGCCCAACTCTTCTATATAAGTGTTATCCTCATCGCCATGGAGCTGCACGATCTGGATTGCCCGGCTTTCCACGATGGAGACGATGTTTTCGATCGGTTCGTTGACGAAGACGCCGACTGCCGGAATGGCATCATCCAGGGCTGCCCTGATTTTCAGTGCTTGCTCCAACGAAATCTGGCGCTTGCTGGGTGCGAAAATGAAGCCTGCAAAATCCGGGCGCAGTTCATTCAGCATTTCAGCATCCTCGACTCGTTTCAGACCGCAGATTTTCACCTTGACCATCAGCCGATTCCCCGCAGACGGTCCAGCATACCTTTTTTGTCCGGCGAGACCATCATCGTTTCGCCGATCAGGATGGCATCGACGTTGCCCTCTTCCAATTCGATGACTTGCTGTCTTTCCGAGATGCCGCTCTCGGCCACGAAAAGGATGTCATCCGGCACCAATGCACGCAGCATGATGGACTGCTGGATATCTACCTTAAAGGTTTTCAAGTCCCTGTTGTTGACTCCGACGATTTTCGGGCTTGTCCGTAACGCTTTCAGGAGTTCTTCTTCGGTATGGGCCTCAACCAATGCCGAAAGCCCCAGTTCGCGGGCCATGCGTTGGAAAGCATCCAACTCTTCTTCCGTCAGGATGGTTGCGATCAACAGCACGGCATCCGCACCGATGACTTTCGCCTCATAAATCTGGTAGGCATCGATGATGAAATCTTTCCGGATGACCGGAAGCGATACGGCCTGTTTTATTTCCGTCAGGAAGCGGTTTTCGCCTTGGAAAAAATCGGGCTCGGTCAATACCGAAATTGCGGATGCCCCCGCATCTTCGTAGGCCTTGGCGATCTCGAGGTAAGGGAAATCCTCCACGATTACGCCTTTCGAAGGGGAAGCCTTCTTGCATTCGCAGATGAAGCGGATCCCTTCGCCGGTCAGCGCCTTTTCGAAGGGGAAATCCTGATTGATCGGCATCGCCAAGGCGGCTTGTTTCATTTCTTCCAACGGGATGGCCTGCTTGGCTTTTTCCACGCGTACCTTTGTCGCTGCTATGATGTCGTCCAATATCATTTTGTCGCCTCCTGTGATGCCTTGATAAATTGCTCCAGTTTTTTCAAAGCCGCTCCGCTGTCTATGAGTTCGGCTGCGCGTTTGATGCCGTCAGCGATCGTATAGTCGTCGTTGGCCAAATAGATGGCCATGCCGGCATTCAACAGCACCGTGTCGCGCTTCGGTCCTTTTTCGCCGCTCAAGATAGCCAAGGCGATTGCGGCATTCTCGGCCGGTTCTCCGCCCACCAAATCTTCGCTCGTGCAGTACTCGAAACCATAGTCTTTCGGATCGAACGTGAAGTGGGTGACCTTGCCGTCGCGGAGCTCCGCGACTTCCGATGTTGTGGTCAAAGTGATTTCATCCAGACCGTCATTTCCGCCGAATACCAATGCTCGTTCCATATGCAATTGGTTCAGCACTTCAGCCATCGTGTCCACCAGTGCGACATCATACACGCCGAGCAATTGCATGTTCGCATTGGCCGGGTTCGCCAATGGCCCAAGAACGTTGAAGATCGTCCGGACACCCATTTCTTTCCTGACGGGTGCGGCGTGTTTCATCGATGGATGGTATTTTTGGGCATACATGAAGCACATCCCGATTTCTTCCAACATCGCTTCGCTGTGTTGCGCGCTGGCTTCGATGTTCACACCTAATTCTTCCAGCACATCCGCGCTGCCGCATTTGCTAGATGAGCTGCGGTTGCCGTGCTTAGCCACCGGAATCCCTGCGGCTGCGATGACAAAGGATGAGACGGTTGAAATGTTGAAAGTGAAGGATTGATCGCCGCCGGTTCCGACGATGTCCAATGCCGTTGTTTTCGTCTGCACCTTATTTGAAAAATCGCGCATCACTTCAGCGGAAGCACTGATTTCTCCGGCTGTTTCGCCTTTCATCCGCATAGCTGTCAGGTAAGATGCAATCTGGACCGGGCTGGCTTGACCGCTCATGATCTGGTGCATGATGGTCTTCGTCAATTGCGGAGAAAGTTCTTCTTTTTTCACTAGTTTATCGATAGCGGCTTTCATGCTGTCTTGCGGGAGAATTTCTTCGGTCTGTTTCGTCTCTTTTATCTCTAGCATTTCATTCACCTCATCATTTTTTGTGTACAAAAAAAGCCCTTGTCCCCCCTTTAAAGGGACAAGAGCTTGTATTCTCCTGCGATACCACCCAAATTGACGAAATTAATCGCCCACTCGTTCACATACCAACATATGTGCCTGTCTGTTAACGGATCAGGTTCCCCGTTTGCCCCTACTCTTTTCAAGGCAACCCTCTCAAGTCCATTCGGCATCCCCTTTGCTATCGCACTCTCACTGGCGGCGACTCTCTGGAAACAAGGTATGATGCGTACTTCTCTTGATTATCGGTTTAATTAGATGGAAATGATTTTTCTAACGATTTCTTAATGTTGGGATTATTTTAACGCATCGCTATCCTTCCGTCAACTGTTTTATTTAAAATTTTTAACAAGCTCGAATGTTTTCTGCTCCGGCGCGGTTTTGGTAGAATGGAGACACAATAACTTTGAAAGGATGTGTTCCGACTGAAACAATCCGAAAAACTTTACTCGATGGCACCTGTCATCGAGTCCCAAGCCCACGTCCTGATTCTGGGATCGATGCCCGGCGCTAAGTCGCTGGAAGCACAGCATTACTATGGGAACCCGAGGAATCATTTCTGGGAAATTATTTTCTCACTGCTCAGGGAAGAGGATCCAGTGTCCTATGAGGAACGCCTATCACTGCTGAAAAAACATCATGTCGCCCTCTGGGATGTCATCCACTCCTGTTACCGGGAAGGCAGCCTCGATTCGGCCATCAAAGAGGAATATCCGAACGATTTGAACAGTCTTCTGCGCGAACATCCCCAGATCAAGGCCATCGCCTTCAACGGCGGGAAAGCTTACCGCAGCTACAAAAAGCACTTCGGTCTGGACGAGCAATCAGGATTGGTTTACCTCCCGCTCCCTTCGACCAGCCCGATGCGCGGCAAACATGTCAAAACGCTGCCCGAAAAACTGGAAGCTTGGTCGGTGTTGAAGGACTATCTTTGATCAAAGTAAAAAGCCTCCCTAGCAGAAATTGGTTTCTGCCGGGGAGGCTTTCGCATGTTTTAGATTTGTTCGAAAGCTTGATCCAAGTCGGCGATGATGTCATCGGCATTTTCGATCCCGATGGAAAGACGGATCATGTCCCCGGAAACGCCTGCAGCAATGAGGTCTTCGTCGCTCAGTTGCGCGTGGGTCGTGCTGGCTGGATGGATGACCAAGGATTTTGCATCAGCAACGTTCGCAAGCAGCGAGAACAACTCCAACTTATCGATCCACTCGATGCCGGCTTGCTTGCCGCCCTGGATGCCGAAAGTGAAGATCGATCCGGTGCCTTTAGGGAAGTATTTGTCGGCAAGCGTCTTGTATTTGCTTTCCGGCAGTTCCGGATAATTCACCCAAGACACTTTCGGGTGATTCGCCAGATAAGCGACAACCTTGCGGGTGTTTTCCACATGGCGTTCAACGCGCAATGACAACGTTTCGATCCCTTGCAGCAACAGGAAGGAATCTATCGGCCCGATGCAGGCTCCCGTGTCGCGCAGCAACTGCACGCGGATTTTGGTCGTGAAAGCTCCCGGTCCCAGATCGGTATAGACCAACCCGTTGTAATGCGCATCCGGCGTCGTGAAGCCAGGGTATCTTCCGCTGGCGGCGAAATCGAATTTACCTGATTCGACGATGACCCCGCCCATAGTTGTGCCATGCCCGCCCAGGAATTTCGTAGCTGAGTGAACCACAACATCGGCGCCGAATTCGAACGGACGGATCAGGTAAGGCGTGCCGAATGTGTTGTCCACGATCAAAATGATGCCGTGGTTATGCGCGATTTCAGCGACTTTTTCGATATCGATCAGGTTGGTGCTCGGGTTTCCGATTGATTCGATGAAGATGGCTTTCGTCTTTTCCGTGATGGCAGCTTCGAAGTTAGCCGTATCTTCAGGATCAATGAAAGTTGTTTTGATGCCCAAATTAGGCAAGGTTGCGCTGAAAAGATTATAGGTTCCGCCATAAAGTGTGCTAGCAGCGACGATTTCATCGCCCGCATTCGCCACATTCAGGATGGCGTACGTGATTGCAGCTGAACCTGAAGCGACTGTAACTGCGGATGTGCCTCCTTCAAGTGCTGCAACCCGCGCATCCACGACTGCGGTTGTAGGGTTAGTCAAACGGGTGTAGACATTCCCGGCATCCGTCAAAGCGAAGCGGCCGGCAGCCTGTTCCGCGCTGTCGAACACGAAAGCGGTAGTCTGATAGATCGGTACCGCACGGGCTCCGGTAACGGGGTCCGGCACTTGGCCTGCATGTACTTGCAACGTTTCAAAACTGTAATTTTTCTCTGTCATTTGTCATCTTTCCCTTCTAATTTTCGATATATTCTTGCATAGCAGTTGCTCTTCTGGGTCATTTCCGATTAGCCGAGGTTGCTTCTGTTCGTTACTCTGATATTGCAAAAAGCAAAAAAGCCCTCGTCCCTATATTCCAACTGATTGAAATACAGGGACGAAAGCTCTTCGTGTTACCACCCATGTTCGTAGGGACCTCGCGATCCATACCTTAAAAAGTACGCAAGCTCCCGCTTGTTATACTCTTGTGCTTTATCGTGCACAAACCGAAGCAACACTATCCGCATTGCTTTGCTCCGAGACCATCTTCGCTTTTTTTCATCATACCCCTTTTCACCTGCCGGGGCTCTCTGGAATGACGATTGAAAGGTACTCTTCTCTTCATCGCTCTTCTGTTAAAATTTAATTAAATATAACATCTGATTCTCACCTTGTCAAACATTTTTATCAGGATGAGCATATTCGCTTTGTTTCGCGGCAGCATGTTCTATAATTAGTACAAGAGGTGATGGAATATGAAATTGATGTTTACTGAAAATGCCATGCAAAGACTGGGAAAATTGGGGATGGCCGAGGAACTCTCTTTGTATATGAGCACCATCTACGGCTGCGGCGGACCGGACAGCAGCATGTTCACGATCCGATCGTATGATACGGAAAACCCTTACTACGACACTGTTCTGGACACCAACTTTGGCACGGTCAAAGCCACCAAGGATAGCCTGCAGCAACTGGACGAAGACAACATCATCGACTTCAACGACAGCAGCTTCTCTTTCGTCCTGAAAAGCAACCGCGGTCTGCTGAACCCGCACATGAACTACGAAAATATGAAATTGAAAGATTGAGAAAAGCGGCAATGGAATAAGTGCCTATTCTTTTTGACAAAAATTCCCGGCGAAATCATGCCTCGCCGGGAATTTTTTTGTTTTCATTCGGAAAATACTAAGATCGGCAGTCCAAACCAATTGTATGGTCAGCGCTGCTGATCTTAGTCATTCAATATAGGGATTTTCGGAGGCATTTATTCATCATCACTTGAAGCGTCTTGTTTCATTGCTGCAATTTTAATTTGAATACTTTCCATTGTTTCTTTATCCAATGGGTAGAATTTCATGAATGTTAAAGCAATGAGTGTACCGACTAATGGTAAAACTGAAATCATTACAATACCAGCCATGCGCAATTGTGGCGAAAGTGGCGTGTCAGCCGTTGGATAAGCTTGCGCAAATCCTACAGCGGCTAAGATCCAACCAATGGACATTGGCGCAAAGGATGACGCGACTGAGTCAGTCAAGGAGAACATGGTGCTCAACATTCCGGAAACATAACGTCCGGAAACACTTGTTTCGTAGTCAGAGACATCCGCTGCCATTGTCAAAGCCAAGCCTGACGGAGTGGACGCGAATCCTTTCGCACAAGCAAAAACGACTGTGAAGGCAACTGTCCATAACGATATGTTAGAGAAGCTCAAGTCACCTGGGTTCGCAAAGAAAAGCAAGCCGCCTAATAGGACCAATGAAACAACGGCACCCTGCAAGTAACGGACATAGGAGTAACGCAACCCTCTTTTTTGAGCAATAGTTGCCGCAAAGGTTGTAAACAAAAGGTTAGGCAAAATCAGAACTAACGAAATTGTTCCTGATAAACCAAAGTTACCGAAGATGATACCGAACAGGATCATCAACATAACTTGGTCGCCGAACATTTGCGCATTGAACTTCACAAAAGCTGCTGCCATAGTCAACATTTGCAGAGGTTTGTTGCCTTTGATGATTGCCCAGTAATCTTTGAACGACGTTTTGGTCGTTTTTTCGCCAATTCCGAAGAATTGTTTGTTGTCTTTCTGGGCAATACCGATAACTGCCAAAATTCCTAGGATAGCTGAGATGATCATGACTCCTGGGATAAACACTTTGAAGAATTCCGGTGTGAAACCGCCGTATTTTGGCGCTAAGAAGTTTGCGACAACAATTTGACCACCAGTAAACAGTAAAGTAGTAACCCAACCATCAACAATATTGAAGATAGGCCGTTGTTTTGGATCATTTGTCAAAGCAGCTTGACCGGCTTTTGTAACCGTCGCTTGCAAGGAATAACCGATTTTGTGCACGACTAACGCAAGCAGGAAAATCGGAATTTTCATTCCTTCACCCATTCCATGAATATTGAATAATATCAGGAATGAAATAACAGTGATAATATTGCCTAAAACCATAATGGGACGATACTTACCGAATTTAGTATCCGTTTTATCAATCAAAACTCCGATAGCCGGATCAATGACCCCATCAAAGATACGGATGTACCCCATAATTTGACTGACGAACAGCGCGGTCAACCCTACAAGACCTGTGGCATAGTAGACGACAAAACCAAAAGCGAACAAATAAATATTTGTTGATGAGTTATTCAAAGTGAATAACACGATCTGCCAAAGTTTAGCGCGATTGTATTTCGTCTCTTCTTGAAGCGTTGAAGTATTTTTTGACATAAAAATCCCCTCCATATTATGGAATTCAAAACTTTTTTCACCAAGTTTTATTATCATATTATGAAACTCGGTTACCTAAAAAATAATCGCAACAATCTGAATAAAACCGAGTTATAAGATCTAAAGAAATGATACCACCAGAAGTAACCGCTTACAACTTTTTTATTGTTAATACTTTGTGAACGCTATTTATTCTTGGAAAAGCGATCTACACCCGCGTTTGACAATGGACAGACAAAAAACTGCCCCCACATTACGGGGAGCAGTCTTTGAAACTGTTTAAATGTTTTTGTGTCTATTGTAGGCAGCCGGCACGTGCGGATAAAGCTTGTAAACCTCTTTAAGATACTCTTCTTGAATCGCCATTTCCTTCAGTAAAGTTGGAAAATCAATTGTATCCACCATCTTATTAAGCAGTACCAGTCCCTCTTCTGCCATGCGGTCTCGCGTTTCAATATCAGGTATGGCAGAGGTTGCCATATGGTCTGAATGTTCCTTGAAATAATAACCTGTTGCTCCCGATTGAAAGGCTTGGGCACTCAGATTGCCAAAAACCGATGGGGTCTGGGTAACTGGTTCTGCATAATCAGAGGTCAGCAATATATCATCCAAACGATTACGTAACTTGTAAGCCCCCAGAATCATCTTATCTAAATTTAGCATCATCTCTTTCGGGTCTGAAAAGACACCGGATTTCTGGGCTGTTATCATGCCGTCAATATAGAGAATAGCGATCCCTGTTTCATCAAAGAAATCTCGGACAACCGGGTTGATTGAGATATGGGCTGGGCCGTGCAGGCTGAGATAGATTTGTTTTTTGAAGCCTGACCGCAGTAAGGAATGTGCCAGACCCTGCAACATATCAGCGCTTTCCCTAACGGTTAATTGGATGGTTCCCTTACCTGAGGCGGTTGCCCCTGAATAAATGTAAGGCACATGCGGAAGGACAAGTGAGTTTGTTCTTTCAGCCATCAACAAGGCAATCCCTTCAGCCAATATTGTTTCGCAATCCAAGGGCAGCCCCCCGTGGAGTTCGGTTGGTCCAAAAGGCACGATGATGACATCGCTCTCCTTTAAGTAAGCCTCCACTTCATCATTGACCAAAACATTCAATAAGTGACTTCTTAATTTCATAAGTGCACCTCGCTATTATACTTCTGGTTCATCATTTTTCTTATCAAATTCCTCAAGTCTTGCCAGACGAGCTGAAGTCATCGCCTCACGTGTTTCATCAGTAATGTTCCAAATGAATTTGAATGAAACCCATGATAATAAAGCACAAACGGCTGGACCAACAAGGTTCATCAGAACTAATCCTTCAACAGCTTGAGCTGATTGCGCTTGACCAGCTTGAGCGGCCTGTTGGCTGTAACCAATCCAACCAATCATCAAGACAACAAGGGATTGCGCCAACATTTGGCCAAGACGTCTTGTCAGCGAGAAGTTACCGTAGATGGAACCTTCGGAACGTTTGCCAGTGATGTATTCGTTGTAGTCAATGGATTCTGAAACAAGACCCCATTGAAGTTGAACGGACATCAGCATGAAAGCAATACCGACGCTGGCAGAAACCATGTAGAAGAAAGGTGGTAAGTCACCCACTAATTTCCAGACGTACAAGCCAATAAAGATAGCGGCACTCAATAGTAAATAAGTACGGATTACTTTAACTGTAGATCCAATGAATTTTACCAGGTATGGAGCGATAAGTAACAGCACTACTGGTAACCCTTGACCGATTAAAGCAGCAGTTCCCATTAAACCAATATCACCAAATACATCGCCATAAATATAAGGAAGCGTTGTATTGAATAAGGTTGAACCGAAAACGATTACAATCGAGTGTAAACAAAGTGACAAGAACGCTTTGTTTTTAGCTAATGTAACAAAAATATCTGTGACTTTTGTCGGTTCTGTTTGTTCTTCTGCGGCAAGTTTCGCTGCAACATTCCGTTCTTCAGTTCCCCAATAGTGGAAGAAGATCAGTGCACCACCTAAGATAGCCGCGAAGATACCTGAAACCATATAACCTGTTGTGTTTTCACCTAAACGCGAAAGAATCAACGGTATAATCATTGAACTGATTAAACCACCGACTGTTGATCCCATACCACGAGCCGAAGATAAAGTAGTTCTTTCTCTATCGTTTAAGGCCATTACCCCAAGAACTGATCCCATGGCAATGTTCATCATAGTGTAACCTAATTCGTAGATAACTTTTAATAGAAAAATAGCTACTAAACGCATCATACCATCAAACATTGAAGGTACAGAGAAGAATGCAATAAGACCGATAACAATCAAAGGAATTGAGCGCAACATCCAAGGACGGAACTTATCTTTTTGGCCATGTGCCTTTGAGAAGGACTTATCCATGATAGTACCCATCATCGGGTCATTGACCATATCCCAAATATTCCAAACGAGCAAAAGTATAGATAGCGTTGCAAATGGTATGCCTAATACGTTTGTAAGATATCGGTTCATAAATGTTCCGATCAAGACCAGGGTAGCAACCCCACCGGCATCTCCGGCACCATAACCCAATTTATGCTTCAGGGTTAGACTGCTTTTCATTTCGTTTGCTGAATTTTGCTGCTTAACAACTTTTTCTTCTGCCATAAGATTTTCCTCTTTTCTCTATAATAATTGGTGAACTATTCTATATAAGTTGAATTAATATTTTTCAGATCAGCTAATTCTCCCACCAAGCATCATGGCATTAAATAAGAGAAGATGACCCCGATAGTTTATCGTCATCATCTTCTCGGGCTACATGATAGAGTTATTTTTGGTGTCTAGTTTAGGCTGACTATCCACGAAATCGCTGACATTATTATTTTTCCTATTACTCAAAAATGAAAAGTCGTAGCTTTAGTCATTCATTGCAGGGATTGTATTAGGGATTGCTTGAGGCATTTCTGCATCGCCATCACTTGGATCACCCTGTTTCATTTCTGCAATTTTAATTTGAATGCCTTCCATTGTTTCTTTATTCAATGGGTAGAATTTCATAAACGCTAGAGCAATCAGTGTACCGGCTAAAGGCAAAGCTGCAAGCAATACAATACCAGCCATACGCAATTGTGGCGAAAGTGGTGTGTCAGCCGTTGGAAATACTTTTGCAAAACCTACAGCGGCTAAGACCCAACCAATCGACATTGGCGCGAACGATGATGCGACTGAATCGGTCAATGAGAACATGGTGCTCAACATTCCGGAAACATAACGTCCCGAAACACTTGTTTCGTAGTCGGAGACATCCGCTGCCATCGTCAAGGCCAAGCCTGTTGGTGTGGATGTAAATCCTTTCGCGCAAGCAAAAATGATTACGAAGGCAACTGTCCATAAGGATGGGTTAGAGAAGCTCAAATCACCTGGGTTCGCAAAGAAAAGCAAGCCGCCTAATAGGATTAATGAAATAACGCCACCTTGCAAATAACGAACATACGAGTAACGCAAGCCTCTTTTTTGAGCAATGGTTGCTGCAAAAGTAGTGAACATAAGGTTAGGCAAAATCAGCACTAAAGAGATCGTTCCGGATAGTCCGAAGTTACCAAAGATGATACCGAACAGGATCATCAACACAATTTGGTCACCAAACATTGCTGAATTGAACTTCACAAAAGCTGCTGCCATGGTTAACATTTGCAAAGGTTTGTTGCCTTTGACAATTTCCCAGTAATCTTTAAATGATGTTTTAGTCGTTTTTTCACCAATACCAAAGTATTGTTTGTTGTCTTTTTCCGCAATACCGATAACTGCCAAAATTCCGAGGATAGCTGAGATGACCATAACGCCTGGGATAAACACTTTGAAGAATTCCGGAGTAAAACCGCCATATTTTGGCACTAAGAAGTTTGCGACAACAATTTGACCACCCGTGAACAATAAAGTCGTTACCCAACCATCAACGATATTGAAGATGGGACGTTGTTTTGGATCGCTTGTCAATGCTGCTTGACCGGCTTTTGTAACCGTCGCTTGCAAGGAATAACCGATTTTATGCACGACTAACGAAAGTAGGAAAATTGGAATTTTCATTCCACCGCCTAGGCTATGAATATTAAATAATATCAAGAATGAAATAACAGTAATAATGTTACCTAGAACCATGATGGGACGATACTTTCCGAATTTAGTGTCTGTCTTATCGATCAAAACCCCGATAGCAGGGTCAATGACCCCATCAAAGATACGGATATACCCCATAATTTGGCTTACGAATAGTGCAGCTAAACCAACAAGGCCCGTCGAATAATAGGTGACAAAACCAAAAGCAAACATGTAAATATTTGTTGATGAGTTATTCAAAGTGAATAACACGATCTGCCATAGTTTGGCGCGATTGAGTTTCGTTTCCCCTTGAACCATTGAATCATTTTTTGACATAAAAATCCCCTCCATATCATGAAATCCAGCGCTTACAATTCAATAATCTATATCACATTATGAAACTACATTGCATTTAAAAGTATTCGAAACGTGATTGGTAAAACTGAGTTGTAATAACTAAGGAAATAATACCATCGCCGGTAACCGGTTACAACTTTTTTATTGTTAATACTTTGTGAACGCTGTCATCCTTACTGAAGTAAGCGTGCTGCGATGGCATTCGTCAAAGGTTTAGATCCTTCTTGAGGATGATCTGATTACCATTTGGGAACTCTTCGATGAGGATTTTTTTATATTCAGTATTGACAAATCCGCTTTCACGACTATTCTTTGGGAAATGGGCAAAAAAAAATAAAGAAGATGATCCCGATTGCGTATCGGGATCATCTTCTTTAGGCTGCATGATGCAGTTTTATTCTCTTTATTATTCTTCGCCTTCGTCGAATTGGCTGTTGTAGAGGTCGGCGTAGAAGCCGCCTTTCGCCAGCAGTTCTTCGTGGGTTCCTTGTTCGACGATGTCCCCGTTGTTCATGCAGAGGATCAGGTCGGCATTTTTGATGGTCGACAAGCGATGCGCGATGATGAAGCTTGTTCTGCCTTGCATCAGCGTATCCATCGCTTTCTGGATCAGCACTTCCGTCCGCGTATCGACCGAGCTTGTCGCCTCATCCAGGATCATGATTTGCGGATCGGCTAGAATGGCGCGCGCGATCGTCAGCAATTGTTTCTCTCCCTGAGAAACGTTGTTGGCTTCCTCGTTCAGGACCATATCATAACCATCCGGCAACGTCCGGACAAAGTGATCTACCTGCGCAGCTTTTGCGGCAGCGATGACTTCTTCATCCGTCGCATCCAGTTTCCCGTAGCGAATGTTCTCCATGATGGTACCATTGTAAAGCCACGTATCCTGCAGCACCATCCCGAATTCCGTACGCAGATCGCTGCGCGTGAAATCGGTAAGTTTGTGGTTGTCGATGTAGATGGCTCCACCCGTCAAATCGTAGAAACGCATCAACAATTTCACCATCGTCGTTTTGCCGGCGCCGGTAGGACCAACTAACGCAACTTTTTGTCCTTCTTTTATATCCGCGGAGAAGTCCTTGATGACCAGATGATCCGGTTCATAACCGAACTTAACATGCTCGAAGCGGACATTCCCTTTGACATCAGCGGTTGCCATTTCGATTTTCGCTTCGGTCACTGTCTCTTCTTCCTCTTCCAGGAATTCAAAAATACGTTCGGAGGCAGCCACCATCCGTTGCAATTGACTCCCCACTTGAGCGACTTGCGTCAAAGGTTGGGTGAAGTTGCGCACGTACTGCAGGAAGGCTTGGATATCCCCGATTGTCATGTTCCCGGCAGCCGCCATCGCGCCACCCATGATGCAGACAACGACATAACCAAGATTTCCGATCAGGCTTAACAAGGGCATCATCAATCCGGAAAGGAATTCCGCCTTGAACCCTGCTTCGATCAATTGATCGTTCTCTTTGTCGAAAGCGGCAACGGATTTTTCTTCCCCGTTGAAGGCTTTCATGACCACATGTCCGCCGTACATCTCTTCGACATGGCCATTGACCGCACCCAAGTATTTCTGCTGGTTGGCGAAGTGCTTCTGCGACTTCGACATGATCAGCATCAGGAGCATCATGGAAACGACCAGCACAGCAAGAATGACGAGCGTCAGCGGCCAACTGATCGTCAGCATCATGATGAAGACACCCACCAAAGTCGTGATCGACGTGATGATCTGGGTAAGGCTCTGGTTCAGGCTGGTATTCAGGGTATCCACGTCATTCGTGATTCTGGAAAGCACATCCCCTTGGCTGTTCTTATGGAAATAGGCCAGCGGTAATTTGTTGATTTTTTCCATGATGTCTTTGCGCAGTTTATAAGAAACTTTTGCGGAGACACCCGACATCAGAAATCCTTGCAGATAAGAGAACGCGGCACTCAGAACGTACAAGCCCAAAAGCCCCAACAGGACTGTTCCGATGTAATCGAAATCGATTTCGCCGGCCCCGCCTGTAAATTTCAGCATGACTCCGGCTACCAATTTGTCGATGGCTAAAGCCATGATTTTTGGTCCAACAATCCCAAAAAGGGAGGAAGCGATCGCCAATATGAAGACGGCTGCCATCAGCCATTTGAAGGGCGACAGATAAGCGGCCAATTTTTTGAATCCGCCTTTGAAGTCCTTCGCTTTCACGACCGGCGCGCTCATTCCTGCCATCGGACCGTGGCCTCCGCCAGGGCCGCCTTGCGGTCTTCTTTGTTTCATTTCGCTCATGCTAATTCCTCCTCTGAAAGCTGAGATTTAGCAATTTCTTGATAAGTCTCACAGTTTTTCATCAACGCATCGTGAGTCCCTATCCCGACGATTCTGCCTTTATCAAGGACGATGATCTGTTCCGCATCCATGATGGTGCTGATCCGTTGCGCCACAATCAGAACGGTTGCGTTATCCGTGTACGCATGCAAAGCAGAACGCAATGCCGCATCCGTTTTGAAGTCCAAGGCTGAAAAGCTGTCGTCAAAAATGTAGATCGGTGCTTTTTTAACCAACGCTCGGGCAATGGCCAAGCGCTGTTTCTGACCGCCACTGACGTTACCGCCTCCCTGTGCGATGGCGGTTTCGATGCCGTCTTCCATATCCGATACGAAGTTTTTCGCTTGGGCGACTTCAATAGCTTTCATGATGTCCTCCATCGAAGCGTCGTCTTTTCCGTACAAAACGTTGGAAGCGATATCTCCGGAAAAGAGCATACCCTTTTGCGGCACGTAGCCGATGTTGCGGCGCAGATCGGCCTGCGTCATTTTCCGGATGTCGATTCCATCGATTTCGATGGCGCCGTCCGTCACATCATAAAAGCGCGGAATCAGATTGATCAACGTCGATTTACCGGAACCGGTCGAGCCGATGATCGCCGTCGTTTCGCCTGGTCGAGCGGTAAAGGAGATATCGGTCAACACATTCTCGCTCGCCTTCGGATAATGATAAGAAACATGGTTGAAGGTGATGAGGCCTTCATTCTTTAAGCTCGGTTGCGCATCGATTGGGTCTGTGATGCTCAAATCCGTATCCAATACTTCCCCGATCCGGGTTGCCGATACAGAAGCACGCGGCAGGAAGATGAACATCATTGAAATCATCAAGAATGCCATGATGATCTGCATCACATATTGGATGTAGGCCATCATATCACCGATCAGCAGGGAAGAATCAGCGACTTGCTGACTACCGAACCAGATGATCATCAGCGAAACACCGTTCATGACGAGCATCATCGCCGGCATCAACAGAGACATCAAACGCTGAACAAAGCGGTTAGTAAAGGTATAGTCTTCATTGGCGTCGTTGAAGCGGTTCTCTTCAAACGGTTCATTGCCGAAAGCACGGATGACCATCATGCCGGAAAGGTTCTCGCGGCTGACAAGGTTCAATCTGTCCGTCAAGCTTTGCAGTACTTTGAACTTCGGCATCGCGATCGACAGAATCGTCATCATGATTCCGACAAGGGCAATGACCGCTACAGCGATCGTCCATGCCAGCGAAACGCTCTTGTCGATCGCCATGATCAGACCACCAGTAGCCAAAATCGGTGCATAGCAGAGCATGCGGATACCGATCGTGATCAGTTGCTGGATCTGCTGCACGTCATTGGTCGTGCGGGTGATCAGCGATGCTGTCGAAAAATTATCGAACTCTGTGTTGGAAAAACTTTCGACTTTGGCGAAGACATCCCTTCTCATCCGGCCGGACACTTTCGCTGCAATCCGCGAAGAAAAATACGCGACCGCTACGGAAGCAACAGAGACAGCGACTGCGATGGCTAGCATCTGTGCGCCTTTCGTCATAATGTATTGGTTCTGGAGCGCATCCATATCCGCTCCCAGATCTTCATAGAAGAGTTTAGTGAACAGGATTCCGATCTGGCTGTAGAGCATCGGCTCGGCAGCATCGGCAACATCCATTGACGCTGTGAATGCTTCCTGCGGCAACTGCTGCAATTGCGGCAACAATGCGTAAAGTTGGTTCATATCGGCATCCTCGAAGCCGCTCTCGGCATCGACCGATGCGGCATTGCCTTGCTGCGCAGACATTTCCTGCATGAACGTCACGAAGCTGTAGCTTGCTTTGCTGAAGATGCTCTCCAGCGAAGACAATTGGTCCGGATCGATTTCATCCAATACGTAGAAATCCGCTTCCTGGCTTTCCGGAAATTCTGCGTTGTAGGCTTCGGCTTCCGCCGACCCGCCCTCGATCAGCTGATAGCTGTTCTGGAACGTTTCCTTGTCCTCTTCAGCCATGAACAGCGTCATGAGCGCAAAGCCTTCAGACGGCAGCGCTTCAGGTGCTTCCTGTTCGACGCCGCCATTCTGGATGCCGGTGTTGACGATGTCACTCATCAGATTTGGCAGGCTCAATTCCCCGATGGCCTGACCGAACAAAATCAGCAGGCTGATCAGGATCGTACCGGCAAAAGGTTTTAAGTATTTCATTATCACTTTCATATGCTTTACCTTTTCTTTCCTGATTTATTTGTTTTCTTTTTTATGCAGAAGCCCGTGTCCGTGTTGGTGGCCGCAGCCGCCTTCCAGGTTGTGCAGCATCCTTTTGAAGCACCCTTCTAATACGTCCAATTCTTCATCGGTGAAGCCTTCGAAAACTTTTTTGTTGGCTTCATACAAAGCCCGCTTCATCTCTTCCGAAGCGGCAATGCTTTTTTCGGTCAGATGGATGCTCTTGGAACGGGCATCCTTCGAACTGACCGTGCGTGTGACGAATCCCTTCGCTTCCAGCCGTTTGATGATTCCGGTCACGGTCGGATTAGAAAGGTTGAACGTCTCTTCGATGTCTTTTTGGATCACTTCCTCATCGCCACGGCCCTTCAGATAGAAAAGGATGTGGATCTGGGACGTGGTCAGGTCGATTTTACCCACCAGTCGGTTCATCTGTTCCTTAAATTGGTTATGGAGCATCGGGATATAGACTCCCATCATCTCGCGTGATATCAAAATGTTTCCTCCTTTCCGAACAGTTATACATAGCACGCTATCTATTATCTCATTATCCATCCATATGTCAATGGATTCGACACAATACGAGCCATTTTCAGGAAAATTTAATATAATGATTGTAGTATTAAATGAACCGGAAAGAAGGATCAGTATGGAAGAGATAATTTCTGTCAGGAATCGGCTGATTGCCCTTTGCCAAGAGCATGCGCACGTCATCGAAGACTATCCTTTCGGCGACTCCGAATGGACCGTCATGCGCCACGAGGGCAACCGGAAAACCTTCGCCTACATCTATGAACGGAACGGTGAAACTTGGCTGAACGTGAAGAACACCCCCGAGCGGAACGACTATCTGCGCGAGACGATTTCGGAAATCATGCCAGCCTACCATATGAACAAGACCCACTGGATCACCCTGCGGCTCGTTTCTAAAGAGCTTTTCCCGATTGCTGACCGCATCATCACGGAAAGCTACCGGTTGACGCAGACAAAACCGAGGAAAAAAATAATAGCACACCAAAAAGAGGAAGAGCTTTGATTAGCTCCTCCTCTTTTTGGTTGATTTGCCTTCTTTCTAGCGGAAATACGGCTTCAGTTGTTCCAATTCCGCTTCGTTGAGCGGCCGATAGCTCCCCAGTGGAATCGATTCATCCAATTCAATCGGTCCCATCGTCAGTCGTTTCAGATAGGTGACTTTCTTGCCGACCGAGAGAAACATCTTCTTCACTTGGTGGAATTTCCCCTCACTGATATCCAGCAGCACGCGGCTTTCGTCGTCCCCATGGCTAAGGATGGTCAAATAGGCCGGCTTGCACGTCATTCCTCCGTGGAAGACGATCCCTTGGGCGAATGCTTCCTGATCGGCGGCGGTCACGCGCTCATTCACGACGACTTCATAGCGCTTCGTCACTTTTTTGTGCGGCAGCAACAGCTGATAGCCCAACTGCCCATTGTCCGTGATCAACAGCAGCCCTTCCGTGTCCTTGTCCAGCCGTCCCACAGGATAGAGGCCCGGTCTGCGGTCGGACGGGTCGATCAGGTCGATGACGGTCGGGTTGCCTTCATCGGATACCGCCGTCACAACGCCAGCCGGTTTGTGCAGCATATAGTAGACATTGGTGTGTTGCGTCAGCGTTTCCCCCGAGACGATGACCGTCTGGAGCTGTGGATCAACATTGTGATTGTCCGCCAGCACGATTTCCCCGTCGATGCTGACCTGTTTGCTTCTGATCAATTTTTTTACTTGTCCTCGCGAACCGTAGCCGCATTCGCTGAGCAGTTTGTCCAATCGCATCCATCGTCATCCTTTCCATTTTTATTGCAGTCCTTATATTCTAAGCGGAAAAGATACTTGGCGCAAGTTCTTACAGAAAGATTGGCAGAACTGGGAAAAGAGCGATGTCAACAAAGCCGGCCACTGCATCAAGAAAGAACGCCCGGAATACATATTGGGCATGGAAATGACTTACTACAAGAGTTTCCGACTTCATCCTGTCGCCAGTAGAAAAAAAGTGAACAAGCCCTACGCAAGTTATAATTCTGCGTGGGGCTTGTTTTGTTGCTTGGTATTATCTTTTTCTTCCGGCTCCATCAGGGTTTCCGCTGACGCCGCGTTCAAAAGCTACCAAATGTTTTTCGGATGCGGCCATCAGGCGTTCAAAGACGCTTCTGACATCGTCCGGCAAATCTTCTGCCTCAAGGAATTGCCCATAAACAGAGATGTTTTCGATTTCGCCGGCCACGCCTTTTTCAAAGCTTTCCGCCAAGGACGCCGGTAATTCAATACGGACTTCCGCTTCATTTTCCGGAACCTCAAATCCATAAGTTTCGAACAGCGGCAACAATAAGGAGATGTGTGTGCCTTCCGCTTTGGCGATGCTTGTGAATGGTTTGACCGTTCCGTATGCATCAATGATCGCTTCGTAGGCCGTTTCGGCCATATATTCATCCTGGATAGCGTAAACCAACATTTCTTCTATTGTATACGTTTCTCCTTCACTGACCGCTGCTGCGCCATATAACTCTTCATCTTCGGATGCCATGACGCCGGTGCCGCTGAACAATAAGACTGCCAAAGCCCCGCCTACTGCTCCGTTCATCCACTTTTTCATTTTTATCCGCTCCTTTTTTGTATGCTTCGTGATCTTCTTTTCTACAAGTTCAGTATAGGAAAGAAGTATGTCGAAAGCATGGCAAAACAGGGACGAAAAGAGAACGCTTGTGAACTACTCACGACTAAAGTCGCGAGCTTCCTACGAACGCCTTCCTTGCCTGCGGATGTCTTTGCAGACAGCGGGAATGGATATGGGTAGGCTCAAAAGGCAGTCCCTGCCTCAGTGGTTTTCTTTTACTTGGCCAAAGCCAAAAGGTTTCTGCTGGCATTGATGTCCCGGTCGTGGGTTATGCCGCAATCTGGACACGTCCATTCGCGGATGTGCAAAGCTTTATTGCCGTCGCGGTGTCCGCAAGCGGAACAGATTTGGCTGGACGGATAGAACCTGTCCGCCTTGATGAGCGTCCGGCCTTTCCATTCGGCTTTGTACGCCAACTGCCGGCTGAATTCGAACCAACTGACGTCCCCAATCGCTTTGGCAAGTTGGTGGTTCTTCATCAGATTGGAACTCCGCAACGTCTCGATCACGATGACTTGGTTTTCGTCCGTGATTTGGTTGGAGAGTTTGTGCAGGAAGTCCTTGCGTTGGTTCGCAATCTTTTCATGTTTCTTGGCCAAAACCAAGCGGGCTTTCTCCCGGTTCTTGCTGCCTTTTTGCTTACGCGACAAGGCGCGTTGGGCTTTCTTGACTTTCTTTTCGGATTTCCGCAGACACTTTGGATTCGGGTGTTTTTCGATGTTGCCCATATCATTTGTGGTGACGGCAAAATCGGAAAGGCCAAGATCGATGCCAATCTTATGTTCCGCCGGCAGCCATTCGGGTATTTCCTGTTCTATCAAAATGGAAATGAAGTAGTTGCCGGCCTTGTTCATCGAAATCGTGCAGGATTTGATCAGCCCATCAAAATCCCGGTGCTGTTTGATTTTAACGAAACCAATCTTCGGCAGTTTGATTTTTCCGTTCTCGATGCGGATGTTTCCACCTTGATTGTTGGTGGTGTAGGAGGCCTTCGATTTGTGTTTGCTTTTGAATTTCGGAAAGCCGACGGATTTGTCACGGAAGAAGTTCTGGTAGGCCTTGTTCAGATTTTGGTTGGCATTCGCCAAAGCCAGGTTATCCACCTCTTTCAGGAACGGAAATTCTTCTTTGAAGGACGTATAGGTCCTCGGCTTAAAGTTTCTCAGTAATTCCTTGTCGTTTTTGTAGGTTTCGTAAAATTCCTTTCGGTCAGCCAGCATCTGGTTGAAGAGGAACCGTGCGGAGCCAAAACAATTGGCGAAATAGATTTTCTGTTCCTGATTGGGACACAAGCGGAATTGATAAGCTTTTAGCATGATGCTCACCTCTTTGGCTTCATTATACACCAGCGAACATGCGTTCGCCAAATGAAAAGGATATAACCAGACCGTGATGCCTAACTCATGACTGAAGTCACGAGATTGCGGCAGCACTTATTTCAAAAAAATAAAAGAGAGAGTGCGCAAGTCACTCCCCTTCTTCTGAATTAGTGCTCTTGATTTCCCAATGGATGACGACCGTCAGCACAACCCGCAGGATGACGATGGCCGAGAGCACAATAAATTCATCGATCGTCTGGATAATGACCGTCTTCAATATTTCTGCGGCCAGTTTGAACTCCAGACTATACGCCAAAGCTTTGGCCAATTCAAGTTTCGGTTGGTTGTTGCTCAGATTAAGCCTGTCCAGAATGAACAGATACAACGACTTGACGCAACCATAAAGGATGATCAGGACACCGATGCCCTCGATCAGGCTCGCAAGTGTTGGGATGACTTTGGTTAAGACAGCATGCAGATCCATAATACGCCTCCTTTATGTAATTCAGATACTATAGCAAAACTATTCATTTTTTATTCCGTTTCTTTTTCCCCTTCGCTTCTTCAACCCGGAAGCGGACGATCCGGCGCACAAGCTCGTAAGGGATAGGTTTCGTCAGCGGAAATTGAATGGCGCCTTTTGAGGTCTTGTAATCCGTCAATTCTTCCTTGAAAGCCGCAACGCCACTTGGTGCGGGATAGAAACCGATATGATTTTTCTGTACAGCGAAATGCACAAGGTTCCCGTTCAGGTAGAAGGTCGGCATCTGATAACTAATTTTCTCTGTCGCATCAGGCGCCTCTTCCCTTATCAGCCGGCGAAATTCCTGCAGGATTGCCTGGATATCCTCATCATAGCGGCTGATGTATGCATCGATCGTTTCAATTTTTATAGTTGATTCTTCCATTTTAGTCCACCTCGACAGTCTGGATTTTTCGTTGTTTGCGTTCCTGTAAATAGTATATCATATGGCGATGCAAGTGCTTGCAAGCTTAGCGGATAGTAGGTATGATGATGTCAAAGAAGAAAAAAAACTGTACAAGTCCACTCCCTTATCCCACTGCCGACCGACTATGATGATGGCTAACGCAACTATTTTCAGGAAGTCTGGTTGCAGATGCACAACCCAATAAGGGAGTGAGAAAGATGCGCAAAATTCTCAAAAAGACCAAAAAATTCCTCAAAAAATTTGGACCTGGCGTCATCACCGGAGCCTCTGATGATGATCCATCCGGAATCGTCACCTACTCGCAGACCGGAGCCATGTTCGGCCTTCATCTATTGTGGCTTTCTCCGATTTCGTGCATCTTTGCGATTGCCATCCAAGAGATGTGCGGACGGATTGGATTGGTATCAGGTAAGGGGCTGACAGGGATCATGAAAGAATCCTATCCTAAGTGGGTTAGCTATCCGGCAATCTCCCTTTTGTTCATCGCCAATACGATCAACATCGGTGCCGATCTGGGCGCGATGGCCGCGGTGGCTCAGTTGGTGCTCGGTTTGCCGTTCATTTTTTGGATTCTACTCATGACGGCCCTGACATTGGTCCTGGAAATTTTTATGGACTACAAGAATTATTCGAAATTCTTGATGCTGTTGACGCTTTCCTTGTTCGCTTATTTTTTCACAGCATTCATGGTCCGCCAGGATTGGGGGACGGTCCTTCAGCATACCCTCATCCCAACCTTTTACCCTTCCCGGGAATTTACGCTCAATGTGGTGGCTTTTTTAGGGACAACGATTTCCCCTTACCTGTTTTTTTGGCAAGCGGATGAAGAAGTGGAAAAAGAGATCATCGAGCATAAAATCAAAGGGATCGGCATCGGGAAACCCCGCATCTTTGTCAAGGACATCCGGGATATGAAAATTGATACGATTGTCGGGATGTTTTTTACAACCGTCACTGCATTTATGATTGTGCTGACGACGGCCGGGACCCTTCACCTTAGCGGCATAACCACTATCAATTCCGCGGCGGAGGCCGCTCAAGCGCTTCGTCCATTAGTGGGAGACTTCGCCTATTGGTTGTTCGCTTTGGGCATCATCGGAACAGGCCTGCTTGGTGTGCCCGTTTTGGCCGGCTCATCGTCTTACGCCATTTCCGAATTTTTCGGTTGGGAGACGGGTCTGGGGAAGAAACTGAAGGAGGCGCATGGCTTCTACGGCGTCATCACCATCGCCACGCTCATCGGACTGACGATCAATTTCATCGGAATCGATCCGATTAGGGCCTTATACTATTCCGCAGCCATCAATGGCTTGATGGCCCCACCTTTGATGCTGCTGATCCTCTTCATCGGGAACAACAAAAAAGTGATGGGCAGCCATACGAATCGCCGTTTGGGAAATGTTGTCGGCGGCATTGCGACTTTGGTGATGTTCGGCATCGGCGTAGTGTTCTTGAAGGATTTCTTTAGCTTATAGCAAACCGCTTTCTCCTGAATAACGTCTAAAAAAGAATCGGGCCTCGGATAACTATTTTCCGGGGCCACTTTTTTGGGGCATACGTCAGAGCGAACAGGTTGCCATTTTTTCACCATGTTACTTATTTTAAGGATGTGATTCCATTTTCATAAAAATGTGTTATGATATGGATTGAAAATTTGAACGGTAAAGAAAGGAAAGTATAATGAACACACCTTCTATTTATGGATTGACTTTGGATCAGCTGGAAGCTTGGTTGTTGGAACAAGGCCAGAAAAAATTCCGCGCCCAACAGATCTGGGACTGGCTATATATCAAACGGGTCCTGAACTTCTCGGAAATGACGAACCTGTCAAAAGATTTGGTTGCCCTTCTCTCCGACACCTTCTTGCTGCAGCCCCTAAACCAAGTAGTCGTCCAAGAATCAGCGGACGGCACTACGAAATATCTTTTCCAGTTGGAAGATAAACTGATGATTGAAACCGTCCTGATGCGCCAAGAATACGGGCTGTCCGTCTGCGTCACGACGCAAGTCGGTTGCGATATCGGCTGCACGTTCTGCGCAAGTGGCCTGAAACGCAAACAACGCGATCTGACTGCCGGCGAAATCGTTGCACAAATCATGCAGATCCAGCACTACTTGGATCAAAAAGGCAATGGCGAACGCGTCAGCCACATCGTTGTGATGGGTATCGGTGAACCGTTCGACAACTACGACAATGTCATCGCCTTCCTGAACATCGTCAACCATGCCAAAGGTTTGGCAATCGGCGCGCGCCACATCACCGTTTCCACCAGCGGATTGGCTCCGAAGATCCGCGAATTCGCGGAAAACGGGCTGCAAGTCAACTTGGCTTTGTCCCTGCACGCGCCGAACGATGAAATCCGCAGTCGCATGATGCGCATCAACCGCAAACACCCGCTGAAGGAAGTCATGTCTGCAATCGACGAGTATCTGGAAAAGACAAACCGCCGCATCACTTTCGAATACATCATGATTTCAGGTGTGAACGACAGACCTGAGCAGGCGCACGAATTGGTTGCCTTGTTGAAGGATAAGCGTCACCTTTCCTATGTGAACCTGATTCCTTACAATCCGGTTGCTGAACATATCAAATATGAACGCAGCACCAAAAAGGATATTTTGGCATTCTATGATATCCTCAAAAAGAACAACATCAACTGCGTCATCCGCAAGGAACACGGCACCGACATCGATGCCGCCTGCGGCCAACTGCGCAGCAAACATCTGGAAAAAGCAACTAAATAATTGACCTTTCACTAAGCAACCTCTGTAAAATGAGGTTGCTTTTTTAATTATTCTTCGTCAGGAGCAGTCTCCTGCATCCAACCTTTGAATCCGCAGTGCGGGCAAGTCAACCGTTTGCCTTGCTTGCCTCCGTTCAAAGACAGCAGATCCGTCAGGAAGCTGATTTTGAATTTGCGCCGGCATTGTGGGCAGACGTACGCATTCACGCGCGAATGGTAGTAGACGATCGCGAACAGAACCGCGATTCCCGCCAAAACCATCAGCGCCGGATAGAAGCCGCCTGCTTTCTCAGCCGCGGGAAAGCCAACCACCAAGAACAGCACATACCCTACAACCGCAAGCATCGTGACGACATCCGATTTCCGGTTTTTTCCATTTTTGGCCATGACTCATTCTTCCTTTCCTGTTTGTGATTCAATCATAACACTTGTAGGTCGGGCATTGAAAGTGTGGTATATTGGAACCAACAAATTGAGTCCATTGGCAATAACATATTTGACCATTGGAGACGGAGGAATAGCATGAGCAGAGTAATCCTTACGACTGAAAGCGGCGCAGATGTTCCCGCTGATTTGGCAAAGAAACACAATATCCGGATCGTGCCGATGCACGTCATCATGGACGATGTCGATCATCTTGATGGATCTTTTCCGGTCACGGATCTGTATGATTATTACGAGCGAACCAAAAAAACGCCTTCCACGACCGCAACCAATCCGAACGAATATACCGCCCTTTTCGAAAAGATCCGCTCTGAGCAGCCCGACAGCATCATCGTGCATATCGGCTACACCTCCAAAGCCTCTTCCTCATTCCAGAGTGCCGTGTTGGCGGCGGAAGATTTCGAGAACATCCACCTCATCGACGCCCTGAACGTATCCGGCGGCTTGGCCGCGATCGTGCTTTATGCCGCTGATTTGCTTGAAAAGGAACCGGATATCGCTGTGGAAAAACTGGTTTCCGCCATCGAAGCTGTAGTGCCGCGCACGCACTTCTCGTTCATGCCATCCGGTCTCGAGTTCCTGCGGGCAGGCGGCCGCGTCTCAAACGCAGCTTATCTGGGGGCATCGCTCCTGAAAATAAAACCGACGATCGAATTGATCGACGGCAAATTGGTTTCCACAAAAAAATACCGCGGTAAGATGAGCCGCGTCGTTGTCGATTTTTTTGATGACTACCTGAAGACTTACGCCATCGACGACAATAAGCTGTACCTCATCCAATCGCTCGGCTTGGATGAAGAAATCATGACCCAAATGGAAAACTACGCGAAGGAAAAAGGCTTCCAGGACGTCACTTGGATCCAGACCGGCGGCGTCATCACTTCCCATGGCGGTCCCGGCGCTTTTGGGATTGCGGGAATCGAAAAATCAGAAAACGCCGAATAAAAAAAACTTTTGCACTACGGAATTATTCCCAGTGCAGAAGTTTTTTGTTTGTCTAACTACTTTCTTCGATATCCACCGGCAGAATGGTGAACAGGTCCGCATCCTCATCTTCGGCCAAGCGGTTGCTTTGGTGCAGCTTCGCCTTCTCAAAAATGCTCCTGGCTGTGCGGGCGTTGCCGAAATGGCTGTCGCGCGTCGTATAGGACAGCAAGAACAGGTTCTTCACTTTCTCCTGGGCTTCCTCAGTCAGCACAAAACCTTGCTGGGTGGCGGCCATGTGGAAGATTTCCGTCAGTTCTTCACTGTCGTAATCCGGGAAATCGACCGTGTAGGCGATCCGGCTGCGGATGCCGGAGTTCATGCTGAGCATCTGCTCCATCTCGCTCGGATAGCCTGCCATGATGACGACCAACTTGTCGCGGTTGTCCTCCATCTCCTTGATCAGCGTGCTGATGGCTTCATAGCCGAAGTCGTTTTCGGAGGCGGAATAAAGGGAATAGGCTTCATCGATGAACAGGACGCCGCCGTATGCTTCCTTGATTTTTTCCAACGTCTTCGGTCCGGTCTGGCCGACGTACTGTCCGACCAAATCTTCCCTAGTGACTTCGATCATGTGTCCGCGCTTCAGCACACCGATGGATTTCAGGATTTGGCTGATAAGCCGCGCGATGGTCGTCTTGCCTGTGCCGGGGTTGCCGGTGAAGACCATGTGCAAGGACAAATCGTTCATCGGATGTCCCATCTTTTCGCGGCGCTTCTCAGCGCGCACGTAATTCATGATTGAGCTGACTTGTTTTTTGACATCCTTCAAGCCGACCAGATTGCGCAGCTGCGCCATCAAGTCTTCAATATTATCCCCGAACAGTTGGTTCGGGTCGATGCCGAAATCGAGCGGCTCGAGGATGACCAGATCATCCTTCGTCACGGACTTTTCGCTCAGACGGAAAGCCCGTTCGCGCATCGCTTCTTCCATGATGTTCCTGACGGCACGGGCATTGGCGAACTGCGGGACCACTTTTTCCTGATTGATTTTGACCTTGAAGGCCTGCTCGGCTTCCTCAGTCAGCGTATAATGGTTGTCCTTGGCTTGCGCCTTGGCGATTTCCAACAGTTCTTGGTCGGAAAAATCCTCGAAATCGATCTGCATATTGATTCGGCTAGACAGGCCAGGATTCGATTTCAGCAACTGCTTCATGCCGGTGTCATAACCCGCCAGGATTACGATGAAGTCATTGCGGTGATCTTCCATCGCTTTGATCAGAGTATCGATGGCTTCCGATCCGTAATCGAGCGAATCGCTGTCCGAGGACGCCAAGGAATAGGCTTCATCGATGAACAGCACGCCGCCCATGGCCGATTCGATAACGGCCTTTGTCTTCTGGGCAGTCTGTCCGACGTAGCCGCCGACCAGATCCGAGCGATCGACTTCCACCAACTGGCCCGATTCGAGGATGCCCAAGGAATAGAAGATGTCCCCCAAAATCCTGGCGACTGTCGTTTTCCCTGTGCCCGGATTGCCGGAAAAGGCGAAATGATAGGAAGGCTGTTCATTTTTCTCAATCGACAGCATGTAGGCCCGTTTCTTGTCGTATTCGACCAGCTTCACGATCCGGTTGATGGTCTCCTTCACTTCCGTCAGACCGATCAGCTCATTCAGTTCGGCCAGAGACTCTTCCAAAGAGACTTTGACTTTCCGATTGGAATGGGCGGCATCCATATGGAAATAATCGGCATGCGGGGCCCTTCTTGCCAGCCTGCTCGACTGCATGGTCGCGATCAGCTTGCCGACTTTTTCGGTGCTGTGCGAAAGCGGCCGCGTCCGTTCCAATTCCTTGTGGATGCGGCGGCATTCATCGAAACGGCCGTGGATGTAGTAGGCATAAACGCGATCGTATTCGATGGCATCGTCATAGCCATATTTTTCGGACTCTTCGATGGAAGCCAGGATCGTATCCAGCTCCTCTTCCTGCTGCAGATAGATCTTCGACTTCAAACGCAATGCCGCGAAAGATTTCGGAGTGTGCTTGAGCACCTGATCGACGAGTTCCAGCGCCCGCGGGAGGTCGTTCTTTTCGAAGGCCATCTTCGCCAGGACAAGCGCTGCTTCCCAATTGGCGGGGTTGCGGGTAAAGGCGGCTTGCGCATAGCTCTCCGCTGCCTTGTCATCGCCGTCCTCCGCATACAGCTTCGCCAGCAACGTCAAATAGGCATCGCCGGTGCCGTTCAATTCCACCGCCCGCAGCGCGTAATACATCGCTTTTTCGAGATTGCGGTTCTTGTAGTGGCTGAGCCCCAGCAAGTAATTCACATGCGGATGATCCGGATGCGTCCGGATGGCTTCCATCAGGACCGGGACACTGCTCAAGGACATGTTTTTCCTGATGTTGTTTTCGATCCCTTTCAGCCTCTCGTCTATGTTTTCAGTTAAGTTCTCGTCTGTCATCCGAAGCTTCTTCCTTCCCGTTCGTATATTCTATTTATCTAAAATGGACCTTTTCACGATGCCCTTTATTTTAGCACAATTCCATCCCTTTTCATGCGTTTATGCTTACGTCGTTTCCGTTCTGACCAGGGAATCTGCCCAAAAAGGCTATTTTTTGAGTTTGCCTGCTGACAAGGTTATACTTTGGTTGAAAGCAAAAAGAACAGCGCGCCACCCAGACAGGAGGAGTTACACATGATTTACACAATCACATTGAATCCAACCATCGATTATATCGTCACTGTCCCCCAATTGACTTTGGGCCAATCCCATCACATGCAGGATGAACTAATTACGCCCGGCGGGAAAGGCATCATGGTTTCGCGCGTCCTGAAAGCACTCGGAATCCCCTCGATCGCGTTGGGCTTCCGCGGCGGCTTCACCGGTGACTTTGTGCGCGAATACATGGAGGAACTGAATATCCTCAACCAATTCACCGTGATCAAAGAGCGCACCCGCATCAATCTCGTCCTGAAGTCGGACCAGGATACCGAAATCAGCGACTACGGTCCCAGCGCAACCGATGAGGAAGTCGCCCGTTTCATGAAAGGTTTCGAGGACATCTCAACGCAAGACTTTGTAGTGATGTCGGGCAGCAAGCTCCCTTCCATGCCGAAGGATTTTTATGAACAGCTGATCCGCTCCCTTCATAAGGAAGGCGTGCCTTTTGCTTGCGACATCACGAAGGAAGAATTGCGGAACAGTCTGCAGTATCACCCATTGGTTGTGAAACCCAACCAGAAGGAAGTCGGCGAATTTTTCGGCCGGACTTTCGCCACGTGGCAGGAGGTTATCCCTTACGGCAAGCAACTGGTTGAGTTGGGCGCGCAGCATGCCATCGTTTCCTTGGGCGGGGATGGCGCCTTGCTCTTCACACCGCAGGAAGTCATTTATGCGCCGCCATTATCCGGTGAAGTCGCCAATCCGGTCGGAGCCGGCGATTCAATGGTGGCCGGGTTCGTCGGCACCTTCATCCGGACTGGGCACGCTTCGGAAGCTTTTCGGGTAGCAGTAGCTGCCGGAACTGCCACAGCTTTCTCCCCGGATATCGCCACCACTGAAGAAATCGAAGCGCAATTGGGCCGCGTTGTCCTGGAAAAAATCGAATAAAATACAAAGTTTAAAAGCGTTGGATAACCTCCGGAGACCGGAGCTGTCCAACGCTTTTTTTACTTTTCTCTTTAGCCTTCTGCTTCGGCCATTTCTTCCGCCAAGTTGTGGTAACCGATTTCCTTGTCCATGAAATCATCGGATTGGACGGCGAAATGTTGCGTGATGCTTTCGATGGTTTGGATCTCGCATTTTGCTTCGTCAACGATGTAATCGAGGATGTGTCCGCCGAATTTGCGGTCGTCGCTGATGAAATGGCAATGGAAGCCACCTTTGGCTACCCCGTCGAACAGTTCCGGCGTATAGATGCCGATCGCGGTTCCCTGCATATCGTAGGCCTCGAACTCTGGCTGGACGCGCGTCGCTTCAATCAGGCGCGGATAGGGTTTCTGCTGCTTCGGCACCGCCCGCGTGTGCATGTACTCGAAATGCCCAGTAATTTTGACGACCGAAAACACATTCCGGCTGCGCACGCGTTTGACGATATCCGAGCGTACTTTCCTAAGCGTCATTGGCCGATCGATATCGTATTCGCGGTCCGGTCGGAAGAACGTCACAGCGGCATGCGGCGTTGTCTGCGCTGGATCCACGCTCGAGATCGAGCCATCCTCCTTCGCTTGGTAGGCGATGCCGTCCAACAGGATCAGTTCTCCTTCAAAATCATGGAAAGTACCAATCCCGATGTCCCCATGCTTCAATAGTTCTTCGAATGTCAGGGTCCCGTCGAATACCCCCGCCATCAGATCCCCCAGCGTTTGATGCTGATACAATGTACTTTCGCCCATCTGCTCCCGCCCCTTCTGTGCCCTTACGCAATCATTTGTTATTTTGTCTGATCATGATAGCCCATTATATCACAGCGGGAAGGCGTCAAACAATCGTGTCTTCAGGGGTGTCAGGCGCTGGGCGACCAGAATAGGGGCCGCCCCGAAAACGAGACAGCCCCATTAGTATTACGCTAATTTTGTTTCCAGGTAATCAACCAAAACATCTTTCGGATGGTAGCCGGTCAGTTTTTCAACCGGTTGTCCGTCTTTGAACAACACCATTGTGGGAATGCTCATGATGCCGAACTGTGAAGCCGTCATTTGGTTCTCGTCGATATTCAATTTGACGATTTTCACTTTGTTATCCATCTCTTCTTCGATTTCTTCCAAAACGGGGCCGAGCATGCGGCAAGGGCCGCACCAAGGCGCCCAAAAATCCATCAATGTCAAACCTTCCTGTACTTCACTCTGCCATGTTGTGTCTGTTACTTGTGTGCTCATGCTTTATCTGTCCTTCCTTAAACTGTATATTTTTGCTTTAATTTCTTATCAATAAAACGTATTATACCCCACCCGGTATTATTAGTAAATAAAAAAGATTTAAAAGTAAGCAAGATGATTGACAATCCATCGTAACAGGCATAATATAGTTAGGGCACGAACTATATGGGTGGTGAAAAATAATGAGCAACACAGACTTGCTGGGATTCCGGATCAGATCGCTTTGGCAACAAATTAAGCGTCTCATGAATAGGCACTTGACCGAAAATGATGGTTATGGCCTGACCGGCATGCAATTCGCGATTGTTTCCTACATCGCCAAAGAATCCGCAGAGCGGGACGTCTTTCAGAAAGATCTTGAGCAGAAATTCGACATCCGCAAATCGACCGTCACAGGCATCCTGAATACGATGGAAAGGGATGGCTTGCTACTGCGGGAAACCGTTCCATACGACGCCAGACTGCGGAAAATGATACTGACGGATAAGGCTTTGCAAGCAAAAAAAAATTCAGAACAAGTGATTGATACCGTGGAGAACCAATTGTCCAAAGGTTTAACTGAAGAAGAAATCGCCACTTTTTTGACGATTCTCGAAAAAATCTTGAAAAATGCAGAAAGCTGATTGCCTCAATCATTTAAAAAAACACCCAATCATTATTTACGGAAAGGATTAACGCTATGATAAAAAAACTCATGGGCAGCATACGCGAGTATAAAAAAGACTCGATCCTTGCCCCTATATATGTCACTTTGGAAGTCGTCCTTGAAGTGCTTATCCCCTATCTGATGTCTATGATCATCGATAAAGGGATCGGAGAAGGAGACATGCCGTTCATCATCCGCATCGGACTGATCTTGATCGTCTCCACCCTCTTTTCTTTAGGGTTCGGAGTCCTGTCCGGTTTGCATGCGGCAAAAGCTTCGGCCGGATTCGCCAAAAATATCCGCAAGGACATGTACTACAATATCCAGGATTTCTCATTTTCGAATATCGATCAATTTTCGACATCCAGTCTGATCACCCGTTTGACGACTGACATCACGAATGTCCAGAACTCTTACCAGATGATCATCCGGATTATGGTCCGGGCGCCGCTTATGCTCGTATTCTCATTGTTGATGGCTCTGAGCATCAACAGTGAACTCGGGATGGTCTTCCTTGGAGCGATCCCGTTCCTGGGCTTCGGTCTCTATCTGATCATGTCACAAGCCTTCCCGATTTTCCAGAGAGTATTCCGCACCTATGACAAGCTGAACCGGGTCGTCCAGGAAAATCTTTATGGCATCCGGGTCGTCAAGTCCTTTGTGCGTGAAGAGCACGAAACCGAAAAATTCAAATCCGTCTCCAAGAAAATCTACACTGATTTCACCAAAGCCGAAAAAATCTTGGCCTTCAACAGCCCTTTGATGCAGTTCACGATGTACGCAAGCATACTGACCTTGTCCCTATTGGGCGCGCGCATGATCGTCTCCGGTTCGATGACGACAGGCCAACTGATGAGTCTGATCACTTACGCTTCCCAAATTCTGATGAGTTTGATGATGATTTCGATGGTCTTCGTTATGGTCACGATCTCCCGCGCTTCAGCGGAGCGGATTGTGGAAGTACTGAGTGAGGACAGCGACCTGAAGAACAACAGCAATCCAATCATGGTCATTCCTGACGGATCGGTAACTTTCGAGCAGGTTGACTTCAGTTACACCAATGATCCGAAGAAGCTCGCCTTGAAAAATGTCAGTTTTTCCGTCAAATCAGGGGAGACGGTTGGCATCATCGGCGGCACTGGCAGTGCCAAAACCTCTTTGGTCCACCTCATTCCGCGTCTTTATGATACCACCGGTGGTACGGTGAAAGTCGGCGGTGTCGATGTCCGCGATTATGATATGCAGACATTGCGCAGCGAAGTCGCTATGGTGCTCCAAAAAAATATCCTGTTCTCGGGAACGATCAAAGACAATCTGCGCTGGGGCAATCCTGCCGCTACCGATGCAGAGCTGATGACTGCAGCGCGACAGGCTCAGGCCGATGAATTCATCCAACGCCTTCCTGATGGCTACGACACTTATATTGAAGAAGGCGGCACAAACGTTTCCGGCGGGCAAAGACAACGGCTCTGCATCGCGCGCGCTTTGGTGAAACAACCGAAGATCCTGATTCTCGATGACTCGACCAGCGCCGTGGATACCCGGACGGACTCCTTGATCCGGACCGCTTTCAAGGAAGAAATCCCGAACACGACCAAATTCATCATCGCCCAACGCGTCTCTTCCGTTCAGGATGCCGACAAGATCATCGTGATGGAGAGCGGCAGCGTCAATGGCATCGGAACGCACGCTGAATTGCTTGCAACAAACACGATTTACCAAGAAGTCTACTATTCACAAACGAAAGGGGGAAAAATTGCTGATGAAGCCTAATCAACCAAAACGGCGCGGAGCCAAAGATGCCGGCAAAACGACAAGACGCCTCCTGTCTTATATTTCCAAAGGCCACAAATTCACCTTTAGCCTTGTATTGATCTGTATCCTCATAAGCGCCCTTGCCAATGTTGTGGGTTCGCTTTTCCTTAAGACGCTGATTGATGAGTATATCACGCCTTTACTGGGCGTAACCAATCCGGTCTTCACCAGCATGTACCGTGCGATCGCGATGATGGCCGGCATTTACATGATCGGTGTCGTGGCGACGTATGTCTACAACATCCTGATGGTTTCCATTTCCCAAGGGATCCAGAAAAAAATCCGCGATGAGCTGTTCACGCATATGCAGTCCTTGCCGATTAAATATTTCGATACGCATGCGCATGGCGATGTCATGAGCCGCTACACCAATGATATCGATACTTTGCGCCAGATGCTTTCGCAAAGTATCCCGATGGCCTTTTCTTCCCTGGTTACGATCGTCAGTGTATTCGCTGCGATGCTGGCGGTAAGTTTGCCGCTGACGCTCATCGTTGCCCTGATGGTCGCCTTATCGATCACCGTCACAAAGACGATCGGCGGCAAGAGTTCCGTCAACTTCGTCAAGCAGCAGCAGACGCTCGGTAAAGTGAACGGTTATATCGAGGAAATGATGCACGGGCAAAAAGAAGTCAAAGTTTTCGGACGCGAAACGGAATCCAAAGAGCGTTTCGACAAACTCAACGACGAGTTGCGCGAGAGCGCGACGAACGCAAACATCTACGCAAATATCCTGATGCCGATCCTGGGGAATCTGGGATTCCTGCAGTATGCTCTGATCGCTATGTTCGGAGGAGCCATGGCTGTCGCAGGCATCGGTGGCCTGACCTTGGGGGCGATTGCTTCCTTCCTGCAGTTGAGCCGTTCTTTCACAATGCCGGTCAACCAGATTTCCCAACAAGTTTCATCGATCGTGATGGCTTTGGCGGGTGCTGAGCGGATCTTCGAATTGATGGATGAAAAGCCTGAGTTGGATGAAGGCACCGTCACCTTGGTGAATGCAACCATGGTCGGTGATGAAGTGAAGGAAGCCGAAAACCATACCGGACTTTGGGCATGGAAAGTGCCTCAAGCAGATGGTTCGGTCCGTTATACGCAACTGACCGGTGATGTCCGATTCTTTGATGTCGACTTCTCCTACAATCCCGACAAACAGATTCTGCATGACATCAGTCTTTATGCCCATCCCGGCGAAAAAGTCGCTTTTGTGGGATCGACGGGTGCCGGCAAAACGACAATCACGAACTTGATCAATCGTTTCTATGACATCCAGGACGGAAAAATCGTTTATGATGGTATCGACATCGCAGACATCAAGAAAAATGATCTGCGCCGTTCCTTGGGTATCGTGTTGCAGGATACCAACCTCTTCACCGGAACGATTCTGGAAAACATCCGTTACGGCAATCTGCACGCATCCGATGAAGAAATTTATGCGGCAGCGCGCTTGGCGAATGCCGATGATTTCATCTCCCGTCTGCCGCTGGGATACCAAACAGTCATTTCCGGCGACGGCGAAGGACTTTCCCAAGGCCAGAAGCAATTGCTTTCAATTGCCCGTGCGGCTGTTGCCGATCCTCCCGTCATGATACTGGATGAAGCAACTTCCAGCATCGACACGCGGACAGAATCGATCGTGCAGCGCGGCATGGATGCGTTGATGCAGGGACGGACCGTTTTCGTCATCGCCCACCGCCTGTCCACTATCCAAAATGCGGATGTGATCATGCTGATGGAGCAAGGCCGGATCATCGAACGCGGCGATCATGAGAAATTGATCGGCGAACAAGGAAAATATTATCAGCTTTATACCGGAGCATTCGAGCTGGAATAAAAGAATCGGTGCGCAGCTCCGGTGAGGGTACGCTCGCCGGAGGTCACCGGTAACTTTCAGCCGCAACTCCGGCGAGGCTGCACTCATCGGAGTACGCATGCAGAATGTCGGCTTACCTCCGGTGAATCTCCGTTCACCGGAGGTAGGCTCCTCTATTCCCCTACTGGCCTCAGCGGGTACGCAAAGAAAGTTACCGGATAAATGAAAAAGCAAAGGCAGTCCCCATTTTGATATGCTCCCTCTATATAGGACAATGAATTACTTCAAGTCTTATATAGGGGGTTTTTATTATGTCTAAACATCAAATGAAACATTCTGTGGAAGAGAGATGTAAAATCGTTGAGAGATGCCTTGATAATGAAATCAGTGTTGCAGAGGCTACAAGAGAACTAAGCGTATCGAAAACGACAATCCAGAGGTGGATTACACTTTATGAAATGGATGGCCCATCGGCCCTTTTACCGGCAAAGAAGAGAACTCATTATTCCAAGGAATTGAAGTTGGCAGCTGTCACGGACTATCTGAACGGCTTAGGCAGCATGATTGAAATCGGCAAAAAATATGGTTTGCGGAGTAAGACGCAACTACAGAACTGGTTAAAGGTTTATAATACTCATAAAGATTTCAAAATAGAAAGCGGTGGAAGCTATATGAGTAAAACCCGGCCAACAACGTTAGATGAACGTTTGAAAATTGTGTTGGATTGCATAACCAACGACAAAGACTTTGGTTCCATGGCCATCAAATACCAAGTCTCCTACCAAAACGTCTATCAGTGGGTAAAGAGATATGAGGAATTAGGAGAAGCAGGGCTGGAAGACCGCCGCGGGCGCAGAAAAGGGACCCTACCCAGCCGGACTCCCGAGGAATTACTACAAGACGAATTAGCGCGTTTGAAACGCGAAAACCAACGTCTACAAATGGAACTTGATGTAACAAAAAAATTCCAGGAATTAGAAAGGAGGAATCGTTGGCGGAAGTAAGAAAACAAGTTGAGTACGAAACCATCAAGCAACTCCATAAAGAAAAAGGTTATCCAGTGCAAGCGATGTGCGAATTACTGCATGTGACACGCTCCGCCTATTATCGCTGGCTTAAGCAACCGCATAGTCCAAGGGAGATTCGCAACAACCAAATCGCTGAAGTAGCAAAACAGATCCATGAAGAACATGACGATATGGGTCATCGTCGGATACGCGATGAGTTGGAATATACCCATGGCATGATCATCAGTGACAACCGTGCCCTTCGGATCTGCCGCAGTCAACAAATCCAATCTCGAATCAAACATCGTGCCAATAGCATCACCAAAGGTGCGCAGAATCCCTATCATATCGCCGAAAATCGCCTCAACCGGAACTTTCGTGCAGAAGCACCAAATGAAAAATGGTTGACCGATGTGACCGAATTCAAGTATTACGAAGGA
>NZ_PXZT01000003.1:0-3383 GCF_003008695.1 Trichococcus alkaliphilus
GCGCCGTTCACCGTGCTCCCGTTGGAGTAGAATCTTGCGTAGCGGGCTTTCGTAGTGTCAAATACAATCGTTTTACCGGCACTCGTTTCGCTGTATTCGCTGTCCGTGCCCAAGCCCAAGCCGGCGCTGCCGTTCGTATCGTTATTGAAGACGGTCACAGCTCCGTTTGCGAAGGTAGCGTCATTGGAAAGCTGCACGACCACATCGCGGTAACTTCTGCCGTCCCCATAGTAATGCCACAACTGGATTTCGTTCAGATCATAAGCAGCGCCCAGATCCATTTGTACCCACTGCAGTCCGTTTGTGCCTCGTGCATACTCGGCTGTATTGTCTGCCTGCGCATCTGTTGCAAATGAACTGTTGTCGAATGGGACGGAACTGCTTAGGGTTGCTCCTGTAGCTATATTCTCATTTTGATTTGGCTGCGTTCCGACTTTGATTACTTCAGTAATTGGGGCTGTTATGGTTATTGTTTTTATCAGTTCGCGTTTTGTTTCTACTCCGTCAATATAAGTAACTCTATAAGTATTTTTTTTGCTCCCATTCATTCCCGGTTGGATTACTATTGTTTCACCGATTGGCAACGCGGGATCCTCAATTTTTTTCTTTCCATATGCAATAGTTTCTGTAATTTCTAAGGTTTCTGATGATGACGAAGGAACAACAAAATTTCCAGCAGTGAAATCGTAATCAAAAAAAGATGCTAAATTACCTGCAGCTCCGAATACCGAGATTGATATCAGTTTCCAATCCCCTGATTGCGTAAGCTGATTTATAGAAAACATTCCTTCATACAATCCACTTATTTCATTTTCATACAAATTAACGGACATTCTATAATTTGTTGGCGAATAATAATAATTAGCTAGTAAATATTCCACATCTTCATCGTTTGTTAATTTTGCAGAAACAGTAATAGTATCTCCTGGAGCAGCTGATGGTTGGGATACTTTGATCGAGCTCGCATCAAGCACAGGGATAATGCTAGCGTATGTTCCTGTCACCGTGAAGCTCGCAGCAGAAAAATCAACATCATCTCGGTAAAAACCGGCAGCACCGCCTGTGTTGTAAAATACAACGATGCTATCTATGTTCCAAGTTCCCTCTTGGGTATGATTATCCACATAAATTGTTCCTTCAAACAAGCCGCTTATTTCATTTTTACTCAATATTGTCCCTGAAATAACTTCTGTCGGCGAATAATACATGGCCAAGACTTCTCGAACGTCTGCATCATCTGTTAATTTTGCAGAAACAGTAATCAGATTTCCTGGAATAGCCGATTTCTGGGATACATTGATTGAAGTTCCATCAATTACCGGAGGACTGACAACGTTAAGTGTACCTGAAATAGTAAAGTTTGCAGCTGACAGATTAACCTCACCTTTATAATGGGATGTCACATTTCCTGCAGCATCGTATGCATCGATGGATGCTAAAATCCAATTGCCTGAAAAAGTACCTTCATCAACAGCAATCATTCCTTCATAAAATCCGGTTATTTCATTTTTAAACAAGTTTACCGACGTCAAGGAGCCTGTTGGATCTTTGTAAAAAGCTCTCCCGAGCGTCACCCCAACATTATCTGTTAAATTTGCGGAAACAGTAATGGTATCCCCGGGAACAGCTGATGGTTGCGATACTTTGATCGAGCTCACATCGATTATGGGATTTGTAACATCATTTCCATCGGTTGTGACAGTGAAACCTGCAGCAGAAAAATCACAATCATAACTACGGATATACAAACTGTTGCCTGCAGCATCCCTTGCAACGATGCCTCCAAACTTCCATTCCCCCGACTGGGTAGAAGCATCAACATTAATTCTTCCCTCATACAGACCGCTTGTTTCATTCTTAAACAACTCGACCGATGACCAAAGTCCTGTTGGTGATTGATAGGAAACCGCTCCGTATGTTACCCCTACATCGTCAGTAATGTTTGCAGAAACAATAACGGTGTCTCCAGCAGTAACTGATGTCTGGGAAACTTTGACCGATTCCGGATAAATCACCGGGTTGCGACTATCAACGGTCGTTCCTGTGACAGAGAAATTTGCGGCAGATAGATTGGAATAATCCGTATCGGAAGAAGTCGAATTACCCGCTGCATCATATGCAATAAGGCGATTTAACCGCCAATTCCCCGACTGTGTGGAATTATCTACAGTAATGGTTCCTTCATACAGCCCAGTTATTTCGTTTTTATACAAATTTACGATTGTCTTAATTCCTGTTGGCAAATAATACTGGGCTTTTACTTCAGTAACCCCTACATCATCTGTTATGTTTACAGAAAGGGTAATGGTTTCTCCAAGAGTAGCCGTGGTCTGGGATACTTTGATTGAACTCGCATCAATCACCGGAGCAATCACATCTTCATTGGTAGCCACTACAGTTTCTTCAACACTGCTCGACGCAACATTCTCTTCCAGTTCCCCAATATAGGAAATAGCCGGCGTATCATTTTGAGGGGTGGCTACACCCTCCTCGAGAACCGCCTCTAGGCTTTCATTAAAATTACTATCAGCAAGTTCTACTGTATTGTTTGGGACCTCTTCGCCGAGAGTTTCTTCCATTGAAAATGTAACCGGATCATAGGACACCGATAAACTCGTGGCCGCCTGATTGGTTTCAATGACTCCTGCACCTTCCACTTCTGCTGCTGACACTTTCTGTACGTCCGCTGCCCCTAAAGCGACAACTGTTGCACCCATTACACCTAACACTATCCAATGCGATTTGACCTTGTGCAATACTTTCCTCATTTTCTCCTCCTGAATGCAACTCGAAACATTGACGGTTTATTTTGAATAACTTGCATCTGTAATTTTATCACTACATAATATAAAGAGATATAAACTTTATTATTATTTTTAAATTTATTACAAATAAATTTAAAAATAGTTAAAATTGATCATCTAAAAAAATTCAAATCATGTCAGGAGGAATCAATCGCGACTCCACAAAATCTTATAGTTATAGTCGTGGAAATGACCCGACGGACAAGCTATATGGCCTGGAGGTTGGAGTGGTGCAGGTTATGATGAGGATTGAATTGATTAGGGAATCCTTAGGATACTTTTGAATGTGAAAAAACAACCACCTTCACCCGTTTGGGGAGAAGATGGTTGTTTTATATGACTTTCACGGATTCATGTGCCCAACTTGATATAGTATCACTATCTCAAAATTTGATAGTTTTATTGAACACACACAGGAGCGTTTCGCTTGTAAATTAATCGTTTTATTTTATACCTACTGTAAAGCTAGTATTGTCTGTAATTATACCAAAGTCATTCTCATACAGGGCCCTACTATTATTCTCATTATCTCTTACGAAAATATAGTCGAGATTCCAAGTTCCGCTTTCTTCATATTCG
>NZ_PXZT01000003.1:3438-328835 GCF_003008695.1 Trichococcus alkaliphilus
CTTCGCTTTTATTACCACTTGGAGCTGTAAAATAGGCATAAGCATACTCGATCCCACTCTTGTCATCGGTTATTTCCGCTGTTACTGTAACCGAATCACCAGGCAGCATGGCTCCCTGTTCCACACTTACATGCAATACTTCAGGAGCCTCTGTGTCAGAATTTGCATCCCCAACTATGATGCTTGTGCTAGTATTTTCAGTAATTGTTGCCAGATCACTTTCATACAGAACTCTACTATTGTTCTCATTGTCTCTTACGAAAATATAGTCGAGATTCCAAGTTCCGCTTTCTTCATATTCACTGATAATGAATTCCCCTTCAAAGGTGTTCCCACTGATGCGCTTTAAAGTTACAACTTCGCTTTTATTACCACTTGGAGCTGTAAAATAGGCATAAGCATACTCGACCCCACTCTTTTCGTCAGCTATTTCCGCCGTGACAGTAACCGAATCGCCAGGCAGCATGATGCCCTGTTCCACACTTACATGCAATACTTCAGGAGCCTCTGTGTCAGAATTTGCATCCCCAACTATGATGCTTGTGCTAGTATTTTCAGTAATTGTTGCCAGATCACTTTCATACAGAACTCTACTATTGTTCTCATTGTCTCTTACGAAAATATAGTCGAGATTCCAAGTTCCGCTTTCTTCATATTCGCTGATAATGAATTCCCCTTCAAAGGTGTTCCCACTGATGCGCTTTAAAGTTACAACTTCGCTTTTATTACCACTTGGAGCTGTAAAATAGGCATAAGCATACTCGACCCCACTCTTTTCGTCAGCTATTTCCGCCGTGACAGTAACCGAATCGCCAGGCAGCATGATGCCCTGTTCCACACTTACATGCAACACCTCGGGAGCTTCCGTATCAGATTTCAATTCTATGTTACCGGCTTTCGTCCCCACAGTAATAATCTCTTCAACAGGTGAAGTCGTATTTCGGCTCGTTTCTGCGCGCTTCATTTCTATACCATTGGCATATGTCACTTCATAGGTAACCGTGTCATAGCCCTCTGTCCCTGCTTGCACAATCTGAGTTTCGCCTATCGGGATGGTGTTGTCTTCTTGAGTGATCGTTTCGAATGCCACTATATTTTCGGTAGCTGTCTCAACCTTCGTTTCGACTACTTTCGTTCCTATCGCCACGATTTCATTTACTGGCGCTATCGTGATTTCTGTATTGCTGAGTTCGCGGTTCGTTTCCACTCCATCCGTAAGGGTTACATTATAGGTGTTTGTTTTGGAACCATCCACACCCGGTTGGATCACTTTCGTCTCACCAACCAACAAACTCGCGTCTTCTTGGGTTGCTGTTTCATAAGGAATAGCTTCGGTGCTTTGTTCGGTTTTCGTCGTTACTATCGGCATCTCTTTCGTTCCGACGGCGATGACTTGATTAATTGGTTCTGTCGTGATTTCAGTATTACTTAATTTACGTTTTTTTTCTATTCCCTTTATGAAGGTTACGGTATAAGTGTTAGTCTTCAAACCATCCACACCGACTTGTGTGACTATCTTTTCGCCTATGTTCAATGTTGCATCCTCTACATAAACGGTCTCAAAGGGAGTTGTCACGGCTTCTTTAATTGTGGTTTTTTTCACCGCTGCTACTTCAGAGTTACTAGCCACGGGATGCTTTGTTGGTGATTCGTTCACTACAGGTTTCGCGATAATTACTTCAGTACCCTTATTCACAATTTTCTCTTTGTCGTTTTCTTTTTCGTCCCGAGATTCATTCTCGTATTTATAAGGTGCCACTTTTTCATAAGAGTTTAGTGGATCTACGGATACTCTATTTTTAACAGCAACTCGGTACCCTGACACAATCCCACCTAAAGTACTCCCCGAATAAATCAAATCCGGATTAGAAACATTGTTCATCAGTGCCAGTTGAGAAATAGGTATGCCCGTCGCTTGGCTGATTCCCCATAACGTGTCACCCCATTGAATTTCGTAGTCTTCACGATGGGAGTCTTGTTGCTGATCAATTTCGGCCTCTATTTCATCTACGTTATAGGCTACCCAACTGTCAGTCAAATCTGCTCGCCCTGAACGAGCATTTTCAACAGTGCTTGTAGTTTCTGACGCAACAGTGGTGGCTTCTGCAGCAGTTATCCCTATTCCTGATCCTACCATCGCCAAAGCGGATAAACCAACAGCTATCCATTGCGATTTAACCTTGCGCATAATTTTTCTCATAAGACGTCTCCTCATATTTTCGATTAGTACATTGCAAAGAAAAATGATGTCCCAACCGAATTTTATTATTGTAATTTTTTTTGGGCTAATTACGTGATAGGAAAAAATTATTCCCTTTACTCATCGTTGCTGACTCGCTAGTTTTTCCAGTTTTTTTTTTAATTTTAACGTTATCTGCGTTTATTATATCACTGAATATTTCCTATTCAATATGCACCATGTGAATATTCGTTCGAATCCTCAAATGATTTTGATAAGTTCATTTGCAATCTTCAATAACTATATTTGCGATGCTATCCAATAGATCAGCAACGTCGACAAGCAGCATGTTAAACGGTCAATGACTCAAATAAATCACCGTTTGAACTTACCAACATTTACTTCGAATTGAATCGTTTTCTGTCATGGACACAGCCGCTCGGAGCCTACGCTGATGGCAGATGACCGAACGAAATTATCGGATTTTTTCAGTTTCCCTGGAGCTGATTTTTCCCTACTTATCAGAATTATGTAGACTACAAAACCAGGCGGCCGCCTCATCCATTGTCGGAGAGGCGGCTGCCTGGTTCTTTATATTTTCTTGTCCAAGGAAGTTGGTTTAGCGATTTTTGTTTGCTGTTTATGATTATCTGAACCAATGACGGGTTATTCCCAACCATCCTCTTGATCCACCACTTCAGCCTCTTCCTCGATTTGAACATTCCGCACTTCTTCATCAGAATATATTTTCTAGATTCTTGAGTGGTAATCTCTGTTCGACAATTTGATCTGTGAGTTTCTCATCCAAATTATATCTCCATTCTATTCATTGTCAGTATTTTTTTTAGTTCCGTCACTTTCGTTTTTGCCGGTTTTCCGTTTGAACAGAATCCCTAGCACCTGCACGGCGATGAGCGGGGTTATTGCCGCAAGCGCGATCATACCGAGGCTTTCGGCCAAGAGGTTCTCCCTTCCCATGGCTTCGCCGGCTCCTTGTATGAAGGACAGGATGAATGTCGCCGTCATCGGTCCGGAAGCGACGCCTCCGGAATCGAAGGCGATGCTGACGAAAAGCGTCGGGGCGAAATAGGTAAGCGAAAGTGCCAGCAGGTAGCCGGGCAGCAGATAGTGCCATAGCTGGATGTCGGGAAAGACGATCCCAAGCATCACGAGCGCCACCGCCAAACCGATCACCACGGAAAGAACCGCCAGCACGACCTTTCTTTTCAAAAAACCATCGGTAAGTTCCTCGATTTGGTGCGACAGGATGTGGACGGTTGGTTCAGCCAGCACATTGACGAATCCCAACGCGAAGCCGATGACGATCAGATAAATTTTTTCGTCCAACGAGGCGATGCCGTATCCGACAGCTTTCCCGACTTCCATAAACCCGGCGTTGGCACCGAGCATGAACATAAATAATCCTGCATATGTCAGCATCAAACCGAATAAAATCCCCTTTTCATCCTGTTTCGACATGTCGAAAGAAATCCACTGGATCAGCAGAAAAATCAAAAAGATCGGCAACAGCACCACCATTACTTCCTTCGCAGTGATTGGCAGCTGTCCAATGAAGGGGGTAAGGACACCTTTTTCTAGGTTGCCAGCTGCCGTTTGGACCGCTGTGTCTGCACCGCTGCTTCCAAAAAGATCCATGACCATCACCGAAATGAGTGGGCCGATCGAAACGACACCGATTAAGCCGAAACCGCCTTTGCTGGAATCTTCGTTTTCCTTCTTCACCTGCGAGTTGCCCAACGCAATCGCCAGAATGAAGGGAATCGCCATGACTCCAGTCGTAGCGTTAGTGGCGTCGAATGCCAACAGGAAGACGGCGGCGTATAGCAGTGCCAGCATTTTGTAGAGCGAAAGGTTGTGGGAGATTCGGACCAGCCCCAACGAAAGCAACATGGCCGTTCCGAACGTTCCGGCGAATATGATTCCCCACTTGATCAGCACTCCTGATGTGAGCCAATCAAGCTGTTCTACTAGGAGATGCAGATCGGGTTCTGCGATGGTGATGATAAAACCAAGGGCCAATCCTGCACCGGCCAAAAATGAGAGGTCGTCAGGTTTGGAAACCGTTGCCCCCATGGCGTTGCCGATGCGGCTGACGCTCATGTTTGCCCCGTACAGAAAAATGGAAAGGCCGAAAACGATCAGCACAGCGCCGATCAGGAAACGGATGAGCTGCAAGTCGGCAAGCGGCGTCAAAGTGACGTGCAGCAACAGGACGATGACAGTGATGGGTAGGACCGCATACAGCACTTCCATAGCCTTTGACAGCAGCAGCTTCATCGGATTCACCCCCTCCAAAGGTTCCTTGAACAACGGCTGGTTTTTGTAAACAGCATTCCTATCATCAAAACCCGCTGAAAGGACAAAAGCTTGCCGTCGGTTCAGCGGGTTTATTTTGCATGTGTCTTGTTTTAGTTTCGGAAAAGCGTGGGATTTCGCCTTCACACAGGCCTATTCCTTATGATTTTGCGAATGCCATTTCTCCATATGTTCCGCATGCGTCTTCAGATAGGCGCCGGGGTTGTAGAACTTGTCGTAGAATTCCAGATCAAGGTGGTGCGCCTGCAGGAAGGTCACGATTGCCATCGTCGGGACGGTGGCGGGAAATTTGCCGAATGTGTCGAAGATGTATTGCGCCTGCAAAGCGACGCAAGCGATGAAGTCTTCATCGTGCACCTTCGCAGCGGAACGGACCTTTTTCGAATCTTTCCAAGGCCCTGGCGTATCCGGGTGGAACGGTCCGCCTGGCCCGAATTTGCGCTTCACGACCGCTTCGACCGCTGCCCGCATATCCGGATAATGCGGTGGGCAGAAGCCCTCCATGACGCCTTCCAGACCGGTGCCATTCGGAACGGACCAATCCTCGCGGGTATCGAAACGGAAGCCCAATCCGGGAACAGCCGGATCGCCGCTCGCGCCGAGGATGCTGAAAGGATTGATGCCGTCGTACATCCAGCCGCCCAAGCCCATCGCCTGCAACATCAAGGCTCCGGCATAACAACTGGCGGAAAGCTCGGCGGTGGCTTCGGTGAGCATCAGCTGCTCGGCGAATGCCAATGGGTAGACATTTTGCGGATCGATGATGTGACTGAACTCTTCGATGCCCGGGATGCTGCGCTTATTGATGTCATCGTAGAGGACAAAGCGGTTCTGAACCAAATAACAGAGTCCGAGGATGAGGTGCAGCGAGACGTCGGCCACAGGGATGACAAGGAGTGTCCCGGGTTGATTAGCCACCCATGTATTATGCGGCTCGACATGCGGCATTTCCGCCGGCACTTTCAGGCGCCCGTCCTGCAGTTGGGTGACATGCGCCTTCATGTCCGCCACCATTTCTTCGAAATTCAGCTCCCCGTCCTTTCCCCTTTCCGCAAAAGCCGGCTCATCACGGTTGTCCAGCACATAGACGCCTTCATCATCTGTGAAAAAGATCTTGCTCGTATGGAAACCGGCTGACGATGGGAAAGTGCGTCCGCTGGCGGCACCTGCGTAATTGGACAGCTGCGGAGCGTATTCCTTGGCGCGGTAGTGCATGTGATGCCAGCTCGTGTTACCACCGCAGGCAGCCACGACCAGCATTTTTTCCAATTCACTCAATGGTTCCGGTTCGAAACGGGATTTGTAGGCAAAGACGCCGTCCGGTATCTCTGCACCCCTGAAGAAGCGGCGGGAACGTCTTCCCAACAGGGCATCGACGAGGCTGAACGCCATCATGTCTTTGTACCCTGGCGGGGGATTTTGTTTAGCCATAACAAAGAACTTCCTTTCTTGATTGTTCAAAAAAGAGAAACTACGGTTGGCTCGTTTTGGATAGTTCGCTTTTGGACTGATTAAATCTTTCCGTTAATAAGGAAATCAACAATATCCCGTGCGATCAGGGTGGGTTCTTCCCAATAGAGCATGTGGCCCGACCCGGGATGCGTGATAAGCTTGGACCCTTTGATTGCTTCAGCGAGCGCGAGTTGGTCCTCATTCGTGATGATGGGATCCCGATCGCCCCAGACGATGAGCGTGGGTGTCTGGATTTTGGCAAGCTCGCCGGGAAAAGTTTCTTCGAACAGTCCGTTGCTAGTTTCCAGCCATACGCGCGCGGGCGCCTTCAGGTTTTCGGCTACCATGCTAGCCAAGGCTTCGGCAGGCGTCGGGCGGGAGAGGACACTCTCCGCAAAGCTTTTCACGAAATCGGGATCGAGCGGATCTTTCAGCACCGCAAACGGATTCGGCCGCCCTATCAGCGTGGCAGGTGAACCCAATAGGACCAGACCCGCCGTCCGTTCCGGATGCATTGCGGCGAAGCTGCGGGCTGTGAAACCGCCGCTTGAAGCCCCTACGATGACTGCCTTCGGGATTTGCATAGCATCCATGAACAGCAGAAGATTCTGTACGAAATCACGAGTGCGGTAACCGGTCGTTGGCCTGTCCGAATCGCCGTGTCCCCGTTGGCTCAAGGCGTAAGCATGGACGCTATCCGAAAGTTGCGCAAGCAGCGGCTCGAAAATGCACCAAGAATCTGCGATCCCGGGCAACAGGATGAGTGGCGTGCCGTAATCTGTACCCTGTTCGGCGTAGCTCAGGCGCAACCCGTTCGCCAGTTCGGCACTTTTTGCGATAAGTTCCATCGGGCACGTCCTTTCATTAAGATTGTTTTTTTAGCGTGCGCTAAGTTGCTGAAGTAGGTACACTTTTCTCATTCATTTTGGCTGACGATAATTTTTATGGTCGCTTTTCGGTTACCCAAGATGTCCTCAGACAGACCGATGATTTCCCCTTCTAATTCGAAGGAACCCGGTTTGTCCAATTTGCTGAGGATGGCGGGCGTCAGCTCTTCCCACTTGACCCATTGCTGCGTATCCGTGCCGTCGTTGTAGCGGAGCGTGACGTAGGATGGGGAACCGACGAGTTGGCCGTGGTCGATGTCATATTGGCCGGCCTCCATTGTGAAGGCCGCTTCATCCTGGGAGACTATTTTCAGTTTGTCGACTTGTTCGAAGTCTTCCGGCACTTTTTTCCAGACTTTCAGGTAGTCGATCTGGAACACCTTCGGATATGGCGCGGCCGGGTCAAACGGACCCACCCACCAATTCTCGCGCCCCTCATAGGCCGAAAGAATGGAAATCATCGGATAGACGACCTCGGCTTGGAACGTCCCGATTTCTTCGTCATCGAAATAAAAGACGAAGCCTTCCGGAGTCCATTCGAAAGTATAAATATGAAAGTCCGCGCTCAGATCGGTATCACCCACGTCATGGACGAAATGCTGTTCCCGCGCTGCCGGATCCCGGTGCGCGTAAAGCGAAGCCGTGACGACATTGCCGAAATTGAGGGCATTCTCGAAGACATCCACTTCCACATCCTGTTCCGGTGTGTCCTGGATCCCGACGAGCCACCAGGCGCACATGTTGCCGAGGCTGCTCATCATTTTTGCCCGGATTTCAAAGACGCCGTACTGCGAGATGAAGCCCATGAACGGCTCGATGTCATTGCGTACCTCCAGACCAGCCTTGAATTCGTGGAGCCCGGTCCGGTTGCCGGTCATCACGCTGGATGTGCGGACGGTTCCGTCGAACTCGGGATTCCACGGCTGCGTATCCTCGTTGATAATGAGATTCAGATTGCCGTTCGCCACCTCGTAGACGGCACGCGCGGCATCCATGTCCGGCGTCCAGGAAGCCAGATACTGGTCGTTCCAGATGGCAGGATCGAGCGGACTTTCGTCAAATTTCTCGTCGAAGATCAGCCGATAATCGCCGTTGTAGACCGGCATCGTGTATGCTTCATCCCCGATCGTCACCCACCGACTCAGACGGGATTCCAAAACAGCAGTTAAAGATGAAAAACCCGCCTGGCGGAAACCGAAAAAGATTGCCGCAGCGCAAATACAGCCGATCAGTACTTTCGTTGTTTTTTTCACAGTGGACCATCTTCTCTCGTGGGATTTGCTTGCGATGTTTGGATAATTGGGACTGACCGGAGTTGGAGTCAGTTTTCGCCTCCGGCGAGGCTTTGCTCATCGGAGTTGGTGCCTGTTTTGGATGGCTCAACTCCGGCGAAGCATTGTTCGTCGGAGCTGAGCGGCCATTGCTTGGCCGTCCTCCCGTGAAGAGACTTCTCGCCGGAGGACGGCTTCAGCGGCCGCATGCTTTCTTATGGCAGCCATTCGTAGTCTTCGGGCAGTTCGATGAGCTCGGGTGCAGCTTTGTCACTCACTTCGATCACATCAAGGTTGAACTCATTTTCCCCGGAGGTCGAGCGGATTCGTTTCAGGACATTGCCCTCGAAATAATAAAACATCCGGTCGCCATTTGCGGCGTAGTATTCTTCATAGATGAGGCCTTGGTCCTCCCAGCTGCCCACATACGTGTTGCCGATATCCCTGAACGGCGGCGCTTCGATGATGCCGTCTTCGTCCGCTTCTTCAGAAGGATCCGCACTTTCATTCTGCGCAATCGTCAAGTTCAGGTGATCAATCTGATAGGTCTGACCGTCCAAAGTGAGGTATGTCGTGTCTGTGTTCTCCCCGCTTATCCGGATGGCTTTATCCGCGCCGTCAATGGCGACTGTCATCGACCGTTCCTCCAGCTGATTCCCTGTGAACTCGCGGAAATGGTACTGCGCCACATACTGTCTGCTCGCAAAAATAGCGAAATAAGGATCTGCCAAATGGGTGCTGGCTACGCTTGTGTCGGCTTCTGCAGATGATTCGCTGTCGCTTCCGGCAGTTGACTCGATTGGTTCACTTTGGCTGCTTGCAGCGATACTGGTTAATTCGTCCGATGCAGTTCCCCCGTCTACCAGTCCGCAGGCGGTGGAAAATACAGCGATTGCCGTCAGCATACCTACTCCTACTAAAGTAATTTTTCTTTTCATTTATAAAACCTCCTTTAAGCAAGGCACAAGGTTCTAACTATTGTTCTGGCTTATATTTCCTTGTGTCCATTATACCCCGGAATAATTGTCGCCACTATGAAAAGCACTCCGTAATCATTTAGATAAAAAGTTGGCGAATGCGGGTGTCCGAATCATGTCGTATCATTTGCATCTGCCGCTCCATTGGGCGCACAATAGAAATGAAGGAACGAATTGTTTTGTGCGTGCCTGCAGCAACTATCTTATCCCTTTTCGTATGCCCTCAAGCAAAGGTGGTGGAAACAATGATGTATGTGATTGTCTGCTTTGTGGCCCTTGGCGCATCTTTTTTGACCCTTTTCTCCGGATTCGGGCTGAGCACGCTGCTGATGCCGGCATTCGCGCTGTTTTTCCCGTTGGAAGCAGCTATAGCCATGACGGCGGTCGTCCATCTGGCGAACAATGTCTTCAAGTTGGTGCTTGTGGGACGGAAAGCCGATAAGGAGGTACTGCTGAAATTCGCCTTGCCTGGCATCGTTGCGGCTTTCGTGGGCGCGTGGCTGCTGACCTATTTTTCGGAATTGCCGCCAATCGCAAGCTACGCAATCGGTCAGAGGGATTTCCAGATTACGGTGGTCAAGGTCGTCATCGGGCTGCTGATGATCGGTTTTGCCCTGATTGAGTTGCACCCGCGCTTCGAAAAGATGGCGTTCGCTGAGAAATGGTTGCCGCTGGGGGGCGCCATCAGCGGCTTCTTCGGCGGCCTGTCCGGTCATCAAGGTGCCCTCCGCTCCGCCTTTCTCAGCAAAGCGGGCCTCGAGAAGGAAGCCTTCATTGCGACCGGCGTTGCCGCTGCCTTCTTGATCGACCTTACCCGGCTTTCCGTTTATGCAAACCACCTGGGCACCATCGGCACGGATGCCGACTGGGCGTTGGTTGTAGCTGCAATAGTCGCCGCTTTTGCGGGCGCCTTCGTCGGCTCACGGCTTCTGCAAAAAGTTACCTTGCGGGTGGTGCAAATCATCGTGGGCGTTATGCTTGCCTTGGTTGGTGTTTTGCTCGCTGTCGGACTGATCTGAAGGCACTATTGGTTTATGAAGGAGGTAATGTTTCATGAACGACATCATAACCATCGCCTTGAAGGCATTTCCCGTCATCGCGCTTATAACGACAGGGGTTGTTCTGGAAAAGACCGCATTCATCAGCGCCGATGCCGTCAGAGGCATGAAAAAGCTGATTTTGAATCTGGCGCTGCCTTGTCTTTTGTTCCTGATTTTGTTGGATGCCGATCTGCAAGCGGACTATCTCTGGGGCTCCGTCGCTGTCTTCCTCACCTCCCTGTTGGCTTTATCGATGGGATTTTTGTTCAAGAAAATGTGGAAATCTTCCAATGCGTTCTTCCCGGCGGTCTATTCCAGCTTCGTCACCGGCATCATCGGCTATCCGCTCTTCATCTCCACTTTCGGCGCCGAGCATCTGTATAGATTGGCCATCCTCGATATCGGCAATCTAATATTCATCTTCATCGTGCTCTCTACTTTTTTGGATAAAGTCGGCTGCAACCAAACCGGCAGAAAAAGGATGAGCCTGAAGGATCAGGTCAAACATATCGTCAAATCCCCCTTCCTGATAACCACGATTTTAGGAATCCTAGCCTCTATGCTTGGAGGGCGGACGTTTTTACACACGAACCCTGCGACCTCCGCATTGGTGGCTACTGCGGGAATGCTCGCAGAAATCACCTTGCCGCTTATTCTGCTGGTGATTGGCTACGAACTCCACTTCGATTTGAAACAGCTCTTGGTTCCGCTCCCGGCAGTATTGCTGAGGATCGGAATGATGCTCTTGTTGGCCTATCTGCTGAACACTTTCGTCATCGACAAGCTGCTTGGCTTGGACCAGATGTTCCAGATGGCCGTCTACACGATGTTCATCTGTCCGCCCTCCTTCATTATTCCTGTATTCATCGAAGGCGATTGCCCCGACAAGAGCTTCATCATGAATTTCCTCTCGCTGAACGTCATCCTCTCCATCGTGACTTTTATTATTCTGATGACGGTGCTGCTTTGAGGGTCTGAACGGGCGGGAGTTTCCCAGCCAAACAGACTTTGGCGGTTTATTTCGGGCCGCACGATACTGATTTAGCCCGCCAAATCAGTTTTGGCGGGGAATTTTGAACTGTGCACGACAAAGAAACCCCGCCGAAACCGGTTTCGGCGGGGTTTTCCTTGTTTCATTCTGCTATAATTTATGGATTTCTTTGTCGACGCCATGGATAGCGACCCAATCATCATTGAAATCATCCACGGCTTTTTGGATAGCGGGCATGCCGAGGGATGCTGCCAGTACATCGGTGCCTACCGTCACAGCTTGGGCGCCGCACATTAAAGCTTTGTTCACCTGGCCAATGTTTTTGAAGCTGGCGCCCAGGATTTTGGTAGGGTAATTGCCAGCCGCAATCATTTGCGCAAAACCGCTGATGACTTGGCATGGGTCGATGTTCATGTTTTCCATGCGGTTAAAGTACGGTGCGATGTAATCGGCACCCGCTTCGATTGCATAGTAGCCTTGGATTTCGGTGTAGATAGCTGTCGCGGTGATGTTCACGCCTTCCGCCTTCAAGGCTTTCATCGCTTTCAGCCCTTCCATGTTCACCGGAATTTTTACGTAGACCTGATCATCGATTTCCGCAAGGATCCGGTGCGCGTCTTTGATCATCCCTTCAGCATCCATAGCGACGACTTGGACGTGCAAGCTGCGCTCCTTGCCAATAAAGGCACGGATCTGTCTCAAGTGGTCAAAGAATGCCACATCCCCTTCCTTCTTCAGGATGGAAGGGTTTGAAGTCACGCCGCATAAGGGTAGGGATTCCATCATTTTTGTGATTTCGACGATGTTTGCCGTATCGATCATAAATTCCATTCGTTCAGTCTCCTTTTCCGATTAAAATGTGTGTTCGGTTCTTTCGATGATGTCATCCTGCGTCGCCTTAGACAAAACCGTGAAGAAGGCGGAATAACCAGCCACACGAACGATCAAATCCCGGTGATTTTCGGGATGGGCTTGGGCATCCAATAACGTTTCCTTCGAAACGACGTTGTACTGGACATGGAAACCGTCCAGCTTGTTGAAGAAAGTCCGGATCAAGGCGATCAGTTTCATGGAATCCTCCGGTTTTGCCAAGACTTGCGGCGAAACTTTTTGGTTCAGCAATACGCCGCCGGTTATCTCACGGGTCGGCAGTTTTGCGACTGTTTTGAATACGGATGTCGGTCCATTCTTATCCATATTATGCGAAGGCGAACACCCTTCTGCCAACGGGGTACCGGCGTTGCGGCCATCCGGCGTCGCCATCGTGCCTTTCCCTTGGCCGACGTTGGCCGAGATGGAGGAGGTGCCGGCATAACGCAATCCGCCGATAGGGCCTTTGCCGTAGCGGTTGTTCGGATATTTTTTCACTTCATTGATGTAGGCGTTATAGGCATCGACGACCAGGCAGTCGACGTAATCGTCATCATTTCCGTACTTCGGCGCTTCCAGCAACAGGCGTTGGATTTCCAGGCCCTTTTCGCCGGCGAAATTGTTCATCAAGGCATCCCACAGTTCTTGGGCGGTCATCTTTTTGTCTTCGAACACAAGCTTTTTGATGGCAGCCAGCGAGTCCGCCAAGTTGGCGATGCCCACTTGCAGTCCGCTGATGAAATCGTAGACGGCGCCGCCTTCCTTCAATGTTTTGCCGCGGCCGATGCAGTCTTCGCAGAGCGCGGAAAGCAGGATATCCCCAGCCTGTTGCTCCAATACCGTATCAATTGCGTTTTCGATGATGACGCTGTGGCGGGTGATGGCTCGGATCGTTTTGTGCCAAGCGCGCGTCAAATCATCGTAGCTCTGCATTTCCGTGAAGTAGCCGGAGCCTTCCACCAACTGCTGTCCGGAAGCAGGATCGATGCCGTTATTCATCGCAATCAATAGTGTTTTCGGGAAGTTGATGAAGCTCATGCCGGTGCAGCGGTAACCCCATTTGCCCGGAACGGCGACTTCCACACAACCGATGGCCGAATAGTTGTAGGCATCCTCTTCCGCGATGCCGCGTTCGATGAAGGAAGGGATGATGATTTCATCGTTGTTGAAGGCTGGCATGCCGAAGCCTTGCTTCACGACTTCGATGCACTCCTGCATGAATTTGTTGTCGAGCCCACGGTGATAGCGGACAGTCAAGTTCGGTTGGGTCAGATGGCATTGCGCCACCGATTTCAGGATCATGTAGGACATCTTGTTCACGGCGTCCTTCTTGTCGACCGTCTGCCCGCCGATTGTTACGTTTTGATAAAGCGGTGAACCGGCGGAGTATTGCGTGTGCGACCAGCTTCTGATTTTGTTGATCGTCAGCGTTTTGATCCACAGATTGTTCAGCAATTCGATTGCGGCGTCTTCGGTCAGGATGCCTTTTTCCACGTCGCGGTCAAAATAAGGCTGCATATATTGGTCCATGCGTCCGTACGAAAGCGAATGGCCGTTGGATTCGATCTGCAGGACGAGGTGGACAAGCCAGATGCTCTGGATGGCTTCCTTGAATGTATCTGCCGGTGCGTATGGGACTTTGTTCAAGATCCGCGCCATTTCCAACAATTCCGCCGCGCGTTCCGGAGCGGCTTCCTGGGCTTTTTCTTCCGCCAAGTCGGCATAGCGCTTGGCAAAGTTTTTCGTGGACTCCGTTACGATCAGGATGCTTTGATAGAAATGGTATTTCTTTTGGTCTTCCGCTTTCGTCAAATCCAGCTTCGCCAACGCCGCACGCACGCGCGCTTCGTATTCTTTCAGCCCGAAACGGAGGAGATCGCCGTACTGCACCGCCACATGGGCATCTCCGGAAGTGATATTGCCCTCCGCTTTGATGATGCCGAGATCATAGAACAGTCTGCTTTCTGGCGGAATGGCGGCCAGACCCATTTCCTTGATCGTGTTGTGTTCCCAATAAGGGGCGATTGCGCGGAGCTGTTCTTTCGTTTCTTCCGTAATGTAAAAAGCATCGCCGTCGCGTTTGTCGAATTCGTCCAATTCCTTGACGACCCAATCCATTGCGTATTCAGGGAAAATCGGGGCCGAACGGTTCGCAGAAGCTTGGTTGCCCGCAATCATCGTTTCGTCTTCGATGTAGATGGTCATGTTTTCCAAAATATTCTTCAGCATGTGGGCCCGTTTGATCGGCATCGGTTTGTCCTGGTGCGCTTTGTAGCTTTCGGTTGTATAGATGGCTCTTTCCGCATCCACAAAAGGCTTGCTTTCCAAGACGCTTTCGCGGTAGGCGTTCATTCGGTCAGAGAGGGATCCAAAATAGTTTGCTTGTTTTTTAACGATCGGCGTTGCTGCGGTTGTTGCTTGCATCATGCTGACTCCCCTTTTCTATTGTTTCGTTCGAAACTAATAACACTTGCTTTCGAAATCATAATACCACCACCAGAAATGACTGTCAATCGATTTTGTGCGCAATGTATTAAAAATGTAAACCCCTTCATGAATGTGAAAACAGCTCAAAAAGAAGCCGGACAGAATCTTGTGTGATTCCGTCCGGCTTCTTCTGTAAATTCTTATTTTGTTGTAACAACTGTGACTTCTTTCGTTTCCAGGTAACGTTGCGTATCCTCATTAAGGCCGCCGTCAGTGTAGATGGTGTCGACTTCGTTGATATCCAGTGTTTTGATGAGCCCCCTCTCGCCAAATTTAGTGGAATCGGTCAGCACGATGACTCGTTTGGCGACCGTCGCCATCGTCTGGACGACTTCCGAACGCAGCATGTCGCTGTTGGAAAAACCGAATACGCGATCGAAGCCGTCGATGCCGATGAACGCTTTGTCCACGAAGAAATTCTGGATGTTCTTCTTTGCAAGCGGACCGACTGTCACCTGCGCATCCTGCTGGTAGTTCCCGCCTAACAGGACAATCTGGCAATTCATCTCATTGCTGACATAATGAGCGATGAAACTCGAATTCGTGATGATCGTGATGTCCTTCTTCGTCTTCGAAATTATTTCCGCAAGGATGGCGCAGCTCGACCCCGATTCGATCATGATCGTTTCGCCGTTGGAGACTTCTTTTGCCGCCAGTTTTGCGATCTGCACTTTTTTGTCGTAGTTGAGCGCCAAGCGATAATTCAGATCGTCTTGGCTGTTCAGCACTGCAAAACCGTGCTCGCGATGGAGAAGCCCGCGCTTTTCCAAGGCATCCAAATCTTTCCGGATGGTTACTTTCGAAACTTTGAGCCTTTCGGCAAGATCATTTACTTCTATCTTCTTTAATTCGCTGACCAAGGCCAGGATTTCTTCTCTTCTACCTGTCATTATTCGTTGCTCCATTCCTTGACTGACCGTTTCTTCTTATGGAACCATTCTATCATTTCATGCAACTGAATACAATTTCCCGCGCTCGTTCTGTTTCGTTCGAAATTAATTTCAATTCATTTGAAACAATCCCGTTGACTTGCGAATGTCATGTGATAAACTAAGCGTAAAGAAACGCAAGAACGTTTTTCTAAAAATCAGCGATAAGGAGAAAATAAACATGAATTATCCAAAAAAAGTGACCGTCCCCAGCTCTCCGCAAACCGCCTGCATCTTCAATATCCAGAAGTTCAGCATCCATGACGGTCCCGGCATCCGCACGGTCGTCTTCTTCAAAGGTTGTCCGCTGCGCTGTACTTGGTGCGCCAATCCCGAATCGCAAAACGCCTTCCCCGAACAGATGTGGGACAAGACGAAACAGGAGTACGTGACGCAAGGGAAGGACATGACCGTGGATGAAGTGTTGACGGAAGTCATGAAGGATCTACCTTTCTATGAAGAATCCGGCGGTGGCGTCACCCTTTCCGGCGGCGAAGTCCTCTATCAGGCCACTTTTGCGAAGAAGTTGCTGGCTGAGCTGAAACAACAAAACGTCCATACGGCCATCGAGACGACTGCCTGGACTAACCCGTTGCTGTTCCAAGATTTCATTAAAGATGTGGACTACCTGATGATCGACCTGAAGCATTACGACAGCGCCGCGCATCGCGAGGGGACCAAAGTCAAAAACGAAATCATCCTTGAAAACTTGCGCATCGCAAAAGCTGCCGGCAAAGAGGTGCTGATCCGCATACCAATCATCCCGGACTACAACGACAGCCTCGAAGATGCCCAACACTTCAGCCAGCTGATCGCATCCATCGGACTGACCGACGTCAACCTGCTGCCCTTCCACCAGTTCGGCGAAAATAAATACGAGTTGTTGGAGCGCGAATATGCCTTCACGGGCGTGAGGCAGTACCAGGCGGAAGACTTGGAGGATTACCGCCAAATCTTTTTGGGTAAAGGCTTGAATTGCTATTTTTGATGATTTTCGGCTACCTTGTAATGTTACCGTTTACCATTTCATCCCTAATGAACCGAAGAATCCTTCGTCGATTTCAATCTGATTCAAAAACAAGAGTCCAACTAGCGAATGGTGTTACTGCATTCGCTAGTTGGACTCTTGTTGCGTTAAAGAAAAAAGCAGCCAATTACGGCTGCTCCACATACATATCTTTTTTGGTCAACGTCCCGAACAGATCATAAAGGATATCATCCGTGATCTTCACGGGATTGTTATCGAGGTTCGGATGATGGGAAAGCTGGACCAATTCATCGATTTGGGCATCGGACAGATCCAGTTCCACCAGATCCGTCCGCAAGCCGATCTGTTTTTTCAGCGCTGAGATTGCACCCGCCATCTCAGCTGCATCGGTGAAGCCGAGCGCTTTGGCGAAGGCGGTCACGCGACCGTCCGTCTCCAGCTGAGCGTTCACCTGGGCGAAGTAATCAATCGTCAACCCGCAGGCTTCTCCGTGCGGGATGCCATAGAGATTCGTCAGCGGATAGGAGACTGCGTGCGAAGATGTCGTCTTCGGCAGCGCGAAGGCCAGGCCGGCGATGACGGAGGCTTCGGCCATCTTTTCGCGCGCTGTGGCATCTGTCGGGTTTGCGTAAGCGATCGGCAGGTGCTCGAACACCAATTTGGCGGCATGGATCGCCAGCGCGTCGCAGATCGGCTGATGGTTCAAGCTCCAGTAGCCCTCGATCGCTTGGCAAAGGACATCGATCCCGGAGCAGGCGGTCACGGTCGGTGGACAAGTGTAGGTCAATTCCGGATCGACGACGGCGTAGGCCGGGAAGAAGTTCGGTGAAAAGATCGGCGCTTTTTTCCCGGTTGCATGGTCGGAAAGGACCGAGACGCTCGTGACTTCGCTGCCGGTTCCAGAAGTCGTCGGCACTGCGATCAAAGGCAGGAATGTTTCCGGCAAAGCTTTGCCGGTGCCGTGGTAGAGCCTGATTGACTCGTCCACCGTGGCGATTGTTGCAGCGGCTTTGGCGAGGTCCATCACGCTTCCGCCGCCCAATGCGACAACAAACTTGGAACTATTCGCGCGCATCAGCTCGGCGCAGGCATCGACTTCGGTCACCTCTGGATTTGGCGAAACGTCGCTGTAGACGGCCGTCAACAGGCCGTCTGCTTCCGCGATGACTTTGTCGGCCAAGCCGGATTTGCGGAAAGAACGCGAACAGATCAGGATGCCGTCTGTTTCCCCGTGTTCCGCGATGACCTCCTTCAAGGCGGTAATTTTCCCGTTTCCGAAGATGATTTTCACTGGTTGTTGATAATTCCAATCCATTCCATGCACCCTTTCTGAAGTAAATTGTTCTCTATTAAACAGTAATCCGAAAGGCGCGCCGTCTAGGTCTGCCCTTCGGATTATTTTTCATTTATTATATCACACAGCCAACTCTTCTTTTTGGTTGATGACGTTCAGGATCGATTCGCGCATCGTCATGTATTGCTTGGAGTAGCGGGCGCTTTCGCTGTTGGCGCCGTCCATGTCGTAGGTGAAGTCGGTGTCGAGCACCTTCACGATGCGGCCGGGGCGGCTGGACATGACGATGACTTTCGTCGCCAGCGATAACGCCTCGTCCACGTCATGGGTGATGAAGAAGACGGTGCTTTGGTTCTTCATCCAGATGCGGCGGATCAGCGCCTGCATCTTGTCGCGGGTCAGTGCGTCAAGCGCGCCGAACGGTTCGTCCATCAGGATCATGCCCGGTTCGTTGACGAGCACTTTGGCCAAGGAAGCGCGTTGCTTCATCCCGCCGGAAAGCTCATAAGGCTTGCGGTTGGCGAAGTCCGTAAGTCCGACGATTTCCAGGTATTCCTCCGTGATCGCTTCGCGTTCCTTTTCCGGAATGTTGCGCATGCGCAATCCGAAATTGACGTTTTCTTTGATCGTCAGCCACGGATAGAGCGGCGGCGACTGGAAGACGACCCCACGCTGCCAATCCGGGCCTTCGATCGGTTTGCCGTTCATCAAGGCTTGGCCGTCAGTCGGTTGCATGAAGCCCGAGATGATGTTCAAGAGCGTGCTCTTGCCGCAGCCAGATGGTCCCATTACGCAGATGAACTCACCTTCTTGGATGTCGAGATTGACTTGGGCCAAGGCCGTCACTGTCCCGATTTCGCTGTTGTAGACCAGTTCGACATCCTCCAGTTTTACCACTGTCTTTCCGTTGATTCCGTCATAAGCTCTCTGCATAGCGGTTCCCCCTATTCTTTCGAATCCAAGTAAGCTTGGTTGTATGTTGTGTTGATGCCTTCAGCAAACTCTTCTTCGCTCGGCGATGCGGTGATGTTGCCTTGATCCAGGTAGAATTGGCCCATATCATACATTGTAGCGGCCATTGCGCCGACTGCATCGGAAGTTCCCAGGTTGGCTGCATCCAATTGTTCCTCTGCGGAAATCCAGTTTTGGCCTTCCATTTGGAGCTTAGCGGATTCTTCAGTGATGTTCAATTGCTCAGCGATGATGGAGATGGCTTGATCCGGATCTTCTCTGTAAAGCGTTACGGCTTTATCGACGGCAGCGATGTATTTCGCGACGATTTCCGGATAAGCTGCACCAAATTCGCTGTGGACGATTTCGACGTTGGCTGTCATATAACCCATTTCAGCTACGTCTCCGCTGTGAAGGACGATGGTGCCTTCAGTCAGCAATTCGCTGAGGGTAGGCTCCCAGATGTAGGCGGCATCGATGTCGCCACGTTGCCATGCCGCAAAAATATCGGACGGTTGCAAGTCAATCAGTACGAAATCAGTCTCTTCAAAACCGCTGGCCGTGATGGCGCGCAGCAGGCTGTAGTGGGCGGTACTGGCGAAAGGAACGCCGATGTTCTTGCCCTTCAGGTCTTCCAAGGAGGTAGCGTTCAGCTCGTTCTTGGCAACCAAGGATTCCACGGACCCTAGCGTTTCATGGATCCAGATCATTTCGATCGGGATTCCCGATGCGATCCCCAATACGGCCGAGCCCGAACCGGTCAAGCCGAAGTCGACGGCGCCGGAAACCATGGCCTGGTTGATCGCTTTTCCACTTTCGAATTGGACTATTTCGATTGGCACACCCATTTCATCCTCAAAATAGCCTTCCGCTTTCGCGATGCCTTCGTCGTTCGGCATTTCCAAAGTCGCGATGATGACTTTGTCAGGCAGGTCGCCATCCGCTGATGCGGTGGAAGAATCGGTCGCGCTGTCTGCGCCTCCGCACGCCGCGAACAAAAGAGCTGAACAAGATAAGAACAGTAGTTTAGAGAACATGTGGTTTTTTTTCATAAAAGCCTCCGATTATTTTCCTGCCCAAGGGACAAATTTATTTTGTACGATGACGATGATTTTATCCAAAAGAATGCCGGTGATGCCCATGATGATGATGCCGACGAAGACGATGTCGCTGCGCAGATAGTTGCTGGCATCAAGGACCAGCCAACCGATCCCGGTCATGGCCGCAACCATTTCCGCCGAAACGAGGGTCGTATAGGCGACGCTGAGTGCGGTGCGCAGGCTCGTCAGTATATCCGGCAAGCAAGATGGTAGGATGACATGGAAGAATACTTGGGTCTGGCTGGCGCCGACCGTTTTTGCGCTGTTGATGAAGTCTGTGTTGACTTTCGCAACGGCTGAGACGCAGCTGACATAGATCGGTGCGAAGGCTGCCAGGAACAATAAGGCGACTTTCGAAGCATCCGCAATACCGAGCCCCATGACCAACAAAGTGTAGTAAGCCAATGGCGGCAGCGGGCGATAGAAGTTGATGATCGGATCCAAGGCCGCTTTGATTTTCGTGTTGTAGCCGCTGAGCAGGCCCAGCGGAATCGCGACGATGATCGCCAATCCGAAGGCACTGAGCAGGCGCCATAAGCTGGTGCCGATGTGCTGCAGCAAGGAATAGCCTTTATAGCCGTTGAAGAGGATCTCCACGAAGGCCGTCCAAACCGCCAATGGGCTTGGCAACAGCATCGGGCTGACCAGCCCCAGCGCGGTAACGACATACCAGAGCACCATGATCGCTGCGACGGTGCCGACGGTGATCATTTTTTCCGGCTGGATCCTCTTTCGTCTTTTCTTAACCGCGATCGCGGACGTGCTTTGCTCGGGAATCAGTGCATCGCTTGTGAGCGTATCTGCTTTCTTCATAAAATTGTCCTCCTTGGTCTCTTTTCGCCTAACCTGTTTCATGCGCGGCGTACCTGATATTCGCGGGCGATCGTTTGCACGAAAATCTTGCCGTCCCCCGCTTGGCCGGTGCTGTTGACCGCAAGCAGGATGCCGATCACGTTTTCCACATGTTCATCCTCCGTCACGATCGTAAACATCCGTTTCGGCATCAGCACGCTGTGTCCGACTGCTTCGCGGAAGTCTCTGCCTATCAGCGGATTCTTGCCGCGTCCGAAGACTTTTCGGCAAGTGAAGCCCGGAAAGCCGCCTGCAGCCAGTTTTTGTTTCGTTTCCGTCACCTTGTTCAGGCGAATGATCGCTGTCACTTCCTTCATACAATTCCCACCTTTACAGTCCTTCTATTACAGTCCTTCTGCGCCGCTACTGATCGTATAGGCATTTTCGATTGCGTGCACGAATATTCGGCCGTCGCCGTAATTCCCCAAATCGCTTGTGCGCGCTTGGGTGGTGATGACGTCGACGATTTCTTTTTCATGGGCTGCTTCGGCCACCAGGAACAGCAATTCCTTCGGCAGTTCGTCGTAGAAGACATCGCCGATGTGGATGCCTGCCTGTTTCCCTCTCCCGTACACGTCCATCCGTGTCACGGCGGTGTGCCCCTTTTCAGCGAGTTTCGCTAAAATCTGTTCGGTCTTCTCCGGCCTCACAATGGCCTCAATTTTCACTAGCATGCGCTCCACCCCTTTAGGCTGTTTTCTTCATTAAATAGTAGATTTTTTGAAAGATATTTTTTGAAATGTGGTGCGGCCGGGACCCGGCGCATTTTACAAATAGGTCGCATCGACAAGCGTCAGCACTTCATCTAGGATCGGCAGTACTTCAGCCAACTCTGCTTCGGTGATCGTAAGCGGTGGGCAGACGCTGATCGTCGTTTCGCGTCCGAAAGTCGAGAAGCCTCGATCCTTCAGTTCCTTGTAGATGGCCGGCATGATCCGGTTCGGCGTGTTGAAAGGCACAAGCGGTTCGCGCGTTTCCTTGTCGAGTACCAGTTCCACTCCGCAGAAGAGGCCGTAAGTGCGGACATCTCCGACGCAAGGGTGTTTGGCTTTCATCTCTTCCAGGTAATCCTTCAGTATTGCGCCGAATTTTTCGACGTTGGCGGCGATTTTTTCATCCTCGTAGACTTCCAAAGTCGCCAAGCCGGCTGCGCAAGCCAATGTGTGGCCGCTGTAAGTCAAGCCGCATTGGAGTTGGTTTTCAGTGAAGTATTCGCTGATCCACTCGGAGACGATCACGCCTCCCAGCGGCACATAGCCTGATGTCACCCCTTTAGCGAAGGTGATCATGTCTGGGGTGAATCCGTATTGTTGGAAAGCGAAAGCTGTTCCGGTCCGGTAGAAGCCGGCCATGACTTCATCGAGGATCATCACGATGCCGTAGCTGTTGCAGAGGTTGCGCACCCCTTCCAGATACCCTTTTGGATAAGCGATGATGCCGTTCGCGCCGATGACCGTTTCCAACAGGATGGCCGCCACATTGTACGGGCCTTCGTATTGGATCTGTTCCCCCAGTTTCTTCAGGTAGAAGGCCGTCAATGCCTCTTCGGTTTCAAATGGAAGGTTGTCGCGGTAAGGAGACGGATTGGAGAATTTCACAAAGCCGTTCGCGCCGCCGATCTCAGCCGCAAACCTGCGGGAATCCCCGGAAGCATTCGAAGCAGCAAGCGTTGCGCCGTGGTAGCTGTGGTAGCCGCTGAAGACTTTCGTGCGCCCCGTCGCGATCCGTGCCATCTTGATTGCGTTCTCGTTCGCATCAGCTCCGGCATTCGTGAAGAACACGCGCGCCATATCCCCGCCGGCCAGCTCGACCAGTTTCTTCGCCAACAAGGACTTCACATCGGTCGCATAACTCGGTGCCATGAAGCACATCTTTGCAGCTTGATCCTGGATCGCATTCACGACTTTCGGATGCTGATGACCGATGTTCGCGTTCACCAACAGGGAGGACATATCCACTTGACGGTTGCCATCATAGTCCCAGAAATAAATGCCTTCCGCCTTTTTGACTGCCATGGCAGCTTGGCCCTGCTTCGACCAGGCCCGCATCACGTACTGTTGATCCATCGCTATTACTTCTTCTCCGGTTAAAGTTGTTGCTTCCGTTGTATTCCATGTTGCGTTCACTGTCATGCTGTTCCCTCCCGATGAAATTTCTTTTAATCAATTTCTAATATGTCCCCATAATAGTGTGATTTTTACTTTCGGTAAACTGAAAGCTCTAATTTGATGATAGCATTTATGACATTTCTGCTTTCATCACAAAAATATTCCGCTTACAACGGGGTATATTTGCTGCCCTTTGTCAGTTATGTAAGGTTTTTCTGAAAAGAAACTGACTTTCGTGGCCGAATAATTGTGAGGGCTTTCAGGTTTGCTGTGGGTGGAATGAGGCAAAATAACTATCGATATATTTAAGCGCCATTACAGAAAGCGACGCCAGTTTCCAGGAATGCGCGTTAGCTTTACTGACATACTTTGATTGTGGAAGAGTTTTTTTGAGGTTATCAAGAAGAAACATGTGAGGTAATCTGCCGTTGATAGGGTCAGGTTTGGGAGAATATTCGGAAGTTTACCTAATAAATAAAAGACAAAGTGTTCAGAAGAACTCAAAAAAGCGAAAGACTCCCAGCTGGAGGATGCTGGCTGTCTTCGCTTCTATTCGGGATTAATGCAATTCAGTACGGCACTAATTTGACCAGTACGTATAAAACACGTATAATTAATTATATAGAAGAACACAGTCATATAAAGGGGGACCCATCATGATCGAAGACAAAGTATACATCTATCCCATCTACATCACTGTCGATTTGGCCGAGGAATATCCTTATTTCGTCGAGATACCGGATGTGGATGGTTACACACAAGGAAAAGACTTAGCAGAAGCTATCACGATGGCCAGGGATTATATCGGTTTTGCAGTAATCGATAAACTGGAGCAAAACGAGCCTCTGCCCTTGCCAGATCAAATCACCTATCAACAAAACAATACTCAAATCAAAACGCTTGTGGATATCAACTTCAAAAAATATAAAGCACAACGTGACAACAAAGTAGTGAAAAAAACACTCACGATCCCAAATTATTTGAATGAACTTGGCATCGAAAAAGGCATCAACTTCTCGTTGACACTGACGGAGGCTTTAAAGGAAAAGTTGGGCGTCTGATGCAGCGGCATTATTGAATAAATAGTTGTATAATCATTAGGAAGCAAGTTACTTTTCCATTTGAAATGAGGTTTTAGTTATGGACTATTCAGAAGGCAAATTACCACCCAGCTATGATGTCGCGGAAAATGAGCTGCCTTACCAAATAAAATTGGCGTTATGGCAGACGGCATTCGGTCTGCAAAAAGTCGATGGCCTCAGCCCATCCAAGTACATGGTTGAGCTGGCCTACGAAAATATAGAAGGAAAAAAAGGATACGATGCCATTTATCGCGAAATTTCGGATTATCACCGGGAAGCACATGTGGATGCAAACACGGTCGAGGCGGATATCGTTTCACTCCGGATTGCGGAATTGTTGGCTGAAGATTGTTTCCTGCTCTCCCCTTCCACGCTGTTGGGCATCCATAGGCATTTGTTCACAGATGTTTTCCCGGAAGAAATTCCTGTGGGCAAGTTCCGGACTGTGAATATCACAAAGAAAGAGCCTGTGCTAAATGGGGAGACGGTCCAATATAGTTCGCATTTCATGATTCAGGATTCTTTGGCGTACGATTTTGAAAAAGAACAGAATTTCTCTTACAGTAACCTGACTAACGAGCAAAAAGCGCTGCACGCGATGGCATTTTTGGCGGACATCTGGCAAGCCCATCCTTTCAGAGAAGGAAATACCCGGACGGTCGCTGTTTTCGGTATCCAATATTTGAGGAAATTAGGGTTCCACATCGACAATTCACTCTTCAGCGAGCATGCCGCCTACTTCAGGAACGCCCTCGTGCTCTATCATTACCATGGCGAGAAACAGGATAAACAGTTTTTGAAAATGTTTTTCGAAAATCTGCTGTTGGGCAAAAAGAACGTGCTATCGGATGAAGAAATGCACATGAAAGAATAAGACAAAATGTTCAAAAAAATACAAAAAAGCAAAGACGATCAGCATGCGGATGCTGGTGGCCTTCGCTTTTTTTCGTGAAGTAAACGAATTCCATGCGGTTAACCGGTTTCCACTTCTCACCATTGTGCCTTGAACATTTAGATCGAAGGTTGTCCGATAACGTCGAAGAATCGGACAACCTAAGTTGGTTCGGTTCGAAGGTTGTCCGATAACGCTGATGAATTGGACAACCGGAGCATGTTCGGTTCGAGGGTTGTCCGATAACACTGAAGAATCGGACAACCCAGGCTACTTTTACCAAAAAAGCAAGAGCTGCTGCCTCGGAATGAGGCAGCAGCTCCTGCTAGTGTTCAATATTCTGTTTATTTGGCTACGCCGGCAGTCCATTCTGCGACTAGATCCGGATTAGCTTCGACGAACGCTGCAGCAGCGTCTTCGGCTGATTCGCCTTCATAGATTTGGAGCATCAAGGCTTCGACATCTTCGATGGTCCAATGGAATTGATCCAATACTTGGTAAGCTTCAGGCATGTCGGTTTCGAGTCCTTCACGTGCCATCGTGTGGATCGTTTCTTCGCTGCCGAAAGTTCCCTTGGGATCATCCAGGTATTTCAGGTCATAGGCCGAGAACATCCAATGCGGGTTCCAGGCTGTTATGACGATGTCTTCTTCATTTTCGATTGCTTGTTCGAGTGTGACGGTCATTGCGCCGGATGAGGACGTTTCGATTGCCCAATCACTCAGATTCGAGTAATCCGTGATGGCACGCTCAGCAGCTGCCACGATACCTGCACCTGGCTCGATTCCGGTGATGGATTTGCCGGATTGATCGGTCAAATCTTCGATGGAGTCGACATCCATATACGCAGGAACGGCCAGACCGATCTTCGCGCCTTCAAGGTTTCCGCCTAGGTCGACCATCTTATCGCCGTATTCTTCCAATTGTGCGCCGTGCGTTCCGGGCAGCCAAGCGCTCAACATGGCATCCGCTTCGCCTGTGGAAACGGCTTCCCACATGATTGCGTTATCCAATGGTGTCAAAGTCACATCGTAACCGAGGTCTTCCAGAACTTTTGCGACAACGTGGTTTGTGGCCACTGCGTCATCCCATTCGACGTAAGCCAGTTCAATTTCCTGGCCTTTGCCGACCGTGTCTTCCATGGATGCTGTATCTTCTGTCGCACCGCATCCAGCGGCGATCAGTGTGACACCTAAGCCCAATCCGGCAGTAAGTCCGAGGCGTTTCCAGTTACGTTTTGTTGTTTTTATCATAGGTATGTTTCTCTCCTTTTTATTTGGCAATTAGGAATATGTGAGTCTTTATGTAGCTTTATGATGCGCTCTTTTTGCTGAATTTTTGGGTCAGACGGTCGATGATGATGGCAAGCACAACCAAAGCCAACCCGGATACGAAACCGGAACCGATTTTGGCGCGCTGCAAAGCGGAAAGGACATTACGGCCCAATCCAGGGGCACCGATCATCGAAGCGATGACGACCATCGACAAGGACAGCATAACGGTCTGGTTGATGCCGGCCATAATCGTGGATTTCGCCAACGGCAACTCGACTTTGAATAACCTTTGCGCGCCGGTGCTGCCGAATGATTCGGCTGCTTCAACCAGTTCGGTGGAAACTTGTCTGATCCCCAGATTCGTGAAGCGGACGGTCGGCGGGATTGCGAAAATAAGTGACGCAAGCACCCCCGGAACCATGCCGATCCCGAAGAAAGCAACGGCTGGAATCAGATAAACAAAGGCTGGCATCGTCTGCATGAAATCCAAGACCGGATTGATGATGCTGTTCGCAAGTTTGTTTTTCGCCATCAGGATACCAAAAGGCACACCGATCAGTACGGACAGCAAGCTCGAAAACAGGACCAGCGTCAAGGTGAACATCAAGTCTTCCCAGAGTCCTTGGTTATGGATGAACCAGAGTCCGACGACGGAAAAGATGGCCAGGCCGAATTTTTTCCCTGAGGCAAAGAATGCCAACAGAGCGACTAATACAATCAGGATGACTGCCGGTATGGCCGTCAATGTTGAAGTCATCAGATCAATCAAAGTCTGCGAAGACTCTTTGATCGGATCGAACAAAAAGCTGAACGTGTCTGCGGTCTTATCCGTGACGTATTCAGTGAACTCGGCAACCGGCAATTCAGGAATGAAGTTTAATAGATTATCCATTTACGGACACCTCGCTTTCTCCTGCCAAAGCGGCTATGACAGCGCCTCTGACAAGTACTCCCACCAATCTGTCGTTTTCGATGACAGCGACCGGCGAGCTTGAATCATGGATGATCGGGAAAATATCGCTCAAAGTAGTATCTTTGGAGACAGTCGGGATATCTTCTCTAAGGATGCCATCCACTCTAGTAGTGTTGGCTTTCAACGCTTTCGTAGCGTCCTCGGCAGTGATGTACCCTTTCAGTCTGCGGTGATTGTCCACCACAAGGATTGTTGAAATCCCTTCTTGGCGTAATAATTCCAATGCGAAGAGCGGGCCATGTTTTTCGATATTCATGACGATCGGACGCTTCATGATGTGTTCGGCCGTCAGTACTTTCGAACGGTCGACGTCCTCCACGAATTTTTCGACATAGCGCGTTGCCGGATTGGTCAATATTTCCTCCGGCGTACCGATTTGGACCAATTCCCCGTCCTTCAGCAGCGCAATCCGGTCCCCGATGCGCAAAGCTTCGTTCAGATCATGGGTGATGAAGATGATGGTTTTTTTGACGTTTGCCTGCAGATCCAACAGTTCATCCTGCATCTCACGACGGATCAATGGATCCAAAGCCGAGAAGGCTTCGTCCATCAACAGGATTTCCGGGTCATTCGCCAGTGCACGGGCCAAACCGACCCGTTGCTGCATCCCGCCGGATAATTGGTTCGGATACTGATGACTGTAATCGCCAAGACCGGAATTCTCCAAAGCCTGTTGCGCTCGTTCCTTGCGCTCGGCTTTTGCGACGCCTTGCACTTCCAGTCCGTATTCGGTGTTCTCCAAAATCGTGCGATGCGGGAATAAGCCGAAGTTCTGGAAAACCATACTCATTTTTTCTCGGCGCACTTGGCGCAATTCCTTCTTGTCCATGATCGATAAGTTCTCTCCGTCGATCAGGATGTTGCCCTTCGTCGGTTCGATCAAACGGTTGAACATCCGCACAAGTGTCGACTTCCCGCTTCCGGAAAGACCCATGATGACGAAGATTTCACCTTCTTCTATGGAAAGACTGACGTTGTTTACCCCTACTGTCGCCCCAGTGGCGCGCAGGATGTCTTGCTTGCTCTTCTTTTGTTCAAGAAGTTCCAGAGCCTTCTCTGATTTTTTCCCAAAAATTTTCGTTACGTTCTCTATTTTTATTTTCGGCAAGTTCATTGCTCCTCTCAAATTTTCGATGCTGTATGTGTGGATTCTTTTTAATAGTGGAGATCAAATCCCCGAATCCGATTATGGGCCTCTGCAATGTACAAATATAGTGTTACATTTTCATTTATTCCAAAAAAATAAATTGAAGATAATTTTGTTACATCACAAAGCTACAACCACTATTATCCAGTTATGGCGCGGATATGCAAATCAAAAATGAATTATTTGTGAATTTTTCGCGAAAAAGGATGCGGTTACACACGCTTCCTAAAGGTAACCGTGAAGAATCCGATTTTTTTTTAAAACAGTTGTTTGCAGAATCAGAATGTTGCTATTTCGTACTTTCAATATAAATGCAATCCCGTGCTGATGGCTTCCATTTTGCACACGTAAAAAAGGATCCCTGTCTCTTTAAAGAGCAGGAATCCTTTTTTAATCAGTTATTTTTTCAGGTGATACTTTTCGCATCAGCTGAAAGCCAGGCTTCATATAGGATCAGTGCAATTCCGGCCAGTAGTCCTTATTGGCTTCAATCAAATCATCCAGAATATCCTTGGCAACTTTTGCGCTCGGGATCGTTTTCGATAACGTCAAGGCTTGCCATAGTTTTTGATAGCTCTGCTCGACATAGGCTTCCACGACTAATTTCTCGACCGTCACTTGCTGGAACATCAAGGCTTGTTCAAATGCAGGGATTTTCCCTTGGGCCAGTGGTTCCGGACCGTCATTCCCCACGATACAGGGCACTTCCACCATCGCATCATCAGGGAAGTTGGCGATGGCGCCATTGTTTTCCACAATCATCAACATTCGTTCATGTGTGTTGAAGGCAATCGCTCGGGCCAAGTCCACGATAAAGGAGGCATGGCTGTCGATATGGAATCCACCATCAATGGCTGTCCCTTTTTCGATGATAGTGCGTGCGGCAGAAAAAACTTCTTTTTCCCGGCCATTCATGACTTCATTGGCACGCGTATAGTTGCAATCAGAATGCGCTACCTCATAATCCGGGTACAAATAATATTTCAAATAGGTATTCGGCAGATACCGCGGATTGACCGCTAATAAATCTTTTGCTTTTTTATGCGTTTCTTGCCAACTCCGATCCATATGTTGCGTGTCGACTTCAACTTGGGTCAAGTACCCGTTCTCTGCCACATAGTCTCGAATCTGGTCAAGATACTCGTGGCCCTCTTTATCTTTCACGCTAGTCCACCAGCCAAAGTGGTTCAGACCAAAGTAACGGACTTCCAGGTCTTGCGGATCCTTTCCGATGATTTGGGACATTCTGCGCAACGTTCCTACCGGCATATCGCAGATATTCAGCACTTTCGAATTAGGGCGGAGGACGCGGCAGGCTTCTGCCACAATCGCAGCCGGATTTGAATAGTTCAGCATCCAGCAATCAGGCGAGTAGGTTTCCATATGGTCGATGATTTCCAGCATCCCCGAGATACTCCGCATGCCATAAGCAATACCGCCTGGCCCGCAGGTTTCTTGGCCGATCACGCCATGACGCAACGGAATCTTTTCATCCTTTTCGCGCATTTCGTATTTACCGACACGGATATGTGCCATGCAGAAGTCTTTATCTGTGAACGCTTCTTTTGGATTGGTTGTGTAGGAGAACCTCAAATCAGGGGCTTTTTCTTTCAACAAGATTTCCAGAGCTTCACCCAGTACGGCTTGACGTTCTCCATCGTTGTCGTACAGCACCAATTCGCGCATCGGGAAACGATCTATATTATCCAGCATCATCATCACGATTCCTGGCGTAAACGTACTGCCACCACCAGCAATGACTACAGAAAATTTCTTCATAAACAATTCATCCTCACTTTTGTATTCAATTTATTCTTCTACAATTTCTCTATTTAATACTGTATCAACGGCTCTACGAATACTGTTCACCTGCAAACCATATACGACTTGAACATTTTGGCCTTTCTTGATGATGCCACTTGCCCCTGTCTCATTCTTCAAGATCCCTTCGTTCACTTTTTCAGGATCGGTTAAAGTAAGTCTTAAGCGCGAGTAGCAGTTCGTGACCGTCTCGATATTCGCTTCGCCACCGAGGGCAGCAACAATCGTATGCGCCATTCCCAACTCATTTGCGGGTGCTCCTGCTTTAGCGCTCTTCTCTTGATAATCTTTTTTCGAATACAAACGTGTTTCTAATCCCAACTCTTCTCTACCGATCGTTTTGTAATTAAACATCGTGATCAAAAAGCGGAACAGGAAGTAATACACTACAAAGAAGAATAAGCCGACGACAATATACATGGGCCACGCTGTTCGTTCTGTTCCCAGCGGCACATTATATAACAAGAAGTCTATTAATCCGTTTGGCCCTATTGCCCGCACGTTCAGAACATTCAGCAAGACCATACTCAATCCACTTAAACCAGCATGGACAACAAATAATAAGGGAGCGACAAACATAAAGGAAAATTCGATTGGTTCTGTTACACCAGCAATCAAAGAAGTCGCTGCTGCAGGAATCAGAATGGCACGCGCTTTCGCTTTATTTTCCGGCTTGGCTGTATGGTACATCGCTAGGCAAGCACCAATCAGACCGAACATTTTAGAGATACCGCGTGCATCCCAGATGACACTCGGTGCTAATAATCCGCCATCCGGATTTGCAATTTCAGCAAAGTAGATGTTCCGTGCCCCTTCAAAAATTTCGCCTCCGACCTCGGCGATGCCGCCCAGTTCCGTGTATAAGAACGGTGTGTACACTAAGTGATGCAGTCCGGTCGGGATAAGCAAACGTTCCAACGAACCATATAGGAAGACACCGAAGTTACCGCTTTGATTGATCAAGGTTCCTAAACTGCTGATGCCTCCTTGGAAGAACGGCCAGATGTAAGTGAACAAAATACCCAAGGACACAAGGATAGGAATCAACACGATGAAGACAAACCGCGTGCCGCCATAAATTTGGAAAGCATTGTTGAATTCTTTGTTGGCATAGCGATTATGAACAATCGCGGTAAGCACTCCTAGGAAGATGCCCAGAAAAACACCCATATCCAAGACTTGGACACCTAAGACCATCGTCTGTCCGGTCCCCTGCAGATCGCCTTCTACAAGGATGCCTTGCAGACCCATGAAACGATTCATTGCATTAATGAAGACAAGATAACCGAGCAGCGCGATAAATCCTGCTTCTGATTTTTTCTTGTTGGCTAATCCAACAGCCAAGCCGACGCAGAAGACGACGCCCAAGTTCACTAAAATCGAAACGAGTGATCCGGATAGGATTGTTCCGAATCCGGTTGTAATCGGGTTATTCAAAAATGGCAAAACCTCCAACAGACGCGCATTGGTAAATAGATTTCCTATCGCGATTAAAATGCCCGCTATCGGTAAAATTAAAACGGGAATAAACATCGCTTTGGAAAATTTCTGCATGGTATCCATGACTCTCTCTTTCATTTGTTTCCCTCCAATATGATTTCTTTAATATGACTACAGTGTAGCGGGAACCGACCGGAAATAAAAGGCTTTCATAACGTTAAAAAACGTGTTCCGCAAAGACGAAACACGTTTCACTTACTATTCTGTTTGCTACTGCTGTCATGCTTTCTATGCTTTTTCTTCTTCTGCTGGCTCTTCAACTTCATTGATTTCTTTCAGGTAACGGCTCAATAGGTACTCCACAAGCAGCAATGTAAATGGAAAGAATGTATTGGGCAACAGATTCCTGTCATCGAGCTTGTGTTGATCGGTAACCTTAAAATTCAGATCACTACATTCACCTAACCGATTGGGCGTTTCCTTCGTGAAAGCTACAGTAAAAATGCCAGCATTTTTCGCTTTCAGCGCCTTATCTATGACACTTTGCGTCTCTCCTGATTTGGAAATGGCTACAAATGCCCCGATGTTTTTCAGATTATTCTCCAACACACCAATAGAATCCAATGTGGTGGCAAGGATGACTGGTTTCCCCAACAGCAACAGTTTTTTATAGAAATATTCTGCTGCAATCGCCGAGAAACCGGCAGCATAGATGAAAATGAATTTCCCGTCCAAACTCAATACTTTTCCGATGAAATCGTCCATGTCCTCTATTGAATTATGTTGCAGCACGAGCGCATGATCCAGTTGAAAAAATTCATCTTCCGAGCTTCCTACAGGCACTGTTTCGGCATTCACAAGCGGTAATAAGTGATAATAGAGATCAATGAAACCTTTGTATCCCAGCTTTTTCGACAAGCGAATAATAGTTGCCGGTGAAGTATAATTTTCTTTAGCAATCTGGCGGACACCCATCTGTAGGACTGTATCCATGTTGTTGATGATGTATGTCAACAGTTTTTGATCAGATTCGCTTAATTCCTTACCTTGAACTAACTTGGCAATATCTACCACGCACGGATCCACCCCTAAAGTTTTTGTCCTCTCTAGTATAACGAAAATCAGCCTGTCTATGCATATTTATTCAAAATATTTGTTGAAATAAGAGAGCTGTTCCATTCGGGCAACGCGCCGGGAATGTTTCCATCGTCCTACGCGCTCAACGCAAAAAACGCACCACCCTTACTCTGCTAACAGAGCTAATGGGTGGTGCGTTCAACTATGATATCTTGCTTCTTTAGGCCAATTCCCAAAGTTCGAGGCTGTAATCGATTGCGTTGCCTGCCGCTAGCGACAGACCGGTTTCTCCCGCTTGCGGGAATACGCGGGAGGTGAAGGTGCCTTCGCCGTCGTTGACGAAGATTTCGATTGAGCTGGTGTCGACGAAAATCTGCAGTTTCACTGCATCCATCTGTTCGACCGTCAGCGTGCGGGTCGTGCCGAACTCTTCTGCGAACGGGATGCCGCATTGGCTACGGTCGATCGTGATTTTCTTGACGGATGGATCCAAGGTGATGCGGAAACGTTTATCATTGGCCGCATCTTCGCAGAGATCCAAAGTAACCGGCGCGTGGTCAGCTGACGTCGGGAATGCTACATCCAGCTGGAGCTCGTAGCAGTTGCCACCGTTGCGCTCGATCGTCTTTTCGCCAAACAACAAGCTTGATTCAGACACGGACTTCTCATTGCGCAAGGACACCAATTCGCGGACCGGTTGCTGGATCAGTTTTCCTTCTTTGATGGACAGTTCGCGCGGCAACGTCAGGCAGTGCGCCCAGTCTTCGCTGTCGGTCGGATACGCCACATCCGGCAAGCCCATCCAAGCCGTCAAGATGCGGCGGCCATCCGGGCTTTCGGCGGTCTGGGTGGCATAGAAATCGAACCCGGAATCCAGTTCCTGGAAGCCTTCATGCTCCAATTTCAGCTCATCCATCTGGAAGTCATCAGAGATGACATAGCCCGTCTGGAAAATATTGTGGTAACGGTCGCCTTCCGGCTCCAGTCCTTGCGGTGAAAACAGCAGCACCGTTTTGCCGTCGATCTCGAACAGATCCGGGCATTCCCACATGAAGCCGAAGTCCGGCAAGCCGGCATCGACTTCGCCCATCAATTCCCATTCCAAGGCATCCTTGGAACGGTACATCAGGATTGTGCCGGTTTCGTCGGTGCGTTGGGCACCAATGACGGTGTAATAGGTGCCCTGCTGCTCCCAGACTTTGGGATCGCGGACATGGTCGGTGTAGCCTTCCGGTTTACCGGCGATAGCAGGCGGCAGGAATTTCGTGAAGCTGCCGTCCGCCTCCATGCGGGCAACAATTTGGTTCGGCACCCTTTCCCATTCTTCCGTGCGGACATTACCGGTGTACATGATGTGCAGCTGGCCGCCCTTGACGAAGCCGCTGCCGGAATAGACGCCGTGGCTGTCGTACGGGGTGTCAGGCAACAGCGCGACGCCCTCTTCCTCCCATTGCACGAGGTCGGTCGAAGTCAGGTGGTACCAATGCTTCAAACCGTGGACCGCGCCCATCGGAAACCATTGATAGAAGAGATGCCATTTGCCGTCGAAATAGGTGAAGCCGTTCGGATCGTTCAAAAGGCCTGTGTTCGGTTGGATGTGGTAGTTTTGGCGGAAGGGTGACTGCGCCACCCTTTTCGCCAATTCTTCCAGATAGTTGTCGGAATAATCCGAGGTTTGTTTATAGCGCTCCTCGCGCGTCCATACTTTCATCGTTTATTCCTTTCCTAGTCAAATTAGTCCTATGCCTAGTAGTCCAAGCCTGCCTCTCGGAAATTAGATCGATTGGATCACAGTGTTTCCTTATTCAGAGCTGAAGGAACCTGTTCCGCATTTCTTTTTTTCGCTTCGTCTTTTGTCCAGTCGCGTTTGCTTAAGACGTAGGTCATGGATACTGTCGTGAGTGTCGCGATCAGCATGCCCAAGACGTAGATCCACAAGTCTTCTTGTTTGATCGAGATGACGCCCGGCAGGCCAGCTGCGCCCATTGCGATCGCTTTAACCTTGAAGAAGGAGATGAACGCGCTGCTGACGCCGGAACCGATCATCGCTGCGTAGAACGGGTAGCGGTATTTCAGGTTGATACCGAACATCGCAGGCTCAGTGATCCCCAAGTAAGCGGAGATTGCGGAAGCGGAAGCCAAGCTTTTCGCTTTTTGTTCCTTGATAATGAAGAACATCGCCAATGCGGCAGCTCCTTGAGCCACGTTTGACATAGCGGCGATCGGGAAGATGAACGTACCGCCTGTTTTGGCGATATCAGCCAACAATTGCGTTTCGACAGCGATGAAGCTGTGGTGCATACCGGTAACGACCAGTGGAGCGTAGAAGAAACCGATGATGGCTCCGCCGATGGCACCTGTCGTGTCATACAACCATACAAGGCTGTTTGTCATCACGTCGCCGAGTGTACGCGTCAGAGGTCCTACCAATGTGAAAGTCAGGAAGCCAGTGCTAATTATAGCGAACAGCGGTGTGACCAGGTTATCCAATGATGTGTGCACGCGTTTGTGCAAGAACGTTTCGATTTTCGCCAAGATGTAAGATGCAAACAAGATCGGCAGTACTGTTCCTTGGTAACCGACTTTAGCGATTTCGAATCCGAAGATATCCCAGAAAGGCACTTCGCCTGCAGCCAAGACTGCTGGATAGTTGTAGGCATTGACAAGATCCGGGTGGACCATCAACATCCCCAAAACAGCTCCCAAGTATGGGTTACCGCCGAATTTCTGCGTTGCGCTGAAACCGATCAGGACTGGAAGGAAGACATATGCCGCGTTGGAGAATGTGTTGATCATCGCTGCAAAACCTTCGATGGCCGGATAAGCTTCAATCAGCGATTTTCCGGTAACAAACAAATCCTGTGCCGTGAATACGTTGTTCAATCCCATCATCAAACCACAAGCTACGATGGCCGGAATGATCGGTACGAAGATATCCGAAAGCAATTTGACGCCTTGTTGGATCGGATTCAATTTTTGCGTGCCGGCTGTTTTGACTTCCTCTTTGCTCATGGCGTCGATGCCGGCCATCTTGATGAATTCCTTGTAGACTTCATTTACGATTCCGGAACCCAAGATAATCTGGTATTGGCCAGCCGTGGAGAACGTCCCTTTGACTTCGTCACGTGCGTCCAATCCCGCTTGATCGACTTTGCTTTCATCCCTCAAAACCAAGCGGAGTCGTGTCGCACAGTGCGTCGCCGCCTGTACATTGTCTTTCCCGCCGATATCCGTCAACAATTCTTCTGCAATCTTTTTGTAATCCATTTTTTCTCCCTCTTTCCTTTTGTCTGTTGTGCCTAAGAATAAGTGCAATAAAAACTTTGTTTCATCTCATTTCGGAACCGGTTCCTTTCTGGCTCAAAATGATAAGGAGCAGGTTTTCTGTATTGGTGAAACCGGTTCCTCTTGATATGAATAGTAAACCCTTTCAAAGATAAAGTCAAGCGTTTTCTAAAAAAATATTTTAGTCTTCAAAAAAAGGGGGAACAAAATGCACAAGCGTCCCGGATGACAGGGTACTTGTGCGTTCTGGGATTGCGATGATGGTTTATGGCCTGGTATTGCCTGATAAAAATTACCGGTAAGGGGGGAACTCACCAAGAAATTCGCCCCCCTGACTGTTATTTTCCGGAGAGGTCCCCTCATTGGGATATCCAACCCATTCTGAACGTACTACCGTGTGTGGAATGTATCTTTATTTCTTAGCAAACCAGTTCCATCCTCGTGCGCTAATTATTAGTACCAAGCGATGTCGCAACCTGGTAGTGCGCTCTGCAGCGTTTCTTGTTGTTCAGCGCTGATGCCCGCATTGCTGATATGCAGTTTCCCCAACTTGGCCAAGCCAGTCAAAGGTGCGATATCGCTGATTGGATTCCCCTTCACATCAAGGTACCATAACTCTGCGAAATTCGCCAAAGCGGTGGTATCGGCGATCTGATTTTCGGCCAGATTCAAGTGCCTGATTTTGATGAGACTGGCCAAACTTTCGATGGTGCTGATCCGATTCTGAGCCAAATCGAGGTAGACCAATTCCGTCAGATTTGCCAAGGCGAAGTCATCGTTCACTTGCGCTCCGCTGATTTCGAGATGCGTCAGCCTAGTCAAATCAGCCAAACTGCTGATATCCTCGACCGGTGTGTCGTTCAGATCCAACCGCGTCAGCTGCGTCAGGTTGGCCAATGGTGTAAGGTCGCTTATGTGGGTACCGCTAAGGTCGAGCGTCAACAAGTTTCCAAGTTCCGCCAACCCGCTGCCATCACTGATCTCCGTGCCGCTCAAGTCCAGTGTCATCAATTGCGACAAGCTTGCAACGGCGTTGGCATCACTGATGGGCGTGTTCTCCAGTTCCAGGATGGTCAACTGCGTCAACCCGGATACGGCTGTAATATCAGTGACTTGCGTGTTGCCAAGGTTCAGGTAGCGCAACTGCATCAATTCCGCTAAAACAGCGATATCTTGGGCCTTTGTATTGCGCAGATTCAGCGACTGGAGTCCGTCCATGCCAGCCAAAGGACGGATATCGTCGATGGCAGTGTCGTTCAGGTAGAGCGTCATCAACTGTGTCAATTTCGCCAACGGTTTGATGTCTTCCAAATTGTTGTTGTTGAGGTACAGTGTTTTGAGCTTGGTCAGATTTTCCAATGCTGCAACATCCTCTACACGGGAATGGCTGATATCCAAATATTCCAATTGCGTCAACCCGGCCAAGGCGCTGATGTCACTGACTTCTGTTTGGTTCAGGTGGAGTATCCGCAGATTCGTGAAGTGTTCGATCCCGTCGATCGCGCTTATGTCTTTATTACCCAAATAGAGGGCATCGACCGCTTCGACATCGCTTGCCGCAAGTTCGCCTTCTTCTTTCCCGATCAGCTTGCGCACATAAAGCTCCATGTCTTCATCTGCGAAAGCCAGAGTCGTGACGCTATTCAAAGATTCGTTGCCAGACCCTTTTCCCACCTCACTGACGGCTTGGGCGGAGCTCTCTTGGCTAGTAATTTCCCCATCCGAGTCCGAAATCGTTGTGTTGGCGCAGCCCACGAACATGACTAGGGCGAAGATGGATAATATCCTTATTCTTTTTTTCATAAAAACAGCCTCCTTAGGAAAATTGCGGGAGCTGACGACGGGATCCGTTCCAATAGGGATCCTCAGACGATAATTGCTGAATCAGATTGCATTGATCCGAAAATGATCTGCCACACTCCCATTATAAGACTCCTCTGCTTTAAGCGCTAACATTACGGGCTAATTCCCGCAGTTAATCCCTCAAATGCTTACGTCACAGCCCTTTCCATTCAGAAAAAACAGCTCGCATTTTAGAGAGTAAATCCCCGGAATGCAAGCTGTTTTCAATGAATTATCTACTGGACAGTTTCCGCAGCAAGCTTAGCTGCGATTTTTCTTTTCGCGTAGACGAGACTCAAGCCCAGTCCGATCAGGACTACAGCAATCGCGACATAAAAGGCTTTCGTGAAGTCTCCATTATTGGCCGCTGCCAATGATGCAGTCACTTTCGGTGCAACGAAGGCGGCGCTCGAAAAGCCGATGAAGACGATGCCGTAGTTGACGCCCTGGTTCGCCGGACCGAAGTTATCCATGACCAATCCCGGGAAGACGCCCATCACGCCGCCGAAGCAGAGTCCCAAGGTGACGATTCCGACAACAAAAGCCCACACTTGGTCAACGCTTACAAGCAGGATGAAGGCAAAAATGATTGCGCTGTAGATGATGATGACCGCGCGGATCTGACCGATGCGATCGGAGACTGCGCCCCAGAATACCCGACCGGACGTGTTGCTCAAGGAATAGAGGCTGACATAAGCGGCTGCGGCCGATGCCGACAAACCGAACATGGATTGACCGATCAGCGATGCATTCGACGCAATCATCAGGCCGGAAAAGGCGCCCATCGCGAACATCAGGATCAGCAGGTAGAATGCCGGGGTCGCCAGCATTTCCTTCCAGTTTTTGTTTGCGGTTATTGCTTTTGCTGGAACTTTTTCGGAGGCCGCAACGGTTTGCGGAACGATCTGCTTAGGTGCCGAGCGGATGAACAGACTGAAAAAGAAACCGACCAGCGCATACGCCAAGCCCATGCGCCAGAAAGCTTGACTCACGCCGTAGCGTTCGATCAGCGTATTCGCGATTGGTGCCGCGATGATTGCCGCTCCGCCCATGCCACCCGTGATCAGACCGGAAGCCAAGCCTTTTTTATCCGGGAAAAAGCGGATCGTGTTGCTGAGGCAAGCGGAATAAGCAAAGTTCTGCGCAAATCCGCCGAAGATGCCGTAGATCAGATACAACTGAAAAATGCTCGTCGCTTGCCCCGTGAAAGCAAAGCTGATACCGAAAAGCACGACGCCGATGCGGGCAATCCATTTTGCCCAGCCGCGGTCCGTAAAATAGCCGCCGAAGATCATCGGGATCGGCCCCACCGCGGAATTGATCGCGAACGCCATCATGATGTTCGGCACCGCCCATCCCCGCAACTCCGCCAACGGTCCCGCGAAAACACTGAACGTGTAGACGATACCGGTGCACAACAAGATTCCCATCGAGCTGATCAGGACCACCCAACGATTTGTTTCTTTTTTCATTACTTTTCCCCCTTTTCCTAGTTCTTTTGTATTTTCAAGGATAGCGGTGCTGATGCAGCGTCGCTATCCCAATATTTGCTGATGCCTTTCATTCGTGAAGGTTGTTCCAGTATGCCATGGAATCCGGTTATAGGGTAACACTTAAATGATATATACAGATATAGGTTGATGCTATATGTTTATGCTTCTTTTCTCCAGGTGTGAAGGCTGTCCGGAGCTGAGCGCTATACGTGGCGCCCTGCTCCGGTGATGGGCCGCTCACCGGAGGACGACGGTAAATCGCGGGATCCAACTCCGACGAGCACCTCCTCATCGGAGGAAAGGACTCCTTAGTGGGCCGAACTCCGGCGTAGCCTACGTTCGCCGGAGGAAAAGTTTCCTACCACAAAAAAACCACCTGCGTGATAACCGGGTGGTTTGATTCATTCTATAATTTTTTACCCCATGACCGCCAAAACGAGCGGCAGCGCGAAGATTCCGATCAGGATGGAGACGGAATTCATGAAGGCGGATGTTTCGACGTCCCCGCCCGCTTCGTCGGTGAATCCGGTCGCCATCGATGCGATCGGCGAAAAGAACAGCATGCAGAGGATCGTCTTCACGACCAATGATACCGGCAGGAAGAGCACGGTCAGGATGGAGAAGATCAGCGAAAAGCCGTAGCGGATGGCCAAGTATTTGAAGGCCAGCTTGAAGCGGTGCGCATCCAAGCCCAATTCCAAACCGATTCCGATCATCAGCATCGCCAGGAATGTATTGGCGCCGCCCACCGTGGACGTAAAGGTGATGACTGCATCCGGCAATTGCAATCCGAAGAGACGCATCAACAAAAGAATCAAGTATGTATCGAACAGCGGCGAAAGGAACATGAGCTTGAGGAAGCCACCTAAGGTCGTTTTTTGTTTCTCATTCGCCACCGAACGGGACCAGCCATAACCGATTCCGGCCGCTCCGAAGGAATTGCCGACATCGAAAAGGGATGCAAAAATGATCGACTGCGGGCCCATCAATCCGGCGATATATGGCATCGCAAAGGCCCCTACGTTGTAGCTGCCGAGGTTGATGATTCCGAAAGCCTGCGCTATGCCGCCTTTCCTCTGATTTACCAGATAGCCGGTGATTTGCAGGACCAAGTTAGCGATGAGGCCGATTGCGGTCAAAAATAGCAGGTTGTAAGTGATGTCGAACGTGTTGAAACTGGTGATCAGTGCGCAGGGCAACGTGATCCGCAAAACAATTTTTGAAAATTTCGGGAAATCTTCTGCGCTTACCCATCCGATTCGTTTGATGACGTAACCGATCACGATGATCAATATCAATGATGCGGCTTTTGCTGCTATTTCACCCATTACGTTCCCCCTGCTCGCGTTTTTCCTTCAATTATAACAAAAAAAGTTCCGTTGCATCCGTTTCTTCCGCATTTTGTAATCGCATTACGGAACTTTTCAAAATCAAAAAAGTTCCGCCTGCCCCACTGGAATGGGTTTGGACGGAACTTTGAAGAAGGTTTGCTATTCTTCGTATTTCAAAACAGAACGCTCGCCCAATGGTTGGACCTCTCTGTTGTTGCCTTGATAATATTCGTTGAAGGCCGCAATCTGTTCCGCGGAGACTTCCACAGGGTTCGCCATCACGTACCACTCGACATTTTCGGTCAGCGGCGGTGTCGTCAAGGATCCTAGGTAATGGTAGTAGCTTTTGTTCGCTGGAAGCAGTTCGGCAACGTTCAGGCTAAGTCCGCTCGCAATAGTAGCTTCTTCATTCGCCTTCACATCATCCAGAATCGCTTGGAAGGCAGCGTTCTCTGTTCCTTCTTTAAAGAAAACCGCGATGACCGCCAAACGCCCATCCTGTGCTTTGTGGACAAAATGCAGTTCGATCGGGAAACTTTCTCCATCCACTGTATGCTCGCTCGGGGAATGCAGATGGAATTGCGCCAGTTCAAAACTGCGTCCGGCAATCGTCGCTTGGCCGCCGTCTTCTATTTCAATGCTGTGCCCGTTATCGATCACATCAATGATCTCTTCCGCATAGTCCAGTGTCAGCGAGCCGTCTGTGCTCATTGCTTCGGCTGCACTCGTTTCGATATTGATCGGGGATTGCATCTCACCGGATTCGAAGTCCCATTCATCCTGGTTCTCGTAATCCAAATGTTCCTCAGAGGCTGCTTCGGTTGTTTCTTCAGTTGTTTCTTCAGTTGCTTCTTGTGCTACCCCTTCGGAAGTCTGTTCCGTCGTCGCCTGCACGCTGCTGTCCGCTTCCGCCGCTTCTTCTTGGTTGCAGCCGCTCAGACCCAATAAGGCGAATGCACCCAGCACTGCCAAATATTTTTTTAATCCCTTTGCATCATTCATTTTTCTGATCTTCCTCCTTCAAACAATATCCACTTATTATATAATAATCCGCAATTAAATTATCGAATCAATCTCGAAAAACAATAAATCAACAGAGAACCCCTTTCGTTCCCTGAATTCAAAAGGATATTGCGATGAGAGGACTGGCGGGGCTATCCTGTCCCATCAGTCATCGCGCAAGACCACCTCGTAACCGAGTTCTCCGAGCATACGCATATCCTGTTCGATCGTGATGCCGTCCGTCGTCAGCATATCGCCGGAAATGGCCGCATTGGCGCCGGAAAGGAAGCACTGTCTGCCTTTATCCGCAAGCAGCCCCCTTCCGCCGGCCACGCGGATATAAGCATCCGGAGCCAGCATCCGAAAAATCGCGATGATGCGGCTCATCTCGTCATCGCCGACGACTTCGTTTTCCTCGAACGGCGTGCCAGGGATGGGATTCAGCAGGTTGACCGGTATCGAACGGATACCCATTTCGCGCAGGTCGATGACCATATCAATGCGGTCCTCCATCGTTTCGCCAAGGCCGATGATGCCGCCGCTGCAGACAGTCAGACCTGCCTTTTGCGCAGCGCGGATGGCGGCGATTTTGTCGTCGTAAGTATGGGTCGTGCAGACATTCGGGAAGTTCCTTCGCGAAGTTTCCAGATTGTTATGGACGCGCGTCAAACCCGCCTGCTTCAGTTTGGCGAATTCCGTTTCCTCCAGAAGCCCGAACGAGCCGCAGAGCGCGATGTCCGATTCCTTTTGGACGGCTTCCAGACTTTCGCAGACCTTGTCCACTTCCTTGCTGGACAAGGCTCTGCCCGAGGTAACGATGGAATACCGCAGTACGCCGCGCTCTTCGTTATATTTCGCCTGCTCGACGATCGTTTCCGATCCGATGAGAGAATAGGCATCCACTTTCGTGCGGTAATAGCGGGATTGGGCGCAGAACTTGCAGTTTTCCGAGCATTTTCCGCTTTTGCCGTTGATGATCGTGCAGACGTCGAACACATTTCCACAGAAATGCTCGCGAACCTCGTTGGCGGCTGCGCAAAGCTCTTCGAGCGGCATCTCTATCAATGCCATAGCTTCCGATTTGGTGAGGCGTCCGCCGGCATATAGCTTGTTTTTGATTGCTTCCATTGTGCTCAGTCTTCTGCTGGCCCGCTCTTCATTTTTTACGGATAATACAGATTCTTTTTCGCTCATCATCATTCTCCATTCATTTGGTTATAGTCATTGAATCAATGATGGCATAGGTTAAAAACTATGTCAACCACATCAATATATTGGGTAACAATGAAAACGATGGAGAAAACTTGCGCCTCTGACGATTCGGGTGATTTTGAAGCGGTTGCATGGGTTTGCACTTTTTCTGTTTTTAGCGGACGAACCAAAAAAAAGACCCATAAGCAAAATTTGCTTACGGACCTTTAATTGTTGAAATCTGTTGCTAGTCGTATAGGCTGAGGCTATTCTTTTCTCATTGTTGATTCCCGGATCAACAGCTCGTTATCCAGCGTTTGGATCTGGGCGACTTCTTTTTTCAAAATCAATTCCATCAGGATTTTCGCCGCCAATTCGCCGGATTCCATGAACGGATAATGGACCGTTGTGATGCGCGGATAGACCGCCTCGGTGATTTCATAACCACCAAAGCCCGCCAAGGAAAACTGATTTGGGATTTCCAGCTGCAACTCATGAGCCGCGCGCATGATCCCGATCGCGATGTTGTCGGTCGCGCCGATCACGAAAGTCGCTTTTGATTGCGGCAGGATTTCCAGTGCCTTTTCGTAGGCGTCCTTCATGGCAAAGCTCGTTTTGACGAAGGTATAGTCGATATCGTGGCCTTCGAAAGCCTGCTCGATGCCGTTGCGTCGGGTCACCCCGACCGCCGTATCGGATTCGTCGACCCCGAAGACAAGAATGTTCCTGTGCCCGTTCGCCACCGCGTAGGCTCCGACCGAATGGCCCGCCTTCTCGTCATCATGGATGATGCAGTGGAAATCGGGATGCGATTGCCCGACGATGACGACGGGAACATCAGCATCTTCGAACGCCTTCACATGAGCCGGCGTTATAGCCGCCGCGAAGAAGACGATGCCGTCGACGCGCTGCTTCGCCAAGGTGGAGATGGCTTCGATTTCGCGCTCGCGGCTCTGATCCGCATTCGTGATCAACAATTGGTTTTTGGAAAGGCGAAGACTATTCTCCAAGCCCCGCAACGCTTCATTCGTCGCAAAGGAATTCAGACGCGGAATGATCGTCCCTACCATATGCGTGCGCTTCGCTTTCAGGCTTTGGGCAAATTTATTCGGTTTATAGTCGTTCTCGGCAACGATCTCATCCAGCTTCGCCTTTGTTTTTTCGCTGACCGCTCCGCCGTTCAGATAGCGGGAAACGGTGCTCTTCGCCACACCGGCCATTTTGGCGATGTCATTGATGGTGACCATGGATAGCATGCACCCCTTTCTTGTGCTGCATAGCGGACTTCGTTCCGTATCCGTATACATATTCGTTCTCTGTCTTTGATTATACAGGTGCGAGGGGTCCGCCGCAACGGACCCGGGAAGGAAATCTGCCTGTTGGGACTAGTGAACGAGCGACTGGCCGGAGTGCCGGCCCGCATTTTGAGTGTCTGCTCCGACGAGGGGTTGCGCCATCGGAGGAGAGATCCGCTATTACCGGGCTCCTCCGGCGGCGGCAGCCTCGCCGGAGCTGGGCGCATTTCGCAGTGCTGTCCTCCGGCGACCGCCGCCTAGGCCGGAGTTCCGGCACACATTCCAGTCGAACAAAAAAATCCGCACACCACCGCGGACAGCCCCCGCGCATGCAGTTTGGGGCGATCCTACCGGCAGAATGCGAAAAGGAATTCAGTTATTCAGATGGCTTTTGTTCTGTTGGCTTGCGGCGCGCGCCTTTGTTTTTCAGCGTCTTGGTGCGGACTTTTTTCTTTTTGATTTTCTTGGCTGGCGCTTGTGGGGACGCCTCTTCCTCTTTCAAGGCAGCTTTTTTCTGGATTTTGGCTGCTTTGGCTGCGGCCGGTTTCTGCGCATCGCGGATGGCGTCACGTGATTCACGGCTCGGCAGTTCGTTGACGAGCTCACCGCCGTAGATGAAGAATTCTTTCACTTCATCCGGATGCGGCGCGAAGCGTTTGATATCGCGACTGTTGCGGTCATTCACGAGTGACAGCACGACCCCTTTTTTGCCCATCCGGCCCGTACGTCCGGAGCGGTGCAAGTAGGTTTCCTTCGAAAGCGGCAGATCGTAATGGATGACGTAAGGCAGATCCAGGATGTCGATCCCGCGGGCGGAAACATCCGTCGTCAGAAGGAACGTCGCGTTGCCTTTGCGGAATTCATCCATGGCGCTCTTACGCTGCGCCTTGCCGTAGTCGCTGTGCAGCATGCGGACATTGATGCCCTCGAACTGCAGTTTTCCCGCCAAATAATCAAGTTCCTGCGTAGAATTCACGAAAACGAGCGCCTGCATGCCTTCCAAGTTGCCCAACCGGCGCAGCATTTCCGCACGTTTCCGCGTCGGTGCCTCGATGAAACCATGGACAGTCTGATCCATGAACTGGCCTTCCTTGGTCGTGTCGAACCAAAGCGGCTCTGTGTTGAACCATTTCTGGATATCCTTGAGGTTTTCGCTGTTCGTAGCCGAAAAGAAACCCATCTGGCGGGCACCCGGCATTTTTTTGATTAATTCGCGCAAGGCACTCAGATGCTCTTCCTGCATCAAGTAGTCGGCTTCATCCAAGATGACCGTCTTGATGTTGTGCAGTCTGAGTTTTTTCTGGTTGGCCAATTCCAATAATCGTCCCGGTGTTCCGACCACGATTTCCGGCTTTTCCTTCAGCTTGTCGATCTGACGGCCCACGTTCGCGCCACCGATGATCACTTGCGCGGTCAGGTCTTTAAGGGAACCCCATTCCGCCAAAACGTGCCCTACTTGGTGTGCCAATTCCTGCGAAGGCACGAGCACCAACAATTGCAATTCCTTGTTGGCATCCGTTTTTTGCAGCAACGGGATGGCATAAGCCAAGGTTTTGCCGGTACCGGTCGGCGATAGGCCAACGACATCTTTGCCTTCCATCAACGGCTTGAAGACATTTTCTTGGATCGGCGTCGGCAGCTGAAAACTCATCTCGTTCCAGTATTTCTCGAATGGCATTGCCATTTCTTCCATCATCATCATTTGTTTCCTCATTTCTTATAGTGCAGCCTGTTATTAAGCTGCGGTGCATGCCTCGCGCGGAAGCATCCGGCTGACCTACGCCTCATCTAAATCCGCTGGATAAACGATGCCCGCTTTTTTGCGCAAAGCTTCCATTGTCCGGTTGACGTCTCGGCTGATCTGCGTCCAACGTTCATAGTCTTCTATAGTATCAGGATTTCCCGGATCATTCAAGACACCCGCGAATGCACGGACCTCGTCATCCATGAAATGCCCGGACGCTTTTTCGGCCAATTGATAACGTTCCTCGGTCTCGCCGTCCACCAGTTCGACGGATTGGATCAAATTGACACCATCGAGAATCAACGTATTTTTGCCGCTGTAGATTTCCGAATCAGCGAAGGAATTATAGATTTTCGAAGTATGCAGGCTGACTGTAAAATACGGATATGTCAGCAGCATCGTGCCGGCTCCATCAACGCCCGTCTGGATTTTCTTGGCGGCATAATCGACTTCCTCGGGCACACCGAACCAAGCGATGGCAGCATACAGCAAGTACACGCCCAAATCGGAGAGCGCCCCGCCGGAAAATTCCAGCGAGAAGATGTTCGGTTCCTCGCCGGCCAAGACTTGGTCATAGCGGGAGGAGTATTTGGCATAAGTGAAGCTGGCGCCGTCGATTTCGCCCAATTTGGCGATCTCGTTCTTGACGAGCGCGAAGTTCGGTTCATGCAGGTGGCGGGCGGCTTCAAACAGGAAAACATTGTTGGCTTTCGCTGCGGCGAAGGCTGCCTCCCATTCTTTCGTGTTCGAGAAGATCGGCTTCTCGACGATGAGATGCTTGCCGTTCGCGATGGCCGACATGGCCTGCTCGAAATGGAGACTGTTCGGCGATGCGATGTAGATGGCATCCACTTCCTCCAAGGCTGTGAATTTGTCCAGCTCGGTGACGAACAGATCCGCGCCGTAGCCCTCGCCGAAACTCTGGGCGTTGAACTGGGTGCGGCTGTAGACCGCTTTTATTTCGAATTGTCCGGATGCTTTTGCCGCTGTGGCGAATTCATGCGCGATGCTGCTCGTTCCGATGATGCCTAATCTGATCATGGTTTTATCCCCTCACTCATTGTTGTCTTTTGAACATTCTATCCCCATTCTACACTAATCGGGGGTGGAATGCTTAGCGATACCATTTTTTTGAGATGTAAAATGAATGATTTTTGTAGGCGTAATTGGGACTGACGCCCGGTTAAAGCATCCCCTTCGCAACAGAAGCAAAAAAGCATCCCTGTGAGAATGGGATGCTGGCATTATTCATTATAGGATTTGCTTTTCCGCCCGTTTCAGCTCTTGGCGCTGCTTTTGGCGTTTCTTCTTTTCGGCTTCCGACAGCGGCGCATAGTCCTTCAGATCCGGCAGGCCGCCGACGGACACTTCCCACAGATAAAGGCTCGCGATCGAACCATATGGCGCGTAGCGCCGTTTGTATTTCTGGAACAGCTGCTTCGTGATTTTGCGGTGATGGTACACCATCCGCAGTCCGCGATGGATGGCGAGGTCGTCCCAGCTCAGCACGTCCTGACGGCCCATCGAAAAGATCAGCAGCATCTCGGCAGTCCATTTGCCGATGCCGCGCAGCTGCGACAGTTCGGCGATGACCGCTTCGTCGCTCAAGCCCTTCAGCGCCTCCAGATCGCATTCGCCTGAAAGGACTTTTTCGGCCGCTTCACGGATATAGGTCGCTTTGCGGGTCGACAAACCGCATTGTTGGATTTCTTCGACGCTCACTCGGCAAAGATTTTCTGGCGTGATCGCTCCGAAAGCGGTGAGCATCCTTTTCCAGACGGTCTCCTGGGCCTTCATCGAAATCTGCTGACCGACGATATTGTTGATGAGCGCCGAAAAGAGATCCGCATCGATTGGCCGTTCAATCGTCCCAATCCGGTCGATGATGTCCGCCAAAATCGGATCCTTTGCCTTCAGATAGCGGATTGCTTCTTCGTCATAATAAAAATTCATCCTATCCATCCTTATTCTGAGTATTTACTGCTATTGTAACATTTTTCAGACATTCGCATAGAAATGGGACCTCTAGTTTTCATGAATACATGATCAAAACCTAAAAAAAGCCGGAGACTTGAAAGTCCCCAGCTCTATCATTTTTCATTAAACTGTCTTGTGCGTATCAGAAGTTTTATGCGTTCTAAGAGCCTTATTCGTATCGAATCCGATGCGTTTACCCAAGTTGTGGTCTTGGTGGCCTCTTTCGAAATTAGTGGGCTTTTGGATACGCGTGATCATTTCCATTTCCTGATCAGTCAGGGTGAAGTCGAAGAGGTCCAGATTCTCTTTCATGCGATCGGCATCCTTCGTTTTCGGAATCGGAATGAGGTCACGTTGCACACACCATTTCAATACAACCTGCACCGGCGTCTTGCCATATTTTTCGCCGATCTTGATGACTTTGCTTTCCGAGATGACCCGGCCTTTTGCCAATGGGCTGTAAGCCATGGTCACGATATTGTTGTCGTAGCAGAAGTCATCGACTACTTCCATATTGTTGTAAGGGTTGATTTCGAGTTGGTTTACTGCTGGTTTGATCCGGCAATTTTCCATCAACTGCGTCAGATCGCCGCGCATGAAGTTGGAAACACCGATACTGCGGACAATGCCGGAGTCTGTGGCATCTTCCAATGCTTTCCACGTTTCTGCGTTGACATCGTCGCTTTCGCTAGGCGAATGGATCAGGAACAGGTCGATGTATTTCAGTCCGAGACGGTCATAGCTGGCTCGAATAGCGTCCGTTGCTTTCTCAAAACCCATGTCGTCTTTCCAGATTTTTGTGACGACGAAAATGTCATCTCTGGAAATGCCGCCATTGATTGCTTTTTGGATACCGCGGCCTACGCCGGCTTCATTTCCATACATGCTGGCTGTGTCGATTAGGCGGTACCCGCGCATGATGGCCATGAAGACCAATTCTTCCGCTTCATCATCGCTCACATTCCAAGTGCCGTATCCGATACCGGGGATTGTAAAACCATCATTCAAAGGCATTCTGTCCATTAAGCTCTTCACCATGATAACCCACACTCCTTCTACTTATTACCTTAAGTGTAACGCAATTCAGTCAGAAATACAAAAATTATTAATGCGCTTACATAACAAACTGGAGGGAAAGCTCTTCCCTCGCCGTCTAAGCTTAATCAGAGCACGCGCCTACAGTGGTTTGGAAACCGAGCCGCTCGTCAAGGTCACGATGACCATTTCCGGTCGGTTGTTGATGCGGAACGGAAAGGACGCTCCACCGATACCGCGGCTGACGACCAGTTTCTTTTCCTGATCTGTCGGCAAGAGATAGACCCCTTCGGTATGCTGCGGCATCCGTCCTTGGCCTGGAGCGTAAAGGCCGCCCAGTCTAGGGATGCGGATTTGACCGCCGTGCGCATGGCCGGCAAACGTGATGTCAGCTGATTTCTCCGGATTGATATGGTACTTCAGGAAATGTTCAGGACGATGCGCCAGCAAAAGGCGCGTCTGGCCTTGCCAATCTTTGCGGAGCTTGATTTTTTTCAGGAAATCCTTCGTAATTTTCTGGATGGCTGCGCCTTTGTCGCTCAGACCCATTATGACGACAGGCTTTCTGCCTTTCGCCAGGACGCTCATTGCTTCATCGTCCAGAAATCGGATCCCTGTTTTCTTGTACAGATCCAACGCAATGTGGAACATCGGAGAGTGGCGGTCATGGTTCCCCGTTATGGCATAGGTCGGCGCGATCGCCGCTAATTTCCGGAACAGCGTTTCTGCCACCGAGGGGTCAAAAGGATGATCCCCTTGAATCTGGTCGCCGGTCAGAAAGATGAAGTCCGGTTCCGCTTCCTTGGTCATGTCGATCAGCTTGTTCAGATCGATTTTCTCTTTGGGCAGATGAAGATCGGAAAGCTGGACGATCTTCATCCCTTCGTTTTCCGGCGCAAGGTTCTTGACCGGAATCGTGTACTCGGTCTTCTGGATCCACGTGTTTTGGAGATGCAGATAGGCCGCCGCGCCCGCCAAAACGGCAGTTTTCAGCAAGCTTTTGTTTTTTATGTTCATATTTATCATCCTTCATGAAACCCTATTGTTTCCTTTATTCTAATGCTTTGGAGCGCTTCCGTCAAAGCAAAACGGTTGGCTCTAGTGACTATCGGATCCGGGCGAATTTCCTGAAAGCATCGGAAAATTGCCCAATGTCCTTCGAAAGGGTGCGTTTTACTTCCTATTTAATAGTTGGCATGTTATGTTTAATGTATGGATATTACTCTTCAACATTATAACATCACTGTGAAAGGAATGAATCTATGCGTATCTTTACAGAAAAATTAAGGGAAGTCCTGCAGTCGGTGTTGCCGATCACGTTGCTTGTCGTCCTTCTCCACTTCACATTGACGCCGCTCGAAACGATTGATCTGCAGAGGTTCCTGTTCGGGGCGTTTTTGATCACCATCGGCTTATCCATCTTCCTTTTCGGCGTGGATCTCGGCATCACGCCGATCGGGAAATTTCTCGGGAGAGGCTTGGCCCGCAGCAACAGCATGAAATACGTGCTCGGGATGGGGCTTGTGCTCGGCTTTTTCATCTCGATCGCGGAACCCGATCTGCATATTTTGGCGACTCAGGTTTCCGAGGTCACGAACGGCATGTATCCGAAAAATTTGCTCCTGGTCGTCGTTTCCGTCGGCATCGCCGTGATGCTGACTATTGGCCTATTCCGGATCGTTTACCGCTATCCGCTGAACAAAGCCTTCACGTTCCTCTACCTCACCATCTTCGGGTTGGCCTACTTCAGCACCAACGACCTGTTCGCCATCGCTTTCGACGCTTCGGGATCGACGACCGGCGCTTTGACTGTGCCCTTCATGTTGGCTCTGGCAGTCGGGGTCGCATCCCTGAACCGACGAACGCAATCAGCTGAAGAGGACAGCTTCGGGCTGGTGGGGATCGCCTCAGCCGGCGCCATTCTAGCCTTATTGATCCTGGGTTTGTTCGTCCGTTCCGATGAACCGCTTTCGGGCTCGATGCCTGCCAGCGCGGCTGCGGAGACCGACTGGCTTGCGCCTTTCCTGCACGAGTTGCCGAAAATCGCGGGTGAAATCCTGTTGGCAGTTTCGCCGATATTGATCATCTTCGTGCTCACCCATGCCTTCTTTACGGATGAAAAACTCTCGAAGCGTACTTTCCGCCGTATTTTCTTGGGGATGTCTTATCTGTTTGTCGGGTTGGTGCTTTTCCTAACCGGCGTGAATGCCGGATTCATGGAAGTCGGACGCAAACTCGGCATGCTGATTGCCGGGATGGACAGCTCGATTCCGGTCCTGGTAGTCGGTTTTGTACTGGGGGTATTGGTCATTTTGGCGGAACCTGCGGTATATGTATTGACGCATCAAATAGAAGATGTTACAACTGGATATGTTAAGCGCGGTATTGTGCTGGGATTCCTGTCCATCGGAGTCGGGCTCGCCGTCCTCTTGTCGGTCGTGCGTGTGCTCATCCCTTGGCTGCAACTGTGGCACTATCTCGTCCCCGGCTATCTGGTTATCATCGCCCTCTCCTACAAAGTCCCGAAGCTGTTCGTCGGTATAGCCTTTGATGCGGGCGGCGTGGCTTCAGGGCCGATGACGGCCACTTTCATCCTGGCGTTCATCCAAGGTGTCGCGGAAATCACGCCGGACGCCAACGTGCTTTTGGAAGGCTTCGGGATGATTGCGATGGTGGCGATGATGCCGATCATCTCGCTGCAATTGTTAGGCGCCATCTATCAGCGCAACAGTGTAAAGGAGGGTCTTTGATTGACCAAACAAGTTGAAAACACACGATTCTACGACGTCATTTTTGTCGTCGTCAACATCGGCAAAGCAAGCCGGGTGCTTGAGGAAGCGAAGAAATGCGGCATCACCGGCGGGACCATTATGCATGGTTCCGGCACGGTTTCCAGCGCTTTATTGCGCACGATCGGTTTTTATGAAGTAAAAAAAGAGATCCTCTTTATGGTCTGCGCGCGCGAAAAAACGCAGCCTGCCATCGAACACATCAGCTCGCTCTTCCATTTCGAGTTACCGAATCGCGGCATCCTCTTCACGAGTCCGCTTTCGCACTTGCTGGGCACGCACGGTGAACGTCTGCATCTGGACGAAAAGGATGCCCATCCAGATTCCGGTCACGAAGTCTTTTTCACGCTCGTTGCCGCCGGATTGGGTGACGAAGTCGTCGAAGCGGCTGCTGCGGCAGGCGCACGCGGTGGCACCCTCTTCCACGGGACCGGGGCCTTCGCAGAAAAATGCCGGAAAGTGTTCGGGATCGAAGTGGATGCCGGCAAAGACATCATCATGAACCTAGTCACATCCGATGTCGCTCCCGCGGTGGAAACCGCCATCGTCGAGCGGATGCAACTGGATGTGCCGGGTAATGGCATCCTGTTCAGTTTCGATGCCGAAAATTTGCGTGGCGTGCGTTAAGGGAAATACTATTTGATAGACAAACTTAATAAACCTGGATTGGTGTTTGACACCGATCCGGGTTTTTTGCATACTTGAGGAGCGATATTGTCCAATGTTCCTCTTTTTATTTTCAGTAACTTTCATTGCATATTGCGGGGGCTGTTCCCCATTTCACAAACTGTTTTGCGAACTGTACCAACATCCCGACCGAATGTTCGGAACCACGCAACAAGATATGTTCATTTTGTTCAATCTTTCCGATGAAAATGATTTATAACAGCATCTAAAACTGTATTATTTTTATAGATAAAACGGTTGCTTTCGGCCCAAATACGTGCTATCTTAAGTCTAGTTCTTATTCGAGGAAAAAGGAGAGGTTTCACGGATGGTAAAGAAAAAGAGAGTTTTATTTGGCGGTTTGACAGCATTATTAGGTTTGACTTTGGCGGCCTGCGGGAGCGGCGAAACAGCCGACAGCAGCGCTATTGATACAGCGGTGTTAACTGATTCAGCAACAGCATGGGACAAGATCGAGGAAGCCGGCGTTTTGAAGGCAGCCACTTCCGGGACGCTTTACCCTAATTCTTATCACGACAAGGAAACTGACGAATTGACTGGTTACGAAGTGGAGATCCTTCGTGAAATCGCTGAGCGCATCGGCGTGGAAGTGGAATTCACAGAAATGGGCGTAGACGGCATGCTTACTTCCGTCAACAGCGGCGCAGTGGATGTTGCAGCATTCGGAATCGACCGCAATGGCGAAAATGCCGACAAATACAATTACACTACCCCTTACAAATATTCATTCGGTGCCATGGTCGTCCGTGAATCCGATAATTCCGGCATCGAAACGCTGGAAGATTTGAAAGGCAAAATCGCTGCCGGTGCGGCAACGACAACTTACATGAAAGTTGCGCGTTACTTCGGCGCAGAAGAAAAAATCTACGACAACGCGACAAACGATATGTATCTTTCGGACGTAGCGAACGGACGGACCGACGTTATCCTGAACGACTATTACGCACAAAAATTGGCGACTGCGGCTTTGCCTGATATCCCGGTAAAAGTGCATGACATTTTCTACAACCCATCCGAAACTAATTTCTCCATCAAAAAAGGCAATGACGAATTGACCGATAAGTTCAACACAGCTTTGGATGAAATGCGTGCTGACGGTACTTTAGCGGAATTGTCGAAACAGTTCTATGACGGTGCGGATGTGACTGTCCAGATCGAATATGATTTCCCTGTGATCGACGTAAGCAACGTAGATTAGACACATAGAATAAATACGTAGAACAGAAAGGTGGGCAAGACATGTCAGGCATCCAGTGGCAGTATATCTTTAATCCGGAATTGGCTCTCTACAGCCTTCCGTACGTCCTGAAAGGGATGGGCTATACGCTTGGAATCGCGTTGACCAGCATGGTGAATGGTACGCTGCTTGGCTTTGTTCTTGCGATGCTGCAACTGGCCAAGTTGAAACCACTTCGCTGGCTGGCGCGGCTCTACATCTCCTTCATGAGGGGAACCCCTACTTTGGTCATTTTGTTCCTGCTCTACTTCGGCTTTCCGTTCATCGGCATCCAATTCACAGCCGTCACGGCAGCCATCATCGGCTTCAGCATGAGCTCGGCCGCCTACAGTGCGGAAATCATCCGATCATCATTGAATTCCGTCAATCACGGACAATGGGAAGCGGCTTATGCGCTGGGGCTGAAATGGTCGTTCATCATGCGTAAAGTCATCGTGCCGCAAGCCCTGCGGATCGCCATCCCGCCGATGAGCAACGTGCTGCTGGACCTGATCAAAGGGTCATCTTTGGCGGCAATGATCACCGTTCCGGAAATGTTCCAGAACGCCAAGATAGTCGGCGGCCGCGAGTTCGACTACATGACCATGTACATCCTGGTCGCGCTCATCTACTGGGCGGTCTGCAGCGTCTTTGCTGCTTTCCAGACACGCATCGAGAAGAAATTGTCTTTGTATGTGGAATGACAAAAGAGGCAACCTCGCTTTTTCGAGGTTGCCTCTTTTTCAGTTTAATTCCTTAACTATTTCAGATACTTTTTCCAAACGCTCTATCGTATTGGATCTTGAGCGGCTTACTTTTCTCGGTCCGTTTTTTCCGCCTTTGATGCTGACTATAGTTTTCCCTCCAGGACTTCGAATGGTCCCTTCAAATACCCTTACTTCAGCAGAAGGCCTACAGTTTTCTGCTTTTTTATTGACTTCCAACTCTTTCTTGACCTCTTCAGGCAACGCCATATAGATCAACATTTGTGAAGAACCCGAAGCAGCAGACTTCCCTTGCTCCCACGACCTGATGGTGGATATGTTCATATTAACAATCTCCGAAAACTCTTTCTGAGTAATCCCTAATACGGTCCTGAATAATTTATAAAAAATCTTTTTCTCAAATGCTTTGCCGGAATTCAATAGTTTTATCAAGGCTTTCTTATTGCTGGCTTGCTTCTGTTCATCTACTTTGTTCTTTAAATCATAATAGATGTAAAAAAATTTACCTTCAGCTGATTTTTCGGGTGTCCCAAATAGAAATTCTTTTAATTGCAATTCATCAATCGCGTAGTCTTTCATCAACTCTTCTCTGGAAACATCCAATGCCGCCATGAAATGTTGCATTTCCAAAGATTGTTTTCCAAAAGGAGCGTCGTACCTGCTCTTCTCGTCTTTAAAAGGCTTCAACTCAGTATATTGCTCAGAAGTAAGATGTTCCTTACCCATCAGTATCATCCCTTTCCAGTTGTTCGATCATATCTTGTATCTCTACGGAACCATCCAGAGCCAATGCCATTATATCCGTCTTATCAACATTTCTTTGTCCAGAGTAGCTCGACGGCGTAAACGAAGAGTTAGAATACGCCTTGTCAAATACGCCAACAACATATTTATTGTATGAATATGTTTCGCCAATCTCAACCATTTCCTGACCTAGCTGAAAAATGCCCCTTAAGATGATATCAGTCTCTCCAAAAATCTCTTGCTTAGCTCCCTTTAAACGCGAATTCAAATCCAGACGAAATTCATAGATACGATTTCCTGTTGAGAGATGCTTATTGTTCAACTTTTGGATGATCCTTAGACTCATCTCCACCTCATGTCCCCTGACTCGAATAGCGATTGACTTATCTTTAGGAACTGTAAAGTTATCCCACCAATCAAAATCATAGCCATTAATCTGTTCCAAAACAGCTATAATAAAGTTGTATAGTGCTAGCGATTTGATGTCGTCTTGAGCGTCTAATTCGGCTAAATAGTGATGCAATAACTCATCTGACTGAACCTGGTTGCTGTCAATGCTGTACCAGCCATCAACTTCACCGAGTCGGTTTATCCTTACCATGATTTCCCACAACTCCTCAGTGCGTAGTATAGCAGCAACCTCGTAAAACGTAATAATTATTATTACACAATATTATAAGGTACCCATTCTTATTAGTCAATCAAACCGATTTCAGGCTCCGAACGATCTGAAATTGAATCTGTTCTCTAAAAAAATGGTCTGCTAAAAGTAAAATACGCAAAAAGCAGGCTGTTACGGGCCTGCTTTTTTGCGTATTCTGGAAGCCGGAGTCGGGGCCGGCTTCTTCTATTCATCGATTACTCGGAGTAGCATATTAAGAAAAGCTTATTTGATCTTGTTTCTGAGCACCATCGGCAAGATCCCTTTGTTGCGGTAATAGTCGATTTCGATTTCAGAATCCAGTCTTGCGATAGCTTGGAAGGTTTTTTCCGTTCCGTCCGCAGCTTGCGCTGTCACAGTGATTACTTCATTCGGTTTTACCTCATCCGTGATTGCAATCGCGTACTCTTCCAACCCTGTCAATCCCAGCGTCTCCGCATCTTCCCCTTTTAGGAATTCCAACGGAAGCGCACCCACCATGATCAGGTTGGAGCGGTGGATCCGTTCGAAACTTTTAGCGATTACCGCATCGACGCCCAACAGTCTGGCGCCTTTTGCTGCCCAGTCGCGGGAAGATCCCATTCCATAATCGTCTCCGGCCAGAATCACCAATCCGGTGCCGTCTTCTTTATATTTCACGCTGGCATCGAAAATCGGCATGATTTCGTTGGTCGGGATGTATTTGGTGAACCCGCCTTCCAAGCCATCCGCCAAAGCGTTTCTCAAGCGGATATTCGAGAAAGTACCGCGCACCATCACTTCATGGTGTCCTCTGCGGCTTCCGTATGAATTGAAGTCTTTCGGTTTCACGCCATGCTCCATCAGATATTTTCCGGCTGGAGACTTCATTGCGATGGCTCCAACCGGCGAGATGTGGTCGGTCGTGATGGAATCCTGGAATTTCCCTAAAACGCGCATTCCTTTCAGGCTCGTTATCGGCTCCGTTTCCAATTGGAAGTTTTCGAAGTATGGTGGATTTGCGATATAGGTTGAATCGCCATCCCAGTCGTAAACCGGTTTATCTGCGGATTCAATTTTGTTCCACAGGTCGTTTGAGTCGAATACGGAACGGTACTCTTCTTTGAACATATCCGCCAGCACGGATTCATTCACGACTTTTTGGACTTCTTCGTTACTCGGCAAAATGTCCTTGAAATAGACTGGCTGTCCTTCTTTATCCGTCCCGATCGGATCGGTAGCCAGATTCACTTTGACATTGCCCGCTAAGGCATAGGCGATGACCAAATGCGGCGCTGCCAGGTAGCCCGCTTTCACTTCCGCATGGATGCGTCCTTCAAAGTTGCGGTTACCGCTCAATACAGCCGAAAGCAGGATGTTGCCCTCTTTGGCCGCTTCGCTGACTTCCGGCCTCAGCGGTCCGGAGTTGCCCACGCAGGTCATGCAGCCGTAGCCGATGATATTGAAGCCTAACGCTTCCAGGTAAGGCAATAAGCCCGATTTTTCGTAATAGCGCGCCGTCACTTTCGATCCCGGCGACATGGATGTTTTGACGTAGCGTTTGACGGAAAGTCCCTTTTCGACTGCATTTTTTGCCAACAACGCGGCGCTGAGCATCAGGTACGGATTGCTTGTGTTTGTGCAGCTTGTGATGGCCGCGATGGATACCGCTCCGTTTTCCAGCTCTTCTTGATAGCCGTCTTCATAGGTGATCGTCACTTTGTTGTCGATATCCTCTGCATCCAACCCATAGCCTTGATTCCCCATCGGCGCTGCATAGGCTTCGGTGAATTTTTGGCTGACATCGGATAGTTTCACTAAATCCTGCGGTCTTTTTGGACCGGCCAAGCTTGGTTCCACTGTTGAAAGGTCGATTTCGATCAGCTCTGAATACTCCGGTTCGATTGCATCATTGTAGAAAAGGTTGTTCGCTTTGACATAGGCTTCGATCCTGTCGACTTTCGCATCTTCCCTGCCGGTGAAGCGCAGATAGCCCAATGTTTCGTCATCAACCGGGAAGAAGCCGCAGGTCGCTCCGTATTCCGGCGCCATGTTGGCAATGACCGATCTGTCGGCGATCGTCAAGTTTTTCAGGCCGTCACCGAAATATTCGACGAATTTTCCGACTACTTTTTGCTCACGCAACACTTGGGTCATTTTTAAAGCCAGATCAGTTGCTGTCGCGCCGTTTTGGAGTTTGCCAGTAAAGCGTACGCCAACGACATCCGGCAGCTGCAGGTAACACGGTTGACCCAACATGCCTGCCTCGGCTTCGATGCCGCCGACGCCCCAACCAAGGACACCCAAAGCGTTGATCATCGTCGTGTGCGAATCGGTCCCTACCAAAGTATCCGGGTAGAGGATGGTTTCCCCATCGGCTTCGGCTTCCTTGACCACATCAGCCAGGTATTCCAAGTTCACCTGATGGACAATTCCCGTCGCTGGTGGCACAACACTGAAGGAATCAAACGATTTTTCCGCCCAGCTGAAGAATTCGTAACGCTCGCGGTTCCGATCGAACTCAATTTCCGCGTTCATTCTGAAGGCATCATTGAATCCGGAGTAATCGACTTGAACGGAATGGTCAATGACCAAATCCACTGGTATGTCCGGATTGATGATTGCGGAATCTTTACCCAATTTATCGGTCACATAACGCAATGCTGCCAAGTCCACGATCGCCGCTCCGCCTGTCAAATCCTGCAGAATGACACGGGATGGTTTGAATGGGATCTCTGTTTTCACTTCGTTTACAGGTTTCCAGTTGGCTAAGGACAGGACGTGTTGTTCAGTGATTACCTTGCCGTCTTCTTGCCTCAACAAGTTTTCCAGCAAGACACGGATGGAATATGGCAATTTGGCGATCGTCACTTTTTCATTTTCCAATGATTTCAGATCGTAGTACTTATACTCCTTCCCATTTGTAGTGATGGTTTTAATTGATTTCTGCTTGCTGTTCATAGTATAGTACCTCTCCAATTTATATATTCTTGTATTTACTTAGTATGAGTGTATCCCTATAATAAACATAAATGAAATACATATATTTTATGAATATCATAAGCACGACTTATAACAAGGGGATGATTCTATGGAAATGAAAGATATCGAATACGTGAAGGCAATCAACGACTGCGGCAGTTTGACAAGGGCAGCTGAGTCTCTTTACATCTCACAGCCCTCATTGAGCATGTACATCAAAAATATGCAGGCCCGATTGGGATTCCCAGTCTTCAATCAAATCGGAAAGAAATATGAACTGACTTTCCTTGGTGAACGTTTTTTGGCTGCCGGGATCGAGATTCTGCGCATGCGCGAAAACTTTTACGATGAAGCTGCCCATATATTGGACAACAAAATCGGCCGTCTGCGCGTTTCCATTCCCTTCATGCGCGGTTCTTACCTGGCTCCGGATATCTTGCCGAAATTCAATGAAATCTACCCAAATATCGAAGTCGAGTTGCTCGAAGAATCTTCCAAAGTTGTAGAAGAAAAAATCAACAACGGCGAAGCGGATATCGCAATCATGAACATGCCGCACCACGCTTTGAATCTGGACTATGAAATCATCAAATCGGAAGAAATCCTGTTGGCTGTGCCCTCAGGACATCCTTGCATCAATCAAGGGAAGCCTAATCCGAAGAGCAGCTATCCTTCCATTGATCTGCATTTGTTCAAAAAGGATCGATTCATTCTGCATTTCCCAGATCAGCGCACCGGCCAAATCGCCGAAGCGATTTTTGCGGAACATCATTTCGTTCCCAATAAAGTGACGCATACTCGGAATATCGAGACAGCTGTCAATCTGACGATGACGGGATATGGCATCTCCTTCTTGAACGAGACCCATATCCGTCACTTGAAATTCGGCAATGCTCCGCGCTTTTTCTCTTTCGAGGGCAAGCCACATTATGCGGATATGATTGTGGCTTACCGCAAAGGGCGAAAACTGCCCCCTTACATCAGAACCTTGATTGACCTTTGCCGGGAAGTCGTTTGATGACTAATTAAACAAGAAAGGCAGCGGAATCGCACCAATCAGAATGGCGATGACCGTTTGGATCACAAAGCTTGGAAGACCCCATTTCAGGTATTCTTTTGAGTAATCGCCAAAGCTGACTTCTGTTCTGTCAACCAAAACATAAAGGAAGGCCACTAATGGACTTGCAAAACGGATGGCTTGACCCATCATGGAAGCGACACCGATTTCAGTTGGTGTTGCCCCGTATTGGTAAGCGATTGGTGCCAATACCGGCAGGATACCGAAGTAGAAGGCGTCATTTGGCAAGAAGAACAAACCAGGTAAAGAAATCAAAGCCAAGAAGAATGGAATGTAAGCACCCATGTTTTCCGGAATCATGCCAGCCATTTGTTGTGCGATGGCTGCGCTCATGCCGCTGCCGTTCAGGACACCCATGATGATACCTGCACCATAAACCAAGCTCACCGGCCCTAGTGCTTCTCCACCATTCGCGATCAGACGGGAAGACTGCAGATTCAACTGTCTGTAGTTGACCAGCAACGCGATAGCTGTACCAAGCACGAAGAGGATACCGCCATTGATGACGTCCATGATCAACATTGTCATGATTGCCGCTGTAAGGATAAAGTTGAACCAAATCAATTTAGGGCGTTTCAAATACGCATCTTTTTCGTTGATTTCTTTAATGATGTGTTCCAAGTCGCTGTCATGGATAATGCCGCTGCCTTTTTCGTAGCCCAGACGAGCGCGCTCTTTTTTACCGTAGTAGTAGCACATATACAATGCTAGGATTGTTGCACCAATCATACCTGGGATAACGGGTACGAAGAATTCTTTCGGTGTCAAGTTCAGCACCGGCATCGCACGCGCCATCGGGCCACTCCAAGGGACTAAGTTCATTACCGAGTTGCAGAATCCGATGATTACCGCCAAGTAAAGCTGGTTCATCTTCATTTTTTTGAAAAGCGTCAGAACTGCTGTCGTTACGATCAAAACAGTCGTTGTCCCGTCACCATCCAGTGACACGATTAAAGAGATAACACCAGTAGCGACACAAATCTTCATTGGATCGCCTTTTGCCCATTTGATCATCTTCGTAGCCAATGGATCGAATAGACCGACGTCCAACATAACCGAGAAGTAAAGGATGGCGAACAGCAATAATGTAATCGTTGGGGCTACACCTTTACCGATAAGTTTTCCATCCCCATCAAGTGAGTAATACAATCCACCAAAAATCCAGTCAAACACTTCCAAAAGTGGTGTTCCAGATATAAATGCTGCGGCTAAACCAAAAACAACGGGAACTAAAATTAATGCTGCAAAAGGTGACATTTTCTTGGTTAATAACAAAACCATGAAGGTAACGATCATTCCATAGCCTAACAATGCTAACATTTTCACACTTCCTATTCTTTGTGTTATTTCTATCCTTTATAGAAGACTTTACCGACCATGATTTTTCTCGCGGTCCGGTGACTCGATACGGATTCGATTTTTATCTTTCCATCTTCATTTTTGTACTTCATGGCTACCGAAATGAGGCCATCACTGTGTCCAAGCACAAGCTCATTCTTCACATTTTCATTCCCCAGCACTTCATTCGGGATAGTGCCCGGAATCGCACAGGCGGCTGCTGTACACAACGCCCCTGTCAAAGCGATTGTTTTGTGGGCTTTCTGCATGCTCATCATCCGGATGGAAAGGTCATATTCGGATGCGTTTATTTCTTTCCCGCTGTCCGTAATGAAATCCTGCGCTGCTGACACGATTGTCATTTTGGGTACTCCTGGCGTCACCGTAGCGGCTGCTTCCCAATTATCGGCCAAGCCCATTTTGACTGCTGCTTCTCCCCTGATTTTTTCCAACAGCACCAGATTGGCCGGGTCTGCGTCAATCATGGCCGCCGTCTCTGTTCCTGCAAAACCGATAGCTTCTGCTTTGACATACACCAGCGGGTTTGCTGCATCAACGATCGATACTTCGACATCTCCGTAATCTTCGATTTCCAGCACGTCTTTGGTTTGTCCTGTCGGCAACAGTTTGCCGGTGAAGGAACCTTCCGGATTCAAAAACTCCAATTCGATCTTCGAGCCCGTTCCTGGAACACCTGAAATACTGAAGTCGCCTTCATAAGTGATCTCTCCGTTAGGCGTGGGGATATGCTCGTGAATGATTTTCTTTGTGTTTGTATTATATACTCTTACAGTCGTGATTGGGGAGGTAATATCCACCAGGTTATTTTCAAGAGCGAAGACTCCTACTGCAGATGAAATGTTCCCGCAGTTTCCTGCATAGGAAACAAAAGGTTTATCGATCTGAACCTGCGCAAATGTATAGTTGACATCCCAATCTTCGGTTGTTTCTTTTGAAATGATGGCGACTTTACTGGTTGTGGAGACTGCCCCACCCAAACCATCAATTTGGCGTTGATCAGGGCTGCCCATGATTTTTAATAGGATCTGATCACGTTCCTCTTTGTTTTCCGGTAAATCTTCTTCCATTACGAATGCACCTTTGCTTGTGCCACCGCGAAAGATGCTGCATTGTAGCTCTCTTAACATATCGTCCCTCCAAATGTTTGCGTTTTCATATATCCATGGATTTGTATTTATCCAGTTGAATCCTTTTAGTAACAAGTTCCTATAGACTGCAGTTCTATTGATTGCTCATTACTCAACTTGATATCTGAAGTATAAATTCTGGTTAACCAAATATCCAATCAATCATTTTTATCTAAATCATAGGTTTAACTTATGATGATAACGATTACAAACAAACTTCTAATTAGTTAGTCAGAAGTTTATTTTATTTATCCTCAATATTTCATTGCTTCATTTGCGTATCGCGTAAGTCTATTCAAATAAAAGAGCCCGGAACGTGTTGTCCCGGACTCTTTTTGCATTTCTAATTTGATTTTTCATTGTTCGCAACCTGAAGCTGTTTCTTCAGGTACTGTTTCCTCATGATCTTACGAAAGCACATATGTACGTTTATTTTCATCTTATTGAGAATCAGCTGTTTAATTGAGAATCATTTCTCCCAATCATTCAGAACTCAACTTAGACAGTGGCATTTTCGATTGCAACCTTTGTCTCATGATTCAGCAAATATTCCTTCAAATGCAGACCACCAGCATACCCAATCAGTTTCCCGTTCGTGCCGATGACGCGGTGGCAAGGGGTGATGATCGATATCGGGTTGCGGTTGTTTGCCATGCCGATTGCGCGGACGCCTTTCGGGTTTTCGACAGCGATGGCTATTTCCTTGTAGCTGCGCGTCTCGCCGTAAGGGATTTGGCGCAAAGCTTCCCACACTTTCAATTGGAAAGGCGTACCGGCTGCATCCAAAGGCAGCTCGAACTCCTGACGCTCACCATTGAAATACTCCTGCAGCTGACGCTCCCCTTCCATCAACAACGGCGTGTCCGCCTCAACCATTTCTCCAGCCGCGATTTCCTTCTCGATCCGCGGATCCAATTCCAATGCAACATGCTCCAGAAACGTGATGCCCTTGCCGTTTTCAGCCAGCAAGTATTTCCCCAGCGGCGTTTGGATATATTTATATGCTTTCATACTGATCATCAGTCCTTTCTTCGTAATCACAAAATTTCTCTCTTTCATTATACACAGCGGTGGCGGCAACAGGAAGCATTCGCACGGTAGCTATGCTATGAATGGTCTTTTGAAATGACTTTACAAACAGAAAAAGTAATATATATTTTACATATACGGAAGATATATATTACACGACAAGGAGACTGCCCGGTGGAAAATCATGTGAAAAAATTCAGAATAGAGAAAAATCGTTCACAAAAAGAACTTGCAGACTATGCGGGGATTACAAGGCAAACCTTAAGTCTTATAGAAAAATCCGAGTACAACCCCTCGCTCAAACTCTGTCTTCAACTCTGCTATGCACTCAACAAAACATTGGATGACGTTTTTTGGATCGAACAATTGGAAGGAGCAACTGAAAATGAAAAAAATTAAAGATGAACGGCTTATCCTGAGGAATCTGATGAACATACGCATTGCTTGGATAGTTCAAAACTTAGCGATCCTGATTTTTCTGGTTTATCAAATTATCAAGTCACAAGATACAAGCGGCGTCTTTACATATGGCAACCCGCTCTGGGCCGTCTTTGCGATAGGTACATACACGCTGGTTGTTCTGTCTGTGAATGTAAGTGGTCCTATGAAGGACAAGGAAAAAATGACCCACAAAAAAATTGCTTTCATTAGTTTGGGCGTTTTTCTTATCACGACTATTTTTTTCTATTTTGCTTTCCTGCAAGTCCATCCGATATTGGCTTTGATCAGTGGGACAGTAGTTGCAATTATTATTTACGGACTGCTTAGATACGCGAATCGCTTCAGAGATTAATAAGCTTTTATTTTGTACCAAATAAATATCCACTAGAATGTTTTGTCGCACGCAAGCGCGCGGGGGCTGCCCCGCTGAATCGCTTGCGTGCGTTTTTTTGTTTCCTCCGGTGAACGCAGGCTTCGCCGGAGTTCGCCCCGCATTCCGGGTGCTCACCTCCGGGGAGACGGGCTTCCTCGGAGCTGGAGCAATTTTATTTGAGCGCTCCTCCGGCCAGCAGACCCTCGTCGGAGCTGAAGCCCCTTCCGGCCGCTGTCCTCCGGGGAGCGGTCTATTTTTCTTTTCCTCCGGTGAGCGCAGGCTTCGCTGGAGTTCGCCCCACATTCCGAGTGCTCACCTCCGGGGAGACGGGCTTCCTCGGAGCTGGGGCAATTTTTTTTGAGCGCTCCTCCTGCGAGCAACCTCTCGTCGGAGCTGAAGCCCCGTCCAACCGCTGTCCTCCGGGGAGCGGTCTATTTTTCATTTCCTCCGGTGAACGCAGGCTTTGCCGGAGGTCACCCCACATTCCGAGTGCTCACCTTCGGGGAGACGGGCTTCCCCTGAGGTGGGAAAATTTTTTTGAGCGCTCCTCCGACGAGTGCGCTCTCGCCGGAGCTGAAGCCCCGTCCGGCCGGCCACCCTCCTCCGGCAAAGCGCACGCCGCAAACATTTCTTATGAAATTATTTCAATCATCTTCATGCTTTCTTCACACTCGCGCTCTATAGTAGGTTCACAACATTCCTGCTGGGGATGATTCTTTACGATTTACTTAAGAGTAAGTTGAACCGCTTGCACAAAGAATAGTTTTGATTTAGAATAGTTTTACATCACAACCATTATCCGGAAAAGGAGCGGATTTCAACATGAAAATTGATTTTTTAAAAAAAGAGATCTGGGATCTGATGCGGACCATCCAAGTTTCCAAGGATACCGTGATGTGCCCGGTCGCTAAAGACTATTGCATCACCCCGCTGCAATTGCGGATTTTGATGGAAATCAAGCTGAGCGAAGATCTGTCACTCAACCGTTTGGCGAAAGTAATGGATATGAACAACGGCAACGTCTCCACCATCTGCAAAAAACTGGAACAGCAAGGCTATCTCACGCGCGAACGGCGCGCGGATGACGAACGTTTCATCACGCTGAAACTTACCCCAAATGGCCAAGCGATCCTTCAGAAAATGGAGCAGGATATTGAAAGTAAATACTGCTTGCTGATGGAAAGCGTGTCCGAGGAGCGGCTTGAAAAAATTGCAGTCGGCATCAAAGAATTGCAGCTTTTGATACAGGAAATGAACGAACAACAAAGAGAGGATTGAATTGACATAAATGGCAGATGACAAAAATAAAAACAATCGAAAATGGAATGTGAATTTGAACAACGAAAACCCCGATAAACGCAGAACGACAGCCTATTACTTGTTGATGGCATTGAGCGTCCTGATGTTTCTGAACTATTTCGTATTGCCTAGCTACATGAACCGAAGCGTGGAGGAAGTGACTTACAGCACGTTCCTGAACCAAGTGTCGACGGGTGACGTATCCGAGGTCAAACTGGAGGATACCCAAATCACCTTCGTCGCGACCGATGACGCAGGCGACAAACAAGTCTACATCACCGGCCTGATCGATGATCCGACACTCGTCACCCGTCTGGAAGAAGCCGACGTGACCTTCAGCAAGGATATACCGACCGAAGCCTCCCCGATTCTTTCCATCTTGGTTTCTTGGGTCTTACCGCTCCTGCTGTTCTGGGGATTGGGTAGCCTGTTAGGGAAACAGATGGCGAAACGGATGGGCGGCGGAGCCGGTGGCGCATTGTCATTCGGCAAGTCGAACGCCAAAGTCTACGTGAAGGCAGGCGATTCGAAAACATTCAAGGATGTAGCCGGACAGGACGAAGCCAAAGAAGCGCTTAGCGAAGTCGTCGATTACCTGCATCAACCGAAAAAATACCAGGATATCGGGGCCAAGAATCCGAAAGGCATCCTGCTGGTCGGACCTCCCGGAACCGGTAAAACCCTGTTGGCCCGCGCTGTCGCAGGCGAAGCCGATGTGCCGTTCTTCAGCATATCCGGTTCCGAATTCGTCGAAATGTTCGTCGGCCGCGGCGCTGCCAAAGTCCGCGACCTGTTCAAGGAAGCCAACGAAAAAGCCCCCTGTATCGTCTTCATAGATGAAATCGATACAATCGGTAAGAAACGCGATAACGGCGGCTACGGCGGGGGTAACGATGAGCGTGAGCAGACCTTGAACCAACTGCTAGCGGAAATGGACGGCTTTGAAGCCAACAAAGGCATCATCCTCCTGGCCGCCACCAACCGTCCGGAATCCCTTGATGCTGCCCTACTGCGCCCGGGTCGTTTTGACCGTCGCGTACCGGTTGAACTGCCGGACTTGGCAGGACGCGAAGCCATCCTGAAAGTGCATGCAACGAACTACAAGATGGATCCTTCCATCAATTACAATACGATCGCCCGCGCCACATCCGGTGCTTCCGGTGCCGAATTAGCGAACATCATCAACGAAGGTGGCCTGAGGGCAGTCCGTGAAGGCCGCACCGCCGTCACCCAAAGCGATTTGGAAGAATCTGTGGAAACCGTCATCGCCGGTTACCAACGCAAAAATGCGGTCATTTCTCCGAAAGAGAAAGAAATCATCGCCTACCACGAAATCGGGCATGCGCTGATCGCTTCCAAGCAGACGGAATCCGCGCCGGTCCACAAAATCACGATCATTCCGCGCACTTCCGGTGCACTCGGCTATACGATGCAGATTGAAGAAGGCGAAAAATCATTGATGACGAAACAGGAACTGTTCAACAAAATCGTCACTCTGGCAGGCGGTCGCGCCGCAGAAGAGATTGTCTTCGGCAGCATCACAACAGGCGCTTCAAACGATATCGAACAGATGACCAAAATGGCCCGCGCCATGATTACGCGATACGGCATGAGCGATGCGTTCGACATGATGCAGATCGAAACCCAGACCAACAAATATCTGGGCGGAGACACTTCCATGAACGTATCCGCAGGAATGGCCGAACAGGTTGACAACGAAGTGCTGGACATCATCAAGAAAGCCCATGAAAAGGCCGCTGTCCTGCTGAGCGAAAACATCGAAAAGCTCCATGAACTGTCCCGCTTCCTGCTGGTCGAAGAGACCATCACCGGCGAGGAATTCATGAAAATAGTCGGTGAATAATTTCTCTAAATCAGAGCTACCCGAAATGCTAACCTAAAATAAAAAGCAGGACCGCTACCTAAATCTCACTCGATTTAGGTAGCGGTCCTTTTTTATGATTTATCCTTCCAAGCTCAACACTTCTTGCAGGGTCGGGATGGATTGCATGCCGCCTGGTCGCGTCGTCACCAACGCGGCCACACGATTGGCGAAAGTTCCCATCTCGCGTATTTCATCCAGGCTGCAGTCTTCCCAATCGGCTTTGTTGGCTATCTGATAGAGGAAAGCACCGATGAACGAGTCGCCTGCCCCTGTCGTATCCACTGCTTGGACGCTTAGCCCTTCAACGCTGGCCTTCCCGCCTTTGAAGTACAGATCCGCTCCATTTTTCCCTTTTGTAAAGATCAGCAGTTTCGGCTCCGTCTTCAACAATGCCGCTATCCCGTCCTCTTCTGAATCAGCTCCCGTTATGAACGCCAATTCATCATCGCTGATTTTCAGGATGTCCGCATACGGAAGGAATTGCTGGATCGTCTGTTTCAGCATTTCCGGATCAGGCCACAGATTCAAGCGGACATTCGGGTCGAAAACGATCGTCCCGCCTGCCTGTTTCATTTTTTCCAAGGCTGCAAGATGCGCATACTTTACTGGTGCTTCGATCAGATCGACCGAGCAAAAATGCAGGATGTCTGCAGCCGTGAAAACAAGCTCATTCAGCTCTTCCTTGTCCAACAGCATATCCGCGCTGGGATTGCGGTAGAAACTAAATTCGCGTTCCCCATTTTCCTGGAGCGACACAAACGCCAACGCCGTGTTTGCCTCAGCGGTCCTGAAAAGGTGATGAGTATCCACCTGATTCTGTTTGAGGACATCTGTCAGATAATCACCGAAGGCATCTTGGCCCACTTTGCCGATGAAGCTCGCGTTTCCGCCCAGGCGGCTGACCGTCACAGCCACATTCGCCGGCGCCCCTCCCGGTTGCTTGGTAAAGCTCTGGACCTCTTTCAAAGGTACGCCGATTTCACTCGGGAAAAAATCAATCAGTATTTCTCCAATCGTATAAACTCTCCGCATAACGTCTCCTTCATTCCTAAAATATTTGTCCGGCACAGCTAACTGCACACCCGATTAAATGAAGGGCGTAAAAGTCGCTTCCTCAAAAACAGCTTTGCCGCTGCACTCAAAGGAAATGCCTGTCGCTTTTTCGGTAGGATAAACATTCGCGGTCATGACCGCTTCGCCGTTCTTCTCAAATACTTCAACCGACGAACTGTCCAAGTAAATGGCGAGTTCAAGATAATCCCGCTCTCCGGACAACACAACTCTCCGGCTGACGGGAGGTGTCGCTTCTTCACCCTTCAGGACGATGCCGCTTGCTGATCGGTCGATTCCTAATTCATTCTTTGCTTTGTCATAGTAGACTATGGTTCTTTCGTTCTCGTTCTCACGGAGATGGATGGACAGTTTTTCCAATCCGGACGTGTCCACTTTCAGCGTCAGCAATCCGCAATCCCCTGCGATACCAGGGATTGTTTCTTTGGCATCTGCCATCGTGATCACCGGGCTGATTTCTCCCTGATTGTCGCTATTCGCTACGATGCCGATCGGATATTGCTTCAACTTGCCATCTTCCCATTTCAGCTCTCTCGGGATCGTCATCGATCCTGTCCAGCCGTGGCCCAGCTCATCTGTCGGGAAATTTCTTCCCCACATCTGCATCCAACCGATGCAGATCCTTCTGCCTTTGTCGTCCTCAAGGCTTTGGGGAGCATAGTAATCCAAACCGTGATCCAATTCTTGATAACTTTCCGGGTGGAACTGTTTCGTCGCCCAATCCACCTCGCCGACAGCCAGTACCGACGCATTCAGATTCTGATAGTCGTCCCCATCCTGCGGCCATTGCATCGGCGAGAAGATCAGGCAATCTTTCCCATCCAAGTGGAAGAAATCCGGGCATTCCCACATGATCCCTTGCTCTTTGTTCCCCTTCAGGAAGACGGAGGCAAACTCCCATTCCACCAAGTCAGCAGATTGGTAAAGTAAAATCTGCCCTGTCTCGTCGCCAGCCTTGGAGGCGACTACCGTATAGTACATGCCTTCGTGTTCAAAAACTTTAGGATCCCGGAAATCGATCTGGGAAGCATCTGCCGGTAAAGCCGCAACCGGGATGACCGGATTTTGCTGCACTTTCTCGAAGTGCAGACCATCCTCCGACACCGCCAGACACTGCACCTGGTGATGGACGCCTTCTTCATTGGCTTCGGTCACTCCTGTGTAAAGCAGATACAGTTTCCCATCTCGTTCGATGGCGCTTCCTGAGAAACAACCGAACCGGTCATACGCCTGATCCGGCGCCAAGGCGACAGGCAAGTCTTCCCAATGGATCAAGTCCGTCGACTTCATGTGGCCCCAATGCATCGGGCCCCATTTCGCATCATAGGGATGGAATTGATAAAACAGGTGGTACGCCCCTTGGTACTGGACGAAGCCGTTCGGATCGTTCATCCAGCCCACTGGCGGTGATGCATGGTAGTGATTCCGGTAAAGAGGATTCACTATCCCTTTATTTTCTGCTATGTATCGGTTGGCCCGCTCTGTTGAATAGGCCACTTGGCTTTGAATGCTCACGCTATCCCTCATTTCTTGGATTTGATTTATTTTATTTCTTGTTATTTGTTGTTTGACAAGTATGTATCATAAGCATCTTGTTTGATTTGCATCCATTCTTCCAGTCCTAAACGGTTCAATTCCTCTACGTAGGCATCCCATTCTTCGGCGATTTTCCCGTTTGCGATCCATTCTGCACGTTTTCTGTTGACGAACGGCATCAAGTCCGCTTCGATCTGTGCGATCCGGTCTGCCTGTTCCAATGACAAGAATACGCGTGGATAGTTGAATTGATTATGAACATCAGCCAAGTAAGTGTCTTTGAAGATATCCAAACGCCATTGTGCATCATCCGGCATTGTCGTCACAGTTCCGTAGTACTCATCCAAGATTGCCAAAGGTCCGCCAGCTTCGGTTTTTTGGCGCAATTCGCCCGGTGCAGTGCCGTCCAACGGCAGGTGCTTCAACGAATTTGTGGCTTCTACGTATTCAAAGATATTCTGCTGCGTTTCATCTCCGTAAGTACCCCAGTTGTTCTGCACAGATTGGATCGGCACGTACATTTGATCTGCCCATTTGGCAGTCAATTCTAGATTTTTGTTGGCGCTTGTGATGACGAAACGGTCACGGCTGAATCCGAAGCCGTTCGTACGCGTAACGTGTTTTTCTCCGCTTGGACCAGCCAGTGCAGGAAGCGGCTCGTAGGAATCGTTCGCTCCCGAAACGTTGGCTTTATCCCATGAGAAATACACGCCGAACAGTTGCTCTTTCCCTTTAGCTACGTAGGCATTCCAATCCTGTTCAAAAGCTTCCACATCAATCAGGTTTTTGTTGTACAGTTCGTTGAAATAAGTGACGCCATTTTTGAATTCTTCGTTGTCGGCAGTAAAGTCGATTGTGCCGTCATCATTGACTACCAAGTGATCATCGTTGTCGCCGATGCCAAATGCGCCGAAGAGGAACTTCATGTCTTCATTTCCGCCATCGTTGATGAAGGACATCGGGATTTCATCCGCTTTGCCATTGCCGTTCGGGTCTTGGGTTTTGAATGCTTCCAATACAACCATCAATTCTTCCGTTGTTTGCGGCATCTCCAAGCCCAATGCTTCCAACCAATCCACATTGATCCACGGAATATCATTTACGGTATGGATGGACTCTTTATCCTGGCCCAATTCTTCGATCCATGGCAACGAGTAGATATGGCCGTCCGGCGCTGTGATCATAGCCAGGTATTCCGGGTTTTCGTCCAATACTTTTTTGAAGTTCGGCATATGTTCATTGATCAGGTCTTCCAAGGGAATGATGATGCCGTCTTCCGCCCAGGAAAGCAGATCATAGTCGCTGGCGCCGGCATTCCACATGGCATCAGGCAAGTCGCCGCTGGAAATGTCCAGATTCCGTTTTTCAATGTAATCCGACGAATAGTTTTTCCATTCGACTTGGACGCCCGATTGCTCCTGCAAACGCTGGAAGATCAACTTCTCATTCGGATCAGCCGGTGCCAACGGAGAACTGGAAGTGGACATCTTCAAGGTCACTTCTTCCTCCAAAGGGAACGAGACATTGGTCAATTCGTAATCGGGGGAAGAGGCCCCGCCGGAAGAACCGCATGCTGCTAAAGTCAGGACTGTTGCTGTGGATAATAGTGCTGTGCCAAGGTATTTTACTCTCATTTTGTATTTCTCCTTTATAGTGTATTTATTTTGTGTTGCGTATTGCCTAACCTTTGAGTGAACCTGCCATCATCCCTTTATCGAAGTACTTCTGGAAGAATGGATACATGATCAGAAGCGGTAAGCTGGAGATGACGATTGTTGAGTATTTAATCAGTTCGGCCAACTGGGCCATTTCCGCCATTTGAGTCGCCGATCCGATCATATCTTGTTGTGGTTGATTTTGAATCAGTATTTTTCGCAGCACAATTTGGAGTGGCTGCAGGTCCGCATCATTCAGGTAAATCATGGCATCGAAGTAAGAATTCCACTGACCCACGAAAGCGTAGAGGAACAGCACGAAAATGATTGGTTTCGCCAATGGCAGCATGATCTTAAAGAATATTTGCAGTTCATTCGCGCCATCAATGATGGCTGCTTCCTCCAACTCGGCGGGTAGTTGTTGAAAGTACGTCCGGGCCAAGATAATGTTCCAAACATTGATTGAGCCTGGAAGGACAATTGCCCAGACGGTGTTCAACATGCCCAGGTTTTTCACTAATAAATAAGTAGGAACCAACCCGCCACCTACGAACATCGTGATTATAAAAAAGATTGTTAGCGGTCGTTTGCCTACCAGTTTTTTTCTTGATAAAGGATAGGCAGTCAAGATCGATACCCCCACGGTCAATGCACTGTAAGTGAACGAATAGAAAATCGAATTCACAAAACCTCTTATGATTGCCGGGTCCTTCAGCACCCGATTATAGCCATCCAAACTCCAATTCGCAGGATTCAGACTCAGGCCTTGCGAGCGGAGGATGAAGGGATCCATGAAGGAAGCAATCAATACATACAGCAACGGCGATAAGGTGATCAGGACGAGTAACCCTATCAGGATACGATTCAGCAGCAGGACGCTGCGGTCAAATTTTGTCAACGTTATCATTTTGTTCTCCTCTCTCTATAAAGCCGCGTCATCATTGTTTACTTTGTTTGCTATCATGTTTACGGCCAACAGCAAGATGACATTGATGACTGTATTGAATAACCCGACTGCCGTTGAATATCCGTAATCCCCCATTTGCAACCCGACTTTGTAGACGTAGGTCGATATGATCTCCGAAACAGGCAGGTTCATAGATGTTTGCATCAGGAAAGCTTTCTCATAACCAACGTTCATGATTCCCCCGACAGAAAGGATGAACTGGATGACCATGATCGGGCGCAGCGCCGGAAGATCGATGTACCAGATCCGGTACAAGATATTGGCGCCGTCCATGTGAGCTGCATCGATCAGATCTTGGCTGACGTTTGCCAGTGTGGCTGTGTAGAGGACCGATGCCCAGCCCATTCCTTGCCAAATGCCGGATAGGATGTACAAAGTCCGGAAATAATTCGGGTCGGTCATGAACGTGATTCGCGAACCGGTGATGGTTTCAATTAATCCGTTAATCGGGCCATCCGCGGCCAGGAACATGAACAACATCCCCACAACAATCACCAAGGAAATAAAGTTCGGTGCATACAGAATCAGTTGGAATCGCTTCTTCCATTTTGTGCTGATCAGATGATTCAAGGATAATGCCAAGAGGATCGGCGGGAAGAACCCCAAGATCAGTCCGTAAATACTTATTTTGAGCGTATTCTCCAATAACACTGAGAAGTTCGGTGAGTCGATGAACTGTACGAAGTTTTCCACTCCCACCCATTCGCTTCCCATGATCCCACGCAGCGGGTTGTAATCCTTGAAAGCCAAGAGAATGCCGTACATCGGGAAATATTTAAATACCAGTGTGAGTAACAGTCCCGGCAACAGCATATAGTAGAGCATTCGGTGCTGTTTGATGAATTCCCATTTTGTTTGTGTGCCCTTTGGTTTGATGCTTGTCTGGCTTTTTTTCATGACTGATCTAACTCCTCCTTTTGGAAATTGAAACGTTTCCACTTTGCTTCAAAAAAATGTGGAAAGATTCATGCTCGATAATTGAAACGTTTCCACTTTAGTTCAAAAAAATAAATTCTGAAGAATCGGCATGCTACTTTTGAAATCGGTGCGGTTGATGGATCATCAAACTGCCCGCGATTTCAAAAATAGGGAAACGTTTATTCGATAATTGAAACGTTTCCACTTTGCTTCAAAAAAATATGTTTTTGATTTAAACATATAATAATTCAGTAACCGTTTTCTGTCAATACCAAAAACATATTATTTTAAAATTTCATTTTTCGTCGTCGGTCCTTCTATGTAATGGACAGGCAAAGTGATCTTCGTTTTGACGGGTTCGCCATCGATCACCTGGATGATTTTTTCGACTGCGGCTTTGGCCATCAAATCCACAGGCTGACGGATTGTCGATACGATCTGTTTGCGCCCTGCTTCCATCTTGATGCCATCGCACCCGATGATCTGCACCTCTTCCGGTACTTTGCGATTCATTTCCTCCAAAACTTCCAGAATGTCCAAAGCAATAAAATCTGTGTGGGCAAATACGCCATCCACATCCGGATTTTCTTCGAGAAAGGTTCGTATCTCCTGCTTGAATTCCACAACAGGGTCTTCCCCATCGTAGATGGCATAAGGAATTCCCATAAGCTCAGCTTGCTCTTCGAAGCCCACTCTTCTTTTTGTCGTCTCGCTCGGAAAGCGTGAATGGGTTCCGATATACCCGAGTTTTTTGCAGCCCTTCTCAACCAACTTTTCTACAGCTAATTGACCTGCATGAAGGTTGTCCGAGGTGACACAAACCGTTTCTTCCTTGAAATGACGGTCAATGGTGACGAAAGGCAAATGCGACGAGACAAAATTATCCAAATCCGAATAGGTGATGCCGATGATGCCGTCCACCTTGTTTTCTTGGACCATCTGAATATATTCCAGTTCCTTGTCATTGCTGACATCAGAGTTGCACAACAGCATCTTGTACTTATGTTCAGACAAATTCCGCTCCACATAGTAGGCGAACTCCGAAAAAAACGGATGCCAGATTGTCGGAATGATCAATGCGATCGTGTGCGTCTTGTTCATCTTCAGGCCGCGTGCATAGGCATTCGGAATATAATTCAACTCTTTCATCGCCGCTTCCACTTTTCTGCGGGTCGATTCTTTTACGGCTCCGGAATTGTTCAGCACACGCGATACGGTTCCGACGCCCACCTTCGCTAAAGCAGCTACATCCTTCATTGTTCCCAAATGGATTACCTCCTTTCCTGTATACACTTACAATCTAATTATCATGATAGCAGAGTCAACAAAATAAGTATAGCTGCAGTTTAAATGCTAATTCCTTTCCGGTTCCATAGCAGAATCACAAAAAATAGCCCACCCAATGACCGTTTGAACGGTTATTGGACGGGCTTCTTTTATATTCAATCTGCTTCGTCGTTCAATATCGCTTCCCTGCGCTGGAACTGATGTTCGCTGATTTTTCTGAAGTCGTTCTGCAGATCGGAATCGTCTGTCTTATCTGCCATCTCCAACAGCAGGTGTCCGTTGATGTCGAGGTCACAGAGCGTACCGAGTGCAGTCTGGACTTTCTTCATCTCTTTGATAGTATCCTTGTCCTTTTCACCAAGGATTGGGGCAAGGTAAGTTGCGGCATAGCGTAGTTTTTTGGCATTGATGCGCAGGCTGTGGGTCTGTTCATGGTTTGAGAAATCGACTTCTTCCCACTTGCGCATCAGGCGTTTCTTCATTTTTTCCAGCTTTTTGATTGTCGCTTTTTTCTGCTGGTCATCATCCAAGTTGATGGATTTCAAGTAATGAGCCGTAGCGGCTTCCGCATCGAGAATGCGTTCGGTGAGAGCACCGCTTGTGATCAATTCATGAATGCTGGCCTGTTCGCCTTGGCGTTCTTCCATCAACCAAGTCATGACTTGGCCATCCTCGGCAAGCATTTCAGGATACAACCCGCGGAGCTCACGGCACTCTTCCATCAGCACATCCAGCTCGCGCAGGTATCCGAAGGTGATTGCGATGTCGCGCCAGTCTTCGCCCGCTTCCCGGTAATATTTCTCCTCGCCGTTCGCTTTGTTGAAATTCAACAAAGCCCGCAGTTGGCGGATTGCGACTCGCAGTGCATGGGCCGATTCCGGATCGACGGGATCCTGTTGATAAGCGGCATAGGCATGCTGGACCCCGGCTATTTGTTCGTTGATGATGCCGGCATATAATGTATCTTCGCCGTCGCACGGGCCCCAATCCGCGGTCCCTTCGTGCTTATCAGCCGCATGCTTTTTGTCAGCGGCATCTTCATGTTTGCGTTTCGCCGATTCGCCCGGCGCCAACAGCCACTCCAGATTGCCGATCGGGTCTGCGGTCATGTCGACCGTAAAGAAGGCGACTGCCCCTTTTTTGAACGGAATCGCGGCACCGATCAATTCTTTCGTCCAGATGCTCATATAAGGTTCGTGCCCGACAAGCGCCAAATTGAAGCCATCGTCCTCCTGGTTCAATGCCTCCATAAAAGCGACATAATCACCGGTCTCCAAAAATTCTTGCGGTTGGATCACTTTGACGGCAGTGGCCTCAGCCACCAATTCAGCAGTCTGACGCGCCCGGACCAATGGGCTTGTCCATATCTTCAGGTTTCCGCTCTCGGTCAGTAAGGGTGCGATGTCGGGCAGAAACGCAGTCAGTTCCTCCACTCCTGCTTCCGTCAGTTTTCTGTAGAAGTCATCCCCTTCAGGCGTACGCTCTTCCGCGATTCCATGCCGAATTAGTATCAGTTGTCCTCCCATACTGCTCATCCTCCTTTATATTGGCCTCTTCTTTACGGCTAACAGATCATAATTTGTAACCGCTCTCTCATTGAACAGTATACCATTTTTCGCCAGTTCATGTGAAAAAAATCCGCCTCTTTTTCAGAAAGAGGCGGATTAGCCGAGGCTTGTTGAATTATTTTGGGATGAATTTATGCCAGTTTCATCTTTTTCCATTTGCCGGATCGGAACCGCATTGCAATCAGGAACCAACGGATGATCTGATCCAGCATAACGGCCAACCAGGCTCCGAGGATGCCGAGTCCGAGCACCTGAACAAAGAATGTGGCGGCTGCGACACGAATGATCAAAATCCCAAGGAAAGTCGAGATCAGCGGGAAAATCGTATCCCCTGCCCCTCGCAACGAACCCGCGACGATCAGCTGGTGCGACTGGAAAGGCTGTGTAATGGCCGCAACCCGGATGGCGATTGAGGCATTCCGGATGATTTCCGGATCGCTGGAATAGAAGCCGACGATGTATTCGGCTCCGAAAAAGAAGGCTACTCCGAGGATCGCACCCCACAGGCTGCCAATTTTACCGGTCCGCGAGGCATATTTTTCGGCCAGATTCGCGTCCCCGGCCCCCAATGCCCTGCCGACCAAGGCTGACGCCGCAATACCGAAGGCTTGTCCGAGCGTGAATGACAGCGTCAGGATATTCATGCCGATGTTGTGGGCGGCAAAGACGACGGTCCCCAAGCCTGACACGATCTGGATGAACAGAATCATCCCGGAACGCAGCGCCAATTGTTCCAACGCTGAAGGCAGTCCGATTTTCGCCAAACTTTTCATCGTTTTCATCGAAAAGTGGAAAGGATGCGCGAAAGAAAAATTCAGCTTACTCTTGCCGGAACGCAGGTAACGGATCAGCAGGAAGTTGGCCACTAGGTTGGCGATGACTGTCGAAAACGCCGCGCCCTCGATGCCCAAAGCCGGAACCCCGAAAAGTCCATAAATCAGCAAGGCATTGCCGATGACATTCAGAAAATTCGCTTGCAAATTCACGCCCATCGGAATCTGTGTTTCGCCGATCCCGCGCAAGGAACCGGAAATGCTGAAATTGAAGGATTGCAACAGGTAACTGATGCAGATGATGCGGAAATAGAGCCTCCCGACTTCGACTGTATCGGGCTGTGCGCCCATAAAGGCCATGATCTGATCGGAATAGACAAAGCCGGCTAGGGCCAATGGGGCGGAAAGAATCATGCTGATGATCATGACATGCTTCATGACGTTTTCCATCCGGTCGTGTTTTCCGGCTCCGAAATAGCGGGCGATCAAGGCTGTGCCTCCTATATTCAACGCCTGTACTACGGCCAGCCCGAGGAATAGCGGTTGGTTCGTCACCCCGACCGCCGAAACGGCCGCTGCAGCATAGGCATGATCCGCGATATTCCCCAGCATCATCATGTTGATCATCCCGAACAACGAACTCAGGACCAGTTCGATCAGAACCGGCCACGCAATGTTCATGATTTCCTTGTTGATCGGACTTTTCAGCTGTTTTATGTCCGTTTGCTTCTCTTCCCCCATAATCAACCTCCTACGACTCGTGCTCTGATGCAAAGTACCCAACACTCACTTGTCCATCCTCATTCTTTCTTCAAGTATAGCATATTTTTGAGCAACTATTCTTCTCAAAAATTTATGTTCAACAAAGTTGCATAAACTGCCTATCCTTTTCATACAGGCAACAAGCGATCAAACAGCATGTAATTTGCTTATAAATCTGCGATGCTCTCTTCTCCGATTCCGCTGCAAATTCGACAATCGAAAAAAGCATGCCACTGATCCGCTTCGGGACCAGTAGCATGCTTTGGTGCAGACTATTTTGTTCTTTTTTAGGCAATCTTGCCTTCTTTGCGTCGTTTCGCGAATTCGGCAGTCGCAGTGAAGAGAACATCTGTCGATGAGTTGAGGGCTGTTTCGAATGAATCCTGCAGGACTCCGATGATGAAACCGACACCGACTATTTGCATAGACACATCGTTCGGGATGCCGAACAGACTGGCCGCGAGCGGGATAAGTAGCAGGGAACCACCGGCAACACCCGATGCCCCGCAGGCGCTGATGGCTGCCAGGATGCTGAGGATGAAGGCTGTCGCGAAATCCACCGGGATATTCAAGGTATTGACCGCTGCCAAAGTAAGGACGGAAATCGTTACCGCCGCGCCGGCCATGTTGATGGTTGCCCCAAGCGGAATGGATACGGAATAAGTATCCCTATCCAATCCAAGGTCCTCGCACAGCGTCATGTTCACGGGGATGTTCGCAGCAGAACTTCTTGTGAAGAAGGCTGTGATGCCACTTTCCCTTAAGCATCTGAAGACGAGCGGGAACGGATTGGAACGGATATAGATGTAGACGATGATCGGGTTGACGACCAAAGCGACGAACAGCATGCATCCGATCAGGACCGCAAGCAGTTTCCCATAGCTAAACAGAACGCCGATTCCGCTTGTCGCGATGACATCGAACACAAGCCCCATGATCCCTAAAGGTGCGAAGGCAATGACGATCCTGACCATTTCCGTCAGCGCATCAGAAACATTGGACAGCATCAGCTTGGTTGAAGCTGCGGCATTCTTCAGAGTAAAGCCGAGCATAAGGGCCCATGACAAAATGCCGATATAATTGGCATTGTAGAGCGCCTTGACCGGATTGTCCACGACGTTCAGGAGCAACGCCTTCAGGACTTCCACCACACCGCCTGGAGCGGCGATATCCTCAGCCCCGGCGCCCAATGTCAAAGTAACCGGGAAGATAAAGCTGGCGACCACGGCTACGAGTGCCGCCAAGAATGTCCCCAAAAGGTAGAGCACGATGACAGATTTCATGTTCGTCTGTTGGCCTTTTTTGTGCTGCGAAATCGCGGATGCAACCAAGAAAAATACCAGCATCGGCGCGATCGCTTTCAGAGCGCCGACAAACAGTGATCCAAAAATGGTGACCGGCTTTGCTGCATCCGGAATGGTTACCGCAAGAATAATACCTATGATAAGACCGGCGATGATACGTTTGACAAGACTCAGCTTGTACCAGTGATTCATTAGTTTATACAATTCAAATTCCTCCTGATGTATGTAAAAGTGATAGATAAATGAGTACGCAGAATTTTATACTACCATAATTTAATCTACCGAGGAAGAAAACCTTAATATTTCCGTTTTAGCGCGCTTCATCGACAGGATCCCTTTTCAAAAATTTTTCTGCCTTTTTAGGTACTTTTTGAAAAATCTTCTTTTCTGATTGTTCGAAAAGCGGTATAATGTCATTTATGGAGAATTACTCAAGTCCGGCTGAAGAGGACGCACTCGAAATGCGTTAGGTGTCGAAAGGCGCGCGGGGGTTCGAATCCCCCATTCTCCTTAAAAACTTTTAAATATTGTCCGACAAAAGGCCAGCACTCCCGAAATGGGGTGCTGGCCTTTTGTTTGGTGCAATAATCAGTTTAATCTGTATTCGATATTGACTTGGAGTCCACTTCAAGTGCTAGTCTGAATACAAAAGCTGATTGATTCCGTTGCAAAGACTTGCGAAAGAAGTTGATCCGATGACGAATACTATGAAATTACTGATTGATGGGATCGCATATACAGTTAACCTGAAGGAAGAACATACTATTGAAACATTCGCTCTGCAAGATCCCATCGAGCTGACGTTCAAAAGATATGCCAATCAGGAATATTATGCACCGTTGCCGAAGCTGCTCCCGATTTCGGGAATGCCTACAACAAACATTGTCCATGCGGGCGGACTCTATTGTTATGCAGGATTCGGTGTTTTCGCCATTCCATTCGAGGATGCGCCCTTACATCCCTATGAAGCTATGCACCTTGGCGACATTAATGAAGATATCAGCTCCCATTTGGCAATGGCGGGCAATACCGTCATCGCCAACGTAGAAATCGTTGTTACTTGAAAGCAATATACCCGCGGTTAGGATTGAAATCGATACACCGGAAAATGCTGCTGTATCAAGGTTAGTAATAGTCATTTGAGACTGTATGAATTATTCAGGTGAGGTATAGCCTATTAATACAAGTACGGTAGAAGTCGTTTATAGTCCTATAAGACTATAAACGGTAGGGATCATGATATCCATGGAATAATATAATTACATTCGAAAGTAAAACGTCGTTTTCTGTTTCCTTGTATTTTTCGCGGAAACTACATACTCTCTGAATCACCTTAAATGAATGGAGTGGAATGATGAAAAAAAAAATAAGTCAAAAAAATCGGGCAAAGCAACGGAGAATCGCTACGCTGATTGGCATCCCGGTACTGCTATTCGTATCCGGCATTACGCTGCTTTCCTTGGCTTTTTTTGATAATGTCTCCTACGCTCTTAACATATCTCGGATGTTTTTCCCACAAGAAGTCGCCATCAATCAGACTAATCTGAGCGACAGCAGTGTGATTGTGACAGAGACAACCACAGTGAACCAACTCTCTTTCCCGAAATATGGGGATGAATATGGGACGCTGAACGTGGATGCGGCAGGCATCGTCTCGCCTGTTTTCGTTGGCGACGGTGCAACCCAATTGTTAGATGGTGCCGGTCAATATTATGGTTCAGTTTTTCCGGGGGATATCGGAAACACAGTCATCACCGGGCACACCAATTCGGTCTTCAAGACGCTGGATGAAGCGCAGATTGGTGATGAAATCCGCCTCGAGCTGACCTACGGAACCTATATGTATGAAATCAGCAACATCGAAATCAAGAGCAGTACCGACGAAAGTATACTGGCACCTTCCGAAGAACAAATTTTGACTTTGTACACTTATTATCCTTTCGACTACATCGGTAACACACCTGACAGATATGTCGTGACCGCAAAATTGGTCGAAGGTAAGCCACTGTCGGAAATCAATTTTCAAGGAGAATCGTGATGCGAAACATAAAAAAAATCGGCAGAGTGATCCTCAGCTTTCTCCTGATGTTTGTAGTGGTTACCTTGATCGGAGTCATTTTCATGAAGCTAGTCCTGCTGAACGCAAGCGACCTCAATCAGCAGTTGGAAGATAGCTCCTATTACACTCAAATAGAGGAAAGCCTGTCCGCTAAATTCAAGACGTTGAGCCTGGAAACGTCCATACCTGAGGAAGTCTTCATCGAAGCTGCGATGGACCCATATGGCTTGCGACAGCTTGTCCGCACGAACAATGAACAAGCGCTCAATTATCTGATTGACCCCGACGCAACTTACGCAATGAAGATTGATCGTAGCCTATTCGAGGAACCCGTGACGGCTTATGTTGAGAATTATGCCGCAGAGCACAACCAACCGTTCGATAAAATCTTGCAAGCGCAGACCGGTGCTATCATTGATGAAGCCACCGCCATTGTCGGCAGCCATACAATGCTGTTCAATCTGGATAACGTCATTGCTTACCCGCAATTCCAGACCTTCAGAAAAATGCTGCAAACCGTTCTTGCTTATTTCTATCTCGTACCGTTGACCTTCTTTTTGATTGCCGGGACACTCGTCTGCCTGAATTGGAAACTGCCTTACCGCTCCCTGATTTGGATCGGCAGCAGCTTGGTTTCCGGATCTGCCTTCATCATCATCCCAGCAATCGTGGCGTTGAGCCTTAAGATTCCGCAACGCATCACTGTTTCAGCGGATTACATCAACACTGCCCTGCGCACGTTGGCAATGCATTATACTGCATTTTTGCTGGCAACCGGGGCACTGGTCTTCTTTTTGGGGATAGCCTGCCTTGTGGGCTACAGTCTAATCAGCAAGGCCAAGCGAGCTGCCTACCGCCAAAATCGTGCCAGCACGGCCGAAATGGAACAATACTGATTTAGCATCGGGACAGATGCATTGAAAGGAGGTGAAAAATATGAAAAAAATCATCGTATCTCTTTTGTTTGCATTCGTGTTGTTCTTCGGAGCGCAAGCGAATGTTGCTGCTGCAACTGAAAATGATATCATCAAAACTTTGGTAGCCACCAACTTACCATCCAATTATGTGCAGCAAGCAAAAAATTATTTAAGGTCCAATGATGTGACTGCTGAAGAAGCGAATCAAATCATTGTCCACATAAATAATGCACAAGCTATCGTGAATGCACGTGGAGCGAAAAGCATGAATCAACTTACGAAAGCTGATAAACAAGCCATCTTAGCTGAGCTTACTGCAACTGCTGCTGTGTTGGATATTACTGTTACTGTGACTTCAAAAGAAGTTGTTTTTAGTGGTGCAGACGACACTATTGTCGCTGCTTTCCCGACAAAGGGAAATGGCGTAAAATAGTGTGGAAGCTTAAGCGCACGTCGCTGAGTTTGCATAATCGATTGTAAAACACCCTTGGATAGACGGAGACCCCATCATGGGCCCTCGGCTGTGCAGGGGTGTTTTTTTGCGCGGTAAGTTCCAGTCTGTTGTCATTACTCCGCTCAGTCAGAAGAGACCTCCAGAAAAATCCCGGTAAGCTGCCTTCACTTCCGCATAGAAATCTGGGTAGGTCTCGCTCAATGAGGACAGGATCCCGATCGCAAGCTGTGAGCTGTGGATCGTCTGGATTTTATGGATGCGGATGTAGGATATGTCTGCATTTAGGCTCAATTTGGGGTAGCGTTCCTTTTCGACTTTGATGTCGTGGATGGGGTCGATGTTTTGGCTCGTCGACACTTTCGAAATCGGAAAGGCCGTGAAGTCGCACGGCAACGTATCGTATTCTGCACCGATGATCAGGAATGGCCGCGATTTGAAGGCAATTTTGTCCATTTCAAGGTCATGATAGGCAAACCGGGTCTTCACGATGGCCCCGATGAAGGCTTTCGTTTCGTTCATCGTTCCAGCACCTCCCCTTCGAAATCCTCCAACTCATCCAGATAAACATCAAAAACGGAATCATAGATCCGCACTTTTTTCGCGTCTTCGCGGATGTCCGCAAGTGCCATAAGTTTGGGTTCGGCAGATTCTGCTGGGATTGCCGTTCTGCTGTTGCGCCAGGAATTTTCGCGGCGCGCCAAATCCGCCAGATACCAACCTTCGTATTGTCCGTACGCAAAGACGATGAGGTCCAGTATGTACTGTTCGCGCTCCGTCAACTTTTTCATCTCCAATGGTTCGAAGGGCTCGTAGCCTTCCTCGAAGAAGAAATGCAGTTCCGGCAACACCGGTCCCTCTTCCCAACCTTCAAAGCTTTCTTCGAACAACGGCTCTCCGACCACCGCCAGGCATTCCCGCTGCGCGAAATAAAGCATCGTTTGCAGCTTCAGCTCGTTGTCGCCGAACCGAGCTGCCGTATGGTTTTCGTAGGAATAGACCAAATACCTCGCCAGCTGACTCAGTTTGGGCATAACGACTTCCCCTTTCCCACATCTTTTTTTGTTAATGCGCCCTGTTTTTCATTTTTCAAAAAATTCTTTCCAGACGTCCGCCAAAAAGGCGCCCGCATCGGTCTGGACGGCCAATTGGAAGGCCAGCGACTGCGGCACAGGCGTACGGTTCAGCAGGACGGCGTATGGGCCTTTGAAATAGTGGACGAAGCTCGCGGCCGGATAGACGGCCAACGAGGTACCGATGACGACCAGCATGTCTGCTGCGCCGATTGCCGCGGCTGCGCGCTCCATCGCTTCCTCATCGAGCATTTCGCCGTAGAGCACGATATCGGGGCGCACCATCCTGCCTTGGGGATCGCGCTGGATGCCTTCCGCATCCATGCTGATTGCGGTGGCATCGGCGGGTTCGCCCGTGTCGAACGTCCGCCATCTCGTCCCGTTGCCGTGCAGCTCGATGATTGCGCTGCTGCTGGCGGACTGGTGCAGATTGTCGATGTTCTGGGTGACGACGGTGACTTCTTTGCCTATCTGCTCGAGGGCCGCAAAGAAGCGGTGCGCGGCGTTCGGGAGCGCCTGCGTAAAATCGAAATGCGCCGCATAATTGCGGAAGAAAAGCTCGGGATACGTCTCCAAAAAACCGATGCTGAGCGTTTCCTCGCCAGTAAAATGGCGGCCGCTCAGCCTGTCGAACATCCCGCCCGCCGAACGGAAATCCGGGATGCCGCTCTCTGTGCTGATGCCCGCCCCTGTGAAGGCGACGATGCGTTGCGAATTGCGGATCATGTCCGCGAAGCGTTCTTTATCGTTATTCATGCTCGAGCTCCTTTCATTTGTTGTTCTTTCTGCCTATATTATAGCTTTCGCGAGGGCTGACCGGGTACTATTTCGCATTCTGGGCGGGGACGGATTTGTTGGGGTGTTCGGATTTGGATAATTGCTTGCCCTCTCGGCTGTTCGGCATTCATTCTCTCCGCATAAGCCGACTTCCCTATCCCGACGCACAACGACCTCTTCTTATTGGCCGATATATTCTTATAAACGCATCCCCTTCCACCCAAACAACGTTTTCATCCGTTTGCATACTCCGACTTACCGTCTGTTCCCCTTGATTTATCTGGTGAACAGAATTAATATATATGGTATGAGAAACAAACCGATAGCACAACATCTAGTGTTTTCGCCATAAATGAAGGAGTGATTATTGTGGATGCAACAAAGACCACATTTAAAGCAGGATTCGAAAAATTGAACAAGGACATCGAGCAGTTCCCGCATGTGTTTCCGATCACGGATGATATGCACGTGACTTATGAGGGAGTGTCCCGCCTCGTCATGTTGGATCGCTACTCCTACAAGGATTCCACCAAGGAGACCCTGTCGGAAGGGGATCTCGTGATTCTGACGGTCAAGGAGGACCCGAAATATCCGGCCCGCGGAACCGGCACCGTCCTTTCCGTAAACCACAAGGAACAGACTGTCCGCATCAAAGTTTCCGAGGAATACCAGCACAATATCGATGATTTCGAAGTCGAGGAAGGCGGCATCGTGACGCGCCGGATCCTGACGCTGGACAAACCGCTGGAGCTTTTCTACGAACAGATCGCGATGCGCAATGCGCATGGTCTTGCCGAGGTCGAAATCACGCCGGAACTGCGCCATGAAGCGTTCCTGAAGTTCTACGAAGAACAGAAAGCCCTGAACTTCATCCCGGCCGGGCGCGTGCTCTACGGCGCAGGCTCCGGTACTGATGTTACCTATTTCAACTGTTACGTCATGCCTTTCGTGCCCGACTCGCGCGGCGGCATTTCCGATCACCGCAAAAAAGTCATGGAAATCATGAGCCGTGGCGGCGGCGTCGGTTCGAACGGTTCGACGTTGCGCCCGCGCCACACAGGAGTGAAAGGCGTCAACGGCCGCTCTTCAGGCTCCGTCTCCTGGATGGATGACATCGCCAAGCTGACGCATTTGGTTGAACAAGGTGGATCACGTCGCGGGGCACAGATGATCATGCTGGCCGACTGGCATCCGGATATCTTCGAATTCATCATTTCGAAGATGCAGAATCCGCGCATCCTGCGCTACATCATCGAAAACTTCGAGGATGAACAGATCCGCATGCTGGCGAAGGAAAAGCTGCATTTCACGCCGTTTTCATCAAAGGACATCAACATGTATACAGGCATCGTCAACTACAAGCACATTCCCGGACATGGCGGTTTTGACGCCTCGGTCATCCATGAAGCCGAAAAGAAACTGCGCGACGGTGGCACTTACACCGTCAACAATCCTGAATTCCTGACCGGCGCCAACATTTCCGTCTGCATCACCGACGACTTCATGGACGCCGTAATGAGGAATGAAGAGTATGCGCTGCGTTTCCCGGATGTCGAACATTACGACGCGGACGCGATGGCGCACTATGACGCCGAATGGACCAACTGCGGCGATGTCCGCGATTGGGAAGCTGCCGGCAACGCCGTCCGCACCTTCCGGACCGTCAAAGCCCGCGAATTGTGGCGGCTGATCAATGTCTGCGCCACTTACGCGGCAGAGCCTGGCATCTTCTTCATCGACAACGCCAACAAAATGACGAATGCAGTCGCCTATGGTCAAAAGGTCGTTGCGACCAATCCATGCGGCGAGCAACCATTGGCAGCCTATTCCGTCTGCAACTTGGCCGCCGTCAATCTGGCTGAAATGGTGAACAAGGACCTGCAGATGGTCGATTTCGCCAAATTGGAACAGACTGTCCGCACCGGCATCCATATGCAGGACAACGTCATCGATTCCACCCCTTACTTCCTTGAGGAGAACAAAAAACAAGCCCTTGGCGAACGCCGGATTGGCTTGGGGATCATGGGCTTGGCGGACATGCTGATCTATTGCGGCGTCCGCTACGGTTCACTGGAAAGCCTGCAGCTGATCGATCAAGTATTCGAAACGATCGCAGTGGCGGCCTACGAAGAAAGCATCGAATTGGCGAAGACGCGCGGCAGCTTCCCGTTCCTGGTCGGACAGACCGGAAAAGAGACGCAGATCCTGCGCGAGCGTTTCATCAACACTGGCTACATGAAAAAAATGCCGGAGCATGTCCGTGAAGGCGTCCTGAAATACGGCATCCGCAACTCGCATCTGTTGACGGTGGCGCCTACCGGATCGACAGGCACGATGGCCGGCGTTTCCACGGGTTTGGAGCCCTACTTCTCGTTCACGTATTTCCGAAGCGGCCGTCTCGGCAAATTCATCGAAGTGAAAGCAGATATCGTCCAAGAATATCTGGATCGTCATCCGAATGCCGATCCGAACCAGTTGCCTGATTATTTCGCGACCGCCATGACGCTTGCTCCTGAAGAACACGTCGATGTGCAGACGACGATCCAGCGCTGGGTCGACAGTTCCATTTCAAAAACGGTGAACACGCCGAAAGGCTATACCGTCGATCAAGTCGAGAAAATCTACGAACGCCTTTACCTAGGCGGAGCCAAGGGCGGTACGGTCTACGTCGACGGCAGCCGCGATTCGCAAGTGCTGACGCTGAAAGCCGAAGAAAACGTTTGGGATGACGAAGCCAAGCTTGAGGAAGAGAAAGAGCACGTCAAAATCAACAAGGACAAAACTTTCCTGGTTGATTCGATAGCCAGTCTCGCGTCCACCGATGTCACAATCGGCAACGAAATCGGCGATACCTGCCCAATCTGCCGACAAGGTACGGTCGAAGATCTGGGTGGCTGCAACACATGCACGAACTGCGGCGCGCAACTGAAATGCGGCCTCTGATCACATAAAGCAAAAAACGAGCGCAGCTCATCCGATTTGGATGAGCCGCGCTCGTTTTTTGTATTCAGTTGATTATTCTCCGTCCGAAGGTTCCGGTTTGCCGGCTTCCAACAGGACCCGGTCGCGGATGGCGAAGAATGCCACGACCATAAGGAACACGCCCGATACGGCCATCAGGATTTCGATCGCCATGCGATCCGCTAGCGGTCCGAAGATCAGCATCCCTAAAGGCATCATCGAGCTTGCGACCATGCTTTGGACGCCGAAGACGCGGCCGAGGAAATCTTCCTCGACCTTTTCCTGCAGCAGCGTCATGCTCGGCGCGTTCAGGAGCGGGATGACGAGACCGACGAGACCCATCAGGAAGAGGTAAATCCAGAAATTCGGAATCACACCCATCCCGAAAGTGCAGAAGCCCATAGCCCCGATCGCAAAAGCGATAGAATGGATCCGGTTCTTGAAGCCGCCCCATGACGCGATCCAGAGCCCTCCTCCAATCATCCCTATGGAAAAGGCGATTTCGATCGCCGTCAAGCGCCAAACATCCTCGCCGAACGAACGCGCGACCTGCAGCGGGGAAAGGAAGGAGACCGGAGCGGCCATGAAGAAGGCAAGCGAAAAATACAGGAACAGCCTTTTGATGAAGGCGTGATTTTGGATGTAGCGGAAGCCGAGCTTCATGTCCTGCAGGTAATTGCTGACCTGTTCATGGCTGGCTTTTTCATGCGTAGGGACTTTCAGCAGGAATACCATGATGGCGATCGCCAAAGCCGCTGTCACGATATCAATCATGAATATTTCTTCCATCGGTGCAAACTGGTAAAGCGCGCCGCTGATCATCGGTGAAACCAGCATGACGACGGCCTGGATGCTGCCGTTGAGACCGTTGATCCGGGTCAATTCCTTTTCCGGCACGATCTGCGGCAGGATGGCGCCGACAGCGGGCATCTGGATGCCCGCCCCGACCGCACGGATGGCCGATGTCGCCAGCAGGATCCAGATCGAACGCTGCCCCGCCAAGAACAGTAGCACCAGCACCAAGGTCGAGAGCGCGGTGATGCCGTCGGAAAGCACGATCAGGCGTTTCCGGTTATAGCGGTCAGCCCACACACCGGCAAATGGCGAGATGAAGAAAGTCGGCAGAAAGCCGAAGATGGTCGATAAGGTCATGATGACGCCGGATTGCGTTTCCAAAGTCAGGTACCAGAATATCGCGTATTGGACAAGCGACGAGCCGAATAGGGAAATCGTCTGGCTGCCCAAAAAGAGAGCGGTTTGACGCTGCCACTTTTCATATTTCATTTTGTTGACCACACTGTTTTCACATCCTTGCTGTGGGGATGGGGATGCCCCCAAAAATGACTGTGTCCGCCGGTCCTTTTCGGAATCAAACGGCTGAACGTATGTTTCCATTCATGGTATACTATTCTCAACAAAAAGTAAAAGGATTGAAACGGATGAGCAGAGAAGAAATCAACCAAAAATTGGCGCTGCTGCCCGACTTGCCCGGTTGCTACATTATGCGGGACAAGGATGACGAAATCATCTACATCGGCAAGGCCAAAAATTTGAAGAACCGCGTGAAATCCTACTTTCACAGCAGGCACGAAGGCAAGACGCAGCTATTGGTCGAGGACATCGACCGTTTCGAAACGATCGTCACCAAAACGAATAAAGAATCGCTGCTGCTGGAGATCAACCTGATCAAGCGTTACCAGCCCAAATACAACATCAAGCTGAAGCAAGGGACGATGTATCCTTATCTGAAGGTCACGAACGAAAAGGATCCTCAGCTAATCATCACTTCGACGGTCGAAGATGACGGCGGCCTCTACTTCGGCCCCTATCCGCACGTCTACGCGGCGACTGAGACGCAGGAGTTCATCCAGAAGATCTATCCGCTGCGCAAGTGCGCCAAGAATTCCAAGCGCGCCTGTCTCTATTACCATATGGGCCAATGCATCGGTTGTTGCGATCATGAGGTATCAAAAGAGGAATACGATGCCCAGATCAAACGGATTGCCGCTTTCCTGAACGGCGAAGTCAGGGACATCAAGAAGGATCTGCGGGAAAAAATGCACCGTGCCGCCGACATCCTGAATTTCGAACAGGCTGCCGATTACCGCGACCAGATCAGCTACATCGAGGCGACCGTCGAAAAACAAACGGTCATGTCCCGCGACTACACGAACCGTGATGTCTTCGCCTTCCATATGGACAAAGGCTGGCTGTCGATCCAAGTCTTCCTGTTGCGTCAGTCCTCGATCATCAAACGCGAAGCCGCCCTTTTCCCCTGCTACGATACGCCTGAGGAAGAGTTGGCTTCCTTCATTATGCAGTTCTATCAGGATCCCAATCACATCCTGCCGCAGGAAGTCCTCGTACCGAAAGGCGTCGACACGGAATTGCTGCAGGAAGCGCTGGGAACGAAAGTGCACACCCCTGTCCGCGGCAGCAAGCGCAGCATCCTTGAACTGGCGATCACGAACAGCGAACTGGCGCTGACTGAGAAGTTCATGCTGATCGAGCGCGACACCCACAAGACGGTCGGCGCCATCCAGGAACTTTCCGAGGCGCTTGGCATCGAATACTTGGAGATAATCGAGTCGTTCGACCATTCGAACATTCAGGGAACCAATCCGGTCTCGGCGATGGTCGTCTACAGGGACGGCAAGCCCGAACGCAAAAACTACCGGAAATACAAAGTCAAAACGGTCGAAGGCAGCAACGAATTCGCGACGACGCAGGAGGTCATCCGCCGCCGCTATAGCCGGCTGCTGCGCGAAGGACGCGCCATGCCGGATCTGATCCTGATGGACGGGGGCAAAGTCCAGGTGCATGCCGCCAAGGAAGTGCTGGAGGACGAGCTCGGACTGGACATCCCGGTGGCGGGCATGGTCAAGGACACGAAGCACAAGACGTCCTCGCTCATCTTCGGCGAGAAGGATGAAATCGTGGAGCTCAGTCCGAACAGCCAAGCCTTCCATCTCGTGCAGCGGATCCAGGAAGAGGTCCACCGCTTCGCAATCACCTTCCATCGCCAAGTGCGCGCCAAGAACAGCATCTCTTCGCAATTGGACGAGATCGAAGGCGTCGGACCGAAAACCCGCACGAAGATCCTGAAGCATTTCAAGACGATGAAGAACATCCGCGAAGCCAGTTACGAAGACCTCAAAGCGTTGGGCATCCCAGAAAAGACTGCATTGCTGATCAAGGAGGAACTCGGCGAACTGAACGATTGAGCCTTTGTTCCGGCATCCACTTCGAACACACTTCGTTCCACTTCATGAAGCTGTAGCGCTGAAATTTTCTAAATGGACGAAACGTGCTATACTGTAGAGTAGTCCACGGAATATCCCGTGATAGAACTCGCGCTAGAGGAGGCGTTTATTATGAAAATATTTACCGATAGTGCTTGTGATCTGGCTTATGCCTATCTGCAGGAGAATGATGTGGAAGTCTTCCCGTTGACCACTTTGCTGGATACCGGCGAATACGAAGACATGATCGAAATCCAAGCCGACAAAGTCTATGAAATGATCGCGCGCGGCGGTAACCCGAAAACGAGCCAAGTGTCCCTGGAAAAATTCCTTTCCGGTTTCCGGAAAGCGGCCGAAGCCGGCGAATCGGGCATCTACATTTCCCTTTCCGCCAAGCTGTCCGGCACCTACCAAGCGGCCAACTTGGCTTACCAGCAACTGCAAGAGGAGTTCCCAGACTTCGATCTGCGGTTGGTCGACTCAATGAGCGCCTCCGTCGGTGAAGGCTTGTCCGTCGTCGAAGCGATTGAAATGCGCGAGGCCGGTTTTACTTTGGATGAGATCGAATCGCGTGTCCGTTTCACGGCTTCCAACGTCGTGTCTCTGTTTACGGTCAAGGATCTGAATTATCTTGCCGAAGGCGGCCGACTTTCGAAATCCAGCGCCTTTTTTGGGGGATTACTGAATATCCAACCTTTGCTTGAAGTGGTGAACGGCGAACTGATCCCCGTCGAAAAACTGCGCGGACGCAAAAAAGTCATGAACCGGATGTATGAACGCTTGCGCGATGAAGCGGATATGATCCAGGAACAAAACGTCTTCCTTTGCCATAGCGACGATCCCGAAGCCATAGAGGAAATGCGTCAATACATCGAAGATCATTTCCATCCGCGCCGCATCTATGTGAACACGATCGGTTCCACGATCAGCTCGCATACCGGCCTAGGAACGCTGGGATTGTTCTTCCTGAAGAAATACGAATGACAGCATTTATACAAAAAAATAGTGAGGCGGAGAATCCGATTCGGATTTCCCGCCCCACTATTTTTTGCTTACTTGTTGATATACGTGCTGATGATCCTGACAAAAATCGGCATCAACAGAATGACCGAGAACAGCCGGACGAGGTGAATGGAGGAGACGATAATCGTGTCCGCTTCGAAGGCCGCCGCCAAGATGGTCATGTCCGTCAATCCACCCGGGGAGGTCCCCAGCAAGGCCGTGATCAGATCGATTCCGGCCACTTTATGCAGGATGTAGCCTGCAATCACTCCGACGGTCAACAAAATCAGTACGGAAGTGACGGCAGGGAAAAACACCTGCTTCATTTCAGCCAAGCTGCTTTTCGTGAAGTTCATGCCGATAGTACCGCCGATGATGATCTGGCCGATGATCTTCAGATTGGCCGGCATGTAGCCCATCTGCGAAAAATAATTGTAGATGGCGACTGCGACCAGCGAGCCAATCATCCCCCCAGCGGGAACACGAAATCGGATCCCTGCCCAACCACCGATGAATGCCACGATCAATGTACCCAATAGTTTCCCAAAATTCATATATTTATGCTCCCTTATGTCAGAATGACCCTCTCTCCTCATTTTCGACTTTCTGCCGAAATAGTCAAGTTCATTTCCGCGCAAAAAGAGGAACACCATGTTCTTTCGATGTTCCTCTCAGCTTTTCTTCTCATTCGTATTTCTTTTTCTTGGGCGGCGGGAACGGCAAGATGATGCCTTGGCCCTGTTCAGTCGGCTGCGCCTGGAAAAAGGTGCGTTTCAGGACAATGGTGATTTTCGGGCGTTCCATCTCGACTGTCGGCGATTCGAGGATTGCGTATAGACGCTCCTCGGCATCGAGCAGACTGGCCAGGACGGGATTCTCCGAGCGCGGCACATAACCCAACATATAGCCGGCTTGCGTCGCAACGGCGATGGCATTCGCGTCATAAGCATTATCGGCCTCCCGGACGAGCTGCAGCAGGTCCCCCGGTTTCAGGAAATCGGCGACTCCGCTCAGCTCATGGAACTGCGTGCCGGCGATATACGTATGCAGCAATTCCTTGTCGGTATGGGCATGGCTCAAAGGCGGCTGCTTTATCTTCAAATAACGGTTTTCTTTTTGGTTCTTCAGATTTTCCGGCTGCAACAGTCTGTCGATTTGCCGCTTCAGTTTGATGTTCGGCTCCTTTTCAAGCGCAATCTGGAGTTCGGATTCCACTTGGTCTGACCATTTTTTTCTGTGCTGTTGTAGCACCTGCACTGCCTTTTTGCGCACGCCGGCATGACGGTAATGGATACCGCGGATGCACCAGGCTTCATTGTATTTGCGTTTCTCGCTCATCACTTCGAACAGGCGCAGCAACCATTCGTCGGCGCGCATCAGGTCCGTAACGCTGGGATTTTCCGGCTCTTCGGTTTCCAGAGGGAGCATGTAGAGATCCGGGTTCAGGATCGCTTCCAGGTATTCGCAGACATCGTCGAAATAGAATTCGGGATTGATTTTCAGGAAGAAATCGAGCATGTTGAATCCCAACGGTTGCCTACTCAGCACTTCCATGAAAGCCGGAAAATCGGGATGCATGTTCAGATAGACGAGCACTTTCATGATCAGGTTATCCGATTCATTCGGGGCGGAAATTTCTTGATAGACGATGTGGCGCCATTTTGGCTGGTGCAAGAAACTTTCGACTTTATGCACCAGCTTTTCGTAGCGGGCGATGCGGGTATCCCACATTGTTTTGGTGCGGCGGTATTTCGTTTCATTTTGACTGATGAAGTCGTAATCCTGTTGCCAATAATCGACTACCTGATACCAGATGCTGACGAGCGCCCCCAGATCGATGAAGCTTGTCGCATAGTCACGCTTATCGATGAACTTATAGAGGAAATCCAGCTGGGTATCGATGGTCACGCTATCATTGTTGTAATCGGCATAACAGATCAGGTAAGCGAAATCCGTGAAATTGGCGGCCGTGATCTCCGTCTTTTTGAAATAGGCGCGCATATCCGTTTTCTGGATGCAAAGATTGGCATAGATGTTGGCGAGGAAATCGCTCTTGATGCCTTCATGCATCATCCAGTGCTGCTGTTCCCACCTGACCGGCTTCAGCAAGAACATGGCTGCCAGCTTCCCGTAACCGACCGTGTGCTTGGCCAGTTCAAAGATGAAATTGTTCTGCAAAGGGAAAATGAACTGGATGCTCTCGAGCACATACAAGGTATACTCGCTGTGGTAACCCAGTGTGCGCATGATCTGTTTGGTCGTATCATACGGAAAGAAGCCCAAAAGGATGATGCCCAATTTTACCTGTTCCGGATCGGTACCGCTGCGTGCGAGCCGCATTCCGAGGTGATAAAGACGCTCCCTCGCTCCTGATTCCGCTTCCAAAGTAATGCGCACCCTTTCGCGCAATTCCAGGAAATAACTGCAGATCGGATAATGCTCCAGAAAATGGTGCAGGACAGGATCTGTCAGGATCGCTTCTTCTTTGTTGACGAGGTCCTTGAGGATGCCGCAGCACTCCTTCGCCAAGTCCTCTTTCCGCCAAAAAGGGATCCCTTCAGATGCGAGTACATATAGCACATCTTTTTGCCCAGCCGTCCGCTCATCCTGGAATCGATAAGGCAGGCCAGGCTGTTCGTCCCGCAGCCGGCAAATCGTATCGAAAATGCTCTGGTTATTCTCCAATTGGCAACCCTTCTTTCCCGTTGACTCCGATGCTCTCTTTCTTCAATATTACCATATATTATTGGGTGTCACTATGTTAGTTTTAAAAATTATTAAATTAACGTGAGCAAAATGCGCAAAAAAACTCCCCGGTTAAAGGGAGTTCATGCAGGATAAACATAATTTTAAAGCGCCGCTGTGTAAACAGCTCTAGCATCCTCGGTAGTGAAGTCGCCGCGCTCGGAAATGTTCTCTTTCTTGTGGCGGACAAGTGCTTCCACAAGACCCGGAATGTCGGTTTCATCCAGCTCGACATCGGAGAAGCGGATCGGTGCGCCAAGACTGGCAAAGAAGTCTTCGGTCTTTTTGATCGCCAAATCGATTTTTTCTTCATCACTAGTCAGGCCGGAGTCCGCGCGGATATCCCACACGCGTTCCGCATATTGAAGCAGTTTGTCCCATTTCTGCTGCTTGCGGACTTTCATCATGGCCGGAAGGACGATCGATAAAGTACGGGCATGGTCGATTCCGAATGCCAACGTCATTTCATGGCCCAGTTGATGCGTCGCCCAGTCCTGGGGAACACCTGGAGAAATGAAACGATTCAGCGCATTCGTCGCTGTCCACATGAAATTGGCGCGGGTCGCATAGTCGTGGTTGTCCTCATCGACTACGTCCGGGCCGATTTCGATCAATGTCTGCAGCAGCCCTTCCGCCCAACGGTCCTGTACTTTTGCGTCAATCGGATACGTCAGATAAGCTTCCATAACATGGATGAAGGAATCAATGACACCGTTGGCCAGTTGGCGTTTCGGTAACGTGTAAGTCGCTTCCGGTTCCAAAATGGAAAATTGTGGATAAGTATGTGGACTGGCGAAACTGATCTTCGCTTGCTTTTCCACAAAGGTGACAACCGAATTGTTGTTCATTTCCGATGCCGTGGCCGGCAGCGTCAAAACAGTTCCGAAAGGCAGAGCTTTTGTGACCGGCAAGCCTTTGCCTACGCCGCTGCCGAACATATCAACAGGATCGCCATCGAACACCGCACCTGCCGCAACGAATTTCACGCCGTCGATAACGCTGCCGCCGCCGACTGCCAATAAGTAGTCGTAGCCTTCTGCTTTGATTTTTCCGACTGCTTGAATCAGCGTTTCGTAGGTCGGATTCGCCTCGATGCCGCCGAATTCAGCCCATTCGCGGTTGCCCAAGGCTCCGACTACGCGATCGAAGGTCCCAAATTTCTTGACGCTGCCGCCGCCGTACAAAATCAATACTTTCGCGTCCTGCGGAATCAGGCCGTCGATACGCTTGATCTGGTCCTTGCCGAAAACTATTTTTGTCGGATTTTGAAACTCAAAATTACGGATTCCGTTTTCCAATCTCATCACTCACTTTTCGTATGTTATTTTTTCATTGTAGCACAGCCTTGCGGATAAACCGCTTGGGACGCTTCGGTAGGCGCAGCCGCTAGCGTCGGCTTGCCTGAACTCCGGGGAACAGGGCTCTCGCCGAAGGACAGAAGCCCCGTTACGGCCCCAACTCCGATGAGGACAGCCTTCCCGGAGTTCAGCCTGTTTTGCTTCATCCAACTTCGGTGAGCTATACGCTCATCGGAGCTGACACCCGTTTGCAACGCGGTGCTCCGGCGGACGCCTGAGCTGACAAAAAAAGGGGCCGCTAGCGGCCCCACATACTAACAATCATTTTTTCAGGATACGGATACTGTTGAGGACAGCCAACACGGTCACGCCGACATCGGCGAAGACGGCTTCCCACATCGTGGCGACGCCGAACGCACCGAGAATCAGGAACACCCCTTTGACTGCCATGGCGAAAATGATGTTCTGCCAGACGATTTTGCGTGTTTCCTTCGCCACATCCATTGCGGTCAAAATCTTGGATGGCTGATCGTCCATGATGACGATATCCGCAGCTTCGATGGCGGCGTCGGATCCCAATCCGCCCATCGCCATCCCGATATCGGAACGGGCCAGCACCGGAGTATCATTGATGCCGTCGCCAACGAAGATGACTTTTTCGCCTTTTCGTTTGCTTGCCAACACTTCCTCCAGCTTTGTCACTTTGTCCTGCGGAAGCAATTCCGCATGGACTTCATCGATGCCGATTTCTTTGGCGACCGCTTCACCAACCGCACGTGAATCCCCGGTCAGCATGATGGTGCGGATGCCTCTCGCCTTCAAGCCGGTGATTGTGGCTTTCGCATCAGCTTTGATGGCATCAGCGATCAGGATGTATCCTGCATATTGTTTATCCACAGCGATATACACAACCGTCCCGGTTTCATGAGCCGGCGTATGGATGATGCCGAATTTCTCCATCATTTTGGCATTGCCGACCAGGATTTCTTGCCCATCGACGACGACCTGCAAACCGTGACCTGGGATATCATTTGTCGTGGCAATCCGGTCTTCAGCTATTGGTTTTCCGTATGCTTCCTTGATGGAATCGGCAATCGGATGGCTGGAATGCAGTTCTGCATAGGCCGCCAGTTCCAGCAAAAGATCCTCCGTCAGATCGCCGGCGCTTTCGATCTGGGTTACGGCGAATTTGCCTTCCGTCAAGGTACCGGTCTTGTCCATCACAACCGTTTTGACATCATTCAGGCCTTCGAGGAAGTTGCTGCCTTTGACGAGGATGCCTTGGCGCGAGGCTGATCCGATGCCGCCGAAGAAGCCGACAGGAATCGAAACGACCAAAGCGCACGGACACGAGATGACCAGAAAAATGCTGGCCCGGTAGAGCCATTCATTGAAGCTTTCGCCCGGGATGACGAGCGGCGGCACGACCGCCAGCAAAACGGCTGCGATGACGACAACCGGTGTGTAATAGCGGGCAAATTTGGTGATGAAGTTTTCCGTCGGCGCTTTCCGGCCGCTGGCATTCTGCACCAAATCCAAAATTTTTACGACGGTGGACTCAGCAAACGGCTTTTCGACAACTACTTCGATGACGCCGTTCTTGTTGATGAACCCGCTCAAAATATTGTCGCCGACTTTGATGCCACGCGGAACCGATTCGCCTGTCAAAGCTGAGGTATCGACTGCGGAGGTACCGCTCACGACTTTCCCGTCCAACGGCACTTTTTCGCCGGGCCGGATCAGGATGATGTCGCCGATTTTGACGGTTTCCGGAGCGACTTTCTCGATGCCGGCAGCTGTCTTCACGTTTGCGTAATCAGGGCGGATGTCCATCAGTTCGGCGATGGAGCGGCGGGATTTGTCGACGGCGATGTCCTGGAACAGTTCCCCCAGCTGATAAAACAGCATGACCGCCACCGCTTCCGGATACTCCTGAATGTAGAAAGCGCTCAGGGTTGCTATCGTCATCAGGAAGTTTTCGTCGAACAGCTGACCGTTCTTGATGTTCAGGAGCGCGCTCCAAACGATGTCGTAGCCCGCAACCAAGTACGCGGTCACAAACAATGCCAACGAAACAGTTCCGCTGACCGGTGCGAAGATCGCCGCCAACAAAATCCCAAAGCCGACGATCAGGCGGATGAAGGATTTCCGGATTTCATCCTTGTCGCCTTCGCCGTGCGCATGCGTGTGTTCATGTGCAGCATTATGGTCGTGATGTTCGTGGCCATTTTCTGTGGATGTCGCTTCAGCCGCTTGGGCCGCTACTATCGGAAATCCATCCACTCCGATCGATTCACCGCTTTTTTTCAGAGTCGGATGGATATCCGGTTCAAGTATACTGAGTTTTTGTTTCACTTTCGGTAAAATATCCGCCTCTTGATCCCCTTCGATTTCGATCCGCAAAGTCTTCGTCATGAAGTTCACGTTGCTTTCCAGGATCCCTTCTATTTTCGCGATGCCGGTCTCAACCTTGTTGGCGCAATTGGCGCAATCCAATTCGTCCAAATACCATTCGATCTGCTTCACTTTCTCAGACATATCTACCACTCCTTAACTATATGCATTCGGATTATTTATCCGAAAACGGAATGATTCCGCATTACATATGAATAACCGTTCATGTGTTGATTATATTATAATCCTACAGACTGCTTGTGTCAATCGGATGGAAGTACATTGAATGCCCCCAAAAAAAGCCTGCCGCAGCGCGACAGGCTTTACCAAATTCATCATAAATTACAGTTCATCATAAGGGATAGCGAACGTATCCCCGCCGCTCAGATCACCTTTTTCGAAGCCTTCCGTGAACCAGCGCATGCGTTGCTCGGAAGTGCCGTGCGTAAAGCTGTCCGGTACGACGTAGCCTTGATGCTCTTTCTGCAAGGTATCATCCCCTACAGCATGTGCTGCTGTTAAGGCTTCCTCGAAGTCGCCTTCCTCCAGGACGCCCTGCTCCTGGACATAATTTGCCCAGACACCGGCCAGGTAATCGGCCTGCAGTTCCAACCGCACATTCAGCTCATTGTATTCCGTTTCGCTTAACTGATTACGACTGCTTTGCACCTGATCCATAATGCCCAGCAAGTTCTGGACATGATGTCCGACCTCATGAGCGACGACATAGGCCATCGCAAAGTCGCCGGACGCGCCGTATTCTTGCGAAAGCTGATCGTAGAAACTCAAGTCGATGTATAATTTTTGATCGGCTGGGCAGTAGAACGGTCCGACTTGGGAACCAGCTACACCGCAAGCAGATTGCACCTGACCTGTATAGAGCACCAACGTCGGTGCCACATACTCCATGTTATTGTTAGCAAATTCTTGTGTCCAAGCATCTTCAGTATAGGCCAATACAACGGATACAAATTCTGCCATCTCGTCCTCGGTCTTGTTGCTAGTTTCAGTGACACCTGTCTGTGGCGTTTCAGTCGGCGTGCTGCCGCCGCCACCGCCAAAAAGGTCGCCCCCTCCGAACAGGGCAATGATGATCATGATGATGATCCCAAAAATTCCGCCGCCTGCCATACCGCTCACGCCTAGTCCGCCGCCACCCGTCGAAAAGCCGCCACTGCCGCGTCGATCTTCCACGTTGGAACTTCTTCTTCCACCCTTCCATTTCATACGAATACCTCCAATATTCTATTTTTCGCATCGCTGGCTCTGGTTCTGCCAACCCCACCCAGACTTTTACTGCAATCCGAAAATCGATTTCATCCATACACTTATTATATATTATTGGCCGATAATTTAAAAAAAATACACCTGAACCCGACCGTTCCTTAAGTTGATTTCACGCGCAACAACGCTGTCCGCAACCAGACAAGTCCGTGCTCTGCAACCTCGACTGCATTCATATTGATCAAATTATTCCATTGTCGGCATAAAGGACATTTGTTCATTTTCTGTTCAAATGTTTAAATATGCCTAAACGCGCGTTAATAATGCAATGTTCACAACCACTCACGAATTTTATGAAAGCACTTCGTTTGTGAATAGATAAATATACTGCAGTAATATTGATTCCGACCCATTATAGGAATAACATGTTTGTAAGCCTATACAAGTTATCCTAATCTATTAGGAAGCGGCAAAAAAAGAATCCAAAGGAGCAATCTGCAATGGGAAAATTAGACAACAAAGTAGCGATCATCACAGGTGCGGCGCAAGGAATGGGTGCCATGCACGCACGCAAATTCGCGGAGGAAGGCGCCAAAGTAGTCGTAACCGACATCAACGAAGAGGCAGGTAAAGCTTTGGTTGAGGAAATCGGCGAAAATGCCGTCTTCATGAAGCTGGATGTTTCAAAATCAGCCAATTGGGAAGAAGTTATCGCACTTACAGAGGAAAAATTTGGACCGGTTACGGTGCTCGTCAACAATGCAGGCGTCGGTATCTTCAAAACATTGGATCAATTGACGGAAGCTGATTTCCGACTGACATTCGAAATCGACGAGCTGGGCGTGTTCCTTGGCATGAAAACTGTCGTGTCTTCCATGAAAAAAGCAGGTGTCGGCTCGATCGTCAACATTTCCTCCGTTGACGGACTGGTCAGTGCGCCTACCGCCATCGCCTACAGCGCATCCAAGCACGCAGTAACCGGGATGACGAAAGGAGCCGCTGCAGAGCTTGGCCAATTCAACATCCGCGTGAATTCCGTCCACCCTGGCATCATCGAAACGCCGATGGCTGAACAAGGTGACGTCTATGAATACATCAAACAACTGGAAAAGGATATTCCTTTGAGACGGACCGCTAAACCGGAGGAAGTCTCCAATCTGGTCATCTACCTTGCATCCGATGATTCGAGCTACTCGACCGGTTCGCAATTCGTCGTCGACGGCGGCATGATATCCGATCTGTAGTAATCTTTTTAACAAAAGAAGTCTCGTGATACCGAAAAAAAACGCGCAAGCAGCTGCCAGACTGTCCTGGCAAACTGCTTTCGCGTTTTTTCAATAGGTTAATCTCTGTGATCTTCCAAGTCTTCGACTTCTTCGATTGTCATGCCTTGATGCTCCTGCATGTAGCGTTCGCGCTCTTTATTGCGGTACTTGTCCATCTTGCGTCGGAACAATTCGCCGTTGGAAGGCGGGGTCCAGCTGATGGCATTGGCTCCGGCATTGATCGCATCCAGGATCGTTTCATCCGTCGGGCCGCCAGTCGCGATGATCGGAACATCAGGGAAATTTTCACGGATTCGACTCACGATATAGGCCGTATCCTTCCCTCCGCTGACGTTCAGGATGTCGACGCCGGCATCCAATCGTTCCTGAATATCCATGTATTCCGTCACGATCGTACAGACGATCGGGATATCAACAGTTTCTTCTATTTGTCTGATGGTATCGATCGGTGTAGGCGCATTGACGACGACTGCCAACGAACCCTGCGCCTCCGAAAACAAAGAGATGTTGGCGCTGCGCTTGCCTTGGGTCGTCCCCCCGCCGACACCGGAAAGGATCGGAATGGTTGAGACGTTGGCTATGCTTTGGATGACCGCCGGATGCGGGGTAAATGGATAAACCGCGATGACGGCATCCGCATCGTTATTCAGGATAATCGCAATATCCGTCGTAAAGATCAGGGATTTGATTCGTTTCCCAAAAATCCGGATTCCCGAGCAGTTCCGGATCACGCTAGGGACTTGCACTGTATCACTGCGCAAATCGGTTGTGATGCTTGGTGCTTCTCTTTTAATTCTTGGTTCCATTATTTCGCTCCTTTTCTGAAAATTTAAATCATAAGGTATGTGCCGATCAGCCGACGATAAGGTTTTCTTCCTTCAGGACTTCCGAATAGAAGACAGCACGCGCGGATTTCCTTCTCGGCTCAACAATGAAGGTCAGGATGCCGAAGACAGCGAATGCCGCCAACATCAATCCTACCAGCAACAATGCTTGATACAATAACGCATCGGAATCAGCCGTTGCCGCTCCGGCATACATGTTGAACGCAGCAATTCCGACACCAAAGAACAATGCCACAGGAATCAGGTAAATGACAAAATAAGTCAGATCCAATTGGAAAAGTCTCATCTTTTTGCCCTTCATGAAGGCTTCACTTTGTCTCAGGATGTCCGTCGTTTTCATATCCGGATTATCGAAATAAATGAAGTTCGATAATGCCAAGGCGTATAGCTTCATGATGCCCGGTATGATCAGCAACACAGACCATAGAATGACATAGAAAGCCTGCAGCGCCAGAACGCCCAACGTCTTGAACAACTGGTTTTCAAATGGTTTGAGCAGATGGCCCGACGAAAGCGGCGTACCGTCCAGCATATCCAGGTACCCCCATTCGTTCCCCATTTGCATGGAGCCGATGATCAGCGCCACGATGATCGAAAGAACCACATTCAGGGTCGTTTGGAAAGGCGAGTATTGCATTGAGAAGACGGAATCCCAATTCGGCAAGGTTTCCCCTGTCATCTGCATGTTCAAGGCACTTTCGCCCGTCAGCGTTCTGACTACCGATTGCATGGTGCTGTTCGCGATAGTGATAAGGATCAGGTTGATGACCGCCATTTTATAATTGCCGCGTAAATATTCTCTAGCCGTGGATCTGATTTCTTTATTCGTTAACATATAATTATGACCACCCCTTACAATTTTCGATAGTGATAGTATACCATAATTGAACTATTTGTAACGCTTTCAGAAAATCCTCTTTCATTTATTTTCCAAGTGATTTTTCAGCGTTCCATTTCATCCACTTTCGCTCCGCAATTCGGGCAAAAATGCGCGCCTTGAGGATAGGAGGCACCGCAGTTGGGGCATCTGCTTTCAAGCGGTTCGCCGGTTTGATACAGCTGCAGATCGCTGTCCCGGATCGTGATCGTTTCTTTTCGTTCGATTGCTTTGCCAATTTGCGGATCCAGCAAATACCACGTGTCGCAACAGGTCGTGCGCACAAGGTATTTTTTCCCGAAGGTGATGACCGGGATGAAAAACAGACGGAAACGATTGCCCACGAGATAGACCTCATAGCGCCCAAAGTGGCCGCAGCGGCTGCACGTGATCGTCTGGTTGTATTCCAGTTGCTTGCGGAACGGCAATACGTCAAAAAATAAAAACATCAGTCAGTTCCCCTTTCCAATTCTTCGAATGCCTGCTCGTATACGTGCACTGTCGCATCGTCAAAGCAGACAAAGGTTATTTCGGTGATGTCGGATCCCGGATGATTTTCCAGATATTTCCGGACGGTTCCGACAGCGATTGCGGTCGCCTGTTCCAGCGGATACCCGTAAATGCCGGTGCTGATTGCCGGGAAAGCAAGCGTGCGGATTCCGTTGGCGTCGGCCAATTCCAATGATTTTTGGTAGCACGAGGCCAGCAAATCTGCTTCACCGTGCGTTCCGCCCCGCCAGATAGGACCGACAGTGTGGATGACATTAGCGGCCTTGAGCCGGAATCCTGGCGTGAGCTTCGCCTCACCGGTTCGGCACCCGTTCAAAAGACGGCAGGCGGCCAACAATTCCGGCCCGGCGGCTCGGTGGATGGCGCCGTCGACTCCTCCGCCGCCTAACAGGCTCTCGTTTGCGGCATTAACTATGGCATTGACTTCGCACTGGGTGATGTCGCCTTTCGCCAAGGATAATGTTGTTTGATTGATCTGCAATCTGTTCATTCCGATTCCTCCCTCATAAGGTGTTCAGTCCGGACATCTCAATATGTACACTTTACCAAAATTTCATTTGATTATCCATTTGGCCGAATCGCGCGGAATGGTCGTGTGAGCGTGGGCGCTCTGCTAGACTTTTGGCCGGAAAAGGAATTAAATGGAGATGAAGAAATAACCGGAAAGAAGGTTTTCGAGATGGCGGATAATCAGAAGAAGAAAAAGCGGATACTCGGCGTCGAAAGCAATATTTTCTTTGTCGGCTTGACCAGTTTCCTGACGGATACAACGACAAAGATGGTCTACAGCATCCTACCTTTGTTCCTTACGACATTGGGCGCCTCGAAAACCGAAATCTCCCTGATCGAAGGGATCGCCGAAAGCACCGCTTCCGTCCTCAAATCCCTCTCTGGCTGGTGGAGTGACAAAATCGGCCGCAACAAACCTTTCATGATCATCGGTTACGGCATCACCGCCCTGCTTTCTCCGCTCTTCGCTTTCGTGACGACGCCTTTACAGGTCCTGTCGATCCGCTTTGTTGAACGCGTCGGAAAAGGCATCCGCACCGCTCCCCGGGACAGTCTTGTGGCCGGTTCTTCAGAGGAAAACAACAATGCCGGCCTGAATTTTGGCTTCCATAAAGCGATGGACAACAGCGGCGCCATTGTCGGCCCACTGATCGCCTTTGCCGTTTTGGCCGCTTTCCCCGGCGACTACCGGCGCGTCTTCCTGTTTGCGGCTATCCCTGGATTTTTGGGGCTTTTGTCGATCATCTTTTTTGTGAAGGAAGCCAAACGCGCCAAATCGGAACGGCTCGGAAAACTGGCCTTCCGGGATTTCCCCAAGGACTTCTATCTTTTTCTAACCATCGTTTTCCTGTTCACACTAGGGAATTCGACGGATGCCCTTCTCCTGATCAAGGCGAGTGACGTCGGCGTCAGCGATGCGTTCATCCCGATCATGTATCTGGTATTCAATGCGGTTTCGGTCGCCTTTGCCGTTCCGCTCGGGAAACTGTCCGACAAAATCGGCCGCAAAAGGATCATCATCGGCGGCTACCTGACGTTCTCGCTGATCTATTTCGGTTTCGGCAAGGCCGCGACCCCCTTCGCCATCGTCGGCCTGTTCGCCTTTTACGGATTGTACAGTGCCGCCACGGACGGCATCCAGAAAGCGCTAGTATCCGACATCATCGGCAAGGAAAAGAAAGGCACCGGTCTGGGACTCTACAACATGATCCTTGGGATGACGTTGCTGCCGGCCAGTCTGATCGGAGGATGGTTGTATGATACCTTCAACAACCAGGTGCCCTTCTACTTTGGTTCCGCCACCGCCTTGCTTTCCGCTTTTTTGATGTTCCTTTTCTATCGGCGCGGGAAACGCAATGGCACAGCCCATACTTAATAAAATGCTGCAATCGAAAAACCAGCTGGAGCGTATTCGCTTCAGCTGGTTTTCTGGTTATTTCAACAGTTTGGCGAGGGCCGCCATTTCTTCTTCGCTCAATGTCAGTCCTTTGCCCATCTTTTCGTGTTCCGGACTCCATTCGCGGATATCGTATTTTGGCGGTCTGCCGTTCCAGCTGACCAGGTTCAATTCTTTCGTCCAACCTTTTGCGGATGTGGACAGGACGCCGAGTTCCTCGACGATTTCAAAGGTGATGTCTGCCATAGGGAGGATCCTTTCTTTTTTGGAGTTTGAGGTTCGCTGCTTGGTTGCCTTTCGGATCGGCAGCTTACCTCTTTATTATAACGTAAATTGGGGTTCATTTAAAATATCCGCTGGAACACTCTCGGAGAAGCAAAGCTGACAAGCTTTCCTGTCACCACAAAGCCAATGGTTGTTTAGAAACAGGTCGACCATATATGGAGTCGATTTGATTGAATTCTTCATCGGTCAGCCGTATGTTTGCAGCGGCCGCATTATTGACGACATGCTTGCGGTTACTTGATTGAGGGATCGCAATTGTTTCTCCGTCCCGGATGCACCAAGCCAACAATAACTGAAAAATATCACACTGATGGTTACTGGCTATTTCGAGCAATACCTTTTGTTTCGCAAAGTTTGATCCGAGCTTATCGCCTTTCGCGACAGGTGCATAAGCAATCAGAGGGATATCATGCTGTCTCATAACAGGCAACAAATCATATTCGATTCCCCGATCACCTAAATTATATCGGACCTGATTCGAAGCGCAGTTCCTTCCGTTTTCCATCTTTATCACGGTGTTTAATTCATTCATATCCAGATTGGACACACCCCAAGATTTTATTTTCCCTTTTCTTCTCTCTTTTTCCAACGCTTGGATAGTTTCTTCTAATGGAATATTGCCTTGCCAGTGAAGTAGATATTGATCCAGATAATCCACTTTCAGTCTTTTTAAACTATTATCCAAACTGACAGGCAGTTTTTCTCTTGAGGCGTTCATTGGATGGACTTTCGAAACGATAAACAACTTATCGCGATCATACGGGGTAATGGCCTCTGCAACTAAGCGTTCGGCATTTCCATCCCCATACATTTCCGCTGTATCAATCATCTGGATTCCCTTTTCTATTCCTGCCATTAAAGCTTCTATCTCTTTGGCGCGCATGTATGCTTTATCACCCATACTCCATGTACCAAAACCGATCGGAAAAACTTCTTTATCCGCAATTCTCACTTTTTTCATAACTTGTGCCAACTTTCTTTCCCACAATCAAAAATTATCCGAAGCAATAGCACTATTTTTGATGATTTCTTCAATCTCCTGCAATAATATTTTTACTATGGGGCTGAATATTTGATATTTTTTCCAAATGACATACATGCTTGTCTCTAATGCAGGTTCGAGAGGCCTGAAGCATAAGTCACTTTCATTTCCCGTATTGACGATCTTATCAAAACTCAAAGCATAACCAAGCCCTTCTTTGACCATGAAGGAAGCGTTGTAGATCAGGTCAAATGTTGCAACAATGTTCAAGTCATCGATGTGATCGCCGAACCATTTTGGATAATCTTCAGTTATTCCTTGCCTTGATACAATTAATGGAATATGCAGCAAGTCTTTTTGAGAAATAGTTTTTTTAGCCGCAAGCAGGTTATCTTTTCTCATAATGAGTCCCCAGGTGTCTTTAGAAGGCAGCTTTATGGAATTATATTTTATTGAATCAACTTCTTGAGCAATGATAGCAAAATCCAGTAGACCTTTGTCCAGCCTTTCTGTGACTGTTTCAGTATTCCCGCTGTAAAGATGGAAGCAGACACTTGGATGTTTATCCTTCAATTTTTTTGCGGCTCTGGCAAAGTATTTGATTGATTCGGACTCAGCACTCCCTACGTAAATATCCCCTCCGCTAATATCTTCCAGCGCTCGGAATTCATCCAACGTTTTATCGACCATTTCAACAATATCTTCCGCTCTTTTTTTAAGAAGCAGACCCTCGTCCGTCAGTTTGATTGCATAGTTGGTGCGTAAAAATAGTTTTTTCCCGACAGTCTCCTCTAATGATTTAAGTTGCCTCGAAAGTGTCGGTTGCGTGACATGTAGGCGATCAGCAGCTCTGGTCATGTTTCCTTCCCGAGCAACCGCCAAAAAATAACGTAGCACTCTAACATCCATAAATTCACTTCCCATCTCTAAAATACGCGTTTCGGATAACAAAAATTTATATTTATTTTGAATTGTACCTGTTTCGTTTAGCTGGTGAAAACTTTGATATTGCAGATTCAATGATTGGGATTTTTATAAAAAAATCAGTGTGCAAGGACATCAACCCACGTTGACTCTTACACACTGATTTTCAATGTTGGCTACTTCTAGTTTACGACGTCATCATGATTTAGGGAAATAGAAAGGTCTCTATAAGCTTCTGTTTGCTTTTTCAGGGTATCTATTTTATTCTCCACTATTGCGACAGCATCTTTGCCGGCTATGAATCGGAGGGGTGGCTGTTTCTCGTCAACAATGTTGACAAGTGCACGAGCCAGTTTGGCAGGATCTCCAGCTTGATTGCCATTCTGACTTTCATATGCCTCTTGATTTAATTTTCGGCGTTCCGAATAATCTTCAATGGATGGGCTGGCATAAGTCGTAGAATTTTGCGTGAGAAATTCCGTACGGAACATCCCTGCATTTACAATTGTGGTGTTTATACCGAATGGCGCAACTTCCGGCTGCAGCGATTCCATCCATCCTTCAAGTCCAAACTTGGCTGCAGCATAAGCAGAATTGAATTCAAAACCGGAAATCCCTGCACCTGAAGAAATGGAGATGATGTGACCAGAATGTTGTTTGCGCATTACGGGCAGAATAGCCCGTGGAACGTTCATCGGTCCAAAAAGAGCTGTGTTGATTTGCGCTTCAATTTGTTCTTGACTCAACTCTTCAAAGAACCCACCGTAGAAGTTTGCGGCATTATTGACCAGTACATCGATTCTGCCGAACTTTTCAACAGCTTTTTGGACAGCCTCCAAAGCCTCGTCTGAATTCGTGATATCCAATTTTATAACTAATAGGTTTTCCTCTTTGCCGAGTACTCTGGTAACTTGCTCGATGTTTCGACCAGTAGCTACTACTTTATTTCCGGCAGCCAATGCCGCCTTTGCGATTTCCGATCCCATCCCGCGACCAGCTCCAGTAATGAACCAAACTTTGTTATTCATCATGATATTTCCCCCATCTTATTTGCCATCAGTATTTACTAGGCCATTCTAAACCGCCGCCATAAATAAGTACAATAGTTATATTTCATATCTAGATATACTATTTTGTAATAACTGAGCGATTTCCTGTTTAGATGCAATTAAATGCAACAGGATACTGTAAGGTAGAGCAATTTTAATCTGGATTTCACGTGTGAACTGAAAAAGAGACCCGAAACCACTTAGAGAACAATGCTTGGATGGTCGATTGCCTTCTTTTGCATATCCTATTCAAGGTTTTGAGTCTGATAATTCTGTTTTCGATAATCTTATTCAAATGAATATGAGTTGGCAAATCCCGTTATAACCATTTTTCCAATTCGCTCGCCTTGGCATTTTCCAGACCGCGGATCGTCTGCAGGATCCGCTCGGCTTTATCCTGATCCGGGGCGGACTCGCGCCATTTGCTTTCGAGTTCCGTATCCGTCAACGGCGCTTGCGGCGAACCCTTCGGAACACTCACTTCGCGGCTATGGGCGGAACCGTCCGCCAGTGTTATCCGAACGATCGTGAAGCGGCCTTTTGGGATGGCTTGCGCGTCCGGCTTGTGCTCTGCGTCATAGCTTCTGGATATTTTTCCCATCAGCTTTTCGGCCTCAAGCGAAACAGCTGCAGTCCCGAAATTTCCGAGCGTGAATGGCTGCCCCAACAACGCCAAAGCAACGACATATTCGATGCTGAAGCGGCCATGTTCGCCAGTCTTCGGGCGAGTATGGATCAAAGCCGCATCGCCGCCGGGCGGAAAAACGATGTTTATCTTTTGGATAGTTGCGATATTCAAATGCAGTTGCGCCAACTCCAGCGCGGCATCTGCGCCATGCGAAGCGGCAGAACAGAACGGATTGCGTTTGAACCAGAGACCAGGATCGGCTATTCGCCACGATTTCCCCCAGTCCTCGGTCAAGGCCGTCCGGACGGGTTCATCCGCTTCTTTTCCGCCATAAACTTGCAGAAGACCGATTTTTGAATCAAGCGTCGCATCGCTTCCGTGAAAATCCTGCTGGGTCCATTCGACCGACTGGACAGCTTGCTGCGCAGCAAGTCCGGCATGCAACGGCTTCATTTGCGTACCGAACTGCACCCGCAGTCCGCCAGCCTGACTGACGGCGATTCCGACAGCATTCTGCGTTTCGGTAGCTGTGAATCCGAGCAATCGTGCACCCGCGAAGGTGGCGGCGACACCGCCAAGCAAAGAGGTGTTGTGCCACCCCTTCAGATAGCTGGAAGTCCCGACCGCTTGGCCAAGCCGGGACATGACTTCAACACCGATGATGTAGGCGTCCAAAAAACTTTTTCCGGAAATTTCCCGACCCGAAGATAAAGCAAATAGCGCGGGCAAAATGACCGAGCTGGGATGGCCGCGGACGTCGGAATGGACATCGTCATAATCCAGTGCATGGCCCATAAAGCCATTCAGGAGTGCCGCTTGGCGCCGGTTCGCCCGTTTATTTTGGCCGATCAGTGGCGTGATGGAATGGCCGCCTTCTGCTTCGATTGCCTGCAGAAGCTTGATTATCCCGGCATCTTCCCGGCCAGCAAAAGCGCTGGCAAGAAAGTCAAGTATTCCCCGTTTGGCTTCCCGCAAAGCTGCTTCATTGTCTGTCGGGGTTGCCTTCAAAACTTCAGCCGCCATCATTTCAGTGAATGCGGTCAGGCTTCCCATCGGTCCAGCACCTTGATCGCCAAAGCCGAAAAGTAATCAGCGGCGACCGACAAGGCTTCCTCCTTGAGGTTGAACTCAGGGTGGTGCCATTCGCGCGTGCCTTCGACGCCCATGAATACGAAGAATCCGGGGATGAGCGTCTGGTAATGCGCGAAATCCTCCCCGCCGGCGACCGGTTTCGGCTCAACGAAACGATAGCCCTGTTCGGTAGCCGTTTCCTCCATGATGTCTTTGAAGCGGACATCATTATCCACGATGGAAACGTAAGGGTGCCAACGGAAATCCGCTATGGCGCCGAAACCGGCTGCGATCCCTTCAGCTGCCCGGCGCATCAAGGCCGGTATCTTCTCACGGTCTTCCTTCTGGAAAGCGCGGACCGTCCCTTCCATGTAGGCTTTCTCAGGGATTACGTTCCACGAATTGCCGCTGTGGATCTGCGTGATGCTGATGACGGCGTTGTGGAAAGGGCTCGTGTTGCGGCTGATGATTGTCTGCAACCCGGTGATGATCTGGCTGGCGATGACGATCGGATCGATGGTCGAGTCGGGAATGCCGGCATGTCCTCCAACTCCGTGGATTTCCAGTTCAAAACGATCCGCACTGGCCATCAGTCCGCCTTCACGGATGCCGATCGTGCCGACCGGAAGATCCGGCTTGTTGTGCATCCCGAAGATGGCAGAAACGCCCTCCAAAGCGCCGGCTTTTTCGACCCACTTCGCGCCTTGCGCAATCTCTTCGGCAGGTTGGAAGATGAAACGGACAGTCCCTTTCAATACCGCTTTCTTCGCTTGAAGCAGGATCGCCGCCCCTATCATGGAAGCGGTATGATAATCATGACCGCAAGCATGCATAAGACCTTCCGTTTCGGAAACGAACGGCAAATTGGTCGCTTCCTTGACCGGTAAAGCGTCGATGTCCGCACGCAGCGCGATGGTCGGGCCAGGCAGTGCGCCCACGACCTCCGCAATCAGGCCCGTCTCCAGCGGGTAATCAAGAATCGTAATCCCTTCCTCCGACAGCCAGCGGCGGATGCGCTCGGTCGTCGCGAATTCTTTTGCGGACAATTCCGGATGCGCATGCAGTTCACGCCGGTAAGCGACCAATTTTTCGTAGAAGCCTGTTTTGGTTTGTGTTTCCGTTTGCGTTGCAGTCATGGTATCATTCTCCCTTTGTTTTGTGCAAGCCAGCAGCAGATTGCCATCAAGCTTTCCGCCAGCCTTTTCAACTACTATAGCGATTCCGTCCACAACGGTCAACTCATTGAAGCGTATCTTTAGAGCTTTCATTTCGACCTTCTGAGCACTGCTTTATTTAAATTCTTGGATGATTATTTTTTTGAAATAAGCGGTGATGTGCCCCAAACCGAGGTCGGTCTCCGCGAATTTTTCGTAGCCTCTGTTTTCATAAAGCTGCGGCAGCCACGGATGCTCGACTGCCGTGCCCAAAGTGACTGCCGGACATTTCAGTTGGTCGCGCGCGATATCCTGTTCGATGAAATCCAACAACAAGCTGCCGATCCCTTTTTTTCCTGCAGTCGGCGAAACGGCCAGCCAACCGATGTGCGGCACCCCTGACGCACCCGGATTCGGCCCCCAAGGCATCCGCAATGAGATCGTCCCCAACAATTGTCCATCCTCCTCCAAAAAGTAGCAGACATTGTTGGTTATGTGTTTTTCCGCGGATTCCGTGTCCGCATGCGCAGCGGCGAAATGGATGCCAAGCTCTGTATTCGAAACATAGGCTTGGCGGAGCAGTTCCGCCAGTTCGGGCGCATCCGCTTCCTGCGCCAAACGGAAAATCTGCGTCATTGTGCATCCGCTCCTTCTGCGCTGTTGTCCAGGCCGGTTGCTGCGAATCGCTGCAGCACCTCATCGACTTTTTGAGGAGCCGAGCCGAGATACGTTTCCGGATCCAGCAAGGTATCGATATCAGCTTCGGTCAGATGTTGACGGACCGTTTCGTTTTCGACGAGCACGTCGCGGAAGGAACGTTCCTCTTCGACCGCCGCCATCGACAACTCGTAGACAAGATGGTGCGCCGTCTGTTTACCCAATTGTTCGGACAGGACGAACATGACCCGTTCCGACAAGAGCAAACCGCCTTGCAGATTCAAATTGCGCAACATATGCTTCGGCTTCACGACCAAGCCTTTCAGGACGGCCTTCGTATTGGCCAATTGAGAGGAAAGATAAATGCTGATTTCCGGCAGAGCGATCCATTCTCCCCTCCAGCTCATCGCATCGCGTTCATGTTCGACAATTGTGGATTGTTGGATTAACGAGACGTTCGCCAAAATCGGACGCGTCAAGCTGGCGATTCCTTCGAATGCCGCCGGGTTGCGTTTGTGCGGCATCGTTGAGGAGCCGATTTTGCCAGCTGAGAACGGCTCTTCGACTTCGTCGATTTCCGTCCGCATCAGGTTGTAGAATTCATTGCCAACTTTTCCCAATGTTCCGCTGATGAGGCCGATGATGCTGGCGTACTCCGCAATCCGATCGCGCGAGGACTGCCAGCAGATGTCCGGTGTGTTCAGGCCCAAGCGCGTCAATGCGGCGGCTTCGATAGCCGGACCTTGCTCCCCGAAGGATGCATAGGTTCCGACTGCTCCGGCGATGCCGCCCACGAAAATCCTCTCTTCGGATTCCTTTAAGCGATCCAAATGGCGCAAGGTTTCGCTGAGCACGACCGCCATCTTGAAGCCGAATGTCGTCGGCAAGCCTTGCATCCCGTGCGAGCGTCCGGCCATTGGTGTCGTGCGGTATTCAGCCGAAAGCCGCGCCAATTCACGCGCGATTTCTTCCAGTTCGCTGATGAAGATCTGATGCGCTTCTTTCAATTGCAGCATCGTTCCCGTGTCCACGATGTCCTGCGTCGTAGCCCCGAAATGCACATATTCGCCGTCCTCCCCGCTCAACTCCTGCAAGGCATTGATCGTCGGCATCAACGAATGCTTCAGCTTCGCCCCGCTGGCTGCCAACGCCTCCAGATTGATGTATTCGCTCTTCGCTTTCGAGGCGATCGTTTCGGCTGCAGCTTGAGGGATCAATCCCAACTCCCCTTCCGCGAGCGCCAACGCTGCTTCGACGTCCAGATGCTTCTGCAGCCGATTGTCCTCCGACCAGACCCCGCGCATCGCTTCCGTTCCGAAATTGTTCCTCATCATAATCATGTCTATCACGTGTGATGCCATTTTTCTGATTCCTCCCCCAATTTATATCCGCAATTCTGATGCTGTGCGTGCCTTGTTAAGGCTACACATGCATTATTTTTCTGTTTAAAATGCACAAAAAATAGCTTATGCTAGCTTATCATTTCATAGTGAATCGGCATATCCCGCATTTCCGAACACTTTTGATAGGGAAAACCGAACACCCGAACAAAACAAAAAAAAGCCGCAAAACACCCAATTTTTCAGTGTCTTGCAGCTTTATAACCATTTTATTTTTCTGAATTTTTCAGATACAGCACCGTTTCCTTGTCGGAAGCAGTCGGCAAAGCATAGGCGGTCTTGTATTTCTCATGGCCTTTGCCGGTCACCAGAATCCAATCGCCTTCGCTAGCCTCATTCATGGCTGTTTGGATGGCCAATGTCCGGTCCATCATGACGTCGATTTGATGCATCCCAGCAAATTTCTGCTGATAATCCATGTATTCTTGCTTCATCGCCTCTTCTGGAATGCTGTTCAGATCGTCGGTCGTCAAGATCACACGCGCACTCTGAGCAGTCGAAGCCGCGATCATTTCATCCCGCTTCGTCGCATCCCGATTGCCGCGGAAGCCGAAAATATGCGTGATCCTTTGCGCCCCGTCCTTATGCATCGATGTCAGAATCGAGCTGACCGCTTCCGGCGTATGCGCGTAATCGACGATACAGTGGATCCCATTCTTCAGATGGACAATTTCGTACCTACCCGGCACGCCCGCAAAAGAACGCATCTGTTCCGTGACATCCGCCAACGGATAGCCGAGATCCTGAATCACAGCACTAGCCATCGCAATATCGTAAAGGTTATGTTCACCCGGCATATGCGGATCCAACGCCGACGTCTCATCCGAAACATCCAATGTGACCACTTGGTTCGTCATCTTTTTGATGGACAGAACGGCATCTTCCTGATGGCCCACGGTGATGACCGCAGTCCCCTTGGCTACAAGACGCTGCGCCAGTTTCATCCCCCAGGCATCATCAGTATTGACGACAGCTTTCCCATCCGGCTTCAGCTTGTCGAACAGCAATGCCTTGGCTTCGAAATAAGCCTCCATTGTTTTGTGGTAATCCAAATGGTCGTGCTGCAGGTTCATGAACAGGGCGTAGTCGAAAGCGACGCCCTCAAGACGGTATTGCGTCAGCCCATGCGACGACACTTCGATGACGACAAAGTCATCTTGGGAAGCCGCAATCAACTCATGCACCTTTTCGGCATTCGGCGTCGTGTTTGGCGTCGAATATTGGATCCCGTTGATTTCATTGTAGATGGTGCCGATCATGGAAACGGAAAAACCTTGCTGCTCCAGCAAATGCTTTAGGAAAAAAGCGGTAGTCGTCTTCCCGTTCGTTCCGGTTATGCCGATGACGCGTTTCCTGCCGGAAGGATGTTGATAAAATTTATCCGCCAGCTGTCCCAGCGCTTGGCGACTATTGGCGACTTTTAGGTAAGGAATCGGTAATGCCTCTGGGTAATCGTGTTCGCCGACGATCAAAGCGGCACCTTGTGCGATTGCATGCGGGATATAATCATGGCCATCCTGTTCAAAGCCAGTGATGGCGACAAATACCATTCCTTCCGTGATTTCCCTGGAACTATCGGTAATGCCGGTGATTATTTGTTCTCCATCCCACATCGGCTGCTCTCCCAGCTGATAATCAGACAGCATTTCTTTCAGTTTCATGGAATTGCTCCTTTAATGATGTTATAGCGGGTTTCAGTATACTTTTCAAATGCGAAGTTTTTATGAATTTTTGTAAGAAACACGCTTTGCTTTGTATAGGATATAACATCACGGCATTTTCCGGTACTGTTATGTTGCAGAATTCATTGGAACTGGACAGAAATATTATGATAGACATCGGACTTTCAAGTATACCTTATTCAGTATGGAAGAATTGCCCGTCAAGCCTTTTGCGGATTCAGTATTTCCCACACGACCGTCACGGTATCGCTGTTGCTGATGTCTTCGGGCTCGAGATCGATCATCGGGGCGCTGTCGTAGGCCATCTTCGATGAGGCCTCGTAGACGCGGGAGCGCACTTCGATTTCGCCCCAATCGTAATCGATCGCCAAGATTTTCCCGAGTATGACTCCACCCGCAGCAGCCAGTATCTGTGCCTTCGCCTTGGCGTCACGCACGGCATCCTCCAGCAAGTCCTGTTCGACCTCCTGACGATCCTTCAGGAAAAAATAGACCGAGAATTCCGGATCCGCTTCGCAGGCCGACAGCGCCAACAGGATTTCGCCCAGCCGCTTGCTGTCGTTTCCGAAGGTGATCTTCAGATCGTTCCGGTAGCGGTAGCCAAGGAAATAGCGCTTGTTTTCGCCGCGGAAGTCGTTCCTGTGCTCATACGCGCTGTCGATCGAAAAATGCGTGGAGCGGATCTCCTTTTTCGGGAATCCGAGCGGCAGCAACGTTTCCCGAACTTGCTCCAACGCCAAAGCGGCATGCTGCATCGCCAATTCATACGTGTCCTTGATGTCCTCCAACTGCAATGATATGGCAATCGCATCTGGTGGCGCGCTGGCGAAACCTTTGCCTTTGACAGTCATTCTTGAAATTTCCATGTTGGTTATCCCCTTTTTGAATGGATCTTGTGCATTTTCCTTAAGCCTAGCACGAGGGGAGCGGTTTCACAAAAATTAAGGACTTATTACCGGAAAAAAACTAAGGTAAGAGGCGGCTGACTTAGTTTTATGGTGGAATCGTGGGCTGCTGTCGACTGTTGTGCATTCGGATTTTTGCTAACAGCCGACGCTTGCGGATTGTTTCGACTGTTCCGTCTTTGGCTTTTTTCTAACAGCCGACGCCTTCGCATTGTCTCGGCTGTTCCGTATTCTGTTTATTTCTAACAGTCGACGGCAAAAGATTATCTCGACTGTTCCACATTCCACTTTTCTCTAACAGTCGACGTATGTGGCTTATCTCGACTGTTACGGTATCGTTTCCTCGGAATTTACCGGATGAGCACCTGTTATTCGTTAATCCCATCATCTGTCACTCCAAAAGAAAAAACAGTCGTTCATGACGACTGTCCGGTTTCTTCAGTATTCTGTTCCTTTGCCGAGAGCCAATCGACAAATCTACGCACACCATACGTTAAAGGGATCGAAAGGTGCAAGGCTACCTGCAGACCGTGCAGCATCACAAATTCCACCGTATTGATCGGTTCTGGGAGATCCATGCCTAGCTGATACAGCTGATACGCCTGCTGCGCCTGTAGCCCAGCCATCGCCAAAAAGAAAACGTTGCTCCAAAAAGGTCGGCGCGTATATTGGTCAAAAAAAGCATGCCGATAGACAACGTTCACCAAAAAGAATAAGGACGTGGTCATGATGATGATCATAATTGCATTTTGGTAAGAAATCCCGCCAACTCTATCATCTGGCATAGCGATGTACACAAGAAGCAATGCTGTCATGATCAACAAACTGTAAAAGCCGAATTTGTAGCGAACCTTCTTTTGATCCTCATCGTAAAATTTCAAATTCATCCCTCCAAATCTTCCGAATAAGATCTTACCAACGCAGCCATCTCCTGCTCAAGCATTTCGATTTCGCAATAAGCAAGCGTCGGATTGTTCACAGCAAAATAGCGATATACTTGGTTCACGCGCACGCGGAATTGTTTCGGGCTGATCGGCAACTGATTCGCTCGCTTCAAGCCGCCCTTCTCGCTCAAGAGGAACTGCCGATTCAATGCATGGATGACCTGAACCCAGGAACAGGCAGCTTGGAAGAAGCTTCCGCTGGCGTAATGGATGCCCCCCTGCATAGCTGCACTATGGCCATTTTCGAGCGCCAGTGTCGCCTCCTCCATGAAATAAGCAATCGTCGCTTGGCGCAGCTTTTCCGGATACGGTCCTTGCGCTGAAACATTTCCCTTCAACGCCGTAACCAGCTGGTCCGGTGCTTCCCAGAGAATTCGGCCATAATGGATTTCCGCCGCGTAGCTGCTGTTCACGACGCCGAAAGGCTGGCCGCTCTGATGCTTGATCGTAATCTTCCCGTCAAGACAATCAGAAATGGCGTGCATAACGGGATCGATTTCCCTTAGTTTGTAATGTATGGACACCCCGATATCATCCATCCGGCAAACCACCTGTTCCAGATCCTGATCGGACAGGCCTCCAGCGACCTGGTACAGCAAGATGGCTGATTCCGTGATATTATCTCCACCACCGTACCCCACGATGCCTTTCAATCCGGGAATGCTTTTCAGTTCGCTCACAATCTTCTCTCTGTTCACTTCGTTCACACACGTCACCTCGTATTTTTCTGATGGAAAAACTTATCGGAGCGCCGGTCGGGAAATTTCATATGCCCATAATCACTGGTTCCCGGCCTTGGATCGTGCAATCTATTTGCTTTTACCATATCATTTTTTGAGAATTATCGCAATTTTGACAATGTCTCCGATATCAGAAAAAATGCTTTGGAAACAGCGCCAAAACATTGATGCGATTTCTGATTCCCCTTGTCCGTCTTCTGAAAACATGCTATCATTCTATCTATAACAAGGGAATGAATGTCTCCCCTAGCAAATCGCTTAAACCGCTTATACAAGCTGATGACTTCTGTGCAATAGGCGCAGTCCGTCATCAGCTTTTTTAGTGGAAAAAATTTGGAGGTGCAGCTTTTGATATACAGTATCGCGCTTATTCTTATTCTTGGTTTTCTGCTCAGTTCGCTCTTCACCCGGCTCCAACTTCCAGGCTTGTTGGGCTTGATTTTGACCGGTATCCTGTTGGGGCCTTACGCAATGGATCTGATGGCGCCGGAATTGCTGGCCATTTCCGCGGATATCCGAAAAATCGCTTTGATCGTCATTCTCGTGCGCGCCGGCTTGACGATGGACTTGGGCGATCTCAAGAAAATCGGCCGTCCCGCTGTCCTGATGACATTTTTACCAGCGACCTTTGAGATTCTGGCGGTCATCCTATTGGCGCCGAAATTGCTGGGCATCACTTTACTGGAGGCTGCCATCCTCGGTGCCGTTCTTGGGGCTGTTTCGCCGGCGGTCGTTGTTCCGCGCATGATCATGTTGATCGAGAGCGGCTACGGCAAAGCCAAAGGGATCCCGCAGATGATTTTGGCTGGCGCATCCGTCGATGACGTCTATGTCATCGTCCTGTTCACCTCGTTCATGGGCATGTACACAGGCAGCGGGTTCCAGGCAATCACACTTCTTTCCGTTCCGGTTTCGATTGCCTTGGGTCTGCTCGGAGGTTTACTGGTCGGCTTGGGTCTGGTTTTTCTCTTCAGAACATTCCACATCCGCGACACGATGAAAGTCATGCTGGTGCTGAGCGCTTGTTTCTTGTTGGTGACTGCTGAGGATTCCTTGGCCAAGTTCATTCCGTTCTCCGGCCTGTTGGGCGTCATGGCTGTCGGAGCGACCTTATTGAAAAGACGCCCGGAATTGGCCAAACGTCTGAATGATAAATTTTCAAAAATCTGGTCCGCAGCCGAAATCTTCCTGTTCGTGCTGGTCGGGTCGGCTGTCGACATCACAGCTTTGGGCGGTGCCGGTTTTGCGGCCGTTGCCTTGATTTTCGGCGCTTTGATTTTCCGGATGGTCGCGGTCTTCCTGGCCGTTTCAGGAACAAATCTGAATACGAAAGAACGCATTTTCTCCGCGATGGCGTACGCGCCGAAAGCCACTGTCCAAGCGGCCATCGGTTCGATCCCTTTGGCTGCCGGAGTCGAAGCCGGCAGCGTCATTTTGAGCGTCGCCGTTTTGGCGATCATCTTGACCGCGCCGATCGGAGCCACCTTCATTGACCGAACCTACAAAACATTATTAATGAAGGATGCCTCATCAAGAAACTAAGAAAAGATACGCCCTCAAGCGCTTATGCGCTAAAGGCGTATCTTTTCTTATTCATCCAATTCTTCGACCATGCGGTAACCGACCCCGATTTCGGTCAGAATATATTCCGGTTCCGCTTGGTTTTTTTCTATTTTCCGGCGGATATTTGCCATATTGACCCGCAACGTCCGGTTCTCATCCATATAAGGTCCCCAGACCGCCTTCGTGATGAAGTCATGCGTCAGGACCCTTCCCGCGTATTGCGACAGCAGGACAACGATTTTGTATTCGTTGGGAGTCAAATGGACCTCTCTCTTCTTGACGGTCACTTTCCTCTTTTCATAATCGATCATCAATTCTCCGACACTGAAACTGCCCTCTGGCAATGCCGAAGTGTTCACCTGGTGCTGGCTATGCCGCAAGGCAGTGCGGACGCGCGCCAGCAGTTCCGAAGTGCTGAATGGTTTGGTGACATAGTCATCCGCCCCGCAATCCAACGCCTCCACTTTTTCCCGTTCATTCCCGCGAGCGGATACGACCATGACGGGCACAGCGGAGAAGGTACGGATTTTTTTCAGGACCTCCATCCCATCCACATCCGGCAAGCCCAGATCCAACAGAATCAAGTCCGGATTGTAGGAGGTCATCAGCGCCATCCCTTCCTTGCCGCTCGCCGCTTTCAGGAGGGTATAATCATTCGAAAGCAGGATGGCGGTCAAAAAGTCGGTAATGTGCTGCTCATCCTCGATCAAAAGTATCGTAAGTTTATTTTTCATGCCCTTCTCCTTCTGTCAGCGGCAGTGTGAATTCGAAGACAGCACCACCTTCAAGACGGTTTACTCCCTTCATCTTCCCGCCATGCGCCTGTACAATCGTCATACAGATGGACAGGCCTATTCCCATCCCTCTGGATGAATCCGAACTTTTTTGGTTTGCTCCCGTATTCGTTTCAAATAGGAAAGGAAATTGTTCATCCGAAATCCCTTCTCCGTAATCGACTACGGCAAAGACTGCCTCATCTTTCTTTTCATGCAAATAAAGATCGATTACAGAATCATCCGGGGAATGCGTAATGGCGTTCTCCATCAGATTGATCAGTACCTGCATGATCAATGTGGCATCCATAGGCACAAACAAGGCCTTTTCGGGAATGCTGACTCTGAACTTGCGGTTCGGGAACCTCTTCTTGATTCGGCTGAGCGCATCGGAAATCACCTCTTCAGCAATTTCATCCGTTTTGTTGACGGACACGGAACCTTCTTGAATGCGCGTAACCGACAGTAGGTTTTCTACAAGTCGAATCAGCCACTGCGCCTCGCTCTGGATCGAAGACAGCAGCTTATGCTGCGTCTCCTTGTCGAAACGTTCTTCGTTTTCCAGCATGGCGGAGCTTGCCCCAAAAATCCCTGTCAACGGCGTCCGCAAATCGTGGGAAATGGAACGAAGCAAATTGCTCCTCATCTTTTCCCTTTCATTTTCCACAATCGTTTCCCTTTGTTGATCGGACAACTGTTGTCGTTCAATGGCCAAGGCTATCAGCGAAGATATCATCTGGAGTGTCGAACGGCTCTCATGGTTCACTACGCCTTCTTTGGAGCCGATGCCAACTACGCCCAGCACGTTCCCTTCGGATGCAATCGGCATGTAAAAGCCATCCGCTCCGCTCAGGGTATCTGTACCTGATCCGGCAATCTTATTGTTCAAAAACACCCAATTGGCGACCGCTTCTTCATCCCGGGTAAGCAGGTAGTCCGCCTCTGCCTTGTTTGAGCTGCTGACTGTGGTCTTCGGGATGCCTTCCTCTTCGTCGATGGCATAAAAAACAACCGGGCGATTGAACGAACGGCTAATATAGTCATTCACAATGGCTACGATACTGTCGTGACCCCGCGTTCTTAGCAACTGTCTGTTGATATCATACAGGACCTGCAGACGTTGCTCCCGCTCCACTATCAGACTGGCCTGGATCCGCGAACTCGTGATGAGGCTTGAAGTGATCAAAGCGATAATCAATAATATCAAAAAAGTGACCAGATATGATGGATCATCGGTTTTGAAATGGAAAATCGGATCTACGAAAAGGATATCGAACAAAAGTACACTTACTACAGAAGCAACAATTCCATAAGCATAGCCATCTGTCGCCCGCGAAGTCAGGATGACCGCAAGCAGATAAATCATTGCCAAATTATGCTGTTCCACTCCCCAGGACTTCAACAGATAAGAAATTACGGTTGTCACAAATAAGATGCCCAACATCTTGCTCGTCTGCGTGCTGGACATTGTCCACCAACTCAACCATCGCTTGAATGGAAAGCTGCGGAGGGCCGTACCTTGGGAACCATCTGGGTCGTTGTTGGAAAGGATATGAATCTCGCTTTTGTCCAACAAGGAGATGAGTCTGTCCTCAAAATCATGTTCCCATAAACTGCGGAAGCCTTTTTTCTTTTTGCTTTTTCCGATGACGATGTTCGTAATCCCCGACATATTGGCAAATTCCGCCAATGCTTCAGCAACATCACTCCCATGCAAGATCAATGTTCTGGCACCCAACTTGTCCGCCAGCTTCATATTTTCCTCTAAGTCATCCTGCTGTTGCGGAGACAGCCTGCTCTCGTCTCCGGTCGCAACATGGACGGCTGTCCATTTGCAATGAAAAGCCTCCGCCGTACGTGCAGCCCAACGGATATTTTGCGCAGAAAAAGGCGATGCGGTGACGCATGCCAAAATGTTTTCGTTCACTTGCTTATCCAAGGAACCAGCAGTCGCCTGCTGCTCAGCGCTGATCCGGTCAGCCAACTTGCGCATGGCGATTTCACGCAGTAGGCGCAGATTTTCTTTCGTGAAAAAATTCTGTTGGGCCAGCTTCACCTTGTCTTCCCGATAGATTTTGCCTTCCTTCAACCGTTGGATCAGTTCTTCAGAATCGATATCGATCAGCTCGATGCTGTCTGCTCGTTCAAAAATATAGTCAGGGATTGTTTCATTCACGATTACATTGGTAATTTGAGCCACCACATCTTTCAGGCTCTCGATGTGCTGAACATTTACTGTCGTATAGACATCGATGCCGGCCCTCAGCAGTTCCTCGACATCCTGATATCTTTTTTTGTTCCGAACACCGATTGCATTCGTATGCGCCAATTCGTCGACCAAAATCAACTCCGGGTTCCGTTTCAACGCGGCATCCAAATCAAACTCCTGAAGCTTGATGTTCTTGTAGTTGATTTGCTGCGGCGCAAGGACCGGCAAACCCGGCAAAAGGAGATTCGTCTCAGGACGGGTGTGCGGTTCGACGTATCCGACGACGATATCCACACCTGCAGCCAATTGATCATGGGCTTCTTCCAGCATCGCGTAGGTCTTCCCTACTCCAGCCGCATAGCCAAAAAATATCTTCAGTTTGCCGAAATTTTGGCTATCCCGTTCTTCAGTTTGCTTGATCATTTTCAATAACTGCTCCGGATCAGGGCGCACATCCTCCTGTCTTCTCATTGCCATCCTCACTTTCCTTTGTTATTGCTTCTTATTCCACGGCGGATGCTTCATCCAGTGCTAAATTCACTTCCAGCACATTCACTGCAGGTTCGCCGAAAACAAACAAAGCCCGTCCGGACGTCTTTTCATCGATTATGGTTTGTACCCGTTCTGGATCCATTCCACGTTCCACAGCTATACGCTCCACTTGGTAAGCGGCTGCCTCCGGTGAGATATGCGGATCAACACCGCTTGCTGACGCCGTCACTAGCTCCATCGGGATATCTGCTTCATTCAAAAGATTCAACTCTTTCCAAAAGTCGATCCTTTCCGCGACTGCTACCGCCTGCTCCCCGCTTGAAGGGGATGCGTTGCTGACGGTCTGAGGACGTCCAATCAGATATTGCGGTTCCGTAAATACTTGCCCCAGCAAGCTGGAACCCACAAGTGCTTCTGAACCCTCCTGTGTTTCTATGGTTATCATACTACCATTTGCTTTGTCTTGAAAGAGCAACTGTGAGATCCCCGTTACAGCGGTTGGATACAATACCCCGCAGATGACGATGAAGACAGCCAACACTCGGATGCTTGTACTAAATTTCTTCATGATTTCCTCCTATACTAATCCGAATAACGTTATGACGAAGTCGATCAGTTTGATCGCGATGAACGGCGCCACCAAGCCGCCTAGTCCATAGATCAAGATGTTGCGCTTCAGCAGTTTCCCGGCAGGTATCTCTTTATAAGGTACCCCTTTTAACGACAACGGGATCAAGAAAATGATGATCAGCGCATTGTAGATGATCGCCGACAGGATAGCGCTGTTTGTGCTTGTGATGTTCATGAAGTTCAGCACGCCCAACTCCGGGTAGATGTTCAGGAACAGCACCGGGATGATGGCGAAGTATTTCGCAACGTCATTTGCGATGCTGAACGTGAATAAAGCTCCGCGTGTCATCAGCAATTGCTTCCCGATACGGACAATTTCGATTAACTTGGTCGGGCTTGAATCCAGATCGATCATGTTCCCGGCTTCTTTGGCTGCCTGCGTCCCGGAATTCATCGCCACGGCCACATCGGCTTGCGCTAATGCAGGAGCATCATTGGTGCCGTCGCCCGTCATGGCTACCAGATGGCCTTCCCGCTGATATTCGCGGATCAGGTTCATCTTATCTTCAGGTGTCGCTTCCGCCAAAAAATCATCCACTCCTGCTTCGGCTGCAATCGCCGCAGCGGTCATCGGATTGTCACCGGTGATCATGATAGTCTTGATGCCCATGCTGCGCAAATTATGAAATTGCTCCTTCACGCCGTTCTTCACGATGTCCTTCAAGTAGATGACGCCCATGACTTTGTAGTTCTTCGCTACCACAAGCGGTGTCCCGCCTTTTGTGGCGACTTCCCTGACGATTGCGTCGCACTCTTCGGGGAAGGATTCGCCGTGGTCAAGCACATAGGTCTTGACGGTATCGGCTGCTCCCTTGCGTATTTCATTTCCTTGGTAATCGATTCCGCTCATCCTAGTCTTCGCGCTGAATTCGATGAATTCTGCCTGCAGCTCGCCCATATTGCGGCCGCGGATATTGAACTTTTCTTTCGCCAAAACGACGATGGATCTGCCTTCCGCTGTTTCATCCGCCAGTGACGACAGTTGTGCAGCATCCGCCAAATCCTCGATGCTGACGCCGGCAACCGGATAGAATTCAGCGGCTTGGCGGTTCCCCAAGGTGATGGTTCCGGTCTTATCCAGCAGCAAGACATCGACATCCCCAGCCGCCTCTATGGCGCGACCGCTCATCGCCAGTACATTTGCTTGATTCAAACGGCTCATCCCGGCGATACCGATCGAGGACAGGAGCGCACCGATCGTCGTCGGAGCCAAACAGACAAGCAAAGCGATGATGTTCGTGATGGTAATGGCATTCCCTTGACCAGTTTGCTGAGCTGAAAAGGCGGTGAACGGAAAGAGCGTGCCGCTAACGACCAAGAAGATGATTGTCAGCGTGACCAGAATGATCTGCAGAGCAACCTCGTTCGGAGTCTTCTTGCGCGAAGAGCCTTCAACCATTGCAATCATCTTATCCAGGAAACTTTCTCCGGCCTCCGCAGTCACTGTAATGACTAGCCAGTCGGACAAGACCGTTGTCCCGCCTGTCACGGCGCTTCTGTCGCCGCCGGATTCACGGATAACCGGCGCTGATTCGCCAGTAATGGCGCTCTCATCAACGGATGCAGCCCCTTCAACGACATCACCGTCCATAGGTATTTGACCATTGACTTCCACGAAGACCAAATCGCCTTTCTTCAGGCTGCTCGAGATGACCCACTCAAATGTGTCATGGTCTTCTTTCGTCAATAACCTTTTCGCTTGGACATCGGAGCGGGCACAGCGTAATGTATCAGCTTGGGCGCGACCGCGTCCTTCGGCTATCGCTTCCGCAAAATTCCCGAAGAGCACAGTGAACCACAGTATCAGCGTGATGATGAACGTGTAACCTGAAGATTCATCCTTTGTTCCCGTCAACGACAGGAAAAACAGGATGGTCGTGAAAATGGCACCTAAGTAAACAACCAACATGACCGGATTGCGCACTTGTATTTTCGGTGACAGCTTCTTGAAGGACTGTTTGACCGCATCCAGCAATATATCTTTTGATATGGCATTATTTTCCATTTTTTAGTTTCCCCTCATCATTATCGTGTGACAAAAAAATCTGCAATCGGGCCTAGCGTCAATGCCGGCAAGTAGCTCAGCGCCCCAATGATGAGGATGACACCTAAAAGGAACGCCGTGAACAGGCCATCGCTTGTGGAAAGCGTCCCTTCGGTTACAGCGACCTGTTTTTTCACGGCAAAATTCCCGGCTAAATAGATGGCTGCAATCATCGGCACGAATCGCGCAATCACCATCATGCCTGCACCCACCAAATTGGTGAATAACGTATCCGACTCAAATCCCGCAAAGCTGCTCCCGTTATTGTTGGCTAGTGAGGTGTAATTATAGAGCGCTTCTGTAAAGCCGTGCGCACCAGAAGTATTGAGCCAATCAGTGATCATCGGCAGCATAATGGCGACAGCCGTTCCGATCAAACTCAACAGCGACGGCGTCAAGATGATAACACTCGCCATCTTCATATCGAATGGTTCGACTTTCTTGCCCAGATATTCTGGCGTCCGTCCTACCATCAATCCCGCTATGAATACGGTCAGCAACACAAAGGCCAACATCCCATATATGCCTGAGCCGATGCCGCCGAAGACGATTTCGCCTAACTGCATCAAGAACAAGGGCGCTAGGCTTCCCAATGCGGTATAGCTGGACAAGCTGGAATTGGTCGCTCCCGTGGAAGTCGCCGTGGTTGCTGCTGTCCACAGCGCCGATCCGCCAATTCCATGGATCACTTCTTTTCCTTCCATATTTCCGCCTGCCCGAACGCCTTCAAATATCGGTCCCAACGACCATTCACTGTAGGTCACCAAAGCCAGCAGACCTACGAATAATGCCGCCATTGTGATGAAAAGGGCCCGCGCATGCAATCTGTCCTTCACGGCTTTTCCGAAAGTGAAGAGCAAGGATACCGGGATCAGCAAGATTGCAAGCATCTGCAGTACATTCGATAAGGCTGTCGGATTTTCCAAAGGATAGGCTGCATTCGTTCCGAAGAAACCTCCCCCATTTGTCCCCAGTACCTTAATGGCTGCTTGACTCGCTACCGGTCCTAAAGAAATAGAGAACAGCTCTCCGGATTCCAAAGCGGTTGCTTGTTGTACTCCTTGAAAAGTCTGGATGACGCCCTGCGATGCAAGTAAAACAGCCAAGACGGTAGCCAATGGCAGCAGGACGTATAGGACGGCCCGCGTCAAATCCTTCCAGAAATTGCCGATCGCTTTACTTTCCTTTAAGACCAACCCGCGGATCACTGCAAAAAGAACGGCAAGTCCGACAGCTGCAGAAAGAAAATTCTGCACCGTCAAGCCCAACATCTGCGACAGATAGGACAAACTCACTTCCCCGGCGTAGGCTTGCCAGTTCGTATTGGTGATGAAGCTGGCCGCGGTGTTCAACGCCAAGTCCCAGGACATCCCGGCTTTCCCTTCCGGATTCAACGGCAGGAAGCCTTGGAACATCAAGAGCATCCATAAACCGACAAACCCAGCTAGCGAAAATTGGACGACTGCAAGGGCATAGGACTTCGCATCCATCTGTTCTTCTTCATCGACTCCGATGAGCCGGTATACAGCCTGTTCTATCGGTGCAAGGATTCGCGTCGGCATCGTTTTCCCCCCTGCCATCACTTTATAGATCCCATTTCCGACAACCGATGCAAGCAGCACCAGTATCACGAAGAAAACAGTATATTGCACAAATATGAAACTCATAAGTCTTCACCCCTAAACAAGACATAAAACAAATACAGCAATAAGCTCAATCCCAATAAACAGGCAAAGATGGACACAATACCCACTATTCCCACTCCCAACTTTCAATTCTTAAATTCTTAAGTTCTTTACTATGTCAATCATACTGCCAAAGCGTGTTAAGAAAGTGCTAAGGAAATGGACGGCGGTGTTAAGATTGCATATAGATGACGGTTTCATTCCAAAAAAAAGATTCCCTCTTTCGAAGGAATCCGTCTCTGATTTTACTATTTTGTTTCCCGTTTCTGCATGATGTAGAAAACATAGTTATAGTAAGCACTGTATTTTTCGAAATGTTTCATTTCCTGGTGGTTTTCCTCCACCAAAGCTTTTGCGTCCTCACTGTGGCCGTGCCGCTCTAGGAATGCCGCTTCATTGGTCTCATAGTAATGATAGTAATGGCTCGTCCAGTCCGATTCGGGCAGGACGAAATGCGCTACCGGAATGTATCCGGCCTCCTCGATCTGGGCGGTCTTTTCAGCGATCGTTCCCATTTCTGGGTAAACTTCGGTCCAATATTTGTCCACAATCTGCGGACGTTCCGGCGTCAGCCAGGAAATTTCCGAAACAACCAAAAACCCGTCTTTTTTCAGCAACGGTCTCCACTCACGGATACCTCTGGAAAAACCAATGTTATAGATGGCACCTTCCGCCCAGATGACATCCAATGATTCCGGAGCGAAGGCAAGCTGCTCCATATCCATTTCCTTGACCGTCAAGCGGTTCGTGACGCCTTGTTGCAGGGCTTTGTGTTTGAGTATGCTCAAAAATTCTTTGCTGCTGTCGACCGCTGTGATATGGGCTGGCGTCTGTTCACTCAGAACCATGGTCTGCGCTCCGGTTCCGCAGCCTACATCCAGAAGTTGCGCTTGCGGGGTCAATTGCGGCAGAAATTGCAACGCTTTGATGGTGCTCTGTTGGCTGCCGGGACCTTGGCGTGGGTTATTTTTGTGAAAATCGATGATCAAATCCAATGTTTCCATGATTTACCCTCCTGATCTGCGTCGTCATGCCTGTCAGCGCAAGGGATTACTGGCGCTCGCCGACGACTGTATAGCGTTGCCTTAGATGTCTTTGCCTTTCAATCTCGTCCACAAATGCGATCGCATAATCCGCATAACTGATGTAACTCTCGCCTTCGCTGTTCAGCAGCAGCGTTTCTGCCCCTTCGGCGTATTTTCCGGTACGGTTGCCGTTAGGGTCAAAATAAGCGGATGGCGAAAGATAAGTCCAATTGACGTTGCTTTCCTTCAGTATGTTGAGAGCCTTGGCCATGTTTGTTGCAGTCGGTTTGAAAGCCTCGGGAAAATTTACCGTTTCCATCACCCGGATCGTTTTTCCGGGATCCGCATAAAGGCTGCCGGCTCCACCTACAACGATCAAGCGCGTTTCCGGCAGGTGCTCCAATTCATCGATCAAGGACTGAAGCGAGGTAACGTGCTCCTCTTCCATCCCCGCCGGCGCATTGAACGCATCCACAATCACATCGAACCCTTTCAGATCCTCCACCTGCACATCAAAAATGTCCCGCTCCATGATGGCTACGTCTTTGTCGGCGAGCTTGGCGGGATTCCGGATGATGGCGGTCACCTCATGACCCCGGGCATGCGCTTCCTCCAAAATCAACCTGCCTTGTCTGCCTGTCGCTCCGATGATTCCGATCTTCACTGAAATCCCTCCATTCTGGCCTCAAACGTCCTTCTGTCTCTTTCATTTTAGGATTCCTGGGGTTAAAAGTAAAGCCGGACACTTTTCGGATAGGGAACCCACCCTAATGTGAATCCGAAATAAAAAAGCCCCACAGAACCCTTTTCAGGCCTGCAAAGCTTCTCACTTTTCTTACTTTTCTGGAATCGCGTCCCCAATTGTATGCGGGTAGATGTTCGCGATGACTTCTCTGTCGATTTTCTTGTTGAAATAGATGCTCATGACCAGCGCAAAGACTTCCGCAATCGGAAACGCCCACCAGACAAACGCAACGTTGCCCATCAAAGAAAGAAGATAAGCTGCCGGCAGCAGCACCACGACCTGGCGGATCATGGAAACCCACAGACTCAGACCGCCTTTCCCGAAGGCTTGGAACACAGAACCGGAAACGATGTTGTAGCCTGCAGCGACATAGCAGAGACTGATGATCCGCAAAGCCGGTATCCCGATTTCCAGCATTTCATCGGATGCATTGAACAATTGCAGAAGTGTGCCGGGCATCAGCAAGAAAACAGCAGCGCCGATGAACATGATCGCCATCGCATATCTTTTCGACAACGTGATGGTCTCCTTAATCCGCTCTTTTTGATCGGCACCGTAGTTATAGGCGATGATCGGAACCATCCCGTTATTCAGGCCGAAAACCGGCATGAATATGAAACTCTGAAGCTTAAAGTAGACACCGAAAACAGCGGTCGCAGTCGGTGTGAAACGGATAAGAATGTTGTTCAGGCTCAAATTCAGGAAGGAGCCGACAGCCTGCATCAGAATCGAAGGGCCGCCGATGGAATAGATTTTTTTGATCGTTTGCAGATCCGGGCGGAACCCTTTAAACGATAAAGTGATTTCTTTATTGAAACGGACATTGAAAAAGAACGCCAAGGAAGCCGCGGCTATCTGTCCGATCACGGTTGCGATCGCAGCGCCTCTTGTCCCCATCGCCGGAACACCGAACCAGCCGAAGATGAAGATCGGATCGAGGATGATGTTCAGGATCGCGCCTGTCGCTTGGGTCGTCATTGTGAACAAGGTTCTGCCGGTGGACTGCAGCAAGCGCTCCATGCTGACTTGCATAAAGACTCCGATCGAGAAGACGCAGATGACTTGCAGATAATCGATTCCGTACGCGATGATTTCTGCATCCTTCGTTTGGAAAGAGAAATAAAGCGGGATGAAGAACAGGCCTAACGCCAAAAACAACAGGAAATGCATGGCATTCAGAAAAATGCCGTTATCGGCCGTGCTGTTTGCGGCTGGGTAATTCTTTTCCCCTAGGCGTCTGGAAACCAACGCATTGATCCCGACACCAGTCCCGACTGCCAGCGCGATCATCAAGTTCTGCACCGGGAACGCCAAGGATACGGCCGTCAGGGCTTTTTCACTGATTTGGGCCACAAAGATGCTGTCCACGACATTATATAAAGCCTGCACCACCATGGAGATCATCATTGGTACGGACATGGAAATCAGTAATTTATTGACGGGCATGACACCCATCTTATTTTCCGCCATCGCTGGCTGTTTGTTTTGTTGCATATTTTTTCCTTTCCAAAAAAGTGGAGCCGTCTATTCGACGGCTCGCCTTTTTGTAGCTATAATTTTTTATGATTCATCTGCCTCTTGGATAGGCAATTCGATTTTGGTCAAGTATTCCTGCGGAGTGAAGCCTTCGCCGTTGTAGTAGGTTTCATAGGAGATGCCGTTCGTTTCGAAATCATGGAATGTCAACCACTGGTCCATTTCTTGGTAAATCTTGGGAATTTCATTATAAGGGCCGATGTTCAGACAGGATACCCGTTTCCCTGCCGGAATGATGGACATGCGGATATCATCCTGCGGAGGCAACATTTTTACGATTGGATAGCCGACTTCGATTTCGACGTTTTGCTTCGTGAATGAGTAATAGATCGTGAAACAGGGACCTGCTGGCAACTCTTCCAACAAATTCAGATAGGTCAGGATTTTTTCGCGGCAGTCCTCTATCTTCGTCTGCATATTTTTTAGCGTCGTTTCCGTTTTGATGGAAATGATGCGCTGGTCCGATTGATTGGTCAATGTGATGTCTGAAATTCTTCCCATTTTACAAAACCCCCTTAACAAGGCTTACGATGCACCGACTTTGAAAACTTCAATATAAGGATAGCATATTTTTCAGAAAAAAACCGTCCTGATGACTTACATGTCGAAAAACCGCCTTATTCCGGCTTTTTTCAACGGATGGAAGATTCCTTTCTGTGCGGCAGCAAATCAAAAAGCCCAAAACTATGTGCATAATTTTAGGCTTTTTGGTTTTTTTAGAAGGATGAATCACCTCATCCTAAACGCGTTCTGAATCCCAGTAATCTCCGCCTAACGCTATTTAGGCCCATCCAGCCAAGACCGGGCTGGTTGTTCCTAAATTTCGTTAGTGCTCGATTCCTAGAGCGGGATTCATCTCGCTCTACATTTTTTCTGGGGATTGGACTCCTAGGAGTCTTAGGCCTTCTTGCAGGACTGTGGCTACGGACTGCACAAGTGCCAGACGGGCGTTGCGTTTGTCGTCTTCCACCAGTACTTTGGTGTTGCCGTAGTATTTATTGAATGCTTGGGACAAGTGGATCGTGTATTTCGCGATCACGGATGGCTCGAATTTTTCGTAGGCTTGTTGGATGATCTCAGGGAAACTGTTCAACAATTTTACGACTTCCCATGCGTAAGCGTCATCCAAGCCAAGATCAGCCGCTTCGGTAGTGTCCAGTTCGACTGCTGCTTTGCGCAGGATGCTCAAACCGCGTGCGTTTGTATATTGGACATAAGGTCCTGTTTCGCCTTCGAATTGCACGACTTCCTCCAAATCAAAGTCGAAATTGTTCAGACGATCATTTTTCAAATCATGGAAAACGACGGCGCCGACGCCGACTGCTTTGGCGACTGCTTCTTTGTCTTCCAATGTCGGATTCTTCTCGTTGATCTGCTTCAAGGAAAGCTCGGTCGCTTCGTTCAGGACTTCTTCAAGCAGGATGACTTTCCCTTGACGTGTCGACAGTTTCTTGCCGCCTTGCGTGATCAGCCCGAATGGGATATGGTGCATGTTTTCTGCCCAGTCGTAGCCAAGTTCTTTCAGAACAGCCTTCAGTTGTTTGAAGTGGTTGCTTTGTTCATTGCCGACTGCATACAGGGACATCGCAAAATCATAGTTGCGTTTGCGGTAGATCGCCGCAGCCAAATCGCGGGTGATGTACAGTGTTGCGCCATCCGATTTCTTGATCAAGGCGGGATTCAGATTGTATTTCTCCAGATCAACGATGGTTGCACCGCGGTCTTGGGTCAGGATACCGGCTTTGTCCAGCAGTTCAACGACTTCATCCATCTTATCGTTGTAGAAAGCTTCTCCGTTGAAAGAATCGAAAGTGATTCCCAACATATCGTAGATTTTCATGAATTCCTGCAGCGATTCGGAACGGAACCACTCCCAAAGATGCAAAGCTTCTTCATCGCCATCTTCCAATTTCTTGAACCAAGCGCGGGCTTCGTCGTTCATCGTATCGTCTGATTCTGCTTCCGTGTGGAAACGGACATATAAAGTCAACAATTCATTGATCGGTTCAGCTTTGACTTTTTCTTCGTTGCCCCACAATTTGTAGGCGACGATCAGCTTGCCGAATTGGGTTCCCCAGTCGCCCAAGTGGTTGATTTTGATTGGGTTGAAGCCGACTTTCTTCATGATGTTGGCCAAAGAATTTCCGATTACCGTAGAGCGCAAATGACCCATTGAGATCGGTTTTGCGATATTCGGCGAGGACATATCGATCGGCACATTGCCACCTTTTCCGATATCGGCTGTTCCGAATGCTTGCTTTTCGGCAGCAATTTCATGCAGAACCGCATTCGTTACCGCTGCTTTTTCAAGGAACAGATTGACATATGGGCCCACCGCTTCCACCTTTTCAATGTAAGGATGATTCAGTTGTGCCGCCAAATCTCCGGCGATGGCTTGCGGCGCTTTGCGCAACGCTTTCGCTAGTGCGAATGCCGGAAACGCGACGTCCCCGTGCTCTGTATATTTAGGTACTTCCAGCAATTGGTACACTTGGTCGTAGCTTAAATGCTCCGGTACAAGTTTTTGAATCTCTTCAGCAACAATCTTTTTATAATCCATATTTTTCTGCTCCTTTATTATATGCCTCTGCTTATCCACTTGATGAATGGATCACTTATCTTCTCTTTAGGTGTCGCAAAATTTGCGATAACGATAAAAAAAGCCCCTATTCTGCCCTGGCAAAATAGAGACGAACATCCGTGGTACCACTCTAATTCGATAAAGCAATACAGATGGGCTCTGATTAGTTTATCCTTTTGAACCGCTAACGGGGCTAAACCGAATGACGCTACTCACAAACGTTCCTTCCGGGCTGTCCGATGAACAGAGGACCAAGCTTGTTTTCAAGTCATTTTCTCTGAAGTGCGTTTCCTTCTTCGCTCCGTTGCGGGCTTCCACCTTCCCCGCTCGCTGCGAACATTGCTCGAAGTACTTTCTTCATCAATGAATGTGATTACTATCTGTAATACTATATCAAAGCCTGCCCTGTTTGTCTAATTGATTTTTGACTTCTCCATCATTCCGATGGATTCGACAAATGTTTCGGGCGACTCATCCAGATGCTTTCAGAGTAGTCCATGAATATTTTTCCGATCAAGGATTTTTTCCGATGCATTTCGCGGAAGCCGATCCGTTCATAAACACTTTGTGCCCGTTCGTTGCTGTCGACGACATCCAAGGCGAAGGTTTTGTAAGGTTCCGTTTCGATCAGATTGAGCAGCATCTGGCCGGCAACACCCTGGCGACGGTCGGCTTCATTGGTCGCCACGCACTCAAAATAGAGCGTTTCATCATCGATTGGTAAGGGATTTCCGTATTCTTTATGGAAGCTGAAATACCCGACATGTCCCCAGAAAAACCCGAAGTTAGCCAGGAAATCCTCTTTGTTTACCTCCATGGAGCGGCGCTGGTTGGTCGAACAACCCACCATCGCGACAGGGCGCTCGCCGTCCATCGCAACACGGATCAGGTCCTCCTGCAGGACTCTGCGGAATCCGCCCAATAGGCGCTCGGTATCGCGATGCAGCGTCTTCATGTCCTTGTAGTAGCTGGTGACGAAAATTTTTCTGACTTCCTCTTTTTGTGTTTCCGATAATTGGCTCATTTTCGCCATCGTTATTTCTGTCATATTTTTCTTCCCTTCTTGCAAATATTACTTATTATTTGATCCGCTGCATTATTGCAGGCGGTTTTTTTCGATGAATGCTGTGATTGCTTCAACAGTCAGCTGTTGCTGCTGAGCGGTGGAAATAGTTGCTGCTCCGTCGCCTGATTGCGTTCCGTAATCACCGAACTGGCCATGATTGCCGCCATCCAGCACGATTTCCGTGTAAGCTTCCGGAAGTTTTCCTTGCGCTTCGTCGTAGCTTTCGCGGTTCAGGACTTCATCTTCCGAACCGTAGATGGAAAGGACCGGAAACGGTGCTTCGGTCAAATCACTGGACAGATAGGATGCTAGGAAAATTAGGCCAGCGACTTCATCAGATTGGTCAGCCGCAAAACTGGAAGCCATGACTCCACCCAGGGAATGCCCGGCAAGATACCAATCCTGCACACTCTCTTCCTGTTCCATGATCGTTTCTGCCGCATCGGCATCAAAGACCGCCAAATGGAAAGGCATCTTGGCGACGACCACCAACAAATTCGCTTCGGCCAAGCTGCGCAGCAAAGGCGCATAAGCTTCCGCTTCAACCTTTCCGCCTGGATAAAAGATGATGCCTTCCTCCGGATCTTCCCCGTTCGGCGCAAACGTGATCGCGTCATCGGTTTCGGTGATGGTGATCGATTCATCCGACTGCAGCGCCTCGACGGCACTTGTTGCCGCTTGGTAGTAGTCACTTACATACCAAAAGAACGCACCAGCAGCAATCACTATAAGTACAGCCAAGCCGATCAGCACTTTACGAATCCAGCTGACTTTCCCGTTTTTTTCCATATTATCCTCCTTTGGATCATGATTGCACTTTTTTGGAAACTATTCTAAAGTAATCATGATGAGTGACTTACGAGTCGCATCCACCTCAGAAAGGCAGGTTAACACCATGTGGTATGATGGCATTTTTGAATCTTTGCTGGCGTTGCGCGATGAAGAACGCGCTACCCAGATGTCGGCCTATATGCGGAATCAATTCCCGTTCCTAGGAATCGCGACGGGTCCGCGGAAAGCGGCTTATAAAAAATTTCTTGCAACCGCAAAAAAAGAAAAGAAAGTGGACTTCGATTTCGTCGATCGGTGCTTCGAGCGGGATGAACGTGAATTCCAGTATGCGGGCGTCGATTATCTTCTGGCTGTACAGGGTTGTCTTGGTCCGGAAGACTTGGCGAAGCTGAAGCAGTATATCCAAACAAAATCTTGGTGGGATACTGTCGACGGCCTTGATGGTGTTGTCGGATCGATCGTCCAACGTTATCCGGAATGCAAACCTATCCTCTTAGAATGGAGCGTGGCGGATGACATCTGGCTGCGGCGTGTCGCCATCGACCATCAACTCGGCTTCAAAGACAAGACGGACACCGCGTTACTGGCGGACATCATCAAAAATAATCTAAACCAAAAGGAATTTTTCATCAATAAAGCGATCGGTTGGAGCCTGCGCGATTTCAGCAAAACAAATCCCGATTGGGTACACGCATTCATTTCTGCGCATAGGGAGGATCTGTCCAATCTGAGCATCCGCGAAGGCAGCAAATATGTCTGATCGGAAAAATTCTTATTTTTTGATTGGTTCGTAGGTGAGCTGAACCAAACCGGAATCAAAAGTCTTCGCTGCCACCAGTTTCAAAGGCAGCTCCTGATTGCTTTCTTTAAACAACGGAATCCCTTCACCAAGCAGAATCGGAATAATGGACACGGTATAGCTGTCGATCAGGCCCTTTTTTCGGAAAAGGTCGATTGCTTCGGATCCGCCATCGATAAAGATGTCCTTGCCGGGTTTGCTCCGAATCTGATCCAACAATTTTTCGGGAGAGCCACTGTAAAAACGGACCTGACCATCAGGACGGCGCTCGGTCCGGGTCAGAACGTAACAATCCCGGCTTGCATGCGGGAAATCCCCGCCGAAAGACAGCACCTTTTCATAAGTCTTACGCCCCATGATGACTGTGTCGATTGTTTCAATGAAAGTGTCATAGCCATAATCTTCATCCGGTCTGGCGACACTATCAAGCCAATCGATGTTTCCGTCTGAATGCGCGATGTAGCCATCCAGGCTGACTGCAATATACACTTTGACCTTCCTTTTTCCCATCTGATCACCCCACTGACTTGTCTACCCCATACAGTCAACTATACGCTTGGTTGACAATCAAAGAAAGAATTTTTCGTTCGGAAATTGACAAAACCGCAAAAAAGACGATTCTGTCCGAATCGTCTTTTTTGCTTACAGCTTAATTTTTTGGTTGACAATCAGACATTGCCAAGCTCGTAGATTTGAATCAACTTGGGAGCGGATAAGTTAGGATCAAACGGATGGCGGAGTTAGCCGCAGCCGCTTCCCTGAAGAGGCGCAACAGTGATTCCCCATAACCGCCAAGTTGATTTTGCACGGTTTGCGGATCCCGCAGGATGATCATTTTTCCGGAAAAATCGGTCGTCAGACAATCCCACAAGGCATCGAGATTATTGCCGTAATATTCGGGGAGATGCAGTTCTCTTTTCAGATAAGCATGCATTGCTTTCCGGTCGGTCATCTTCCTGCCGTCCAAACGGATGATTTCCATCTTCAATCACTCCCCCTCCCCGTACAACTGTTCGAACGATTCGTAATGATCATCCGTGTAAAAAATCAGTCCGTCATTCGAGTACACGATGCGCTCCGCCCCACGGAAGCCACCATCATAATCGATATCTGCCTCGTAATAGGTCCTGCCCGATTTCTTCGGAAGCAAGCCTTCGCGATTGCCGAAGAAATCACCGCCGATGGACATTCCATCCGTCACTTCCCACAAGTTGCCTTCAGAGTTGTCCCAGCCCAATGCTTCGGCTTCATCCTTTGTCAGGTAGTTGGGCGGCAGCTCGTTGAACTGATGAATATAGGCTGACACTTCGTCTTTCGTTGAATAGGACTGCCCTTCCGTGACACCATTGCCGGTTGCCGTTTCAGCCGATTCCTGCGTCTCATTTTGCGGGATAGCTTCTTGGGTACCTTCTTCAATTGCTTGCGAGCTGCTGACGGCAATGCTGATCGAAGAATCGGGTGTCTGATCCTCGAAAAGCGAATCTACGCCATTGACCCATACGGCCAGAATGATCGCCAATAAAGCGAACAAGCCTTTTAAGCCGCTTTTTAAGTTTTTCATGCATTAGTCCCCTTTTTGTTAAGTGTATTCCCCGCTACGATACAAAAGGAACGCCAAATTGTCCAGTATTTAATCGGAATCTTGTTGATCCGTTCCGACCCGCACCATGATTTCGTTATGCCGGAACATCGGCGGCACGAACGGTGCGTTGAAGGACGCCAGCATATAGTTCGAAGTAGGCTGGTACTTTTTCTCCTGCACCCACTGAGCCAACTTCTCCAGCATGTCTCGTTCTTTCCGATCATTCGAATAACCGCCGTACTGGATGACCGCAAAAAGACCGCTGTCAAACTTTTTGACGGTCAACGAAGGGCTGTTGGGCTGCGGAATATCTTCCCATTCCGCCTTCGGGACAACGAACGCCATCTTCGTGCGATCGTCCGATAGTTCTTGGATTACAGGAACTGTCATGCTGATTTTTCGGTCCGCTTGATTATCTTTTGAAATATAACGGAACAAGGTGCCGAACCCGCTGTCCACATCCGGATCAGCTGCATTGTCGTATTCAACGATAAAGAAATCGCGGTATTCCCTCAATTCAAATGGCTCCTCCGACAACAGTACCGTGTATTCCGGGCGTTCATATTTGGCCATGTCTTTCTCTTCTCCATTCTGTTCCCTATTCTGCAAATGTGCATATTCGATAGGATATCGGCAGTTACTACTGTCTATTCTTTATGATTGAATTTTACCATGTTTTTCATTTTTCCCACAAAGATAGGCTGCTTGACTAGTTTGGGGCTTGTGCTATCTTCTAACAACTGATATAAATATATTAAAGACAAATGAGAGCGTTATCAACTTTGATGATTGGAGGCGGAAACCATGCTGAAAAGTTTTTCGTTGCAGGAAAAAAGTTGGATTATGTACGACTGGGCGAATTCCGCCTACTCCATTATCATCTCCTCGGTCATTCTGCCGCTTTTTTATAAATCGATCACGACCGGTGAAGGCATCGCCCCGAACTTGGCGGATTCCTATTGGGGCTACGCGACCTCGGCTGCGACATTGGTGATTGCGATCAGCGCCCCGCTCCTCGGGACAATCGGCGATTATCCGAAATGGAAAATGCGGCTGTTCAAAAGCTTCTTTCTGCTCGGCGTTGTCGCTACTGCAGCGCTCAGCTTCACGGACAATTGGCGCCTGCTGCTCGTTTTCTACATGCTTACGACAATCGGCTTTTCAGGCGCCAACATTTTCTATGACGCGTTTTTGGTGGATGTCGCGACGGAGGAACGGATGGACCGGGTCTCCACTTACGGCTTTGCGATGGGTTACATCGGGGGCAGTACGATTCCATTCGTGCTTTCAATTCTGCTGATCATGTTCGGAGAAAACATCGGCATTCCCCGGACGGTGGCCATCAAAGCCTCTTTCCTGTTCACGGCTTTTTGGTGGATCGCCTTCACGATTCCGATGCTGCGCAATGTGAAACAGCGCTATTTTGTGCCAGCCAGCGAGCACATCATCCATGATAGTTTCGGCCGGCTTTACAAAACGCTGCACCAGATCCGCAGCCATAAAAAAATGTTCCTGTTCCTGATCGCCTATTTCTTTTATATTGATGGGCTGAATACGATCATCCACATGGCAGCCGTCTTCGGCGACAGCATCGGTATTGTGTCCGACATGCTGATGATCGCCGTACTGGTGATCCCGATCCTGTCCTTTCCTTTCACGATTCTTTATGGAAAACTGGCCAAGCGTTTCGGCAGCAAAAAGATGATTTTGGTGGGCATTGTCATTTATCTGCTTGCCTGTCTGCTGGCTTTTCGGATGACCACCGCTGTTGAATTCTGGATCCTGGCTACACTAGTCGCAACTTCGCAAGGCGGTATTCAGGCTCTTTCGCGTTCCTATTTCGCCAAGCTTGTGCCTAAGGAGAACGCCAATGAATATTTCGGTTTCTACAATATCCTCGGAAAATTTGCCGCAATCATGGGTCCGGCCCTTTATGCGCTCACGAGCCAATTGACCGGCGACTCACGCAACGGGCTCGCTAGCATTTCCCTACTCTTCATCATCGGCGGCGTGTTGATGCTGCGGACAGAGGAAAATTGATCCGCCATTGCTTCTGATCCATACCCAAAAGGCTGACTCCCATGCGGAATCAGCCTTTTCTGGTTCTATCTCTTTTTGACGAAACCGGACAACGGACGTTTGACGAGTTCCGTGACGACAAGATAAGCGGAGGCGATCCCAAAAATGATCCCCAAATGCGCCAGTGTCGGCGTTTGGAATTCAAAGAAGGCGGCAGTAGCGGGAATCATCGGCAAGCTGACGGCAAGTACCATTGCAATCACCGATAGGACCACAATCGACGGCGCCGGCCAGCCTGCTTTGGTGATTGGCAACAAGGAACGTATCGAGAACATCAACAATATCTCCGTCAATACGCTGGCGATGAACCAGTTGGTCTGCAGCACTGCAGGGGAAATCCGATAGAACAGCCCGAAACAGATGAAATCGAAGACCGTGCTCACGAGTCCCATCGTGACAAAAATGATGTAGAGGGAATGCAGATCATATCGCTGTGGCCGTTCCACTTCCTGGGCCGATACCCGGTCAAACGCGATGGCCATCATCGGAAAATCGGAAAGCAGATTCAGGAGCAGCAGCTGTTTCGGCAGCATCGGCAAAAAGCTTATGAAGAGTGAGCCGATGGCGACCGCATAAAAATTACCGAAGTTCGAGATCAACGTGGCGCGGATGTATTTCATTGTATTGGCGTGCGTTTCTCGCCCGAAGCGGATGCCTTCAATGATCACCCGCAGATCGTTCTGGAGCAATACGATATCAGCGGTCTCGCGGGCGACATCGGCCGCGGATTGCACGACCATCGAGACATGCGCCGCCTTCAGAGCCGGCGCGTCATTGATCCCTTCACCCAAGTAACCGACCGTAAACTGTTCCTTCAGCTGTTGGATGAGTTCCAACTTTTGCTCCGGCGTCGTCCTGGCAAAGACCCGAATCGAGGATAGGCGTTTCTTCCTTTCGGCCAGAGATAATGCCAAAAACGCAGCCGCCTCCGTAACTTCAGCGCTCTCCGTCACCAGACCGGCTTCCCTTCCGATGGCCTCGGCAACCTTCAAAGCATCTCCTGTGATTACCGTGATAGCGACATTCATCTGTTTTGCGGCCGCTACGGTCGCAATAGTGGAATCCTTGATGCGGTCCACGAAAGAGACAAATCCGCCGAAATGTGCACCACTGCCGTCATCGTAGCTCACGCCCAGTACCCGGTGCCCCTTTTCTTCTTCCGCCTCTAGCCAATCCGCGACTGCATCCCGGGAAATCTGCCCTTCGCCAAAGAAATATTCAGGGCTTCCGCGGCGGATATGCAGTGTTTTGCCGTCCGCCTGTTTCACGAACGCACCGTTGCTGCGCAGCGCCGGATCGAAAGCCTCCTCCTGCACGAGACTGTAGCGGTCCACAATTTGCCGTTGCTCGGGTGTGAGGGCCTCATCGCTTGCATGGTCGAAAGGTTCCGGTATCCGATCATGCAGGTTGATGGCGGCCAAGCGCGCCAAGACCAGTGGATCGTAAGGCGATCCCGCCATCGGATAGACATTGCTGAAGACAAGATGGTTTTCCGTGATTGTGCCGGTCTTATCGGTGCACAACAGATTGACTGATCCCAAATCCTGGACCGCGGATAGCCGCTTGACGATGACATCACGCTTGGCGAATTCCAAAGCTCCCCGGGAAAGCGAGAATGTCAGCACCAACGGCAAAGCTTCCGGGATGGCCGACACAGCTAGGGCAATCGCGAAGATCAGCAGTCCTGTGACATCCGCTTGCCGGCCTTCGATCAGAATGTTCGCCACCACAACGAGTCCGAGCGTCAGCAGCGTCACTTTCATGATGAAGTTGCTGATTTTATCCACGCTCTTGACCAGTTCGCTCTCCGCCTGGACGGTTGATGCCGTTGCAGCGATATGAGCCAACTTCGTTTCCAGACCAATTGCGGTGACTTCAGCCAAGGCATTCCCCCGCACAATCACAACCCCTTGCAGCAGGCGCTCTTCATCGGCGGCGACCGTATTCTTGTCGGTAGCGGTTGTACTTGAAGCGGACGCACGTTTCGTAACCGGAATGGACTCTCCAGTAAATGTCGTTTCATCGACCAACAGATCGCGGGCAACGCGGACAATGGCATCTGCAGGCACGATATCGCCTGACTCGAGCTTCAGGGTATCTCCGGGCACCAACATCTCGGTAGGCACTTCCTTTTCCACTCCGTCCCTCATCACCGTTATTGTACTCAGCAGATAGGCTTTCAATTTATCGGCTGCTTGATTCGATTTGTGTTCCTGATAGACGTTGAGTGCTGTCCCAAGGAACACAAACAGTAGGATGAAGGCACCATCGATTGGCTCTCCCAGCGAGAAGGTCACGCCCGCCGCAATCAGCAGCATAAGATTGAAAATGCCCCGGAATTGTCTCAGAATCAGGCCCAGGAGGCGATGCCGCGGTACCGGCAGTGCATTCGCTCCGTATCGGACTCTCCGTTCAGCCGCTTCCGCTTCCGTCAATCCTTTCCATTCATTCCAATCATTATTATTTGTCATAGCTCATCATCGCAGCTTTCGCATCAAAGTAAGTAAAATCCCCTTCGTCGTAGTGCCAGACCGCCTTCAGTTCCGTCGGTTGACGGATGCCGTTGATTTCCTTGTATCCGCCGCAGATGGCTGACCATCTGACTTTCTCGCTTCTCCCATCCATCGTCGTGGCTTCCCGGTCATTGGTCGAAAAGGCAATCATCTCATCATCTTCATTGAACGTGAAGATTCCTTCCGCAGTGGTCCCATGCGCTGTAATCACCGCTTTGGCATGGTGCGCATCGATCGCCTCCCAACGAATGTAGTCCTGAAGAGCGGCATTCGGAACAAAGAGGCATTCGGAGAGGTACGTCACCAAACTGGCCTTGTCCATCGCTTCTCCATCAATGTCGAACAGTGTGATATTTTTTGCCACGATCCCTTTCATCGAGCCCTTGCCGTCGACGTAGGCATCCACACCTTCAAAAGGTATGCCGTAGAGCGAACTGTCGATGTAGGCGATGCGGTCGGGCCCGTCCACAAAGTTATATTGCGTGTAGGCAATCTTGATGGTCTTTTTTCCCTTTCCGAGCGAAAAAGCGACATCCGGGAAAACTACCTTCATGTAAGCCATCTTCGGTTTCCCGAGATGACCGCAACGGCGCAGATGGCGTCGGACAGGGCCCGGCAGCGTCGCAATATCCGCTTCCGTGAAGCGTCCCTTGATAGGCTCCGTTTCCTTCACTAAATCCTCCGCTAAATCGGTGAATTCCCTAGCAGCCTTCGATGGCGCCGTGCGCAGATAGGCATGAACTACGCCGGCAGTCCCGATCAGGACCCCACCGACCGCAATGATTTTCTTTATTGCTATCATTTTCTCTTCCATCCTTTCGAAATCTCTCAAAATCGTTTTATTATTTTCTCTGCAGAATCACTTCTTCACAGCTCTTATATAGAAAGAACGCTTACATCCAGAAGCACTTGCCGTCGCATCAAAAATGAACTTTTGGTGTACTTTCAACGAAACAGATTGACGACAGCATGCAATATGGATATAATCACCCTGACATTATTTTCAGATTTGAAATCAAAGGAGAACGGACTACTAATGAAAAACGCATCAAATACACAGAACAACACGATCGTCAGCTTGAAAGAATTCACTGCTAATCCAGCACCACTTGGCTTATTGGGCTTCGGAATGACAACAGTCCTCTTGAACATCCACAATGCAGGTTACTTCCCGATGAACACGATGATTTTGGCTATGGGTATTTTCTTCGGCGGCATGGCACAAGTCATTGCCGGCATCATGGAATTCAAGAAAAACAACACTTTCGGCGCAACTGCCTTCACTTCTTACGGCTTCTTCTGGCTTTCCCTTGTCGGAACGATTGTTATGCCAGGTCTTGGCATGGGTGAAGCGGCATCAGCTCAAGCGATGGCTGCTTACCTGTTCATGTGGGGACTGTTCACTTTGGGTATGTTCGTCGGAACATTGCGCATCAGCAAAAACCTGCAGATCGTCTTCGGTTCTTTGACATTGCTTTTCTTCCTGCTTGCTTTAGGAGACTTCACGGGCAATGAAATGATTTCAAGAATCGCTGGTTACGAAGGTATTTTCTGCGGATTATCAGCCATCTACGGTGCTTTGGCACAAGTTTTGAACGAAGTCTATGGCGAAGAAGTCCTGCCGTTGGGCAATGTGACGGCTGTCAAAAAAACAGCAAACGTTGAAGTAGCTACAAGCAAATAAACAACTGAATCCAATAAAAAAACGGGCGCTATGCAACATGATTGCATAGCGCCCGTTTTTTGTCTTTTCGGTGGCGTTCCTCTACCATTCGGTGAGGAGTGTCATTCGAAGTCAACAGCAATCTTTTTAACGGGGCTGGCTTGTGCAACCTGACCTGAAAATTTGCCTACTGCTCTGTCCTGAATAATGACTGGTTCGATTGATTGCTGCTGGTCGTGTATTGGCGATCTATCTGCTGACGATCCGGCAGCAATGGATTCTGGCGGCTTTCTTTTTGCCTTCTTCGATTTCCTGATCGAAGGCTGCCCGTTCTTCCGGCGTCAAGTCGTTGATCGACAGGAAACTCAGGTTGGAGAGTCTGTATGTTTCCTTCACATCGCTGTCGTTTCCAAATGCCGTCGCTTCGATGTTGTTCAGTACCTTATCCGGATTGCCGGCACCCACCGCCTCCAGGTTTTCCCTGTCCTGCTCGGAGAAACGCATCGCCAAATCGAGCGTGGTCGTCTTGTAGACGGCGCTGCCCATGAAGGTGACGCGCGTCAAATATTCGTTCGTGACTTCGTTAAGAAGGATATATTCTTTCACTTTTGACTGTTCCATGTTTAAGTTGTTCCCTCCAAAAATACCGGTTCGCCGCTCTGCGGGAACCTGTTTTGTTTGCATTCCCATTATAGACCATCCACTCCGCTTTTCACATACCCGCAGAACTAGTTTGCCGGTTCAGCCCGGCTTTTTGCTGTTTTTGTAGGCATCATGGAACCCTTCGAACGAGTCCAACAGAAAGATGAACAGGAAGACAGCCTTGATTGAGTTGAATGCAGTATTAAGTACCCGTTGTCCATCCGTGGCTTCGGCGATTTTTGCGACAAGCTCCGGATTCAGGATGGCTGCATCTTGAAGGATGAACCACAACAATACAAACGAAAGCACATTCAAAATCAGATTGGCGATCGCAACCGGATAGGTCCACTTTCTGAAAACAAGTTTGCTGGCTGAGAACAGCAATTGCAGCACCAACATGCCGTTGATGTAAGGCAGGTAACCTCGGAACACTTCCTGATTCAACATCGGAATCATTTCCCTGCTGCCGTCCAACGTATAGTAGAATCCCACTAGATGACTGTATTGGTTGACGAGAATGATGAACAGCACCGTAAAGATGATGCCGACGATGACCCCGACTCTGCTGAACGGTTTCTGCGGAACTTCCTTCTCAGGCAGATCAGCCAGACTCCAGTCTTCCTGGATTTCTGTCAGGATTTTCACTTTTGCCGTCCTTTCCATGATGGCGAACACGAGCGTCACCCACCCGAAGGCGCCGATTGCCGCACTGATTGCCGTCGCGAAACTTATGGCGAAATAACGCAGCAAGTCCACATCATTGACTATGAAATCGACGGTATTCCCGATCAGCGTACCGATGACCGCCACAATCATGACGATTTTCACGATCAGGAGGTAGGTGCCGTACAGCTCCGGACCGATCAGATGGGGCGGTTCCCTCAGTTGCTTTTCAGCCAGAAGCCTCGGACTCCCCAATCCTCTCAACACTTCGCGTTCTGTCTCTTCGGAAGGATCGCCGCGTTCTTGCAGCCGCTCCGCGATGATGCGGCGCATGGCTTTTTCCACTTCATCTTTTTCGGTCGGCGGGATATGTTTCAGGCCGGCCGCGATGTACCTTTCCTGCAGTTCCATTTTTGTCCCTCTTTTCTTTTCAGCCTTTGATTACCGCTACGGTCTTGAGGCGGCGGACCGGTTCGACGAGATCCAGTTCCTGTGAGAGCACAAAGTCGATGGCCTTGTAGGCGAAACGCGATTCCGTACCGACATCTGTCCGTTTGGCTTTCGCCAGAAAAACGCCTAATGCCCTCAAATCCAGAATGGTGTCCTGGACACTGAACTGTTCCCTGGCATCCAAACGGCTCATGCGCCTGCCCGCCCCATGCGAACAGGAAAGGAAGCTTTCCGGATTGCCTTTGCCTTTCACAAGATAGGAATACGTTCCCATTGCTCCCGGGATGATGCCCATTTCGCCAGTACCGGCGCGGATGGCTCCTTTGCGGTGGACCCAGACTTCTTTGCCGAAGTGTTCTTCCAGTGCGGCATAATTGTGGTGGCAGTGGACGGCATCCGACAAATTGACGTGGTTGATGCCGGCGTACTTTTTCACCCAGAGTCGGACGATATCGAGCACCTTCTCCATCATCTGGTTGCGGTTTTCTTCGGCAAAATCCATCGCCAATTTCATCCAACGCAGATACAGTTTCCCGAGATCACTTTCGGTGGAAAAATAAGCCAGATCCCACTCAGGAGGGACCGGAGACTGGTCCTGTCTGTTCACTTCCTTGGCCAGATCGTTGAAATAATGGCAGATCTTGAAGCCCAGATTGCGCGACCCGGAATGCAGCATGATGCCAAGCTTTCCCTGATCGTCCGTCTGCAGTTCGATGAAATGGTTGCCGCTGCCGAGCGTGCCGACTTGATAGGCGGCATCGTCCAGTTCCTTCATCAATTCCTGCGGCATTGTTTCCTTTTCCTCGGGTGTCATGCCATCAAGGAAGCGGGCGACCGATTCGCATTGCTGTTTTTTCTTATGGTGCTCGAAGCCAGTTGGGATATTCCGCAGGATGTCGCCCGCGATCGCCTGGGCCAGTTTCCCGTTCGGCGTCTCGATTTCGATCAGCCGTTCTACCGGAACGTTCGTCTGGACAAAGCTCATCCCGCAGCCGATATCCACCCCGACCGCATTCGGAATGATAACCTTTTCGGCAGCGATGACGCCCCCGATTGGCATGCCATAGCCGGAATGCGTATCCGGCATCAATACAACCCATTGATACAGAAACGGCAAATTCGCCAAATTCTTCGCTTGCTGCAGACAATCCTCGCCTATCTGTTCCTCATTCTCCAGCCACACCTTGATTGGCCACTTCTGTTCCTCGGGATTGAAGATGGTTATCATCTGATTGATGCCCCTTTCTGGATAGCTTGTCGCATGCACTATTTGACTTTTTGGTCCATCCGCGTTGCCAAATCGCTGAACTGCTGCAGCAAATCCGTGATCTGCCTTTCGCGGCGCGGATTTTTCCAGTTGATGACACCGCTGCCGATAACGTCGGCGCCATGTTCTTCGCAAAGTGCTGTCATCTGCTTCAAGGCATTTTTTCCGCCCATCCACGGGAAAGGGAAGAACTCGGTCACAAACAGGAGCGTGGGTTTGTTCTCAAATTGTCCGACCCGCGAAAAATAATGCTTCAGGACTGGGGAAGCCGAAGCTCCTCTTACCGGTCCGGCAATTATCAGGAGATCGTGTGCTTGCGGATCCGGATAGGACTTCAGTGTGATGTTCCCGCTGTTCGTTTCGTTCGTGTTTTCCTCCCCGATAGTCTTGAGCTGTTCCATTTCCACGTCATGCCCGTCAGCTATAAGTCTTTCCTGCAGCCGCTCTGCTACCGACAAAGTATTTCCCGTCAATGAGTGGATGATGATCCCGATTTCCATAGCCTTTCCCACTTTCTTTTTATATAATTTTCACCATTAATGAATGTGTTTTGTTTGTCCGAATGGGGACCTTGCCGCAACCTCGACTTTAATCCGATCGGGGTCTTCGAAAAAGACGGCGTAGTATTCTTTTCCGCCTGCGAAAGGATGTCTTTCGGGATACAAAAGCGGGATGCCGCGACTTTGCAGTTCCATATATAATTCGTCCACCTGATGCTCTGTATCGACCGCGAAAGCGAGATGGTTCAATCCTGTCCGGCCGCGGTGATAGGATTCATCCAGGAAGCGTTCGGCTGTCTGGACGAAGACGATGTAAGTATCCTCTTCCTTGTAGCTGAAGCCTTGATCCCATTCCTGATATTTGCTGAAGCCCAGCTTTTCCAACAGCCAGGACCAAAAATGCTTGCTGGCCGCCAGATCGCTGACATTGATTTCGATATGATGGATGAGACTCATTTACCCACTTCCTTTTCCGTTAAGATAATCGCTTGAATTTGGCATACAGCACCGGCCCGAGGAAGACCCCCAGCAGCAACAGGTAGAAGGCGTACGACCCAAAAATAGGCCCGATATTGTCATTCCCTACGGCGATGATTGCGTACAACCCCAACACCACAGCCGTCCAGATGATGCTCTTGCGGTAGGCGCTGACGATTGTCGGCACCTTCGTCACCATCGCTGCCATGTAGGTCAGGATCCCGGCCGGAATTGCCGTCAACAGGAATTTTTTATGATTGCTTTCATTTTAGACACTTCTTTCTTTGTTTTCGATTCCGCGCCTCCTCCGCTTACATTTTGAAAGCTGATTCTTTGTCCCAAGCGACTCGGTTTGTTATAGTCAAGCTATCAGCATTTCGCACAATGCCTGCACAAATTTATTCAGAATGAAAAATCGGAGGAAATTATGAAACTCAGCATCTTGGACCAAGTCCACATCACAGCAGGCGGCACAGCCGAGCAGTCCCTGCAGAACGCCAAAGAACTCGCCCGTTTAGGGGACAGCCTCGGGTACGAACGCATTTGGTTCGCCGAGCATCACGGCAGCCAACTGATGGCAAGCGCGGCACCTGAAATCATCGCGGCCTTCATCGCGGCCGCAACGGATCGGATCCGTGTCGGTACCGGTGGCGTCATGATGATGCATTACTCCCCTTTGAAAATCGCGGAAGTCTTCAAAACTTTGTCCGGCTTTGCGCCCGGTCGGATCGATTTGGGCGTCGGCCGTGCCCCCGGAGGCGATCGTCAGTCCATGTACGCATTGGCGCAAGGCAACCCGCCCCAATTGGACAATCATTACGAAAAACTGCGGACGATATTGGATCTTTTGGAAGACCGGAAACCTCAGGATCCACTTTACCGGGACACTCCCGCGGCGCCTGTAGATGTGACCGTTCCGCAGACCTGGTTATTGGGTTCGAGCGGAAACAGTGCCGTGCAGGCCGGCAGAATGGGCGTCGGCTATTCGTTCGCGCAGTTCTTCACCGGGACGCTTGATAAAAGCATTTTCGATCTCTACAAGCAGCATTTTGTTCCGTCCGCAGCCATTCCCGAAAAACAGATCAGCGTCGCTTTCCATGCCATCGTCGCGGATACGCGCGAAGAAGCGCTCTACGAAGAGTTGCCGTATGCAATCTTCAAGATGCAGCTCTTCCGCGGCATGATGCGCAACAATCTGATGACCCCGGAACAAGCCGCCGCTTACCCGTTGACGGAAATCGAGAAGCAACTCATCAACGACATCCGCAAAACGCATATTCTCGGGACCGCAACAGAGGCAGCCGAAACATTGCTGAATCTGCAGAACCAGTACGGGTTCGACGAAGCGATGATCATCAGCATGCCGCATTCCCAACAAGCGCGGCTCAAAACCTATTCCCTATTGGCGCAGGAGTTGCTGTAGACTGTCTGCCGCATCAAGATCGGTCATCCTCTTCACGGGGATGGTCTCTTTTTGCTTTTGCCCGTTCCAATGTTTCGGTAATCCTTTTTTGGCGGGTATCCGCACGTTTAGCTTGGGCGATCCAGAAAAGATAGTGGGCCTTTTCTCCGGTCGGCCAGTCTTCGAAACACGCGCGGGCAGCTGGGTCAGCCCTGAATGCCTGCTCCAATTCATCGGGCAGCTCCGGAACTTCCTTCGAAGAATAGGCCGCTTGCCATTTCCCGCTGGCCTTCGCATCCAGGATCACCGCCAAACCAGCTTCAGTCATCCTTCCTGCCTCAACCAAAGCTTCAGCACGCCGTCGATTGACCAGTGACCAGACACTTCCCGGCCTGCGAGGAGTCAAGCGGATGATGAAGCTGGATTCATCCAGACTGTACATTTTGCCGTCGATCCAGCCGAAACAGAGCGCCTCTTCGACCGCTTCCGCAAGCAGGATACCAGCCCCTTCAGCGTGGGCTTTTTTGATCTTCAGCCAAACCTGATCCTTTTGATCATGGTTGTGCGCCAGCCAGTCATGCCATTCCTGAGGCCCTTGCAAGCTGAGCCACTCTTTTGGAAATCCGGTTGCAGTCATCTGAGTGCCCCTTCCGCGTCGACTTTTTTCCTTTAAAACTCAATAGTCCTGATTATAGTATTCCAACACCCGCAGGCATCTGAGCGTATTCCAGCGGCTCACTTTTCCGGCTTGTTCCATCAGGAAATGCACCTCGCCAGGATGATGAGCCTGCGTTTTCCAGCGTCCATCAGGCAAACGCTTCTGCTTCAGAACCTCCACAGCATCCTGCAGCCTTTCGTCATAGGGATAACCGACACTTTGGAAATAATCGAGCGCACGTAAAATATCATAGCGCCAACGCGGCGGGTAGACCAGTTTCAAAAAGCTCTGATGAATGATTGCTCCGGTATGGTCGGATTTGTACAGCCGGTGCCGCAAAAGAAATTCCTGTGCCTCTCCTTCAATCCGCTTCAACTCCTCCGCCCTGTAGGCATAATCGGCCTTGATGTACTCACGGATGCCCTCCAGGACGCTAATCGTGGAATGCATCGAACTGTGCCGGGCTCCGGAACGGTTCAGCCGACAATTGAAGCCGCCATCGGCTAGCTGCTGGCTAATGATGAAATCGATCACCGACCTCAGCTTTTCCTCTTCCATCCCAAAGTAGCAGGCATAGTTCAGGAACATCCCGTTGATGCAGACATCGCTCTGGTTGATGTCTTTTGATGGATTGATGCCGCCGTCCGGACCGATTGAAGTGGCGAGGATGAGTGCCAGCGCCTTCTTGATTTCCGATGTTGCCGGGATACAAAGGTTGCGCAGATCCACCAAGGTGTAATGACTGCTCGCCCATTTCGGCTGGTAAAACGCGCGACCCCAATGGCCATCCGGTTGTTGTCGTTCCAGAAAAGCACGGCCCCAACCTTCCTTTACTATCCTGTTCCTCAGGTCAGCCAACGCAGCCGGGTCTTCATGCAACAGATCGCGTCTTGTCTGATATTGGATCGCTGCATCGCCTTCCAGAAGCCACGCGATGATTTCTGTCCGTTCCATTTTCATCGGCCCTTCCTTTTTCGGTTCAATCGTAATAAATGCTGCCGCCGATGAATTCCCTTAAAATGGAATTGAACGGCACCTTTGATACATCCAAGGGTTCGAAGAAACTCAGCAAATTAAGGAGCCGTTCGCGCGTGTCGTAATAGGGGCTGTCGGCCGGAATCTTCTGCAGCGCCGTTTCCGCATACGGGCGCAGGGCATTCATCTCATAAATCATGCTGGAATTGAACATCACGTCAGCCTCTTCCTGGAACTTGAAGATGTTCTGGTACTCGCCGCGGCGCACGCTTTCCCATTGATGGATCGTATTTTCCGGCGTGACGCCCCTGTATTTGTCGTCCCTCACCAAACGGCGGAGCAGACGGATTTCCGAAGTCGGAACCCGGCTCATCAGGTCGATGTTGAGGCCGCCGAGTGCACTGATATAGATTTTGTAGATAAGGTTGCGGTTGATGCTGGTGACCAATTCCGGATTCAGCGCATGGATGCCTTCAATGATAAGGATCTCTGATGGACCGACCTGCATCGGTTTATATTCGGCCAGGCGCTGGCCGGTGATGAAGTCGAATTGAGGAACGGATACACGCTCGCCGGCGATCAGCTGCGCGATTTGTTGCTTCAGCAAGGGCAGATCCAACGCCTCCATGCTGTCGAAGTCGTACTTTCCGTCGGCATCCCGAGGCGTATGCTCCCTGTTCACGAAATAATGGTCTAACGACAGTGCGATCGGCTTCAGCCCGTTCACTTCCAGCTGCGTCGACAGTCTTTGGGAAAAGGACGTTTTCCCTGAAGAGGAAGGCCCCGAAACCAACAGCAGGCGCAAGGCGCGCCGATGCTGTAGAATGGCGTCCGCAATGATGGAAATTTCCTTTTCATGCAAAGCCTCGGCGATGCTGACCAACTTCATCGTGCGGCCGGATCGGATATAGTCATTCACGTCTTGAACCTGTTCAATGTTGATATTATCCATCCAGCGTTGATTCTTTTCGAACGCAGCTGATAGCTGCACCGGCGGAATCAGTGGTCTGTCGCTGCCTTTGTCGATGTCCCCGAAATCCACGATGAACCCATAGGAAAACGGCAGAATGGTAAAAGGTTCCACGAGGAAGGTATCCGTAAAAGCCGGATAGACGGCCTTCACGATGATATCACCCACCTGATAATGGTAATAGCCGCCTTCTTTCCGGAGCAACACGATACCGCTGTCCTTTTCGACCCACTCCCGCAGTTTCCGTTCGATCTGCTTCACTTCCCTTGTCGACAGAATCGATCCGTAAAGGTTGCAGAAGACCCCTTCCAAAATGGAGTAAGATGTCTTCAGTATCTCCTCCGGAAAGAGGTCATGCACAACCTTGATCAAACCCAATTTGACTGTCTGGCGTCCTTTGTGCAGATGCGTCTCACTCATACTGTTTCCCCCTCGCGCTCGCTTTGCGGTTACTTATATCTTTGAAGCAGACTGCCTTCCCCGCGTTTCCGAGAACCGGTACGCTTCCCGCATCCAAGCATCGACAGCCGCCGTCAGATCCGCTTCCTCCGCAATGATGACGTGGTGCGTCCATCTGCCGGGGTACGGTTCGATGGCTTCGACAATCTGATCATGCACAATCTGGCGCCCACAGCCGAAGCTCAGCACCAGGCTGTGCAACGGCCGCTTTCTGTCCGTCGGCTGGGGCATCCAGACCCAGGCGAATTGTGTCCGCGTGGCAAAAGAAATCTGGGTCTTTGTCACTGTGATAATGGCGGGTCCAATCGCCCGGATTATCCTTTCCACAGCCATGAACAAAGCTTTGGTTTCCGGTTTCCCGGCAAAAAATGCTTCCACTTCTTTGTTGATCAGTACGTCTGTCATAGGTATCGCCTCATTTTTTGAAATAGGGATTGGCGGATTCTCACTCCACCAGGAATACGATTTTCGTCAGCAGTTCGCTTTCGGGAACCTCTTCCGGAGAATTGTAATAGTGTTCATAAACCGGACCTAGCGGCTTGTAGCCATTATCCTTGATCCATTTCTGGATTTCCTCATAAGCGGGCGGCATCTCCATATACGGACCTTTGTACATGCAACTAACCTGTTTGCCTGCCGGAATGCTCCCCACAAGGATATCGCCTTTGCCCGGTAGCGCTTTGGATACCGGAAAACCGATTTCCAATTCGAGCCTTTCCATATCCATATTGAAATAGCCGACGAAAGCCGGCCCAACCGGCTGTTCACCCAATTCCATGATGTGCGTGACGATGTCCATGAAGGCCTTCCCCAATATTTTCGGAAGCTCGCTTACTGGAGTAACCGTTTTCAAAACCAAAGTCGGTTGTTCCTGCGTTTCCACCATTTCGATAACAAAGCTCATTTTCTCCACGTCTCCTTTTCTGAAGCCCATTGTCTCATGCTTATTTTATCACTTCCGCATCCGCACGACCATCAATACGATGGCCGTCGGAAAGGGGCTGAAAGCGCGCAAAAACAAGTCCCGGCACCAATTCAGTTGAATCGTTGCCGAGGCCTGTTTCTAGTCAATCAAACTACACCATTATCAAAATTGTAATCATTTAAGGATAGATGGAGCTTGTTTCTTCGCAAAAAGCACATAGCCGATCGCCACACCCAGCAGCACGATGCAGGCGATGACGGTCGTGATGATGCTCGAATATTGCCCGGCAAATCCGTCCTGCGACATGTGTTTGATCAGGATGCCCGCATAAGCCCAAATGATCACAAGCCCATATGCGATATCGTGGTTGCGTATCATCGTGACGGCTCCGATCACAAGCCCGATAATGATGATCAGGATTGTCCAGATCGACTCGGAGATCCCGAAGCCATTCCAACCGATATCGACCAGAAGCGTTGTGATGTTCGCGATCGTCGCCACTGTGATCCAGCCGAAATAGACGCTGAAAGGCAGACGGATGAACAGTTTTTCCTTCTGATCGAGTTTTTCCTTTAGGATTGTCTGGTTGATGTAGATCAGGCTCAGCAGAAGCACCAGCATCAGGATCACCGACAAGCCGATTAGGCGGTAATGCCAACTGAAGATCCAAGCGGTATTCACCACTGAATTGACCGAAAAAACGATGCCGACTTTCCGCAGCAACTCCGTCTTCACCTTGCCTTTATCCCCTTGGAATAAGCCGAATTGGTAAAGTGTGTAACCCGCCAACAAAAGGTAGATGACGCCCCAGATCGAAAAGGTCAATCCGGCGGGCGCAAACAGGTTCGGATAGGAGTCCGATACCGCGCCAGTGTCGATGCCGTTGATCGGCAGGATATTCGCCATGGCATTGACGGCGATCATGATCAGATACGTCACGACGACTGCGATTTTGATGGGTGTTTCGAGTTGTTTCGTTTCCAATTTTGTTTCCATCTTATTTCCTCCTCTTTCGTAGTGCTGGATAAGAAATATAATTGCCTTGGATAACCAGATATATAGCATATTGCGCAATAAGTAAAGTATTCTCCTAAGTCAATAGTACTCAAAAATAAGCATCTATGCAAATATTGAGATAACGATGGGGATGAGAAATTTTGCTGCCGGTAAGCCCCAATTTTTTGACATTCCCCTAAATGAAGCGTATTTTTAAGGTGACAAAATCTTCGTCCAAATTTGCCATCCAACATCTGAAAAGTTTAGTCTCTTACCAATCTCCCCTCCCAATCACTCCTATCTCTTTACATGAAAGGACGAAAAAAAATGAACAGGAAGCAGAAGCTCTATGGGTCGGCCGCATTGTTGAGCCTGTTGCTCTTGGTCGGTTGCACAGCGGTTGACGATGCTGCGACAAGCGATTCTTCGGCAGTCGGCTCCTCGGAAATGGTCGAGAGCAGTTCCGAACAAGATGAATCCATAATGGAAGACAGTGAAGAAAGCGACATGGATGAAGACGATTCGATTGTAGCGCCCTACATCTACGGTGCGGTCGGCGCCTTGGCGGACGACGATCTGACGATGGAAGAGATGTTCATCTATGCCATCCAGGATGAGCAATTGGCCCACGGAGAATACGCCTACGTACTTGAAACATTGGGGGATCAAGCGCCGTTCAACAATATCATTTCTTCTGAAGCCCAACACATCTCTGAAATGACCGTTCTGTTCGAAAAATACGACTTGACGGTTCCAACTGATGAATCAGCTAATTACATCCAACGGGCGGCAGACATCAAGGAAGCATTAGAGAATTGCGCCACGGGAGAAGTGGACAACATCGCGATGTACAACAAATTCCTCGAACAGGATATCCCGGATGACGTTCGCGCCACCTTTACGGCTTTGCGCAACGCTTCCGAAGGACATCTGGATGCGTTCAATAAGAGCCTCGAAAAATATTGATAGTCCAACAACTATAAAAGCCTTTCCCCTATTTTTGGGAAAGGCTTTTTTGCATCGTTCGCTGTTTATTGGCAACAAAAGTGCTTTTCTTCACAAGGTGTCTTGACACCTGTAAAGTTACGTGATATAGTCGTTTTCATTAAACTATCATAAAAAAGGGGTCGCACAAATGGATGAACTTACGGAAAGAATATTGCAGCTGAAAGCAGAAAAAGATGCCGTCATTCTCGCACACTACTACGTTCCTGGAGCCGTTCAAGATATCGCAGATTTTATCGGGGATTCGTACTATTTGAGCAAAATTGCAGCACAGGTCACGGAAAAAGTGATCGTTTTCTGCGGCGTCGCCTTCATGGGCGAAAGTGCGAAGATGCTGAATCCGGAGAAAGTTGTCCTGATGCCCGACCTGAAAGCGGATTGTCCGATGGCCCACATGGTCAAGATACGCGACATCCAGAAAATCCGTGAAACTTATGAAGACGTTGCTGTGGTCTGCTACATCAATTCCACCGCCGAAATAAAGGCCCACGCCGATGTCTGCGTCACGTCATCCAATGCAAAAAACGTCATCGCCGCTCTTCCCAACCGCTACATCTACTTCATTCCCGACGAGCACCTGGGCAGATACATTTCGCATCAGCTTCCCGAGAAAACGCTCCTCTTCAATGACGGGTACTGCCCAATCCATACCAGCATCCGCGTTGTTGATGTTCTGAAAATGAAGCGTGACCTGCCGCAAGCCGAAATTCTGGCCCATCCGGAATGCAAGGAGGAAATCCTTGATTTGGCTAATTTTGTCGGCAGCACGTCGGACCTCGTCGCCTACACCGAAAAGAATCCAGCCCAGGATTTCATCATCTGCACGGAAATCGGCGTCATCCATGAAATGGAAAAACGTTCTCCAGGCAAAAGGTTCCATGCCCCTTCCGTCGGGCAAGTCTGTCCCGACATGAAGCTGAACACTGTGGAGAAAATCATCTATGCTCTGGAAACGTTCAAACCTGCTGTGGAAATGGATGAATCGTTGCGCATCAAAGGACTGCAGCCGCTGGAACGGATGATGAAATTGGCTGAGGTGAAGACCCATGCGCAACTATGATGTCCTTATCATCGGAACGGGTGTAGCCGGACTTTTTGCGGCCCTCAACCTCAACAGCGACAAAAAAATCCTGATCGTCACCAAGGGGACTTTGGAGGAGAACGATTCCTTCCTTGCCCAGGGCGGCATCTGCGTCCAACGCGATGAAACGGATTTCGAACCTTTCCTGGAGGACACATTGCGTGCCGGCCACTACGAAAACAACGAGGCGGCCATTGCCGCCATGATCCGCTCCTCGCAGGAAATCATCGACGATCTGATCGGTTTGGGCGTCGCCTTCGACAAAAAGGGAGCCGGCTTCTCCTACACCAAAGAAGGCGCTCACTCCAGAGCCCGGATCCTGCACTGCAAAGATATGACCGGCAAGGAAATCAACAGCAAACTGATTGTACGGGTGAAAGAGCTGAAAAATGTGAGCATCCTGGAAAACAGCACGCTTGTCGATCTTTTGGTTGCCGGCGACCGTTGCCACGGCGCGGTGCTCCGCGACCAGTCCGGAAAGTTATCCAACGTTTATGCACAGTCTACCCTGCTCGCCACCGGCGGCATCGGCGGCCTGTTCAGCAAAACGACCAACTTTGCGCATTTGACAGGTGACGCCATCGCCGTTGCGCTGAAGTACGGCATCCGCGTCAAGGACATGAATTATGTCCAGATTCACCCCACTTCGCTGTATACCGGCCGGCCGGGCAGAGCTTTCCTGATGTCGGAATCGCTGCGTGGGGAAGGCGCCATCCTTGTCGGCAAGGACGGCAAACGCTTCGCCGATGAACTCTTGCCGCGCGACCTGCTGACGAAAGCGATCTACGCCCAGATGGAGAAGGACCGCTTGCCCTATGTCCGGATGCTCCTGAAAGGCCGAGTTGAGGGATCGATTTCCGAAAGGTTCCCGGGAATACATGCCCACTGCCTGCAGGAAGGTTATGATCTGACCGAGGACCACATCCCGGTCGTGCCCGCCCAGCATTACTTCATGGGCGGCATCGAAGTCGATCTGAACAGCAAAACTTCGCTGACTAACTTGTACGCAGCCGGAGAAACGAGCTGCAACGGCGTTCACGGGAAGAACCGCCTGGCAAGCAACTCGCTGTTGGAAAGCTTGGTGTTCAGCAAGCGCGCCGCCCAAGCCATCGATGCGGCATTCCAGCGCGCGCTTCCTTGTCCTTTTCCCGAACCGGATGCCCGTTCCATCACGGATGGCTTGACGGAAGCACGCAGAAAACTATTGGAAGAAATCGGAATGGAGGCAGAAGCCCATGCAAAGTAATATGGATCGTCTGATTTTGGCGGCGCTGCGGGAAGACATCCCCACTGAGGATATCTCAATCAACGCCATTATCACAGGCTACACGCAAGGCAAAGCCGAGCTGTTGTGCAAACAGGACGGCATCATTGCGGGGCTTGACGTTTTTGTCAGAACTTTCGCACTCCTCGACGATACGACCGAAATGCTTTTCCATTTCCAGGACGGAGATGCTGTCAAATCAGGAGATTTGTTGGCTGAAGTGATCGGCGATATCCGCGTCATCCTGTCCGGAGAACGCACCGCACTGAATTATCTGCAGCGCATGAGCGGCATCGCCACGCATACCCGCAAAATCGTCGACTTGCTTGATGGGAGCGGCATCACGCTGCTCGACACCCGCAAAACGACACCGAACAACCGAATTTTCGAGAAGTATGCCGTGAAAGTCGGCGGCGGTCACAACCACCGCTTCAACCTGTCCGACGGCGTTATGCTGAAGGATAACCACATCGCTGCGGCGGGCGGCATCAAGCAAGCGGTCGCTGCCGCGCGGGAATATGCTTCTTTTGTGCATAAGATCGAAGTGGAAGTGGAAAACTTGGATATGGTCAAAGAGGCGCTCGAAGCGAAGGCCGACATCATCATGCTGGACAATATGACCCCGGCTGATATGAAGGAAGCCGTCCGTTTGATTGACGGGCGCGCCTTGGTGGAGTGCTCCGGTAACCTCACCGCTGAAAACATCGCCGCCTTGCGCGATACCGGAGTGGATTACCTTTCATCAGGCGCCCTGACCCACTCTTCGGCGATCCTCGATTTGTCGCTGAAGAACCTGGAACGGATCTGACAGAAAGTTATACCCATTAAAACGCAGATAAGCTGTGGAAAAGCCATTTATAATGGTTTTCCACAGCTTATTCTTTTTCGTTATCCACAAACAAAATGATTTAGTCCAGGCACATCCTCAGAAACTGATGATCGGTTTCTTGAACAGGCCGTCGATCAGAGCATGTAGAAAAGTCAGCGGCAGATAGACGATGATGCTCAGCATCATTGTGATTTCATACAACAGACTGCTCTTTTTGACTGCTTTACCTTTCAATCGGCTCAAGAAAGCACTGAACGCGATCCCATGCGCATTGCCAACCATGATGGCCCGGACGGCACCCAAAATCCCTTTGGCCTTGTCTTCCCCATAAAGAGAGACGATCCGATCCCAGGATTCTTCGGTCGGATACCCTCTCCTGTCGGCATAATGCTGGGCGAAAAGGTACGCCGGCATTTCCTCAACAGGGATTTCGTCAGCGGATCCCGCCAACAATTGCTGGATTTCATCCGCACCCATCCCTTGCTCGAGAGCCATCTTCGTGTGGGCATAGGAACAAACTTCGCAGCCATTTACTTCCGTCACGCCCAACATGATCCTCTCGATGAATTCCGGACTCAATTCTTTTTTCTTTTTGGCTTTGATCATGTATTTTATTGTGCGGACTCCGTCATACAAAATTGAATAAAATTCCCGCACTGAGTATATTTTCTTGTAGAATTCCTGCGCCATTGTTGTCTCCTTTACTCTGCACGTCTTCGCCAGATTTGTTAAAAATCATTATACCCCTATAGGTATGTATAGTAAAGAAGACAATTTGGCTACCCTACCGGTTTTACCAGTGCCAACGGTTCAAACGCTCATGGTGTTCCTGATGATCCTTGGCCCCCGCGATTGCCGATAATGGTATTCTGACTGATGACGCAAAAAAACGGACAGGTTGGGCATCCATCAGAAGCTTTCTGGTGGACGCCCAACCCGTCCGGCTGTAGCATGATCATTCGAATAGAAGTTAAGCAGAAATTAATTCCCTTTCCTCCACACCTTCAATATACACCGTTTTTGTAAATTGGATCGAAACATTCTGTATTATTTTTGTAAAGTACAGCGCCTTAAGCCTAACTGAATCATGGCTGCATCGCTCCGAAAAGCACAAGCCAAGCAAGGATCGATTTCGCAACCAGACTGAGCACGATATAGACCCGCTCCCCGTAGAGGTAGTCCGCCCATTTCCCGACTTTCTTGTACTGCAAAATCATGTTGATCGGGAAAGTGTTGAAAGCAACGAAATAAGTACCGACGATTGCCCAGACAAACCAAGGCACCTCACCGAAGTTGCCGGTCCCGAACATGTAGAGCAAGATGGCGATCCATGGTGCAATTCCGGCAATCGAGCCCCAGATGAACGGTCCCCATTGGATGTTGTCTTTTGAATGGCCCGCATTCAGCTGCTCCATCACGAGACCGAAGAGATTCATAGTGGCGTTGACAATGAAGATCAGAATAAGCGAAGCGATATCGTAGATGCCGAACAGGGTCGCAATCAGGACAATCATGATTGATGAACTGAGCGCATACTCGAACCAACGAAATTTATTGATGCCCTTTTCCAAATCGGCATTATAGATTGCATTCAGATTTTTGGGAATGGAAATCAAGGCATGCGCGATAGCGGAAATGAACAAGAACGAAGCAACCAGAACTCCGAACGGCAATTCAAAAAGGATACGCGAGGCCGTTTCCAGCGAGCGCGTTTCGGGATTGAAAGCCAGATAGAATTGGCTGATTTCAGGACTGAACTCGCCGATTTTCTGGATGACGTTCGTTGCCAAGAACAGCATCGCAATGCCTTGGATCAGGTGGAGTCCGCCCATGACCAGATTGAAGCGCCGCAGTTTTTCTGTCGTAATTTCTTTCATGATGATGTGCCTTCCTTTCTCTAATGATTGATGAAATGATTGTTCAGCGGACCTATTTATCTTTCCAGTTCCACCACTTCAGCTTTTCCGGCTCTGGATGCGGTTCGGTCGCGTAATAGACAGCGCAACGGAAAGTGTACAGCACGCAGGGATCTTGCCGATGCCCAGTAATCCGGTTCAAACGCTCGTAAAGTTCCTGCGGATCCTTGTCGCGCAGGTCAGCAATCGTATTTATTCCCAACGAGACTAGTGTTGCCGCCATCCTAGGCCCGATACCGGGAATTTGCTGTAGTTCTTTCATACCCTCAGTCCTTTGCTAAGTTAATATCCACATTTACCAAAACGTCCTAACCGAGACTTTATCATGTGCATATAGAATCGTTCCGATCAGATTTTTCGGAATGGCACGAGGGAGAAAATGATTCTTCCTTGGATAGCCTGTTCTGAGATGAACGGATCAAGAAAAGAACGACTATCATATGAGTGTGCCCTGTTGTCCCCCATCAAAAAATACTTGCCTGCCGGAACTCGATATTCCGATCTTTTCCCTTCCGTTGGCTCGCGATAGGGTTCTTCCAGGCTTTTCCCGTTCACGTAAACGGCGCCATCCCGTTCACAGATAATATGGTCATGCGGAAATCCGATGACCCTTTTTACCAACATATCCTTGAGCTCAGCGGAATAAAAAACGAGGATGTCGCCTCTTTTGATTTCCATTGCGTCATGGATGCGAAGTGTGACTCCCCAACCCTTTGACCGTAGAGTAGGATACATCGAATCGGACTGCACCACAGTAAGGAAAAAAATATGTTTTCGGACGAGTCCGGCGGCGAAAATGGCGGCAATAGTCAGCGAAATATACAGTAAGCTCTGGTCCAGATCAATGCGGGTGCGCAACATGGCCATGATCGTGCTTATGTGCATGGTGTTCACCTTCCACCGTCTTGAAGAAATCGACATAAGCCTCTATGTAAGCTCTCCCAGCTTCCACGTCATCAACATCAAATTTTTTCAGTGACAAAGCTTTTTCGAATTTCCCTTCCAGTTCATGCATTTCTTCATGGGACAGCAACCCTTCTAATGGAGATAAGTTTCCTACTTCTATGCATTTATCGGCTGCTGCAACTTTTTCATCAATGGGGGTTCCCGAAGGCTTTAGCCCTTCATAGAAGGCTCCTTCCCCGGCCCGATGAATTCTGACAAGATTCTCAAGGAAATATCTATCCGCCAATTCCTTTGCATCCGGCCCGAGTGCCCTGACCTTACTGCTCAAGGCAAAGATTCCCTTCAGTTCTTCCTCGTGCTCCGGAAGGATCCATTTTAACGCATAATTAACGTTGCAGGTCTCCAGTGCTTGCTTTCCGTCAACAGCTGTAGGTCCATCCATAGTATCGCAATGTGCTTTTGCTTTCACAGGTACAAAAAGAACGCCAAAAAATACAACGGCTGCCATTACCAGCATCATTTCCATTTCATTTTCCTCCTTCTCGCAAATACAACAAAAACGACTGTCACTCTGCTCCAACCTCAGTTTCATCTTCATTATAGGCCAACATTTAGAGTCTGGCTAACGGAGCGGTCCATCGGGATCCCCCATCTTTTCCATTTGGCGATCGTGAAAGGGGCCGAATACAAACACGGCCAGACTCGCACCGATCAATGCCCAAATCATATCCCAAAGGCTGTCGAAGGCGTCACCCTGCGTCCCCATGACAGCATCAGCGGGCACACCCATAATCTTGACGAGCGCAAATTCGCTCAGCTCATAGGCTGCACTGAAGCCGAGGCAGGACAGAATGACGATAAGCGTCAGCATATTGCCTTTCTTGACATAACCGCCCCGCAGCAGAAACTCCTTGGCCAAAAAAGCCGGCACGAAGCCTTGGGCGAAATGCCCCACCCGGTCAAAGTAATTGCGCTCCCAACCGAACTGTTCTTTCCATTGATTGAACAAAGGATTCTGGGAATAGGTAAAGTGCGCGCCGTAAACCAACAACAAAGCATGCAGAAAAGCCATCACATAGACGAAAGTGCTGAAACGGAACTTCCGGTAAGTCACAACCAACAAGAAAACGAGCAAGAGCGCAGGCGTCATCTGACCCATCCAAGCAAGCCGATCCAATGGACGTATGGCCGAAATAATGTACGCTACAACGAAAAGTACCAAAAGGATTATATGCAAGGGTTCTGCCTTTTTGCCATTTCCCGCCATCCATTCCGCCTCCTTCTATTTACGTGACCGTTCCGCAACCTGATCCATATACAGCTGCATGTCAAACTTGCGCTTCAGACCTTTGTCATTCATAAAACGGACATTCCCGAAGATGGCCCGTTCCCCCCACGGCCGGTCGTGTTTGCCGAAACACCAGCTCACCCCTGCGAACCCATTCGGATCACGGCCATCCAACAGATATTTATTGTTCAAATATATGGCTTTGCTATAGGCTTCTTCAGGTGTGCTGCTCCACTCCAGAATTTTCTTGGCCCAATACATCCGCATGTACCCATGCATTTTCCCGGTCAGATTCATCTCAAGCTGTGCGGCGTTCCAGTAGTCGTCGTGCGTCTTGGCAGCTTCCAATTCTTCCAAGGAATACAGATATTCACGTTCATCGGCCAAGTGCTTGGCCAGCGTCTTCTTGGCCCAATCCGGCACGGCTACAAAGGAATCGTACTGTTCATTGTAGTAAACGAAATTGATGGCCAACTCTCTCCTGACGACAAGTTCTTCCAGGAAACTCTGCTGACTTTCGCTGTCCATCCCCATCAGTCTGCGATAAACATAAAGCGGCGAAATCTGTCCGAAATGGAGATAGGGGCTCAGGTTTGAGGTAAATAACTCACCCGGGCGGTTCTTCCGTTCGCTGTACCCAGCCAATTTATTTTCGATGAAGTCCTCCAGCCAGCGCTTGGCTTCGCTTGTTCCGCCGATATAATCGGAAACGCGCGGGACACTTCGGTCGATAGCCAACCCCGCCAAGGCCTTTTCGGTATCCGAAACGTCATACGCTTCGAACGGAAGCTCCGATGCGAGCGATGGGTGCTGGCAGACTGTCTCTTCCAATGGCGCCAAACACTGCGGCAGGATTTTTTTCAGTTTTGAACGCAGGGTCGCAGCGGAATACTCCTCTTTGGGAGAAGCCAGTTCGACCGGGACGACGACGTTGCTTTCAATCTGGACGACGGCGCATCGGGCACCCTCGGCCAAGGCAGTGCGCCATTGACGATCGATTCGGAGATAACCGCGGTCGACCACCAACAAGGCAGCCAATCCGGACATCTCCAAAGCGCCTTGTTCCGGCGATATTTTCCGGATCAACAGTTGGATGCCGCGCTGCTCCAGTGCGGCCTTCGTTTCCTTCAGCCCTTCCAGCATAAATGCATAGTGACGCTCATTGGCTTCCGGGAAACCGTCAGTGACCCCGAAGTAGACGACCAGCGATTTCTCGAGCCGGTTGGCCTGACGAATCGCGTATTCCAAGGCATGGTTGTACTCCGCCCGCTGCGAACTCTGCATCCAGTAGACGACAAATGGTCGCTCCATCACTACGTTCTTATCGTTCAGTTGCTTGTTTCTTTCTTCCATTATCATCCGTTTTCCCCCGTATATCATTTCGTTTGTTGTCATACTTATTATAGAACATCGCACCCAATCCACCTATTTTTGTGGATCGGGAAGCAACCATAATTATCTCTATTTGCATCCCACAGATGGCTTGAAATTCATGTATAATGGAACCTAGAATTTCTCTTCGGTTCAAAAATACAAATATGGCTATCCACCCGAAAAATTAGTTCCATATTTTTTGCACCTTGATCAATGCGAAAGGAATGGTTGTAAAAATGGATAAAGAAACAGCCAAAAATATCAGAAAAAGTTTAGCTGCAGATTGTTCGCAGTGCTTTGGACTTTGCTGCACAGCGCTCAACCTTATAGCGTCGAGCGATTTTGCAATCAACAAACCGGCAGGCAGTCCTTGCGTCAATTTGCAATCCGATTATGGGTGTAAAATTCACGCTAACTTACGGAAGAAAGGTTTTAAGGGTTGTACAGTATTTGACTGTTTGGGAGCTGGACAAGTTGTCTCACAAATTACTTTTAAAGGTCAAAGCTGGCGGGATGACCCTGAAATTGGAGCCAGAATGTTCCAAACGTTTCCGATTATAGAACAAATCCATGAAATGATTGCCTACACGGCAGAAGCCTTGTCTTATGAATTACCCCAGGCTTTGTCCGAGAAATTGAACGTGCAGTTAAAAGAGTTGCAGAACCTAATAAAACGCAATGCTGATCAACTGTTGTCTTTGGATATAGTGATGTACAGGTTTCCCTTAAATGAGTTGCTTTCGGAAACCAGTAAGTATATTCGGGAAAGCCTAACTTCAACCCTATCCAACACTAAAAAAGCCAAGGATTACAATCATGAAAGAGCCGACTGGATCGGCAAAAATTTAAGCGGGCAAGATCTGAAGGCTGTCAATTTGAGAGGAGCGTATCTGATTGCTGCCGATATGAGGAATGCGGATCTAAGAGTGGTTGATTTTATCGGGGCTGATTTGCGAGATGCTGATTTAAGTGGAGCAAACTTATCCACGAGTATATTTTTGACCCAAATGCAAATTAATTCGGCCAAAGGTGATGAAAAGACATTGCTGCCATTTTATATCCAAAGGCCCTCTCATTGGACGGCCTGATTTGTTGATAATTTGTGTATTGCACCAGTTACTTTCCTTTTGGTTAAAGCAAAAAGCTGACTCCAGGCGGAGTCAGCTTTTTTAGTACAGAATCATCACGCTCTCTTAAAAGGGATTCATCACGCTCTCTAAACGCGAATCATCACGCTCTCTACATGTTTGCGCGGATTTGTTCAGCCAATGCTTCGTACGCATCGTCCGTCAGGGTCACGCGGCCTGGGTTCATGTCGAATGTCGAGCCCCATTCGAAGGCATCGTCTTTGTATTTTGGCACCAAGTGGAAGTGCAGGTGTTTACCGGTATCGCCGTAAGCACCGTAATTCACTTTTTCAGGGCTGAAGGCTTTATGCAACGCGTTCGCAACTGTTGCGATGTCGGCGAAGTAGCCGTTGCGCTCTTCATCCGTGATGTTCACCAATTCGCTGACGTGGTCTTTGTAGGCAACGATCACACGACCTTTGTGGCTTTGTTCTTTAAAAACGTAGACTTTGCTGTAAGGCAATTCACAGCAAGGGTAACCGAATGCCAACACCATTTCGCCTTCCATGCAATAGGCGCAATTTTCATCTTTCATAAACACAGACCTCCTAGAAATATACTTCCGGTCCATTATATCACTTTTAAGCGCCTACATTTTGTCCATAATCCAACAGTATTGCGGACAAAATGTGAACAAACTGGATCCGTATTCAATCCAAGTGGTGCTTCTTTTCCACATACCCGACCATGGCCCAAGCTGTCAGATGCACCAGAATCAGAAATGGGGTCCCCGGAAAGAACAGCAGCACCGCATAGCTGGCGGTGTTATTCAGCGCATGCATGGCCACCACGGTAGGGATTGACTCGGTCTTCTCAAACACAAAATTGGTCAGATAGTTCATCGCAACGATACCAGCAGTGAATCCAGCCAAAGACGGCAGCAGCACGACCATACCTTGGCCTGCATACATCAAAATTAAGAGTGGATAATGCCAAACCGCCCAGATGATTCCACCCTTCCAGGTAGCCTCCCAGAAGCTTTTTTCCCGTTTCCGCAAATAGGGATAAAGAAAGCCGCGCCAGCCAAATTCCTCCGTCCCACTCGTCAACAGGTTCGACAGAAAATACAGCCCGATTGCGCTTGCCGCGCTGTCAAAAGCCATCTTTCCTTCCGCCACCTTGCTGAACAAAAAGCTCATGATCAATGTCGGAATCACAATCACTAGCGGAATCAGAAATGCATAGGTGGCGAAAGACCGCGCCTTCAAAGAAAAAAAGTCTTTAAACGGTTTCCCCGCAATCAAACTTCCCAAAATCGGCCCAAACACACCCAGAGCAAACAACAACTGCGGAAAAGCGGATTGCTCTTTTCCGAGTGCTCCGACCACTTCAAATAGCGTGACATCTGTGTCCAAAGCATAACCGTTCAGCTGGATGAGTAAGGCTCCTCCGATCCAACAAGCCCATGTCCAGCCGAAGGATACCAGCAGATATAGCCAGACATTTCGTTTCATCTCTTCACCTCCAAACGATGAGTTACTGGCTGTAATTAGTGTTGACTTGCTGTCAACACTGAACTAGCTTTCACTAAACATAATGAACAGCGCTAGCGCGACACCGCAAAGGAAAGCCAAGTAAGCGTGCTCCTTGTCGTGTTCCTCCGGAAAGGCCCTGATCAACGGGGAGGTGATCAGGACGCCTGCCGCAAAGCACATGAAATACTCGATGTTCTGGTCGACCCACTGCTTATTTTTGTAGATGACCCAAATCCCGATGCTGTTCACGACCATGGCACTTAGGGCAAATAACGCAACGAAAGAGAAAGTGCTGCCTGTAAACATTGCCATCCCTCCAATCAAACTTCAGGTATTCCCAACGTCACCAGAGTCCGTATAACGGACCGGTGAAGAAGAAAGTTACGATTCCGATTGTGTTCATGAAGCCATGCGCTAAGACAGCAGCCCATAGATTATCGTATTTATACCTGACAAAGCTGTAGAAAAGGGCATCGAGGCATGTGGTGACAACGCCAACGACGCCTTGTTCCGTATGCGCAAACCCGAACAGCAAGGAAGAAGCAACGATGGCAAAAGCAATCCCTGTTTTTCTCTCCGAAAACAAACTGATGATTCTGTTTTGCATAAACCCCCGATAGGCCAGCTCTTCTCCGACTGCAGCCAAGGTCCAACTTACCGCCAGCAAAAACAGCAATTCGCCGACATTCCCCTGCAGATCGGCAAATGTACTGACATCGCGGGTCGTTCCGGACAGTCGGTTCAATATTGGCAGAATGAGTCCAAAATTCACGATTGTCCAACCGATTGCCAATGCAAAGACACCCAACGCCATTTTCAAAAAGCGTTTTGGCTTCTTGAACCCAATCGCTGAGAATTTCTCCTTTTGCAGCAGCAGGAAAACGAAGCCGATTGCTGATACAACAACAGTCGGCAAGAGGATATCGAAGAGTACCGCATAAGCCATCAGCGCCAATTCAACAATTGACAGCACAGTCAATCGGTTCCGGTTTTCCATCATGCAAACGTCCCTTCTGTAAGCCTTTGGTTCTTCGACTATTCTGTCTCAACTTTCTAAAATCGTCAGCTTCATTCTTCCGAATAACCAAAATACGCCAGAATTTTCTCCAGCACTTGGTAATCTGGGACATAACCATACCCCGCGGATTGATCTTCACTGATGCTGAAAGGCGCTGATCCGATAAGTGTTTCCTGATGGATGATGGTGCCAGCAGACCTGTCCAGGATAGTTATTTGGACATAGCGTGTGTAGGCAATCCCTTCATTTGAGTAGGTTCCGGTTTCCATGTAATAGCTGCGTAGCTTCACCAAAACATTCATTTCGGCATCAGACTTGGCCTGCAGTTCCTCCGGCAAATCAATATAGTGCGGCGAATAGACGTACTTTTCTTCAACGCCTTCCTCTACTGATTCATCGTTTTCGATGATGAACACTTTGGCCGGAGTCGGTGCGGGCCCTTCCGCAAGCACACCTTGGATAGCCGCGTACGCATCCACATTTCCGATCAGATCGCTGCTTTCCAGTTCCCTGATTTGGCTCTCCCTGATCGCTTCCGGATCCGAAGATGAGGCTGCTTCGTCGCTGGATGAACCGCAGCCCGAAAAGATTAATAACAACATGGTCATAATGAAACAAAAGAAGCATTGGCGTTTGTTATTTTTGATCATCTGAAGCTCCTCCTTGAACTGACAAAAGCCTATGGATTAAGGAAGACAATCGACTTACAACGTTTTTGTAACCACTCTTTTTCGACCTCATTATAACATATACTCAGCCCCGGAATCGCGTGCGGCTGCATCTGATGCACTGAAAAAAGACCATACAGAAGTCCCTTTCCAAGGATGTCTGTATGGTCTAACTAATTGTTTATTTCCCTAAACGGTCCGGCATCATGAATTCCATGAAGCCCCAGACGCCGTTCGCAAGGAACAGTTCTTCGCGGTCGTAGTTGGATATTGCTTGGCGGATCAGATCATCCTTTTTGTCGAGGGCTTTCGCGCCCCAATGCGGATCGATCAGCAACGCACGTCCAACGGCAACAAGCTCCGAATTTTCCAATACGTTTTCTGCATCTTCACTTGTGCGGACATCGCCGACACCGACCAGCGGCACACGTCCGTTAATTTGTTCATGTATGTACGCCATCATGCTTTTCTCTTTATGGTCCTCAGAAACCGAAACGAGTTGACGGTCCCTCAAGGAAATATGCAGATAATCCAAGCCTTTATCGGCCAATTGGTCCACAAGGAACAGTGTATCTGTAAAGCGGATGCCAGGATTTTCATATTCCTCTGGGGAAAAACGGTAACCGACGATAAAGTTCTCGGCGCCCGATTCATCCACGGTTGCCGTCACTTCATCAACCAATTTGTCGATGAAACTGAACCGTTTTTCCAGGGTACCACCCCATTCGTCGTCTCTGCGGTTGGAGTGCGGCGAGAAGAATTGTTGCAACAAATAAGTATTCGCGCCATGCAGTTCCACACCGTCAAAACCGGCTTCGATTGCGCGACGAGTCGAAGCTTTGAAGTTTTCGATCAGATCCAGTATTTCATCGCCGGCTAAAGCTCTCGGCGTTTCGGCATTCGGTCTTTCGGCAGCAACCGCACTCGGAGCCACTGGCTGAACGCCCCGCAAGACGCTTGAATCCGTCATACGGCCACCGTGGAAAATTTGCAGGATGGCTTTAGTGCCATTCTTCTTGATGGCGGCAGCCAATTTGCTCAAACCCGGAATGAACACATCGGAAGCAACGCTCAATTCGCCTTCCCAACCTTTTCCGTCGTTCTGCACATTCGCTGCGCCTGTGATGACTGCGCCGATTTCGCCGGAACGAAGCGCATAGTAATTGATTTCGTCGGATGTCACGACGCCGTCATAGAAACTCATCTTCGTCGTCATCGGCGCCATCATGATGCGGTTCTTCAATTCAAGACCGCGTTTGAAAGTGAACTTGCTGTTCATTGTTGACATATTTTTCTCTCCTCTTGGATTGATTTATTTCATTCTACCGAGCCTGCCGGAAATACCCAAACAAAACGCTCGTTTCATTCGCAATTCATGCGCATGCATATATTTTATTACAAGTGCTTCTCTTTTGCAAGAGCCCTGATTTTAAATGTTGTCATTCAGGAATCGGACTCCCAGAGTTTTTACGGGAAACCTTATCAGCGCTATCTACTCACGAAAAAACTGCGCAAAAGGCATCCTACACGTCTCCGCAGTCTTTATCATTTCTATGTTTTCACATTTCCAGAAACCCGATCAGTAGTCCGTCTGTTTACTGATGGCGCTCCAATCTTCGATTTCCTGCAATCTTTCTTTCATCTCTACGGACACGATTTTGACTGCATCCGAACCCAGCAACAACCGTTTCGGAAGGTTTTCTTTCTTCATAGTTTCGTAGATGACCTCTCCCGCCTTATCCGGATCGCCGGGCTGGTCCTGGTTGTCGACGATGTTCTCTTTTCTGGTTTTCCAAGCAGTATCGGCATAATCTTCGATCTGCTTCTGAGTCCCTTTAAGGGAAGTGTCGTAGAATTTGGTCCGGAAAGCGCCTGGTTCCACGGTCATCACTTTGATCCCTAAAGGTGCGAGTTCCTTCATCAAGCCGTCCGTCATCAACTCCAAAGCGGCCTTGGATGCGGCATAATAACCGGAGCCGACACCGGAGCGGGCGGCAGCGATCGAAGAAACATTTAGGATGGCGCCGTTTTTCTGCGCCCGCATGTACGGCAAAACCTGCTTGATCAATGCAATCGGTCCGAAGAAGTTCGTGTCGAACAGCAGATTCACGCTTTCTTCTTCGCCTTCTTCAACTGAAGAACGATAGCCATAGCCTGCGTTGTTCACGAGGATGTCCACCCCGCCGAACTTGTCCGCTGCCGCTTTCACGGCATTGGTGATGCTCTCTTTGTCTGTGATATCCAAAGCTACTGAAATGGCGGTATCGGGGTAATCTGCGATGATATCCGCCACCGTGGAAATATCCCGTGCCGTCACGACCGCGTTATCCCCGTTCTTCAGAACTGCCTTTGCGATTCCTCTGCCGATGCCGCTGGAGCAGCCTGTAATCAACCATGTTGTCATATTGTTTACTTCCTTTCCGAAGCTGTTTATTTTGATCCTTGCGCCCTTTAAAGAATAAAAATGGCACCGCTCGCATTACAAACAGAAGTATACACCTTGGAGTGCACTTCAAGGGAAGCGTTTTATTTTCCTTATAGCAAAATAATTCAGAAATCATAATTCCTCTTCAAAAAAGAAATTGATCTCATCCATGAAGTCCGTATCCACCTCACTCGTCCGGAATCTGTCGACACCCTCATAGTATTCTTCCTTGATCTCATCTGGGATTTCCCCGTCATACCGATCGTATATTTCCTTATATTCCATATTCTTAGTTTTTGCATATTCGCTTGCGGCGTCGGATTCGAATAGATTGTTGTGTCCGTCATGATTTTCTGCACTGCTAGTTTTGTAAACAATGTTGGGATTGATGATTTCGTCCCGATGGGCAATGATGCTCGCGCCATCGTATGCTATCGCTTCATCTTTGACGCCATGTATAATCATGACAGGAGTATCCGTACTATTTATGCCGTTGGTAGCTGTGACCCAGGCAGTGTTACCGAAAAGGATGTTCTGATATGTCCACAGGAAAGGATAGGCTATCGGGGAAAAAGCCCCTAACAGGCTGTCCACCTGCTCATTTAACAGTTCCATGGGCGAATTGAATCCACCGATGCTGGCGACTGCAGCGATGTCAAAGCCGGAATCCAAAATTGCGGTGACCGCATAGCCTCCCCAGCTGTGTCCATAGAGCATGACAGGAAAATTGTTTAATCGTTGATCGCCTTGAATGAAGGTCAAGGCAGCATCCAAATCCAATAAGGATTGCGAAGGGCCCATCGTGCTTTCCCCTTCGCTTTCGTGTGTCCCGGTATTGTCGAAAGTCAAAACGCGCCATCCGTTATCAACGAAATACATCGTTTCTGCCAAGTAGTTCTCTGCACCGAATCCCAACCCAGCAGAAATGACGACTAAGCCTTTATCGTTTTCGCTGCCATAGACGTAGCCTTTCAACGCATTTCCGCCTGATTCGAATGTGATTTCCGTGCGTTCATAAGCATCGGCAACATCGCTGTATCTAAGGTAGCCTGAATATTTCGGATCCGGTTTGTCGACCCTGGAAAAACTTTCATCGTAGTTCGTTTTGACGTAACCCATCGAGCCTATTGAAATAACGCCGATAAATAGCATCATGCTTATCAGCGCTATTTTGACTGTTTTCCTTTTGAAATGTATATTTTTCATACTTCGATGCTCCCAGCACTGCTTTTAAAGAAAGATGAATTCCTCTCGGTAACGAACAGGAATAGACACAGAATACCGAACACTGTGCTCTCGACTGCAAATAACTGCAGGGTGAATCTGCCCCATAAGAACATATGCGAGGTAACATTGAAGGTAAAGTGCCAAACAGTCATGAGCACAAGATTCCCAGCTGATTTGTTGTACAGCCAAGTCATTAAAATGGACATTTCTATGATGGTGACCGTATACAAGACGAATCCCAAAAGACCACCGGTAAAGTTCAAATGCCAGACACCCCAAAGGATGCCCACAATGACACCGCTGGTAAACGGTGTATACTTTTTTTGCAAGTTCGGCAGCAGAAACCCGCGCCAGCCTATTTCTTCCGCAGCGCACCCGATCAGTATCGCAACAAAATTCAACAAATAGAACAATGCATCACCTTCCCAAGCGACAAAGTCAACTTCATAATAAGTCATGATGAAACTGCTGACGATGATGCACACGGCCGGGATAACAATGGCAGTTATCAGCCATTTCACAACGGACTTATCCACACGAAAATGGTTCCTTATGTCCTTGATGATCGTTTTGTCCTTTAACAGCAATGCCAGCCCAGCCACCGCAAAGACGGGTGACAATTGGGTAAAGGAAACAGAATAGTCCCCTGCAGATCGGAATACATAATGTAAGGTTAACAAAAGAATGCTGAATAGGAATGTAATAACATAAAAGGTGCGCAAATAATATTTTCGAAATAGCTTTTCCAATATATTTCCTCCTTGGTTAAGGATGCTTTATGTGTCTAGGGAAATCTATCTGTTATTGACAACGACGACGTTTTTCCATGTGGTGCTCATTATGATATGAAAAAAGCTCTAGGACTGCGGTAACAGGCTAGAGCAAACTGAACGATTATCTATTTTATATCTTTTTCCTGATCGGATGGCGGACGACCGTCTTCATTTTTTCCGGAGCGACTCTGCGCGGATCGTTCAGGTAAATTTCATGGTGCCTTCGGGTTGTGCCGTCCGGACTTACTTCCGAAATGGCATTGACGTATCCAGTGGCTGCAGCAAAGTCGTCGATGGCCTTAACCGTCACTGCTTCGGTATCATAGGGACCCATATGCAGCATCTGTACGCAAAGCCCTTCCGTGAACTCCGCCAACCTTGCCCTAGTGAGGTCAAGCTCCGGTTTCTTTTTCTTCAGCCCCTCAACGGCCCATCGGAATACTTCTTCGGTGACAAATGCCGGTTGCCGGATCATCGCTGTCCAGATCAACTTTTCCTTCTGGCTCGTGTCAAAGGGACGATCAAGCTCCGTCCACCATAGACCCTCCAATGGCGGAACAACGTATTCAAAGAAATCCGCCGGGGCATTGCCACTTTTATTGCTCATTTTGATGGTATAGGACAGTCCGTAAAGTATTTCGATCGCTTTCGCGTATTCCCCCGATTCCTCATTGGGGTCTCCCTTGCCGTCAACCATGATGAACTTCATCTTCGGCACATCGACGATCACAGGGACCGTCTTGGGCTGATATAGATTTTTATCTTCCTTTTTGAAATCTAATGGACTTGGCATTTCCTTTTTCCTCCCTTGCGAAAATATGGCTTTATATGAGCACCTGTAGGTCCAGCTTGGTATTCGTGTCATCCGAATTATTTTATGCGATATGGCTTGGAGCGGTATCCACCCAATTTGTGTAACCGCCATTTTTCGGTCTCATTATACCATACCGCCCACTAGGGAATCTTTTACATCCCTTCCCCGCAAGAACATTATAAAGAGCCAAAAAAGAGACGTCCTGACCAAGGACGTCTTGCTCAATATGATTTTCGGATAACGATACATCAGTGCGGAAAGGCAATTTCTGCGAGCGTCCATGCGATGATGATTATCCCTACCGGAATTGAAAGCAACGTCAGCAGGGCTCTGTCCTTGTATTTGATGACGGCTATCAGCCCCATGACGAAACCGATCACTCCCATCAACGCAAGCCCGGGGGACGGTAACGGGAGCCTGATTGCGGCCCCAAGCCCAACCATTTTTAAAGCCATCAACACGATGAAAGCCAAAGTCAAACCCGCTGCCCATTTCCCGGTCGTCGTTTTGGACCAAAACTGCATTTTCATGATTACTTCCTCCTTATTCTTCCGATAGATAGAATGCTGCATCAGGTAGGCTTACTTCGGTTCCATCAGCTTCCGCTTCTAAAAATAGGCTCAAGTATTTTTCTACTGCTTGTTTGGAATTTACTGCATCCCAATGGTCCAGATTGCTGCGGGAAATCACTCCCTCTGCCTGTTCTTTCGTTATCCCTACTTCATGTTTATCCAACAGTTTCGCCGTTTCAGCTGGTTTGCTATTGATCCAGTCGATGGAATCCTTATAATCAGCCACAAACAAATCCCATTCTTCTGCTCTATCAATAGGGATTTCTTTCTTAACGATCAAGCATGTCAAAGGCAATGGCATCTCATTCTCGTTAATCCCCATCCATTCTTCCTGAATATCCAAAGCGATGCTGAAGTCACTGTTTTCATCCAACAAATCGGTCACCCATGGCTCAGATAACAGGATGAGGTCACTATTTGCGACGTTTCCCATCGCTGTCTCTGCACTTTCAGCATAGGTTAGCGTCAAATCATTATTCGGATCGATGCCATTTTGCATCAACAACTGTCTGAAAACAACGTCAGCAACCGATTTCTCCCCTACAATTGTTATAGCTTTTCCTCTGAGGTCAGAAACTTCACTGATTGACTCATCAGCTGACAACAGATAGAGGTATCCGCCTGTATTAACTGCCGCCAATTGGTATCCTGCACCCTCACTATAGAGCTTCGCGGCAATTTCTGTAGGTACAACCGCCATATCAGCTTTACCTTCCAAAAGTTGTGCGTAGAGCGCTCCCTCATCCTCCTCGAAAGAGTAGTACACCGTGTCCCCCAACCTCACTTGAGGATCGATACTAGGCTCCATCGCCTTGATGAATCCCAATGCAGCAGGACCAGTAATCGATGCAACTGTGAAACTAGCTGAGCCTGCTTCTTCATATGCTTTATCCCATGCATTGCATCCACCCAACACTAAGATCGTAAACAATAACCCAATGATCAGTCTCTGTTTCATTGCTGTTCCTTCCTTTCTGCAACTGTTGCTTACTGCCACTATTTATTAAACGCTTACTTTCAAAAAAAGGTGGTTTGAATGCTATGTTAAGGGCCCATGCATGGATTCAAAAAACGTTGCATTTCTTTGCAGAATTGCTCTGGATGAAGCAGGATTTCACCATGTCCAAAGCCTTCAAAGAGCGTGTCCTTGCCGTTCAGGAATGCTTTTCTGATTTTTTTGGCACCTCGCGCAGCCAACTTTTCCTTGCTGCCATACCAACAGGATACTCTGACCGCTTGATAGGGCTCCATTTTATCGATCTGCTTGAACATGGAGGCTGCGTCGTAGAAAGCATTTTTCAGAGTCTTTCTGGAGATGCCGGGATACAGAAATGTTTGAAGCATCTCAGGAGTGATACCTCCAAGTTTCAGAAATCCATTCATCCTGCCTGTTAAAATTTTTTCTCCAAACCAGCCGGCTATATTTGACGTTGGTTTGTTGAATAGACCAAGCGACATATCAGCTGTACCGTCCAAAATAATATTACTGACTGTCACGTTCCGGCGATAGGCCGTTAAAAGTGCGGTGATACAGCCCAAAGAGGACGCATAAATCACGTCTACTTTTCCACCAAGGTTGTTTTGAATATATTTTTCGACCTGCTCGGCTTCTTTTTCCCCATTGATATAATCCGATTTTTCTTCTGGATTATGCCCATCGAGCCCGACAGCAACGACATAATAATGAGACGTCAGCAAGGGAATCACTTTGCTGAAACTCTTGTCCCATGTAGTCCCAAGGCTGTGGATAAGCATGACCGTCGTTTGATTTTTGTTCCCGAACTCGTGAAATTTCATGACAAAGACTCTCCTCATAATCGGTTTACGCAAGGAAGGTACTCTTTTTGCACAGAAGCTCTAGACTAAAAAAAAATAAGGCTCATTCTTTACAAGATTATTATACCACTTTATGTATTCAGCTAGACTTCTGATACCTTACTATATTTGATGAGCAAAGTCGCTTTCTTGCCTTAATCCACCCCACAAAAAAAACTGGGATCCGGTGATCCGCAGTCTTTTTTGATATTTCGAAAAGTCCTCAGCTACTATGTGTTAGTCAATCAACGTGCGGATGACTTCGGAAATTTCCGTGTTATCCAAGTAAGCGCCTCTTACAGGATCCGTTTCGTCGGCAACTTTCTTGAAGATTTCAGCGCCTGCACCCTTCGCAAAAAATGGAACCAGTTGGTTGGTATGGTTCCCGGAATTCCATGCCATCGTCGGCATCACGCCTGTTCCGTTGCTCACCACTTCATCATACACACCTGCCGTTCCCGTCAGATAGCCGGTTTCATGGTCGCCGGTAACGATCAGTAGCGTTTCACCCCAGTTGCTGTTTTCCTCTACCCATTCGTATACAGCTTCTACGGAGTCATTGAAGGCTGCTTGTTCTTCGACCAGGCGTCCGCTCTGATTGGCATGCCCTGCCCAGTCGATCGCTCCGCCTTCGACCATCAGGAAGAAGCCGTCTTCGTCATTATCCAGAACATTCAAAGCGCCTGTCGCCATAACATCAAGGCCAGGTACGTTGCTGTTTTGCTCCACTGCGTAAGCATCGGCTTTAGCATCTCCACCTCTGGCCTGCTGCAGAGTCGTATAGACTTCCGGCACTCCGATGACGCGGCTTGCTGTTTCACCGGTTTGAAGCGCTTCGAACTCCTCTTTGCTTTGGATCAGTGTCCAAGCATCATCAATCCCGTCGCCGTCCGCATCGGTAACGTCCAATGATCCGTCAACCAATCCGTTCCACGTAGCTGCTCCACCCACATATTTGTAGTTCGGTGCAGCTACACTATCACCATTATCGTTGTAAAGTGGATTTCCGGCACCCATGATGACGTCGGTCGCGCTATCCTTGATCATTTCATTCGCCAAAATACTGTAATCATTGCGGCTCTCGTGATGCGCCACGAAACTCGCTGGCGTCGCATGGCTGAATTCCACAGAACTGACCACACCAGTCGCCTTGCCTTGATCTTCAAAATCTTGTGTCATATGCGTCAAATCTTCGGGCTGCTCATCGACACCGATTGCGGCATCATAGGTTTTCACGCCAGTTGACATCGCTGTACCCGCAGCGGCAGAGTCAGTCGGGTTGTTCATCAACGTGTTGAAATTTTCCCAAGCAGTAGCTGGATCATACACACCATCAGCATTGTCTTCCGTCGTCAAATCTCCCAGCGAATAAGTGCTCAAAGCCAATTGTGTCGGGAAGTTTTCGTAGACTTGTGTGCCTGCTTTCCCTTCGGTATAGTAATCCGTCGCTAAAATTTGGTTGTATCCCCAGCCATCGGAAATCATCAGAATGACATTCTTGACATCTTTGCCGTTGCCGGTCAAATTCGCATTATTGTTTGAGGCAGCCATAACCGGAACAACCGTCGCTGTGCTCATAACCCCTGCCACCAAAGCTGCCGTAATTGATCTTCTGATTCTTTTGTTTACCATTTTCCAATTCCTCCTCATATCGCATACCCAAAAATAGCCTACTTGTTTCTTTCGCTTTCCATTTCAGTGTACTCCTCGAATGTCATTTTCTTGTTAACAGTATTTATGTTTTCTGTAAACTTTGTGAAAAAATAGTTAATTAAAATATCGAATCAGGTGGACGCAAAAAGGAAAGCCTGCAGATCAGCAATTGATCCACAGGCTTTCCTTTTGGTTACTGATTTTTGGTTTTTATAAACCGAAACCATTCCTCATACACCGAGAGCATTTCCGTATCGAAGTAGCCCAATGCACGCTCTTTGATCTGTTCAGGAATGCCATAAAAAGCTTCCGCGATCGCACCAGCAATGGCGGCCAGTGTATCGCTGTCTCCGCCAATCGATACCGCGTTGCGGATGGCATCCTCGAACGAAGTCGATTCAAGAAAGGCAATGATTGCTTGAGGAACCGTCGCTTGGCAATCCGTAGTGAAGCGGTAGGCGTCCCTGATTTCATCAAGTGTGAAGTTCAGCGGGTAGTAATTTTCCGCAATCCTGTTTCTGATTTCATCTTTCGACGAGCCCGAGCGCGCCATAAAGATCGCTATTGCCGTTGCTTCCGCACCTTTCAGACCTTCTGCATGATCGTGTGACACACCCGTTACGGTTTCGGAAAGATGTTGAATCTCCTTTTGGGTTCTGCCGACATACGCAACCGTGCTGACCCGCATGGCCGCCCCGTTACCGTAACTGTTGTATGGCTGCGGATCATCGCTGATGATCCACTGGAAGAACGCCCGGCTGAAGCCGCAATCTGGGTAGCGGCGCCCGAACGCTTGCATATATTGGATGCTCATTTTCTCCAACAAGATATAATATTCGTTGTTCCATTCCTGCCCTTTAGCCACAGATTTCAGTGCCTTCTCCGTTTCCATCAGTGCCTTGGCGACCGCAATCGTCATGATGCTGTCGTCCGTCATCCGGCAATCTTCCGTGAACAGTTCAAATTCCTTGTCTTTATGGTTATGCCATTCGAAGCGGGAACCGACGATATCCCCGATGATTGCGCCCAACATAGGAAGTCCTCCTTCTCAAAATCTGTGCATTTATTAAAATTGAGAAAATCACTATCTACATATCATCCACACATTGAAGATGTATAACTATATTAATTAAAGTTAACAAGGAGATGACCCTATGAATTGCTGCAAAAATAATAACCGAGAAGAAAAGAACCTCCCGACAGAATCCGCCGATCAGCAGAACACCCATGACCACAACGACGCAAAAACATCGAAGCACAGCCACAAAAACCACTTTCTCCACTTGGCCTTGTGCTGCGGACTGCCGCTGTTGCTACTGTTCGGCTTGCCGCTGATCGGTTATCAAGGAATCTTGCTGAGCATCGCGCCGCTTATCTGTCCGATCATGATGTTTGTGATGATGCCGATGATGATGAAAGGGCACGACCGCAACGGAAAATGATCAATAGACCTTCAAGTCCTTGAAAAACCCTTCCGTCCCTTCTTCAACCCATAGTGCAATGGCACCTTCCTTATCCGGTCCGTGTTTCAGGTCATTGACCAACAATACGGGATGCTTCGAATTGTTCACGTACAATTCGGCATGTTCGCCGTCTACCTTGACCTTCAGATCGATCCATTCATCCAGACCCATGTCGGCGTATGATTCATACTCCCCTGGGCTTTCGGCTCTGAGTCTGTCGAATTTGTAGTCAGGGTATGAGAAATATTGTGTGGATCGGTTCCTTCTCAATTGATTTTCATTCCTGCCGTTCGTCGGGCGAATATACAGTGATTCAAAACGCTCATTGTTTTCATCGATGCGGAACGCAATACCGAGGAACCCTCTGGCGAATTCAGGGGCGTCCGGCAAAAGCCGGCTCAATACTTTCACTTCGATCGTGCCGTTCTTGAAGTTGCTGCCGGTCACTCTAGCATACGTTGGCTCATCAAACGCTTCGATTTTAAGATCTTTTATGACCCTAAGCACTTCAACACCTTCAATAGTTACGTTTTCGATAAAGGAACCAACTGCGATAAAGTCTTCTGCTTTCATGGCTATACTCATGGTTTTCTTCCCCTTAAAATGATTTATTTGTGCTGTTCTTATCATCAGTCTAGCACGAATTTTGAGGTTATAAAATTACGCACAAAAAGTTGACACTCCCACCACTAAAGCAGTGGGATTCTTGAGTACTTTACCGAACGCAGGCCATTTCTGTTTTGTTCAAGTCTCAAGTTTAGGGTGTGCCATCACCCCTCCCGTGGCAGGTCGTTTAGACCCACGGGCACCGATACTATGACCACATCGGTTAGATTGTTTTGGCAATGTTCAGGGCGCCGACCCTGTCGCGGTGGGCGTGATACCCGCAATCGCAATGATAGTTGCGGTCCTTCACCTTGTTGCGCTCCCCGCACGATGGGCAAGTCTGGGACGTATATTCAGGTTTGATGTAGACCACTTTTATCCCGAATTCACGGGCTTTGTATCCAATAAAGGAAGACAATTCGTAAAAGGTCCAGCTGTGCAGATTCGCTTTGTTTTTTCCTCTTAGCCTTGAGGTCCGGCGGATGCCGGAAAGGTTTTCCAGATGGATGGTGCCGCAGTTGTTTTCCGCTGCAAACGTGACTATCTGTCTGGAAATCTTGTGGTTGATATCTCGCATGATTCTGGATTCCTTGTCGTTAATGGTTCGGATGGCATTGACCTTTTTCTGCTTGCCCAATTGGCGGCGGAGTTCTTTGTACTTCCTGCGTAGATGCTTGTTTTGCCGGCCGTTGCCGAAGAACTGAGTCTTGCCATCGGCAGCGACAACGCCTACCGCCGGACAAAGAATGCCCAGATCCACGCCGAGAATCCCTTCGCCGACAAATTCTTTGTCTTCGGTAGGGACGGATATTTGCGCCATCCAATGGAAGCCTTTCTTCGTGATCCGCAAAGATCCCACTTTGGATCCGCAAAGCAACGCGAACATTTCTTCTGGAATGACGGCCTTGATGGCCGTTTTCTTCGCCTTTCCGTCTGCCATGATTGGAAAACGGATGGCGTTTGCGTCCACCGAAAAATTCTGATTGTTATACGAAAGCATCGGTTTCTTGAAGGTACACTTTCCGAACTGCTTGTGTTTGCTTTTGGCATACCGAATCAGTTCGTTTTTTAGGACCGAAGGGATGTCCGATACGATGTGTTTTGAAGTGACCCGAGGGAAATTTTCTTCACGGATTGCCTGTTGGATCAATGCATTTGCCTGCCGGATGTATTCCACCGAGAGCCGCTTCAGTTCCGTGGCTTGTGTCTTCGTCGGTTTTAGTTTGATTTGGACCGTCTTCATTTGCGACACTTCTTTCCGTTGCTTGAGATACCTCCATTATACGAACTAACGTTCTGTAAAGCAAAAAAAAAGATCCTATCACCCCACCTTTAAAGGCGGTTTCGACATACCGTGGTGGGCTTTCTCACCTTCAAAATCTGTAAGTATGATATAGAAAAAGGATGCAAGGACAGTCAGAATTTCAGATTGTCGTTGCGTCCTTTTTTGTTGCACTTGGATTCAGTTGTTCACTAAAACAATGCCGCGTCTGAACCGTCCAGCTTGATGAATTGAAACTATCATTTATTTTCTTGATTTCCCATCTTTTTCGGTGCTGTACAACATGCGCTCAATTCTTCTGTCAGGGATTAACCAGAGCAATGCCAAAATCACGTACAATGCCTGGGCAATCCAAGGTTGAATGATTGCTAAACCGGAAGCGATCATGTAGGCCAGCATGGATATTTTACCCTTTGTGTCATTTCCGATGGCCTGCTTTAGCGTCGAACTAACCCCTTCAGTATTGATGATCAGTTTTTGCAGCACATTATAGGCAATCGAAGCCATCAGCAACACTATGCCATACAGTGCTGCGGGCACCGTTGCAGCAGGGTTTGCTCCCATCCAACCAGATGCGAAAGGAACCAGCGACAACCAAAAAAGCAGATGATGGTTAGCCCAGAGCACAGGACCTGTCACCTTTTGAAGAGTGTGCAGCAGATGATGGTGATTGTTCCAATATATCCCGACATAAATAAAGCTCAGTATGTAGCTCAAGAACGTTGGAAGTATCAACAAAAGTGACGCTATCCCTTGCCCTTCCGGAATCTTTAATTCCAGGACCATGATAGTGATGATGATTGCCAACACACCATCGCTGAAAGCTTCTAGCCGATTTTTCCCCATAGCAATTCCCCTTCTGTATAACCTGCTGTAATGATTATTTCGTCGATACCTATATCCCATCTTATGAGCTGTAAATTCTTATAGTTTTATTTTATCACTTTTGTTAGCAAATATTTAAGTCCTTGCTTTTGATGCTATAGGTTTCGCATTTGTGGGCATACTCCTCATCCACTTGACCGCCCATATAGTAATCACAGTATCTCCCCGCACTCTTTGTGCCTTAAGGAATAAGATTCTGCACATTTAAGCCTACATAATGTGCAGAATCACTTGGATTCTACTGATTTTTCAGAAAGTAACGACCTTATCCGCCCATTCGACCATCTGGACGCAATCAATCATGGTGCTGATCGGGCAAACTTCCGAACCTTCCATGTTGCGTGACTTCAGGCACGTGCCGCAGGCCAAAATTTCGCCGTCCAGTTCGTCGAAAGCTTGTACCTGCGCGGCCACATCATATTTTTCATGGGTCATATTTTCGATTTCGACAGCTTCGCCCATCAGGAAGACTTTCACTTCATGTCCGGTCTTCTTCGCGGTCACGGCGAACCTCATGGCGTTCCAGGATTTTTCGTATTCCTTTGTTTCGATGATGATTCCTAATTTCATTGCGATTCCTCCAATTTTTTATTTGCCCTTATCTTTTGATTTGATGTACCTCTTGGCGTTCTTGATGCCGCCGAAGTCGGAAAACATGGTGCTGATTTTCTCCTTTTCGATCTGTTTAGAATTCATGCCCTCGTACTTGGCTTCCTTCTTGAGCTTCAGGTAGCTCTGCAGCCGCTCTTCGGTCAGCGTGCCCTCCTCGATCGCCTTCCTGACCATGCAGCCCGGTTCGTTTTCGTGCTTGCAATCCTTGAATCTGCATTTTTCCGCCAACTTATCGATGTCGACGAACGTCCTCGCCAGGTTCGCGCTCTCCAATCCGAGTTCGCGCATGCCCGGCGTGTCGATGATGCAACCGCCCGTCGGAATGAGGAACAGCTCCCGATTTGTGGTTGCATGCCGGCCTTTGTCGTCCCTTCTTATTTCCCGCGTTTCAATCAAGGCTTCCCCAAGGATCCGGTTGATCAAGGTTGACTTTCCCACACCGGATGAACCTATGAAAACGACAGTCTGGCTCGGGGTGATGTATTTCAGGACAGCCGTATATCCGTCCTCGCTCAGGCTCGACGTAACCAGCACATCGACCCCGAATGCGATCGTCTCGATTTCATTCAGCTTTTCCGGGATATCCGCGCACAGATCTGCTTTCGTCAGCACAATAACCGGTGTTGCCCCGCTGTCCCACGCGATTGCAAGGTAGCGTTCTAATCTCCGCAGATTGAAATCATTGTTGAGCGACATGCAGATGAAGACAATGTCGATGTTCGCCGCCACAACCTGGACGTCATGCGCTTTTCCGGCTGCTTTCCGGATAAACACGCTTTTCCTTGCCAGTGTCTGGTGGATGATGGCATGATCCTGGCTTCCCACATTCCGGTCGATCATCACAAAGTCGCCGACTGCCGGATAGTCCGACATTTCGACTGCAGCATGGCGCATTTTCCCGGATATTTCCGCCAGCACCTCCGATTCAGCGGTCGCAACTCGGTACAATTCCTTATATTGCGCGATGACTCTTGCCGGATGCAGGTCCGGATAAAGAGTCGCCTCCTGCGCGAACCTGTCCGTGAATCCTAAGTTAATTAATCTATCAGTCATGATCCCTCTACCTCATTATCAGTAAATTTTTTATTTACTTGATTTAATCCCTGATACTAGTGTACACCATTTGAAGGCATTTCATCCATTCCACTTTCACCAATGAATACAGGGACTGGCCCTCAGTGTGATACGAGTAAAGCGGTGCAAAAAAAGCTGTCCAATTTAGACAGCTTTTCTCTGATTTATAGTCTATTACTTGTTTTTTTTAGTTATCCTGTCAGCGGCTAATTTACCTGTAATAATGCATGTAGGTGTTCCAGCTGGATTATATGCCCATTGACCTACTTGATAAATATTAGGAATAGGCGTATTTATTGATTTGTTTACTTGCTGCATTTTATAAACAACCGGGATCGGAGCTTCAAAAGACCATCCTACTATAGCCCCGCCAGTACTCCCAACTCTTTTTTCAAAACTTAAAGGTGTAAAGGAAAATTGCTTCTCCACTTTATCTTTTAACTCAGGGCATAAACTTTCAGAAAGCACACTTATTACTTTATTTTCAATTTCCTCTCTAAACTCTTCATACCAGCCAGATTCTTTAACTTTATAAAACAATTCAGCCTCCATAAGCAGGCTGACTATTAAACCCGTTTTACCTTCTGGAGCTAGGTTAGAATCTCTTATAGCCGGGATTGCTATTTCATAAGTGTTGTATTTTAGAAAACGATCCAGCCAGGAAAGAACTTCTTCTTTATCTATCTCTCCCCATTTTTCCAACATTCCCTTAAGCTCACTTTTATTGATGTTCCCCAAACCTTTTCTTGATGGTGTGTAAAATAGATGTCCATTAAAAGATTTCTTAAAATAAGACACTGGTAAATCAACTTCCAAATAGAGCGAGAATACAGATTCGCTAGGCCTGCCTTTAGCTATCAATTCTTTTGTTTTTTCAAACTTTCCCCTTATTTTTGGGGCCAAGTTACCCAGACTAGTAATATTGTAAAAAGTTTTTAGGTCTGCAGCCCAAACAAGGTCTTTATAATAGTATTCGTTGTTATTCTCATCGACAACAAACTGTTGGTCGGCATAAATTTTTTTTACAACAGTATTGGTGATTATTTCACCTTTGAACTCTTGTATTTTTTCCGCTAGTGCTTCGGCAAGCTTTCCTGTACCACCTTTTGGATATACATAGCTGCTGTACAACGTGAAATAGCTCAATGCAAAAAATGTTGGTGTGCCTTTAAAAAAATGTTGTGAAATGATATCTATAAGTGACGGATCTTTAATAAGTTCTTTGAGATACTCATCACAAGGTTTGGAAAGCCTTTCAATCCTGTTCATTGCGAACATAAACTTCGGTAACCATGGCAAAAGTTCTTTGAAGAAGTACTCTTTGTCTCTCTTGATATCTTTAAATAATGGATTATCAATACCATATATAATATCGATCAGTTTCATTATTTTAATCATAACTTCTATGAATTTATCGATATCCTCAACGCTATCAGGATATAGGCTTACCAACAACTCTCTATATTCGCCAACAGAATTTGAGTCTTCAATGCCGATGATTTTATCCTCAACGCCAAGGGAAACCTTGCTTGAGACAACATCAATATCAAGATTCAAGTCTTTTAGCATAGCTAAAACGACTCCTAAAATTGCTCTGGCTCCAGCATCAAAAACAAAACCATCCATTTCAAATGAATTTACCAAGCCACCAAATTCGGCATTTTTTTCTATAAGCAAAATTTTCTTGCCTGATTGAGAAAGAAACACAGCAGATGTAAGCCCGGCAAGTCCTCCACCTACAATTATGGCATCATATCTTTTTTGTTCCGCATTATCCATTCAAATTCCCCATTTTCAAACTTATTTCCCACAGAACTCTTGCATTTTCAACATCTAACGCTGGTGGAGCAGGTTCTTCAAGAGTTGTAAGATTGAAAAATTCACCACTAACTGTTTCCAGATCTTCAGAAACCCCTAAATAGTATAGAGCTTCTGCTGCAACCGAAACAGGGTTTAAAGCTTTGTCCAATACATTCCACTTGAACCACTTGTATAACGGACCATTATCCTGTCCTGTGGCTGTTTTTACAGCTCCAGGATGCATTGCATTAATGGTTACACCCGAGCCTCGGAAATACTCATCAAATTTTATCATTACTAAGAGTTCAGCGAGCTTGGCTGTACCGTAGCTTTTCAAACCGGAATAACGTCTTTTTGACCAATCCAGATCATCAAAACGCATCCCCCAAGCCGCAAATCTGTGGCCTTCTGAGTTTACCAATATAATTCGACATTTCCCCTGGGATTTTAGTTTATCTTTTAAGATGTAGTTCATGATAAAAGACGAAAGGTAGTTTACCATAAAGACTTTCTCGATTCCATTTGAAGTGATTTGTCGTTTTGTAAGATAAATGCCAGCATTATGAATAATTATATCAATTGGTTTCTCAATTTCCAGCAAATTATAAGCAGCTTTATATGTATCATCCATGATGCTAAAATCAGCCAAAATATAATCACAATTTACTTTATACTCACTCTCAATTTCATGCTTCAAAGCTTCTGAGCGCTCTTTGTTTCTGTTGATGCAAATCAAATCAGCACCTTTTGAGGCAAACTTTCTAGCAGCGGCATAACCAATTCCAGAAGTAGCACCCGTTATGACAACCAACTTACCCTTGCAATCATCCAAACAAATCAGTGGGCTTTTAGAGTTGTTTTTTATCATTGCCATCACATTGGCCAGACGATATTTTTTAAAATATTTCCCGAATTTTATCCCATTATTTTTCATGTTTGTCACCCAAATTTTTTCTTCATGAATTTTCTGTACTTTTTACCGAATGACGGAATGTTATCAAATATATCTCCCCACAGATCATAATAATCTCGTTGCTCAATAATTTTACCATTCTCATTTATGGTTAATCTTGAAAGACCATATAATATGGAACTAGGATATTTCTTATAGCTGATTGTCATCTCCCATTCGATAAATATATCATTCCCCTGTTGCACAGCTTTAACTAATTTCATATTTAAATCTTTTGAGCGCTCTGTCAGTCTATCAGTCATTGCCTTGAATGCAGCAATACCTCTGATCTCCTGTATTGTATCTCTAAAGTAAATATTGTCGTCATAATAAGGTAAGATGTGTGACCAATCAGGCTTTCCATCGGTATTATAGGTTTTTGTCCAAAGTTCTTTTACAAGTTCCAGTGTTAGTGTGAACTCTTTATCTATTTTAAATTCTTCCATATACATCGTCTCTTTCTGCATATTATGAATTCACCTATTTTCTATTATTTTAGCATATCGTTGCTGACATCCCTAGTGACGAAGTTTTCCCGACTTTGAGAGTCCATAAAAGAAAAACCAGCTAAAAATACCGTTATATCGCGGTTCTTGGTCACTTTTCCAAACATACATCTTTATATCATGCACAACCATTCACAACAATATAAAAAAGCGAGAAATGGTTTATCCCATCTCTCGCTTGACGCTATTATCAGTTGCTGAACGTGACCTCGACACTCCCACGTCCCAGCGCATGGGCAAGTCCAACCGTGTCTTCGATCCGACCGATTGGAGTGTAGCTGTATGGGGTCAATAATCCCTTATAGAAAATCACGAGGCAGTCGGAACCGTACAGCATCAATTCCCCAGCCTTGATGCTGCCCACTCTTCTGGATTCCGAGGGCAGGCTGTCCGGAAAATAATAGTATTTTTCGTTTCCGTTCAGCTCTTCCATTTCGAGAGTCATCGGCAGTTTATCCGTCAACGCCTGCACCGTTGCATTTTCGTACAGAGCTACAGGGTAACCGGTGTTTCCGATTTTGATTGTCATTGATGGCATCGTATCATCCCTTTCCAGTGGATTTGATTCAGAAAAAGCACGAGCCGAACTTTACAAATTCTCGGTAAAGAACGACTCCAGTTTATCGAACGGAATCAGATCCGTTCTGTCGTACAGATCCACGTGGCCGGCGCCGGCAACCTCAAACAGTTCTTTCGGTTCGGTAGCCATTTTGTAGGCATCCTCACTGAAATATCTCGAATGCGCATGCTCACCGATAATGAACAGAATCGGTCTAGGAGAAATCGTCTGGATGTAGTTCATCAACGGGAAGTTCATGAAAGCCATGGCGCTCGTCTTCGTGAAGGCACCGATCGAGTTCGGGTGGAAGCCGCGTTTCATCGCATAATAGCCGAAGAATTCACTGCTGATCGGATCCATTCCTTCAGGGATAGCATACACCGGCTCGCTTGGGAAGGCTGGCGTCAATTCCGGTTCATCGCCCTCGAAATCTTTCCAGCGTTGTTCACCTAGTTGGTCAAACAGCTGTGTGCGTTGTTCATCCCTCATGCTGTCTGCCCAGCCGTAGCGCATCACCCGGCTCATATCATACATGCTGACGGTGGCAACCGCTTTGATCCGCGTGTCGACCTGCGCCGCTGTCACTGCAAACCCGCCGCTGCCGCAGATTCCGATCACGCCGATCTTAACCCTGTCCACAAATGGACGCGTGCCGATGTAATCCACCGCCGCACTGAAGTCCTCGGCAAAGATATCCGGAGACGATATATGCCTTGGCGCGCCGCTGCTCTCTCCGTTATAGGATTCATCGAACGCTATTGCCACAAATCCGCGTTCCGCCATATTCTGCGCATATATCCCTGCGCCTTGTTCCTTTACGCCACCGTATGGGGTGCCGACGATAATGGCAGGATATTTTTGGGATGTGTCGATGTCTTTTGATAAATATAGGTCCGCCGCGACGGTTATGCCGTAGCGGTTTTTGAAAGTGACCTGCTCAACCGTTACCTTATCGCTGAGTGTGAAAGTTCTGTACGTATTCTCGGTCATGTCATTTCCTCCAAATTATTCATGATTATGTTCGTTTAATCTCTAAGCAGTGAGCTTAAGTTGATTCTACGACTTAACCTTAACGTGAAGTCAAATGTTTTTTCATAAATAATTTGGAGGTTGAAAATAGGAACTATAGAAATGCAGTATGGCTTTATATGATTTTGTAACTGATATGCGTTCTTCCAGCCGGGAGTCCAATCAACTGAACCCTCTCCAACTTGACATCACTGTTTTCAAGATCCTCGAATGGCCGAAAGCCGGTCCGTAAAAACCAAGGCACGATATCAACTTGCAATTCATCTATTAAACCGGTTTTTAAACAGAGCGGTGTGGTCAGTGCGCTGCCTATGATGTTCACATCTTTTTCACCCGCTGCCGCTTTGGCTTGGAGGATTGCATCAGCGACGCCAGTTGTTACAAAAGTAATAGTTACCTTGTCTGATTCTTTTGGGTGCTTTTCTGGAACCTTATCGGTAAAGACAAATATCGGAACTTGGTATTCATACTCGACATACCAATCAGGATCTTCCGCCATCCCATATTCCTTTTGGGACATCACAACCGACCCGGTCGTCAAAATCGACTCCTTCATGACTTCCGTTTCCTTCAGCAAATCCAAATCTGCATACAACGTATTGACACTGCCATTACTATCCTCCGCAAATCCATCCAAAGAAATGGTCAGGCCTAGAATAACTTTTCCCATGTGCTTTCTCCTATCTGAATTTATTTTGTCGGTTTTAATAATCCTTATAAAGACAATAATCAGTCTATTTTCAACAAGGATGATAATTTGGAGATATATTTCGATATAGTGAGCCGTGAACAGGTGTTAAATGCAAAATATCTTTAGCTTTGTAACGATTATCGCACATATCTTTTGTTTTGCGAACTTTTGCGAATATCAAAAAAAATCCTCGAAACACTGTTCGAGGATTTTTTTCTATGAAAATTTTATTAGCTGAAATCTTTATCTGTGCTGTCATCCATCGTCTGAATAGCCAGTTCCAATGACTTAATTCTTCTTTCCAGAAGGGTTTTCTGGGGACTGCCCGGTTTCGACTTGGCATAGATGCCTTCAATCGAGGGAAGCAAGCCAGCAAGCAAGATGCGGGCGTCCGCCAAGTCTTCTTGGGTGAAAGGATGGGGCTTTTCATCCCAAACTTGTTCCAGCACAGCCAAGCCGATGCGGAGAGCCTGGAGCCGTTTCGCCACCAATGTCGTGTTGGCGCCTTTGTCGGTCATGCTGCTCAATGCATTTTCGGATTTGCGGATGGTCGACTGGAAGGATTTCAGTGATTCAGCTTTATCTGCTTCAGTCAGTGCTTCCATATGCAACAGCTCCTTTTTCGGTGGCGTTCGCTAAATAGAGCGCAAATCCGGCAACGATCAGCTCGGAAAGCACAAACGCTGACCAAATGCCCGTCATTCCCCAGAGGCTACTTAATAGGATCGCCATCGGCACAATTACTGCCAGTCCCCTCAGAATCGAAAGGACAAAGGCGGCTCGTGCCTTTTCGGTTGCGCTGAGGATCATCGCCGTCACGATATTGATTCCGACAAAGAAAAATCCAAGAAAATAGATTTTCATTCCGCTGTCAGCCAACTTTAGTATCACCGGATCTTTTTCGTTGTTGAACAGACCGATCAGCGCTTCCGAGTTGAAGAAGGTCCCTAGGTAAATCAAGGCAGCGATGAAACCTGCCGTCAGCAATGCATAGCGGTTCACGCGCCGGACCGTCTTGCGGTCCTTCAACCCATAATACTTGCTGATGAGCGGCTGCACACCTTGACCCAGCCCGGTAAAGATTGCGACCGCGACAAAGGCAATGTTTGCGACAATCCCGTAGGCGGCAACCCCTTTGTTTCCCTCGAGCCCCAAAATCAACAGGTTGAAGGTCGTCAGCACGACCGCCGAGGACACTTCCATGACGAAAGTGGAAGATCCCAGATTGAGGATGTCCTTGATTGCCGGACGCGTCAGCTTGTACTTCAAAATAGCAGGCCAGGATTTCTTTCTTGCGAAGTGGATCGAGAGGATACCCAAACTGATAATCGGCGCAATGCTCGTCGCAAAGGCGGCACCGAACATCCCCATTTTAAACGGGAACAGAAAAATGTAGTCCAGGATCACATTCGAAACACTTCCGCCAAGCATCGCCAGCATGGCTAGTCTGGGATTGTTGTCGTTGCGGACGAAAGCCAGAACCGTATTGTTCAGGATGAAAAATGGCGCAAACACCATAATCGTTGCCATGTAGGCATGTGTCAAAGGCAATGTGACCGCATCGGCACCCAAAACCGATGACAATGCCCTTGAACCGAACAGTCCGAGAACAGCGACCAGCAGGCCTGCCAGTGTGCCTAGCTTAAGCGCTCCTGCGAAAACCGCTTCGGCTTCTTTGTGTTTGTTTTGAGATTTCAAGATACCGAAACGGGCTGCCCCGCCGATACCGATCATCAAACCGATGCCGTGGATGATGCTAAAGACCGGGATGGCGAAATTCAGTGCCGCAATCCCGGTGGCCCCCAATGCCTTGGCTATATAGTAGGTGTCGGCCAAAATGTAGAACGATACGCCGATCATGCCCAAAATATTCAGGCTGACGTACTTCGAAAAATCCTTCAATAGTGATTTTTCCATGCTGCTGTCTCCTTCCAAAATAAAAAAGGTGTCCCGAAAACATTCCTTCCAAGACCTAACGGAATGTTTCTGAACACCTTGAACTCTTTACCCGGTGGCAAAAAGAGGGTTATCTATTTTGTTAATATCATTTGATTATAATTTTTCAGGGGCGGATTGTCAACGGCGGCATCAGTTCAACTTGCCCTGGGCTTAACTTCAAATTTTTTCACACTGAAAAATAGGCAACCAACCGTAACCGCCGCTATATCAACAAACGTCCTTAACAATAAGTCAATCATATCAGCATCAAACACGAGCGGCATGAAGAAGTTAAACAGAAACAGATTCAGGCCAAACAACATGCCTCCAACAATCAGCGCATTTGTGGTCCTGTTGCGCTGCTGAACATATTTGTTGAACCAAGCCAAAACACAGGCAGTGGTAAGTCCCGTCACTGCGCACCAAATAATGGTTTCCAAAGTTTTTTCCGCAAAGGACGAATAAATATCCAATACATAGTACTGAATCAGCCGCCCGATAATAAACAGCACCGTAATGGCAACAATCGCCGGAAGACTGCTGTTCCATGGTACTTTACTATTCTTTTTTGCCTCGTTTCTTCCAAGCATGACTCCTACCAAAGCACCCATGACCAGCAGAGAAAAAGTATCAGCCAGGGGATACGTGATTCTGTCAAGCGGTGCGGCGTGCGGCAACGGCTCGAGCAGATACACAATCCAAATCAGACTGCAGGCAACACTAAATTTAAGTCCTTGCACTACCCTGCTCCCCGACAACTGATTGTACACCAGCAAAAACATCGCTGCTATCAATGAATAGGCAATGACACCATACACAGAAAAAGCTATCGGCATCGTACCGTTGATCACAAACACACTTGGGGGCAAAACCGACTGTTCTCCAGGCGGAATCAACAGCTGTCCAATTATCCTAGAAAAGGTTGTCATCACGCCCACAAAAAGAATTTTGAGTATACATTTCGTTTTCCCGACCACCACCGCACCTCACTTATTTATCAATTTATGGTATCTTACTTTGGTTCACACGGCTTGATAACTTCATTATGGAACAAAAATTCACTTCCGCCTGTCATCTGCATCAGCTCTTTACTGATCTCTGTACACTTCGGTCATGCCCTGTTTTTCTTTATTTAAGCATATTTCCTGAATTTCCCGCTCTACTCTCGCATTAAATTGCTTGCCAAAAACCCCAAGTGTCACTGCACCAAACATCAAGCCCAGAGCAATGATGACCCACTGTGCCAAGTTACTGCCTGCTAGTGAAACCACTGTGTAGATCAAACCCAGTGATGCATTGCCAATGCCGTGTAGGGTTGCTGCAGTAAAATAATTGCGTTTGGAAATGATGTATCCGATTGAAATAATCAAGCTCGACAGCATACATTGCAGGATGAATACAGCAAACCAAAGCGGCGACAGTGCAAAAGCTTGACTCTGCCACTGGGTAGCATAAAATATCCACGGAAGGTGCCAAATACCCCATATAAAACCGAGGATCAGAGAACCTTTTACAAAACCATACTTTACCAGCATTTTGTCGAGGGCATAACCGCGCCAACCAAATTCTTCATTGGATGGTCCGTAAAGGTACATAAAAAATAGGAAGCTTAGTACCGATAGCGGTTTTTGTATGAAGCTCTTGAGCGTTTCAAAATCCGGATATTCGCCTAAAGCTAAACTTAGTGCGCCAGTCATGAGCGAAACAAATAAGGTCAAGTATAGGAGTACGAACCAGGCTCCAAGCCATGTCGGTATAAACCGCTCAAAATAATCTCTGCGTGCTTCTTTCGTATACGTTTTCAAAACCATAATGATCCCGACGCAAGAAGGTGCAATGCCGGCGGTGAAAACAAACAGATAATCACCCATTGTTGTGTTATTGATGCCAAGCATTACCGGTATCATCCCGACTATCCATGTCCACAGAATTGTCGCTGCAAAGAAAATCCACAAATGCCTTGTTTCCTTCTTGCTGAGTTCGTTTTTCATTGGTTCCCCTCTCTTCCAGATTTTCACATCGGATTCACGAGTGCATTTCTCTGCGATGTTGCAAATGGATTCCAATATGACCTATACCGAAAATGATGACGGAAACCATCAGCCAGATCACTCTTCCGTATAATCCCAGAAAAAAGAAGGCAACAACCGGCAATGTCGCAGCTGCGACGGGTATCCCATAAAAACTACTATAAAAGTCCTTCCACGTCCTGTTGCTTTTGAAATAGCGTATCCACCAGCATTCATACAGAATCATGAGAACAAATGCCGCAATCAGCCAGAAACTCCAAACCGACCACCCTTGAATATTGAAGTCGGAAAACACAAGGGCTGCGCCAGTAACAACAACTTGTCCGACTCTTTCAAAAACAAGCAGTACTTTATTTTCATCCTTAAAGTCATATCCTCTGGGCTGATACTTTGTCCATATCAGATTGGGAACAATCAGCATCATCATAAAGACAAGTCCAACGTAAGAAAAACCAAAATGCCCCATCTATGTTCCTCCCCTGTACTTCTATCAAAGGTATTTCTGCATGACGCTCTATCTTTTTTGACAACGATTCTGCTCACTCGGGATGTTGGTAGGATATTGCTTATACTATATCCAACTTCAGCGAATCCCATATAGCTACAGTCTATATTAGTGCGCAAAAAACCGCAAGAACGGTCACCATTCATGACAGTCCTTACGGATTTCTGCTTTTTTCATTTATTGCGTATCAATGTCTCCATGCTTTCAATATGGCTTGGGAGTTGCGAAAAGGCCACTCCAATTTAGCGTGCCCTTGATCGTAATCATTGATATGCTTAATAGTCTGTCTTCTTTACTGGAATCCAAATTTCGCTTCTATACTTCTGATTGCCAGTGTCGGGGCTCTCATTCCACAAAATTTCAGGACCTTCAACCGCCTCATATCCTGAAGCCGGGAACCACTCCGAGTATATCCTGCCCCACACATTTTGAAGTGTTTCCGGGAATGGCCCAATCGCCTCGAACACTGCCCAGCTGCCGGCTGCAATTTCCAACACATCAAATTCTGCGGTTTCATTACTTGTGGTTGCTACTCCGAGGTAATGATCCAGCTCCCCTTTCTCTTCCATTCTTCCCTCTGAAAAATTAGCAGAAGCACTGATAATCCCTGTTGGTTCTACATTTGAGAGAGATTTAAGTTGTTGAATAACCTCAGTGGTCAATAGTGCCGTTATTTTTTCAATCTCTGGATTGACACCTTCAAAAACAATTGGAACTCTCTTCTTGAATCCGACCAGCGTAAAGGATTCTTTTTCAACAATGCGATAATTCATTTCACTGCCTCCTCTGATTGATAATTGAAAGGTCAACCTCGGATATGCTTTTAGCTGAGTGTTCTCACTTCTTGCTTCAGAAGGGAGAATGCCATGGATAGAATGGAAGGCACGGGAGAAAGAATCAGCTGATTTATACCCGTATTTGACTGCAGCATCGATTATTCTAAAATCATTATCCTTCAACTCAAGCGCAGCCAGCGTCAGCCTTCTTCTTCGAATATATTCCGATAAACTGATTCCTGACAAAAAGGAAAACATCCGCTTGAAATGATATTCTGAACAATAAGCAATTTTAGACACTTCCCTGTAATCAATTTCCTCCGTTAAATGCTCTTCAATGTATGCTAACGCATTATTCATAGTGCTCAAAGAATCCATCAAACGACCTCCTTTCATCATCAATACTATCAGAGGAACTATTTATCCATCCGACAAACTGTGCACAATATAATCGACTCTATTTTAATTGTTGATTTCGGAGTTTATCCTATTTTTTCCGCCAGCGTTTTTATGCGCTCCAGTGCTTCTGGAATCCGGATACTGAATGTCTCTTCTTGTTCTTCGGGAACATCGGTTTTGACAATTAATGTGGTTACGCCATTTTTTTCGGAAAGAGAATAACTCTCAGTGCCCCCGGTCCACTCTTTTTCGCGTTCGTGCCGCCCATTTTCTTTCGTGTCCATACTGTGCCTGAATAATACATACTCATTCGAATTAAATTTCGCTACCAGACTGGTCACACCGTAACCATTTATGGATGATAGGAACTGGATTTCATTTCCCTCTTTCATGATTCCCTTCATGTATGTCCCTTCATCAATAATACTTGCCCAGTCACGGAATGTTGCATCATCCCAAAGCGTTGCCCACACTCTTTCTTTAGCCGCATTTATTTCAATTGAAAATTGAATATTTTTCATGTTTTACTCCTATAACCGACAACTAGTTTATATACCGGAATGGAAACAAATGCCAACGCAATGAAAATCAGTCCTACAAACATGAAGACATCGGCTTGATAGTGCCAATTTCCCCACATGTTCAAATCCTCAAAGGTTCCTCTCAACGACGGATCCGTTGCCGAAAGATCGAAATCGGATGTAACTACCATTCTTACTCCTTTGTTTATCAAAATATATAATCCGATATTCGCGAAATAGGAAACAGCAATGACCGCAAAGTTCGATATAAATTTCTTCGTTTTATCCTTTTTCGGATTGTTCTCCTCGTCCAAATCCTTGTAAATTCCGGTGAAAATTTTAAAAAGGCTGAAGACTGCGTAAACCAGCAACTTTAAAGAGAATGACCCCAGTAAAGCCAATGGATCTGACGCCAGCAAATTTGTTGCGATTGTCCCCGGGGCCGCGAATACATTTAGAATTCCAGAAACAAAAAGCATTGTTGATACTGGATTCTCCAGCATAAAATCAGATGCTCTTTTTTTGAATCCCAATAGTATGCTGATAAGCAAAATGAGGAATATCTGGATTTGCAACGTATAAAAAGTTCCCGCCTGATCTCCAAAGCTGGTGAAGAATAGAATAGGTAAGGAAATCAGCAAAGGACGCCACTTGAATTTTCGCTTTTCCATTGTATCTGCCCCCTTTTAGATCTACCAAAAAAAGAAAAAAACACTTTCAGGTCGTATGCAGTTTAAATATCCCCTTTGAAAATGTCGCACATAAGCTATCAAATTCTATTCTCAAATCTGCAATTTGCTTGATGGAAATTTGGAACGTATAATTTAATTAGGGCATTCACAAAAAAGTTCATCCCCTCTGTTTATTATTATACGTCTTGATACAGATACATATCAAAGATAAAACCGTATGAAAGACCGTGCCACCTAACTCATGACTGAAATAAGGAGCGTACGGTGGCACTTATTCAATCTTGCAGATCAATAGCTATCCGGCTCTTCCGAATAAAGTATGATACATGGAGGTTATTTTATGTCTGAGCAAGTAACCGTTGAAACATTGAAGGACTTTCTGGAAGCATTCAATCGTCACGACCTGGATTCCATCATGAGCTATTTCGCAGATGATTGCATCTTCTATATGCCACGAGGCGCCCGGCCACGAGGTGATCGATACGTCGGAAAAACGGAGGTTAGAGCGGGTCTGGCAAGTCGATTCGAGGGTATTCCGGACGTGCATTACGGAAAGGATCAGCATTGGATCTGCGGCAATTTGGGAGTATCGGAGTGGACTCTCACGGGTACGACTAAATCGGGGCAGCAGCTTGAGGTGCGAGGGGTTGATCTGCTCGAGTTCGCTGGCGGAAAGATCATCCGCAAGGATTCTTTCTGGAAGATACTGGAGTGAGGGGCAAGAGTGGAATTCAATGAACGGCAAGCTGGAAAAGAAGAGGCTCGGACTTCGGTCCTCGCCTCTTCTTTTTGGGTTTATATTCTTTACGTATCAAATTCCCCATTTTTTAGTCCCTCTTCAGTCTGAATCCTTGTAGCAATCTTTGGATTGACCAAAAAAATGCGGCGTTCCCATTAATTAACCAAAAACTCTTCCTGCAACAATTTCACTGGGATAATACTATCGTTCTAGTAGCAACCTATGATGTTGTGTGGCCTGATGGGAAAGAATAGTCTATCGATTCATCAACCAGCAAAAGGGAAAGCACTATCCAAATCAGTACCTTATTTCCGGTTGAAGTGGGGGTAGTTCCTTAAATCAGCCTGTTGTTACGAAAGCCGGCCGTTAGAAAACGCCAAGTAGCCTTTCTTTTTGTCAGCCAAGCGATTTGAGCGTCATTCCTGGTGTTTCTGAGTATTCTTGGTATTAAAAACGTTGCGACTGTACCCGGTTTATCGGCCAATATATTGAATATCTTTCTGAACTTCTCATCTGCGATGACCTGAGACTGCTGGCCGTTAGGCATTTTTGTGATAAAATCCGTCAGCACCATCCCCGGAGATAACCTCCCTGCTATTACATCCGTACCCTCCAGTTCCAGGGCCATCCCTTTCATAAAATACGTTAATGCGTGCTTGGTAGTGCCGTACAATATTGTTTTTTTCTGGGTCATGTTGTTTGAACCAAGGCCCTCCATGCTATATATCGCGCCTTTCCCCTGTTTTAGCATTCCCGTTGCAGCAATCTGTGAACCGTATATCATACCAATAAGATTGGTCTTGATAATATTTTCGGTATCTGTTTCGCCCGTTTCCCACGCAAATATGTGAGGCGTATTTTCCCCCGCGTTATTGATCCATATATTTATCTCGCCCCATTGTGCCAAAGAATCATCCCAAAGTTTTTGCAGATTTGCTTTCTCTTGGACATTGCATGAGACATAGATGTACTTCCCCTCAAACGGCGACAGTTCCCTTTGCATTGCTGCCGTGAGTGCTTCACCTCTCCCGGACAACGTAACATTACACCCGGCACGCAGAAACTCGTTTGCCATAGAAAAACCAATGCCACGAGTACTACCCGTTATCACAATATTTCTCATAAAAAACCTCCCTATTCATCTCCCACCTACTCATGGGGCTAAGACCAGATCATTCCTTCAGGCGGAAGTCTTCTATCGGGTTGAAGATAAAACGGCATCTTAATCATATTTGTATGATGCTTATAACCTTAACCCGAATACACAGAAATAATAAAGCTAACCGTCGATAATAAATTACACAAACAATGAAATACAATGGATATGTATATATTTTCCTTCTTCCATACAATCCATGCAGCAGGAAAAAATATAGAAATTCTGAATAAGTTGTTGAACGGAAGCCAAAAATGATATAACGAAAACAGTATCGTGATTATAAACGGTGCAAAATTGCCATATCTACTTATTTTAGAAGTAAGGAAGCCTCTAAAAAACAGTTCTTCTACAATGGGACCCACGATAACATTAAGAATAAAATACCCGACGCAGGTCAACAGCAAAATATCCCTTGGATACTGTTGAAAGGATTCAATATTATTCCAATCAAAATATACAGGCATACTTTGTGTAAGCTTATTTGAAATCGGAGCAAACAAGCTGTTTTCTAATGGTGCTACCGTTACAGACATAATTCCTGCAAAAGCAAACAAAAAAGATCCGTATAGGAATATTTTCCACCAACTCATTTTCTTATAATTGGTAAATGCACTGCTTAAGGAATACCTGCCGTATTCTTTTTTACTCGCATTTAAAACTATACCTATTTCAAATGGAAATAAAATGAAGGTAGCACAAATATAAAAAAGTAAAAGTGATGGAATGGCAGGCTTCAGACCTCCTATGACAATATACACAACAGTCAATATTGAAGAAGGAATAAAAATCAGGCACAGTATCTTTTGCAAACTCATTTCTTTATGCACATTTTTTTGATAAGTTGTCATAGGTCACCTCACATTATTATTTCATCCTGGACTTTAGATGACCACCCAATACACTCAGATGGCGATAGGAAGCAATAAAATTTAGCCGCAGAGATCAATACTACTGTCTCAATGTGCAGTATCTGCGGGAACAAGCCCATCGGCTCTGGAAGCTGCATAAGCTGTATCCGCCTTCGTGGAATAACTGAAGGTCGCGTGCCAATGTAGCTGGGTTGCACGATGCGATCAGGGGCTATGCCCAAAGCCGCTTTGATAAACGATTTCGGTCCTTCACAATCATTATAGACCCTTGGGATGGCCATCGCTAAGCGCGACATCTTTTTGGACGCACAAAAAGCCGCAAGACCCGTCACATTCATGACAGTCCTTGCGGCTTTCTAATTTTTTCTATTTATTTATTGCGTGTCAACGCCACGACTGATTCCACATGCAGTGTTTGTGGGAACAGATCCACTGGTTGGATGCTGCCTACGCTGTAGCCGCCTTCGTGGAATAATTGTAGATCGCGTGCCATAGTAGCTGGGTTGCAGCTGACGTAGACGATGCGCTTAGGAGCGATTTCCAAAGCAGCTTCGATGAAGGCCGGTTCCAAGCCTTTGCGTGGAGGATCGACAACCAAGACATCTGCTTTGACGCCTTCAGCAGCCCATTTCGGCATTACTTCTTCGGCAGCGCCGGTTTCGAAGGTAATGTTTTCGATGTTGTTTGCTGCTGCATTCATTTCGGCCATTTTCACGGCATCGGGAACGACTTCCATCGCATAAACGTGTTTCGCTTTTTCAGCCAATGACAAGGAGATCGTTCCGATTCCGCAATAAGCATCGATGACGGTTTCTTCGCCTGTCAATTGTGCAGCTTCGATTGCCAATTTATAAAGTTTTTCCGTTTGGATCGGGTTCACTTGATAGAATGAGCGCGAAGAGATGGCAAATGTATGGCCCATCAGTTTGTCGTGATAAACGTCTTCACCGTGCAGGACGATGGTTTCGTCACCCAGGATGACATTGTTTTGTTTCGGGTTCACGTTTTGGACGATGCTGACCACTTCCGGTAAAGCCTCCAAGATAGCTGGAATGATTTTACTTTGCGGGAACAGTTTCGCCGTACGCGTCACCAGGACTACCATCATTTCGCCTGTGTAATAACCGCGGCGGATCATGATGTGACGGATATTTCCGGTATGTTTCTTCTCGTCGTATGCTTTCACATTGAATTCTTGCAGAATGTCACGGACTTTTACGATGGCTTCATCGATTTTTGGATCCTGGATCTGGAAGTTTTCCATCGGGATCAGTTCATGGGTGTTGGTACGGAAAAATCCGGTAACCAATTTTCCGTCTTTTTGACGTACTGGGATCTGTGCTTTGTTGCGGTATCCCCATGGATTTTCCATTCCGATTGTCGGTTTGACTTCGACTTCAGGCATTTTGGCAATGCGTTTCATCACTTGTTCGACGTTGTTCTTTTTGAAAGCCAATTGGGCAGAGTAACGCAGATTCTGCAATGGCATCGTACCAACGCGTGTTCCTTTAACATCGCGTGTCGGAATACGGTCAGGAGAACTGCTCAGTCTTTCCTCAATGCGGGCGAATCCAAAAGATTTGCCGACTTTCGTCACTTTGATGGTGGCCCGTTCACCCGGTAGTCCATCCGCTACAAATAATGGATAACCCTCAACTTTTGCGACACCCATACCTTCTGACGTTAAGTCCTCAAATGTTACAGTCATCTTCTCATTTTTTATTACCGGTGCTACCGTATATTGTTTTTTCATGTGTACTCCTCAGTTCATAATTTTTCATTCGGTTCATTATACCAAAAAAGAAGGCGACTCGATACAGCAAGCCCATTTGTTTGGAAAAAATAAGTACTTTCTCATAATATCGCCTGATGCGGCGCGGCTTATCGATAGGAAGTTTCGCTCGCATTCAGTATAATAGAAGTATATAGACTAGTTACTGACGGGTACAGGAAGAAAGCGAGGATGACAAAATGAGCGGACAACGGATTATTCCCTTTTTGACGTTACCGGGGACTGCAGAAGCAGCGATGCACTTTTATGTTTCCATTTTCCCGAATTCCAGCGTGACCTCCCTCACCAAAATCGATGAGGATGAACACGGTGAAGGCGGCCGCGTGATTAATGAGCAGTTTGTTTTGAATGGACAGGAAGTCATGGCGATGGACATGGAAGAGGATTTCTTGCCGGATATGACTTGGGCCGTTTCCCTCTACGTGGACTGCGAAGATGAAGCCAGCTTCGACAACTACTTTGATTCGTTATCCGCGGATGGCGTTGTGATGATGGGACCTGAAGCGGTCGGCGAATTACGCGCGGTAGCTTGGGTGACCGACCAATTCGGCGTCACCTGGCAATTGGTTTGGAAATAATACGAATGGGCTGCTCCAGTTTTTTGGGGGCAGCCCATTCTTTTTGATTATCGGACTAACTCGGGCGGTCTCGCTTGCCGGTTGTCCGATTCTTTATAGTTATTGGACAAACTCGGGCGGATTCGCCTGCTATTCTTCTGCTAAAAGCGCTGGCAAGTCGGCTACGGTGTCCAGATTGACGGATCCGACCGCTTTGCCATTCTCCAGCCTGATTAAGAGCGGAACAAACTGGACGCCGTAGGTATCCAGCACCTCGTCATAGTTGGCATCATTGACGCGCTTTTTCGTGTTGTAGTAATAAGCGGTCTGCCCAGTTTCCGTCAATTTTTCCTCCAGTATCGGACGGAATTCCTTGCAGTAAGGGCAATTATCGAAGCCGAAATAGAGGTAAGCCACATCCTGCGCGACCACTTCTTCGTATTCCGTCTCATTGTTGATAGCCACGATAGGTGAACTCTCCTCTTTCCCGCAGGCCACAAGCAGCATCAGCAGGCCGCTCAAAAATAATAAGGACAAAAATCTCTTCTGTTTTTTCGGCATACGGCAGATCCCCTTTCGTGTGAAAGCTTCTTTTTTCCAGTATAACAAAAAATGCCCGATAGCTCTCGTCATAACACCGAGAGACCGGGCATTCTTTCTATTTTTAGTCCTTAGTTCTTGCCGTCGTATGGCAAACGTTTGTCATTCACTTCATCCGGGTGCAAAGTTTCAACTTCCTTCATGAAGCCTGTGCCGGCACCTTCCAGAATGCCTTCATCGACTTCTTCGATTGGATCAGCGTAATCGGAAGTGTTGCCGATGATTTTGATGTGCTGCTGGTGGTTCGTGAATGTAGTCGGTGCATCACCGCCGTACTCACCATCCAAGTTGATCATCAAACGCGAACCATCCATGGATTCTGCTTTCACAAAGCTGGTATGTGTGTAAAGGACGTTCGAATTTTCCAGATGTCTGCCCCCGTTCAACACTTGGGCCAACAGTTGCAGGATTTCGAAGATGTTCGCTGTCTTCACGACAAAAAGCGTGAACTTGCCATCCCCCAAAACGATGTTCGGATCGATCGTCTCAAAGCCGCCTACCGAGTTGGTCAAGGCTACGAAAAACATGGAAGCCATGCCGTCGTATACGCCGTCTTCATACTCGATGCGCATGTGCATCGGTTTGAGCTGCGGGATTTTTTCGGCGCCTTTCACCAGATAGGCAAGGTAGCCAAAAATGGTCTTCAGCTTCGCAGGGACGTCGTAGGTCAAATCCGTCAGATAGCCGCCTGCTGCGATATTTATGAAATAAGTGCCATTCGATTGACCGATATCCATCGGGATGACATTTCCGTCAGCGATGACGCGGGCTGCATCCAATAGGTTCGAGCGCGGAATCTTCAAAGCACGGGCATAGTCATTTGTGGTCCCTGCAGGTATGATGCCGACTGTCGGTCTGTGGTCCAATCCGGCGATGCCGTTGACGACTTCGTTTACGGTACCGTCTCCGCCTGCTGCAACAATCAGGTCGAATCCGGCCAAAGCGGCACGTTCCGCTTCTTTTGTTGCGGAAAGGGGTTCTGGTGTCGTGGCATAGGCACTGGCCTCATAGCCTGCTTCTTCCAATATTTGAAGGATGTCAATCATGCTTTTTTTCAGCATTTCTCTTCCGGAAGTAGGATTGTAAATTACTCTTGCTCTCATTCTTTTCCTCATCTTTCTAGGCTCATCTGTTATGTAGGTCACAATTGATCTTTTCTTGTCAAACCACTCAATTAATGATTATATCACCTAAATCATAATAATACTAATTGTTGAACTGGAAAAAGATAGGTTTATTGCGATTTTTTTTAGAGTTTATTATTTCAGAAAAAAAGCCTGTTTTGTGTTTTGCACTGAACCGGAAACTTTTCGCAGAAGCTCAAGCAGATACAAAGGATCGATTTCCTGGTGTGGCTGGTCTCGCCGGGAATTGCGGGCATTTCGCATCCCGATTTCCCGGTGAACACTGTCTCACCGGGAATTGCGGGCATTTTGTATCCCGATTTCCCGGTGAACACTGTCTCGCCGGGAATCCGAAGCCTATTTCTTGCCGATTTCCCGGCGAGCTCCATTTTGATTGGAAGTGAAAAAAACCAACCTCCCGAAGGAAGTTGGCTGGAATGTGTGCAACGCAAACGCGTTCTGAATCCCAGTAATCTCCGCCTAAGCTGAAAACCCCATCGCGACTAAAACCGGGTCGCGTTGGGGTTTTCCTCTTAGTGCTCGATTCCTAAAGCGGGATTCATCACGCTCTATCTTTTTTCTAGTTCTTGTGCTAGTAGTTGGTTGACCATGCCTGGGTTGGCTTGGCCTTTGGTTTGTTTCATGATTTGGCCTACTAGGAAGCCTTTGGCGCGGTCTTTTCCGGCTTTGAAGTCGTCAACGGATTGTTGGCTGTTGTCCAAAACGGCGTTGATGATCGGCAACAGTTGCGACGGATCGCTCATTTGGATCAGGCCTTCTGATTCGACGACTGCTTTTGCGTCGCCGCCTTTTGTTGCCAACAGGCGGAAGACTTTCTTGGCGATTTTCGTGCTGATGGTGCCGTCTTCGATCAAGGTGATCATGCCGGCAAGGTTCGCTGGCGTCAGTTTGGTGTCGGCCAGTTCCACTTTTTCGCTGTTCAGGTAAGCTGATACTTCACCCATCAACCAGTTGGAAGCCAATTTGGCATCCGCACCGGCAGCAAGAGTGCCTTCGAAGAAGTCGGACATTTCTTTCGAAAGTGTCAATACCATTGCATCGTACTCAGGTAGGTCGTATTCCGAAATGTATCTTTCGCGACGTTTTGCAGGCATTTCCGGAATGCTTGCTTTGACACGGTCGATCCATTCCTGGGAAACGGTCAAGCCTGGCAGATCCGGTTCAGGGAAGTAACGGTAATCACTTTCGCCTTCCTTGACGCGCATCAGGATTGTTTCGCCATTTGTTTCATCGAAACGGCGTGTTTCCTGTTGGATGACGCCGCCAGCGTTCAATACTTGCGCTTGGCGTTTTTCTTCATGAGCCAAACCTCTGCGGACGAAGTTGAAGGAGTTCAGGTTCTTCAATTCTGTCTTCGTGCCGAATTTTTCTTGGCCGAATGGGCGGATGGAGATGTTGGCATCGCAACGCATGGAGCCTTCTTCCATCTTCACATCGGATACGTCTGTGTACATGATGATTTGGCGAACCGCATCCAGGTAAGCATACGCCTCTTCAGGGGAGCGCATATCCGCTTCTGATACGATTTCGATCAATGGCGTTCCTTGACGGTTCAAATCGACATAGGAATAGCCGTCCGATCCGTGCATGTTTTTGCCGGCATCTTCTTCAAGATGGACGCGTTCGATGCGGATTTTTTTCTTAATGCCTTCCACTTCGATTTCGACCCAGCCGTCATGGCCGATTGGGTTATCCAATTGGGAAATTTGGTAAGCTTTCGGATTGTCCGGGTAGAAGTAGTTTTTGCGGTCGAAGTGCGTTTCCGTCGAGATTTCGCAGTTCAAAGCCAAAGCAGCCTTCATGCAGAATTCGATAGCTCTTTTGTTGATGACAGGCAAGACGCCCGGGTAGCCCCAGTCGATGACGTTTGTGTTTGTGTTCGGTTCTGCCCCAAAGTGTGCTGGAGATGGGGAGAACATTTTTGATTCAGTTTTCAATTCCACATGGACTTCCAGTCCGATGACTGTTTCATAATTCATAATGTTTTCCTCCTACAGGTTTGGGTGTTGATCAAGATAGTCGTTTGCTTGTTCCAAGGCAAAAGCGGCTTGATAGATCTTCGCTTCTTCGAAGTAGTTACCGATCAATTGGATACCGATTGGCATGCCGTCAGCCGAGAAACCGCCAGGAACGGAAATGGCCGGAACGCCCGCCAAGTTGATCGTTACTGTCAACAAGTCGTCCATGTACATAGCCAATGGATCGTCGTTCTTTTCGCCGATTCCGAAAGCAGTCGTTGTAGTGGTTGGTCCCAGAATCAGATCATAGCCTGCGAAGATGTTCGCAAAGTCGCGTTTGATCAGCGTGCGGACTTGTCCAGCTTTCTTGAAGTAAGCATCATAGAAACCGGCGCTCAATGAGAAGGATCCCAACATGATGCGGCGTTTCACTTCCATCCCGAAACCTTGGGAACGGCTCTTGATGTACAATTCATCCAATGAATTGACATTTTCTGCGCGGTAGCCATAACGCACACCGTCAAAACGTTGCAGGTTGGATGAAGCTTCCGAAGAAGCGATGATGTAGTAAGCAGGGATTCCGTATGCCAAAGTCGGCATGCTGACTTCTTCCACGGTAGCGCCCATTTCTTCGAATTGGGCAGCTGCTTTTCTTACAGCCTCTTGGATTTCAGCGGATACGCCCTCTTGGAAATATTCTTTCGGCAAAGCAATCTTCATGCCTGCGACATTTCCGTTCAGGTTCGCGCTGAATTTAGGCACTTCCAGCTTCATGCTTGTCGAATCTTTGGCATCATAGCCGCTGATTGCTTCCAACAACAAAGCGTTGTCGGTTACGTTGCGTGTCATCGGGCCGATTTGGTCAAGGCTGGACGCAAAAGCGATCAAGCCGTAACGGGATACGCGGCCGTATGTCGGTTTCATGCCGACGATGCCGTTGAAGGCGGCCGGTTGACGGATACTTCCGCCTGTGTCGGAACCCAATGAAGCGACGACTTCACCGCTGGCAACCGCAGCAGCAGAGCCACCGGATGAACCGCCGGGAACTTTTGTCAGGTCCCAAGCATTTTTGGTTTTTTTGTAGTAAGAGTTTTCCGTGCTTCCGCCCATGGCAAATTCGTCCATGTTCAGTTTTCCGACGTTGACGGCGCCGGCTTGCTTCAATTTCGTGACGACTGTTGCGTCATAGATCGGCATAAAATCGCCCAACATGCGGCTCGCGGCTGTCGTTGTCACGCCTTCAGTAACGATGTTGTCTTTGATCCCTAAAGGAATACCGTTCAGGACATTGCCGTCAGCGTAGCCTTTTTCGTCCGCAGCTTGCGCTTGTTTCAAGGCTCCTTCTTCGTTCAAAGCCAAGAATGCTTCCACTTTTCCGTCTGTTTCAGCGATGCGTTTGAAGGCTGCTTGTGTCAGTTCCACGGAAGAAAATTCTTTGTTGACTAAACCTTCATGCAGGCTCGTTAGCGTTTCATTGAAAATACTCATGCGCCTTCCACCTCGTTATCTAAAATTGCCGGCACTTGGATCATGCCGTCTTCGGCTGTCTTGACGTTTTTGAATAAGAGGTCGCGATCCGTTCCTGGTTCCGCTACATCTTCACGCATGACATTCTTCAATGCATAGCCATGAGAAGTCACGGGTACATCCGTTGTATCGACTGCTTCCAATTGTTCCACCATGTCGATGATGTCGCCCAATTGTTCTGTAAAATGTTTTATTTCGTGAGGAGCGAATTCCAGCTTGGCCAGTTTTGCTACGTGACGCACTTGCTCTTCAGTGATTGCCATGTAATACCCTTCTTTCTGTCGTTTTGTGTAGTCATCGTTTTTTTACATACCTGTTCATTTTAGCATAAAAATCATCGGTTTGTGGGAGTTTTCTCACGTTTCCAGCACTTTCTGAAAACAGAAAAAGCGGAACGGGTTCGTTCAGCCCTGATTAAGGAAAACTGTGCCTTAATCGAAGATATGGTAACTGAAGCCCTGGCTGTCGTTTTCCCTAGTCAGGAACGATTCGATGCCGTTGATCGATTCAACCGTGATTTCGACGGGAATGTTTTGGGGCAGGAAACGCCCTGCCGCATCCGTTACGTGTTGGGTGAAGGCGATGATTTCCGTTTCCCCGTAGAATTGCGTCGTGATGTCGATCTCGAGCGACAGCAACTGTCCATCGATGTATTTGCCTTCACCGACGATACCGTTCAGATTCGGGAAGAAATTTTGCACTTCATTTTTGAAGTTGTCAAAGTTGGAAGATTCTTCCGTCTGCGTTCCGCTTTGCAAAGGGAAAACCACTTTGCTTTCATTGCGGGTAATCCATTCGCCGATCGCATTCCCTTCCGTGGAGACGCCTTCGAACAGATAAGAGCCGCCGACCGGGCTGTCCTGTGCTGATTGCTCATATATGCCGATGACAATCGGGATGCTTTCCAATCCCTCGGTCTGGCGCAAACGGGTAATAATCGTATTTGCATAGGCTTTTGCCTGTTCTTCCAGTTTATCGCGGGAAATGGCTTGTTCCATCGGCACATCGTTCACCTTGTAATAGTCGACCGAATTCATAGCCAATCCGATGGCCATCCCGGCCAATTCGAAGCCATTCTCATTTTGTATCATATAGTCCTGTTCCAAAATCTGCTCCAGATAAATCGGCTCTCTGGTTGCCGCGTCAGTGCTACCGTTGTCGGTCGGATTCAAACCGTCCGGATTAGAGTCGCTGTAACGTCCCAACCACAACCTTGTCGTATCGTAATCGATGACTTGGCCTTCCTGAAAAAAGTATTGGTCAGTCGGGAAAATATTTTTTGCTACATCCAACAGATCCGCCTCAAAGTCTTTGATGTTGGCTGTCGAGTTCAGCGAAAGGCTGACGCCACGATTCTGGCTGAATTGGTACTTGCCGTCCACAATCAAGGCCGGGTAATAATCGGTCGACAACTGATTTTGTGTCGTTTGGACGGTCACTTTTTCAGGGCCGGTATTGGTTGTATTCTCCGTCGTTTGCGTCTCTGATAGCTGTCCGCAACTGGCCAACAGGAACATCGCTGCTCCGGAGACAGTCATAAGGATGACGCTTTTCGCTTTATTCACTGCTGTCACTTCTTTCCAAGTTTTTCACCATATCTTCTTCTGTCCAGACAGGGATGCCCAAAGATTGGGCTTTTGCCAATTTACTGCCGGCTTCTTCTCCGGCGACGATCAAGTCGGTTTTTTTGGAGACACTGCCTGTCACTTTTCCGCCGAGCGCTTCAATCATTTCCGTCGCTTCGGTTCGGTTATAGTGTGTCAGTTTGCCCGTCAATACAACTGTTTTACCGTTCCAGATGGAATCTACAGCGGCCACCTCAGCCTTTTTCTTGCCCAGGTAGGTCAGATTCACACCGTTCGCTCGGAATTCTTCGATCAGGTCCTTCACTTCAGGCAGTTGGAAATAGGCCACGACGCTGTCCGCGATGATGTCACCCATGCCTTCGACGGCCATGATTTCTTCCTTTGTCGCCTGCATCAGGCGTTCGATGGTTTCGAATTCCGCTGCTAGGCTGGCTGCAGCCTTCGATCCGACATGGCGGATTCCCAAACCGAACAGCAGACGTTCAAATGAGTTCCCCCGGCTCTGATCGATGGCGGTCACAATATTGTGGGCAGACTTTTCTTTGATTTTATCCAATTGGTAAAGATCTTCTTCAGTCAGTTTATACAGGTCGGCTACGTCTTTGACGAGACCCTTTTCGAACATTTGGCTGACGACGCGGACACCCAGACCGCTGATGTTCATCGCATTGCGCGAAACGAAGTGGGAAAGGCCCTCTTTGATTTGGGCAGGGCACTTCGGATTGATGCAGCGCAAAGCTACTTCATCCTCCAAATGCACCAAGTGGCTATCGCAGGCAGGGCACGCTTCCGGAATGACATAGGTTTCACTTTCCGGACCTCTGCGGTCGATAAGGACATGTTGGATTTCCGGGATGATGTCACCCGCCTTATGGATTACGACAGTATCGCCGATGCGCACATCCTTCTCGCGAACGAGATCGACGTTATGCAGGCTGGCGCGCTGCACGGTGGACCCGGCCAAAAATACCGGATCCATTACGGCAGTCGGAGTCACGACACCGGTACGGCCCACTGTCCACTCTATGTCGCGCACGATCGTTTCGGCTTCTTCCGCTTTGAATTTGTAGGCGATTGCCCATCGCGGCGCTTTAACCGTATAGCCGATTTCTTCTTGAGCAGCGAAGGTATTGACTTTGATGACGATGCCGTCGATTTCGTAAGGCAAATCTTTTCTTTTCGCTGCAATCTCTTCTGTGAATGCCCAGACTTCTTCAATCGAATTGAAGAGTCTGCGTTCCGGATTGGTCCGCAAACCGACCTGAGCCAATCGGTTCAGCAGCGCATCCTGCGTCTCCACAGCCAATTGTTCAAAATTGGTGGCACTGTAAAGATAGATGTTCAGGTTGCGGCTGGCCGCAATGCTGGAATCCAGTTGGCGCAGACTGCCGGCAGCAGCGTTGCGCGGATTCGCAAAAATCTCCAAGCCTTTCTCATCGCGGTCCGCATTCAATTGTACAAAGGAAGCTTTCGGCATGTAGCATTCCCCGCGGACTTCGAAAGTCAGCGGTTCATTCAGACGCAACGGAATGGCTTTGACTGTCCGCAGGTTCTGAGTTATGTCTTCGCCGGTGGTTCCGTCCCCACGCGTCGCGCCTTGGATAAACAAGCCGTTTTCGTACTTCAACGACACAGCCAAACCGTCGATCTTCAGCTCGCACATGTACTGCAAGGGTTGGTCGGTCAGTTTGCTGATCCGTTGATGGAACTGCAGAAGTTCCTCCTGATTGAAGGCATTCCCCAAACTAAGCATCGGCGAATCGTGCTGGACTTTGTTGAAGCCGGGCAGAATGGTGCCGCCGATGCGCTGCGTCGGTGAGTCCATGGTGATCAGCTCAGGATGGGTTTTTTCCAATTTTTCCAGTTCTTGATACTGCTGGTCGTATTCTTTATCTGAAATACTGGGCTTATCCAGTACATAATACTCGTAACTATAGCGGTTGAGGAGCGTCTTCAACGTCTCGATGCGCTCTTGGGCTTCGGTCGGACTTTCTTTCGCCATGAATGATTCCCCTCCTAAATTATGCTTTTTCGATCGGTGCAAAGGATGCCAACAGGCGTTTGATGCCGATATCTTTGAAGGCGATATCCAATGTCAAACCATCGCCTTCTCCGCTCGTCTGAACGACAATGCCTGTGCCCCATTTCTTATGGCTGGCTTTGTCCCCGACAGCCCAGCCAAGGCTGGCCGCACCACTGCTTCCGGTTTGCTTGACGGACTGCGTCGTTTTTTCACGCGGTCCGGCCGAAAACGGCTGACTGAAAGCTTTCTCCTGACGGGTATCGCTTGCTGTTTTCCAGCGGCCGCCCGAGCTTGCCGGTTTTGAAGAATACATGCTTGACGTGGATCCCGAACTGTCCTCGCGGTCCAAAACGGATCCGTCCAATTCATCAAGGAAACGCGATGCCGGGTTAGACATCGTACGTCCATAAAGCATGCGGGAATAGGCATTCGTCAGGAACAGTCTTTGCTCCGCCCGCGTGATGCCGACATAGGCCAAGCGCCGTTCTTCTTCCATCTGGTCCTCATCCAGGAAGGAGCGGGACGACGGGAAAATGCCGTCTTCCATCCCGATGATGAAGACGATCGGGAATTCCAATCCTTTGGCTGCGTGCATCGTCATCAGCGTCACTTCGCTCTGCGGTTCTTCCTCAATCTGATCCAAATCGGAAACCAGCGCCAAATCGGTCAGGAAGGAGGTCAGATCAAAGTCTTCTTGATTCATTTTATCGAACTCCTGCGTTACCGACAGGAATTCGTTGATGTTTTCAATCCGTGCTTCCGATTCAAGGGTCTTCTCCATTTCGAGGGCTTCCAGATAAGTCGTCTGGGAAAGCAACTCCTGCACCAATTCCGTGATTGGCAGGAATTCCTGCATTTTATGCAGATTGTCCATTATGGTAGCGAATTTCTTCAATTCCTTCGCTGCTTTTCCGGACACGCTGGACATTGCCACATCATGGGCAGCCTGCAATAAGGTCAGGTCATGCATGTTGGCGAATTCGCGCAGTTTTTCGACACTGGCATCGCCGATTCCGCGTTTCGGCACATTCACGATCCGGCCGAAACTCAAGTCATCGGATGGGTTCACGATCAGGCGCAGATAGGCCAAAAGGTCTTTGATTTCTTTGCGGTCGTAGAACTTGCGCCCGCCGACCATCTTGTAAGGGATGTTCGACTTCAGGAGGTTCTCCTCGATGACACGCGACTGGGCGTTCGTCCGGTAGAGCACTGCGAAATCCCCGTACTGGCGTTTGTTTTCGCGGACTTCCTGCTGCATCTTCGAGATGACATAGCGCGCTTCGTCGTGTTCGGATTGGCCCCGGTAGTAAACGATGTTCTCGCCATCCGGATTGTCTGTCCACAACTCTTTTTCTTTCCGGTTGACGTTGTTTTGGATCACGTCATTGGCTGCGCGCAGGATTTTTTTTGTGGAACGGTAGTTCTGTTCCAGCAAGACCACTTTTGCATCCGGATAATCCTTTTCGAAGTTGAGGATGTTTTCCATATCAGCCCCGCGCCAACCGTAGATACTTTGGTCCGCATCCCCGACGACGCAGATGTTTTTGAATTTGCTGGCCAGCAGCTGCACCAATTGATATTGGGCGAAGTTGGTATCCTGGTACTCGTCCACGTGGATGTAATGGAATTTATTTTGGTAGTAGGACAATGTTTCTGGGTATTCCTGGAACAGTTTGACAGTCAACATGATCAGGTCGTCGAAATCCATCGATTGGCTGTTTTCGAGCGCTTTCTGGTAATCCTTGTAGCACTCGAAGACGATATTGTCGATGTATCCGCCGGCGAAATCGCCGAATTCCTTCGGTGTCTGCAGCTCATTTTTCGCTTGGCTGATCCGCCCCAGAATCATGCGGTGATCGAATTTTTTCGAATCCAGATTCTTTTCGCGGATGATGCGTTTCATCAATGTTTCGGTTTCGCTCTGGTCGCAGATGGTGAAGGAGCGCGCATAGCCGATCTGTTCGCTTTCTCTTCTTAGGATCCGCACGCACATGGAGTGGAAAGTGGATACCCACATGTCGTTGCCGACTGTTCCGACCAAGCGGATGACCCGCTCTTTCATTTCTTTTGCCGCTTTATTCGTAAAGGTGATGGCTAAGATGTTCCAAGGGTTTACTGATTTTTCTTCCAGTAAATAGGCCATGCGATGGGTCAGCACACGTGTTTTGCCGCTGCCTGCGCCCGCCATGATCAATAGTGGCCCTTCCGTCGCCAAAACGGCTTCTGCTTGCCTTGGGTTCATTCCTTTTATGAGGTCGTGTTTTTGTTGCACAATTGCCATCCTTTCTTTTGTTGCCTTTGTTTCAGAGTATGTATGGGTGCGTTCTTTTTGATAGGTTCAAGGCGATGGTGCAGCCTTATCGTTTCTGATTTGCATCATGGTTTAGTCTATCATTTTAGAGCGTGGCTATCAATGAATCCCCGGATATTTTAAATAGTTTTTAACCCTTGTTCCCCTAGGTCGGTTCAGTTTCTTTTCAATCCATTATGCCATTCTTTTGGCTGTTTATGGCAAAAGAACTTCCTTTTCCGTATGTCAGGGGTTACAATGAAGACAGTAGTCAGCATACCGATAGGAACCTGTTTGATATTAGCCTAAGGGGTGGATTTCATGACGAAAAAAGGGTTAGCGTTTTATCTGGTAAGTTTGTTTATCATCTTAATGATTTGGACGTTCCAAATCCCATACTCGCAGGCTCTTTCAAGGGAAGTCGCACAAGGTATCCGCGATTCCCAGGAACAAAAATTGCTTGTCACGGATCCGGAAAGCAACAAAGTCTACGTTACGCCTGTCAGCACTAGCGAAGGCGTCATATCCCCCCGTGCACCGAGACGTAACTGATCCTCCATCTGTCCCCATTATGGCTGCCATGCCATCCAAAATAAAAGTCCTGCCGCTGAATCATTTGCGTGATTCAGCGGCAGGACTTTCTTTGTCGATCTATTGGGCTAGGATATCGTTTGTGTCTTTCAACGTTTCGAAGAAGAAGATGAGGTATTCGCCCATCTTGTCGTAATCCTTATCGCGTATGCAGATGCTCACTTCATGATAGAGTGCGAGCAATTTGGCTTCGTTTTGATAACGATCTTCATCCATCAGATCACTGTTGTTGGAATAAGTGCTATGGATGTCGTGGGCAGTCGTCATGATCACTTTTTTCATAAATTGGTTATCGCTCTCGGCGATGAACGTCTCAAAGAGTCTGTATTCATTCTTGAAATAACCAGTCGCATCCCGATAATTCAAGTACTCCACTTGTTTTTCAAGGATATTTTCGAAAGTTTTATAGTCCAAGGCGATGTCGTTTTCCTTCAGATACTGCAGGTAGTTCATGATAAGGCCTGCAATCAGTTCCAGGCGTTCCAACAAGCCCTCGTTGGAGATCTTCTTCTCGGCCACGATATAGCCTTTGTAAGTGATGGATTTCACTAACCCTTCTTCCTCCAGCAACAGCAGCGCTGTGCGGATCGGTGTCCGGCTCATGAACAAAGCTTCCGAAATGAGTTGTTCGGTTATTTTGGTTCCAGGAGGCCAAGAATTACTGTCGATTTTGTCTTTTATGTAGTCGTACGCTTTATTGAATAGTCTATCCTCCATGAATTGATTCCTTCCTTCATATAAGAGAGCGGACACCTGTTTCCGTTACTCTGTAGATTCTAACAAGCCGTTTTCTTCCAGTTCATTGATGAGGATATCCGGGTTGTCACCCAATAATGTGACGTGACCCATTTTCCGTTTCGCGCGGTGTTCTTTTTTTCCGTAAAAATGGAAGTGCCAATCCGGTTTGGTCAGCAGCAGAATAAGTGCTTCATCAAGTTTTTCTTCCATGATGTTGAACGTCACGCTTGTATCGTACAGCTGGATTTCCGGAATGGGCAATCCACAGATGCAACGGACAAGGACTTCATATTGAGAGATGCTGCAGCCGTCCAACGAATAATTGCACGAATGGTGTGGACGGACGACCAAACGGTTCACATAGAGGGAACCCGACGACGTCATGAATGTCTCGACCGTCAAAATTCCGGTCAGATTCATGGCCTTCGCAGCCAGTTTGCCGATATGCTCCATCTCTTTCTGGATATTTCCGCCTACGCGTGCAGGCGTGATGGTCTTCACAAGTTTTTGCTCCCGGTAGACCGTCTCCGTGACGGGGAATGACGTGAACACATTGTTCGCGTCCTGTGCTACTGTAATGGTCAACTCCATCTCGAATGGGATCCATGCCTCCAAAATGCACGTTCCTTTTTTCAGCAAGGCTGACGCCCTGCCAAAATCCTCTTCGCTGTACAAAAGATGCTGGACCGGTGTGGCCGCTTCCACACGGATTGGCTTCAGCACACATGGGAAGCCGATGCTTTTGACGGCCTCTTCCATGTCTTCGATGGTCGTTATCGTCGCGTAAGGCGTTACGTTTATGTTCAAGGATTCCAAAAACGCTTTTTCGATCAACCGGTCTTGGGTGATGGAAAGGCTATCCGGATCCTGCGGTATAGCGATATAAGGATTGATTTGCGTCAGCAACATCGTATCCACGGCTTCGGATTCAAAGGTCAGCACATCCGATTTTGCCGCGAGATCCGTCAGCGCATCGAAGTCCGTATATTTCTTGGTTATCTGCCAATCAGCTATTTGCCCAGCCGGACAGGCAGGATCGGCGTCCAAGATGCCTATTTGGTAGCCCATTTTTTTGGCCTCCAAAGCAATCATACGGGCGACATGTCCTCCGCCAATAATACCGATTGTTTTCCCGGGTAAAATTTGATTCGGCATGTGATCACACTACTCTCTTGGATTTTCATTAGAATTTTGTTAAAAAAGTCTTTACCAAATCATTTTATCACTATATTCGACGAATGTCGCCATGCAAAAACTGCCTGTTTGTAGAATTTTCGTGAGAAATAAAGGTAGTTGAGCCAAAAAAACGCGCAGACAGTGGGTTACCTCCTCAAAAGGCCCAATCTGTCCGCGCGTTTCTGTTTGTATGCTTCAACTATCATATTCATAAAGTGCATGCTGTTCAATGACTGCTATCAGCTTGGCCGCATAATCCGGATCGGTCGCATAGCCGCAATCCTGGAGAGCCTGGGCCGCTTCCTGATAGGTTGTTGCCTGCAGAACCGGTGCGTATTGGCTCGGATTCCAAGAGGTGCCGTTGACGAACAGCAACGCATGGTCCTGGACCGATTCCGTCCAGCTGTCGTATACTCTGAAGTTCGCTTGAATGGTTACCCACTGGCCGTTGTAGTATTCATTGGTTGTCAAGAGTACCGTATTTCCCGGATCATCACCCTTCATGCCGTAAAGATTGTTGTAGACGGCAGACAGTTCGCTCTCTCCCCAATCCGATTCGAGGATCGCTTGCGCAATGCTGATGCTGGCGTGGACACCATATGCTGCTTGCATCTGCTGTGCGGCAGGGGCGACATTGGCGATGAAGCCGTTCCCCTGATTACTGCCGTACTCCGGGATAACCGGAACAATTGTAGAAAAATCGCCGATGAGCGACAGACTTGCCATAAAACTGATCAACAAGAAAAATAAAATCTTGATTGCTTGAGCGGATGCCGATTGCGGTTTTTTTCGAGTCCGCTTTCTCTTTCGTGCCATATGTTCCTCCATCTATTTGGTTGTGCTGCTTTACCTGCTATTGTTTACTGTTCCCGAGTGCTTCATTTTGCTTAAGGATCGCAACATATTCTTCCAACGTCAGATTCTGTTCAGTCATGTAAACAGCGTTCTCTACGCCTACATACCGAAAATGCCACGGTTCAAAATTGATGCCGGTTATGGCTTCTTTCGATTTTGGATAGCGCAGAACGAAACCGTATTTGGATGCATTTTCTTTCAGCCACAGCCCTTCCGGATAGTTTTCCAAATCCGGGAATAAGCCTGAATTGCCTTCTTGGTTGGCTAACGCAGTCGATGTGATATCCACGGCGAGCCCGGTTGTGTGTTCGCTGGCATTAGGCAAGGCGATATATTCTTCCGTCTTTGCGCGTGCCTCTTCTTCAGACAAACCTGAGGCCAGATAATTTTGATAGTTGACGTCATAGTTTGCTTGCTGTTGCTCGATGGAGCGGTAACCTGAAATCATCGTGAAATCCATTCCGGCGGCTTTCCCGGCTTCCAACAGCGCTAAGAATGGGTCCTTTATCCTGCTGTCGATCTGATAGCCGCTCTCGGTCAGGTAAAACTCCATTGCGATTTCTGCAGCAAGCTGATTTTCCCTGTTCACCAAAACCAGATTCCAATCAGTTGAGGAAGCGGCCGGTGTCACGATAACTTTGGACTCGGCTTCATCGACTGCAGCTTCGGAAGAGGCTTGCGATTCTTCGGAATGATTGCTTGTTGTCGAATCCTGCTGACTGTTTGACGGTTCATCGTCATCGGTTGTGCACCCTGTGAAAAAGAGCATCGCCAGCAAGAGCCCCGCTAGGAAACGCAGTCTTTGTGCGTACCTCTCAGGTGTATTGGAGTATTTTTTATTCGTTTGCATCTTCTGCCCTCTTCTGGTCTGTAATTTTTTGTTATGCCTATTTTAGCACAAACTCCCGCCAATCCACACCCAAAAAGTAAGCCTACGCTCAAATCCAAACGAAAAGCCAAGATAGTATCATCTCGGCTTTCCGGTTTATATTCTGTTATTCAGTAATTTTTGTGATGGTATCAGGTGTATTTTCATTGAACCATTCAAGCAGATTGATTTTTTCCGAATCGATCTGATGACGGATGATGCTAGGCAAGCGCAGATCGATGATATCTTTGTAACTCCAGAAATCATAATTGCACTCAAGCCGGAGTGTGGTGATTGCCGGTCTATGGATTTCTGAATCATGGACTGTCTCATCGGTAGTATACCATTTGAAATCAGCCAAATCCGTCGCTATCCATTTTTTGGCGACTTGATATTTCAGGAAATGATATTCTCTTACAGGGTTATCTGCCACTTCGGGTAGAATTTCGGCATTTCGGCAAACTTTCTGGACAAGCATCCATTCATAATCGGTGAACAATTTTGAAATGATCTGCATGTTCTCTGGTTTTAAACCATGCTCTCCTTTTTTCCAGCGATCCCAGCTCTGAGGCGAGATCCCTAGTTGATTGGCATAAAAAGCTTTTTCACTGACATATTGCTCTTTGATCGTATACAAGACAATTGTTATAAGTGCATTATTCATTTATGTAACCTCCAATCTATCATGTTCTTATTATACACTTATTACGTGATAAAAGAAATAATTTGCTTAAAAAAACCGCCCACTCCGTTTATGTTGGAGTGAGCGGCTTGCTTATTTGTATGGTTTTGCTTGGTGAACGGGATTATTTGGATCCTTTTAGAACGGTTCTGAATCCTAGAGTTCTCCGCCTAACGCTGTTCATGCCCACTCAGCCAAACCCAGGCTGCGCAGTCCTGAACCTCGTTAGTGCTCAAACTCTGAGCTCAGGATTCATCACACACTATACTCTTTCTGGTTTGTAGATGATCGATCCGATTTCGTAGCCGTGTTCTTCCAGTCTGGCACGGATGCCGTCGATGTCTTTGCTTTCCAACTGGATGACGACTTGGACATAGCCCATTTTGCGGTAAGTCGCGATCTGTTGGATGTTGATGTTCTCATCGGAGAAGATATCGGTCAGGTCTTCGAGAACGCCTTTTTTGTCTTCATGGATATTGACGACAACGCGGACGCCCGGTGTGTAGTAGCCCAGCACATCGATGAAGGCAGAGAAGATATCCTTTTCGGTGATGATGCCGATCAGGCGGTTGCCTGCCTCGACGACCGGCAATACGCTGATGCCATTCTCACGCATCATTACGGCAGCTTCTTCCAAAAGAGCTTCCTTGTTGATCGTCACGACGCGTTTTTCCATGATGTCGGCCACTGTCGTTTTATTCAACAGATAGTTGACTTCATGCATATCCAAGCTGGTCATGCTGGAAGGTGTATTGCGTTCGATGATGCCCTCCGTGATCAAGCCCACGATGGTCTCGCCTTGAACGACCGGCAGACGGTGAATCTTGTGCTCTTTCATCATATCCAAAGCTTCGATGATTTTTGTTGAAGGTTGAATCGTTACTAAATCCGTTGACATATAGCTTTGTACATCCATTGTTTAGCCTCCTAAGTAAGCTTTCTGAACTTCGTCACTTGCTAATAATTCTTCCCCGGTTCCGGTCAATACGATATTTCCCGTCTCCAATACATATCCGCGATTCGCGATTTTCAGCGCAACGTTGGCGTTTTGTTCGATCAAGAGGATCGTCGTGCCTTGTTTCTGGATATCCTGGATGATATGGAAGATTTCCTTGATGAAGATTGGCGCCAGCCCCATCGAAGGCTCATCCAGAAGCAACAGCTTCGGCTTCGTCATCAAAGCGCGGCCCATCGCCAACATCTGCTGTTCCCCGCCGGACAAAGTGGCCGCATCCTGATTTTTTCTTTCGCGCAAAATCGGGAAACGTTCGAATACCGCTTCCAGATCACCGGCAAGGTTCTGTTTGTCTTTGCGGGTGAAGCTTCCCAGGTCAAGGTTTTCCTGTACGGTCAAACCTTTGAATACATGGCGGCCTTCCGGAACTTGGGCGATCCCTTGCTCAACGATTTTTCTGGTCGCCACATTATGGATAGGTTTCCCCAAATATTCGATTTCGCCTGAAGACGGTTTTACCAACCCGGAAATCGTACGCAAAATGGTGGACTTCCCTGCTCCGTTGGCTCCGATCAAAGTCACGATTTCGCCTTCATTCACTTCAAAGCTGATATCTTTGATGGCTTGGATCATGCCATAATGCACAGATAGATTTTTTACTTTCAGCACGTTAGTCGCCTCCTAGATAAGCCTTGATTACGGCTGGATTTTTTTGGATTTCTTCCGGCGTTCCTTTGGCAAGCAGACGGCCGTATTCCAACACATAGATTCTTTCGCACACGTTCATGACCAAGGACATATCATGCTCGATCAAGACGACTGTGATTTTGAAATCTTTCTGTATTTTGCGGATCAAAGCAGTCAATTCCGCAGTCTCTTGCGGATTCATGCCGGCTGCCGGCTCATCCAGGAATAGGATTTTCGGATTCGTCGCCAAAGCTCGGACGATTTCCAAACGACGTTGCTCGCCGTAAGGAAGATTTTTCGCCAATACATCATATTTCTTTTCCAATTCGAAAATGGCCAACAGTTCCAAAGCTTTTTCACGCATTTCTGCTTCCTTGCGGTAATAAGTCGGCGTGCGCAACAAGCTGTGGAAAGTATTCTCACCCATAGTGCTGTGCATCGCGATCAGTACATTGTCGATGACCGTCAATTCCTTGAAGAGGCGGATGTTTTGGAAGGTACGCGCCAAGCCGAGATCCGTAATTTTGTAAGGCGCTTTTCCGTTCAACAACACTTTTTTGTTGTCGATCTCCAATTCAATCGTGCCTTCTGTCGGAACGTAAACACCGGTCAGCAAGTTGAAGAAGGTCGTTTTTCCAGCACCATTTGGACCGATCAGACCGACCAATTCATTTTCTTCGATCGCAAAATCGACATTGGATACAGCGGCCAAACCGCCGAAGTTTTTGGTCAATTCTTTTACTTCTAATAGGCTCATTATTGGACCTCCTTCTTAGCAGAATCTTTTTTCCCAAAGCGCTTCATCAAAGCGGACATCGTAAATTCACGGTTGCCCAATAATCCGCCTGGACGGAATACCATGATGGCGATGATGGCCAGAGCGTAGAAAATCATCCGCAGCTCGCCAAACGCTTGCAGATACGTATTCAGGACACCCAACACAACGGCTGCGACGACTGTGCCGGTTACACTGCCGATTCCGCCGAACACGACGATGATCAGCACGTCGATCGATTTTTGGAAAGTGAAATCGCCCGGATTGATTACGCTGAAATAAGTGCCGTACATGGAACCGGCGATGCTGGCAGTCGCCGCACCGATCATGAAGGCGATGACTTTGTATGTTGTTGCGTTGACACCCATCGACTCGGCAGCAATTTCATCTTCGCGGATGGCAATAGTCGCACGGCCAGGGCTGCTGTTGATGTAGTTGACTGTAAGGATGGTCGATACGATCAGTATCACGAACAAAGCCATGATGAAACCAGCATTCGATTCGAAAGGGAAAGAGATGCCGCTGATTCCGCGGGCACCATTGGTCAGTTCACCCATATTCAGAATCAGGATACGGATGATTTCAGCTACCCCCAAGGTCGCAATCGCCAAGTAGTCGCCTTTCAGACGGAGCGTCGGTATTCCGACGATCAAAGCCACGATGATGGAGATGATCATGCCCACGAACAAGCCGACAAAGAAGCCCGCCAAGCCTTCTATCAAATCGCCGATTATGGCACCACTATAGGCACCGATTGCCATAAAACCGGCATGTCCCAGTGAGAACTGGCCGGAAAATCCGATGACCAGATTCAGTCCGATCGCCAAGATGATGTTTATCAAGATTGTAACTAAAGTTATTTGGTAGAAGGGAGAAATCATATTTGTGCTGACGCCGATGAACAGTACGACAGCCATCACAGCGATAAGAATGAGCCAACCTAGATTTGTTTTATTGAATTGTTTCATTTTTATCACCTACACTTTCTCTTTTGTATTTTTCCCGAAGATTCCGGAAGGTTTAACGATCAGGATGATGATCAGGATCAAGTACACGACTGCATCTTTGAACATCGATCCGCCATAAGCGCTGACCAAAGTCTCGATGATTCCGATGACATAACCGCCGACCATGGCTCCAGGGATGATGCCGATGCCGCCGAATACTGCCGCAACGAAGGCTTTCAGACCTGGTGTCACACCCATCAATGGCGAGATCGAATTATAATAGATTCCGACCAATACACCTGCCGCTCCGGCTAAGGAAGAGCCCAGAACGAACGTAAAGGAAATGACGTTATCCACGTTGATCCCCATCAATTGTGCTGCTTCAGGATCAGTACTGACTGCCCGCATCGCTTTTCCCATCTTTGTGTACTTCACGATGACCTGCAGAGCGATCATCAGAATGACCGTCGTCAGGAAAATCAGGATCTGCTGCGAGTTGATGGTCACACCGCCGAATGTCCAATTCCGGACTATCAATGCTGTCGGGAAGGCCTTCACCTGCGGACCCATTATATAAATCATGACATTTTGCAATAAATAAGAAACCCCGATGGCTGTAATCAGCGTCGCTACCCTTGTTGCGCCCCGCAACGGTTTGTAGGCGACCTTCTCGATGACCACCCCTAAAATGGCACAAAAAATCATTGAAATCAGAATGGATGGGAAAAGACCAAGGCCAACGTTTTGGATCAAAGCATATCCAAGGTACGCGCCCACCATATAAATGTCCCCGTGGGCAAAGTTAATCAATTTGATGACACCGTATACCATCGTGTACCCTAGCGCAATCAAGGCGTAGATACTTCCCAACGATATACCGTTTATCAGCTGTTGAACTAAATTTTCCATTTTACACCTCTCTTTTCTTCTGCTGTGCAGAAGTTTTTCTTTCATTATACTGTATTGTTCGCCTATAGTTTACTATTATTCACGCACGATGAGGGATTCTCTAATGAAGAGGTTAAACATAAAGAAAGGTGCTCAGCAAATTCTGCCAGCACCTCATTGTGTTACTTTAGAATCAAACGGTCTATTCAGGTTTCAATGCCGCAATGTTGTGCGCCAGACTATTTTTATTTAGCTGGTTCCACAACAGAGTTGCCGACTTCTACACCATCTTGTAATTCAATAACGAAAGCGGATTTGATAGGGTTGTGGTTCTCGTCAAATGAGAATGTACCCGTTACGCCTTCGAAATCTTCAGTTGCCGCTAAAGCGTCTGTAATTGCTTGAGGCTCTGTGCTGTCAGCAGTCGTGATTGCGTCGAATACTAATTGCGCAGCATCGTAAGCCAAAGCTGCGAATGAATCTGCAGGTTTGCCGTACTCTGCTTCAAAAGCAGCCAAGAATTCTTGTACTTTAGGGTCTTCACTATTCGGAGTGAAGTGGCTAGCGTAGAATACATTATCGACGTTGTCGGCACCTGCCAATTCAACCAATGTTGAGTTAGCGAAGCCATCCGGTCCTAGGATCGGTTGCGTGATTCCCATTTCGCGGGCTTGCTTGATGATCAGTCCGCCTTCTTCATAGTACCCAGGCAAGAAGATGACATCATAATCCATTTGTGCAATGTTTGTTAAGATCGCTTTGAAGTCGGTATCGCCGGCTGTGAAGTTTTCTTCCGCTACGATTTCTCCTTCAAATGTTTCTTTGAATGCATCCGACAAGCCGATTGCGTAGTCAGTGGAGTTATCCACTAAGATGACAGCTTTTGTAGCTTGCAGATCTGTTTGGGCGAATTCAGCCAAGGCTTTACCTTGGAATGAATCTTGGAAACATACGCGGAACACGTATTCCAACACGGAATCGCCATCCATAGTTACAGCATCACCTGTAGCAGCAGGAAGGATCGCTGGTACTTTTGCTCTTGTGACTGCTGGAGATTGCGCATTTGCTGCACCCGTTGTAGCAGGTCCCAGGATTGCGACAACATTATCTTCAGTAGCTAAACGAGTCGCAACCGATGTGGATTCTGAAGGCTCAGATTTATTATCGTAAGATACGTATTCAATCTGTTTGCCCAATAAACCATCTGCAGCGTTCTGTTCTGCAACTGCCATTTTGATCCCTTGATCCATCAGCGTGCCGTATGCACTCGCACCGCCTGATAATTCGAAGTTACCACCCAATTTGATTGTATCGCTCTCTTCTGTCGCGCCATTGCCGCATGCTGCAAGTACGAATACAGATGCCAAGCCCATCAATAATTTCTTTTTCATCTAAATAATCCTCCCCATCTCACTATATGTTAATAATTCGTTGCAAATCCAAAGAAAAGGCCCTCATCCTTCTCCTTAAAATTTAATGTCATTAGTATAGAATATTCTGACAATTTAAGCAACCCAATTTTGGTCTTTTTTGGCAAAAAGCGAATGTTCTTTTTTTACCCTACCTCAAAAAGGCTCCGTTGCAACAAAACCAATCAAATGACTTGCCTGACAACGGACATTTTTCGTCCAAAAACAACTGCTCCTTTTTTCTCATTTTCCGGAAAGTCATACTGAACAAAACCGCAAATTCAGGTGTATTATTTGCACAATAATACGAAAATGACTTGATTAAAATTCAAAAATGCTTATGATTGAGATATTATTTCATTTCGAGAGGAAGTGCAGTACTTACTATGTTCCATTTGGATAAGGAGAAGTTCCGCGTAGGCATGCGTACGACCAAATCCGGCGTTGCTGTCGGGTTTTGTGTCCTGCTGTTCAAACTGTTGGACCGAGGTTCTCCTATGTTGGCCGGTTTGGCGGCAGTCTTTGCTTTGCGTGAAGATTGCTCGCAGTCACTCCATCATGGCATCCGTCGTGTCGGAGGCAATTCTGTCGCCGGTATCCTCGGAGTCGCCTTGATTGCCATCAAAGATTTTCTGGGACTGGATTTTTCTGTGGATTTCTTCGGTACGATCATCGCCGTCATCATCCTGATTACGGTCTGCAATGTCCTGGACATGTCGACGGCTATCGTCGGCGCGACCGCGACCTTCCTTGTCGTTTTCTACAATATAGACGACACCGAAAAGATCACGTACGCCATCCAAAGGGTACTGGACACAGTCATCGGCACTTCCATCGCCATCGGGGTCAACTACCTGCTGCCAGGCGCGCCTCAAGCACCATCCGAAAACTGAATATCTGCAGAATAAAACGCGCAAGCTGCCATCGGTTGGCCGCTTGCGCGTTTTTTCTATGCTTATTCGACTGACTTGAGCGCTTCGATCATGTCCACTTGTTTCAGTTTGCGGTGCATGATCAGCATGACGACGCTTGAGAACAATAACGACAGCAGACCTGAATACAGGTAACTGATCGGCATGATGGTCGGCGGGAACATCATGAAGTCGATTTCCACCATTTTGAGAACGACTGTGCTCAAAATTTTCCCGAGAACAAACCCGGACAAAATGCCCAGCAAGGTTAGGATCAACGACTCTCTGTAGATGTACAAGCTCACTTCCACATCGTAGAACCCCAATACTTTGATGGTCGACAGTTCTCTGATTCGCTCCGATACGTTGATGTTCGTCAGACTGTACAGGACAACGAAAGCCAAGGCAGCCGCGGACACGATCAATACCAGTGTGACGATATCAAGACTCCCCAAGGTTTCAGCGAAGCTGCGGTCGACGGAGTTGATGAATGTCACCAGCGCCACAGCCTGTTCTCCCATCGCTTCGGATCCGAATCTCCGTTCCCAACTTTCCGGTTCGTCAAACAGCAAAAGATCGGTTGTCGGTTCCGCGGCTTGGATAAAAATCTCTTCATAAAGGGATGATGTCAAGTAAATATAGTGGTTGACGTAGTTCTCGGTGACAGCCTTGATCGGCACCTGATAGGTCTGCATTTCATCGTTGCGGATTTCGATGCTGTCCCCCGGTCCGACGCCTGCCAAATTTGCCAATTTTTCCGAGATGACGGCTCCCTCATCAGTCAGCGCGATCGGTTCTTGGGTTGAGCGGTCACGCAGGCTGACAAAATCCGAAAGATTTTCGGTTCCCAACGGAGAAAAAACCGTGACGTTCTGCAGGTTCACACCTTTTTTATCGAGTTTATAGCTCTCCTGGACCACTTTGAGATGGTCCGTAATTTCAGGAGTCGCAGCGATCAGTTCGTCATAAGAAGTGATGTCTTCCTCGCTTGCTTCCGGACGCATCGCCGTGATTGCATTGTAGCGCATCACCTCATTGAACTGCGTGTCCGCCAAGCCGGAGATGGAATTCTTGATGCCATATCCGGTCAGAATCAAGGCGGTACAGCCGGCCACACCCAGAATCGTCATCATATTGCGCGCTTTGTAGCGCAGCAAGTTCCGTACCGTTATCTTTGAATTGAAGCTCAGACGATCCCAAACGAACGTCAGTCGTTCCAAAAGCACACGTTTGCCGTTCTTAGGCGCTTTCGGCCGCATCATCGCTGCTGGATTTTCCCGGAGTGACGTATGGGCAGCCCATGCGGCCGGGCCGATGGTGCAGAGCAGCGCAATAGCTATGGAAATCAGTGCGTAGGACAGGTAATACGTGATCTTCACGGAAGGCAGGCTGTACATGGACCCATAAGCATCAAAGATGACCGCAGGGAAAATATTGTAACCGGCCACCAAACCGAGGGATGTCCCCACAATGCAAGCAATCGCTGCATAGATCAAATATTTTTTGGCGATGTCGAAATCGCTGTAGCCAAGGCCTTTCAGCGTTCCCATCTGTTGGCGCTGTTCATCCACCATCCGGGCCATCGTCGTGAAGCTCACCAAGGCCGCAATCAGGAAGAAAAACACCGGAAAAATTTCTGCGATGGCCGAGATGCGGTCGGCATTGTCGCGAAATTCCTGATAACCAGGATTGCCGGATCGATCCGTCACATAGTAGACAGGGTCGACCAGATCGGACAAAGCTTGTTTCGCTTCCTCGACCTGCCGTTCCCCATCGGCTATCTCGATTTCTGCATCGCCCCGCTGAGCTTTGAACGTGGCCAAGCCCTCTTGATACTCTGCTTCGCCCTGCTGGATTTCCTGCCAAGCTTCAGCAAGGGCCTGTTCACCGCTCGCACGTTGGCTTTCCAACTCGGCCCAGCCGTTGTTGATCTGTGCCTGCCCGTCCTCCAGCTGGGTCAATGCAGACGCCAATTCCAATCTGCCGTTCTCCAATGCTGTCCCTTGTTCGGCGAACTGAGCATCTGCGGCTGCAATTTGGGCATCGGCATCGGACATGAATGCCGCAATTTTTTCTTCCAGCAGTTGTTGCTGCCTCAGCAATTCTTCTCCTCTGCCAGCCAGCTCGACGCCGGCTTCCTCCAAGAGGTGCTGTTCTTCCAATAGAGCGGCCTCTTCACTGGCCCGTTCCGTTTGGAAAGCCGCGGCAGCTCCGGTTAAGGCTTCATGCCTGCTCGTTAAGGAGGCGCCCTGTTGCTCCAACTCACTTTGGCGGATAGCTAAATCCGCTTCGGCTTGAACCAGAGCTGCCTGCTCCGCATCCAAAGCTGCTTGTTGATCAGCGACAGCTGCCCAGCGTTCCGCAACGCTGGGGTCCGTTTCTGGATCCAAAGCTGCCAAGGCGTCCCTTTCAGCATCGATGGCGGCTTGCCTTGCGGAGAACTCCGCTTGTTTGGTTGCTTTTTCCGTTTGGAAGGCTGTCATGTCAGCAGTGAAAATAGTCAGTTCGTTCTGATAGGCTGCCGCATCGGTCTCCAGACTCGTCTGCTCGACCAAAAGCAGTTCGCCTTTTGTGGCTAATGCGGTTGCCCGTTCTTGCAGCTCCACACCTTTGGCCTCCAGTGAGGCTTGGGTCTCTTCAACTTCGGCTTGCCCATCCATTAAAGACTGCGCCAAATCAGCGATTTCGCGTCCTTCCGGTGTGTCGGGCAGGCTCGCCAGCAGCACCTCCAATGAAGCCGCCGCTGAAGCATCCGACCCGCTCCCTAGCAGGGAGTCTTTCTGCGACTCCCAGGCAACTTTTGCCTCATCGTAGAGCGCTTTGTTTTCCAGGTAGGTTGCCAGGCCTGCGCGGTATTCGGCCATGCCCGCGTCGATTTCGGCTTGGCTGGCGGCTAAGGTGTTCTCGGCTTTTGCGATTTCATCCAGAAACAACTGGCGATTTTCTTCATGGGTCGCTGTGCCATCATCCAATTGTTGCCGGGCATCCTGAAGTTCCTGCTCGACTTCCGCAAGCTTGTCTTTCCCTTCCTGCAGTTCATCCTCCGCATCTTTGATTTCCCGCTGACCTTCTGCTCGGATTTCGTTGATGCGTTCCAACGGTCTCCCGTTCAAGGCGAGCTCCACTTCATCGGCCAGGCTGTCCACCTGATCGTCATAGCTGTCCGTGTAGCCAATTTCCGCTGCTTCGGGAGCGATCGTCAGGTAAGCCTCCGTGTAGATGTTGCCGAGTATGTCCGAAACGGGCACGACAACGAAAGCATCCAGGCTGCCTTTCCCGACGTTCGTAGAGCCACGCATCATCGTTTCGATGTACATCGGCGAGTCGACGAAACCGACGACCGTGTATTCCTGCTCTTTCAAGGAAATGCGATTTTCCTTTTCCTCCTCACTGAGCCCTTCTTCGGGCTCGTGGCGGAAGATGATGGTATCCCCAATCTGATAAGTGTTCATCAAATTCTGTTTCGCATCCAAGGCGATTTCCCCGCTTGTCTCCGGCAATCTGCCATCGACGAGCTCATATTCATTGACCGGATCCGCACCGCTTTGCAACGGGAAGACTTTTACGAGAAAGTCGCTGCCGTCCATTTCGATATCCACCGTACGCATCGGATGGGCGGTCAAATCGGACGTTTCCGCCAGAATGGCGATGTCCGCTTCTTCCAATCCGTAAGTGGACAGCACCTTCAGGTCATACAGGTTGTTTTCTTCATAATATTGGTTGGCGGTATCCAGCATATCCGGACCCGCCGCTTTGATGCCGGCAAAGAAAGCCACGCCCAACGTAATGATAGCCAATAACGCTAAGAAGCGCGCCTTACTTTTGCCTATCTCTATCCAGATGTCTTTCCATAGCGCCTTCTTCTTCATCGTCGTCTCCCCCTCCTACCATTCGATTTCTGATACTGGTTTGGGATTCGGATTTTCATGGACTGCCCTTACTTTGGCATTGTTGATTTCAATGATCCGGTTCGCCATGGCTGCGATGGCTTGGTTGTGCGTAATGACGATGACTGTCGTTCCGGTATCGAGGCACGTATCCTGCAGCAATTTGAGCACTTGTTTGCCCGTTTCGTAATCCAGTGCCCCGGTCGGCTCGTCGCAAAGCAACAGCTTGGGCTGCTTCGCCAAAGCGCGGGCGATGGCGACGCGCTGCTGTTCGCCTCCCGAGAGCTGCGCTGGGAAGTTGTCCATGCGCTCGCCCAAGCCTACCTCACGCATGACTTCGGCAGCGTCGCGGGCATGCGGGGATATCTGCGAGGCAAGCTCCACGTTCTCCTTCGCCGTCAGGTTAGGCACCAGATTATAGAATTGGAAGACGAAACCGACATCCCGCCTTCTGTAGGTCGTCAAGGCTTTTGAAGTGAACTGGGAGATGTCCACTCCATCGATGCTGATATGGCCTTCATCGGCATCATCCATTCCTCCAAGGATGTTCAGAACGGTGGATTTCCCGGCTCCACTGGGCCCCAATATCACTACAAACTCTCCTTCGTTGATGTCGAAGCTGATTTTGTCGTTGGCTGTGATGCGTGTCTCGCCCATCTGATAAAATTTACTGACATTCTTTAAGGAAATGTACGCCATCATGTATCCCTTCATTTCTTGATTGATTTGTATTCTGAAGCTTTCCGGAAAAATGATCCGCAATTCCGCAATATAGTTAACTGTTTTATTAGTACAATCGTATACAAACGCGCGCAGAAATGCAATCGGAGCCCTAATCTTTGGTTAAGCCCACTCTCAGACGGGTATGCAAAAAACGACCCGGGAAACCTGAACGTTTCTCCTGAGGTCGTTTTTCATTGCCTGAATCGTGCTATTCGACGATATTGCTGGCGATTTTTTCCAACGTGCGTGGTCTGTCATGTAGATAGCCGTGCGGATAACCTGCCACCATCCCGGCAACAGGCGTGAAACCTTCGGGAATCTGCATTTTTTCGCGGATCCCTTCAGCATCCAATGTGCCGTTCGCCATCAGTCCCATCAGGAAGCAACTTCCCAAAAGTTCTGCGGTTGCCTGCAAGTGCATATTTTCTACGATTGCGGCCGCACTGGCGATGCTGCCTGGTTTAGCCGGTTCCTTGGCGGAAACAACGAAAAAGGCAGGTGCTCCGTACAACGGGTCCTTATCCTTGTTGCCCGTCACTTCCTTAGCCGCATATGTAATCGCTGCCAATATTTCCGAATTTTTTATGACCGTGATATGGTAATCCTCAAAGCGACCGCGGCTGATTGGTGCATTTTGGCCAGCTTGCAGCATAATTTCGATTTGTCCTCGGGATAGCCCGAACGTTTGGAAGTTGCGTGTTGTTTGTCGTGTATGCATTACTTTCATAAAATCCATTTCATTTCCCTCACTTCTCAAAAAATAACTATACTATATGGCTATTATACCCTTTCAGGCACAAAAAATGAACGGAAATCGAGGCTTACAGAAAAAATCATTCTGCATGATCACTGCTTAGCTGTTCAGCAATCAAAGCCACGTTTCCGTCCAAGAGGGAGGAGTTTCTTCTGCGGGTACAGAAGAGGAAAAAAGAAACTATTATCTTTGGGTATAGATACAGTATAGCCGCGATTTTTGAATATTTAATGAAGGAAAGCATCCTTTTTCGTGACCATTCCGGGAAGAAAGCCATTTTCAGATGGACATATCTATGATAAAGTAAGTGCAACAAAAGAACGGAGAAACTATATACTATGAAAACACGCATCATTATTGTCGGTGGAGGTTCGAGTGGTCTGATGGCGGCTTGCACTGCTGCCGAATCAGGGGCTGAAGTGACGCTCCTCGAACAAAATCCAAGTCTAGGGAAAAAATTGCTTCTGACAGGCGGCGGACGCTGCAACGTCACCAACAATCGTCCCGAAGAGGAAATCATCCGGCACATTCCCGGAAACGGAAAATTCCTCCACAGCAGCTTTACCCAATTCAGTCAATATGACATTATGACCTTCTTTATCGAACGCGGAGTCGCCCTGAAGGAAGAGGATCACGGCCGGATGTTCCCTGTCACGGACAAAGCCCGTACTATCCTCGAAGCATTCATAGAGGAACTGAAGCGGCTTCAGGTCCAGATTCGGACTAACATAAAAGTGGAACGCATCCTGATCGAAAATGGACAGGTGACCGGTGTCCTTTTGGAGGATGGCGAGATCCTCCCGGCCGATCGGATCATCCTGGCAACCGGTGGGAAGGCTCTTCCGCGCACAGGATCCAAAGGCGATGGCTACAAGTTCGCCAAAGCAGCTGGACACACCATCACGGAACTGTACCCGACCGAAGCACCGATCACATCCGATGCGGACTTCATCCGTTCAAGCGAACTGAAGGGACTTTCCTTACGCAACGTTGCCCTCAGCATTAAAAATAAAAAAGGCAAAACTGTCGTGTCCCATCAGATGGACATGATTTTCACCCACTTCGGCGTGTCCGGCCCCGCAGCTTTGCGCTGTTCGATGTTTGTCCACCAGACGATGAAGCGCGATAAAACCGACATCGTCACGATGTCATTGGATGTCCTGCCGGAACTTTCATTGGGTGCCGTCGAGCAACAGTTGCAGAAGCTCATCAAGGACCAACCGGAAAAGAGCGTCAAAAACGGCTGGAAAGACCTGATGCCGGAGCGTTATCTGCTTTTCGGCTGCAGCCAGGCCGCTATCGACCCGCAGAAATCCCTGAAGGAATTGACGCCGAAGGAAATCAAAGCTTTCGCCGACTTCTGCAAAAATTTCTCCTTTGAAGTGAACGGCACGCACCCATTGGATAAGGCCTTCGTCACCGGCGGCGGCGTCTCCACGAAGGAAATCAATCCGAAGACGATGGAAAGCAAACTGACGCGGGGTCTTTATTTCTGCGGCGAACTGATCGACTACAACGGCTACACAGGCGGCTACAACATCACCGGTGCCTTTGTCACAGGGCACACTGCTGGGCAGCATGCAGCTGCAGATCGGGACGAATAAAAACATCCATGCGCAAAGAGAACGGAGTCACCTCATTTTTGAGGCAGCTCCGTTCTCTTTTTTCTTTTGATTTTTGGGTAGCCTGGGCCTATCTCGTCAGTTTTTTGATGATGAAGACCTTCAGGTAATCACTGGTCTTGCTGCCTGCCGGAACAGCGAAGTCGCTCGGCAGATGGAAGGTTTCCAGGATACGGTAGTCACAATGGCTGTTCTTGAAGGCTTGGTCGATGTCCTGTTTGAAATTCTTTTCCTTGTAGTTGGCTGCGTTGGAAGAAACGATCAGCGTACCATCTGGTGCGGTGATCTGGATCAGTTCCTCCAACAACTGGGTGTAATCCTTCGTGACTGAAAAAGTCCGCTTTTTGGTGCGAGCAAAGCTCGGCGGATCGATGATGGTCACGTCGTACTGCAATTCCTTGCGGATGGCGTAGCGGATGAAATCGAAGACATCCATGACATAGATTTTCTGCGCCTCGCCATCCAGGTTGTTGACGGCGAATTGTTCTTTGGTGCGTTCCAATGAGCGGTTTGCAACATCGACACTTGTTGTTTCGATTGCTCCGCCCATGGCAGCAGCCACCGAGAAGGCACCCGTGTAGCTGAAAGTGTTCAGTACCCGCTTACCTGCCGCATACCGCTCCGTCAGAGCGCCGCGTACGTCGCGCTGATCCAGGAAAATGCCCGTCATCAGTCCATCATCCAGATAAGTCGCATAGTTGATGCCGTTCTCCTTCACGATCAGAGGCGTCGGGGCTGCTTCACCCGTGACGAAGCGGCTGATCAGGCTGTCTTTCCGTTGGTAACGGAATTTTTCATAGATGCCCTTCGTTTCCGGGAAGACCGCTTGAAAAGCAGCGATGATGGCGGTTTGGTAGCGGAAGATGCCTCCGCTGTACCAGGATACCACCGCAAATCCGTCATAATGGTCGATGGTGACACCAGGAATGCCGTCACCCTCCGCATTGAAAATCCGATAGGTAGTCGTTTCCGGATCCGATTGCAGATCCGTGCGCTTACGTTTCGCTTTTTCGAACTTGTTTTTGAAGAACGCTTCATTGAAACTATCCGTGTTATCCAACGAAAATACCCACCCGACGCCTTTGTTCTGTTTGGCCAAATAGGCTCTTGCTACGAATGCCTGGCGAGAATCGACCAGTTCGACGATTTCGCCCTCAGAAAAGCTGAGTTCATTTGGGAAATCCTCGAACTGCAGCAAGGGATTCCCTGCCTTAATTTTTTTTTCGCTTATTTGCGTAATGATTATTTTTTTCATAGTTTTCTTCCTTTATAGTCAATTGTCCGTTCTGCACTGCTGTGTTTTTTTGAAGATACCCAGATGCCGTAGCCGATTGCTGCACCCAACGTATTGAAGAAGACATCATCGATATGCGTCACGCCCGTCTGAAAGATGAGCTGGAGGAACTCGATCATGGCGGAAAAAAGAAAGCCGACCGCCGTCACTTTGAGGAAACTGCATTTTTTTCTGAACAGATACGGACCCACGAAGCCCAACGGCATAAACCAGACGACGTTCCCCCACGAATTATACCAGGCCGAAAAACCGGAGTCCCCGTAAAAGAGCTTGACCGTATCCACCAACGGCAGCCAATGGATCGCCGACCAATCGATTTTGTGATACTCGACGGTCCAGAAAGTCTCCTCGTTGCGGAAAACCGTCAGTTGAAGCAGCAGCACGATGTAGATAAACAGAGCATGCAGCAAACCTTCCTTATATAAGGGGATTTTTTTGCCCGTCTTGCGATGTCTGTGCAACAGATAAGCGGCCCGAAGAACCAGAAAAATCAAATAATACAGTATAGTCTTGTCCACGCTGTTGAAAACTAATTGTATGAGCGGAAAATGATTGACAGATGATTCCAGAGAAGCAGCCACCCACTCATACAGCCCTTGTAAAAATATCATAATCTATGCTCACCTTTGTCAGTTTTGTTCCTTTAATCAGATACATGGAAAGACCCATTTTCTCGAAAAATCCTGAAAAAAGCAACTGTTCTTGATAAAAACTTAGGAAAAACTTTACGGTGCTTCGATTGACTATCAAAAGCATTCAGAATATAATGACACTAGCTCATTTTACATAAAATTCACAAACAACACACATTACCCTTAAAAATTCACATGAAATTTACATGTGTTCCACAAGATATCATAGGAGGTCTCTTTTTTGAAACAAAAATTAACTGAACAGTTGCAGACGCGATTCGGGTTTTTCCTGTTCGCCGTCGTCCTTTTCTGGCTAAAGACCTATTTCGCTTACCACACAGCGTTCTCTTTAGGCGTAGACGGCTGGTTCCAGCAGCTGATTCTTTTTATCAATCCAATCGCAACGACTTTATTGATTCTGGGGATTTCCCTTTTTGTGAAGAATCCTAAAAAAGGCTACCGGAGTCTGATTGCTCTGTATTTTTTCAATTCCTTTCTTTTGTTCGCCAATGTCGTCTATTATCGTGAATTCACGGATTTCTTGACGCTTAAGACCATTTTCGGTTCAGCCAACGCAACCAAAAACCTTGGTTCCGGCGTCATCGCCATGATGCAGCCGATCGACCTGTTCTATTGGATCGATGCTTTCGTCCTAATCTACGTCTATAAGAAATTCGTCAGCAAAAACCGCGACGAACGCATCTTCAAGAAAAGATGGGCATTTGCGACAGTGGCAGCCTCGATTGCGATTTTCGCCGCTAACCTGGGTCTGGCTGAAATCAGCCGCCCGCAATTGTTGACGAGAACATTTGACCGCAACTATATCGTCAAATACTTGGGAATCAATGTCTACACGCTCTACGACGGGATCAAGACAGCCCAGGCCAACCAAGTGCGCGCAAGCGCGGACAGCTCAGACATGGCTAGCGTCCTTGATTATTTGGGTGAACATTACGCCGAACCAAATCAAGCATACTTCGGACAAGCGGAAGGCAAAAACGTCGTCTACATCCATCTGGAAAGTATGCAACAGTTCCTGATCGATTTGTCGCTTACCGATGAAACAGGCACGACTGCGGAAGTCACGCCGTTCCTGAACAGCTTGTATCACAGTAGCGACTCCAACAGTTATAGCAACATTTTCCACCAGACTGGACAAGGAAAAACAAGTGATGCCGAACTGATGTTGGACAATTCACTGTTCGGATTGCCTCAAGGATCAGCCTTCACACAGGTTGGTGCGGATAATACGTTCCAATCTGCACCGGCCATCTTGAGCGAAACCTTTGGCTACACGTCAGCCGTTTTCCACGGCAATGTCGGCTCTTTCTGGGATCGCGATAATGTCTACAAATCTTTTGGCTATGATTATTTCTTTGATGCCGACAGCAGCTACACGCTGACGGATGAGAATTCGGTAGAATACGGGTTGAAGGATAAATTGTTCCTGCAGGAATCGGCTCAATACCTGGAACAATTACCGCAGCCTTTCTATGCGAAGTTCATAACTGTATCGAACCACTTCCCGTTCCCTGAAGACGAGATGAACAACACCTTCGCTTTGGATACCGGCGATGAAACGGTTGACGGTTATTTCAATACCGTCCACTATGCTGATGAGGCCTTGGCTGAATTCTTCCAATATATGAAGGATTCAGGACTTTATGATAATACGATTTTCGTATTGTATGGCGACCACTTCGGAATTTCCAGCTCACGCAATGAAACGGTTGCGCCGCTCATCGGAGCGAATGCAGACTTGTGGGGTGCCTATGACGACGCCATGATGCAAAAAATTCCGCTCATCATCCATAACCCGGGTTCCGGCACCGGCCAGATCAGCGATGTCTATGGCGGCCAGATCGATATCTTGCCTACTGTGATGCATCTGCTTGGTGTCGATACTTCAGCCTATGTCCAACTTGGACAGGATCTGTTGTCGGCGCAAAATGAGGGAATCGTCGTTTTCCGTAACGGAAGCATCGTGACGAGCGAATATACCATTTTAGGAAATACTGTTTATCATACCCAAACAGGTACACTTGCTTATCAGACCGAAGAAGTGATCCAAAAGGTTGCTGAAATCCGAGCTCAAGCTGAACTGCAGCTGGCCATCTCCGATCAGATCATCAACGGAGACTTGCTTCGCTTCTACACACCTGACGGATTCGTGCCGGTCGACAAGAGCCAGCACAGCTATGTGGATTCTCCAGCCGAACTGGAAGCGGACATCGCGGAATTGGGCAATCTGAACACTTCCTTGTACTACACGAACAACGGCGTCTCAAGCGTTCCGCTTTATCAGACGGATGCTCCTGAGTTCCCTGCCAACCAAGCCGCTGCTGAAGCAACCGTAACGGAAGAACAACCCGTTACTGAAGAAGCCCCAGCAGAAGGACAGACAGAAACAGTTGAATAACCAAAAGAGCTGCCGGAATATTAAAATTCCGACAGCTCTTTTTTTAACCATTTTTTTCAAATGCTGCTTTCGTTGGCAATGTAATCGTGAAGGTTGTTCCCTCGCCTGGATTGCTTTTCACGTCGACAGTCCCTTTATGGTTCATCACTAAAGATTGGACCACAGCCAAACCGATTCCCGATTCTCCGAATTTAGTGTTCTTTCTGGAAACATCAACTTTGTAGAACCTTTCCCATATACTCGTGATATCCTTTTTCTCGATGCCGATGCCCGTGTCTTTGACCTGGATGATCTGCTGCTCGCCATCCGGGAACGACGACAGGGTGATGGTTCCGTTTTTCGTGAACTGGATAGCGTTTTGAGTGAGGTTCACCATGATCTGGATAAAACGGTCATAGTCCGCGTAGATCCGATCCGCTGCATCCACCTGGACGATGATCAGGTCATCCTTCGCCTGCGCTTTAGCCCGCATCTGTTCCGCGACATTCTCCAGCGCTTCCTTGGCGGAAAACTCCTGCTTCACTAAGACGATCTGATTGGAGCGGATCTTTTCATAATCAAGGTTTTCATTCACCAAACGGATCAGCCTTTTGGTTTCTTTCTGCATCAGTTGCATGCTCCGATCCCGGCGTCCTTCGGGAATCATGTGATGCTGAATCCCCTCCAGGATGCCGTTGATCGTCGTGAGCGGCGTGCGCATCTCATGGGCTACGTCCATCATGAACTGACGCCTTAAATTCTCTTGGCGTTCGACTTCCTCGTTGGAGGCTTTCAAAGACCTTGCCATTTGGTTGAAATCCTCCGACAGCTCATCAAATTCATCTTTGTGATGATTCTCCAGCGAGATATCAAAATTGCCTGACGCAATCTCATGGGTGGCCCTCCGCATGCGCTTGATGCGCCTTGTCAGATAATTGGCGATGCCGAGGCTCAATACAATCGCGATGCCCCCGGAAGTCAGCACAGCCACAAGCAGGTTGTGCTCAATTTCGTTGATTTCGTCCTCGATCCCTTTTACCGGCGAGCCTACCGCTATGAAGCCTGTGAAATCGGCCGTAGTCGCATTAAAAAGCGGGAGATAAACCGTCAAGAAGCGTTTTTTTTCGTTCAGGAAGCCGCGATCCCGCTCCGTCAAAGAAATCCGTTCCCCTTCTGAGAGCCTCTCAAAATCCTCCGTGCTGATCCCGCTCGTATACAGATCCGTCGCTTGCGGATAAACCATATGATCTTCTGCATCAAAGATGGCAAACGAAACGTCCTGGTTGGACACCAAAGTCGAACCGCTTTCCAGTTGCTGGACCGTCATGTTCTGATCGATGATCGATTCGGCATAGCCGTACAGCTGCGCCTCTTTCTCGTCGTAGACATTACTGGTGACGTATTGGATGATCAGGATGCCTGTCGTACTGACGGTTATGAGAATCAAGGCGAAAAAAGCCAGGGTTTGTTGATAGACGTACTTCATTTCTCATCTACTCCGCTGTCGTCGAATTTGTAGCCGACTCCCCAAACCGTCTGGATCACTTGCGGTCCGACCGCTTCTATTTTTTGCCTCAATTTCTTGATGTGGGCATCGATTGTGCGTTCATCCCCGTAATAAGGATCTTCCCAGATCCGTGTCAAAAGGTGTTCCCTCGAAAATACTTGTTTCGGGTGTTCCGCCAACAATGCGAATAGTTCGAATTCCTTCGGCGTCAAACTTTCGATCTGGTTCCCGTCGAGATAGGCTTCGCGTGTGATCGTGCTGATTTTGACATGATCGGTGAGTACATCGAAATCGTCCGTAGCCTGCACCTGCGAGTGATCGACCTTAGCGCGACGGTGCATCGCTTTGATGCGGGCGATCAGGGTCAATGGACTGAATGGCTTCGTGACGTATTCATCCGCGCCGATTTCCAGACCGATGACTTGGTCGCTTTCCGAATCGCGCGCCGTCAGCATGATGATCGGCACAAACTGGGAGATTTTCCTTATTTCACGGCAGACCTGCATGCCATCCATGCTCGGCAGGTTCAGATCGAGGATGATCATATCCCATTTTCTGTCTTCCGCCGCGAACGCCTCCAGGCCCTCTTTCCCGTCATGCTTGAATGCAGCTTGCCAGCCTTCATTCTCAAAAAACATCGCCATCATTTCGCAGACGGCTTCATTGTCTTCTATCATCAAAATTTCCATAGCGACTCTCCTTTTCATTTCCTTTATTATATCTTTTTTTCCGATGAGCGGCATCATTTCCAGTCTACGATACCACATACCTTTGAAGTTTCTATGAATAAATGGGGAAATCGGCGTTTCCGACAGAAAAAGCCCCGGAATCCGGGGCTTTTGTGGGGGAGCATCAGACTGCTTCCTGTTCTCTTTTCGCTTCCACGAAATACAGTTCTTCCACGACCAATTCGATGACATAAACGTGCTGCTCTTGCTTATTGACGTAGGAACGCGAAACCAAATGGCCGTTGACACCGATCTGGTTCCCTTTGGCGCAATACTGTTCAACCAGATTTGCGGTTGCTCCCCAAAACACGACAGGTATGAAATCCGCCTGCGGTTGGCCTTCATCCGCTTTCCTTAGCCGTTGCACCGCCAGTGTATTGTTGCAGACTTGCCTTTCCCCATTCACCTGTTGCACTTGGATGGGCCGCACCAGCCGCCCAATCAATGATACTTGATTCATCCTTTCATTCCTCCTTCTGCTTGACTTACTGTCTATAATATCCGCAAAAAGGCAGGCTTGATTTTTTTCAAAAAAATAAACCTGAAGACTTTTCTCAGTCTCAAGGTTTATTTTCCTGTATCAGCGGATGGCTTTCCCCATCCGCAATGAATCGGCGTAGTCGTTTATTTTTCGCAAACGGTGGTTGATGCCGGATTTGGATATGACTCCGCTCGGTATCATTTCACCAAGTTCCTTCAGGCTGATGTCGGGATTCTCCAAGCGGATCACGGCGATTTCCTTCAGCTTGTCAGGTAATCTTCCAAGTCCTACTGTCGCTTCGATGAATTCGATGTTGGCGATCTGTTTTGCCGCCGCATCGATCGTCTTGTTCATATTCGCGTTTTCGCAATTCACGAGGCGATTCACGGAATTACGCATGTCTCGGATGATCCGCACGTCCTCAAACTTCATCATCGCATTATGGGCACCGATCAATGCCAGAAAATCGGCGATCTTCTCGGCTTCCTTGAGATAAGTGATGAATCCGTTGCGACGCTCGATCGTCCGCGCGTTCAGGTCAAAGTGATTCATCATATCACAGATGTCTTGGTTGTGGTCCTCATAGTTGGAATAGATTTCCAGATGATAACGGCTCGTTTCCGGGCTGTTCACCGAACCACCGGCCATGAAGGCGCCGCGCAGGTAAGAGCGTTCCTTCTGGTTATTGTTCATGATATCTTCGGAAACTTGCGTCTTGAAGGACAGCCCGTCGAAAATGCTCAGATCGCTCAGCAATTCCGTAACGCCTTGCTTCAGGCGCACAATATAGACGTTATTCTTCTTCAGCTTCATTTTGCGGCGCACCAACAATTCGCTTTCGAATGAGTAGTGATCCTTCAAGAGAACGTACATCCGTCTGGCGATTGCCGCATTTTCTGTCTGGACATTCAGGACAAATGACTGGTTATAGATGCTGACCGACCCGCTCATCCTGATCAACGCGGTCAGTTCGGCTTTCGCATGTTCGCGGTGCACTTCCAATGTTGTCAATTCTTTTTTTACTTCAGATGCAAAAGACATATGTGCCTCCTTTCCGACAGCTTCTTTCAATCAGAAAAAAGGTCAACAGATAGTTTTGATATTAGAGATTAGATTGATCAGTTCCGAAACGACTTTTTTGCCGTCGTGGTAAACGCCGCCGTTCTTCATATCCAGGAAATCCGCGGAAATGACACGGCAATTTTCTTCGCGCAATCCTTTGAAGTCATGGCGTACTTGCAACAGATATTCTTCGTCGGCTTGTTGATTGAGGTATTCATCCGGCACTTTTTCCGTGTTCACCAGGACGGTGTCGATGAATTTCGCTTTCAGATGGTCATGCAATACCTTGATGTGCTCGGCATCGCTGAAGCCCTCCGTTTCGCCCAATTGCGTCATGATGTTGCAGATGTATACTTTCTCGGCTTTGGTCTCGATGACCGCTTGCCCCAGATCACTGATCATCAGGTTAGGCAAAATGCTCGTATACAGGCTTCCCGGTCCGATGACGACCATATCCGCCTCCAGGATGCTGTTGATGACGTGACGGGAGGCGACGGCATCCCTTGTTTCATCCAACGGTTTGACATACACCCGTTCGATTTTTTTGCGGCCATTTGCGATTTTTGACTCGCCCTTGATGACCGTACCGTCCTTGAACTCTGCGTATAGTGAGAGTGGCTCGTCAGCTGCGGCGTAAATTTTGCCTTTTACGCCCATCATGACGGACAGCAATCGAATGGCATCAAAAATGTTCCCTTTCATTTCAGTCAGAGCCACAATGATCAGGTTTCCGATTGCGTGCCCGGAAACGAAGGAATCCTTTGAATTGAAACGGTACTGGAAAATGTCCTTTTCCAATTTCGGCATATCGGAGAGCGCAATCAGGCAGTTGCGGATATCCCCGGGAGGCACAATGTTGACATGGTCGCGGATGATGCCGCTGCTGCCGCCGTCATCAGCCACCGTGACAATGGCCGTGATATCCGTGTTGTGATTCTTCAGTTCTTCCAGAATGACCGGCAAGCCCGTTCCGCCGCCGATAACGACGATTTTCTTCGTTCTGCTCGGATTTTGACTCATGACCGATTCACCGTCTCTTTGCGTTTATTCCGATCACGGTGGGTCGTATTCACTTGATAGCCCGCACTCTTCAATTGCAGGCTGGTGCGTTCCGCCAAAGCGACAGAGCGGTGTTGCCCGCCAGTGCAACCGATGGCGATATTCACGCTGGTCTTGCCTTCTTTTTTATAGCCAGGAATGATGTATTCCAGTAGGTCGATGAATTTTTTGTAAAAAATTTCCGTCTCCGGTTGCTTCATAACATAATCATAGACTGGCTTATCCAGCCCCGTCAACGGACGCAGTTCATCTACGTAATGCGGATTGGGCAAAAAGCGGACATCCATGACGATGTCGGCATCGATCGGTAAGCCATACTTGAACCCAAAAGATACGACTTCGATATGGAAAACATCCTTGTCGTCGACTTTGAATGTATCCAACAGCCGTTCCCTTAATTGGCGCGGTGTTGTTTCGCTCGTGTCGATGACCAATTGCGACCGATTGCGGATATCCTCAAGCAGTTCCCTTTCTTTGTGGATTCCTTCCAGTACGGTTCCGCCTGATTGGGTAAGGGGATGGCTTCTTCTTGTCTCTTTGTATCGGGAAACAAGCACATCGTCCTTCGAATCAAGGAAGATGACTTTGGTTGTGATGAAGGAAGTATTGTCCAAACTGTCCACAGCAGACATGATTTCATCAAAGAATGCACGGGAGCGCAGATCGATCACTAAGCAGATCCTGCTTATTTTACCCGATTCCTTTACAAGCTCCCAAAATTTCGGTAATAAACTTGGGGGCATATTATCTATACAGAAATAGCCTAAATCTTCAAATGTCTGTAAGGCCACCGTTTTCCCGGCGCCGCTCATCCCCGTTATGACTACCAATTCGAGAGTGTCTGCCATTGTAATTCCTCCAGTCAAATATATATATATGTTCATTATAACATACCGGGTGTATCATTTGTCTATTTCTGAACATTTTAGTGTTTCTTAAGTTTTGGCTTATGTTTGAAGTGGCGGGCGGCGGTTACTGCGCTTTGCCAGCCGGCGTAGAGGTCTTCGCGCACTTCGGCAGGCATATTCGGATGGAATTCGCAATCGGGTTCCCAATTTTTGATGATGTCGTCGGTGTCCTTCCAGAATCCTACTGCCAAACCTGCCAAGTATGCGGCCCCCAGTGCGGTTGTCTCCATCACTTTGGATCTGGTCAATGTTGTGTTCAGAATATCGCTTTGGAATTGCATCAGGAAATTATTGTGGGCCGCTCCCCCATCGACGCGCATGTTTGTGATGACCAATCCGGAATCCTTCTGCATCGTATCCACGACATCCTTTGTCTGATAAGCCAACGATTCGAGCGTCGCACGGATCAGGTGAGCTTTCGAAGTCCCTCTCGTCAATCCAAAGAAAGCACCACGCACGTCCTGATCCCAATAGGGTGCCCCCAATCCGACAAACGCCGGAACCATATAAACGTTCTCGTTCGATTCAAGCAATTCAGCATATTCTTCCGACTCGGCTGCAGTCCGGATCAACTGGGCTTCATCGCGCAGCCATTGCAGAGCGGACCCGGCCACAAAGATGCTCCCCTCAAGGGCATACGTCACTTCGCCGTTCAACCCGTATGCGATCGTTGTAAGCAGGCCATTTTCCGATTTCACCGGTGTAAGACCTGTGTTCATAACAATGAACGCGCCGGTCCCGTAAGTATTTTTCACCATCCCCTGTTCAAATCCGGTCTGCCCGAAAAGGGCAGCTTGTTGATCACCGGCGATTCCGGCTATCGGAATGCGCGAACCGTAAAAATCATTTTCTTCGGTATATCCGTATATTTCCGATGAAGAACGGACTTCAGGCAGCAGCGTTCGCGGAATGTCCAGCAAATCCAGGATCTGCTGATCCCATTTCAAGTCGTAAATATTGAACAACATCGTTCGGCTGGCATTGGAAACATCCGTTACGTGCACCTTTTTCCCTGTTAGTTTCCAGACGATCCATGTATCGATGGTGCCGAAAAGCAGTTCGCCCTTTTCAGCCCGCTCACGAGCACTCGGGATATGATCCAGCAACCATTTGATTTTAGTGGCCGAAAAGTAGGAATCGATGATCAGTCCGGTCTTATCATGGATGAAGTCGTCATGCCCTTCCTGCTTCAGTTTGTCGGCGATATCCGAAGTTTGACGGGATTGCCAAACAATCGCATGATAGATCGGCATTCCGGTAACGCGGTCCCATACAACCGTTGTCTCGCGCTGATTCGTTACCCCTATTGCCGCAATTTCCTCCGGACGGATGGCCCCCCTGATCAAAGCATCCGCTATGACCGACTGAACACTGATCCAAATTTCATTCGCATCGTGTTCCACCCAGCCTGGTTCAGGATAATATTGCATCAATTCTCGTTGCGAAGAAGAGATGATTGTGCCTTTCTTGTCCCAGATGATTGCACGCGTGCTGGTTGTCCCTTGATCTATCGACATGATGTATTTTTTTTCCACGTATATGCCTCTTTCCTGATTTGAAATTTATCATTGGCCAAAAACAAGAAACCGCTCTCATTCTTTTATCACCTGCGTGTATTTGCCTCTACTATTATCCTAGCATTCTTTTTGACGAATCCCAATTATTTTTCTTTGTTCCAATCCTGCTTCAGAAGCTTATAGCAATTATATTGAACACTCCCTTTATCAACTTTATATCATTCAAATTGGACGAATTTAAAAATATAAAAATTTATCGAAAATATACCGTCATCCCAACGATGGGAACCCTCTCATTTGCATGCTTTTTTCACAAAGTTTCAGCCCCATCATTTGCAAAATGGCTTCCTTGCGCGGTAAGGTAGAGTAAGGAATTTGTGAAATTAAAATAACTAAGAGGTGAAACCATGATAGAATTTAAAAATTTAACCAAGCGATTCCCGGGTGGGAAAATTGCAGTGGACTCCCTTAACCTGACGTTCAATGACGGAGAGTTCATTGTATTCATCGGAACAAGCGGCAGCGGTAAAACAACTTCCATGAGGATGATCAACCGCATGATTGAACCTACCTCCGGCGAAATACTGATCAACGGAAAAAACATCAAGGACATGAATGCAGTGGAATTGCGCCGCCAAATAGGTTACGTCATCCAGCAAATCGGTCTGATGCCACACATGACCATCTTCGAAAACATCGTCATGGTTCCAAAATTACTGAAATGGCCTGTTGAAAAACAAAAAACAATTGCAGAGGAGCTGATCCAAAAAGTCGATCTTCCATTGGATTTTCTGGAACGCTACCCATCAGAACTGTCAGGCGGCCAGCAACAACGCATCGGTGTTATCCGTGCTTTGGCAGCCGACCAGGACATCATTTTGATGGATGAACCTTTCGGAGCACTGGATCCAATCACCCGTGATTCGCTGCAGGAACTTGTCAAACAGCTGCAGCAGGAATTGGGCAAAACAGTCATCTTTGTAACCCACGATATGGATGAGGCTTTGAAACTGGCAGACCGGATTGTCATCATGCAGGAAGGAAAAGTCGTCCAATTCGACACTCCCGACAACATCCTGATGGACCCCGCGAACGAATTCGTCGAAAATTTCATCGGCGAGGAACGCCTCAGCCAAGCGCGCACGAATTTCCGCACAGTGGAACAAATCATGATCCGTGGCCCGGTATCCGTTTCGACTGATCAAATTCTATCAGAAGCGATCAAACTGATGCGCACGCGTCGAGTCGACAGCTTATTTGTGACAGATATGGACGATGTTTTGTTGGGCATGTTGAGTGTCGAAGCGATCAACCAGAACCTCCGCAGACCGGTAACTGCTGGCGAAATCATGAGTGAAGTTTCTTTTGTCCGTGAAGGTACGCTCGTTAGGGACGCTTTGCAGCGTATCCTGAAATTGGGTTATAAAAACATTCCTGTTGTGGATGCAAAAAACCATCTGATCGGCTTGATCACCCGCACTTCCATTGTGGACATGGTATACGATACGATATGGGGAGACATAGAGCCTGAAATGCCCGCTGAAGAGGTAATCGAAACGACCGCAGACATTGAAACGGTTAAGGGGTGATGATATGGACTTTTTGACAACAAACGGTTCCGAGTTACTCTTTAAAACCGGTGAGCATTTCTACATCTCAGCCTTAGCTCTGATGCTTGGCGTGCTGGTTGCCGTTCCTTTGGGCATCGCCTTGACCCACTTCAAGCGTTACTCCGGTTTTATCATCAGTTTTGTTTCGATTCTCCAGACGGTCCCTTCCTTGGCGTTACTCGCCTTGATGATCCCACTTTTCGGGATTGGAAAACTTCCCGCGATCGTAGCTTTATTCATCTATTCCTTGTTGCCGATTCTGCGCAATACGTTCATCGGCATCTCGAATGTGGACAACAACATCATCGACTCAGCAAAAGGGATGGGCTTGACCGACAACCAGATCATTCTGCAAGTGAAATTGCCTTTGGCAGCTCCGGTCATCATGTCCGGAATCCGCTTGGCGGGAGTGTACGTCATCGCCTGGGCGACGCTTGCTTCGTATATAGGAGCCGGCGGTTTGGGTGATTATATTTTTAACGGATTGAATGTATACGATCAGGAAATGATCATTTGGGGAACTTTACCGGTGACCGTATTGGCTTTATTGGCTGATTTCCTGCTTGGAAAGCTTGAACGATTCGTTTCTCCACAGACAACATCTGCAAAAGGAGGAAACTGATTATGAAGAAACACATAAAAATATGGTTGCTGTTTCCGCTGACGTCACTTTTGTTGGCCGCCTGCTCCTTGCCTGGCCTTGGCGCATCAGTGAACAATGAAGGCATCGTCATCACCGGTGGGACAACGACAGAAATGCAAATATTGAGTTATATGGTCAGAGGGATGGTCGAACATTACCTGCCGGACGCTTCCGTGGATATGGTCAATAATCTTGGTTCATCGACCTTGAATCACCAAGCTATGATAGGCGGGGATGCGAATGTATCGGCTGTCCGCTACACAGGGACATCTCTGACCGGTGAATTGGGCATGGAGCCTCTTACGGATCCCGAATTGGCTTTGGAGACGGTAGTCAAGGGTTTCGATGAACAATTCGATCAAGTTTGGTTCCCATCCTATGGCTTTGCCAACACGTACGCTTTTTTGGTGACACGTGAATTTGCCGAAGAAAATAATTTGGAGACCATCAGCGACCTCGCAACATTGGCCCCGAATCTGAGAGCCGGCGTCGACAATTCCTGGATGGAGCGGGAAGGTGACGGTTACGAAGCCTTCAAAGATACCTATGGCTTTGATTTCCAGCGCGTCTATCCGATGCAGGTCGGTCTCGTATATGATGCTCTGCAGGCGGATGAAATGGACATCGTTTTGGGCTATTCCACAGACGGACGGATCGCGAGCTATGACCTGGTCGTTCTCGAAGACGATCTGCAGCTATTCCCGCCTTATGATGCCAGCCCCGTTGCCTCCAAAGAAATTCTGGAAGCTTATCCTGAACTGGAGACCATCCTGCTGAAATTGGAGGACACGCTGACTGATGAAATGATGCAGGCGATGAACTATGAAGTCGATAACGACTTGGTGGAAGCCCAAACAGTCGCCCAAAATTTCCTGGAAGAGAACAGCTATTTTGAAGATAAAGAAGTTACATCCTTAAAGGAGGGCGAATGATGAATCTAAGCGAAATGAATATGCTCCAGCAGTTGCTTTACTATTATAGAGAAAATGGTAGCTATGTCTTCGAACAGTTCACCCGCCATTTTCTGATTTCCATTTATGGGGTGCTGTTCGCCGCAATTGTAGCAATCCCACTCGGTTTCTGGATCGCACGCAATAAAAAATTGGCGGATTGGATCATCGGCGCAGCCAATGTCATCCAGACCATCCCTTCCCTGGCGCTGTTATCCATTTTGATGCTGGGACTCGGACTTGGGTCGGATACCGTCATTGCGACAGTCTTCCTGTATTCGCTGCTGCCGATCATCAAAAACACCTATACCGGTGTGCGGAATGTGGATGCCGCTTTGTTGGATACGGGTAAAGGCATGGGGATGACGCGGATGCAATTGACTTATCTGGTCGAATTGCCGTTGTCGCTTTCCGTCATCATGGCCGGCTTGCGGAATGCCTTGGTCGTTGCCATCGGCATCACCGCCATCGGCACCTTCATCGGCGCCGGCGGATTGGGGGATATCATTTCCCGCGGTGTCAATGCGACGAACGGGACAGCCATCATCCTAGCCGGCGCAATCCCGACCGCTTTGATGGCCGTTCTGGCGGATTGGTTGTTGGGTCTGATGGAAAAACGTCTGGACCCCTCCAGCAAAGTTAAGCGTAATCGTTGAGCGCACAAAATAAGCAGTGAAACCGAAGAATAAGGCGCTTCCATACAAAGTGGATCGCCTTATTTTTTCGATTTTTGGGAATTCTGCAGAGCTTTCCCATCGGATAATTTCTTTTAATGATTTTCCATTTGTGATAGAATAGATTGGACTCTAGACGGACAGACATTCTGATCTAGCAAGAGATACTTAAGGAGTGGTATAAATGTGTGGTTTTGTTGGATATATCCATGGATCGACTGCATGGAACCATCAGACTGTGATTGAAGGTATGATGAATAGGATCGTGCACCGCGGGCCAGACAGCGGCGGCATGTATTCTGATGACAAGGTAACGTTAGGCTTCCGCCGATTGAGCATCATCGACCTTTCCGATAACGGGAAGCAACCGATGTACAGTGCCGACGGAAATTTGGTATTGGTGTTCAACGGCGAAATCTTCAACTTCCAGGAGTTGCGCGAAGATCTAAAACAAAAAGGACACGTCTTCCATTCCAAAACGGACAGTGAAGTTTTGATTTACGGCTACAAAGAATACGGTTATGACTTCGTGAAACAATTGCGCGGCATGTTCGCGTTCGCGATCTGGGACAAAGTGAACGATACGATGTTCATCGCCCGTGATGGCTTCGGCATCAAACCGTTGTACTATACGACAAACACAACCGACGGCAGCTTGCTTTTCGGTTCTGAAATCAAGTCATTTTTGGCTCACCCTGCTTTCATCAAAGAAGTGAACAAGGATGCTTTGCGCCCTTACTTGACGCTGCAATACTCTTCAATGGGCGAAACCTTCTTCAAGGGCGTCCACAAATTGAAACCGGCGCATTATATGGTGCTTAAAGGCAACGATATCCATACGGTCGAATATTGGGACAAGAAATTTCATGCCGAAAACGGCACTTTGGAAAGCTATGTGGAAGAAATTAAAGCAACGATGGCCGATTCCGTTCGCGCCCACAAAATCAGTGACGTGAAAACCGGCGCTTTCCTTTCCGGCGGTGTCGATTCCAGCTTGATCACAGCTTTGATGAAACCGGAAAAATCTTTCTCGGTCGGCTTCTCCGAATATGAAAAAATGTTCAACGAAACCAACCAGGCTGCCGATCTTTCCGACATCCTCGGCATCGAGAATGTCCGCAAGTACATCTCGCCTGAGGAAGCTTTCCATGCCCTGCCTACCATCCAATACCATATGGATGAACCGCAATCGAATCCGTCTTCCGTTCCGTTGTATTTCTTGGCTGAATTGGCGAAGAAAGATGTGACAGTCGTACTTTCGGGTGAAGGCGCAGATGAAATTTTCGGCGGCTACTCTTGGTATGAGCCATCCAAGAAAATGGAGACCTATGAAAAGGTCCCTTACAGCCTGCGAAAAGGCATCGGCAAATTGGCCCACAAACTGCCGAAGAATACGCTGACGACCTTCTTGGTCAAAGGCGGCCAAAAAGTTGAAGAACGCTTCATCGGCCAAGCCATCGTCTGGGACGAAGAAGAAGCTGTGGATATCCTGAAGCCAGCATACAAAAATGGCCCGGATATCCGTTCGATCACCAAACCGATCTATGACGAAGTAAAAGGCCAGGATGATGTGACGAAGATGCAGTATCTCGATCTGAACCTTTGGATGCCTGGGGATATCCTGTTGAAAGCCGACAAGATGAGCATGGCCCACTCGTTGGAGCTGCGCGTACCTTTCCTGGACAAAGAAGTCATGGAATTGGCGAAACGCATCCCTTCCGATTACCGTGTCAACGAAATCGATACGAAATACGTGCTGCGCAGAGCGGCTGCCGATGTCCTGCCGGAAGAATGGGCGAAACGTCCGAAGTTGGGCTTCCCTACTCCTATCCGTCACTGGCTGCGTGAAGAAGAATTCTACAACGAAGTCAGAAAAGCTTTCGCTTCAGACTATGCGGCAGAATTTTTCGACACCGACAAGCTCGTGCAGATCCTCGATGACAACTATACGAAGAAATTGGATTACGGTCGCCAAATCTGGACTGCCTACATCTTCCTCGTCTGGTACAAACGTTTCTTCATCGATGAAACGCCTCTGTCTGCGGAAGCTTTCGTAGCTTAAGATTGTTGATTGAAAATGCAAAAGAGAGTTACCCGACAAGGGTAACTCTCTTTTTTACCTGTTCCTCTCGTTTTCAGATAGTGGTTATGCTTTATCATCTGTGCATGTAAATGGTATCATGTATCTATAACAAATTGGAAAGAAGGTTATTCTATGGCCAGAGTTTTAGTTGTGCGCGCGCATCCTTTCGACAGCAGCGTCTCCCGTTCCATGAAAGTCCTGGATGCTTTTCTGGAGGAATACAAAGCTGTGAATCCTTACGATCGCATCAAGGACATGAATCTTTATGAAGTCGCAATCCCTGAAATCGACCGGGATCTTTTGACTGCATGGAAAGAATTGTCGAAAGGTGTGCTATTTGATCAATTGACTTCCCGTCAGCAGGAAAAAGTGACGCTCTTCAATCACTACACAGATGATTTCTTGTCCATGGATAAGATCATCATCGCCAATCCTTTGTGGAACATGCACGTGCCGGGTCGCCTGAAGACGTGGATCGATACTATCACTGTCGCCGGACAGACATTCCGTTACACGGAATCCGGAGCGGTCGGCATGGTCCCGGATAAAAAATTGCTGCATATCCAAGCAAACGGAGGCCTCTTCGACGGAAGCGACCCTGCCAGCCAGTACATCAAGAGCATTTTCCGCTTTCTGGGAGTCGAAGAAATCTCGCAACTTTTCGTTGAAGGCATGGACACATACCCGGACCGTGCCGATGAAATCGTTGCGGATGCGATCGAAAAAGCCAAACAATTGGCCAAAACTTTCTGATAAACCTTCAAATAAAAAAGAAGCCCGCGGGCTTCTTTTTTGTTGCATTGCTTATTCAGCGGTCAAAGTACGGATGCTTGCTTCGAAAGCAGCAACTTTTTCGTCGACTGCGGATTGGCTTTCCGCTTTGGCACCGATATAGAATTTGATTTTTGGTTCTGTTCCGCTTGGACGGATGGCGATCCAGCTGCCATCTTCCAGGAAGTATTTCAGCACATTCGAGCTCGGCATATCGATGCTCTCAGTTGAACCATCAGGGAATGTCTTCGTCGAGTTGCCGAAGTCTTCCGTGATCGATACGGCGATGCCTGCGAAGTCTGACGGTGCTTCAGAACGGAATTGAGCCATCAGCGCCTTGATTTTTTCTGCTCCAGTGATGCCGGACATCGTGACGGAAATTGTCTGTTCTTTATAGTAGCCGTGCGTTTCGAAGATTTCGACCAAGCCGTCATACAGCGTTTGGCCTTTTTTCTTGTAGTAAGCCGCTACTTCAGCAATCAATACTAGGGCTTGGATAGCGTCTTTGTCGCGGACGAACGGTTTTGCCAGATAGCCGTAGCTTTCCTCGAAACCGAACAAGAATTCCTTGCTGTGGTCTTCTTCGTACTGCTTGATTTTTTCTGCGATGAATTTGAATCCGGTCAGAACATCAACCATATCCGCACCGTATGATTTTGCGATTGCGGTAGGCAACTCGCTGGATACGATTGATTTCAGGGCTGTACCGTTGGCTGGCAATGTGCCGGCCGCTTTTTTCGCGCGCAGCAAGTAATCCAGCATCAATGAAGCGATTTGGTTACCAGTCAGGACAACGTACTCGCCTTTTGCTTTGCGGACGGCCGCACCCAAGCGGTCAGCATCCGGATCGGTCGCGACCAAAATATCGGCATCCAGTTCCGTACCCAGTTTGATGGCGTATTCGAATGCGCCTGCTTCTTCCGGATTCGGTGATTTCACGGTGGAGAAGTTCGGATCCGCTACTGCCTGTTCCGGCACGAGATAGATGCCTTCAAATCCGGCATTCTTCAAAGCGCGTTCACCCATCATCTGACCAGTCCCATGAAGAGGCGTGAAGACCAATTTCATTTCTTTGCTCATTTCATGGACAAGGGCAGGATCGACGGTCACTGTTTTGACCAGCTCAAGATAAGCTGCGTCGATCTCTTCTCCAAGCATTTTGATCAAACCGGCTGCTTTCAGCTCTGCTTCATCACCCACTTGGATCATCAGTGGATTTTCGATTGCTCTTACATATTCAGTCAAAGCGTCCGCATCGTCAGGAGTCATCTGGCCGCCGTCGTCTCCATAGACTTTATAACCATTGTAATCAGCCGGGTTATGGCTCGCTGTGATCATGATGCCCGTTAGCGCATTCAAATGTCTTACCGCAAAGGATAATTCAGGTGTAGGACGTAAGCTTTCAAAAACGAAAGCCGGAATGCCGTGCGCACCCAATGTCTTCGCTGCCTCCATCGCGAACTCCGGAGATTGGTGTCTGGAATCGTAAGCAATCGCAACGCCACGTTTTTTCTCTTCTTCACCTTTCGCCTCCATCAAACGAGCCAATCCTTCGGTCGCTTGGCGTACTGTGTAGATGTTCATTCGATTGATGCCGACTCCCAGGATGCCGCGCATACCGGCAGTCCCGAATTCCAGCGGAGCAAAAAAAGCATCTTTCAGTGCTTCTTCATTTCCCTCCAAAGATTGCAATTCTTCTTTTAATGTAGGTTCTAATAAGGCAAAATTATTCCATTGTGCGATGGTTTCTTGATAAGACATTTTCATCATCCTTCCCATATTAGTTTAACCATATTATAACATTATTTACATGCATTATGAGCGAAAAGATGGAATCTACAAAAAAAGTTCACGCTCTGAAATCAGAACATGAACTTTAGTGATATTTATCGATTTGAAAACAACTTGACTGTTTTGATGAATATTTTCTCAGTCCGCTGTCTCGGCAGCCGCTTCGGCAGCTGCCATACGGTCATGCAGATCTTCGATGTAAGAAAAAGCGCGGTTTCCGGCTTCCCCGCCATCTCCGACAGCAGTCGTGATTTGGCGCAGAAGTTTCTGGCGCACATCCCCGATGGCAAAGATGCCCGGTATGGCGGTCTCCATATGCTGATTCGTGATGATCCAGCCTTCTTCATCCGTGATCCCCAGATCAAGGAAGGCATCCGATTGCGGCAAAATGCCGACATAAATAAAGACGCCGTCCACGGCTTTTTCAGTGATTTCGTTGGTATTTTTGTTCCGGATTACTACGCCCGTGACTTTTTGTCCATCGCCCTTGATTTCTTCCACAAAGGAATCCCACGTAAAGGAAACTTTCTCATTCTTAAAGGCACGGTCCTGGATGATTTTTTGGGCGCGCAAGGCATCACGTCGGTGCACGATGTTGACGTCCGCAAATTGCGTCAAGTAAGTCCCTTCCTCCACGGCAGAATCTCCGCCGCCGACCACTGCCAATTTTTTGCCTTTAAAGAAGGCACCATCACAGACGGCACAATAGGAAACGCCGCGGCCATTGTACTGGTCTTCTCCGGGAACCCCCAATTTGCGGTGGTGGGAACCGGTAGCGATGATGACGGCACGCGTTTTATAGGACTTTTTGCCTGCTTCGACGATGCGGTAATCGCCATCGACGACAATGCGTTTCACATCTCCGTAGGCGTGCTGGGCTCCGAATTGCATGGAGCTTTCGTACATCCTTTCAGCCAACTCCGGACCCAATATCGATTTGAAGCCAGGATAATTTTCAATTTCGGCCGTATTGATCATTTCACCGCCGGGAATGCCGCGTTCCAGCATCAAGGTGCTCAAATTCGAACGGGATGCATAAAGCGCCGCAGTCATTCCGCCTGGCCCGGCTCCGATGACGATGACGTCATAAATTTTTTCAGTTTGTTCCATGTTTAGTGTATCTCCTTCTGGTGTTAAGTCTGTTCCGGGCTGGTGCCGAAATCTGGTTCCTATACAGTTTACTCTGACTTTATTTTTTGTGCCACAATTCTGCTCAGGGTCCTCAATTAATGGAGAAGAAGCCGAGCCATGAATCGCAGAACGATTGATGGCCCGGCCTCTTTTGTTTTTATTCAACAATCAATTGGTTTGGATTGCCTGACTGGCTATTTGCCTTCGTCCTCGGCAGTCAACTTTTCGCCCAGCTCCACCAGATAATTTTTCAATTTATCCTTTATTTCCGGATGGGTCAGGCCGTAAGAAATGCTTGTCGTCAGGAAGCCGAATTTGTCTCCGACATCAAAGCGTTTGCCGTCGAAGCGTTTTGCGAAGACGCGCTGCGTTTGGTTCAAAGTATCGATAGCGTCGGTCAATTGGATTTCTCCGCCGGCACCCGGATTTTGATTTTCCAGAATTTCGAAAATTTCCGGAGTCAGCAAGTAGCGGCCGATGATAGCCAAATTGCTCGGCGCGTCTTCCGGATTCGGTTTTTCGACGAATCGGCGGACGTTGAACAGGCCTGGTTCCAGTTCCTGATCCGGATCGATGATGCCGTATTTGGATGTTTCTTCATGCGGCACTTCCATCACGGCGATGTTCGAAGCATGCGTGCGCTCGTATGCATCCATCAACTGTTTGGTCAACGGCACTTCGTCTTCCATCAGATCATCCCCAAGCATGACAACGAAAGGCTCATCCCCGACAAAGGCTTTTGCTTGCAGAACCGCATGGCCCAATCCCAATGGATAAGATTGGCGGACGAAATGGATGCGTAAACCGGTCGTTTCCTGCACCAATTCAAGCAGTTCATTTTTGCCTTTTTCGCGCAGATTCGCTTCCAACTCAATGTTTGAATCAAAATGGTCTTCGATTGGACGTTTGCTTTTTCCGGTTACGATCAGTATATCTTCGATCCCTGATGCGATCGCTTCTTCGACGATGAATTGAATGGTCGGCTTATCGACAATCGGCAGCATTTCTTTTGCCATCGCTTTCGTTGCCGGTAAAAAACGTGTTCCGAATCCCGCAGCAGGAATCACTGCTTTTCTGACTTTCTTCATATTGACTGGCTCCCCTTTTCCACATTTTGAGAAGATTGCTCCGCTTTGCCTTCGCGCAGCATCAATTCCTCGATTGCTTTTTTGACGTCAACTTTCTCGTACAACACTTTGTAGATGGCTTCCGTGATCGGCATTTCGATGCCTTTTTCCTGTGCCAATTCATAAGCGGCTTTTGTTGTCGCCACGCCTTCAACGACCATCCCCATATTGTTCAGCACTTCATCCAGGTCATGGCCTTTTCCGATCAGATCCCCTGCGCGCCAGTTCCGCGAATGGCGGCTTGTTCCGGTAACGATCAGATCGCCAACCCCGCTCAGACCGAAGAAGGTCATTGGATCGGCTCCAAAGGCTGTGCCGAGGCGGCTGATTTCAGCCAACCCGCGCGTCATCAAAGCCGCTTTGGCATTATCGCCGTAGCCCAATCCATGGAGCGCTCCGGCACCGACTGCGATGATGTTCTTCAAAGCAGCACCCAACTCAACCCCGATGACATCCGTGTTCCGGTAGACCCGGAAGTAGGGATTCATGAACAGTTTTTGCACATAACCTGCATCCTCTTCATTCTCGGATGCGGCAGTGATCGTTGTGATGTCCTTTTTGGCGACTTCTTCCGCATGGCTCGGTCCGGAAAGGACGACTAAGCTATCGTATTTTTCAGCCGGAATCTCTTCTTGGATGATGACGGAAATCCGTTTATGGGTATCCTGCTCCAACCCTTTGCTGGCGTGGATCAGATGCGGCTTTGTTTGTCCGTCCAACAGCGCTGCGACTTCTTTCGCGACCACGCGGATCGCTTTGGTCGGCAGAACGAACAAGAGCGCGTCTGCTTCTTTGATTGCGGCTTTCAGATCCGTGTACGCCACAATCGCTTCACTCAACTTGGCACCCGGCAAGTAATGCTCATTCGTATGCTGTTCGTTGATTTCTTTGATTTGTTTCGGGTCATTCCCCCAAAGGCGGACATCATGTCCATTCTCATTCAATACCATGGATAAGGCTGTACCCCAAGATCCTGCCCCTAATACGGCGACTGTTTGTTTCATTTTGCTCGCTTCCCCTCCATTAAACTCTCACGCCGGAAAGAATGTACTCTTCCAACTCCTGTGGATCTTTGACTATTTTTGTTGGCCGATATGGTTGGATGAATGCAGTCGTTTTTTCGGACCAGCCCACAAAAATGCTTGTGACGCCCGCATTATTGCCTGCGACTATATCGTGGTGATTGTCCCCGACCATTACGCTGGTTTCCCTTTCAGCGTCCAGACGATCCAGAGCCAGAAAGAGTGACTCCGGATCAGGTTTCGGTTGCGAAAAATCGCCTGAGCCGAGGATCGTATCAAAATAATCCGTGATGCCGAGGATAGCGATACCTCGTTTCAGCACATCGCTGCGCTTCGTTGAAACGACGCCCAAGCGGAGGCCTTTCTGTTTAAGAGTTTCAAGCACTTCTTTGATGCCCGGAAACATGACGATCATTTCATCATGTTTTTCCAGCATGACCTCCCTGTAGCGGGCGACCAGCTCCTCCTGTCGGCTAGGATCAAGATTCCCGTATATTTCCTCTAGACTGGGACCGTTGAATTGGGCCATTTCCTCTTTTTTGAACCGGCCTGGAAAATTTTCCTCCATGACGACAAAGTGGCTTTCGCTGATGAGCCGGTTCGTATCGGCAATAGTGCCGTCAAAATCAAATAAAACCGTTTTGAAATTCATTCTGATATTATGCTTCCTTTCTGGTGATGTTCGTGTAAAAGGGATCAGGCGGATAATTGTTTCTGCGTCTGTAAGCCCAGACTCCCATCGCTCCGAGGAACAGCAAGATGGACAGCGCCTGCGAAACCCGGATAGGCCCGAAAAGATACAGACTGTCCATGCGCATGCCTTCGATGAAGAACCGGCCGAACGAGTACCACATGACATAAGTGAACATCACTTCACCGACACGCAACAGCTGCTCTTTTCTGCGCAGGATCAGGATCAGCACAAAACCGGCCAATGACCAGAGCGATTCGTACAAGAAGGTCGGGTGGTAATAAATCCCATTGATATTCATCTGTTCAATGATGAATTCGGGCAGGAATAAATTCTCCAAAAAGGTGCGGCTGACTTCCTCACCATGCGCTTCCTGGTTCATGAAGTTCCCCCATCTGCCGATGGATTGCGCAATCAGGACTGCGGGTGCCAAAATATCCATCGTCAATGCAAAAGAAATCCCTTTTCGTTTGGTGTACCAGTAAATCGTCAAAATACCGGCTATCAACGCCCCGTAAATGGCGATGCCACCATTCCAGATCTGAATGATTTCGCCTGGGTTCTGCAAATAATAATCCAATTCAAACAACACATAGTAAATGCGGGCGCCGATGATCCCGATCGGTATCGTCCAGAACATCATGTCGACAATGAAATCCGGGTCCAACCCTTTTTTCTCGGCCTCTTTCGTCGCCAATGCCATGGCAATGAGGATGCCTGCCGCGATGATGACGCCGTACCAACGGATTTCCAACCCACCAAATGACAATGCGACGGGGTTCAATGCGGCTATTAAATTATTCATCTCATTCTCCTTTATGCAAGCCTATTCACCTTTTTGAGCATTTTCTTTTATCAATGCTTCCAAATTTCTTTCGAAAGTCTCAGCGGCATTGTAGCCCATGGTTTTCGCACGGAAATTCATGGCCGCCACTTCGATGATGATGGCAAGATTTCGCCCTGTCTTAACCGGAATCGTGATTTTAGGGATACCGACATCCAGAATGTTCACAATCTCCTCCGTGCTGCCCAGACGTTCAAATTTTTTGTCTTTGCTCCAGAGCTCCAGGTTGACGATCAGATTGACTTCATTGGTCTGTTTGACTGCCCCGGCCCCGAACAGCGTCATCACATCGATGATGCCGATTCCGCGGATTTCGATCAGATGGCGAAGGATGCCCGGTGCCTCACCGATCAGCGTATTTTCATCATGTTGATACAGATCAACGCGATCGTCAGCAACCAGACGGTGTCCTTTTTGGATCAATTCCAAAGCTGTTTCCGACTTTCCGACGCCGCTGTCCCCTGTAATCATGACGCCCATTCCAAAAACATCCACGAAAACCCCGTGCATCGAAACCCGTTCCGCCAACTTGCCTTCAAGGAAATTGGTGATGTTACTGGATACTCTTGTTGTTCTGGATTGTGCCGAAAGAATCGGTATGCCGGCTTCCTGCGCGGCTTTCGTCAATTCTGCAGGTGCCTGCAGCTTGCGTCCGATGACGAAGCAAGGCGTCTCTTTGCTGCAAAGTCGCCTCATGACGATCAGGCGCTCTTCGGCGGTCATCCTCTCGATGAATGTCAATTCCGTTTTCCCCAACAACTGGATACGGGCCGACGGGTAGAAATTAAAGAAACCTGTCAACTCAACGCCGGGTCTGGAGATTTCGCTGGTCGTGATCTTGTTTCCCAAAAATTCTTCTCCGCTCAGTACAATATAACCTGAAGAATCCACTAATTCCTTTACAGTGACTGTATTCGCCATTCTTATCCCTCGCTCTATCATTTAATTTCCTGACCCAAATCGGGCAGGATTTTTTTACATTCTCATCTTGCCGCAAACAATGATTGAATCGCTTGTGGTTTATTGTATTCCTATCCATCATAACATTTTATGGGTGCATACGAAAGTACAAAAAGGCAGCTGAAACAATCGTTTCAACTGCCTTACTTTATGTAATTTGGAGCTAAGTGCCGTAACCGAACCCTCTTGGTTAACGCGCGTCGTCCCTGCTCAGGAACATATGCACGACCGACATGATCAGAGCCACCAGGAATGCTGTGCCGTAGCTTGTGAAGTGGAATCCAGGACCGACCAACCAAGACGTCAGATACAGCATAAATCCATTGATGACGAAGCTGAACAAGCCGAACGTCAGGATTGTGATCGGGAACGAGAGGATCGAAAGCACCGGTTTAATCAGAAAGTTTACAATCCCTAAGATGATGCTGGCCCAAAAAGCTGTCCAAAGGCTATGCACATAGAATGAAGGTGCCATGAAATAAGCCAAAGCGATGAACACTAGCGAGTTGACCGCCGCTTTTTTCCAAAAACCCATCAGAAATCACTCCAGTCATCCTCTTCTTGTTTGTCCACTGGTTTTGCTTCTTTTACAGATCTCGAGGCATCGGAACTGCGGCGGGAAGATGAGGAATCATACGTTCCGCCGAATGATTGTCCGCTGTCGCTTCGGCCCGGTTCAGGCATCAGTACAGCCATCAGGATGTACAGCAACACGGGCGAACCGACTCCCGCAAATACGGCAATCAGAAATACCACACGCACAATCGTTGAGTCGATGCCGAAGTATTCGGAAATACCTCCCAGAACACCGCTGACTTGTCTGTCTGTAGCAGATTTGGTTAATTTTTTCATTTTCGTTCTCTCCTTATGTGTGCCATTTATTGTAGCTATTTTTAGTTATTTTTTAAGAATATGTTTCCTGTTGTTGTCTTTAATTCTACCATAACAGGCGATTCCTCGTCCATTCGTCTGAATTCCAGGTACTTGTTTGTGTGTTCATTTTTTTGGCGGATGATTTCGATATTTTCCATCCGGTTCATGATTTTCCCCAAAGAACTGCTGGCTTTCACTTCTGCGCTTTTGGCAGCAGGCAAGGACAGCTTGACTGACCCGTTGACGGAGCTGGCTTGGATCTGTTTGGCGTTGGTTCCCGGATAGGAAAGTTTCACATCGCCGTTCACAACGGAAACAGTTGCACTGATGACATCACTCTTGATCGTCAGACTGCCGTTGATGGTTTTCGCCAGCACATCCACGATCGTGCTTTCTGAGACATCCAGGTTCCCGTTGACGCCATCCGTCTCCAGCATGATGGCCTTGAGACCTGAAATGACCATATTGCCATTCGTGGATTTGATGTAAAAATCTTTTCCTTCAATGTTTTTCAGGGTCGCATTCCCGTTCAACATCTTGATTGCGACGTAATCGTATTCGCGCTTTGGCAAAGAGACGACGATATCGCATTTCACCCGTTTGTTCGGAACGCGGAAAGTGAATTTATCCTCATCCATCACCAGCGTGCTCCGAGCATCGAACGCTTCCTTCGCTATCGCTTCATCGGTTTTCCCGTAGATTTTCACATCCGCGGCAACCGAAATGGTTTCGCTATCCCAACTCTGCAACGTCACATTGCCGTTTGCCAGTTGGAAATCAAGAATCGTCGCTGTGTTTTGATCGAATGTGAATTCATGCTGGAATTTGCTGGTGATCAATCCAGGGATCTTGATGTTGAAATCAGTATCTTTCCAATCGACATTCTCTACGACCGTTTGCACCGTGTCGGTCAAAAATTTGCTCAGTTGTGCGCCTGCTTTGGTGAGGCGATCTGTGAAATTGGTGGCTGTATCTTTCCATTCCTCTTTATTGCCCAGTTTCTCGCCAAAGGATTTCACGCTGTTTTCCACATGCTCCTTCTTGAGGCCGCGCATTTTTTGTTCCATCTCGACTTTTTCGGCTTCCAGTGCGGCAGCTTGCCCGCGCAGGCCTTCCAGTTCTTCATCCAAGCGCATCAAGGTGATTTCTTGCTCGCCCGTCAAATCGCCCAGTTCATCGGCTGTCGCCAATTCTTGTCTTTTTTCGGCTTTGTCGTTGATCTGTTTTTTCAGCGATTGGAGCGCTTCGCCTTTCGCATCTATCTGAGAGGAGAAATAGGAAATCTCGCTGGCCAGTTCATCCAAAATCTTTTCCAGATTTTTGCGGTCTTCCCGCTCTTGATCGGATGCTTGATCGGTCTGCTCTGTGTATTCTGATGCACTATCGGGTGTATCTGTAAAATCTTGCTGCTGATTCAATTTCACGGCATCTTTTCCCTCACGCTTCGCCAAGTTTTCCAAAAGCACCAAGGCTTCTTCGGTAGTGATGATGCCTTCTCTTACCAACGCCAAAATACGGTCTCTTTCATTCATGGTATTTCCTCCTTGATGGTTATCCATTTATCTATTCACTGACATGGGACAGTTTGCCTATTGCTGATTATCTGTTGCTTATGTACTTATTATGCCCAATTTCTTTTCCCTTGTCATAGGTCTAAAGATTGATTTTCCCTTCAGCAGAAATGACTAGAGGGTAGCATGTACAATAAAAGGCCAACCGGAATCGGCTGGCCTTTCGCTATCTATTTTGTCTTTTTGTTTCTTGCTTTATCCCGTTCCAGAATAGGCTTCAGAAATTGGCCGGTGTAGCTGCCCTTCACTTCGGCGATTTCTTCCGGAGTGCCGGTTGCAAGTACAGTTCCCCCGCCGGCTCCGCCTTCAGGACCCATATCGATGATGTAATCGGCAGTTTTGATTACATCCAGATTGTGTTCGATCACGACGATCGTGTTGCCGGCTTCCACCAAGCGGTCCAAAACCTGCAATAATCTGGCGATATCGTGTGTGTGCAACCCCGTGGTAGGTTCATCCAGTATGTAGAATGTCTTTCCGCTTGAAACGCGTTGCAGTTCACTGGCCAGCTTCATCCGTTGGGCTTCACCGCCGGATAAAGTCGTGGCTGGTTGCCCCAATGTCACATAGCCGAGGCCGACATCTACGATGGTCTGCAGTTTGCGCCTGATTTTAGGGATGGCTTCAAAATAGGCCAAAGCTTCCTCAATCGTCATATCCAAGACTTGGGCGATGTTCTTTCCTTTGTATTGCACTTCCAAAGTTTCGGAATTGTAGCGCGTGCCATGACAGACTTCGCAAGGCACGTAGACATCCGGCAGGAAATGCATTTCGATCTTGAGAATGCCGTCTCCGCGGCAGGCTTCACAACGACCACCCTTGACATTGAAGCTGAAACGGCCTTTTTTATAGCCGCGTATTTTGGCTTCGTTGGTGCTGGCAAAAAGGTCGCGCATGTCATCGAAGACGCTGGTGTAGGTTGCCGGGTTGCTTCGCGGCGTCCGTCCGATCGGGCTTTGGTCGATATCGATGACTTTCTCCAGACCTTCGAACCCGCTGATTGTCTTGAACTTGCCCGGTTTTTCTTTCGTACGGGTCAATTCTTTGGCCAGGGCCGTCTTCAGGACATTATTGACCAAAGAACTCTTCCCTGAACCGGAAACACCGGTGACTGCCACGATTTTACCTAAAGGAAAGGCAGCATCCACATTCTTCAGATTATTTTCAGTGGCGCCGGTGATTTCCACGGCACCTTTGTCTTCTGTCCTTCGTGTCTCCGGAACCGGGATGAACAATTTCCCTGACAGATATTTCCCTGTCAGCGATTTTTTGTTTTTCATGACTTGCTCAGGTGTACCGGCAGCCACGATTTCGCCGCCGAGTTCACCAGCACCCGGTCCGATATCGATCAGATAATCCGCCTGCATCATCGTGTCTTCATCATGTTCCACAACGATCAACGTGTTGCCAAGGTCGCGCATATTTTTCATCGATTCGATCAACCGATTGTTGTCGCGCTGGTGCAACCCGATGGATGGCTCATCCAAAATGTAGAGCACACCGGACAGATTGGAGCCTATTTGCGTCGCCAAGCGGATCCGCTGCGCTTCCCCACCGGAAAGTGTGCCCGCCGTCCGGCTCAAGGTCAAGTAGTCGAGGCCGACGTTCTTCAGGAAAGTCAATCGGGACAAAATTTCCTTCAGGATAGGCGCGGCAATCTGCTTCTCTTGTTCCGAAAGGGAAATCTCCTCGAAGAAAGCGACCGCATTCTCGATGGAAAACTCCGTGACTTGACCGATGTCGTGTTGGGCCACCTTCACGGACAGGGCTTGCTCATTCAAACGATAGCCATGGCAAGTGTGGCAAGGCAGCTCGGTCATGTATTGGCGCATCGCTTCGCGCGTAAAATCGCTCGATGTCTCTTTGTAGCGTCGATTGACATTGGTGATGACCCCTTCAAAAGGGATATCGACATCCCGGACACCGCCGAATTCATTCTGGTAATGGAAATGGAACAATTCGCCTCCAGCACCATAGAGCAGTTTCTGCTGGGTATCGGTGCTTAGTTCGACGTACGGAAGGTCCATATCGATCCCGTTCTGCACACAAAATTGGCGCAGCATTTCCGGGTAGTAATTCGAGCTGATCGGGTTCCAAGGCACCAGCGCCCCTTCATTCAGGGAAAGCTGTTTATCCTGAACGATTAAGTCAGGATCGACTTCCAATTTCATCCCCAGCCCATCACATTCGGAACAGGCTCCATAAGGCGCGTTGAAAGAAAACAGGCGCGGTTCGATCTCACCGATCGTAAATCCGCAATAGGGACAGGCGTGGTGTTCGCTGAACAAAAGCTCTTCACTGCCGATGACATCAACGATGGCGTATCCATCGGCCAAATGCAACGCGGCTTCGATCGAATCGAAGATCCGCGAACGGATACCCTCCTTGATGACCAGCCGATCGACAACGATCGCGATGTCATGTTTTTTATTCTTTTCCAATTCAATGTCTTCGGAAACATCAAACAATTCCCCATCGACGCGGAGGCGGACGTAGCCTTGCTTCTTGATATCCTCGAACACTTTTTTGTGTTGCCCTTTTTTCCCTTTGATGATCGGTGCCAGTATCTGCAGTTTCGTGCGTTCCGGCAGCTCCAGAACCTGATTCACCATCTGTTCGGGCGATTGGCTGCTGATTGGCGTGCCATCATTCGGACAAATCGGATGCCCGACACGTGCAAAAAGCAGGCGCAGGAAATCGTTGACTTCCGTAACTGTGCCGACTGTTGAACGCGGATTGCGGTTCGTCGTCTTTTGATCGATCGCAATCGCCGGGCTCAGGCCATCGATACTGTCCACGTCCGGTTTGTCCATCTGGCCCAAAAACTGGCGCGCATAGGCGGAGAGGCTTTCCACATAACGTCTTTGCCCTTCCGCGTAAAGCGTATCGAAAGCCAACGAGCTCTTGCCCGATCCGGAAAGGCCGGTCATGACGACAAGTTTGTCTCTCGGGATGGTGACATCTATATTCTTCAAATTGTGCGAACGGGCTCCCCGTACGATGATTTGGTCTTTTGCCATATTTTCAGATCCTTCTTTGACTTATTCTTTGGTTTTCGTCTGCTTCCTAATTGTCTGTAGTATACCATATCCAAGGCTAAAAAGAACATTAGTTCGCACGGATGTTCAAGTCTCTTTCTTGTCTGCTGCGGCTGTATCAGCCTCTTTATGTCCATCATCCCTGCCGTGTTCGGCATGTTCGACAGCCAAATGCAGAATTGCGTAGACATGCTGATCGTCTTGACTGTAGAGGATATTTTTTCCGCTTCTTCTGCTTTTTACCAACTTTGCTTCCCGTAGCTTTTTCAGCTGGTGCGAAACTGCCGATTGCTCCAATTCCAGTTCCTCTGCGATGGCATTTACGTTCAGTTCCCGGTTTTCCAATACATGGAGAATCAAAAAACGGGTCGGATCGCCGATCAATTTGAATATTTTCGTAACTGCTTGTATCGTTTCTGTATTCAAGTCTGACATCATCTCACTTAGTCTCCTGTTCCTTACTTCAATCCTTATTTTAGCAAATTCATCCGTTCTATGAAAGCTATTGCCCTTGCTGTCGAAATCAAGCAGCTGCAAGCAAACTGCCTTGGCTTAAGAACTGACTGACCCAGAAAAAAAGCGTTGCAACACCGCTTGGGCATCGCAACGCTTTCCTCATTAAATTTTATGGTGGACATTCAGTTCTACGACTTCTCCGGAATCCAAGTAAATGATCCACTCGGAGATATTCGTTACATAATCGCCTATTCTTTCCAAATAAGTCGAAATGCGCATGTAATTGGTCCCTCCGAAAATGATGTCAGGATCCTGTTTCATATGCTCGATGCAGCTTTCGTAGATATTTTTTGCACGTTCATCTATTTCTGTATCCCTGGATGCAATCTCGCGTGCCCGTTCAACATCCATTACAACGTAAGCATCCAGAACTTCCCTTACCATCGCCATGACCATCAAGGCAGCTTCCGCGATAGCTGTTTCGATATCGGCATCATGCTTGGTGCCTTTCACTTTGATCGTCGACTTTGCGATACTGACAGCATGATCGCCAATCCGCTCTAGATCCGCACTGGCTTTCATCACGGTTACGATTTTGCGCAAGTCAGTGGTGACCGGCTGTTGCAAGGCTATCAATTCGAAACATTCGAGCTCCAACTCGTTCTCCAATGCATTGATGGCTGCATCTTCATCAATGACTTGCTGCGCTAATTCTTTGTCGTGCGTGACAAAAGCATCCACTGATTTCTGGATCGCTTCATTGACCAACACACCCATCTTCAAAAAGTGAGCGTGCAAACTCTTTAATTCCTCTTCAAACACTCGTCTCATCACAAACCAACCCCTTTGTAAATATTTTTCATTATGCAACGGATCAGCCGAAACGTCCAGAAATATAATCTTCCGTTTGTTTTTCCTTTGGATTGGTGAAGATTTGGCTCGTTTCACCGAATTCAATCAATTCTCCGCTCAAGAAAAAGGCAGTATTATCAGAAATCCGCGATGCTTGTTGCATATTGTGCGTAACAATGATCATCGTGTACTCGTTTTTCAATTCCATAAGCATCCGTTCGATCTGAGCGCTGGAAATCGGATCCAACGCACTCGTCGGTTCATCCAACAAAATGACTTCAGGTTCGATCGCCAAGACCCGGGCGATACAGACACGTTGCTGCTGACCGCCTGACAAAGATAAGGCGCTCTGATCCAATTTATCTTTGACATCATCCCAGACAGCTGCTTTCTTCAGGCTTTCTTCCACGATCCGGGCGATTTTTTCCTTGTCCTTCATCCCGGCGATGCGCAAGCCATACGCCACATTATCGAATACCGAAAAGGGGAACGGATTCGGCTGTTGGAAAACCATGCCGACCTTTTTCCGCAACTCTACGGTGTCCATCTGCGGACTGTAGATATCCTGACCATTGAAACTGATTTTCCCGGTGACCGTCACATCCGGAATCAGATCGTTCATGCGATTCAACGTCCTTAAGTAGGTGGATTTTCCGCATCCGCTCGGCCCGATCAGAGCCGTAATTTCTTTTTTATGAAAATCAAGCGAAATGCCCTTCAACGCTTCGTTCTTTCCGTAATATAAATGTACATCACGCGTTTCAATAATGGGTTTTGTGCTGTTCACGTTGCTTTCCTCCTAGCCGAAATGCCCAGAAACATAATCTTCCGTCTGTTGAATCTTCGGACGGGTAAAGATTTTTCTGGTCTCATCATATTCAATGACATTGCCCAAATAGAAGAACGCCGTATAGTCACTGATCCGCGATGCTTGTTGCATATTATGTGTAACAATGATAATCGTATACTTTTCTTTCAACTCCAGCAAGGTTTCTTCGACTTGAGAAGTCGATATCGGATCCAACGCGCTGGCAGGTTCATCCAAAAGCAGGATATCCGGTTTCAGTGCGATCGCGCGTGCGATGCAGAGACGTTGCTGTTGTCCGCCAGAGAGCGCTAAGGCGCTTTTGTTCAATTGGTCCTTCACTTGGTCCCAAAGGGCAGCTTGTTTCAAGCTGGTTTCGACGATTTCATCCAATGCCGACTTATCTTTCATGCCATGCCTTCTCAGCGCAAAAGCGATATTCTCATAAATCGATTTGCTGAAAGGATTCGGTCTTTGGAATACCATCCCGATATTTTTCCGCACTTCGAATACATCGACTTCAGCTACGTTCACATCAATGCCTTGGTAAATGATTTCCCCAGTCACTTTTGCGCCGGGAACAGCGTCGTTCATCCGGTTCAGCGAACGAAGATAAGTGGATTTCCCGCACCCGCTCGGTCCGATCAGCGAGGTGATTTTATTCTTTTCAAATTCCATGGAAACGCCTTTGATTGCTTCAAAATCGCCATAATGAACATGCAGATCATTTGTCTTCAGGGCAACTTCAGCCTCAGGACGCATCCGGATGATATTCGTTTCCAGTGTCTTTTCATTCCCCATCAAGGGTCCCTCCTTCAAATCAATTTTCCGGTTCTATGCTGAAGTAGCCTTCTTCTGCAATCTTCTGCCCAAACTTCTGGCAGTCAGATTGAAGATGAGGACCGCCAACACCAGTACTGCTGAGGCACCAGCGGATACTTGCGCTCCATCCGGTTTCACGCCTTCACTGTTGATTTTCCAAATGTGCACAGCCAATGTTTCAGCAGGCCGGAAAATATTCAACGGACTTGTGATGGATTGCGGATTCCAGTTTGTAAAATCCAAAGCCGGAGCGCTCTGCCCAGCTGTATAGATCAATGCGGCTGCTTCACCGAAAATACGGCCCGCAGCCAAAATCATCCCGGTCAGAATACCCGGCAAAGCAGCTGGCAGAATGATCAGCGTGACTGTCTCCCAACGGGAAAGCCCCAACGCCAATCCAGCTTCACGCTGGGAAGACGGGATCGCCCGCAAGGAATCTTCAATCGTCCGCGTCAAAAGCGGCAGATTGAAGATGGTCAGGGACAAGGCTCCCGAAAGGATCGAGAAGCCAAAACCATACTGGATGACGAAGATCAGAAATCCGAAGAGACCGACTACAACAGACGGTAAGGAACTCAAAACTTCGATAGCAGTACGGATGATGTCGGTAAACCAATTTTGAGGTGCATATTCCGAAAGGTAAATCGCCGCTCCCAGTGCAAGAGGCGTGCTGATCAGCAGCGTCAGGACCAATAGGTAAAAGGAATTGAATAACTGCACTCCGATTCCGCCGCCTACCTGAAAGGATTTTGCCGGAGCCGTCAGAAATTCCCATGAGAACTGGGGCAGGCCGCGCCATAGAATAAAGAGCAGTAGACTTGCCAAGATAAGGATGATCGTTCCGGAAAATAAATAAATCAGGCCGACCATAAATTTGTCTACTTTTTTGGGATTCATGTTCATTTTTTAACGGCTCCTTTCTTACCGATGTAGCGTGTCAAAATATTGAAGAATAAAGCCATCAACAGGAGGATGGTCGCCAATGACCAGAGGACATTGTTTTCCAGGGTTCCCATCACGGTGTTCCCCATGCTCATCGTCAAAATACTTGTCAATGTTGAAGCCGGCGTCACCAGGCTATTCGGCATCAACGTTGCATTCCCGATGACCATTTGAACCGCCAAGGCTTCTCCGAACGCTCGCGCCATCCCGAAGACGACCGCAGTCATAAGGCCTGGGGTAGCTGCCCGCAAAACCACCTTATAGATGGTCTGCCAGCGCGTCCCACCCATAGCAAGGGAAGCTTCCCGGTAATGACGGGGGACTGCGTTCAACGCATCCACTGACATGCTGGTCACGGTCGGCAAAATCATGACGAACAGGACCAAGGTGGAAGAAAGAATACCGAATCCGGTACCGCCGAACAACGAGCGGACAAACGGCACTACAACCGTCAAGCCGATGAATCCATATACAACAGACGGAATACCAACCAACAGTTCGATGACTGGCTGCAGTATTTTTTTCCCGGATTTCGGTGAAATTTCCGTCATGAACAAGGCTGCAGCCACGGCAAACGGCGTTGCCAAAGCTGCGGAAATCAAGGTGACCAAAAATGAGCCAGCGATCATCGGCAAGGCGCCGACCAACGGGGTGCCGTCATCAGCGACGGTACCGGGGTTCCAGATGCTTTTCGTCAAAAAATCCCCTAGCGATACGCCATCCGTAACAAAGGTGGATATCCCTTTGCTGGTGACAAAATATAGAATGGACAGCACAATGAAGACGATGACTGCCGTGCTGATCAGACTGATGGTGCGTCCAAATGATTCCAATCTGCGTTTACTTGACTTTTTCATTAAGTTTCCTGGTGTCATTTCCAAGAGAAACCCTCCTCTTAAACTTTGAGCCGCAACGAAAGGCGCCGTCCTCCGAAAAGGCGAAGCCTTTCATCACAATGATATTTCAGTTGCTGTTATTCGATCGGTGTTACGTTTCCTTCAATGTCCCTATCGACCTTCATTTGCGTCGAAGGAATATATCCCAATGCTTCGATCAGATTGCCTTGCACTTCTTCCGACAGCATGTAATCCAGGAATTCTTTCGTCAATCCCGTCGGTTCACCATTCGTGTACATATGTTCATATGCCCAGATGACCCATTCGTTTGTCGCAACGTTCTCTGGTGTTGGCTCTACCCCATCGATGGAAAGCGCCTCGACATCTTCGTTGACGTACGAGAACGATACATAGCTGATGGTGCCTGGTGTTGAAGCAACGATCTGACGGACTGTTCCGTTAGATTCTTGCTCTTGGGTGATGATGCTTTCTTCTCCGGCCAGAACCCATTTATCGAATGTCGCCCTGGTCCCGCTGCCCTTCGCACGGTTCAAAACGACGATCGGCAGATCCTTTCCGCCCAATTCGGACCAATTGCTGTATTTGCCGGTAAAGATGCCGCGCAACTCTTCCATGGAAAGATCCGTTACACCGACGCCAGGCGTCACGATAGGCGTAATCCCGACGATGGCGACACGATGGTCCACCAATTGGCTGGCATCGATCCCTTCCCTCTCTTCGGCAAAAATATCCGAATTGCCGATGTCTACCGCACCTGCGGCGATTTGGCTCAAGCCGGTTCCGGTACCGCCGCCTTGGACATTGACGAATTTACCCAGATTTTCCGCGCTGAATTGTTCCCCTGCTGCCTCGACTAGCGGTTGCAGCGCAGAAGAGCCGACCGCGGTGATGGATTCCTCATCGACTACAGGTCCGCAGGCAGATAGCGCAAAAACGGCAGCGAGACTGACTATGGCTGAAACGTATCTTAATTTCATTGTGTACCTCCCATGTATTTACCTTGAACACATACTTATCCATCGTAACGAATGTTTGTAAATGTTTCGTATCTCTTTTGTAAATTTTATGTAAATCCACCATATATTTTATTGATGGAACATTGTAACGTTGATTTTACGTTATTTTTCTGTAAATTTACTCTACGATTATCCATATTATAACAAATTGCCGGAACGCTTGTCTTACATATAGCACAGAAATATTTATTACATTTTCATGAGTGTTTTCAATCAGCCACTTCTGGCTGCCCTTACTGAATAAAGCAAAAAAAAAGCCGGGAAGATGCCGCACAATCGGGTTTGATTGCGCGTTCTTCCTGGCTTCAGCATTTCTCATCCTGCATTCATAAATCTGTCAGTCTTCGAACTTGTTGTTTGTGTTCAATTCGATGATTTTCCCTGTACCCAAATAAATGATCCATTCACAAATATTTGTTACATAATCGCCGATCCGCTCGAGATAGCCGGCAACCATGATGTAGTCGGTCGCTCCCAGAACCAGCTCCGGATCAAGCTTCATCTCTTCGATGGCGCGTCCGTAGATATGTTCGGCGGCCTGATCGACCAGTTTATCGCTTAGAGCAACTGTTTTTGCTTTTTCGATGTCCGTTTTGATGTAGGCTGCAAGTACTTCCTCCACCATGACTTTCACTTTTTCTGATTGCTCTGCTATCGCTGCTTCGATATCGGAATTGCGCTTATTGCCTTTAACACGGATAGTCGACTTCGCAATACTCACGGCGTGATCTGCCATACGCTCCAGATCCGCGCATGCCTTCATGATGGTAACGATTCTGCGGAGGTTACCAGTGACTGGCTGATGCAACGCGATCAATTCAAAGCATCTTTTCTCGATTTCCGCTTCTCTTTGGTTGATGACGATATCACTCGCTATCACTTCTGCAGCAAGCTCTTTATCATGATTCACAAAACCTTTAACAGATATGTAGATTGCTTCATTCACCATTTTCCCCATTTCAGAGAAAAGTACGTGCAAATCCTGCAATTCTTCTTCAAAAATCTTTCTCATCTTTTCGCCCCCTGTTACAAGTCATTATGCATCACAGTGCATCTCTTATCCCATTATAGCCCAGTCTTACCCGAATTTGCCAGAGATATAATCATCTGTGCGTTTGTCATTCGGATTGGAGTAAATGATTTCCGTCTTATCATATTCTACCACTTCTCCATTTAAAAAGAAGGCCGTTTGGTCCGAAATCCGGGCTGCCTGCTGCATATTATGGGTAACGATGATGATGCTGTAGTCTTTTTTCAAAGTCTGGATAAGGTCTTCGACTTTGGACGTCGAAATAGGATCCAATGCGGAAGTCGGCTCATCCATCAAAAGGACTTCCGGTTCCACCGCCAGACTCCTGGCGATGCACAAACGTTGTTGTTGCCCACCGGATAACCCAAAGGCATTCTGCTTCAGACGATCTTTTACTTCATCCCAAAGAGCTGCACCTTTCAAACTTTTTTCAACAATCTCGTCCAAAATGGTTTTATCTTTGATGCCATGGATTTTAGGCCCGTATGCGATATTTTCATAGATCGATTTTGGGAAAGGGTTCGGCTTTTGGAAGACCATCCCCACATCCGTACGCAGCTGTTCCACTTTGTATCTTGGATCAAAAATGTTTTGTTCATTATAATTGATTGATCCCGTCATTTTTACGCTTGGAACCAACTCGACCATCCGATTCAAGGTTTTGATGAAAGTGGACTTGCCGCATCCTGATGGTCCGATGATCGCCGTGACTTCTTTCGTTGGAATATCAAGTTGGATGTTTTTCAGGGCGTGTGTATCCCCGTACCATAAGTTGAAATCTTTCACGCTGTAAATCATTTTTTTATCTTTTAAGCTCACTTCTGGATTCAAATGAGTACCCTCCTAATTTAATAACGCTTCGAGAATTTATTGCGGATATAGATTGCCAATGAGTTCATGATGACCAACATAAGCATCAAGACAATACTTCCTGCTGCAGCGACCGCCTGGAATTCTTCTTGGGGACGTCCTGCCCAGTTGAAGATTTGGATCGGCATTGCCGTGAAACCGGATAAGATGCTTTCCGGAACATAGGCAATAAAGGTCATCGCTCCGATCATCAACAGCGGTGCAGTCTCCCCGACCGCCCTTGAAAGAGCCAATATCGATCCAGTAAGGATGCCGGGCACAGCTGCCGGAAGAACGACTGTACGAATCGTCTGCCATTTGGTGGCACCCATCGCATAAGAGGCCTCATATTGTTCCTTTGGAATGGCGCGAATCGCTTCTTGGCTGGAAACAACAATTACAGGCAAAATCATCAAGCTCATGGTCAAACCGCCCGCTAAGACGCTTCGGCCCATTTCCAGCAAGCGGACGAATACAGTCAGCCCCAGGAGCCCGAAAACAATGGATGGCACGCCGGAAAGATTCGAAATGTTCAACTCGATGAAGTGCGTAAATTTATTATCTGGAGCATATTCCTCAAGATAGATCGCCGTTCCGACACCCAGAATGAGTGATACTGGAGCGACAATGGCCATGATCCAGACGGTACCATAGATGGCGGCTTTGATACCGGCATCTTCCGGTCTTCTTGATGCATAATTGCTCAAGAAATCCCAATCAAGATAGCTGGCTCCTTGCGAGACGATCCGCATGACCAGGATAGCCAAGACGACGATACCAAAAAAGGTGGCGAGAAAAAAAAGTCCTTTGAATAAATTGTTAAGCATCAGCCGGTTGTTGATTCTTTTGTTGTTCTTCTCTACTAATTTCATCAATATTCCTCCCTAAAACGACGAGACACATAATTCGCCAACAGGTTCATCAGCAAGGTGAAGAGGAACAAGGTCATCCCTACTGCATAGATGCTGTAGTAAATGGTTGAACCATATGTGGCATCCCCCATGCTGACCTGGACGATGTAGGAAGTCATCGTCTGGATGGATTCTGTTACATCAAGCGTAAATTTAGGCGTGGAGCCAGCAGCTGTGGATACGATCATCGTTTCGCCAACCGCACGCGAGATTCCCAATACAATGGATGAGATGATCCCTGACAAGGACCCCGGTAAAATGACTTTCAGCGCCACTTCCAAACGGGTAGCCCCCAAAGCTAAGGCCCCCTCACGCATGGCGTTCGGCACAGCGCCCATCGCTTCTTCCGACAAGGACGTGATCTGCGGGATGATCATGATCCCCACGACAATACCAGGGCTCAGCGCATTGAATATCGGCAAGTTCGGGATAACTGTCTGCAGCAATGGGGTAACGAACGTCAAGGCGAACAGCCCGTAAACTACCGTAGGAACCCCGGCCAAAACCTCCAGAACCGGCTTGACGATTTTTCTGGTCCGTTCGGTTGCGTATTCGCTCAAATAGATGGCTGAGGCCAAGCCAAGCGGCACGGCTACGAGCATCGCAATGCCTGCTATCAAGAATGTTCCACTCAATAACGGCAAAATCCCAAAACTGGGATCATTTTTGAAGAAAGGATACCACTCTCTTCCGGTAAGGAATTCCAGGATCGGAACATCATTGAAAAACGTGAACGTTTCTTTCGCCAATGTGAACACAATCCCGAATGTCGTCAGGATCGAAATGATCGCACAGACCAGAAAAAAAAGAGGCATTGCTTTTTCTGTAAATTGCAAAGATTTTTGTCGTGAACTTTTTTCGTTCATCAAGTCTTTGACAGATTTGGACATATTGATTCTCCTCTAATAAAGATGAGATGCAAGGGAAGCACAACGCTCGCTTCCCTTACATCCCTTAGTTATTTATTTGGTTTTGTTTATTTTAAGCCTTCCAATGTAGTCAAAGCTGCTTCATACGTTTCAGCCGGTAGTGCTACATAGCCAACTTCAGCTGCCATTTCGGCTGCCATTTCCAATGTGTATTTCGTGAACTCGTAGACATTTTCATTTTTCAATGACTCGTTCTTCACGTAGATGAACAATGGGCGAGATAGCGGCTCATAAGATCCATCTTGAACTGTTGTGTCGTTTGGTGTGACTGCAACGCCTTCACCGTTTACGATCGGAACAGCCTTGACGATGTCACTGTTTTCCAGGAAGTATGCATATCCGAAGTACCCGATAGCATTTGCGGATCCGGAAACACCTTGTACCAAGACATTGTCATCTTCAGATAATGAAGCTACTTTGTTGATTTGTTCGCCATCCAAGATCACTTCATCAAAGTAATCGTACGTTCCTGAGTCAGTACCTGGGCTGAACAACTCGATTTTTTCTTCCGGCCAGCCTTCACGGACATCCGCCCATGTTTCTACGCCGGTTCCTTCTGTCCAGATCATTGCTAATTCTTCGATAGTCAATTGATCTACCCAGTCGTTCTCGCTGTTAACAACTACTGTCAAGCCATCCAAGGCAATTTGGAACTCCGTATATTCGATGCCGGCTTCTTCCAACAAGGCGATTTCTTCGTCTTTGATCGGACGTGAAGCATTACTGATGTCTGTTTCGCCTGCAATGAATTTCTCAAATCCGCCACCCGTACCGGATACACCGATAGTCGCTCTGAGGTCTGGATTTACGATTGAAAATTCTTCTGCTACTGCTTCCATGATCGGGAATACTGTGGAAGATCCATCTACTAAGATATCGTTGCTTGCAGTTGTGCTTTCTGTTGCCGCACCGCTTTCTGTTGCTGCGTCTCCTCCGTCACCATTGCCGCAAGCCGCCAATGTAGCGCCGATAGTTAAAGCCATTGCGAATTTAGATAATTTGCCAAAGTTCATTTTTTACCATCCTTTATGTTGAGGTTATTTGAACGTCATTGCCTGTTCACAACCCTAATATTAACGGTCTTTTGTTAATTTCCTTGCGGTTTCGTGTAAAGTTTTTGTTGAGTTGCCCTCTTTTTTGTAAATGTTTTGTAAACAAGCCCTCAGAATCCCAGCAAAAAAGCTTTACAGACGCGTTTCTCGCCTGTAAAGCTTTTGTATTTGAATCCATTCTTATAGGGGCAACGTCACTGTAAAGGTCGTCCCTTTCCCCTGCTTGCTTGCTACAGTCACCGTTCCGTTCATGTTTTCAACCAAATACTTCACGATCGACAAGCCTAATCCGGTACCTCCGGAGTTGCGGCTCCGGGCTCTGTCGACGCGATAGAAGCGTTCAAAAACTCTTCCCAGATCGGCTTCCGGTATCCCGATGCCATTATCGGCAACGTGAAGATGCACTTGTTCTGCCATCCTCTCGACTGTGACCGTAATATGCCCTCCGGCTTGCGTATAGACTACGGCATTGTTGATCAGATTCGCCAGTATTTGCTTCAAGCGGTTCGGATCCGTATGCAAGGTGACGAAATCCTTTTCCACTAATTCCAGCGTCATGTTCTTTTCTTTGACTTTCTGATCGACCAACTGGAATGTCGCCAGCACCGCTTCCGAAACGTTCACTTCTTCCACTGTGAGCGGAACTTGGCGCTGCTCCAACTTGGATAACTCCAATATATCATTCACCAAAAGATTTAACCTTGTACTTTCGGATAAGATGATCTCCAAAAATTGCTTCAGGATGACGGGATTTTCCATTGCACCGTCCAACAATGTTTCGGCAAATCCTTTCAAAGCAGTGATAGGAGTCCGGAGCTCATGGGATGCATTCGCAACAAAGTCGGTGCGGACTTTTTCCAATCGCCGGATTTCGCTTATATCGTAGAGGAGGACGATCAGGTTCATTTCGCCAGGCTTCTTGCTTGTGATCGGAACGATATTGGCATCGACTACCCTATCTTTTGGATAATAAAAGTAGATTTCGTCATTCTGCGGCTCTCTGTATGTGTACGCTCGTTCAATCATATGGCTGAGCCCATAACTGCTTACTGCCTCAACATAGGATTGGCCGACCAATGATTCTTCGCTTTCGCTCAATATTTCCTGCATAGCAGCATTGACCATTGTGATTTCCTTGTTTTCATCCAAAAGCATCACGCCGATAACAAGATGGTTGATCAACCCCGTAAGGCGTTCATCATTTTGCTTGATCTCGTTCATTTGATTATCCAGACTCTCGGCAAGCTCATTGATGGTTTCCCCCAATTTCTGGAAATCGCCGAAGCCTCTCCCTTTATACCGCGCATCATATTGGTGGTCGGAAAGCTTTTTGGCAACATCCATAACGGCATCAATCGGTCTGCCGATACGTTTCGTCAAAGCATAGGTGAGTATGAACGCTACCACCAAAGCCAATAGGATAAAAACGTAAAGGGACTGTTCAATGCGTTGGCTGACCGTCAAGGCGCTCAGTGGTCTGGATAATCGGATAATCGCAACGATGGTGCCTGCCTCATCATAGATGGGTACAGCTACATAATACAACTCCTGATTGGTGCTTTCGCTCTTTCGCTGACCTGTTCCGTAAGCCTCCCCGGAAAGAACCTCCTGGATTTCTTCCCGTCGCAGATGATTCTCCAAGTTAACTGTAGTGATCTGCGAATCATAAAGAACAACCCCATCAGTATCGACCAAAGTAATCCTGTCTTCCGTGAAAGCATCGAGTTTATCCAACTCTGCTTCAACAAAAAACCAATCACTGCCATCCGTGCTGTTTTGGAGCAGTGTACCCACTATTTGAGTCTGTTCAACAAGCAGCTCACTGTGCAAGTTCCGCGTATAATTCCCTAACACTGTCTCCAGAAATATTCCGAAAGCCACACTGAAAAGCGCGAAGATCAGCACAAATGTGGCAAGCATCCGCAACTGCAGTTGCTTCATGGCTTAGCTACCTCGAATTTATACCCGAAGCCTCGGACCGTACGGATGTATTGCGGATTTTTGGTATCTTTTTCGATTTTTTCGCGGAGATGGCTGATGTGCACATCAACGATGCGCGTTTCTCCCGCGTAATCAAAATTCCAGATGGCGTTCAACAACTGTTCCCGGCTCAGGATGCGATTGGCACGCTTCGCCATGTAAAGCAACAATTCAAATTCTTTCGGCGTTATTTCAATCAATGCTCCATCAACATGGACCTCATATAATTGCGGGAAAATAGTGATTTCGCCCACTTCAATTTTTTCTGTCTCATCTTCCGGTAGTTCCTGTTGGGCAGTCGTAACCGGTTCAGCCGGAACAGCTTTGTTTGTTCTTCTTAAGATAGCTTTCATCCTGGCCAATACTTCGCGGGGGCTGAAAGGCTTCGTCATATAGTCATCCGCCCCCAACTCAAGTCCGATGATCTTCTCCAATTCATCATCCTTCGCTGTCAAAATCATGATCGGTGTATCAAATTTTTCCTGTCTCAGACGTTTACAGATATCCATTCCGTCCATTGACGGCAGCATCAGGTCCAAAATGATGAAGTCAAAAGGATTCGAGATGGCCAAACGGTAGCCTTCCGCTCCGTCGGTGGCAGTTGTCACCTCGTAGCCGTCTTTTTCCAAGTTGAAAGCCAACAATGTAACGATGGATGGTTCATCATCCACTAGCAAAACCTTTTTCATGTTTCCTCCTCCGACCGATTGGGGTCCGGGATGGCGAATGCCATCCCATGTATTTTACGAATGTACGTATTCTGAGCCCCTCAGCTTCCTGTTCGGCTCGCTTCCTTTTCAGCATACTAAAAATGTTGGAAAACGGCAATTCAGATTTCACCGGCTGATTTTTGTTTCTCAAACCAGTAGACTCCAAAAAGTGCGCTGTACAGGAGATTCTGTCCGGTTCCGGGGAAATATTCGAGAGTAAAAATAATAATTAAAGCTTGTCTTTTTTTCGGGCAAGAACACTGTTTCAGGCAACAGAAAAAAGGTTCTGGCCATACAGTAGTATGACTGGAACCTTTTTTGAACTCGAATTATTTTTAAACTTTCAGGAATCTGCGCATCGAGAATACGGAACCGAATGCTCCGATAAAGATGCCGATGCCCACCATCAGAAGACTGATGTAGAGAAGAAATGGATTCGGAGTCAAAAGCCCGAAGTTTGTGCCTGCCAAGTAATCCCCGCTCACATCAAAAATGAAGCGGTAAAGGAATATGAGGAAGGTCATGGGAATCAATGCCCCTATCAGACCGATAACGGCTCCTTCAATCAGGAACGGCCATCTGATGAAGCTGTTTTTAGCCCCCACCAAACGCATGATTTCAATTTCTGTGCTCCGTGAAAAGATGGTGATTCGGATTGTGTTGGAAATCAGGAATACGGCAACCAACAGCAAACCGATGATGATGACAAGCCCGATCGTACGGATCGTCGCAATCGTCTCGAACAATTTATCCGCTGTGGCACCGCCGTATTCGACCTGCGTGACATACTGCATAGCGGATGCTGCTTCAGCTACCGCTTTCGTCTGTTCCGGAGCCGTTGTGTTCAGGACATAAGCATCATACAACGGATTGGCATCCCCACCGAATAGGTCGAACTCATCGCCGTAGCTGCCGATGATCTTATCCAATTCCTCGTCCTTGCTTGAGAAAGTGATCGATTCCACATTGGCGATGTTTTCCAGTTCTGTTTTCAACACTTCCTGCGCAGCCGGATCAGCCGCCAGATCGATGTAAACTTTTACACTCACATCATTTTCGACGTCGGAAGCCAATTTGTTCACGTTCAAGAGAATACCGGTAAAGGATCCCACAAGCAGCAAGGTCAGCGCCACAGCACTGATTGAGGCGATCGACATCCAGCCATTACGGAACAGGCTTTTGAACGCATCTCTTATGTGTCTCATAAATGTTCTAAATTTCATATCCATATTCTCCTTCTTGTTGATCTCGGACAATACGGCCATTCTCTATTGCTAATACACGGTGTTTGATGTCATTAACGATTTGGCTGTTATGGGTTGCCATCAGAATCGTCGTGCCTTGGTTGTTGATTTCTTCCAGAATGCGCATGATTTCCATCGACGTATCCGGATCCAAGTTACCTGTTGGCTCATCCGCAATCAGGACGCCAGGCATGTTCGCAATCGCACGCGCAATCGCAATCCGTTGCTGTTCTCCACCGGAAAGTTCATTCGGGAACATCCGGACTTTGTGCTTCAGTCCGACCAAATCAAGCACTTCCAATACGCGCTTCTGGATGACTTTCGGACTTTTTTCGACTACTTCCATCGCGTAGGCGATGTTTTCGTATACGGTCAGTTTCGGTAATAATTTGAAATCCTGGAAGACTACGCCCACAAAACGACGCAACAATGGGATTTCCTTTTCCTTCATGGTCGTTAAATTATATTTGCCTACTTGAACTGTTCCTGAGGATGGTTTTACTTCGCGGTACATCATTTTGACAAAGGTTGATTTGCCGGCTCCACTGGGGCCTACAATATAAACAAATTCCCCTTGCTCGATCTTCACGCTCAGATTATTGACCGCCGTAATGCCGTTGTTGTATTTCTTAGAGACATTCAGCATTTCAATCATTTTATCACCTGTCTTTTCTTTTTTTCCTTGCTGCCGTTCTGAAACCTTCAGAGGCCGCAAGAATGCTTCCCTATTATAGCACGTTGTGTAACTATGTCTGTTTTAGTTTCTTTACAAGTATGTGTCAATAGTTTCTCAGAAGCCCAGCTGAATCCTCATTATTCCTGCTCACGTCTGGCCATTTTTCATTTCGTTGCGGTTCTTATAGCTCTTCCTGATCCATTGTCATTTTCAGATAGGCGTCGATAAAGGCGTCCAGATCCCCGTCCATGACGGCCTGTACGTTACCCGTTTCATAGCTGCTTCTGTGGTCTTTGACCATGGAATAGGGATGGAATACGTAAGAACGGATCTGTGAACCCCAACCGATTTCTTTTTGTTCTCCGCGGATGGCTGCCAGTTCTCTTTCACGCTCTTCCTCTTGAAGTTGATATAGTTTTGCCTTCAGCATCCCCATAGCGGTGTCCCTGTTCTGGAATTGGGAACGTTGCGCCTGGCTCGCCACAACAACGCCGGTCGGGATGTGCGTGATCCGGATGGCTGAGGATGTTTTGTTGATGTGCTGTCCGCCTGCTCCGCTGGCGCGGTACGTGTCCACACGGATGTCATCCGGACTCACTTCTATCTCCGTATCATCCGCAGCGATCTCCGGCATCACGTCGATCGAACAAAAAGAGGTGTGTCTTCTTCCGGCCGAGTCGAACGGCGAAATGCGGACCAAACGGTGTACGCCCCTTTCCGAACGCAGGTAGCCATAGGCGTTCAATCCTTTGATAAGGATCGTTACGCTCTTGATTCCGGCTTCATCCCCGCTTTGATAGTCCAGTGTCTCCACGTCGAAGCCTTTTTTATCGGCCCAACGTGTGTACATGCGGAAAAGCATGCTTCCCCAATCCTGGGATTCCGTTCCGCCGGCACCCGGATGGATTTCCAAGATGGCGTTGGATTTGTCGTGCGGTCCGTTCAACAGCATCGTCAGTTCGTATTTTTCCAACGCTTCGGTAAATTCTTTCGTCTTTTCGTTCAATTCTTCCAAATAATCCGGATCTTCTTCCTCTTTCACCATTTCATACAAGACTTCCAGGTCCTCATACTGCGCTTCCAAACTCTTGTAGGTATTGTAGACTACTTTTATTTGGTTCGATTGATTGATGACTTCCTGCGCCGCTTCGGCATTGTTCCAGAACTCAGGATCGAGCATGCGATCGTCGAATTCCGCGATATCCGTTTCCAGGCCATCTAAGTCAAAGAGACCTCCTGAAGCTTGAGATTTTTGTTTCTGAACTTTCCAATATTGCTTTGATTTCACTTAATTCCATTTGATTTCCTCCTAGATTCGACAAAAGAAGGATGGGTCGGGATAAAAACAAGCTACTGTTTTTTATCCCGACCCTCCTCGATTGGCGCTGTATCCGATTAGTGTGTGTTTGACTTTTTTTGCTGGATGAAGTGTAGATTGCTTGAATCGCTCCCGGTTATTATTCGGTAGGCGACTCTTGTTTTTCTGCTGCTTCAGCCGCTTGTTTGGCTTTTTGGATTTCCATCAGTTTTTGCATTCTCATTGCGGCGATCTGTGCTCTGCGCGCTTGTTCCTGTTGCTCGGTTAAGGACGCGACTGTTTCGCGCGTCGGCATGATGTTCGAGCCTTGGCCTACTGATTGTCGTTGCAGATTTTGGCGGATTTCTGATTTCATCACGATGCGGGTGACGTCATAGTCGATGGTGGCGATCATTTCTTGGAAACGATCATAGCCTTCGGTTTGGTACTCGGTCAACGGATTGTTCTGTGCGTATGAACGCAAGCCGATTCCTTGGCGCAGCTCATCCATATTGTCGATGTGATCGGTCCATTTGCTGTCCACGACCCGCAGGATGACGACTTTTTCAAACTCCAATATTTGTTCCGGACTCAATTGTTTCTCTTTTGTCTTGTAAACTTCCATTGCGCGTTCCACCAAATATTCCTCGATTTCATGCGCAGTTTTGCCTTCCAGATCGGCTAAACTGATGCTGTCGGGATGCACTAGGGCAGCTCCCGCAAAATCGCGGATCCCTTGTAGGTTCCATGTCGCCTTTTCACCGATGGTGTGTGTTTCGACCACACGCGCAATCGCACGTTTGATCATGGCTGTTGCGACATACTTCAGGGATTCGGTTTCGTTGATGACTTCCAGACGCTGTCCATAAATGATTTCACGCTGTTCGCGCATGACTTCGTCGTATTCCAATACGTTTTTACGGGTATCGTAGTTGTTGCCTTCCACTCGTTTCTGGGCGGATTCCACTTGTTTGGAAAGCATTTTGCTTTGGATGACCACGTCTTCTGCTTCATCGTCCAAATTCAATTTGCTCCAAACTTGCTGGATGCGTTCCGATCCGAAGCGTCTCATCAAGTCATCTTCCAACGACAGGTAAAATTGCGTTTCACCAGGATCCCCTTGACGTCCGGAACGTCCACGCAGTTGGTTGTCGATCCGGCGTGATTCATGGCGTTCGGTACCAATGACGCAGAGACCGCCTAATTCCTTGACGCCTTTACCCAGCTTGATGTCGGTACCACGGCCGGCCATGTTGGTGGCGATCGTGACGGCTCCGGGTTGACCGGCTCCGATGATGATTTCCGCTTCCCGGAAATGGTTTTTGGCATTCAACACTTGGTGCGGAATGTTTTCTTGACGCAGCATGTGCGAAAGCAGTTCCGAAGTTTCCACTGCTACGGTACCGACAAGGATCGGCTGCCCTTTGGCATGACGCTCTTTGATGTCGCCGACGACAGCCCTGAATTTACTCTTCAAGGATGGGTACAACAAATCCGGAAAGTCATTACGGACGATCGGTCTGTTTGTAGGAATCGAGATGACGTTCATATTGTAGATTTCCCGGAATTCTTCTTCTTCCGTTTTCGCCGTACCGGTCATACCAGACAGTTTTTTGTACATACGGAAATAGTTCTGGAAAGTGATGGTGGCCATCGTTTTCGATTCATTTTCGATTTCAACGTTCTCTTTCGCTTCAATGGCTTGGTGAAGTCCGTCCGAGTAACGACGGCCTTCCATGATCCGCCCAGTGAATTGGTCAACGATTTTTACTTTTCCGTCTTCCACTACGTAATCGATATCCACAAGCATGATGAAGTTCGCGCGCAAAGCTTGATCCAAATGATGCACCAAGCGGGTATTATCCACATCGTACAGGTTTGGTAAATGGAATGTTTTTTCGGCTTTCTCGATGCCTTCATCTGTCAATGCAATCGATTTGGATGTCAAATCGATCGTAAAGTCTTCATTCTCTTTCAATCCTTTGATGAAGAAATCAGCTCGGTTATAGAGTGCTGTCGATTTTTCGGCTTGTCCGGAAATGATCAATGGTGTACGGGCTTCATCAACCAAGATCGAGTCGACCTCATCGACGACCGCAAAGTTCAACGGGCGCTGCACCATTTGATTTTTGTAGACAACCATATTGTCCCGCAAATAATCGAAGCCCAATTCATTGTTGGTGCTGTAAGTGATGTCGCAGTTATAGGATTCTCGTTTTTCTTCAGAAGACTTGCCGTTAGTGTTCAAGCCTACAGTCAACCCCAGGAAGCGGTACAGTTCACCCATCTCAACAGCATCGCGGCTTGCCAGGTATTCATTGACGGTGACAACGTGAACGCCTTCGCCCGATAAGGCGTTCAGGTAAACAGGCATTGTTGCAGTCAAGGTTTTACCTTCACCGGTCTTCATTTCGGCGATGTTGCCTTTATGCAGGGTGATCCCCCCCATGATCTGCACTTTATAAGGATACAGTCCCAAGACGCGTTTTGCGCCTTCGCGGACTACCGCAAAAGCTTCAGGCAACAGGTCATCCAAAGACTCCCCTTTTTTATAGCGTTCTTTATAGGATTCGGTCAGTTCGCGCAATTCTTCATCATCCAAAGCGGCCATTCGATCCGCGTAGGAGATGACCTTATCCGCTACTCCTTCCAAGGAACGTAGCTCTTTCTTATCATTCTCGATGAGTTTCTTTAAAAAGTTGGCCATTCTATATCTCCTCTTGCTGTCTGATTTCATTCCAGCAATCATTTTCACTGGGTATGCATTCGTGTATAAGTCGTTCGTTGCTGATGCAAAAATAATTCTTTTATCTCTACTATTCTATCATTACTTTTAATTAATGTGAACTACTCGCCATCAACAAAACCATGCACCTGTTGCCTAATAAAAAAAGCCCCCCGCCGTTTATTATGGGCGGGGGACGTTATTTTCGGATTTAGTCAGTTTCGATCAGACCGAATTTGCCGTCTTTTCGGCGGTACACGATACTTGTGCCGTTCGTTTCAGCATCTTCGAAGATAAAGAAGTTGTGTCCAAGCATATTCATCTGTAATACAGCTTCTTCACTGTCCATCGGTTTGAGGGAAAGACGTTTAGTGCGGACGATTTCAAGCGGATTCTCATCGTCTTCCATTTTTTCTTCGATCAGATTCGGCTCGTTACCGATATCAAATCCTCTCTCTCTGGATTTGCGATGAATCTTCGTCTTGTACTTACGGACTTGGCGTTCAAGTTTGTCCACGACCAAATCGATGCTTCCGTATAGATCGTTGGAAGTCTCTTCGGCTCTTAAAACCAGGAAAGGTAGCGGAACCGTAACTTCCACCTTAGCAGATTTTTCGGCTGGGAATGGATATACTTTTAAGTTGACATGCGCAGTTGTTTCAGGCACGTTGCTAAAGTATTTTTCCAGTCTGCCTAATTTTTTCTCGGCGTAGCTGCGGATCGGTTCTGTAACCTCAATATTTTCTCCTCGGACATTATACTTAAACATAGCACTCTCTCCTTTCGTCTGACGCATCGTCAGATAAAGACAACCCTCACCTATGGACCACTCATAGGGGGTTTCTTTAACTTCATTATAATGTAAGCGCCTTAAAATTTCAATGTTTATGATTTATTATCTTGCGATCGTAATCGAACGAACCGATCTGAATCCATGCTTGTACAGGAGGGTTTTCGCGTGGTAGAGCGTTCTTCCGGTTGTGTAGACATCATCAAAAAGAATAATTTCCTGCTGAAGATATTTTTTGTGCTCGTCCAGCAACGAAAATGGTTGCGTTGTCAGCAGTCGTTCCTGCCTGTTTTTTTCGGATTGTTTTTCCCCGGCATGCTGGTTTCCCAAGAATTGCACGTAGCGGATCCCAGCTTGTTTCAGCATCTCTTCGCATTGGCTGAAGCCTCTTTCCTCGTAACTGGCTGATGATATCGGCAACGGGAGGAACAGCCCTCTTGGATGCGCCCTTTGGAAAGCCTGCAGCTCGTTCGTGAAGGCACCGGCAAGACGGTAATCGCCTTGGAACTTGTAGCGTTGCAGCCAGTCCTTCACAACACCGGTATAGGCATAGCAGGCATGATGCGCGATCGTCAGCTCCGGATAACGACAGCTCCACCTCCGGCAGTCCTCGCACAACTCAATGGCTGTTTGCGGCCGCATGCAGCCCGGGCAGCACGTTTGACCGACTAAACGCGGCAACTTTTCGTCGCAGGATCGGCAGATTGTTCCGCAAACTTTTTCCCTGGAACCGAAAAGTTCCTGAAGGGTCAAAACTTCGCGGATCTCATTTTGGCAAAACAGACACTGACCCATTCAGTAGCCCCCTTCTTCCCGCATCCCGGTTCATCGAGCGGATCTGCCGGACCGCACCTTGGATGGCTTTCGTTTCGCCATCATGGGCAAAGCAGACCCACCCCGTCGGAAAGTCTTTGTGCCTGCCTGCCCTGCCGGCAATCTGCACCAACGAAGCTTCCGTGAAGACCCGATTTTCCGCGCCAAGCACGATGACATCGATGTCCCTGAAAGTCACGCCGCGCTCCAATATGGTCGTCGTCATCAAAAAATCATATTCCTCCGCGCGCATCCTTTTCACTTTCTCCTCGCGGTCAGGGTCGCTCGCCGAAACGCAAGTGAACTGCTTGTCCGGAAAAAGTTCCCTCAACCATCCGTCCAGCTCTTCCATCAGCTGGATGTGCGGCAAAAAAAGCAGAAAGCGCCGATTCGTTTGGAGCTGCCTGCGGATCAGGGTAAGGAATCGGGCCGTTTTCTTTTTGTTGATGGCATTGCGCCAATTCCCGACCCACAGACACTCTGGTTCGGGCAACGCAAAGCCGTGATAGCGGGCAGGCAACACCGTCGCTGACAATCTGCCGCGCTTGATGTCCTTTTGCATCACTCTTGAAGGTGTTGCCGTCAAGTAAACCAGCGCGCTCGCCTTTTTTCTGGATTTTTGCGCCCCGAATTGTAGGCTCACATCGTTATGGAACGGGAAGGAATCGATTTCGTCGATGATCAGGAAATCGAACGCTTCCCGGAAACGCAGCAGTTGATGGGTCGTGGCGATGACGAGCGGCGTATAGCTGTAGCCCTCCTCATCCCCTCCGTACAGCAAGGCCACCGGGACGTCCGGGAAGGCCTGCTTGATCCGTGGGGCCAGTTCCAGGCAAACGTCCACGCGCGGGGAGGCCAGGCAGACTCTCCCGCCTTTGCGCAGACAGGCTGCAATCCCTTCAAAAATCATCTCGGTCTTCCCGGCACCGGCAACGGCCCAGATCAGGCGTGTCTCTTCAGCATGGACCGTCTCCACGATTTCATCCGATGCACGTTTCTGTTCCGAGGACAGCTGGCCCTTCCATTGCAGAATCGGCTCATGGGGCCATGCGAACGAGTTGGTTTCCGGCAGATGATGGAGGATTGTGCAGCTTTTGATTTTCCCCATGTTCAGGCAACTCAAGCAATAAAGACAAGCAGCTCCGCAAGAACATGGCGCTGCCTGCAGCTTTTTCCTTTCCTGATTTCCGCAGCGGTTACATGTCAACTTCCCGTTTGCGCTGACCAATCCGGGCCGCTTCTCAGCCAGAGCCAACAGAGCTTCGTCTGCATTGCGGCACTCGCTCCTCGTCAACTCCCTGCCGTACAGTTCCTTCCCGTCCATATCATCCCACCTATCCCTTCTTTGGTAGCATACGCAAAAAAAGCCGCCGCTCTTCCGCTGATTATGCGAAGTGTGACGCCTTTCTGTTTCCTGTCAGGGATTTGTTTGTTTGCTGGAAATCGTCCGGCTTGTCTGACCGTTGAACGGGAAATCAGCGATTGGGCGATAGACCAGCTTTCCGTTCACCCGCACACTTTCGAACAGCGTCAGCGCGGTGACCGGGATTTTCTGGTCAGAGGGCAGCGGCACTTTGATGAGTGATTCCCACTCCTGCGACAGTACGATCCCCCGACCGAGCGTAAGGTGCGGAATGAAGGCAACCTCGTCGGCGACTGTCGTTGCTTGCCCCAAAAGTTCCGCGTTAAGCTGATCATAGAGTTGATGGAGCTGTCTGTTTTCTTTGATGCCCAGCCAGATGATCCACTTGTTTTTCTTGAAAAAACAACCCCATCCATCGGGTTCGATCAGGAAGGGAGCCTGTTCTTGCGTGCAGCGGGCCAACACCGTTTCGATCGCACTTTTCTGTTCCGGATTCACTTCCCCGATAAAACGCATCGTCAAATGAAAGTTATCCGGATCCGTGAATGATCCTTTGAGGCTGGCACGTTTCACTTCTTCCTGAACGGCACCCAGTTGTTCTTTAATGGGCTCAGGCAATCTGACGCCGATAAATACTCTCACAAAAGCACCCCCGCTATCTGTTTAAAAACCAGTCCGAAATTCCCCCCAGAAAAAAACAGGAAGGCCAGGGACCAAATGGCCCTTCCTTCCGGATGAATGTATGATTGCCGCAAACAGTTGTTGCCTATATCGGAAAGCTCAATTCGGTGTCTTCAGTCCAGGTCAGCCCCAGCGCACCCTCGCCCAAATGCGTACCGATGACAGGGCCGAAATAACTCATTTCGAAGCGGATGTCCGGAAACTTTCCTTGGAGATGTTCCAGCCAATCTTGCCCTTTTTCGGGAATATTGCCATGGATGACGGTTGCGATGATCGGATAGTCCGCCTTTGAAGCCGTCTGGCCCAACAGTTCTTCGATCCGTCGCAATGACCTTGCATTGGTTCTGATTTTTTCGAAAACGACTATCTTTTTGTCCGAAAAATGCAGCACCGGTTTGATTTTCATGATCGAGCCGATGACAGCAGCCCCACCGGACAGTCTGCCGCCGCGCTGCAGGTTCATCAGATCATCCACCATAAAGTAAGCACGGGAACGTTTTTTCATATGGTCCAATCGCGCCATGATCTGCTCCGGGTCAATACCGGCAGCAGCCAACCTTGCAGCCTCCAAGACGAAGCGGGCTTGCACGTAACAGCTGATTTCAGAATCGAAGGCATGGATGTTGTACTCCGGATATTCCCTGCTTAGAGCAGCAACATTCTGGTACGTACCACTGATGCCGCTTGAGAGATGGACGCTGATGATTGCATCATATTCCTTAGCCAATTCTTCATACAGCTGCTGCATGGCACCCACTGCTGGTTGGGAGCTTTTAGGGAAATCGCCAGATGCTTTCATCAAGGCATAAAAATCCTCAGCAACCAGATCTATTTCTTCTTCATATGATTTTTCTCCGATATTAACGACTAATGGCAGCATATGAATATGGTGCCGCTGGCGTATCTCAGCCGTCAGATAAGCGGTACTGTCCGTAACTACTGCAATTTTCATGGAAGTCCTCAATCTTTCTGCTCGTTGCGCAATTCAATCGCTTTAGCCGCCACTTCACTGTCCAACAGGCGGATCATTCTGCCTCTGTCGTTGTAGTCAGCCTCATGTCCGCGGCCCAGCAGGATGACCGTATCTCCCGGTTCTGCGATGGCGATGGCATGTTGGATCGCTTCCTTACGGTTTTCAATGTATTCATAGTTATCCTTTTCGATGCCGGCAAGCATCATCGCGATAATCTGTTCCTGCGGTTCTTTCCCGGTATCGTCCGTCGTCAGGACCACATAATCGGAAAGTTCCGTACCGATGCGGGCCATGATTGGGCGTTTTTCATGCTCCCGTTCCCCAGCGCCGCCGAAAACGGAAATGACTCTGCCTTGAGTAAATTCGCGCACCACACTCAATACTTTTTCCATCGCGTCAGGCGAATGGGCAAAATCGACGTAGACGCCGATGTCGCTCGCGCCAGGCACGATCTCCAATCTGCCGGTAACACCAGCCAATGACGCTACCGCTTTTGTTGCATCCTCCAACGGAATGCCCACTGCATAAACAGCTGCTAGCGCAGCCAATGTATTGGAGACATTATAGAGCCCCACCAGGTTCGTCAGGACAGGATAGCGTTCCCCATTGACGATCAGATTGAAGCGTGTCTGCGTCCGGCTGTATGTGATATCCGCTGCAAAGAAATCAGCCGTTTCATCCTTCACGCTGTAAGAAATGACTTCTGCCGCCGTAGCGATGCGATAGCTGTGGATCGTTTCATCATCCGCATTCAGTACCGCCGTTTTCGTCCGTCCATTTTTGCGTCCGTTTCCCAGTTGGGAGAAGAGCAGCTTTTTCGCTTCGGCATAGGCTGCCATCGTGTGATGGAATTCCATATGTTCATGCGTCAGGTTCGTCATGATCGCGACATCCAGATCAAGACCCCATGCTCTGCCCATTTCCAACGCAATCGAGGACAGCTCCAGCGTGAAGTATTCAGTCTCCTTCTCAACCATAAGGTGCAGGGCCTTTTGCATCGTGATGCTGTCTGGCGTGGTATTTTTCGTTTTGTGCACTTCGTCGCCGATATGCATTTCGATGGTGCCCATCAGTCCGGTTTTTTTGTCCATCGCCTTAAGGATGGCTTCCACCAAGTAGGTTACCGTCGTCTTTCCGTTTGTCCCCGTGACGCCGATGACTTTCATCGCCTCGCTCGGATAAGCATAAAAATGATTCGCAAGCAGACTCATCGCTTTGCCCGTATCGGGAACATACACGACCGGGACCGATGCTGCCAATTTTTGGATATCCCTATGGGCAACAATCAAGCCCGCACCATTGGCGACCGCCGTCTCAACGTAATTGTGGCCATCGACTTGCGTACCGTCGATGCAGATAAACAGATCCCCCGATTGGATATCGCGGGAATCCTGACTTATTTTTCCAATATTCAAAGCGGGATCCAAGCTCCCAACAACTTTTTTCATTTTGAGTACATCGATTAAATCTGTAGCTTTCACGCAGATCACCTTTCCATCGACCCCTGTGGCCGTTTGGTCTATTCCATCTAACAATACCACAAATGGAAATGTTCGGAAAGTCCCTTTCCTTGTTCGTGGCCTGTCATCCGAGCATCTCTGTGGTAAAATGAGAATAAAAAAACTTGGAGGGGAAAGGATATGCTGACAACCTATCACACTATCGCAGAGAGCGGCGTTACAGAGATCATCATCAAGGGTTCCCGCTTCATCTGCAGCCTCAAACGTGTCCATTCTGAGGACGAGGCCAAAGCCTTCATCCAAGCCGTCAAAAAAGAGCATTGGAAAGCGACGCACAACTGTTCCGCTTACCTGATCGGCGACCAGAACGAAATCCAGCGCGCCCATGACGACGGCGAGCCATCCGGAACAGCTGGCGTCCCGATGCTGGAAGTGCTCAAGAAAAACGATCTGCGTTACGTCGCAGCCGTCGTGACCCGCTATTTCGGCGGGACAAAGTTGGGGGCCGGTGGATTGATCCGCGCCTACAGCCGATCCGTATCGACCGCACTGAAGGACATCGGCATCGTTGTCCGCAGCCTCCAGACAAAAGTTGGCTGCATCGTTTCCTATTCCGCATCCGGAAAATTGGAGAATTACTTGGCACAGTCGCCCTACACTCTGATTGAGGCCCAATACACCGACCAGGTTTGTTTTTTGTGCGGCATCCCTACTGAGGACATCAGCCGTTTCCAGAATGCTGTTACGGATGTCATGAACGGCCGTGTCGTCTTTGAAATCGGCGAGGAGGACTATGTGGAGCGTCCTGTCTCCCCAGCTTACGACGAAGCCGATGAAGGCGAAATCGAATAGATTTTGAATAAAAAAATGAACAAGCGCGTGATAGCCTATTTGGCTTTCATGGCTTGTTCATTTGTTTTTGTCGTCCTTTTCCCTCAAAAGGCGATACAATGTCTTGCGCAACTTGGAGCGATTGCTGTCCAACAGATTGAAGGAAGCGATGAAGAGCATCACGCCGAAAATCAGACCGGCTACCAAAACGACCGTTCCCCAGAAAGAAGAAATCGGGAACAGGATGGCAGTCAAGGAGAAGATGATCGCCAAAGCATAAATGACCAAAACGGTCTGGCGGTGCGTAAACCCTAAGCGCAGCAAACGGTGGTGCAGGTGGCTTTTGTCCTTCGCACTGATGGAACGCTTGTGCAAAGTCCGACGAAGGACAGCGGCAATCGTGTCAGTCAACGGAACCCCGAGAATCGCCACCGGTATCAGGAGCGATACGAAAGTGGCATGTTTCAGGCCGTACAAGGACAGCACCGCGATCATAAACCCTACGAACAGCGATCCCGTATCCCCGAGGAAAATGGAGGACGGGTAGAAGTTGAAAGGCAAAAAACCCAACAAACTCGCAACCAAAAGGAAAATCATGATGACGGTGGCCACATCCATATAATCGGTGAAGAAATAGCTGACGAAACCCATCGTCGAGAGGGAAATGATCGAAGTGCCTGTAGCTAAGCCATCCAACCCATCCATCAGATTCACCGCATTCGTGATGACCACAATCCACAACATCATCACCAAGTAACCCGCTTCATGGAATTCAATCGTTCCGAAATAATCCAGCGTCAGGCTGTCTATTTTGATGCCCGTAAAGAAATAGAGGACATTCGCCGCAGTAAGGATGCCGATCATTTTTTGCCAGGGCCTCAGATCATAGGCGTCATCGATGATCCCCGTTATCAGGATGATCAAGGAGCTCAAAAACATGATGCCCGCAAAGCCCGAGCGGTTACTCAGAGGGATTCCAACGAAGAAGGCTCCCCAATAAGCCAAGAATATGGCTACGCCTCCCATCGTCGGCGTCTCCTTGACATGCACTTTAGCTACGGATGGCTTATCCGTCCAGCGGAAACGTCTCGCAGCCGCACGGAAAAGATAGGTGAACAGCATACTAGCCAGGATCGTCGCACCGAAAAGAAGCATAAAACGTATAAAGAAACTCACCGGACCCCTCCTTTCACCCTGTATTCCCTTAATCATAGGCGATTCCGGCCCTACTTGCAAATCAACTCCCGCAAAAGGAGCCAGCCTGTGCCACCCTATTTCAATCGTTCATTTTGAAAAAACCGTTTAATTCTGCATACCGGTCTCCGGTGGTCGTGTCGTACTGGATCAGATCATAATCCGCCAACAGACTTCTGGCCTGATCGGACAGTCCCTCTCGGCTCGAGACATATTCACCGGTATCGCCATTCACATACAGCGTCTTTTCGAAAGCTGGCACCTGTTCCTGAAGCGCCATCAACAAGGCTTCAAAAGCCGTGACGCGGCTGCCACTCAACTCCAGCACTTCCGGGAAGAAATAGATGGGGCTGGTGACGCCCAAATCCTTTTGGGCTTCTTCCGTGTTGCTGTAGACGAACATAGGCGTCTCATGCATATTTTGGATCGTATTCAGCGCATAAAGATCCTCTCCGAAAACGCTCGGCCAATGATCCCCCCAAAACACGACGACTGTCGGCTCATCCCATTCCTGCAGAGTTGCCAACAGATCCGCCAACGCTTGATCGCTGTACTGCAGATCCTGCAGATAGTTCCGGATCGTCTGGCTGGCTATGCCGGTTTCAGCAGCAGATGGCGTTACCGTGTATTTATTTTGATAAGGCGTATGATTCTGCATCGTCACCAAATGGATAAAATCTTTTTCCTCGCTGGCTTTCAGGATAGCCGTTATTTCAGCGTACGCGGCTGCATCCGAAATATACGGATTGGTATCCAACTTTTCCGTATTTGTCATCGTGTCCTCGTAAAGAAAAGAATCGAATCCCAAAGTCTCATAGTTCTCCAACCGCTTATACATGGTCGTATTGTAGGGATGGATCGCTGTGGTACGGAAACCGGCTTCTTCCAAACGGGACACGACGGAAGGGAAATCGTCTTGCGAAGACAGGAATTGCGTATAGGGCGTCGTGATGTTCGCAGCGAACGGCTCCATCGAAAAACCTGTCAATGCCTCAAATTCGATATTGGCGGTTCCGCCGCCATAGCCTTGGGACAACAGTTCGCCGCTGTAGCTTGTGTCCATCAAGGCTCGCGTGAACGGAATCGGATCGCTTTGCAGATTCAATCCTTCCAATTCAAGCGGGTCCGCAAAACTTTCATTCATGATATAGATGATATTCGTTTCAGGCAATACAGCTGTTCTTTCTGCGTTGATTTCGTCAGCAAGTTGTTGATAGGTTACCTTCAACTCATTAATCTTTTCCTGTGAATAATCCGTCGGCAGCTCCATCGGTGCAGCCGAAAGGTTGTATAGGAAGCCGGCCACAAAGCCGGTGTTGTAGTAGTTCATTTGTTGGCTGTACGGAATCCAATAAGCCGTCCTGTCATAGGCTTTCTTCAGCAGGTTGCTTTCCTGCTGGAACTGGCCGGCATAGCCGAGCGCCATGCTTGTTGTTATGAGAATCAGCACGCGTGATTTCCATCCCAATTTTACGGTTTTCTTGGACTTGGCATGACGCAGGGAATAAAGCACGAATGCCAAAAACAGGATGAACACAAAGCTTAGTGCCGCCAATGTCCGTCCATTCAGCATCTCCAAAAGGAAGGTGGCCTCCGTCAGCATCTTCAAGTCGCTCGGATAAACGGGCTCGTTCCGCTGCAGCATCTTTTCATAAGTCGCCATGCCGAGGATTCCTCCCGACAGCAACAGCAAGGCGTTCGCTAAGCGGATGTTCCCTACCAACGCCCAAAGCCATAGACCCAGCGTCACTAATACGCCCGTACTGATCAGGAACTTCTCGGTATGCCAAGCAAATACAAAATTCACGACCAGTCCGGCATCCAGATCATTTTGGGTCCATTGAAGGTAAAGATGGACCACGAATACAGTCGCCAACAAGCTGAAGCAGTGCAAGAGCAGGATATGACCCCTGCTCTTGCACTGCAGTTCTTGATTTTCTTGCATCATTTTAAATTGTTTGCTGATTTTCACTGCAAAACCCCACTATCTGAACAGATTAGGCTTCTTTCCAAAAACTGTCATAGACCGTGATCGGCAAGTGCCGTTTATGCTCGGTCTTCGTGTACCAGCCTTCGATGACTTCAGCTTCCTTATCCGGTATTTCCTTGCCTTCCAGATACGCATCGATCATCTCATAAGTCACTCCGAGAGCCACCTCATCAGGCAATGCCGGACGGTCTTCTTCCAAGTCCGCTGTCGGTACTTTTTCGTAGAGCTGCGTCGGCGCGCCCAGTTCTTTCAATAATTGACGGCCTTGACGTTTGTTCAAACGCCAAATCGGCAACAAGTCGGCTGCGCCGTCCCCGAATTTCGTGAAGAAACCGGTCACGGATTCTGCCGCATGGTCAGTCCCCAAAACAGCTCCGCTGCTGTCGCCCGCTATCGCGAACTGAACGATCATACGTTGACGCGCTTTGATGTTTCCTTTGTTGAAATCGGTGATGGTAAGGCCGGCTTCTTCAAGCGCATCGAGTGCAGCATCAGCCATTTCTTTGATGTTCACGACCAATTTTTGGTCAGGCGAAATGAAAGCTAATGCAGCCTGGGCATCGTGCTCATCGAATTGAATGCCGTACGGAAGGCGGACAGCGATGAATTGGTAACTATCGTCGCCTGTCTCATCGCGCATTTCCTGGATCGCCAACTGGGCTAAACGCCCCGTCAAAGTGGAGTCCTGTCCTCCGCTGATGCCCAAAACGAATGCCTTCAAAAATTGGTGTGCCGCCAAATAATCTTTCATGAAATCGATGCTGATGCGGATTTCCTCTTTTGGATCGATTTCTGGTTTCACTCTTAATGCAGCAATAATTTCTTTTTGCAATGGACGCATACCTATTCCCCCTTGATTGATCTGATTGGTTATTTAGTGCTTTCCAATAATGACGCTTCTTCCTTGATTTGCTTCTTGATGGCTTTGATTGTGGACATCTTGTGATCGTACGTCTTCTGCGACAAGTCGACAGGATAGTCTTCCGGATTCAGGATACGTTTGTATTCATCCCACAAACCGCTCATCTGCGCTTCCGAGAAGGCTTTTACTTCTTGGAGCGAAGGCAATTCGTAAACCAGCTCACCGTCCACGATAATGTCCTGCAGAACGGGACGCGCCTCAAAGTCAGTGATGGTCTTGTTGATGTAAGTGAAGACCGGGTGGAACATATACAGTTCCGCCTCTTGATCGGGCTTTTCTTCCCAAAGCGCAATGTAGTCCCCTTCCGACTTGCCGTCACGCTTGCGGGTGATCCGCCACACTTGTTTCTTGCCTGGCGTGGAGACTTTTTCGGCGTTGCTGGAGATCTTCATCGTGTCCACCATTTTGCCGCTCTCATCCGCAATTGAAACCAATTTGTAGACCGCTCCAAGCGCGGGTTGGTCATATGCGGTGATCAGCTTGGTGCCGACACCCCAGACATCTATTTTTGCGCCCTGCATCTTCAAGTTCAAAATGGTCAATTCATCCAAATCGTTCGATGCGTAGATTTTCGCATCGGTAAAGCCTGCCTCGTCCAATTGCTGACGGACTTTTTTGGAAATGTAGGCCATATCCCCGCTGTCTATGCGTACGCCGTTGAAGTTGATTTTATCGCCCATTTCCCGCGCCACTTTGATGGCATTCGGCACGCCCGATTTCAACGTATCATACGTATCCACCAGGAATACACAATCCTTGTGGGAACGCGCATAAGCCATGAAGGCATCATAATCATTGCGGTAGACTTGCACCATCGAATGGGCATGGGTACCCGAAGCCGGAATGCCGAACAGTTTAGCGGCTCGGACATTACTCGTTGCATTGAATCCCGCGATATAGGCTGCGCGTGTGCCCCAGATGGCGGCGTCCATTTCCTGCGCTCTTCTGGAACCGAATTCCATCAACGGCTCGTCATCGCAGACATAGCGCAGACGTGCGGCTTTTGTCGCTATCAGCGTTTGGAAATTCACGACATTCAATAAGGCCGTTTCGATCAATTGGCATTCCGCCAACGGACCTTCCACTTGGACAATCGGTTCATTCGCAAAGACGAGGTCCCCCTCCTGAGCGGAACGGATCGTGCCCGAGAAACGGAAATTTTTCAGATACTCCAAAAAACCTTCCTCGTAGCCGACATGCTCACGCAAATAGGCGATGTCCGTATCCGTAAAGCGCAAATTCTGGATATAGGATACGAAGCGTTCAAGCCCCGCATAGACTGCATAGCCATTATTGAAAGGATACTTTCGGAAGTACAATTCAAAAATTGCATGTTTTTCGGTAATGCCTTCATCCCAATAAGTCTTCATCATGTTAATTTGGTACAAATCAGTATGCAAAGCTAAACTATCATCGTTATAATCAAAACTCATCCAACTCACTCATTTCATCTTTGATCGTAGGCCTCCGCATCCTTTTACGGTCCTGCAGTAGGAAGTGCTCTATTTACCTATTGTAACGCAATTCCCCTTACATTTCCGCTTTTTTGTCCAAAATCCATCAGATTGATTATAGTGATCGGCCCGCGTTCCCGCAAATACAACCGGCATTTCTGTGTAAACAAAAAACCATCCTGGCGGGCGGAAAAACGCCCGGTGGATGGTTTTTTGTTTATTCGAGGCAAAGCGGGCTTAGACCGCTTTGCTTTTTAGTAAATGACTCTGATACCGCGTGCTTCAATCTCTTGCTCGGTCAGAATCTCCCGTTCGCTTTCATCCACTCCGCGGGATGATACTTTATCAAACAAGATTTTGACGGTCTGGAGCATGATTTTCAGATCCAGTATCAAGGAATACTTCTTGATGTAGATCAGATCGAAGTTCAGCTTGCTGTTGAAGTCGGAAGCGTACTTCCCGTACACTTGCGCATATCCGGTAATCCCGGCACGAACGTTGTGGCGCAGGTAATAATGCGGGTTCAATTCCTTGAATTGATCAACGAAGAAAGGACGTTCCGGCCGGGGACCGACCAAGGACATATCGCCCAGCAATACGTTGAACAACTGCGGCAGTTCATCGATGCGCAGGGAGCGCAGATATTTTCCGACTGTCGTTACGCGCACATCATTGCTTGTAGCCAAAACTGGGCCTGAATCTTTCTCAGCAGTCACACCCATGCTGCGGAACTTCAGGATTTCGAATTCCTTGCCGTCTTTGGTGATGCGTATCTGCTTGTAGAATACGGGACCTTCAGAACTTTTCTTCACCAAGATAGCTGTAACGGCCATGATCGGCGAAGTGATGATGATACCGATGAGCGCAACTGCAATATCGATGATTCGTTTCATCAGGCCATCTTCTGCCGAGATACGGAACGGGGAAACTTCGATGATGCTTTCATCCTCGATGTTCATCATATTCGGATTGACCATAATCAGATTCTCGAAACTCGTATTCAGGAACATCTTCTTCTCTTTGCTCGTCAACAGATCGTATATCTTCAGTTTTTCGGATTCTTCGATTTGGCTTGCTAAGTAGACGATGTCAATCTCATCCAGATGCCGCAGGACATTTTCATAATAATCCGACAGGACCACATGCGTCACGACATGGCGGATGCTTTTTGTATTCGTGAAGTTGTCGACTGCTGCAAATACTTCTTTTTCCATCCCGACAATCATGACCCGTTTGCTTCCGCTCATGCTCTGATACATTTTGAAAACCATTACGCGGAACAGGAACAGCAAGATCGTTCCCACAAAAAAGTTGATCAGAATGACCGATCGCGGGAATGCCAACCAGCGCCCGGCAAAAGTCAGCGCCATGATGATCAACGAAAGGACAAATTGCCCGATGACCGTTATGAACAAGAAGTCACTGATCGATTTATTGTAAAAGATATACGTACCGAACAGGATATTGACGATGATGAAAATCACTGAGACATAGGCAATGCTGCCCTGAAAGGCATCGAAGTTTATCAATGGTATATTTCTTCCGAATTTTAAATAAAAAGATAGCAGCAATGATCCGATGAACAATAGCACATCAATGATACCGATGATAATTTTACGGGCTTTGTTCCATTCACCTGTTTGATTCACGCTTAATCTCCTCCTCCTTAAACTTGCATAATATGAATGCATTCATTTTATCATAGTTTATTCTTTTGGGATATCAAAGTTTGGGCAGGCAATATCCCTCCATTCCAGGATGGGAGCCTGCTTACGGCATCATGATTCAGGTTTATCCAACAATTGAAAAAGAACGTCCTCATCAGGACTTATTGCCTGATGAGGACGTTCCGGAGCGGACTAGCTGTCAAAAAACACTAATACCGGTTATTTATTTTAATAGATCTTTCAATTCTTCATGTGTCGCTTGATCTTCAGCTTGCTCTTTCATGACACGGATGGATGTAGGCAATCCGAACAGACGGATAAAGCCGGCTGCATCAGTATGGTTGTATACATCGTCGCTCTCGAAAGTCGCGAAGCTTTCGCTGTACAATGATTTCGCGCTGACAACGCCAGCATCAGTGATGTTGCCTTTGTAAAGTTTCATCTTCACGAAACCTTCGACATTCTGTTGTGTTTCATCCACAAATGCAGCCAACGCTTTGCGCAATGGAGTGTACCACAATCCGTTGTATACAAGCTCCGCATATTTGTTTGCCAGCAATTGTTTATATTGGAAAGTATCTTTGTCCAAGCAAAGCTGTTCCAATTTGTCGTGGGCATGATACAGCACAGTTCCGGCTGGCGTTTCATAAACGCCTCTTGATTTCATGCCGACTAAGCGGTTCTCCACGATATCGATGATGCCGACGCCGTTCGCGCCTGCGATCACGTTCAATTTTCCGATCAAGGCGATGCCGTCCAAAGCTTCACCGTTCAGGCTGACCGGTATGCCTTTTTTGAATTCCAGCGTGACATAGGTCGCTTCGTCCGGAGCTTTCTCAGGCGTCACGCACATCTCCAGAATTTTATCGTAATCAGGCTCGTTGGCTGTCATTTCCAGATCAAGGCCCTCATGCGATAGATGCCATAAGTTTTTATCTTTTGAGTAGTTTGTTTCCAACGTAATCGGAAGCGGCACGTTATGTGCAGCAGCATACGCAAATTCATCTTCTCTGGAAGTCAATTCCCATTCTCTCCAAGGGGCGATGATTGTGATGTTCGGATCGAATTCTCTGATGCCGACTTCAAAACGGACCTGGTCGTTCCCTTTCCCTGTTGCACCGTGAACGATTGCATCAGCATTTTCCAAATGCGCGATCTCTACCATTCTTTTGGCAATGATTGGGCGGGCGAAAGAAGTCCCCAATAAATATTGTCCTTCGTACTTAGCGCCAGCTTGCAATGTCGGCCAAATGAATTCTTCAACGAATTCTTTCTTCAAGTCTGCAACATACAACTTCGATGCGCCACAGTTGATCGCTTTTTCTTCCAATCGGCTGTAGTCATCACCTTGTCCTACGTCTCCTACTACGGCGATTACTTCACAGTTGTTGTAATTTTCTTTTAACCAAGGGATGATGACGGACGTATCCAATCCACCTGAGTAAGCCAAAACCACTTTTTTGATTGATTCCTTTGCTGCCATGCTTTTACCTCCTTATACAGATTTCAATATCCGTTGCTTTTATGCATGAACTGATATCTACATTTTCGTTTATTTAACAATATGCATTATAGCATATCTGCCATGAAAATCATCCCATTTTTTTACATTATTCTCATTTCTCTGTCATACCGTTTTCATTTATGCGACTTATTTTCGGAACAGCAAAAAAGAGAGAGCAGATAGGGGGATGCCCAGTCTGTTCTCTCAATGAATGTTTCAATTTATTTCGCGACTTCTTGTGTTTTATCTTTTTTCCACAGACCCAGCATCAACGTTGAAACGGCTGTTCCGATCAACAAAGCCAGCAAGAACATCAACGGACGGTTAGCCAATGTGATTACGAACAAGCCACCATGTGGTGCAGGGATCGAAACTGCCCATAGCTGCGTCAAACCACCCGCAATCGCTGAACCAACGATGGATGAACCGATTACGCGCATCGGATCTGCCGCAGCGAATGGAATCGCACCTTCAGTGATGAAGGAAAGGCCCAACAAGATGTTGGAAAGTCCGGATTTTTGTTCGATATCCGTAAATTTGTTTTTGAAAATCAATGTTGCGATACCGATTGCCAATGGAGGAATCATACCACCAGCCATTACAGCGGCCATCAAGCTGCCGTCCTGAGTGTCTGTGAAGATACCGATTGAGAAGGCATAAGCTGCTTTGTTGAATGGGCCACCCATATCGATTGCCATCATACCGCCAAGAACAGCACCCAACAGTACTGCATTACCAGTACCCAAGTTTTCCAGGAAAGTGATCATAGCTGTATTGATTGTGGAGAAGACAGGACCTACCAAGAAGTACATCAACAAGCCAGTGATCAATAGACCGAACACAGGGTACAAGAGAATTGTCTTCATGCCATCCAAGGTACGAGGCAATCCTTTAAAGGCTTTCTTCAGATAAACCATGATGTAACCGGCCAAGAAACCAGCAATCAATCCGCCCAAGAATCCGGCGTTTGCTTGCACTGCCAAGTAGCCGCCCGCCATACCTGGGAGCAACCCTGGACGATCTGCGATACTCATTGCGATGTAACCGGCCAAAATCGGAATCAGGAAGCTGAATGCTGCTCCACCAATTGCCATGAAGGAAATGAACAACGGGCTATCTGCACCGAATGACGTTTCGAACAGGAAGGAAATCGCAATCAGGATACCACCACCGACAACAAACGGCAACATGTGTGAAATACCGTTCATCAAGTCTTTGTAGACTCTTCCGATGATTGATGGATTTTCGTCGCTTGAGCTGGATGAGAATGTATCGCCTTCAACATTCAGGATCGGTGCTTCTTGACGCATTGCTTTTGTGATCAATTCTTCAGCTTTGTTGATGCCGTCGCTTACCGGTCTTTGAAGAACGTGTTTACCGTTGAAACGCGCCATTTCAACTTTTTTGTCAGCTGCCACGATGACGCCATCGGCACGGCGGATTTCGTCGGCTGTCAAGGCGTTCTTGACGCCATCCGAGCCGTTCGTTTCAACGCGGATATCGACGCCCATTTTTTCAGCCATCAGTTTCAATGAATCTTCAGCCATATACGTGTGTGCGATCCCTGTAGGACAAGCCGTTACTGCAATGACGAAAGGTCTCTTCGTTTCGGTTGCCGCTACTGGAGCTGCTTTCGTTGCTGCTTCTGCTTGCTCTTTGGCTTCGCGCTTAGCTTCTGCTGCCGCAAACAAACCTTGAACTTCTTCTGGAGTCTGAGCTTTTTTCAATGATGCAGTGAAATCAGGATTGATAAGTAAACGGGATAATGACGCTAAAACTTCCAAATGAACATTATTTGCGCCTTCTGGAGCCGCAATCATAAAGAATAGATGTGCTGGTTGACCGTCCAATGAAGCATAGTCCACACCGGCTGCGCTTTTTGCAAAAACGACTGCAGGTTTGATGACCGCTTTGTTTTTGGCATGCGGCATTGCGATGCCGTCGCCCAAACCAGTGGATGTTTGTGATTCGCGCTTCATGATGCCCTCTTTGTAAACTACAGCATCATTGATGATGCCATTAGTGGCAAGACCTGCGATCATTTCATCGATAACGCCCTCTTTGGTTGTTGCTTGCAAATCCATAATCATCAATTCTTTTAGTAAGATATCATTGATTTTCATATTAATAAGTTCTCCTCCCTATAGCTGGCTGATAGTGACTTGTTTGACTAGAGCATCAATTTCTTCGCGTTTGGCTAAGTCGTCGGCAAAAGCGGTCGCGCTTCCGCAAGCGATACTGACTTTGAATGCTTCCAACGGGTCGTGCGTCTTCATGTATGTACCGACAAATCCGGCGATCATTGAATCTCCGGAACCGACTGAATTTTTAAGTACCCCTTTCGGTACTGTTCCATGGTAAACACCTTCCGGAGTGAAAAGGATGGCTCCTTTAGCGGCCATCGAGATGATCGCGTATTGCGCTCCAGCTTCAAGAAGCTTCTTCCCGTATGGCAGGATGTCCTCATCGGTTTCGAAAGTAGTATCAAACAATTCCGCCAACTCGTGGTGGTTCGGTTTTACCAATAACGGATGGAAAGGCAATGCATTTTTTAATTCTTCCCCGGTCGTATCGATCAGGAACGGTACGCCTTTGTCCGTCAGTCTGCGGATGATTGTCAGATAATAATCATCCGGCAAGCTTGTAGGTTTGCTTCCCGCCAAGACTACGATGTCGTTTTCCGGATCAAGCGCATCGAATTGTTTCAGGAATTCTTCGGCGACTGCAGGCTCGATATTCGGGCCCGGGCCGTTCATTTCCGTCTCCATCCCTGACTTGATTTTGACATTGATGCGGGTCGCTTCATCCACATGCGTGAAGTGTATTTTGCTTTTTTCCGCTTCCAACCAGTCTTCGATGTATTTCCCGGTGAAACCGCCAAGGAACCCTAAAGCGGTGTTTTCCACTTCCAGTTCATTCAAGATGCGGGAAACGTTGATGCCTTTGCCTCCCGGCAGTTTGAAATCCTGTTGGATACGGTTCACTTCACCCAACTCGATTGCGGGTAAATGGACGATGTAATCGATGGATGGATTTAATGTTACTGTATATATCATTATTCAGCCTCCCAAATAGTTGTACTGTCTTTCAGGTTACGTTTGATTTCCGACGGGACATTGTAGCTGATGATGCCGCAATCCTCAATATCGCAGACCTTCACGAAGCTGACTTGCTTGAACTTCGAAGCATCCGCTACGACATAGCTTTGTGCTGCATTCTCGATGGCTATCCGCTTGATGGCCGCTTCTTCGGTGTCCGGCGTCGTGAAACCATATTGCTTGTCGATGCCGTTGATGCCAAGAAAAGCTTTGCTGAAACGGTAATTTCTCATTTGCATTTGGCTGACCGGTCCGATGACTGCTTTTGTCTCCATCTTGATTTTGCCGCCGATAAGGATCGTCTCGATTTGCATATCCGATAATAAACTGGCATGCGGGACGCCATTTGTGACGACGAGGATGCTCTTGCCCTTCAGGAAGGGAATCATTTCGTAGGTGGTCGATCCGGCATCCAAAAAGATGATGTCTTGATCGCTCACTAATTGAGCTGCTTTTTCAGCGATCCGTTGTTTGTCCTGAACGTTTTTGGACGTTTTATCTTCCATCCTGTCTTCAGCGGAAACACTATAGTTTCTCTTTGCTCCACCATGGACACGAATCAGGAAACCGGCCTCTTCAAGAGTGCTCAAATCCCGTCTGATCGTGGATTCAGAACTGCCCGTCTCATCGACAAGGTCCTGCAGTTTTACGATATTGTCTTTGGCTAAAGTGTCTAGAATGATTTTATGCCGTTCTTCTGTAAGCACTTTCTATCACCTCTCGAACAAAAATATACCACCCACACGAGAATAAAGCAATCATTTTCCTCCAAAAACATTAACTTTCATTCAAAACCATTCAGACGGGGATGTTCTGAAATTATAGACAGAAGTTTTCATTATTAAATTGCATGATTTTACGTTCATTTCTATAAAAAAATAAATACAGGCTCCATTTCCGGTAGAAATGAAGCCTGCATTTGATTTTCTGTGGATGATTTTGATGACTTCAATGGTTACTTTTCATTATTCAGGGGATAGCATGCTTCGATCGGATATATTTTTACTGAATCGATGGACCAAAAAGAGCGAGCGTATGTAAAGATCAATTCCAATCGAAATCCAAACGCCGGCAATTCCCCAACCCAATACTCTTCCTAAAACGATCACCCCGATTATGCGCAAACACCACATCCCAAAGGCGGTGCTGTACAAAGGCGATTTGGTATCGCCCATCCCTTGCAAGGAACCTGTCGTGATTAAGCTGACCGCAAGACCCGGCTGGTTGAACGCATCTATTCTCAACGCAGTCACGATTTGATTGATTGCCACAGTGTCCGATGTGAACACTTGGGCAAAATATGGGGAGCCTATAAACAGGATCAACCCCAAGAAGCTCATAGCGATGACGCCAAATGTTGCCGATAGGAATGCGACACGTTTTGCCTCCTTGAAATCCGCTGCACCTGTACTGTTCCCGACGAGAGTGGCAGCAGCAGTGGCCAACCCGTATGCCGGCATATACACAAAGCTTTCGATATTACCCGCACTGGAGTGTGCTGCAAAAGTTTTCGCGCCGATCGCAACGATCAAGCCGAAATAGACTACTTGTCCCACCCGCATGACCAATCTCTCAAGCGCTGCTGGAATCGAAAGCCTCATTAATGGTGCAAAATCACTTTTTGCAAAAATAGACTTCAGATTGAATGAAACAGGGGATTTTTTTATGTGTTTGTATAACAGCAGGCATCCCAACATTCTTGCCACCATTGTGCCTATCGCAGTCCCAACAACACCAAGAGCCGGAATCGGTCCGATACCAAAAATCAGAATATAGTCTAAGCCTACATTCAGTATATTTACGATTATACTGACTTGCATTGGGGACTTTGTATTCCCGGACGCGCGCAGTATACTCCCGAAAATGGTCATGACCGCCAAAAAGACCGAACTGCCCCCCACGATATAAAAAAACGCGGCGGAATAGGCCATCACTTGGTCATCCGCGCCCATCAGCGCTAAAAATGATTTTCCGAACACAAGCGTCAGTAACCCAAAAAGCAAGCCTATGATTATTGCGGAAAAGGTTGATTGCTGAGCAATCCGGACAGCCCCCTCCTTGTCCTTTGCCCCAAGTTTTTGGGCTATCAGGGAAGACGTCCCGACCCCTAATGCTATGAATAGCGCCAAATACACATTCAGGATTGTGTTGGCTACACCGACTGCCGTGACAGCCATGAGGCCTATCTTTGCTATCAGTAGCGTATCAACGAAACCGACCAATGTCTGGAGCAGATTTTCGATTGTTGCAGGTATTGCTAAATTCAGAATTTTCTTTCCTGTGCTTTTTTCCATCTCATCACCTAATTCATTTTGTTGTACTGCGAAATTACTTTTTGCAGTTTCTTCATTTCATCATCCAAATCAGCGCCTTCACTGACATGCATCAACGCATGCTCTGTTTGGGCCTCCAAAAGTATGTGGCTGATTTTTTGGATGGCGGATCTGGTCGAATTCAATTGGATGATGACATCAGCAAAATCTTTTTCTTCGATGATCATCTTTTTGATCCCCGCGACTTGTCCTTCAATCCGATTTAATCGTTTAACAAGACTGTCCGTTCTGTGTTCCTGTGAATGAGACATGAGTTGCACCTCTTGTTTATATAGTATATGCCCCCATAGGGCATATACTATACGGAAAAATAGATCAGAAGTCAAAGTCATTGTTGAAGCAATCTGGCTTTGAAAAAAATCTGCAGAAAAAAGGACCAATCAGCCAAAAGCGGGCTGCTTGGTCCTGAACCTCGTTAGTGCTCAAACTCTGAGCTTAGGATTCATCACACACTGTTATAGTTGAACTCTGAATTGCAGAGGGTTCCGCCTAAGTTGATAACCACACACGGACAAAAAACGTCCGCTTTGTGGTTATCCTCTTAGTGCTCACCCTCTAAACGCAATTCATCGTATCCTTATAGTTGAGTTCTGATTCGCAGATACCGCTCCCGTTTCGCAAACCGTGGTTGTCCACAAAAGAGGTGGACATCCACGGTTCACTCCAACGTCCGGGTATCTAAACGCGAATCATCACATCCTGTTTTTTACATCATGCCCATGCCTGGGTCCATTGATGGGGCTGTTGCTGGGGCTGGATGGTCGGCTACGATAGCTTCTGTCGATAGGATCAAAGCAGCAACGCTGGCTGCGTTTTGCAAAGCGGAACGTGTCACTTTCGTAGGATCGACGATTCCTGCTTCGATCATGTTTACCCATTCGTCGGTTGCGGCGTTATAACCCATGCCAACTTCAAGGCCTTTGATCTTATCGGCTACAACGGAGCCTTCTTTCCCTGCATTTTCAGCGATTTGTCTCACTGGCTCTTCTAACGAACGTGCCACGATGCGTGCACCTGTCGCTTCGTCGCCGCTCAGTTCCAACGCTTCGACGCATTTTTGAACGTTGATCAAGGCTGTACCCCCACCGGATACGATACCTTCTTCAACAGCAGCACGCGTTGCGTTCAAAGCATCTTCGATACGCAGTTTGCGTTCTCTCAATTCAGTTTCTGTAGCCGCTCCGACTTTGATGACGCCGACGCCACCGGATAATTTCGCAAGGCGTTCTTGCAATTTCTCACGGTCAAACTCCGAAGTTGTTTCTGCTGATTGCGCACGGATGACCGCCACACGTTGTTCGATGGCTGCTTTTTCGCCGGCTCCTTCAACGATTGTTGTGGAATCTTTGGTTACGACAACTTTGCCTGCACGACCCAAATGCTCTACGGAAGCATCCTTCAATTCCAAGCCTAAGTCTTCAGCGATGACTGTACCGCCTGTCAAGATTGCGATGTCCTGCAGCATTTCTTTACGACGGTCACCGAAACCAGGTGCTTTGACTGCTGCTACATTGAATGTTCCGCGCAATTTGTTCAATACTAATGTAGGAAGTGCTTCTCCGTCAACATCATCAGCAACGATCAATAATGGGCGTCCTTGTTGCAGAATTTGTTCCAATAAAGGCAAGATGTCTTGGATATTGGATAATTTGCGATCCGTGATCAGGATGTATGGTGCTTCCAATTCAGCTTCCATCTTGTCATTGTTTGTGACCATGTATTGCGACAGGTAACCGCGGTCGAATTGCATGCCTTCAACAACATCCAATTCGGTTTCGATACCTTTAGATTCTTCGATAGTGATGACCCCGTCGTTGCCGACTTTTTCCATCGCTTCAGCAATCAATTCGCCGATTTCTTTCGATCCGGATGATACGGCAGCAACCTGCGCGATCGATTCTCTTGAATTTACGGTTTGGGAAATTTCCGCCAAACCTTTTACAGCTGCTTGTGTAGCCAACTCAATACCGCGACGGATGCCCACTGGGTTTGCGCCTGCTGTAACGTTTTTCAGCCCTTCGCGAACGATGGCTTGTGTCAAAACAGTGGCAGTCGTAGTACCGTCACCGGCAATATCGTTTGTTTTGGAAGCAACTTCGGCAACCAGTTTCGCTCCCATATTTTCGAAGCGATCTTCCAATTCGATTTCTTTAGCAATCGTTACACCATCATTCGTGATCAACGGAGAGCCGTACGCTTTTTCTAAAACGACGTTGCGTCCTTTGGGTCCTAAAGTCACTTTTACGGTATTTGCTAATATATCTACACCACGAAGCATTGCTGCCCTTGCGTCTTCTGAAAATTTAATGTCTTTTGCCATTTATCGATTCACCTCATGAATTATATTTTTAGTCCAGGATTGCTACGATGTCGCTTTCTTTGATCACTAAGTATTCTGTTCCCGCATATTTAACTTCTGTGCCTGCATATTTTTCGAAAAGGACAGTGTCTCCCGCCTTAACGGTCATTTCGATTGTTACGCCGTTATCTGTCACGCGGCCTGCGCCGACAGCAATTACGGTACCTGTTTGGGATTTTTCTTTAGCGGATGACGGTAAAACGATGCCGCCTATAGATTTTTCTTCTTCTTTGGCAACTTCTACAATAACACGGTTTCCTAATGGTTTTAACAAGATGATCCCTCCAAAATAATATCATTTTAGCACTCATCAACTTAGAGTGCTAAGTTACATTTCTATATTAATCAATCTCCAATTAATTTGCAAGAGGGAAGCCGATTTTTTCCGATTCTATTTTTATTCGCTATTATGCTATACTGTTTTTAAGCGCAAAAACGTCAGTTCTCTCAGAAAGGTACTATATATGAATAAAAAAATACGTTCAAGGTTAACGTTAGCCATACAGATCATCCTCATCTATCTCGCTTCTCAGCTCTTGCCGGTCCTGATGCTTTTTTTCATTCCGGAGGCAGATCGCATCGCAGCCGCCATGAATCTCTCGTTATTCTTTGCTTTCCTGGGAACTGTCCTTATGGTAGCATGGAATAGCAGAAAAAAATGGACACCACTAAACAGTCTTACGGATCAACCGTCTGCCCCAATCGGAAAAACGCTCACTACCGGACTCTTCGGTTTCATGGGAGCTGTCCTGATTCAGATCGTCGCGATGAATGTGGAGTATCTATTGTTCAAGATGCCAGTCGTTTCCGAAAATACGGAAGTGTTGCTGGACTTGACAAACCGCTACCCGTTCTTTATTTTCAACATCATCATCTTTGCACCTGTGATGGAGGAATTTGTGTTCCGTAAAGCGATTGTCACGCATCTGGTTGACGGAATCGGGATAGTCGGCGCAGCCACTATCAGCGCTTTGCTTTTTGCGATTGCGCATAATGATGGGCACTATTTGGTTTACGGCTCTCTGGGTCTTTGGTTTTCTTTCCTTTATTACCGGACAAGAAACATAGCGACTCCGATGATTGCGCATGCGTTGATGAATGTCGTGTCAGCCTTGCCGATTCTGTCCCAACTCATTTCGTGAGACACGTGAAGCCCGCTATTTAGGAAAAAGAAAGGAATAACATGACTTTAAAAAATCTACTAATTCAAATAATCATCCGCTTCGTTTTCGCCATCCTCTTCATCTGGTTGGCAGTCGATGCCGTGAATACTGCAGGCTGGGGATTCATGGCCATCGTCAGCGTGTTGTTCGCAACAAGTGATGTTGTCAAAGGCGTACGCATGTTCAATGCCTACGTGAAAATCAAAGACAGCATCGATAAAAACTAGAAAAAAGAAGGATGAGGCGGCCTCATCCTTCTTTTTGCGTTTTCTTATCATCAGCTGTCGACTTTGCTCAGCCGATATCATTGTCCAAGAAATAGATCAATGTCTGCAATTCATTCGTCAAGTCCACATTCTGAACGCGGACATTATCCGGAACGGAAAGACGGATCGGGGTAAAGTTCATGATGCCGCGAACGCCCGCTTCGGTCAATCGGTTCGTGGCATCCTGCGCCACTTCTTGGGGAACGGTCAAAATGGCTACATCAATCTGTTGGATGCGCAATTGCTCAACCATATCAGTCATCGGGTAAACCGGCACACCGCTAAGGATTTTGCCGACGATGCCTTCATTGACATCAAATGCGGCACTGATGCGCACATTATTGCTTACATGGAAGTTGTAGTTCAACAAGGCATGTCCCAAATTACCCACACCGATCAGAGCCACGTTCGTCAAACGGTCCTGATTCAAGGTTTTGCTGAAGAAATCCAACAAATACTCGACATCATAGCCGTATCCTCTTTTGCCCAGTGCGCCAAAATATGAAAAATCCCTACGGATAGTAGCACTATCCACTTTTACTGCTTCACTCAATTCAGTGGATGAAACGCGTTTTTTACCAGCGTTGTGCAAAAAGCGCAAATAGCGGTGGTAAATCGGCAACCTCCTTGCCGTAGCTTTTGGAATATCATTCGTCGACATTATTTTCTCCTCTTCTTTCCTCGTTCATTTCGTACCTCATATTGTTTGCCCGAATGCACAAACTTTAAAAAGTATGTTCACATACTTAAGCTTTCATTTCATATTGACTATTATATCATCTGATTGTGAAAAATCTACTAATTTGTTCGAAACCGGACTTGATTGTGAATCCTTTTTTGAACATTATGTGAAATACAATACTAATTGTAAGCGGGGTCATCAATAAAATTCACATGCACAAATACGTGAATATAGCAATAACTCTGCTTGTCTCTATCGAATCAGTGCTTGCTGTGATAAAATGAAAAGGATAAATGCGAGTATTTGTTTAGAAAGAGGACACTACATATGATTTTATTACAAGGACAAAATTTGGCGCGCCTTTTTGGGGCGAGCGTTTTATTCGATAATATTCAAATTACCGTCCAAGACCATTCGCGCATTGCGCTCGTCGGCCGAAACGGAGCAGGGAAATCAACCTTGCTGAAGATCCTGGCGGGCATCGAAGCGACGGATGCCGGTTCTGTTTCCAAGAGCAAGGAAGTCACGATCGGCTACTTGGATCAGCATAGCGCGGTCGATTCCTCCAATACGATTTGGAAAGAAATGTTGACCATTTTTGCCCCACTCATCCAATTAAGCAAAGAAGCTGAGCAAGCCGCTTTTGCTCTGGGGGATCCAGATCTGCTCGAGGATGAAGAAGCCTATCAAAAAGCTTTGGAACGCTATGACCATCTTCAGCACACCCTGCATGAAAAGAATGCGTACGGCTACGAATCCGAGATCCGTTCAGTGTTGCACGGGTTCCAGTTCTACGAAGAAGATTACAATCGCCCGATTTCCCAATTGTCAGGCGGCCAGAAAACAAGGCTCGCCTTGGCCAAAATCCTGCTTGAGAAGAACGACCTGCTCATTTTGGATGAGCCCACCAACCATCTGGACATCGACACGTTGGCTTGGCTGGAAAATTATCTGATCGGTTACAACGGCTCGCTGTTGATCGTTTCCCATGACCGCTATTTCCTGGACAAAGTAGCCACCGAAGTCTATGAAATCAGCCGCCACAAGATCCAGCACTACAAAGGGAACTACTCTTATTATCTGACCGAGAAAGCCGCCCGCCTGGAGCAGGAATTAAAGGCTTACGAGAAGCAACAGGATGAAATCTCCAAATTGGAGGATTATGTCGCCCGTAACCTGGCGCGCGCCTCCACGACCAAGATGGCGCAAAGCCGCCGCAAACGTCTGGAAAAAATGGACCGGATGGACAAGCCAAAAGGCGATGAACGTTCCGCCCGCTTCTCCTTCGAGATCGCAAAAGAGAGCGGAAACGTCGTCTTGACCCTTGAAAACGGGGCTGTCGGCTATTCCGATACGATCCTGGCTGACCCGATCAATCTTGATATCCGCAAACAACAAGCGATCGCGATCGTCGGGCCGAACGGGATCGGCAAGTCCACTTTGCTGAAGTCGATCATTTCCGAGATTCCGCTTTTGAAAGGCAGAGTCCAGCTCGGTGCCAATGTGGACCTTGGTTATTATGACCAGGAATTAGGCAACCTTTCCAAAAACAAGAGCGTTCTCGCTGAAATTTGGGATCTTCACCCTACGCTGAACGAAAAAGACGTGCGCAGTATCCTGGGGAGCTTCCTGTTCTCCGGCGCCGATGTCGAAAAAACGATCCCGGCATTGAGCGGTGGCGAGAAGGCAAGGCTTTCGCTCTGCAAGCTGGCTTTGGATCAAAAGAACTTCCTTGTCCTCGATGAACCCACGAACCATTTGGACATCGACAGTAAGGAAGTGCTTGAAAATGCCTTGATCGATTATGACGGCACCCTGCTTTTCGTATCCCACGACCGCTATTTCATCAACCGGATTGCGACAAGCATTGTCGAGCTCTCCGCTGAAGGCAGCAAATTATACCTCGGGGACTACGATTACTATATTGAAAAGAAACAACAAGAAGCGGCGTTGGCAGCTCTGCAGCAGGCCGAAAGCGCTGTGGAAACAAACACTGCCGTTGAGCCCCTTTCGAAAGCCAAAGGGGATTATGTTTCTTCCAAGGAAAAGCTGAAATTGGAAAGAAAACTGGCCCGGCAAGTGGAGGCTTTGGAGGATGAATTGGCGACCGTCGAGGAGTCCATCGCTGCAATCGAGCTGCAATTGACCGAGCCGGAAGTCTACGGTGACCATGAAAAAGTCCAACAGTTCAATCAGCAATTGCTCGCTCTCCAAGCACGGCAGGAAGAGCTGATGCAGGATTGGGAAGATCAGACAACTGCGCTTGAGGAACTGAGCGAATAGTCAGGCGGATAACCGTTCTGGCTCACGCGCTTTCTGTTTCAGTTGAGGAAAGCCGGAACTTTTGTTAAGATGCACTGGAACAAGTACGCATAACATGGAGGTAAGAATATGTTGGAAGCCGTTTTATTTGATATGGATGGTGTCATCATCGATACGGAACCATTCTTTTTGCGATCAGAGAGTATGTTATTGAAGGAATTTGGAGTGGATACCGAGCTGGAGTACCATTTCCGTTATCAGGGAACGACGCATGAGTATATGTGGGAAACAATGAAAAATGAATTCGATCTGGATGCTCCAGTCGGAGAATTGGTGGAGCGGGCGAACGTCATCCGGAATCGTCTGATGGAAGAAGATGGCCTGCAACCGATCCCCGGTGTGATTCCCTTCATTGCACGTCTGCATGAAGCTGGTGTTCCTTTAGCGATTGCCTCTTCCTCTCCGTTGACGGATATCCATAAGGCTGTAAAAGAATTGGACATCGAAAAATATTTCAGCTATTTTGTTTCGGGAGAGAGCGTTGCACATTCCAAACCCGCGCCCGATATCTTCCTGGATGCTGCCGAAAACCTGAAAGCCAAACCGGAAAACTGCGTCGTCATAGAGGATTCCAGAAACGGGGTTGCCTCTGCACATGCGGCCGGCTGCAAATGTATCGGTTTCCGCAATCTCGACTTCCCGCCGCAGGATCTATCCTTGGCAACCGTCATCGTCACCGATTTTTCGGATCTCGATGCCGATTACTGCAGAGCATTGATTGGCTAAGAACGACAAAAAAAGAGAACGTTGGTCGCCATAATCGGCCAGCGTTCTCTTTTTTTCATTCTCCGAGCACCAATCCGGGATGTGCATTCAGATCGTATCCAGCAAAATGTTTCTGGCGGTATTCAGTGTAGGCCGCAGCCCCGATCATCGCCGCATTATCCCCGCAAAGCGACAACGGCGGAATGACGACTTCGACTTCCGGAAGCTCTTGTGCCATTTTTGCGGACAAAGCCTCACGCAAGCCTCTGTTGGCGGCAACTCCGCCGGCCAACAGCAGTTGCTTGATATTCTTTTCCTTGGCTGCGCGCAAAGTCTTATGCACCAAAACCTCCACGACGCTTGCCTGGAAACTGGCAGCCAAGTCGTAGGGATTGATGTCATCCCCTTTTTGGCGCGCATTGTGGACAGTATTGATGACGGAACTTTTCAATCCGCTGAAACTAAAATCATAGTTGTCCTCTTTGATCATTGCGCGCGGAAAATGCATCGTTTCTTTGCCTTCATGAGCCATTTCATCCATTTTTTTCCCGCCTGGATAAGGCAAGCCCAAAATGCGGCCGATTTTGTCGTAAGCCTCTCCCGCAGCATCATCCCGCGTTTCGCCGATGATGTCGAAAGAGCCGTCCTTTTCCATATACACCAATTCCGTATGCCCTCCGCTGACCACCAAAGACAACAACGGGTAGCGCATCGGCGTCACCAACTGGTTCGCATAGATATGGCCGGCCATATGGTTGACCGGAATGAGCGGTTTCTGATGCGCAAAAGCCAACGCTTTTGCCGCACTGACGCCGATCAGCAACGAGCCGACCAAGCCTGGGCCATGTGTTACCGCGACCGCATCGATGGCATCGAAAGTGACTTGGGCCTCACTCAATGCCGCTTCAACGATTTGGGTGATCTGCTCGACATGATGACGGCTCGCTACTTCCGGCACGACCCCGCCAAAGCGCATGTGGCTTTTGATCTGGGAAGCAACAACATTCGAAAGGACCGTATTTCCGTTTTTCACCACAGCTACACTTGTTTCATCGCAACTGCTCTCAATCGCGAGTATGGTCACATCTGTTTCTGTCAACAGCCTTCCGCCTCCTCTTTATTTTCCGATATCAGCGCCAATTCCATGATGTAGGCATCCTCGATCGGATTCTGGTAATACTCTTTTCTTCGGTATATTTCTGTGAAACCTATTTTTTTGTACAGGTTACAGGCAGCTTCATTAGAGACACGGACTTCAAGCCAGAGCCGTTCTATGCCCTTCGTTTTCAGCAAGACGATCATCTCCTGCAACAATTTTGTTCCGATGCCTTTTTCCTGCTGGTCAGGCGCTACCGCAAAATTATTGATCGACGCCTCATCCACAACCGCCATGCAACAAATATAGCCCACCAGCTTATTTTCTTCCATGCAGCCTGTATAAAGGGAATGATTATCCTTCAATTCAGACAGGAACGAGGATGCTTTCCAACTGGAATGCCCCTCATTGGCCAGCAATGTAAGTTCATACAAAGCCTGTGCATATTGCTCCAACTTGCCTGCGTCCGCCTTCAGGTCACAGATTTCAAACGTGCGTTGCATGAACATCTTCCTTTTCTTCCGATTGTTTTCCCGCTAAGGGCCACACCATCTCCAACGCGTCTTCGCCATCGCCGTGATAATAATGCTGCTTGACCCGCTCCGGCAGAAAACCTATTTTAGCGTACAAAGCCTTCGCTCTGTGGTTTGAAATCCGCACTTCCAGACTGATGCTTGTGACTCCTTTTTCATCCGCAAAACCCTTCAATACCCGCAACAACAAAGTGGCAACACCAATCTGCTGAAATTCGGGCACTACCGCCAAATTCGTGATATGGATATCTTTCCCATCCAATCTGACACCCAAAAAAGCTATGGGCGAATACCCTTCATACAAAACGTAATACAGCGATTTGGGATTCTGCAACATATCATTCTCCAATGCCGTCCTTCCCCAAGGGGTCGCGCCATCATAGCTCATCCGTTCGATATAGAGAATATCCGGAATATGCTGTTTCCTGCCGATCATCAATCTGACCGGCAGCTGATTACGCAGCAGATAGGTTTCCTCCTCGGAGAGAACGCGCTTGTAAACGAACTTGGACAGGATGTATGACCGGACATCGGTTTGAATTTCCTTGTACACGGATTTAAATCGATGAATCCACTCTTTCAACGTAGTCTTCCCTCCGATTACTGTGATGCTGTTCTTCCCATTTTTCTTCAGCTTCCGGGTTTTTCAAGTAAGCCGGCACAAATGTGTGCGGATCCTCCGCTGTTCCGGATTCCGAAAGTGTCGCCAGAACGCTCGCTCGCGGCAAAGCCTGTGATTCTCCCGCAAATAGTGCGCGTTCCTTGAATAATGCAACGATCCGCTCGCGGTATTTGCTGACATCCTCTCCCACGAACAGGTAAGTGCCTTCTTCCGCCAATAAGCGCTGGAACCACTCTTCACTGGCTATATGTGTGTCGGCAATCCGTTCCACCAACAAGTTGTCCTCGAATTGATAAACTGCTGTGTAACAGTTGCCCCTGCGCGCGTCAATCATAGGAACAAGCTTGTGCGCTGCCCCTTCACAATTGCCGGCAATAACCTTCAGGCTGGAAACAGGCACTAACGGAATCGCCAATGTCCACGCCAATGTTTTAGCGATGGTCGCTCCGATCCTGACTCCTGTGTATGATCCCGGCCCCTTAGCAACTGCGATGCGTTCCAAATCGGCAGGCTTCCATCCAGCAAGCTGCATGACATGGTCCACCGCGGGCATCAATTGGGTACTATGCTGAAGATTTCCATTTGTAGTGACCTCTGCGAGCAAGCGGCCATTTTCGCATACAGCCGCACTCATGGTCTGGTTTGAGGATTCAATGGCTAATATTTTCATCTAGATAGCCTCCTTTTCCTGATTATTCTGCTTATCTAGTATAGCATTTAATCAGAACGATAAAAAGCATGTGTCCTTCCAAATACTCCCAGAAGAATGATGGATAACGGTTTCATTTCCAAGGGCTATTGCTTGATTCTAAAAATAAATGCGTTAAAATAGATTATAGTAAGCGTAGTCAAAAAGTGCGACATCAAAAAGGAGGAGACATCATGGATTCAAATTTGGGCGATAAAGCAAAAGGCATGAAGGACAAAGTTGTCGGCAAAGTTAAAGAGGAATACGGCGACCTGGTGGATGACTCAGGAAAAGAATTAGAAGGTAAACTCCAACAAGCACGCGGCGAAGCAAAACAAAAAAAAGCTGAAGTTGAAGACGAACTCCATGACAAAGCCGATGATTTTGTAGACAAGGCTGATGATAAAATCGATGATTGGAAAAAATAAGACTCATTTTTGATAGGATATGAAAAGAAGCCGCCCCAACAACCTGTATCGGTTTGTTGGGGCGGCTTCTTCTTTTTTCAGAGCGGTTCAGCATTGATTTGGTGGAATCACTTTGTCGATGCGCGCTTGATCCATTCCGTGGACAAACTGATTTTTTTGGATACTTTCCGCGGATAGGAGATGCGGTCCAGCAATAAGGATACACCTGTGTTGCCCATCTCGCGCGTATCGACACGGATGGTCGACAAAGTCGGATAGACGTATTTGGCGACCTTGCTGTCGTTGAATCCGACTACCGAAATTTGATCAGGAACCGCAATATCCGCTTCCTGCAAAGCACGCAAGGCACCTATCGCAATCGCATCGTTTTCGGCAAACAGGAAAGTCGGAAGTTGTTCCCGGTTTTCGTTGATCAACTGATTCATCATTTCGTATCCTGAGGTAGTGCTGAAACTCCCGCTGCGGTGGTACTTGTCCCGGTACCAGCCTCGCTTGCGCAGTTCGGCAAGAAATAGCTCCGACCGCGGATCGCGGACCAGCATTTCTTTGTCGTTCGTCAGTTCCTTGCCTTCCAAAAAGCCGATTTTGGAGTGTTCGCCTCTGTCCATTTCGGCAACGACCTGTTCCATCGCGGATGCAAAATCGACAATGACGCAATCCTGTTTCCATTTGAATTGATCCGAGTCGATGAAGCACAACGGCTTGCCGAAATCCATCAGCCTCTGTACCTGTCGCTCTCCGAATTTACCGATTGCGACAATTCCGATGACGTCCTTTTCGATATCGAAGGTCACATCATGGAAAACGCGCACGACATCGTACCCTTCGGCTTCGGCGCGTTCCTCGGCCCCTAAACGGATGCCTTGATAATAGAGGTCATCCAACTCTTCCTCTTGGGTATACCACTGCAGCAGCAGGATCTTTTCTCTGCTTTTCTTTTTTTTCGTTTTGGAATAATTCAGCTCTTTTGCGGCTGCGAAAATCCGATCTTTCGTTTCCTTCCCGACAGAAAGCGTCTCATCGTGGTTCAGCACGCGCGAAACCGTTGCGGTCGAGACTCCTGCCCTTTCGGCGATGTCCTTCATGGTCGCCATCCTTACTTCACCTCCGTCGTTCTTCTATGCAATTTCATTTCTGATTTTCAAGTGTGCGCAAAAAGCGATCGAAGCCCGCTTGCCCTTCCGGTGTTTGCTTATACACGCCAGCATCCTCGATCACGCGCAGGAATTTTTCACCGACCGCCTCATGGATCATTTCCATGACGGAATCTGCTTCGAAAGGCCCTTGCTGCTTCAGTTCTTCGGCCCACTCCAGATGGCAGGAGGCAACGTCAGCGGTTTTCCCCAACAGATAATCGGCAACTTCATTGAGCTCCGTATCCAATCGGGGCGGCAGGATGGCCAGGCCGAGCACTTCGATCAAGCCGATATTTTCTTTTTTGATGTGCTGGACATCCTGATGCGGATGGAAGATGCCGTCAGGGAATGCTTCGCTTGTCCGGTTATTCCGAAACACCACATCCAACTCGTAAGCTTCTCCGACACGGCGCGCAATGAGAGTTACCGCATTATGGCGAATGCCTGCCGATTCCGCCAAAATTTCAACTTGCGGGTCGCTGTAGTTTTGCCATTCTTCCATAATGGCGCACGCGGCTGCAGCGACCACATCCCTATCCTCTGAACGGAGACGAATGACCGAAAGCGGCCAAAAGAGTACTTCGGCTTCGACTTCCGGGAAACCTTCCAGAGCCAAGGTCCGGAGAACTTTGGCAGCTTCCATCGGAAAATGGTGACGCCCTCCTTGATAATGTTCATGACTGAGGATGGAGCCTCCGACTATCGGTAATCCCGCATTGGATCCGATGAAGTAATGTGGGAAAACCGTCACGATCTCCAACAGGTTCGCAATTGTCTCTTCATTGACATGCATGGGCACATGGTCTTCGGAAAGAATGATGCAGTGCTCATTATAATAGGAATAAGGCGAATATTGAAAGCCCCAGTTTTCCCCGAATAAAGGAAGACGCACAATCCGATGGTTGCTTCTCGCTGCCGCACCGGCTCTTCCTTTATATCCTTCGTTTTCCATACAAAGCGCACAAACAGGATAGTTGCCGCCTTCCGATTGACGCGCAGCTTCCATCTGTTGGCGCGTCTTCTCGGGTTTGGAAAGGTTTATCGTAATCTCCAGCTTGCCGTATTTGGAATCGATCGAAAAATGTTTGTTTTTCGCGATTTTCCTGGTCTTGATGTAGTCATTATCCTGACTCAAACGATAGAACTCATCGGTTGCCCGCATCGGTGCTTCTTCATAATGCATCCAGAAACGCTTATTCACTTCCGAAGGCAAAGGTGTGATCAGTTCCATGACTTGCGCTTCCATGATTTCGATTTCCTCAGGAATATCCGAAATCAGATGCTTTTCAATCGCGTAGCCGATCATCCGATCCAGTGAGTCCAGTAAATTGGGCAAAGGAATGGAAGGTATTTTTTGAACATCATAAGCGTCTATCTCTAATAAACCCAATAAGTGATTGATGGCGTATCGCTCATCCAGGCTATGGATGCGATGGGCCGCAATGCCTTTACTGACAAAATCCCGTATGACTTGGTCGATGCTGCTATCCTGCAAATTTACCCCTCATTCCTCTGTTGTTGTAGGTTTAATTATAGCATATGCCCCGCGGTAAATTTTACTGCTATCTTAACTTTTTATTTACCGACTGCTCTACGCTTACTATTTGACAGCTTAATTTTCTCGTGTTATTATTATTTCGAATTCGAGATAATAAGTTTAAAGAATCCAAAATCAATTCTAAGGGAGTGTCTTTCGTAATGAAGAAAACAGCAGGAATCCATCATATTACAGCCATCGTGGGTCATCCACAGGAGAATGTCGACTTTTATGCCGGCGTGCTCGGGATGCGCATGATCAAACAGACCGTCAACTTCGACGATCCGGAAACCTATCATCTTTACTTTGGCAACGCGGACGGCGAACCCGGGACCGTCATCACGTTCTTCCCATGGGCAAAATCCCGCCATGGCAGCATCGGCGATGGACAGGTCGGCATCACTGCTTATGCGGTTCCGGCTGGATCCCTGTCATTCTGGGAAAACCGCCTGGCTGATTACAACGTTCCGTTCGATAAATCGACCCGGTTCGGGGAAACTTACCTAGACTTTGATGATCCCCATGGTCTGCATCTGGAATTGGTGGAGCGTGAAGACGGAAAAAATAACCCTTATTCCTTCAACGGTGTCCCCTCAGAACATGCCATCAAAGGCTTTGCGGGAGCCGTCCTGTTGACGGGAGCGCCCGAAGAAACTGCGGCTGTCGTTGAAAAAGTGATGGGATTGGAGCGCATCGGGCAGGAAGATGACCTGATCCGTTTCCGTTCTGAAGCTGCTCTCGGCAATACCGTCGATATCAAGATGACTTCGGTTGGCGCCGGTGTCATGGGTGTCGGAACCGTCCATCATATCGCATGGCGGGCAAAAGATGAAGCGGATCACCTGGATTGGCTGAAGCATGTCACCGACCTTGGGCTGCATGCCACGCCTGTCCGGGACCGCAATTATTTCAAAGCCCTTTACTTCAGGGAAAAAGGCGGCATCCTTTTCGAAATCGCTTCGGATTCTCCGGGATTCGCTATCGATGAGCCCCGCGAAACAATGGGCCAAAAATTGATGCTTCCGCCGCAGTACGAAAGCAGACGTGAGGCATTGACGGCAGGACTCATTCCGTTCGAAGTCCGCAACGTATAATAGAGAGGATTGATTTAGATGAATCATCAACATATTTTCAAACAAGGGAATCCAAAAAGGCCTTTGCTGCTGTTATTGCATGGCACAGGAGGAACTGAGCACGACCTGTTTTTCCTCGGAGAGGCGATCGATCCGGAAGCTTCTCTGCTGGGTGTGCGCGGAAACGTGACCGAATCCGGCATGAACCGTTATTTCCGCCGTTTAGCAGAAGGCGTATTCGACGAAAATGACCTGGAATACCGCACTAAGGAATTGATTGCGTTCTTGGAGGATGCCTCCAAAGAATATGGTTTCGACCGGAATAACATCGTCGTGATCGGATACTCAAATGGTGCAAATATAGCCGGGAGTATGATATACTCTTTCAAAGATGCTGTCAAAGGGGCCATCCTTCATCATCCGATGGTGCCGTTCCACAATCGTCAATTGCCTGATCTGCATGCCCTTCCTGTCTTTATCGGTGCGGGCACAAATGATCCGCTTTGCGCACCGGAAGAAAGCACGGATTTGAAGGCAACACTAGAAGGAGCCGGCAGTGAGGTATCCATTTATTGGGGAAACGCTGGACACTCACTGACGAATGAAGAGGTTGTTGCAGCGAAAGCTTGGCACAACAAACACTTCTGATATCTCCTTCCACATGAGAGGAGAAACATATATGGAAAAACTGTTAAACAGAATCAATGAATTGGCCCGTAAAGCCAAAACGGCGGATGGTCTGACCGAAACCGAAAAAATCGAGCAGCAACAACTGCGTCAAACCTACATCCAATCGTTCCGCAGTTCTTTTGATGAAATCCTTTTGAATTCAAAAGTTTACGATCCCGAGGGTAATGACATTACGCCGAAGAAATTGGTCGAAGCTCAAAAAGACAAGCGCCGTACTGATGTGAAAAACATTTTGGGCGGGAAAAAAATCGTGCACCTGCACCCCGAGGATGCCGACAAAAAGTAATGCCGAAAAGACAAACAGAACCCACTCCGCATTGATGGAGTGGGTCCTGTTTTTTTTAGTCAAACTCTGAATCCCAGAAATCTCCGCCTAAGCTGATATTACGTCACGGCCAAAGAGCGGCCGTTCTCGTAATATCCTCTTAGTGCTCGATTTCTAGAGTAGGATTCATCGTATCTTTAGTAAGCTCTGGCTAACCAGACTGTGTGTTTGGCTGGTTTGCCTGAAACGATACAGGTTGTTTTTTCGACTGGCGGGTTGAAAGGCATGTTGCGGGTCGTGAAGCCAGTCTCTTCTTTGATTTTCGCTTCCGTTTCAAGCTCGCCGTCCCATCCTGCCAATACGAATCCAGGCACTTCGCCTGCTGCTTTCTTCGCTTCGATATGTGCTTTCAGTTCGTCCAACGTGTCGATGTTGGTGTATTCATTGGCTTTGCGGTTTTCACGGGCCGTTTCTAACAGACGCACTTGCATTTCGTCCAATGCTTTCGGCACGAAGTCCATGATTTCATCCAAGGATACAGCCACTTTGTCGGAAAGGTCACGCATTTTCACCATTACTTGGTTGTTTTCCATATCGCGCGGTCCGAATTCGATGCGCATCGGTACGCCCTTCAGTTCCCACTCGTTGAATTTGAATCCAGGCGAGTTGTCGCTGTCGTCCAAGAGAACGCGGATACCGGTAGCTTTCAGATCTTTTTGCAATATTTCCAGACGTTCCACGATTTCTGGTTTCTTCTTCCATGGGCCAACCGGCATCAAGACAACTTGTTTCGCTGCGACTTTAGGAGGCAACACCAATCCTTGTTCATCGCCGTGGACCATGATCATTGCACCGATCAAACGTGTGGAGACGCCCCAAGAAGTAGTATGCGCATAAACGTGTTCGTTATCGCGGTTCAAATATTTGATGTCGAATGCTTCCGCGAATTTTGTGCCCATATAGTGGGAAGTGCCGGCCTGAACTGCTTTTCCGTCTTTCATCATCGCTTCTACGGAGTAGGTATCAACCGCACCTGCGAAACGTTCTGAAGGCGTTTTTTGTCCTTCGTAGACAGGCACTGCCAACAAACCTTCGATGACTTCTTTGTAGACTTGCAGCATACGCATGGTACGACGGCGCGCATCTTCTTCATCAGAATGGGCAGTATGTCCTTCTTGCCAAAGGAATTCGGAAGTACGCAAGAACGGCAAGGTTTTCTTTTCCCAACGGAACACGTTAGCCCATTGGTTGATTTCCATCGGCAGATCGCGGTAAGAATTGATCCAGTCACCGAAAGCCGTGCCGATCATCGTTTCCGATGTTGGACGCAATGCCAAACGTTCTTCCAATTTTTCGCCAGCAGCTTCCGTAACCCATGGTAATTCCGGGCTGAAGCCTTCGATATGATCTTTTTCTTTTGTGAAGAATGATTCCGGGATCAGCATCGGGAAGTAGGCGTTGCGGATGCCTTCCTCTTTGAAGCGTGCGTTGAATTCTTCCTGGATATGTTCCCAGATTTCATAGCTGTCCGGTTTAAAAATGATGCAGCCGCGTACAGGTGAATAATCCATCAGATCAGCTTGTTTGATGGTTTGGATATACCATGCTGAAAAATCTTCTTTTTGTAAGTTACTCATGTTTTTCCTCCTGATTTTAAAATATTTTTTCTATTTGATTGCAAAAAAATAAGCATAATCCATCCTTAACAAGGACGAAATATACTTTCCTGATGTATTTCCGCGGTACCACCTTCATTGGCTTTCATTATTGGCGAAAGCCCAACTCAACATCTGGTAACGGCAGAAAACCGGCCATATTTCTAAGGCATACTGTCAGGTAGGTTCAACGGATCAGTGGGGGTCCCTCTTCCAGCCTAGGAAAGACTCTCTTTGCCCATCATCCATATACTATTCCTTACGTTCAATCACTAATTATTGTATGAGAAAAGCTCCGAAATAGCAATGCTTTTTTGCGGTTCAGACTTTCCTTGCTTGCTGGAAATACTCTTCCTTCAGTATTCCGTAATAAGCCATGTCGCAGCTGCGCCCTTTGAAGACTTTATGCCTGCGCAAAATCCCTTCCGGTTGCATCCCGATGCGCTTCATCACCTCGCCTGAAGCCGGGTTGAGAACGTCATGCATCGCAAAGACTTTTTCCAGTTCCAAAACTTCAAAAGCCAGCGCCGTGATGAGCTTGCCGGCTTCCGTCATATAGCCGTTGCCGCGGTAAGCCTTGTTCAAGGTGTAGCCGATTTCCGCGATGCGGTCAGTCGGGTTCGGACGGATATCGATCGTCCCGACCATCTTTTTGGTGTCCTTCACTACAAGCGCATACTTTCCCGTAGGCGCCGCCATGAAGTAATTCGCGATGGCTTCCTCCGTCATCGCCCGATCGCGATGCGTTTCGAAGACAAAACGGGTCGTTTCCACATCGGAAGCATACTCGTACATATCCGGAGCATCCGCCAATCCGACCGGACGCAGCAGGATCCGCTCGCTTTCCAAAATGCTGTGCTTCATCAATTCCAAGGTAATATCCACGACGCAACCCCCTCTTTTCAATCTGTTTCAAAATAATAGACAACAAAAACGGATCGACTGAACTTGCCTGTCGATCCGCACTTCGTCGGAAATAATTATACCATTTTCATCGGATCCACGTACTTATCAAACTCTTCAGCAGTGACATGTCCCATCGCGACAGCCGCCTCCTTCAGGGAAGTGCCGTCCACGAAAGCCTTCTGGGCGATTTTGGCTGCTTTCTCATAGCCGATGTACGGGTTCAACGCAGTCACCAGCATCAAGGAATTGGTCAGGTTATGGTTGATTTTTTCTTGTTCCGCCTTGATTCCGCTCGCGCAGTTTTCATCAAAGCTGATCAGTGCATCCGCAAGCAGGCGGACAGATTGCATGAAGCTGTTCACGATGAGCGGCATATAGGTGTTCAGCTGGAAAGAACCTTGCGAAGCGGCAAACCCAATAGCGCTGTCGTTGCCCATCACTTGGATGCAGGCCATCGTTACCGCTTCGGATTGGGTCGGATTGACTTTTCCGGGCATGATCGAACTTCCGGGCTCATTCATCGGGATGCTGATTTCGCCGATTCCGCTTCTCGGACCGCTTGCCAGCCAACGGACATCATTTGCGATTTTGTAGAAATTGGCCGCCAATGCTTTGACTGCCCCGTGCGTATGCACAAAGGCATCTTTGCTGGTCAGCGCATGGAATTTGTTTTCTGCACCGACGAAGGGCTCGCCCGTGCGTTCCGCAACCTTTTCGATTGTTTTTTGGATGAAGATCGGATCGGCGTTCAGTCCCGTTCCTACCGCTGTCCCGCCTAAGGCTACTTGTCGCATATATTTTAAGGAGTCCTCGATCATTGACTTGGTTTCTTCAAGCATGACGCGCCATGCGCTGATTTCCTGGCCTAATGTCAATGGCGTCGCATCCTGCAGATGGGTACGGCCCAATTTGACGATCGCCGCATTTTCCTGCTCCAAGCGGGTCAGGGTGCCGATCATTTGATCAATCGCCGGATACAGTTTGTTTTTTATGTACAGTACGCCGGCGATATGCATGGCAGCCGGGAATGTGTCATTGGAGCTCTGGCCCTTGTTCACGTGGTCGTTGGGATGGATGCCGCCGTCAACAAGCTGGTTGCCCCGGTTCGCCAGCACTTCGTTCACGTTCATGTTGGATTGCGTGCCGCTTCCGGTCTGCCATACGGATAATGGAAATTGATCGTCCCACTTTCCTTCAAGCACTTCGTCAGCCGCCAAAAGGATGCCCTTTGCCACTGTCTCATCCAACAAACCGACTTCATGGTTTGAGGCTGCGGCAGCCCGCTTGATTTCGACCAATGCGTAGATGACTTCCATCGGAATCTTTTCGATTCCGATCTTGAAGTTTTCCAGACTGCGCTGTGTCTGTGCACCCCATAATTTATCCGCTGCTACTTTTACTTCCCCTAATGAGTCATGTTCAATCCGATATTCCATTCATCCCGTTCCTTCCTGTCGTTTCTTCCGTTTTTGGACGTGCTTTTTGTCCTAATATTCTGCTTTCCAGATGGCAGCTTCGACAGCCTCCATCGGGTCCGCTATTTCAACGCCATTTACGCCATCTTCGATGGCTGCTTGGATGACGGCTGCCGCAACCAATTTCGATGCTTCGCGCAACTGGGAAACCGGCGGCAAAATCGCTGCTCCCGCTTCCTCCAAGTTCTGCAGGGAAGTGATGCCGTGCGCTGCAGCGGACAGCATTCTGTCCGTCACTGTCTTCGCTTTTGCGATGACGATCCCAAAGCCTAAGCCCGGATACAATAAGGCGTTATTCGCTTGCCCGATTTTATAGTTCACGCCATTGTATGCGATCGGATCGGATGGGCTACCGGTGACGACCAACGCTCTTCCCTCGGACCAAGCGATAACATCCGAAGCCTTTGCTTCGCATAATCTGGTCGGATTGGAGATCGGCATGATGGCCGGACGTTCATTGTATGCTGCCATCTTCTGGACGACTGCTTGCGTAAAGGCGCCGGCTTGGCCCGAAGTGCCAATCAATACGGTCGGTTGGACGGCATCGATGATTTCAGCCAAATCGGTCAGCTGTGTAGGGAATTCATCCGCGGCGCGCGCATATTTTTGCTGGCCCGGCGTCAAGTCTGCCATATCATCAGTGACCAGACCGTAGCGGTCGACCATGTAAAACTGTTTGCGGGCTTCCTTGCTGTCGGCACCTTGCAGCAGCATCTCCATGAGGATTTGGTCGGAAACGCCGACACCGGCAGTTCCGCCTCCGAAAACAAGAATTTTGTGTTCCGTGATCGGCTTATCCGTGATTCTGACGACCGAGTCCATCGCAGCCGACATCATCACGCCGGTCCCTTGGATGTCATCATTGAACGTGCAGATTTTATCGCGGTACTGTTCCAGAATATTGGCGGCGTTGTCGCGGCCGAAATCTTCCCAGTGGAACAATACATCCGGGAACAGCGCGGAAGCCTCTTCAACGAACGTTTCGATGAATGGGTAATAAGCCTCTCCGGTCACGCGTTTATGCTTGTTGCCGAGGTAGAACGGATCTTCCAGCAGCTCTTGGTTATTTGTGCCCGCATCGATCACAATCGGCAACACCTGTTGCGGATTCAATCCCGAAGCGACTGTGTAGACGGCCAGTTTCCCGACCGAAATCGCGATGCCTTGGATGCCCCAATCGCCGATGCCCAGCACCCCTTCGCCATCCGTGATGACCATCATTTTGATTTCATCCATATCTTTACTGCTATTCAGCAAAGCGCTGCGGATCGCTTCCGGACGATTCACATCCAAATAGACCGCATCTTGGGGAATCTGGTAATCCCGCGAATAATTCATGACTGTGTCGGCGATGGTCGGTGTATAGATGACCGGCAACAACTCCGTCACGTGTTTCCCGATAACATGGTAAAAAAGCACGCGGTTCTGGGCGTAGATATTCATCAGATGCTTCTGTTTGGAATAGGCATCGCTCAGTTGGCCCAGTTGCGCATAGACAATCTCTCCCTGCTCTTCCAGTGTACGGACTGCAGTCGGCAATAAGCCTTCCAATCCCAATGTTGCCCGTTCTTCCAAAGTGAATGCGGTCCCTTTATTCAAAAATGGCTGACCCAATAAATCTTTTCCGTTAGTTTTCGACACGTTGACACACTCCTGCTCCATCATTTGTATGTATTTCTTTCCATGCTGTTCAGATCAAGCCTTGCCGTGCTGTTTCTGCCTGCAAACGCTAATCCGCCCAAGGTATTTCTATCGTGAGATGCTCATGCAGCTCTTTTTGGTAGTCCAGATCGGCTCTCCGCTTTTGCCGTCTTTCTTCATATCCGCTGTTGATGAATTTTTCCTCGACCGTTTCCGGTACGATTTTCGGAAGACATACTTTATCCCCATTCTCATCAGGGAGCGCCACAAAGGTCAAAAAGCAGGTAGCCGCCAAGTAACGTTCACCCGTCCGAAGATTCTCCCCGGTCACTTTTGTGAAGATTTCCATGGACGTCTTCCCTGCTCCGGACACAAACGTATCAATGCAGACTGAGTGCCCTGTCGGAAGCGGCTTGATGAAGTTCAATGTGTCCACCGATGCGGTCACATTGGTCGTACGACCGAAACGCTCCCCAGAAATTGCCGCACAATCATCGATCATGCTCATCAGTTTACCGCCGAACAAGGTACCGTGGTAATTTGAATCGAACGGAAAAACATGGTGTGTCTGAATCACCTTCGTCTGCCTGCAATATCTGATCTCCCGTTCTTGGTTCGCTTCCGTCATATCCGCCTTCATTCCTTTCTTTTTCGTAAACTCATTTTAGCATGCTTCATTTATTTTTAATAGTTCTGCCAAATAATTCTCATTTTTGTCACCTGTTCCCGGCTTCCTTTTCAAACATTGTTGTTGTAGAATGAATGTAGGAAGCGTTTTCTGAACAAAATCAAAAAAGGAGCGGGTAGAAATGTTAGCAGAATACAAAAATATTTTGGTTCCCGTTGACGGTTCAGGTCAGTCAGAAGATTCGTTCAAAAAAGCTGTTGCCATTGCCAAACGCAATAACGCCGCGTTACACCTTATCTATGTCAAGGATACACGAAATGTTCCGCTTAGCCCTGAATATGAATCCAGATTGACGGAAGCATACAAGGACATGGAATATGAATTCCTCGATGAAATGATGACATTCGCTACAAATGAAGGGATTGAAATCAAGAAGTCTGTAACCAACGGCAACCCAATGACATTGATCGCTGAAGCATTTCCAAAAGAATACAACATCGATCTTATTGTCATCGGAGCGACCGGCAAAGGTGCGATCACCAGGGCTTTTGTTGGATCGGTCTCTAACTATGTGGTCCGTCATGCACCGTGTGATGTTTTGGTTGTCCGTACCTAAAAGTAACGCACAATTTTTGCAGCCGTACCTCAGAAAACGTAAGAACAGCCCTGCACAGCTTTCGCTGTACAAGGCTGTTTCCTTTTATCCATTTATCCATTAACCAGCACAATCACTGTAATGGACTATTTCCCGTAGTTTTTCGATATCATTCGGTCAGCTAGATATCATTGACAGTGCCGCCCGCTTCTTCGCTGTCGATCCAGGCTCCATCAAAAAATTGGATGGCATACGGCCCTTCACTGGTGATGTCAAAATATACCGTGTCCGTGAAGGACTCCCCGGGTGCGACAGTATGTAGCCAGAAATGGGTATAGCGCAACGGCAGGCTCTTCCCCTCGGCATCAAGTGCCGAAAAATAGTTGGGTGCGATGTAGGTCTCGACGTTGCCGTTGTTGACGTATTGTATTTCCACTTCCAATAGTTTTTCCCCAAGCGGATTGAGTCCCTCCAGCGCATCTATTTCACGAATTTCCGTTACCGTCACCAATTCATTTATCCCGGATTCGTCGCTCAAAAAGTTTTGCGCCTCACCCTCATTGACCGTAAAAGCCGGCGGAGTTATCGTTGGGTTCTCATTGGGCATAAACGTTATGGTGACATAACTTTCAGGAGCAAGATCAGCCAGTTCGATTCCGGTATCGCCATAGATGACGGATGTATCCGTCGTGAAGGTAATTTCCGTTTCGACTCCGGGGCCTTGATAAGGATAATCGAACTCCCACACGTTGTTCGTCTCGCGGTAGTCGACAGCCGTCCCTTCGATGATGGTCGTCACTTGATCATACCCTTCAGCAGTACCCTCTAATGCAAAATAGTTATACTTGTCGCCTCTGGTGATTCCGTTCTTTACACCGCTTGAAAAAAGGATCGTTTTAGCTGCAGTTTCCTCAACAACAGAAGCTGATTCTTCCCCCACCAAAGAATTCACGGTTGCACTTTCAGTTTCATTTTGGCATGCAGCAAAGACACCTACACAGGCAACAAGCAGCAACCCAACCCTTTTGTTCATAGGAATTCCCCCTTCAGCAATCCGCACAACAGGTTTCCATCTTTCGATTCTACCCCCATTTTAGCAAATTACCGATCAAAAAACGAATCCCAGACTTTCTCCAGGACATTGCGCAGAAAATTGACTATAATGGAAACATGCTTGAATCTACTGGAAATTTTCCAGTAATAAACTATTTGGAAATCTGAAAGGAGCGGTGCGGATGCGAATCATTAGAGGCTTGCTGTTCACGGGCATAGCAGCGTTATTGGTCGGATACGGAATAAACCGTAATGCTTTGAACGATAAATTCCCGTTTCTCGAGCAAGCAATCCAAACGGATGTGGCTGAGAAAATTCAAGTGCTGACAAGCCCTGAAGGCGTCGATCTGCTCACAGCGCCCTTCACCCGACCTGATGAAATCGACTATACCCTAGTGGAAGATAAAATCATGGTTTTGCTGAATGAGCTTCGCCTGGAGCAAGGCTTGCTTCCCCTTACGAAGAACGAAACGCTTAAAGCGGCGGCCGATCACCGGGCCATTGAAACCCAGACATCGTTTTCGCACACCCGGCCGGATGGAACCGATTTTTACACGGTCATCCAGACCGAGGATTACTGGTACCCTTATCAAACGGTCGGAGAAAATCTGGCAATGGCGACCTATTTCAAGGACGAAGCAGGTATGGCCGAATTTTTGTTTGATGGATGGGTGGAAAGTGAAGGGCATTACGCCAATATGATTCAACCCGATTTCCTGGAGGTAGGCATCGGCGTCCATTATGACGGGGAATTTCTGTACGCTGTGCAGCTGTTTGGGAAACAAAATCAATAACTGGGATTAATCCGAAAAAATGCAAAAAAAAAAGCAAGCATCAGGGATAACCTGCATGCTTGCTTTTTGTTTGCGCGGCAACGTCCTACTCTCACAAAGGGAAACCCTTCACTACAATCGGCGCTAAGAAGCTTAACTTCTGTGTTCGAGATGGGAACAGGTGTGACCTTCTTGCCATCGTCACCGCACATTTTTCAAGAGAACGTTGTTCTCTCAAAACTGAATCTACAAATTTAAAGGGAAACCGAAAACACCGCTTGAGTTTTCATCTTTT
>NZ_PXZT01000004.1 GCF_003008695.1 Trichococcus alkaliphilus
AAAAAAGGCGTTGATGAAATTTACTTCATCAACACCATTTATTATAGAACCCAAATAAAAGGCTGCCTTTAGCGGCAGCCTTTCGCTTATTCTTCAGTTGCTGGAGCTTCGTCAGCAGTTGGAGTTTCCTCTTCTGCTTCCGCGTCATCAGGTGCTTCTACATCTTCGGTTGCTGGCTCGTCCTCTGCATCAGCTACATCGTCTGCAACGTTGTTTCGGTTTGCCGCTGCGGCCGCATTGCGTCTGTCTGCTGCTTCAGCCAGGTAGCTGTCCCAATAGTCTTCCAGATCTTTATCGGTAGCGCCTGGTGAGAATTGATAGGAGATTTCTTTCGGTAAATCATCAGCTTTGAACAGATCGGTCCTTGTGGCACCGTTAAGGGTGACGGACAATCCATTCGCGAAGGACACGGTTCCGGCTAAAGTCCCGGTTTCGGCCAACACCGATTTTTCGACAATCCCTTCCGGTTGTTGGTGCGTCTGGTCGGTGCCAAGGATGTCCGGATTGATGCTGTAGATCTTGTTGGCGATCTGGGACCAGTAATTCAGATTTCGCCCGGTCGGAAGACCTTGGTTGTTAGGGTCATAGAAGACATGTTCGCCCTTGTAATTATCATAACCCATCCAAGAGCTGAGCGTGACGGTAGGGGTGCTGGCGATGAACCAGATATCCCGGTTGGCTTCCGATGTCCCTGTCTTTCCGGCCCAATCGGCGCTGAAATTGAGATAGTTGTTGATCGATCTGCCTGTGCCATCGGTGATGACGTCGCGCAGAATGTCCAAAGTCAGATAAGCGGTGTCTTGCGAGAATACTTCAGTCGTTTCGGATTCGTGCTGATAAACGACGTCCCCGTGCTTGTCCGTGATCGTTTCGATCAGGTAGGGCGAAACGTGATCGCCTCCGGTTGCAAATGTCGTGAAGGCGCTGGTCTGTTCCAAAACGGTAGGGCCATCATTCGTTGCTCCGATCGCCAAGGATGGATTGCCGTATTCCGATTCGTCGATCGAAGTGATGCCCATTTTTTCCAAATATTGCCCAGGATTCATGCCTTCATCGTTCATGGCGACATAGAGCTTGATTGTAGGGTTGTTTTTTGATTGGTAGAGCGCTTGGCGAGCGGTCATATAAGTATTGGAAATGGTGTCGCCAAAGTTTGTAGGCTCCCATAGTGTGCCATCGGGCTGTTTGATGCTTATTTTTGTATCAGGCACCATCGAAGCAGGGTAGATCAGGTTCTGTTCGATCGCCGGCGCATAGACCAGCAACGGCTTGATCGTTGAGCCAGGTGAGCGGTTGGTGCTGAAAACGTGGTCCACTTGATTGACCGAGAAATCACGGCCTCCGATGAACCCGATGATTTTCCCGGTCTGGTTTTCGATCAATACACTACCTGTTTGGGCAAGCTCAGTAACTTCCTGCGTGATCCCATCTGCATCGACATAGGTATCCACGAAGGTTTCTCCCAAAGTTTGCCCGTAATCTGATGCGACTTCCTGCATACCGTTGTAGATGTCTTTGTCGATTGTGCTGTACACATTGTAGCCGGACAAACGCAACGTGTTGTCCGCATTAGCATAATATTCGTTGTACAATTCGGTGTCCGCTTCCAGATCCTCCAAGGTGAGGTCGTTAGCTGCAGCGGCCTGTTCCATCAGCACGAAGATTGCCTCACGTTCGACGGCTTGATAAAGGTAACTGTTCCGGTCCTCTTGGGTAGCATGGGAAGCGATGAAATCCTGGGTGATGTCGTACGTGATTGCTGCGTCGTATTCTTCCTTAGTGATGTAGCCTTCGCTGAGCATTCGGAATAGAACGGTATTTTTTCTGTTCAGGGCCGCAGTCAAATCTTCCTTTCTTTCGCCATATTGCGTGAAAGGGGTATAGGTATACGGATTCTGCGGGATGCCCACCAGAAAAGCTGCTTGGGCCAACGAAACATCGGCTGCATGGATGCCAAAAATACCATTCGCCGCTTCCTCTATGCCAGCGATATTGGAACCGCTGCTGTTTCGTCCAAAAGGAGAGACGTTCAGGTAGGCTGTCAGTATTTCATCCTTCGTAAAGAAATTTTCGAGCCTCAGGGCCAACAGAATTTCATTGGCTTTGCGGGAAAAAGTCACTTCATTCGACAGTATCTGTTGTTTGACGAGCTGCTGCGTCAAGGTGGAACCGCCGCTTTGGCTGCCGAAGCCGGTCAATTCAGTCACCAACGCCCTTAGAATGGCTTTCGGTACGATCCCATCATGCTCATAAAAATTTTCGTCTTCCGTTGCGATGAGCGCCTCTTTGATGATCGGAGAGATGCTTTCCGACGCGACGGTAGTCCTGACCAAGTCGGTGCGGATTTCGGAAATGGCTTCGGTATTTGCGTAGTACATAGTGGAGACGAGTTCGACATTGCCGATGTCCTCAGCCATGCTTTCGTATGTAGGAGCTGTCTCTTTTGAAATCAAATTAGCGAAGTAACCCAATCCTGCGCCACCGCCAAAGATGCCCAAAAGGATCATCAACAATACGATTCCGGTAAAAATATTCCGGATCACACCAAAAAAAACATTGAAACCGAAAGCTCCTTTTGAAAGAAGAGGCTTCATGTTTGTTTCTGTGTCCAGCTTCCGTTTTATTCTTCGCAAAGTCACTTTGCCTTGATCCATTTGCTTGTGGGTCCTTTGCTCCCAAAGCAAGGCTTTTTCCTTTGTTCTTGCAGCATTTTCTTTCGTGAAAATCCGCTGGAGGCTGCCATTCATCGATTGCCCAAGACGTTTTAAGAATTCCCCGGTCTTTTTCAGCCATTTTTCCGCTTTATTTCCATCTGGATTGTTCATAAATTCCCTCTTTCCTTTTCAGGTGGTCACTTATCAGTATAACAAAAAAGCTTTGCCATGACTATTACATAGCACGAACAATCACTAAGTCTGAGGGGGCCAAAAAAATCAGCAAGGAAGGTTATCCTGGCTGATTTTTTTGCGGTTATGCTGTTGTGGCAGCAGAGCTCTCAAACGTCTCTCCGATGGCAGCCAGACGCTCCGTTACCTCAGACTGCGTCAATTGATTGCGCTGCACATAATAATTCGGTTGGTGGACGCGGCATTCATGGGAGCAGCTGCGCAAGTACTTGTGTTCATTCTCTTCGGAACAGAGCATTCTGCGGTTGCAACTAGGATTGGCGCAATTCGCGTAGCGTTCGCATGGAGTACCGTCGAACCAGTCTTTTCCGACCACGACATGCTCGATGCGATTGATGTCGACACCGATACGCTCATCGAATACATACATTTTCCCATCCCATAGGTCGCCTTTGACCGTTTCGTCTTTCCCGTAGGTTGCGATCCCGCCATGCAGCTGACCGACATCCTTAAAACCTTCCTTGACGAGCCAACCAGAGAATTTTTCGCAGCGGATGCCGCCTGTGCAATAGGTCACTACGCGTTTTTCCATGAATTTTTCCTTGTTGTCGAGGATCCATTGCGGCAATTCGCGGAAATTTTCGATATCCGGCCGGACAGCGCCGCGGAAGTGGCCGAGGTCGAACTCGTAGTCGTTGCGGGCATCGATGACGACTGTGTTTTCGTCAAGGATGGCTTCGCGGAAAGCTTCCGGGGACAAGTATGCGCCAGTCGTTTCATTTGGATCAAGGTCATCTCCTCCCAAGTGCAGCGATACGATTTCCTGACGGGGGCGGACAAACATCTTTTTAAAAGCATGGCCGTCCGTCTCGTCGATTTTGTATGTGATGTCGTTGAAGCGCGGATCTGCGTTCATATGCTCAATGTACGCTTGCGTTTGTCCAACGGTCCCGGAAACCGTTCCGTTGATGCCTTCTGGTGCGACCAAAATTCTTCCTTTTAAGCCGATTTCTTTGCAGAATCCTAGATGTTCTTGTGCGAATGTTTCTGCATCCTCTATCGGTGTATATTTATAATAGAGTAGGACACGATATTCTTTTGTCATACTGCTCCCCCTAATTCAATCTGTTTTACTTCGAACGTTATGAAATTATACACATTTTGTAAGCGGAAAGCCAAGAATATGCTCAACGACGAAAAAAAGGCGTCACGCTTTATATGGGAGGGCGCTGCGTGCTAAACTTGCAGTGAACACAAAAAGAAAGCGAGGGAATAAGATGGGCATTTGTACATTGATCGTAAATCCGTCGTCAGGGGGCGAAAAAGCTACTGGCTATTTAGACTTGATGCGGACGCAATTGAGCGAAATGTTTGAAGAGGTCACCGTCAGAGATACCGAAAAACAGGGAGATGCCGAACAGTTTGCGCTTGAAGCGGCAACCCACGGCCATGACGCAGTTTTCTGCATGGGCGGCGATGGAACAGTCAATGAAACCATCAATGGGTTGGCGGCTGCCGGGAAAACCGTATCCTTCGGGTTTGTTCCATTGGGCACCGTCAATGACCTTGCAAGAGCGATCGGGATCCCTTTGGAACCGGAACAGGCTATCGCAATGTTGGACAAGGCAAGCTTGATCGATCTGGACATCGGCAAAGTCAATAATCGTTATTTTGTGTCGAATGTCGCTGCAGGTGCGATCCCCGAGGCTGTCGAAGGGGTCAGCGCGGAAGAAAAAACAAAATATGGCCCACTGGCTTATTTCATAGAAGGAGGAAAAGCACTAGCGAAACAGACCATGCATCGTTTCCGCATTACGGTGGATGGAGAGACCTTTACACAGGAATCGCCACTCATTCTGATTGCTCTGACGAATTCGATCGCCAGCTTCGAAAGTTTCATGCCCCAAGCAAAAGTCGATGACGGCAAAATACGGATGGTCGTTTTCAAGGAGTTTAACCTGCTGGATTCGGTGAAATTATTGCCGAAGCTCATCAGAGGCGAAATCAAAAATTCGGATACTGTCATCTACAAATCATTCAAACAGGCCACTATTGCTCTTGAAGATGGCGATAGTTTGATCACCAATGTCGACGGTGACAAAGGTCCGGCATTTCCGCTGGAGATCGAGATATTGCCTTCCTTCATCAAAGTTTACGGACCGGCAGCCACTTGAATAAAAACAAATCCCCACGACCGCTAATTCAGGTCGTGGGGATTTGTTTTGTCCTCAAATGTATTTTTCGGTCAAGCGCAGGAATTCTTCCACGTCTCCCGCCATGATCTCCAAGCCTTGGTTCCAGAAGTCTGGTTGCGTGATATCGGCACCAAGATGCTTCCTAACGAGGTCTTCTGTCGTCATCGATCCGGTATCCCGCAACAGCGAAATATAGGTTTCTTCAAAATTACCATTCTGCTGCAGCGATTGCGCATAAATCCCCAAACTGAACAGGAAGCCAAACGTGTAAGGGAAGTTGTAGAATGGGACGTCATCGATGAAAAAGTGCAGTTTGCTCGCCCAGAATAGGGGGTGATAGTCACTCAAATTCTCTTGGTAAGCCTCCTTCTGGGCAGCCTCCATCAGACCGGACAAACGTTCTACCGTGACAAAACCGTTCATCCTTTCGGTGTAGAATGACTTTTCGAAAAGATAACGAGCATGGATATTCAGGAACATGGCCGTCGCATTTTCGAGCTTCGTATTGAGCAAGGAAATTTTTTCTTCATCGCTGTTTGCTTCCCTGACAGTAGCGGCGCTGATGATAGTTTCCGCAAAAGTCGATGCCGTTTCGGCGACGTTCATGGCGTAGCGCGTGTTCAGATCAGGAAGGTCGCGCATCACGTGGGAATGGAAGGCATGGCCAAGTTCATGGGCAAGTGTGCTCATGTCGCTTGCTGAACCCGTAAAGGTCATGAAAATCCGTGATTCTTTCGATTCCGGATAATCTTCGCAATAGCCGCCAGGTCTCTTCCCGGCTCGGTTTTCGGCTTCGATCCAGCGGTTCTTGACGGCATCCAAGGAAAAGTCTGCCAGTTTCGGACCGAAGGAGGCGAAGTGCTCGATGATGTAATCCACTGCTTCGTCGAAGCTGAAGGTTTTTGATTGGAAATTGCCGAGCGAAACAGGGGCATCGACATCATACCAAGCTAATTTATCCTTGCCCATCAGAGCGGCTTTGCGATCCAAAAACGAAAGGAACGGCTGTTTGTTTGCACTGATTGCCTGCCACATTGCATCCAAGGTCTCACGTTTGATGCGGTTGTAGCGCAAAGGCTCTGCCAAGAAATCCTCATCCTGGTGCGCCTCAAAATCCGCCAAACGGAAACCTTGCAGATGATTCAGTGTATCGGCGAATGCTGGAGCAAGATTACCCCAAGCTTTTTCCCATTCGACGAATATTTTTTTGCGCACGCTTGGATCGGGATCGGCATACATCCGATTCATGGCTTGGCCGGCGGATAGTTCGCCCAAAGTTCCATCAGTCTCCTCGAAAGGAATTTTGATGAAGGATACGAGTGTGTCATAGTGTGCGCTCCAACCGTTGAAACCATCGACACGCAATGTCGCCAATAAGGCTTCTTCCTTGTCGGACAGGAGGCGGCTGCCTTGTTGGCGCCATTCCGACAGGGCGAATGCAAGCGGGGAAAAGGCAGGTTTTTCCACCAACAGATCCCAATCGTTTTCTTTGACTGCGGTTACTTTTTTCTTCAGAGTCGTTTGAATAATCGTTAATTTGCTGTACAATTGAATTATTCGCGCATGGATTGCGCTAGCATCCAAATCCGTGACATCGGCTGATTGGACACCCGTTATGAAACTGTTGCATTGCATCAAAGCTTTTGCGTAAAGTTCCTCATAATGAAGCAAATCCTGGAAATCAGGATATTCCGGTTTGTCTTGTTCGGGGTCCCAAGCGTTTGCTGCGGATTCAAAATCCTTCAATCCGTCTTGGATCGACTTTAACTTTTCTTGGAGTGTGGGCGAAGAACTTCCGCCTTCAAAAAATGAGTCCAAATCCCAGGTAAGGCTGTATTTCATGTTGTTCATCCTCTCAGTCTGAATTGACTAACGTAATGCCATGATTGCATTATAACAATTTCCAGCAAAATAAAAAAAAGAATTCACATCAGGAAAGGAAATAAGTTGCATGCAAAGAGAACAAAAGAGCAATTCATACATAGTGGGCGCCATTCTGATTATGGGTTACCTCTATTACCGCGCCACTTTCCAACAAGATTTTTATGCTTTGCCGAACATCATCGCGAACCTGCTGCAGGCGCAACCGCTATCCGGGTTATTCGCAACCTTCACCTTCCGATACGGGGAGCAGGTGATCAGCATGGAGGCATTGGGCTATTTCGGTTTTTTGGGGTTCTTCGGCAGCAAAATCTGGTTGTTCCTTTCCTATTCCATATTGGCCTACCTTTGGTATGGCGGACTTTCCGGGAAGATGCGGGAGGCATTTACGCCTATAGTTGTGGCGCTGTTGCTTTCCGTGAGCTACGCGGCTGCGGATGAATTTCACCAGTCGTTTGTGTCTCCTGCATTTGCGATGAAGGAAGACGTCATTTTGGCAAGCATAGCGGTAATATTGGCGATAATCGCCGCTTGGTTCTTCCTGACTTCCAGAAAAGGCAGAAAGTGAATTGCCATAAGCGGTTACTTTTGATAAAATGATTGAGTAAATTAATAGATGAGAAGAGGGATCTGAATGTCAGGACATTCAAAATGGAGTAAAATCAAAGGCGCAAAAGGCGCTGCAGATCAAAAACGAGGTAAAATTTTCCAGAGATTATCGAAAGAAATTTATATGGCTGCAAAAAACAGCGGTCCGGATCCCTCATCTAACCCGAGCCTGCGCATGATCATCGATAAAGCGAAAGCGGCGAACATGCCGAACGACAACATCACACGCGCCATCAAAAAAGCAACATCTGCTGGAGAAGGCGAAAACTATGAAGAAATCACTTATGAAGGCTACGGCCCGAACGGTGTGGCTGTTTTGGTCCATGCTTTGACCGATAACCGCAACCGTACCGCCACAAACATCAGAGTCGCTTTCAACAAAAACGGAGGATCTTTGGGAGAATCCGGTTCGGTGAGCTACATGTTCGACCGCAAAGGTTATATCGCGATCGAGCGTGAAGACTTGGAAGTGGATGAAGACACGATGTTGATGAGTGTGTTGGAAGCCGGTGGGGAAGAGTTGCAGACGAGCGAGGAAGTATTCGAAATCTACACAGATCCTACCGATTTTGATGCAGTTTGCGAAGCTTTGAAGGCAGAAGGCTACGTGTTGGCCGAAGCGGAAGTCACGATGGTTCCGCAAACTTTGTCGGCTATCGCAGCGGACAAAGAAACGCAATTCAGAACGATGCTGGAAAAACTTGAAGAAGATGATGACGTCTCCGAAGTATTCCACAACGCTGATCTGGACGACGAAGAATAACATTTTGCAGAGAATCAAAAACGGTTGCCTACCTTGTCTATTGACAAGGTAGGCAACCGTTTTTTTCGGATTCGTCCTGGCCTAAGCGCCAATGCCGTTCCTGTAATCGCTTTCTTCTTTGGCTTGTAGTATAATTTAGTTAGCCAAAGTCGATCTTTCCTAGGACTTTTCGAACAAGGCTCTTAAAGAGAAACTATCATTATCCGATCGGGATAAACAACGAATGGGGGAACAGCGGTATGGCAAAAGTAATATTTGTTATTGCACCTGAAGATTTCCGCGACGAAGAATTATTCATGACCCAAGAAGAGGTTGCGAAATGCGGACATGAGATGTGGATCGCCAGCCACAAAACCGGGACCTGTATGGGTGTGCATGGCGGGATCGCGCAGTCGGATCTCTTGGTTGAGGATGTCGATACGACCAGTTTTGATGGAGTAGTATTCGTGGGAGGACAGGGAAGCCGCGTTTTCTTCGATGATCCACATGCCTGGATGTTGGCGCAGGCGATGAATGGGCAAGGCAAAATGGTTGCTGCCATCTGCATCGCGCCGGTCATCTTAGCGAATGCCGGTTTGCTGAAAAAGAAAAATGCGACTGTTTTCGAATCCGAGGTTGCAGCTATCGAAGCCAAAGGGGCAGTTTATTCTGAGTCCGATGTAACAGTCGACGGCAATATCATCACTGCGAACGGTGCGGATCAAGCAAAACAGTTCGGACTGGAAATCTGCAAGTTTTTGGCTGGCTAAAGCAGAAATACGGCTGTTGGTGAGAAATTGGAGGCGGCAGGGAATATGGAAGAGCTGAAAGCCAGAATAGAGCTATTGAAGGAACAGGACCCGGTCAAAATGCAGGACCTGGAAAGGAAATTCGGCTTGCTGAAGTTCGAGCTGCAGGAAGCGAAGAAAGCAGTGGAGCAGCAGGAAATCACCTTGGCGGATGTGAAAGGCGAATGGATCAAAGACAATTCGGAGGAGAATCTCGCCGTCATGCGCGAGGAAGAACAGAACCTGAAGATTGCCAGATTGAACTACAACTCTGCAGTGGAGAAAATGGACATCATGAAGGCCGTCGTTTTTATGCTTTCCTGACAAGGTAAACTTTTTAATATAAGATATCGTTCATAACGAAAAAGACCGGCAGGGACATTTTAAAGGGTCCCTTACCGGTCTTTTTCGTTATGCAGTTTTTTTGTGATCATTCCGACTGCTCGTTGATTTTTTGTTGATAGTGCTCATCCGAAATCAAATAAGAGAATCCTTCGCCGATGACGCTTTGGGCTTCGCTGATTGTGAAGAAAGCCTTCGGATCGATGGCCGTCACAATCCGGTTTAGCGGCATCAATTGCTGTCTGTTGACGACAATCAAAATCACCTTCTTCTGGCTTTTGGAGTAATAGCCTTCGCCTTCCAAAAAGGTCATTCCGCGGCCGATTTTTTTATCGATTGCCTCAGCGATTTCCTGATGCCGTTCTGAGATGATCAGGACTTGTTTCTTCGGATTGAACCCTTCCAGGATGAAATCCAGCACTTTCGTTTGCACATAGAGATGCACGACAGTCAAAACGACATTTTCCAGCCCGATGACGAAGATGGAAGGTCCGACGACGAATAGGTCCAATACGACCAGTGCGATACTAGTGCTCCAGCCGAGATATTTATTGAAAATCAAGGCGATGATATCGGTCCCGGCCGTGGAACCGCCTGCCTGCATCACGAGGCCCAAGCCTGTACCGACCAAAAATCCGGAGCAAAGCGGTGCCAGAATGATTGTTTCCATCGGATAGCGCCAAGCCGCCGTCAGATAGAGAAACACTGACATCAACAGTGTAGCCAAAAGCGTCAGCCTCATGGTCGATTTTTCCAAAAAGCGGAATCCGATGACCAGTATGATGGCGTTCAAAACGAAACTCGTTATGGCTACCGGGACATCCATGGTATAGAAGGCCAACAAACTAAGGCCGGTGACGCCGCCTTCACCAAGATGGTTCGCAACGGAAAACATATTGATGCCCACCGCGAACAGAAATGTTCCGATCGCAATCAGAAGAATCGAACCAGCAACGTTTTTTTTCAAAAAGTTCACCTCTCTTGTACTTGAGTGATCCCGCATATTTTTCACGTGTGAGACCGCTATTTATGCCAATATAACATATTTTTAACTAAGTTTCTCGTCGGATAAAGAGCGGACGCGAGGATATTGCAGAAGCTATAAGTGACGGCAAAATAGAAATGAGGTGATGAATATGGAAGAAAAAGCAGAGAGCCTGTTGGCCGATGCGATGCGGTTGGGTGTTTCCGACATCCATCTGCTCCCTTATGAAGACCACTATGAACTCTTTTTCCGCGTGAGTACCGGATTGTCGAAAGTATCGGTGTATTCTATCGAAAAGGGTGAACGACTGATTTCCTATTTTAAATTTCTTTCGAACATGAATGTAGGCGAAAGGCGGAAACCGCAATCCGGTGCTGTCAGGTACCGGCTGAACGGAAAAAAAATTGAACTGAGGCTGTCAACCATCGCAAATTTCCGCTACCAAGAGTCGCTTGTCATCCGCATGCTGTACGCCAATCCGGGTTCTGAGCCGGGTTTGCACGCTTTTTTCCCGGCCCAGGAGGCGGAGTTGCTCGAACTGTTGGACCACAAGAGCGGGCTGGTGCTGTTTTCTGGACCTACCGGCTCCGGCAAAACGACCACCATCTATCATCTGCTGCGCAGGAAATACGCCGATGAACCGCTGCAGATCATTACGATGGAGGACCCGGTCGAAATTGAGGAGCCGCTGTTTCTGCAGGCTGAAGTGAATGAAGCGGCGGGCATCACGTACGATCTGCTCATCCGCCAGTGTCTGCGCCATCATCCGGACATCCTCGTCATAGGCGAAATCCGGGATGAGGAAACAGCCAAAATGGTAGTGAGAAGCGCATTGACGGGGCACTTGGTGATCGCAACGATCCATGCCAAAGAGTCGTTCGGGGTATTGGAAAGGCTGCGGGAACTGACGATTTCTTCCGAACAAATGAAGCAGACGCTGCTCGCTGTCGTCTCCCAACGTCTGATCGCAAAATATTGTCCGCTGTGCTCCGGTAAGTGCACGATTCACTGTTCCCACTATCAGGTAAACGAAAAGTCGGCTGCCATCTACGAAATATTGGCAGGCAAGGAACTGCAGGATCATCTGCAGAACAAGGAGGACAGAAAGCGGTTTGTCACTCTGAATGATAAATTGCGAAAAGCCTATGCATGTGGATACATTACGGAAAAAAATTACCTGGAGAATCTCGTCTGAAAAACGTTGGCAGGCAAAAGAGCAGGCATATTTTCTGAGGCGCTTGGGCGAATTGCTGAAGGAAGGTTTTTCGTTATCCGAAGGACTCGCCTTTCTGAAGATGATGCAGCCGAAGCGCGTGGACGATATCCAGCGTATGCTGGCCAAACTGGAATCAGGCATCAATCTTGCTGATGCATTGGCTGGATGCGGCTTTTCGGAGCAAGTCGTATCGCAGTTGCGGCTATCCTTCCTTCACGGAAAATTGACGGAAACTTTGCTGTTTTGCTCAGACTTCCTGACGGAAAAGGACAAACAGCTGCATAAGCTCAGAAAAGTCTTGATCTATCCGTTGTTTTTGCTGGTGTTCGCGAATGTGATGCTGATTGCGATCAGGCAGGTCCTGCTTCCCAGTTTGGAAACGATGCTGGTGCCCTCGGAAGAAGGTTCCGGCGTGATGGTCCGAATCATCCTGAATTACCTGGAGAACCTGCCGCTCATCATTTTGGGCACTTTGGCATTAGGTGCCGATTTATTCCTGTTGGCAAAAAGTTATTTGAAAAAGAAGTCAGCTTTCCAAAAATCGTTGCTGTTCTGCAGGATTCCGCTCTTCAGCAAATGGGTCCAACTCTACTATTCCTTTTTTTTCTGCCGCGAATACGCCTATTTCTTCCGCAACGGCATGCAGTTGAACCAAATCGTTTCGCTGATGCGCGGCGATGAAGGGACTGCCTGGATGAAGGAAATATCCGGATTGGTGGAGGAAGGGCTGATGCAGGGCGACAGCCTGACGACGATCATCAAACGTTATCCCATCTTCAAAGAGGAGATGGGCTGGATCATCTATCACGGCGAGCTCACCAGCCAGTTGCCGATCAAGTTGAGCATGTACAGCGAAGATTGTTTCCGGCTGCTGATTGCGGACATCGAACAGAAAATCGGCTGGCTTCAGCCTGCCTTGTTTCTCATGGTCGCTGTCATCGTGATGGCGATCTATCTTATATTGTTGATGCCGATGCTTAGTTCATTAGGAGGTATGTATTAATGAAAACGATCAAAAAAACACTAAAAAATAAACAGGGTTTCACATTGATGGAAATGGTCCTTGTCCTGTTCATCATTTCGGTGCTGATGCTGATGATCATCCCGAATGTGGCGAACACCAAGAAGAGCGTGGAGACCAAAGGGACGGATGCTTTGGCGGTTGTCGTGCAGACTCAAGCCAATATGTACGAACTGGATACGGGGACGGAAGCGGCGAGTTTCACTGTTTTGAATACGGCGGGGTACCTCAGTGATAAACAGGAGACCGAAGCAACCGCCAAATTGACGATAACCGCCGGAGAAGTGGCACCGATTGACCCTGTAGTCACGCCGTGATGACGGACTGAGCGATGCGCAAGAGCGGCTTCACTTTGTTTGAAAGCCTGTTGGTGCTGATGATCGCATCCATGATTTTGCTGCTGACCCCGCAATTGGAAACCGCAACGGATGAATTCGCGTTCAATCTGTTTTTGGACGATTTCCTGACGGAACTGCACACAGCTCAGAGTTATGCGGTCATCACCGGCAACGGCGTCAACTTGGACGTCGTGCGACCAATCGGCGCAACGCATTACGCTGTTTTTAAAGACGGTGCCGGATGGGACCGTTACATCAACCGCAAGTTGCTGTTGCCTGAAGGATCAAGAGTGATTCAAGGCTACACCGGATTCATCAAAGGGGGCAGCGGGTATCTGCAGCCGAACACGATCATCATGGAGACGGCCCGATATCGCTATACCATCACAATCCAATTGGGGAGCGGTCGTTATGAAGTCAACAAAGCTGAACGATAGCAGCGGTTATATGCTTTTCGAAAGTCTGATCGCTTTGGCCATGGTCAGCATCTCGCTCTATGTGCTGCTTCCGCATTCCGTTCAATTTTTCACGACATTAAAAGCGGCGGGAGCGGAAGTTGCCTACTGGCGGGTCGCGCAGGACCAGATGCAGGTCATCGCCAAGGGAGGCAACCCAATCGGAAGTCAGGCTTCCGGAGGGCTGCTGTTCACCACTACTTGGAATCCGGAAACCGCACAACTTATAGTGAGCGGTGGTGATGGGACAGAAAGGGTGAAGGTGCGTGCCGACGAAATCCAAGCGGGAAGTCCATAAACAATCGCAAGCCGGCTTCACTTTGTTGGAAGCGGCGTTTGCACTGACTGTCAATACGATGGTGCTTCTGCTGATGATGGGAGGCATGGAGGTGATTCGCACTGCGAATATCCAGCTGGAGAAGACCCAGGATGCGGAATGGCATCTTTTCCTGATCCAACTCGAGCATGAGTTGGAGGACGAGTTGTTGGTGCAAAAGACAAGCACGACCATCCGCACCAAATCACAAAATCCGGCCGATACCGCTGTGTATACCTATGAATTCCGTATCAATAAAGTACTCCGTTACAAAAACGGGACCGGCTATCATCCGATGCTGTTGCATGTCAAAGCGCTGAAATACGAGGTGACCAATGAAGGGATTTCTGTCCAGGCTACGCTTTCGGACGACCAGGCGCGCAGAGCGCATCTCATCCTGCCGAAGGCACCCATTTAATAGTGATCGTTCACGGGGAAAGCGCGGCTCGATCTTGCCGATCACCATTTTCTACTTGTTTCTTTCACAAATGATGCTTTTCGGAATCATAAGGGTTTATGAGAATCAGCTCTATCTGTACAGATTGACGGAAAACCACTACAAAGCGCAAACTTTGCTGGCCTATACGGACTACTGGCTGAAGGATCATAACAAAGCATCAACTCCGGAAAATCGAATCGTACCAGCTTCCCTGTCTTTCGAAGAAGGAATCGTGCACTGCGTGGCGGATGCGAGCGGCAAAATCACTGCCACCGTGACCCTGCAGAATGCCTACAGCGAGACGCTGGTATTGGAAATCCTGTCTCCCGAGTGATACGAAAAAGGCAAGGTCTTATAGAGAACGAGACTTGAGGTAAACAGTATAGAGAACCGCACAAGTAACCCGATGAACTTCCGGGTTACTTGTGCGGTTTTTTGGTAGTTCATCGAATTTGGAATCGAATGCTGGCCCCAAAGCTCATATAGACGAATTCCCTCTATCTATGCGGGCTCTTTTTTGATATACTGGATAGGTATGTTTGTAAACAAACAGGCTATTTTTTTTGGAAGGAAGTATGTGAAATGAGTAGAGTCTCAAATTTGCAGGCTGCCATCAAAGCGAAGAAGATGGATGCAATGCTGGTGACAAGTCAATATAACTTACGTTATGTTTCCAATTTTACGGGTACGACCGGTCTGGCGGTCATCACTCAAGAGGAAGCTTTTTTTGTGACCGACTTCCGTTATACCCAGCAAGCCGCTTCACAGGCGCAGGGGTTTCAGATTATTCAGAATAAAGGGCCAATATTCGATGAAGTGAAAAAGATTGTGGAGGAAAAGGGACTTTCGTCTCTAGGCTTCGAAGACGCCATCATGTCTTTCCGCAGTGTCGAGGATTTGGAAGACCTGGTGACGTGTGATCTGCTTCCTGCTTCAGGCATCATCGAGGAATTGCGTGAAGTCAAAGATGAAGCGGAAATCCAGACTATCAGACGGGCTTGTGAAATTGCGGATGCCGGCTTTATGTTCATCCTTGAGCATATCCGTCCCGGGGTTTCGGAAATAGAGATTGCTAACCGTTTGGATTTCCACATGCGCGAATTGGGAGCGAGCGGTGTTTCCTTTGAAACGATTGTAGCCAGCGGCATCCGTTCCGCGATGCCGCATGGTGTGGCCAGTCCGAAGTTGATCGAAAAAGGCGACTTCGTGACGCTGGATTTCGGTTGTTATTACAATGGCTATGTTTCGGATATGACCCGCACGGTTTCAGTGGGCCAACCGCATGCAGAATTGAAGAAGATTTACGGGATTGTGCTGGCCGCCCAATTGCGCGTGAATGCAACTGCAAAAGCTGGCATGACCGGCATCGAAGTCGACAGTGTCGCACGCGATTACATTACGGAACAAGGGTACGGAGATGCGTTCGGCCACTCCAATGGCCACGGAATCGGTTTGGAGATACATGAGGGACCGAATACATCGCAAAAAGCCGGAAAAGTGCTTGTCCCAGGAAATGTCATCACAAATGAACCGGGCATCTATCTCGCTGGTCTTGGCGGCGTGCGGATTGAAGATGATCTTGTGATCAGGGATAACGGCAACGAGATTTTGACGCATTCTCCAAAAGAATTGATTATTTTATAAAAAAATAGAATCCGAACTAAATTAATGGTAAACTTATTTCAAATGAGTTGCCACAGGAGGAATTATTAATGATTTCAGTAAATGATTTTAAGACAGGCCTGACGATCGAAATTGATGGAGGGTTATGGAAAGTTGTCGATTTCCAACACGTAAAGCCAGGTAAAGGTGCGGCTTTCGTCCGTTCAAAATTGAAGAATCTTCGCACAGGAGCTGTACAGGAAAAAACTTTCCGTGCGGGTGAAAAAGTCGGAAAAGCGCATATCGCGAACCGCAAAATGCAATTTCTGTACGAGAGTGCCGGTGCTTATGTCTTCATGGACACTGAAAACTATGAACAGATCGAATTGAATGCAGGCCAAATCGAATATGAATTGAACTATCTGAAAGAAAATATGGAAGTCAACATCCTGATGTATGAAACAGAAACAATCGGTGTCGATCTTCCGAACACAGTAATCCTGCGAGTGGAAGAAACTGAGCCAGGGATCAAGGGCGATACAGCTTCAGGCGGTTCAAAACCGGCTAAAATGGAGACTGGCTTGATGGTCAACGTACCATTCTTCGTGAATGCTGACGATATGCTTATCGTCAACACAACGGACGGTTCTTACGTATCCCGCGCATAATGTTTCCCAAGAAAGGAGAATGACAGATGATGGAAGAAACAAACATTCCTTTAGCAAACGGTCCGGCTCCACTGGGAGAGATTGAAATTGCTCCTGAAGTGATTGAAGTGATCGCGGGTATTGCAGCGAATGAAGTAGAAGGTGTTTATGCGATGCAAGGGTCTTTCAAGACCGGCGTCAATGAATTATTGGGACGCACTGCCCATAACAAAGGTGTACACTTGACAGTCGATGAAAATGGTTTGGCGGTTGATGTGTACTGTTACATTAAGTACGGGACTTCCGTACCGAAAGTCGCTTTGGATATGCAAGAAAAAGTGAAGGAACAAGTCCTTTACATGAGCAATCTCGAAGTGTCGCAAGTGAACGTCCATGTGGTTGGCCTTGTCGCACCGAAGTCCGAAGACAATGCCTATCTTGATTTGGATGCAGAATTGGGGGAGAATGCGTGAGCACTTCCCGTTTAACCAGAAGAGAAATCCGGGAAAAGGCGCTCCAAGCCCTTTTCCAATTGAAAACGAACGAAGAATTGACCCCTGAAGAAGCCATCAAGCAAGCGGTTTTGAGCGATTCAGAGGAATGGAACAGCGAAGAGGATGTCGATATCCAGGATTATCCTTATTTGGTAACATTAGTGCATGGCGTTTTGGATAATCAAGCGGCGATCGATGAAGCGATCCAGCCTTACCTGAAGAACTGGACTGTGGGCAGATTGGCCAAAGCAGACGCTTTGATCATGCAGATTGCTGCTTATGAAATGCTGTTGGGAGATACGGAACAGGTACCTCAAAGGGTAGCGTTGAATGAAGCAATCGAAATTTCAAAGCTTTATTGCGATGAACAGTCGAGCAAATTCATCAATGGCGTATTGTCCAACCTAATTCCTAAAACGGAAAATCCTTAATGCTTCGGCATAAGGGTTTTTCTTTTTATGTCGATGAATTCGGGCATGCCAAGCCCGCTTTTCTAACCGTAATCAAAGATAATATGTTAAAATAGACGGTAACACCAAGGAAAAGGAGATTGATTAATGGAAACGATTATCATGGATGGAAAAGGCTTAGCCAAAAAAATGCAGGATCAGATGAAAGAACAGGTAGCAGCATTGACAGCAGAAGGGAAAACCCCGGGTCTTTGCGTCATTTTGGTCGGCGAGGATAAAGCGAGTCAAGTCTATGTCCGCAATAAAGAGAAGCAATCCGAAGCAATGGGTATGAATTCGCGTGTCGTTCGTCTTGCGGCAGACATTTCCGAAACAGATCTCCTGGCAGAAGTTGAAAAGCAGAACCAAGATGACAGCATGCACGGCATTCTGGTACAGTTGCCTTTGCCGAAACACATAGATGAACAAAAAGTTTTGCGCGCCATCCGTTATGAGAAGGATGTGGATGGTTTCCATCCGATGAACGTCGGGAACTTCTTCCTCGGAAATGAATCTGCTTTGCCTTGTACACCTTACGGTATCATGAAGATTTTGGAAGAATACAACATCGAACTTGAAGGCAAAAAAGCATTAGTGATCGGCCGCAGCAATATCGTCGGAAAACCGATGTCCATCATGCTTATGAACGAAAACGCGACAGTTACGATCGCCCACTCCCGCACTAAAAACCTGAAAGAATTGGCTAAAGAAGCCGATATCCTGGTTGCAGCGATCGGCAGAGGCCATTTCGTCACTGCCGATTTCATCAAAGAGGGCGCAGTCGTCATCGATGTAGGGATGAACCGCAGTGCAGAAGGCAAATTGATCGGCGACGTGGACACAGCCGGTGCAATGGGCATCGCAAGCCATATCACACCAGTTCCTGGCGGTGTCGGTCCAATGACCATCACGATGCTGTTGCAACAAACAATCGATAAAGCAAAATAATCAAGGAGGCACAAAGTTGGAACCTGTCTATCTCAGCGTCACCGCTTTAACCAAATACATCAAAAGAAAATTTGATGCCGATCCTTATCTCGAGCGTGTCTACCTTACTGGTGAAATATCCAATTATCGTCCGCGTCCGGGCCATCAATACTTCAGCCTGAAGGATGACCATGCCGTCATCTCAGCAGTGATGTACAAAGGCAGATTCGACAAGTTGACCTTCAAGCCCAAAGAAGGGATGAAGGTCATGCTCATCGGACGGGTGAACGTCTACGAATCGGGCGGAACCTACAATATCATGGTCGAGCATATGGAACCCGATGGCGTAGGCGCTTTGTACCAAGCGTTCTCGGAACTGAAGGAGAAATTGGCGCGCGAAGGGTTGTTTTCCCTGCCGAAGAAAGAACTTCCGGTATTTCCGAAACGCATAGCCATAGTGACCAGCCCAAGCGGTGCGGTCATCCGCGACATCATGACGACTGTGAAAAGAAGATACCCGATCGTCCAGCTCGTGCTCTATCCGACCATTGTGCAAGGGAAGGATTCCGCTGCCAACATCATAAAGAACCTTCAAGCAATTGAGCAAAAAGGTGATTTTGATGTGGTCATCGTCGCAAGGGGTGGCGGCTCCATTGAGGATCTTTGGTCCTTCAACGAGGAAACAGTAGTTCGCCAAATAGCAGCCATGAGTGTCCCGGTCATCTCTTCCGTAGGGCATGAAACGGATACGACATTAGCCGACTTTGTTGCAGATGTCCGCGCCGCTACTCCGACAGCGGCGGCGGAGTTGTCTGTGCCGGTGTTGAGCGATGTCATCCGTTATATCCATCAGATCGACAATAGACTGTATCAAAAGATGCGGCATCTGCACACGATGCAACAACAGCGATTGAATCGCGCCATGCAATCCTATATCTTCAGACAACCGGAGAGGATGTATGAAGGTTATGCCATCAAAGCGGATCAGGTGCAACAACGCCTGGCCAATCAGATGCAGCAGCAGATCCATTTGCGCTCCAATGAGCTGCAACGGCTGCAACTGCGCCTTGAAAACCGCAATCCTGCAAGGGACGTGCAGCTGGCCGGTAATCGCAGACAACAGCTTGCCGATGAACTGGAAAGGGCCATGGATCGCTACTTGAAACAAAAAGAAATGCGCATGACAACGGCTATGCAATCGTTGGACTTGTTGAGTCCATTGAAGATCATGTCGCGTGGGTACACTTATACGACAAGGGACGGGAACGTAGTCGCATCCGTCAAAGAGTTGCACAGCGGCGATAAATTGAAGGTGAATTTTTCGGACGGTTATGCCGAAGCAGAAGTAAAACATGTGGTGGAGGAAAAATGATGAAGGCCGAAAAGAAAGTAAGTTTTGAAGAAGCGATGAACCAATTAGAAGCTATTGTAACAAGACTGGAAGCAGGGGATGTCCCGTTGGAAGAGGCGTTGGAGCAATTCAAGGTCGGGATGGATCTCAGCAAGTATTGCCAAGACACTTTGAACAATGCTGAAAAGACGTTGACGAAAATCGTCAACCCGGATGGTTCGGAAGCGAATTTTGAAGAGCCGGCAACCCAAACCGAAGGGGAATGACAATCATGAATCTTAGCGAATTTCAATCGGAATGGATGCCTCGATTCGATGCTTTCCTCTACGCGGAATTGGATGCACGTGTGCCTTTGCAAAAAAATCTGCACAAAGCGATGGCGTATTCTTTAATGGGGGGCGGAAAAAGAATTCGCCCTCTTTTAGTGTTGGCGACCCTTTCGTTGGCAGACAGTGAAATTTCGGATGGCTTCGCAGCCGCAGCCGCTTTGGAATATATCCATACTTATTCCTTGATCCATGATGATCTGCCGGCTATGGATGATGATGATTACAGACGGGGGCGCCTGACTTCCCATAAAGTATTCGGAGAATCCACCGCGATCCTTGCGGGTGACGCGTTGTTGACGGCGGCCTTCGAGATCCTTGCGGAATCCTCTGTCATTTCGGCAGACAAAAAAGTCAAACTGATCGGCTTGTTGGCGAAAGCCTCGGGTCCGGACGGAATGATCGCCGGCCAGATGGATGATGTTGAGGGCGAAAAGAAGGCACTTACAATAGAAGAATTAAAACAAGTGCATGATAAAAAGACCGGCGCATTGATAAGATACGCTGTCACTGCGGGATGCCTCATCGCGGAGGCGGATGAACCATTCACAACCGAAATGGAAGGGTTCTCCCGTCACTTGGGTTTGGCTTATCAGATCCACAATGATCTGAAGGATGTCGTATTGGATGAGGCCGAGACGGGCAAAACCAGCCATCACGATGCCGAATTGAACAAAAATACATACCCATCCTTATTGGGTGTCACCGGATCCATCCAGGAACTGAACGGCGTTATCCGCCAAGCGGAAGACTGTCTGGAGCGAGTGGCACTGGCCAATGGCGATGCGAAGGATAAAATAGATGTATTCCGCCAATTATTGGACTATGTCAGAATATAACGGGAGATTACCATGGAAAAAGAAAGATTGGATTTACTTGTAGTACAACAGGGCTTGACAGATTCCCGTGAAAAAGCCAAAAGATTGATCATGGCCGGGCAAATCTATGACGAAAACAACCAGCGTTACGACAAACCGGGCGAAAAGATTTCCGTCGAGAAAACCCTCCATATAAAGGGAGAAACATTGAAATACGTGAGCCGTGGAGGATTGAAACTTGAAAAAGCCATCGCTTTATTCCAGGTGGACCCCAAGGACAAAATCTTTTTGGACATCGGCAGTTCAACGGGCGGCTTTACGGATGTCGCGCTCCAAAATGGGGCAAAGCTTTGTTATGCGTTGGATGTCGGCTACAATCAACTGGATTGGAAATTGCGCCAGGATGAACGCGTCGAGGTCATGGAACGGGTGAATTTCCGTTACAGCAAACTGGAGGATTTTGAAAAAGGGCAGCCGGAGATGGCTTCCATTGATGTGTCCTTCATTTCGCTGAAACTGATTTTGCCGGTTCTGAAGGAAATTATCGCAGTCGGCGGAGACGTCGTTGCGCTGATCAAGCCTCAGTTCGAAGCCGGAAGAGGGAAAATCGGCAAAAAAGGCATTGTCAGTGATCCGGCAGTCCATAATGAAGTGTTGCGGGATATCTTGGATTTTGCTTCCCTGACCGGATTCGATGTGAAAAATCTGAGCTTTTCGCCTATCACTGGAGGCACCGGAAACATCGAATTTTTGGTCCATTTACAGGCCAATGCCCATGCACCGGGTATCGTCTCTCCAGAAATCGACAGCCCACAGATTGTCAAAGAGGCTTATCTGCAGCTGAAAAGCAAATCAATCTCAATTTCCGATAAATAGGTGTTTTAAGGAATCGTTGCGAAGGGGAATGCGGAATGTTACAAGAGTTGTCCATTAAAAATTTTGCAATAATTGAAAATCTTCAAGTGAGTTTCGACGAAGGGATGACCGTGCTGACCGGGGAAACCGGAGCTGGGAAATCCATCATCATCGATGCCGTCGGTCTGTTGGCAGGCGGGAGAGGATCCAACGATTTGATTCGATACGGCGAAAACAAGACGGTCATCCAAGGGCTTTTCAGTATTCCCGAAAACGCCAAGACAGTGTCCGTGTTGGAATCGTATGGAATCGAAGCGGACGGGAACCAAGTTCTGCTGCAGCGGGAACTATCCCGGAACGGTAAGAACATTTCCCGGGTCAACGGAACAATCGTAACGGTTGCGTCTCTGCGCGAAGTCGGCGAAACGCTGATCGATATCCACGGGCAGAACGAGCACCAAGAATTGATGGATCCGCAAAAACATATCGACCTGCTGGATCAGTTCGCCGGGAATGAACTGAGAGAAGTCAAAATGACATATCTCAATACTTATGCCAAATATGTGGATACACGCAAACAATTGATCCAATTGAAGACAGACGAGAAAGAAACAGTCCAAAGAATCGACTTGTTGACTTTCCAAATCCAGGAAATCGAGCAAGCTCAGTTGAAGGATCCTGCAGAGGATGAAAAACTGGAAGAAGAACGGAACCTGCTCGTCAATTATCAAAAAGTCATGCAAGCTTTGACGAGCGCATACGATTCAATGCAAAACAGCGAAGAGAACGGCATCGACAAAATCGGTCTCGGCATGGCGGCGTTGGAAAAAGTGCAGGACATCAATCCGGTTTACCAGGCAATCGCATCCTCCGTCTCGGCAGCGTATTACCAACTGCAGGAATGCGCAGCTGAAATCCTGTCGGAGATCGAGCAATTGTCCTACGATGAAGGGCGCTTGAACGAAATCGAGAACCGATTGGAATTGATCCGCCAGTTGAAGCGGAAATACGGAAACACAATCAGTGAGGTGTTGGGGCATTACGAAAAAATTTCCCGCGAGCTGGATCTGATCGAAAACCGTGAGAGCTACCTTGAGAAACTCAATGTGGACTACAACAAGGCAAAAGAAGAGATTCTGGCCATCGGCAAACAACTGACAGCCATCCGCGGAAAAGCTGCAGTCGTTCTGGAAGAACAGATTCAACTGCAGTTAAAGGAACTATACATGGAAAAAGTCCTTTTCAAGACTGTTTTCCATGTACAACCAGGGAAGATTGCGATTACGGATAACGGGTTGGATCACGTGGAATTCTATATCGCGACGAACGTCGGCGAACCCCTGAAAGCATTGGCCAAGGTGGCCAGCGGCGGCGAACTATCACGGATGATGTTGGCCATGAAAGCCATTTTCACCAAAACGCAAGGCATCACCAGCATCATCTTTGATGAAGTGGATACCGGCGTTTCGGGCAGGGTAGCGCAAGCGATAGCCAATAAGATCCACTTGGTGGCCAGCTACTCGCAGGTGCTCTGCATCACGCATCTTCCGCAAGTGGCAGCGATGGCGGATCAGCATCTCTATATAGAAAAAGAGATCATCGCCGAGCGGACAAAGACACACGTCAAACCGCTGTTCGGGGCTGAACGCATCAACGAAGTCGCACGCATGTTGGCGGGAACCGACATAACGGAACTTTCGCTGGCCCACGCCAAAGAATTGTTGGAGTTGGCCGATACCGAAAAAAACAGAGCATAAAAGAATAACTGCGCAGAGGAGCAGACTGGAAGGATTGGGGAGATTGGCATACACTAAAATCATCGCGCACAGGGGCAGTCGCGGGACCCGACCAGAAAATACGCTGGAGGCTTTTCAGGAAGCGCTGAAAGTTGCAAGCGACGGCATAGAATTGGACGTCCATCTGACTAAAGATGGTGAAGTCGTGGTCATCCATGATGAGACAGTGGACCGCACGACATCCGGAAAAGGCTATGTCAAAGAGATGACGCTGGAACAATTGAAAAAATTGGATGCCGGCAGCTGGTTCGATCCGAAATATAGCAACGCCCGCATCCCGACACTCCAAGAGGTGTTGACCCTTTTGGCGGAGAATCATTTTACAGGCGTCCTTAATGTTGAATTGAAGACGGATGTGTTCCAATACCCCGCAATCGAAGAAAAGGTGCTTGCCTTGGCAGAGCCTTATCTTGACCGTTTTTCGGTCATCTATTCCAGTTTTCATTATGAAACCTTGAAAAAAATCAAGGCTTTGCGCGAGGATTCAAAAATCGCCCTGCTTTTCAGTAAGAAAGGGAAGCAACAAATGGAGCTGGGTGAAGGGATCCCTGTAGAGGGTTGGCATCCGAAATTCTCGATTCTGCGCAGTCTGCCCCCTTTCGAACAATCCAAGATCCCGCTTCGCGTTTGGACGGTGAATCGAAAGGTCGAAATGCAAGTCTGTCTGCGTAAAAATATCGATTCGATGATCACGGATTATCCGGAACGCGCACTGCAAATGAGAAAGGTGATTCAGGGTGTCTGAAACAACAAAGGAAAAGTTAGCTAAAATCATGATCATTGTCGGTCCGACAGCAGTCGGGAAAACCGCGCTGAGCATCCGACTGGCAAAAAAATATAACGGTGAAATCATCAACGGGGATTCCATGCAAGTATACAAAGGCTTGGACATTGGGACCGCGAAGGTGACCGAGGAAGAGGCGGAGAGCATCCCGCATCATCTGTTGGATATCGTTCCGATTGAGCAGGATTACACTGCGTCCGACTTCAAAAGGGACGCAAGACTGGCCATCGAGTCGATCATCGCAAAAGGCAAGCTTCCGATCGTGGTCGGGGGTTCGGGCCTATATATAGAAGGACTTTTGTTTGATATGCAGTTCGGCGGGGTGGCTGCCGAAAATCCTCACTACCGGAAACAGTTGGAAGCTGAATTGGAACGGACCGATGCCATGCATATATGGAACCAATTGCAGGAGCAGGATCCCAAAGCGGCTGAACAAATCCACCCGAACAACAGCCGACGGGTCATCCGCGCTTTGGAAGTGATCCATTTCAGCGGGAAACGCTTCTCGGATCAGACCGATCGGAAAGCAGATCCTCACTATGACGCACTCTTGATCGGGCTTGACACCGAGCGAAGCATTCTTTACGAACGCATCAACCGGCGCGTAGATCTGATGGTCGCAGGAGGACTGGTTGAAGAAGCAAAAGCACTCTTTGACAGGCAATTACCTGCCAAGACGCAAGCGACAAGAGGTATCGGATATAAAGAATGGTTCGCTTATTTCAATGGGGAGGGCACATTTGAAGAAGCTACAGAACTGCTCAAGCAAAATTCAAGGCGCTATGCCAAAAGGCAGTTGACCTGGTTCCGAAACAGAATGAGCGGCATCCATTGGTTTGACGTGGTTCAGAACGATCAAGAGATGCGGAAAATCGAAGATTTAGTCGAGTCGTTCTTAACCTGATGTTTGAAAAGAACGAAAAAAGAAAGTTGGAAATTTTATGGAAAATACGAAAGAAAGAGTTATTCTGGTAAACGTTCAGACGACTCAAACAGATGAAGCCTTTGAATATCAACTGAGAGAACTGGCGGAATTGACCGAAACCGCGTTAGGGGAAGTTGTCGGAGTATTGACCCAAAAGAGGGATCGCAAAGATTCCCGGACAGTCATCGGCAAAGGCAAAGTGGAAGAGCTGGTGAATTTGTGTGCAGAGCTGGAGGCGGACACCGTCATTTTCCAGCAAGAACTCTCTTCTAAACATGTACGCAACATCCAAGAGAGTGTCGATTGCAAAGTCATCGATCGCGTTCAACTGATATTGGACATCTTTGCGATGCGCGCCCGCAGCAAAGAAGGGAAACTTCAGGTAGCCTTAGCGCAGTTGAGTTATCTGTTGCCGCGTTTGATGGGCCAAGGCGCCAATTTATCCCGACTGGGCGGGGGAATCGGAACAAGAGGACCAGGTGAGACAAAACTCGAGACCGATCGCAGACACATCCACAGCCAGATGCAGGAAATCAAGAAGACACTGGAAGAAACAGAGTTGCACCGCCAAAGGGCAAGAGAAAAACGCCATGCCAGCGAAGTCTTCCAGATTGGTTTGATCGGTTACACGAATGCAGGGAAATCCACGGTCATCAATCGATTGACCGACGCAGCAACGCTCGAAGAGGATAAGTTGTTCGCGACTCTGGATCCTTTGACAAGAAAGCTGACGTTGCCGAATCAATTCCAGGCTACGATAACCGATACCGTAGGCTTCATCCAGGATCTTCCGACACAGTTGATCCATGCTTTCCATTCAACCTTGGAAGAGAGCCGCAATATGGATGTATTTTTGCACGTGGTCGATGCTTCGACTTCCTTCATCGATGAACACGAAAAAACCGTATTGGACCTATTGAAGGATTTGGATATGGACAAGACACAGATGTTGACGATCTACAATAAACGCGATCTTGCCGGTCCGGATTTCCAGCCGCGCCTCTTTCCGAATATCGTCATTTCAGCACTTGATGATGACGACATCAACCGTTTGAAGGACTTCATCTGGGATGAAATCGCCAAAATGTTGGTTCCTTATACAAAAGACCTTGATGCAAGTGGCCCTGAAGCCCGCACGATGAATAAAATGCAGCAAGAGACCTTTGTGGAATCCATCGAATATATAGAAGAAACAAACGCCTACCGCTTAAGAGGGTACGCTAAAAGTAATTCAAAATGGTTAGGGGACAAAGTAACGGATGCAAGTGACGAATAAAGAAGCAAGGCTTTCCGGCTTAGTCGAAAAAGTCGACAACAAAATCCAGCCCGTTTTTAAAGGGATACAGGAAAAGGCTTTATTTAATCAAGGAAAAGTCCTGGAAGCTTTCCGAAAACACCGCGTCAGCGATTACCACTTTAACCCGAGCACAGGCTATGGTTATGATGACGACGGCCGCGATACACTGGAAAAAGTCTACGCAGAGGTTTTTCAGGCTGAAGCTGCTTTGGTCAGGCCGCAAATCATTTCCGGAACACACGCGATCTCAACTGCGCTCTTCGGAGTGCTGCGGCCAGGGGATGAATTGATGTACGTGACTGGAACGCCATACGATACCCTTTTGGATATTGTCGGGCTGACCGGGAACGGAATCGGCTCTCTAAAGGAGTATAATATCGCTTATCAGCATATCGATCTGTGTGCAGACGGCAAAGTGGATATTCCGATGGTTCTTGAGAAAGTCAGTCCCAAAACAAAAATGATCGCAATTCAACGCTCGCGCGGCTATGCAGCCAGACCCTCCTTTACGATCAATGAAATTAAAGAGATGATTGCGGCGATACGGCCGCATGTTGGACCCGAAGCTGTCTTTTTTGTCGACAATTGTTATGGTGAATTTGTCGAAACGCTGGAGCCGGTTGAAGTCGGAGCCGACCTTATTGCCGGCTCCCTCATCAAAAATCCGGGCGGCGGCATTGTGAAGATGGGCGGGTATCTCGCCGGCCGTGAAGACCTGATTGAACGGTGCGCCTACCGTCTGACAACTCCGGGGATCGGCCGTGAAGCTGGAGCCTCTTTGTACAGTCTTCTGGAAATGTATCAAGGTTTGTTTTTGGCGCCCCATGTTGTCGGGGAAGCGGTGAAAGGTGCGGTCTATACTGCTGGACTCTTGGAAGAATGCAGCGTATCTTCCACCCCTGCTTGGGACAGCCCGCGTACTGATCTGATCCAAATGGTCGCACTGCCGAGCAAGGAAGCGATGATCGCTTTTGCTCAGACGATACAGAAATATTCCCCCGTGAACGCAGCGGTCAAACCGATTCCGGCCTATATGCCCGGTTACGAGGATGATGTCATCATGGCTGCCGGAACCTTCATTCAGGGCGCAAGCTTGGAATTGACGGCAGATGGCCCGATTCGACCGCCTTATCTCCTGTACGTGCAAGGCGGCTTGACCTATGAGCATGTCAAATTGGCAGTCACCGCAGCAGTGAAGGATACGTTCTTCGCACAATAATTTGTGATTCCGGGCTGAACAGCACACACATTCAGCCCGAAAATCACACTTTTGGGAAATAGACAGCCCTCAAAAATGTCGCAATTCCAAACCTTCCCGCGAAAAAGTGTTGACTTTAAGCTGGTTTCCGCCTATACTATTAAATGTTGTGAGTCATTCAGACGGCTCAAAATTTTGTCTCAATAGCTCAGCCGGATAGAGCATTCGCCTTCTAAGCGAACGGTCGGGAGTTCGAATCTCTCTTGAGACGTCATATCTGTTTTCAGGATCATAAGTCCATGACAAAGAATCGGTTGCATCCGTGAAGAAGCGGATGCGATATTTTTTTTCTCATGACAGCCTTATGGGTCGGTTGATAGATGGAAAAGGCGGCAAAATTGTCCGTTTATTGCGATGGTGAAACATTTTTTGAGAAAAAGCCAAAATCATGGTGACAATTTAAACGGTTTGCTGTATAATCATTTCTTGTGACACCGGTTTGAAACGGATCCAATATTGTTTTGCCGAATACTGATTTTGTCTCAATAGCTCAGCCGGATAGAGCATTCGCCTTCTAAGCGAACGGTCGGGAGTTCGAATCTCTCTTGAGACGTATTTAACACAGAAAAAGCCCGCCGCAAGGATCTGATCCTTGCGGCGGGCTTTTTCTGTGTGAATGATTTTCAGGTTTCTAGAAATCAATCCAAGTATTCAAAGACATTTTTTGCTGTTTCGTCGAAAACAACTTCATGCGAGTCGCTGTTGTCGATTTTCTTTAATGGGAAATTGGTGCGGTAAATACTCTGATCAGGGAACTGCTCCAAATAAATGACAAAATTTTTCGGATAGAAACTTACCATTTTCGTGAATACATGATCTTGGTCGATGATAACAGTCTTCACTTCAGCCATGCTTTTCACCCAGTAAGTATCCACATTGAAATATTCACCTGGATGAACCGTGTATTCATATTTCAGTATCGTAATAAGGTCATTCAACATAATAAATCCCTCCTAAGTAGAATGTTAAACACTTCACATCCTCATTATACCCCATAGCAAGCAGATAATTAATACATTTTTGAAATGAAATTGCGGACAAGAGTCAATAATTTGAAAGTTATATGTCGATGTTAAAGGCAATAATTGGAAATTTAGGCTAAATTATGAAAAGTGTGGTATACTACTACTTGTAAGTCTGTTGCAGTTCCTGGTTCTTAAAAGTGAGGCGATAATGGAAATGGTACGAAATATTACTAACGAAACGAAAACCATGATTGAGAGCGAATTACGTAAAGGTACGAGCAACTCACGTATTGCGAATCTGCTTGGCGTGTCGTATGAGCAGGCTTTGGAGGTCGTTGAAGCCATCAAGGAATCTATACGTCCTGAAATCGGTGATGAAATAAAATTTACATTCCGCAAGCAAGAAATGGTAGGGGTAATCCGAAAATTATTGACAAATAGCGCCGTCGTAGAAATTTATTGGGATTTATCCTCCGGCACGATGAAGGATATCTGTGAGGATAAAACGATTGTGAATTTCAAAGACATTGAAGAGTTTGTTAAAGTTGACTAATACATATATGGAAAGAAGCGGCGCTCATCGTCGCTTCTTTTTGTTGCGGCAGGCCGTACCAAGCAGGTTGTTTATGCTGCAGTTCAACGAAACCGTTTTAATATAGTAGGGAATCAATGAATCTTGCAGCACCGGAAGATATAACAGAAAAATTATTATCGAAATGCTTGACAGGTTGTATAAAATTTTATATAGTTTGAAAGTCGAAAGGTTTGAACATCAAACTATTTTGACCTTCAAACGAATGTGGTTTGAGTGGGCATCGAAAGGAGGAGAGCTATCTTTGGAGCATTCCATAGATAAAATTAACTCATATCTCGTAGCTGTCTTCAATGAAGTGTTGGATATCGAAGAGCGTGCATTGCGTGTCAGTACATTTTCTGATTTATCCATCAAGGAGATGCATACAGTCGAGGCAATCGGCATGTATCAAGCTCATACAACTTCTGAAGTAGCAAAAAAATTGAACATAACTGCGGGAACTTTAACGGTGGCCATAAACGCTCTGGTAAAAAAGGGCTATGTCGAACGCATTCGGATGGAGAAAGACCGCAGAGTCGTAAAACTAGGATTAACCAAAAAAGGACGCTTACTGTATCGTCTTCATGATAAGTTCCATAGAGAGATGGTAAAGAATACCATACGCGATATGGAAGATCAGGAAGTGAAAGTTTTGCTGAAAGGCCTAAACAATCTTCACGGTTTCTTATTTGGGTTAGTTCAAAATATCAAGGAACAGGGTTGATACAATGGGTTCAAAAATTAGCGCTACGGGACATTATCTTCCGGAACAGGTCGTCACAAATGATGATCTTGCTAAAATCATGGATACAAGCGATGAATGGATCAGCAAGAGGACAGGCATCCGCCAAAGGCATATTTCGAAGGATGAAAACACTTCGGATTTAGCCAGCAAAGCCGCTCTTAATATTCTGCAGAATAGAAATATTACTGCGGATCAAATCGATTTCATCATCGTGGCAACAATGACAGCGGACGCTGGAAGTCCATCGACTGCCTGCCTGGTTCAAGAGAAAATTGGCGCTTCAAAGGCCTTTTGTTTTGACATCAATGCAGCCTGTTCGGGATTTGTGTTTTCCTTATCCACCGGGATCCATCTGATGCAAAGCAATTTATATCAATATGGCTTGATCATTGGTGCTGAAACAATGTCGAAAGCAGTCAATTGGGAAGATCGATCGACGGCAGTCCTGTTTGGAGACGGTGCAGGTGGCGTATTGTTGGAAAGAACGGAAGACGACTGTTTTGTTGCAGAAGACATCCATTCTGATGGCGGACGCCATGGAGCCTTGGTGTCGGACACAAGAAAGCTGAAAAGTCCGTTTGGCGGAACCGCGGAAGAGGAGCAATCCTACCTTACGATGGATGGCAGAGCCATTTTTGATTTTGCAATCCGCAGTGTTCCGGATATGATCCGGGATGTAATGCTGAAAGGCAATCTAGTCGAAGGCGATTTGAAGAAAATCATAGCTCATCAGGCCAATATCCGCTTATTGGAAGCAATCAGCAAAAAGGTAAAATTACCTTTCTCATTGTTTGCCAGCAACATTGCGGATACGGGTAACACTTCTGCGGCCAGTATACCTATTTTGTTTGACCAGCTCGTTCAATCGAAAGAAATTCAACTCGGCACCAGAGATAAGGTGCTGATGACAGGATTTGGTGGCGGCCTCACTTGGGGAGCCATCGTAGTATCATTAAACTAAAAAAAACATATTTGGAGGAATTTATTATGACATTCGAAAAAATCAAAGCAATTATCGTGGACCAATTGGACAAAGAAGAAGAAGAAGTACAATTAGCAACTAACTTCAGAGAAGACTTGGATGCTGACAGCCTGGACTTATTCCAAATCATCAATGACATCGAAGACGAATTTGACATCAAAATCGAATCAGACGAAGGCATCAACACTGTTGAAGATTTAGTTAAATATGTTGAAGCTCAATTAGCAGAATAAGCAGTAAAAGGAAAGTAGGCCTTGTATGAAGTCAGAATTATGTGAATTATTAGGCATCCAATATCCAATCATTCAAGGAGCAATGGCGTGGGTAGCGGATGCTGATTTGGCAAGTGCCGTTTCCAATGCTGGCGGGCTTGGTCTTATAGGGACTGGACATGATAGTGTGGATGTAGCGAATGAAAAAATTTCGAAAATGAAAGCATTGACGGATAAGCCTTTTGGCGTAAACATCATGCTTTTGAATCCGCAGGTCGATGCTATTGTTGAAGCAGTGATCGCTTCTGGCGTTAAGGTTGTCACAACCGGCGCCGGAAGTCCAGCCCGCTATATGAACCAATTCAAAGAAGCAGGCATCACAGTCATTCCGGTTGTTGCTTCCGTAGCTTTAGCGAGAAGAATGGAGAAAGACGGCGCACACGCTGTCGTTGTCGAAGGCATGGAATCCGGTGGACACATCGGAAGAACAACGACAATTGCCCTGGTTCCTCAGGTTGTCGATGCCGTTTCCATTCCTGTCATCGCTGCAGGCGGTATCGGTGATGGACGCGGGATGGCGGCTGCTTTCATGTTGGGCGCATCTGCTGTTCAAGTCGGGACCCGTTTTGTAGTTGCCAAGGAATCCAATGCACATCAAAATTTCAAGAATGCCATCCTTAGAGCGAAAGACATCGACACAGTCATTACCGGTCAGATTACCGGACATCCTGTTCGTGTGTTGCGCAACAAGTTGACCAGAGAATATCTGCAAGTCGAGAAAGAAGAGACGAGCAAGGAAAATCCGGACTTGGCAAAACTTGAAGAAATGGGCAAAGGCGCTCTGAGAAGAGCGACTGTCGATGGTGATAAAGATTACGGTTCGATGATGGCCGGCCAGATTGCCGGTTTGATTTCGAAGGAACAAACGTGTCACGACATCATACAAGAGTATATGACGGAATGCAAAGAAGTTATCTTGGCTCAAGCAAAATTGTGGGCTGAGTAACAAATTTATAGAGGTGAAATAATGGCAACAGCTTTTGTCTATAGTGGTCAAGGTGCGCAATATTTCGGAATGGGTCAAGAACTTTATAACGAGTATGCCGTTGTGCGCACTGTTTTTGATGAAGCTTCAGCAACGCTTGGTTACGATGTTGCAGAACTATGTTTCCAAGAGAATGACAAGCTTCATTTAACTGAATATACACAACCAGCAATCTTAACGGTTAGCTACGCCCTTGATCAATTACTAGCTGAAAAGGGAATTCAGCCAGATTTTGTTGCAGGATTGAGCCTCGGAGAATATACAGCACTGGTGAAAGCCAATGCTTTTTCTTTTAATGAGGCTATTTCGCTCGTAGCGAAACGCGGCAAATACATGAGTGAGGCAGTGCCGGCAGGCCGTGGCAAAATGGCCGCCGTCATGAATGCGGAACGTTCCGTGATCGAAGAATCTTGCAGGGAAGCAAGCGAGACGGCTTATGTCGCGCCTGCCAACTACAATATGCCGACGCAGATCGTCATCGGCGGGGAAATCGAAGGCGTCAATAAAGCCATCGAAATCCTTGAGTCCAAAGGCGTGAAACGCATCATCCCGTTGAACGTCAGCGGTCCTTTTCATACCGCTCTGTTGCATCCTGCAGCGGAAAAGTTGGAAGTGGCTTTGGCAGAGGTGACTGTCGATGAACCGAAGATACCGGTTGTAGGCAATACCGAAGCGACCATCGTAACAAGGGACGCCATCAAGGGTCTGTTGGTGCGTCAGATCGAATCACCGGTTTTATGGGAAGACAGCGTCCGCAAGCTGGTTGAACTGGGTGTGGACACCTTCGTGGAAGTCGGCCCTGGCACGACTTTGAGCAAGTTCATCAAAAAAATCAATAAAGAGGTCGCAGTATACAATGTGGAGGATCTGAAATCCCTCAACAAGACCCTTGAAGCGTTAAAAAAATAAGAGATCTGACAAGAAATGAGGGATAGTCTTGGATTTAAAAGGAAAGACGGTCATCGTCACTGGTAGTTCAAGAGGAATCGGGGAAGCCATCGCTGAAGCGTATGCGAAACGTGGAGCCAATATCGTTCTGAATGCACGCAAACCGATTGCTGAAGAAAAAATTGCGCATCTGGAATCTTATGGCGTCACTGTCAAAACACTCTTAGGCGATGTCAGCGATTTTCAGACTGCCAAAGAAATCGTCAGCCAAGCCAAAGAACTTTTCGGTTCCGTTGATGTTTTGGTCAACAATGCTGGGATCACCCGCGACAAATTGATCATGCGTATGGATGAAGAAGACTTCGATGCCACTTATCAAGTGAATTTGAAGGGTACTTTCAATATGATTCGCCACGCTTTGCCGCTTATGTTGAAGCAAAGAGCCGGCAGCATCATCAATATCTCAAGCGTCGTCGGTGAAACCGGAAATACAGGGCAGGCCAACTATGCTGCCAGCAAAGCAGGAATCATCGGATTGACGAAATCTGTCGCCCGTGAAGCTGCGACAAGAGGCATTACTTGTAATGCCATTGCTCCAGGATTCATCGAAACGGAAATGACGGATGTTCTTTCAGAAAAGATTCAGGAACAAATGTTGACGCAAATCCCATTGAAACGATTTGGAAAAGCCGAAGAAGTGGCAAACACTGCTGTCTTCTTAAGTGAGAATACTTACATCACCGGCCAGACCATCAGTGTCAATGGCGGCATGTACATGTAAGACAGGAGGATAAATATGAATCGCGTTGTTATTACAGGTATGGGTGCTATCACACCTTTAGGAAATACAGTCACTGAATATTGGGACGGCATCAAAAACGGTAAAAATGGTATTACTGCCATCACTAAATTTGACGCATCCGAAACGGGCGTTTCTGTCGCGGGCGAAGTGAAAGACTTCGAGGCGACTTTATACATGGACCGCAAAGAATACAAGCGTATGGATCTGTTCTCGCAATATGCGGTAGCAGCCTCTGCTCAAGCCGTGGAACAAAGCGGCATCGACATGGAAAAAATCGATGCGGATCGCTTTGGCGTTACCATCGGCTCTGGTGTCGGCGGATTCATCACTATGGAATCCGGCATCATCAAAATGCATGAAAAAGGACCGAAACGCGTACCGCCTATGTTCGTGCCTATGGCGATCGGAAACATGGCGGCAGGAAATACAGCCATCAAATTCGGCGCTAAAGGACCGAGCATGGACATCGTTACTGCTTGTGCTTCTGCGACAAACTCAATTGGAGAAGCTTTCCGCAGCATCAAGCATGGTTACGCAGACCTGATGCTTGCAGGCGGAGCAGAAGCAACGGTCTGCGAAATCGGCATCGCTGGTTTTGCGGCACTGACTGCTTTGTCCACAAGCACTGATCCGGATCGCGCTTCCATTCCTTTCGACAAAGAAAGAAATGGCTTTGTAATGGGTGAAGGTGCCGGCATCTTGATGCTTGAAAATCTTGATCACGCATTGGAACGCGGCGCAAATATCTTGGCTGAAGTTGTCGGATACGGTGTCACTTGTGATGCTTACCATATGACGGCTCCATCAGCTGATGGAAGCGGAGCTGGCAAAGCGATGCTTCAAGCAATGAAAGAAGCTGGCATCACTCCGGCGCAAGTCGATTACATCAACGCTCACGGAACAAGCACAGCAGCAAACGACTCCGGCGAAACGGCTGCCATCAAATATGCTTTCGGCGAAGAAGCATACAACGTCGCTATCTCAAGCACAAAGAGCATGACCGGTCATCTACTGGGCGCGGCCGGCGGTATCGAAGCTGTTGTCTGCGTTAAAGCCATTCAAGACGACTTCTTGCCGCCTACAATCGGATTCCAAGTGGCTGATGAAGGCTGCGATTTGGACTACATCCCGAATGTTGGTCGTGAAAAAGAAGTCACTTACACATTGAGCAATTCTTTGGGCTTCGGCGGCCATAATGCCGTACTATGTTTCAAAAAATGGGAGGCTTAATACGTGAATATTGAAGATGTAAAAAGCCTCATTTCCTTGATCGATGAATCAACCTTGACTGAGTTGCATTATCAGACAGGCGACTTTCAACTTTTGTTGTCCAAAAACAAGCTGGTCCAATCAAACCAGCAGTCAAGCGACAGCGTTCCGGCAGCAGCTCCAACTCCAGCAGTGACTGCACCGGTCCAAAACATCAAAGAAGCCCTTTCTGAAGCGACTGCGATAAAAGAAGGACAGATCATTACTTCTCCGATTGTCGGCGTTGTTTACCTTTCACCGACTCCGGATGCGAAGCCTTACGCCACTAAAGGCCAGAATATCGCTAAAGGCGACGTTGTCTGCTTGGTGGAAGCAATGAAACTTATGAATGAAATCAAAAGCGAATTCGATGGGGAAATCGTTGAAGTACTGGTTGAAAATGAACAAATCGTTGAATACAACCAACCGCTGTTCCGAATCGTCTAAAAAAAGGAGACTATTAAAATGAGTTTATTAAGCGCACAAGAAGTTATGGCTATCATCCCGAACCGCTACCCAATTTTCTTCATTGATAAAGTAGAGGAATTAACACCAGGCGAGCACATCGTCTGCTACAAAAACGTAACAATCAACGAACCTTTCTTCCAAGGACATTTCCCGGGCGAACCAGTAATGCCAGGCGTATTGATCGTTGAAGCATTGGCGCAAGCGGGATCTATCCCTTTGTTGACATTGCCTGATTTCGAAGGACAAACAGCTTACTTAGGCGGATTGAATAAAGTCAAATTCCGTCAAAAAGTTGTTCCTGGCGACGTTTTGCGTCTTCAAGTGGATATCATCAAATTGAAAAAATTTGCGGGTATCGGTTATGGACAAGCTTTTGTCGGAGACAAAAAAGTTTGTGAAGTTGAAATGACCTTCATCATTGGTAGATAATATGTTTACGAAGGTATTGATCGCAAACAGAGGAGAAATTGCTGTCAGGATCATTCGGGCTTGTCATGAGTTGGGAATCCAGACGGTAGCGGTCTATTCTGAAGCTGACCGCGAAGCGTTGCATACACAACTGGCCACTCAGGCCATTTGTATCGGTCCTGCAAAAGCGAGCGATTCCTATTTGAATATGACAAGCATTTTGAGTGCGGCAGTCGTTACAGGAGCCCAAGCCATCCATCCAGGCTTCGGTTTCCTCTCGGAAAACAGTGCATTCGCCACGATGTGCGAAGAAATGAATATCCGATTCATCGGACCTTCTTCCACCATCATCGACCTGATGGGCAATAAAGCAAACGCCCGCAAAACGATGATCGCAGCAGGCGTGCCTGTGACCCCGGGAAGCGAAGGCTACATCTCTTCATATGAAGAGGCAGTGCTGCAAGCAGAGAAAATCGGTTATCCGGTCATCTTGAAAGCTGCCGCTGGCGGCGGCGGTAAAGGGATGCGGAAAGTCTACCAAGAAAACGGTTTGGAGGCAGCCTTCAGTCAAGCGAAAGCGGAAGCTAAGGCAGCCTTCGGAGATGACCGCATGTATCTTGAAAAGATAATCACACCGGCTCGTCATATTGAAGTGCAGATTTTAGGGGATTCATTCGGCAATGTTGTCCATCTGGGCGAACGCGATTGCTCCCTTCAGCGCAATCATCAGAAAGTGCTTGAAGAGAGCCCGTCCACGTTCATCACTGAAGCTACTCGCAAAGCCATGGGGGACGTCGCCATCCGAGCGGCCAAACATGTTGGCTATACGAATGCAGGCACGATCGAGTTCCTCGTCGATGCCGAACAACGTTTCTATTTCATGGAAATGAACACGCGTATCCAAGTGGAGCATCCGGTAACCGAAATGGCGACTGGCATCGATATCGTAAAGGAACAATTGCGCATCGCGAGCGGTGAGCCTTTGTCCTTTACGCAAGATGACGTAGCGATCACCGGTCACACGATCGAGTGCCGAATCAACGCTGAAAATCCGGCTTTGGGCTTCCGCCCTTCATCCGGGAAAATCGACTACCTGTTCTTGCCTAGCGGCGGGAATGGACTGCGTGTCGAAAGCGCCATGTATGGAGGATATATGATTCCGCCATTCTATGACTCGATGATCGCCAAAATCATCACAAAAGGCGACAACAGAAGCGAAGCAATCGCCAAAATGAGGCGTGCGCTTCAGGAACTGGTCATCGAAGGAGTCGACACGAACCAATTCTTCCAGGAAGATATTCTGCAGGATCCTAATTTCATTTCCGGAGATTACGATACGGAATATCTTCAGAATGTGTTCCTGAAAACATGGGCACCTGAAGAAGAGGAAAGTGTATAAATCAATTAGTCAAGAAGTCACACTAGAGGTGAGGAAATGAAATTATTTCGTAAGCGTCCTTACATTCCGATAGCCCAAGTTCCCGCTTCAAAAGCAGACGATCAGAAACCGATCGTTCCAGAAGGCTTATGGGAAAAATGCCCGAATTGTCAAAAGACGATCTACAGCAAAGATTTAGGGAAAGATAAAGTATGCCCGCATTGTGCCTATAATTTCAGGATTTCGGCATATGAACGCATTTCCAATATCGTTGATGAAGGTTCTTTTGATGAATGGAACGCGCTCATGCCCGAAGAGAACCCACTGGCTTTTCCGGGGTATGAGAACAAACTGAAGATTGCCAAAGAAAAAACGGGACTTGACGAAGCGGTTGTAACCGGCGCGGCATTCATCAATAAGCATAAAGTTGCTTTGTGTGTGATGGATTCGAACTTTATCATGGCAAGCATGGGGAAAGTTGTCGGCGAGAAGCTGACGCTCGCATTTGAACGCGCAACGTCAGAAAAGCTCCCGATCATCGTCTTCACGGCTTCGGGCGGCGCCAGAATGCAGGAGGGCATCATGTCCTTGATGCAGATGGCGAAAGTCAGCGTTGCAGTCTCCAATCACAGTAAAGCCGGTCTGTTGTACATCACAGTCCTAACCGATCCGACGACTGGGGGCGTAACGGCCAGCTTTGCGATGCAAGGGGATATCATCCTGGCTGAAACAGGGGCGACTGTCGGTTTCGCCGGCAAACGCGTCATCGAACAGACAATCAAAGCGAAATTGCCTGAAGGCTTCCAGACAGCCGAAAAAGTGCTGGAAAACGGCTTTATCGACAAAATTGTAGCCAGAAAAGATTTAAAGAGAGCATTGCAGCATCTTTTGCTGTTGCATGCTCCTGCAGAAAAGGCGGGTGAAGTGCAGTGAAGGATGTCAAAGAAATTATCACATCTGCAAGAAGCATCTCCCGTCTGACGGCGACAGAAATGATCCACGCCATCTGTGAAGGTTTTGTTGAATTCCACGGCGACAGAAAGTTCGGTGACGACCCTGCTATCGTCGGTGGGATCGCATTGCTGGATGACATGCCGGTAACCGTCATCGGAACGCAAAAAGGCCATGATGTGACTGAAAATGTCTACCGGAATTTCGGGTCACCGCATCCGGAAGGCTACCGAAAGGCGATCCGTTTGATGAAGCAGGCGGAGAAATTCAATCGTCCGATCGTAACTTTCATCAATACCTCAGGTGCTTTTTGCGACGTCGATTCTGAGGATCGAGGCATCGGTGAAGCAATCGCTGAATCGCTTTTGGTGATGAGTCAACTGACGGTTCCTTTCATCGCCATCTTCATCGGTGAGGGAGGCAGCGGCGGCGCATTGGCGCTGGCAATGGGCAACGAGGTGTGGATGTTGGAGAATACCATGTATTCTGTCCTGTCCCCGGAAGGCTTTGCCTCCATTTTATGGAAAGATTCCTCACGATCCGATGAAGCAGCCAAAGTAATGAAGTTGACGCCTGATGATCTTTTTTCATTGGACGTCATCGACAAAATCATTATGGAAACCCGCAGGAAAGTGGCCCGTAAATCGGATGATGTCATGCTGGAACTGAAGCGGGAATTAAGTGCCAAGCTGAAAGAGCTGAAGCAACTGACTCCAACCGAATTGGTCGAGCAACGACAAAAACGATTCCGAAATTATTGATTCAAGAACTGCTATAAACCGCCCGCACAGCAGCAGCTGTGTGGGCGGTTTTTTTCGCGTTTGCTTTTGTGTTATAATGACCTAACAGGAAAATCAGCTTAGATTGGGGTGATGGAAATGGGAGAAAAGATTGTTTTTCCATTTAATTACGAGGGATACTTGAAAAAAGGATTGTTGGCATTTGAAGAGGGAAATCTGCAACTTGCGGAAGAATGGATCGGCAAAGCTGTAGCCATCAAAAAGGCGGACGATATCCTCCCGCTGTATCTCATGTTGCTGCAGGAGACCGATCAAGCAGAGAAGAGTCTGGAATTGATAACCGAAATGCGTCCGGATATTGCTTCCGCCATTTCGGTGGACGACATCGATTTCCTTTATTTGAAAGGCTTGTCGCATTCCGGATCATTCGACATGGCCCGTGAGCAAATCGAAGCACGCAAAAATACTTTCGGTCTGTCGATGGAACATCAATTCGCTTTGGAGCAATTGGAGGCTGAAGTCGAAAAAGTTGAACTGAAGAATTTGGAGAAAAAACTAAAAAAAAGTTCAGAAATCCTCCAAGCCGAAAAAACCATCGATACGCAACCGTTCCACAAGCAACAAGCATACGCGCAACAATTGAAGGAATTGGAGGATGACCAATTCGGCAAGATAGCGCAACGCCTGCTCATGAATAACAATCTCCACCGGATGCTCAAGACAGAGATCATCCATCAATTTCTTGCGCGCGGGCTCCATCCGACGGTTACTGTCAGATTGGACGGGACCGAAGAAAAATTGGATCTGGCTGGAGTTGTCCCGTTGATCGACTCGAAAACTTACAAAGAAGGAATGGCGTATATCAGGGAAGAAATTGCCAATAAAAATCCGACTATGGCAGATGCCATGGAGAATGCCTTCTTCATGCAATTATCCCTCCTTTATCCGTTCGAAGACAGGACGATCCTATCCGTGACGGACTGGTTGGAGGTGCTCTACCGCATTTACAACGGGGCCGTATCGACGGGCGATCCAAGCGAAAAGAGCATCCGCGATGAAATTGAACAATTGGAAAATAAGCTGGCCGATTTTTTTGGTTTTTTTGAATAAGTGCCAATGAAGCTATCAGAATAATTGACTCTATAGGGATTCCTCTCTATAATGGGGGTAACCCGTCTTTGTGAAAGCAGTTCCAAAGATATGAGTGTTGAAGGAGGATGTACAATGGAATTTGGCAAAGTAAAGTGGTTCAATAATGATAAAGGGTATGGTTTTATTGAACTCGATCAACAGGATGACGACATTTTCGTACATTTTACCGGTATAGCTGGAGAAGGCTTCAAAAGACTTGAAGAAGGGCAACGCGTTCAGTTCGATATCGCTGAAGGCGTAAGAGGACCACAGGCCACTAATGTGATCGTCTTGGCAGAATCATAAAAAAGTACAGTAAACCGCAAAGGTGAGGGGAATCCGTTCAGGATTTTCTTTCACCTTTGTTTTTTAGGATGTGGAACATTTGATAAAATTATTTGTTGATGGGGCGGCTACCGGAAAAGAAGGCTATGCAGCCATCGGGATTTTGATCGTTGAGGACGGCGTGCAAGAGCAGATAGGCCTGCCTTTAGAGGACAGAATGGATAATCATCGGGCCGAATTCGAAGCACTTCTGTATGGATTGCGCCATCTGAAAAAACACAGCAAACAGGATCAGCTCGTCTTTTGTTACACCGACAGTAAACTCGTTGCCGATTCGATCAGGAAAAAGTATACCAAAAAAGCGGAACATAAGCTTTTGCTGGAAGAGACCTTGCTGGATTTAGCTACGTTCACTAATTTTTACTTGGAATGGATTCCGGAAAAGGAAAATAAAGGAGCCGATAATCTCGCAAAAAAAGCGCTCTATCAGCTCACCAAAAAGAAAAAATGAGTCTGAATGGGCTGTCTTCCAGAATCCAAAATGCCATTTTCATCACTCAAAAAAGGCTCTCTCCATCCTTATTTGAAACGGGGATGGCTTTTTTGTTAGCCGCCAGTCGCTTTTTAGTGTATGCGAGTCATAGATTATGCTTGACTTGGAGTCCACTTCAAGGAGTATACTATCAGCAACATAGTGAGTTTCTATGTCATCAAATTTGAACTGGAGGAAAATATTGATGGAATATGTAACTTTAAATAATGGTGTCAAGATGCCAATTTTGGGCTATGGCGTGTATCAGATACCTGATGCTGCAGAATGCGAACGCTGCGTGTTGGATGCAATCGAGGTAGGCTACCGCTCGATCGATACCGCCCAAGCATATGGAAACGAAGAAGCGGTCGGCAATGCAATTAAAAAAAGCGGTGTTGCGCGTGAAGAACTATTCATTACGACAAAAGTCTGGATATCGAATGCCGGGTATGAAAAAGCCAAAGCTTCGATTGCAGAATCGCTGCAGAAACTTCAGTTGGACTATCTGGATCTGGTTCTGATCCATCAGCCCTTCGGTGATTACTACGGGACCTACCGCGCCATGGAAGAGCTGTATGAGCAAGGTAAAATCCGTGCCATCGGCGTGAGCAACTTCTATCCTGACCGGTACATCGATCTGGTTCGTTTCACAAATGTCGTACCGGCCGTCAACCAAGTGGAGACCCATGTATTCAATCAGCAAGTGGATGCGCATGAAATCATGAAAAAATACGGCACTCAAATCGAATCCTGGGGTCCTTTTGCTGAAGGCAGAAATGAACTGTTCACGAATGAAACGCTACAAATGATCGGAGACAAATACAACAAAACGACGGCTCAAGTTGCGCTCCGCTATTTGTTGCAGCGTGACGTCGTGGTGATTCCGAAAACGACGCATAAAGAGCGGATGATCCAAAATTTGGATGTCTTTGACTTTAGTCTTACTGAAGAGGATATGGAAACGATCAAAGGCTTGGACAAAAAAGAGAGCGCCTTCTTCTCGCACTACGATCCGAAGTTGGTCGAAAAGCTGGTGAACCGCGGTTAATGCCAGGCAGATGAACTAATGAAACAGGCATGGACTGCGATCAACCGGCAGTGGTCCTATCCTAAAGAAATGGAGAGATGATGATGGATTATGTGAAATTCGGCAATACAGGGATGGATGTTTCAAGGATTTGTTTGGGAGCCATGGGATTCGGCGATCCGAACAGCGGCTTCCATAATTGGGTACTGGAAGAAGAAGAGAGCAGAAAAGTCATAAAAAGTGCGTTGGATTTGGGGATCAATTTCTTCGATACGGCAAACATCTACTCATACGGAGCCAGTGAAAGCATACTCGGGAAAGCCTTGAACGATTACGCCAACCGGGATGAAATCGTGGTGGCGACAAAAGTACATCAGAAGATGCGCCAGGCACCGAACGGAGGGGGCCTTTCCCGCAAAGCGATCCTGACTGAAATCGATCACAGTCTGGAAAGGTTGGGCATGGACTATGTTGACCTTTACATCATCCACCGGTGGGACTACAACACACCAATCGAGGAAACGATGGAAGCTTTGCATGATGTCGTGAAATCCGGCAAAGCCCGCTATATCGGCGCATCAGCCATGTTCGCGTGGCAATTCGCCAAAGCGCAATCTGTTGCCGAAAAAAACGGCCTGACAAAGTTTGTTTCGATGCAGAATCACCTGAATCTCTTATACCGGGAGGAAGAGCGGGAAATGCTGCCGTTGTGCACGGATCAAAAGATTGCCGTAACGCCATACAGCCCGCTGGCTTCAGGGAGGCTCACCCGTGATTGGTCCGCCACTACGAAACGCTTCGAAATGGATCAGGTGGCGAAACATAAGTATGATACGACCGAAGTACAGGACCGCGTCATCGTGGAACGGGTTGCAGCGATTGCCGAAAAATATGGCGTCGAGAGAGTTCAGGTTGCTTTGGCTTGGCTGCTGCAGAAGGATCAAGTCGTTGCGCCGATCATCGGGGCAACAAAGGAAAGCCATCTGACCAGCGCCATTTCGGCTCTTGACTTCAAGCTTTCTGCGGAGGACATCCTTTCTCTGGAAGAACCATACATCCCTCATCATATAATGGGGCACAACTAAAAAGCTCTTGTGCACAAATCTTTTAACAACAAATAAGCCCGAATGGATCCCTGGCTGCAGGAATTCATTCGGGCTTTCTTTTTCGTATCCTGATGAGTGTGCTGATCAGGGTTGCCTTAGTTCAGACTATAGGGATTATTCCTTGTAGTCCGTTGAGGCGGCCAATTCTGTTTGCGTCCGGAAATTGGCTAAGCGGTTCTCAAGCGTAGAAATGGTGCTGGCCAGCGCTTGCGAGCCGAGGACCATGCGAAGCGGCGCGGGTGTGATATCCACGCTTTCAATGATCCGTTTTGCCATCTCCGCAGGATTTCCGGGAGCCAGTACCTTTGTTGAATCAAGCATCGCAAGAAAGCTGTGCGCCGGGTTGCCATCGTATTCAGGCATCAGGTCAGCCACTTGTGCGCTTCCGTAGCGGAATTCGGTCCGTGCGCCGCCTGGCTCTACAATGGTCACGCCGATATTAAAGGGTTCCACTTCCTGGGCGACAGATTCGCAGAAGCCTTCGATCCCGAATTTCGTGGCATGGTACATGGAATTGCCCGGGAAAGCGACTTGTCCGCCATAGGAAGATATTTGGATGATGCGGCCGTGACCTTGTTTTCGTAAGAACGGAAGCGCGGAACGGATCATCTGGATGGAGCCAGTCAAATTGGTCGCGATGATGAGATCCACTTGCTCGTCGCTCAACTCTTCTGCAGCACCGAACAGGCCATAGCCAGCATTATTGATGATGACATCGATTTCTCCGTGTTTTTCAAAAGATTCCTTGACAACTTGATGTACAGTGGGCGTATCGGTTACATCAAGGATCTGGCAATCGAACAGCGTCGGGTACTCCGCAATCAAATCAGAAATTTTGGCTTTATTGCGCACCGTTCCGATCACCGTATCGCCTTTATCCAACAACTGTTTGGTCAGTTCGTAGCCAAAACCACTGCTCACACCTGTAATCATCCATGTTTTGCTCATCATTATTGCCTCCATTTCATTTCTATTCAGACTATAGCTCTTGGAGTGGACTCCAAGTCAAGCGATTTGTTTATTAAAAAATAATGCAGTACGTTTGATGGATTAATTTAATTATACATTTACATTACTGGATTAACCATTCAAAGGCTGGATTCAACATCCGGAAAATAAAGATGTCCGTTCATGCTTGACTTGGAGTGAACTCCAAGTGATACCATACTCCTATCAACTAGAAATTTGAGGTGGAAATGATGAATAAAATAGTGATTATCGGCGCAACCGGCTCAGTCGGTCGCGTGGCAAGACAACGGTTCCTTGAAAAAACAAATGATGAACTGACGCTTTTTTCGCGACGACCGGAAAGACTCAAGCCGATTGATTCAACGAGAGAAGTTGCCGTTTCAGGCGATGTAATGAACGCAGCCGACCTGGACAAGGTCATCTCTGGACAGGATGTAGTGTTTGCATCTTTGACAGGGAACTTAGGGGAAATGGCCAAAGCGATTGTCGAATCGATGAAACGCGTTGGAGTCAACCGTTTGATTTTTATCACTTCGATGGGTATCTATAACGAAATTACGGCTTCCGTAGGCTCTTCCGGCAATCTTCGCTCCAATCCGGTTTTGCAGACCTACCGTGATGCGGCGAACGTCATTGAAGCATCCAATCTGGATTATACGATCATCCGTCCAGGCTGGTTCGACAGCAGCAACGATACCGATTATGAAATTACCGTCAAGGGTGAGCCATTCGGCGGACATGACGTATCCAGGAAAAGCATCGCGGATCTTGTCGTTCGTCTTGCTGCCGATCCTACCCTTTATGTCCGTGAAAGTGTCGGCATCAATCGTCCGGAATGATCAATTAGATCCATTATGCCAACAATGAGAGGATGACAAATAATGAACTATACATCAGTTGGCAGAACAGGCATCAAAGTTTCTGAATTGTGTTTCGGTGCCATGTCTTTTGGCGGCGACGCAGATGAAATACGGATCGGCTAAAAAACCGGATTCCGGCCGTCTCGTCGATAGCGAACTGAATCGTTTGCGTTATCAAAATGACCTGGAACTTGCGGATCGCTTTGCGGCCTTTGCCAAAAAATTGGGCGTCAGTCCGGCAACATTGGCGGTGGCTTGGGCAAAAAGCCATCCAGCCGTAACCGCCCCGATCATCGGTGCCCGGAATCTGGCCCAATTGGAGGACTCCTTGGCGGCAGCCGATTTTGAGATGACGCCCGATTTGCGTGCAGAAATCAGTTCGCTTGCTCTGGCCCCGGAACCGGCATCAGGGCGTTCAGAAGAAAAAACGCTCGGCCAGTTCGGCGTGTGGAAAAAATAAATGCAGTAGTTATTTCAATATAGTGCAGATAATTTTGGTTCGATAAAATATTTTCAGAAAACACTTGCCTTAATGTGCACTTTAAGTGTTACCCTTGGTTTATGCAAGCGCAAGTGACTCACAAGAAAAGGTGGAGAAACAAATGAAAGCAAACATAATGTACGCGGCAGGCGATGTGCGCGTGGAAGAAATTCCAGTACCTGAAATACAGAAACCTACGGACGTTATCCTGAAAGTAGTGGCTGCCTGCATCTGCGGCAGTGACTTGCATCCATACCACAAAATGCATGCGCACGAGCACGGTGAAGGCGAAGCAATGGGGCATGAGGTGCTCGGAAGGATCGATGCAATGGGTTCTGAAGTTTCAGGATTCAAAAAAGGCGATTTGGTCGTTGTTCCTTTCGCATACGGCGACAACACTTGTCCGTTTTGTAAAGAAGGCTTGATGACATCTTGTGTAAACGGCGGCTTCATGACCGGTTGCCAAGCGGAATACGGCCGGGTGCCTCAAGCGCAAGGCAGCATGTTCAAATTACCCGACGACATTGACGAAAATTCGCCTTTGTTGCCTTCGTTGTTGACTTTGTCCGATGTATACGGAACCGGTTATCATGCGGCCATCATGGGCGGCGTTAACGAGAATACGACGGTGACGGTCATCGGAGACGGTGCTGTAGGCCTTCTGGCTGTCCTTTCGGCGAAGAAACTTGGTGCCAAAAAAATCATCTTGATGGGTCGCCACAAAGATCGTACCGATCTTGGGATTGCCTTCGGCGCAACGGATGTCATCGCTGAACGAGGCGAGGAGGGGATCGCGAAGGTCAAGGAATTGACTAACGGAGAAGGCACGCATGTCGTACTAGAGTGCGTCGGCCTGATGCCCGCTTACGAGATGAGTCTTGGTGCTGTCCGAGCCGGCGGAGTCATCAGCCGTGTCGGTGTTCCCCAGTATGTCGAAGCCCCAGTCGGATTTGCAAGTCTTTTCGGCCGCAACATTACGTTGACCGGAGGACCGGCACCAACGCGTGCCTACATGAAAGAACTTTTGCCCGATATACTTGACGGCACGCTCGAACCTGGCCGTGTCTTCGACGTGACAGTCGACCTGGACGGTGTTCCTGATGGCTACAGAGCCATGGACAATCGCGAAGCGTTGAAAGTGTTGATCAGACCTTAACCAACAGCTTTACCACCGCAAAGAGGGTATCCTAAATAAAAAATAAAAGCAGTCCGAACGACCCCGCATCAGCGAGGGCGGTCGGACTGCTTTTATTTATTTAAAAAAATTATTTTTCTTTGGTTTCCCTGGCGTCATGCTCTTTTTTGATTCTTGGCGGGCGCGTTCCCCAATATTGGAAGAAATCGGTACGCAATCTTCCGTTGTAGAGTTTGCGTTTTTTGGTGGCTCTTTCGCCGTAGAATTCTTCGAAAAGCAATTCGCTCGTCAGGATGTATTTGCTCCATGTCTTCAATGGACGGAAAACTTGGCCCATCTCTTTGTAGAGTATCTCGATCTCTTCCTGATCGGAAAGACGCTCACCGTACGGCGGGTTGCAGACGATCGTTCCGTATTCCTTGGTAGTCGTGAAGTCGGCCAAAGCCAACTGTTTGAAAGTGACATAATCGGCAACGCCTGCTTTTTCGGCATTGCTCTTCGCGATGGCGATGACATGCGGATCGATGTCCGAACCGCCGATATCCAACTTCACATCGAAATTGGCGGCAGCTTTTGCTTCATTGCGGATGCGATCCCATAATCCTTCTTCAAAAATGTTCCATTCTTCGGAAGGGAATGAGCGCTTCAATCCAGGAGCGATATTCAGGCCAATCAGAGCCGCTTCGATCGGAATCGTGCCGGAACCGCAAGTCGGGTCATAGAAGGGACGGTCAGGGAACCAATTGGTCAACATCACTAAAGCGGCTGCCATATTTTCCTTCAATGGTGCGCCGCCTTTTTCGGAACGGTAACCGCGTTTGAAAAGGCTGGAACCGCTCGTATCGATCGTCAGGATCACTTCATCCTTGTTGATGGCCACTTCGATCGGATAGAGTGCGCCGGATTCAGGCAAACGGGTACGGCGGTGGTAGTATTCGCTCAGACGATTGACGATGGCCTTTTTGACGATCGCTTGGCAATCGGGCACGCTGTACAGAGTCGATTTTTGTGATTTGCCGGAAACAGGGAATTCCGCATCCATCGGTAGGATTTGTTCCCATGGCAAAGCTTTCGTTTGTTCGAAAAGATCATCGAAAGTTTTTGCTTCGAATTTGCCGAATACGATTTTGATGCGGTCAGCGGTGCGCAGCCACAGGTTGGTGGTGATGATGTCCGCTTCCGTACCGGAGAAGTAGGCTTTGCCGTTCTCGACCTGGACATTGTAGCCCATTTTTTTCAGCTCATTGCCGGTGATGGCTTCGATGCCGCTTGCGGCCGTAGCCATTAATTGATATGTTTTCATTTAGTGCTCCTTATTGTTTTGCCTTAGAAATTGCCGGATAATGCAACGAAAAATGGGACAAAAATTAGCTTGTCCCATCCTCGATCGTATTCATTTTGAAGAAAAAAAAGCCTGATTTGTAAATTTCTGTAAGCCATGTTCTGTCGCGCCATCGGAGCCAGGCCTCTGATGGCGGAGGTAATTATCTATCTGCATTTCTGCCTCTTTCCCTCGTTCATTTCCTTGGAAAGAGTGCCCCTACCAAAGTTTGGGTTGCTCGCTCGAGGGGTTTACCGCGTTCCACCAGAAAGGTTTCCCCGTCTGCTTCGTCACTGTGGCACTTTCAAGAATACTCAGGCATAGGCAGAGCCCTTAGCCTTTTTTTCTGCCGTCAATCTAACGATTGCCTTAGCTTATTGTTTCGCTAAGCACGAACACTACAAGCATCTCAGCTTGTGCGAGCATGGACTTTCCTCAGCCTCCATGAAGGAGACCGCAATTACCCGAAATTTACAAATGTTTTTTTGATGCTAGTTTGCTTCTTCGTTGGTTTCATCCAGTTTTGAACCGAATACATGTTTCTCCAAGTTGGAAAGGCGTTTCAGAATATCAAAATTCGTTACACCGCTGCCGACTGATGATGCATTCGATTGGGTCGGCTTAGCTAAAACTGCTTGCTTCGTCAACTCATCCACACGGCTCATCAAACGTTCATTTTCGCTTTGAAGATAAGAAAGGTCTTTTTGATAAGATTCATAATCTCTTATGATCATATCCAGATATTCATCGACTTCTGCAACATTATAGCCTCTCATAGCGCTTTTGAATTCTTTTTGCAGAATATCTTTGGTTGTTAGATTTTTATCTGCCATATTTGCACACCTCGTTAGTTGTCCTTGTTACCTAAACAGTATAGCATAAAATCGCAATATTAATAAGCAAATATTCTAATCAACATCATATCAGGCTTTTCGCATAAACTCAACCTAATTTTTTATTGTCCCCCCCCGGCGTTCAGGAAAGACCTAAGTGATCGGAAAGCCTAATAGGGCATGGCTCCTTGAAAATTGATGATGATATAGTGCTTGTTTCCGGAGTTGGTTGTCGTGATGGATAAATTTTCATTAAGAACAGGCTGCTTCCCGAATATTTCCAACAGAAAACTCTTGAAGACTTTATCCGTTTTGGATTGCAGGACCTCTTTGAAGAGTTCGCTTTTTGTGGCCGGATCGATGCCATCTTCGAAAATGATTTTTTCATCTGCTGTAAGGTAATCATCTTCCAACACTATTTCAGCCCTTCGGCCGAATGGAATCTGGATTTTCAAGCTTTCTTTGTATTCTGTTTTCTGGTAATCACGGGCGATGCGCGTCACTAAGTAATCGATGGATTGTCTGATCTCTGATTGTTCTGTCATGAAATATCCCTCCAACTTTTTTCCTGACCTAAATATATCACAAACCGCCCCTTTTATAAATCGTTCCCTGCACGTCGCGTGCCGTTTTTTGGTAAATGACCAGCTGATGCATAGCCCGGAATATATCTTTTCCCCGTTTTTTGCTACAATGGATTGAGAGCTTCATCCCGAGGCGGTACGCAGCCATTAAGGCACTGCCGAAACGAAGATACGAGGAGGAAGAAAATGGACAAAAGTATGATCGACAAAATCCACGAAGAATTGGAAGAGCAACACTTGCCTTGCGAATGGCGATTGGAGTGGCATAAACCCTTCCATACAGTCGAAATTGTGTTATTATTAGAAGTCAGTTATCCTCCAGACAACAGTATTTCTGATATATTTGGCCATTCGAATCATGAAGATCGGTTCGTTTTTGAAGATTCCGTTTTGTTCTATGATCGTGCATCCTCAAAAATCAAAACGGAGGAGTATTTGACCGGCATCCCATTCGATCGGAAAAAAGGGATCCAGGGCGGATTGGCCGAAGCAGTGGTCAAGAACATACGCTTGACGGTCGGCGAAGCTAACAGCAAACTTAGGGATTTTCTCAATAATGAAGGAGACTCCAGCTTCGAATTGCATTGGAATGAGCTGAATTTTATGCAGACAATCGAAACACTGAAGGAATTAGGTAGATATGATGAAACGTATTATCGTTACCCTTGATGATAGGAAAGGTGATTGCAAATGGAATGGAATGAAGTGAAGGTTGTGACTGCTACAGAAGCGGTTGAGGCTGTATCAAATATATTGATGGAAGCCGGTGCGAAAGGCGTCGCCATCGATGACGAATTGGACTTCGTCAATCTGCAGGATGACGGTTTCGGCCAGATAAAAGAGGAACGTGCGATGCCTGAAGAAGGGCATGCCGTCTATATCATGGCTTATTATCCGAACAACGCGGGTTTCCAGGACACTGTGTTGTTCATCAAAGAACAGCTGGCGGAACTGGAAAAAATCGATCTGAAGATCGGAAAGAATGAACTGCAGATCAACCAAGTGAAGGAAGAAGATTGGGAAAACTCCTGGAAAGAATATTTCCATCCGATCCGTTTGACGCGTTTTCTGACGATCGTACCTTATTGGGAAGAATACACGCCGGATGATGAAAAAGAAATGCTTATTCAATTGGATCCGGGGATGGCCTTCGGTACCGGCACGCATCCAACAACGCGTCTGTCGATCGAAGCGCTTGAAGCCGTGATGCGGGGCGGCGAAAAAGTGATCGATGTCGGAACCGGGTCGGGCGTGTTGAGCATCGCAGCCAAGGCAATGGGCGCAGAAACTGTCTATGCCTACGATATCGATGAAATCGCCACACGTGTTTCCAAAGAGAACATCGCTTATAATGCCTATGCTTCAGACGTCATCGTCAAGGAGAACAACCTTTTGGTAGGGATTGCCGATCAGCAAGCGGACATCATTGTTGCGAATATCCTGGCGGAAATCCTGCTGCTGTTGCTTCCCGATGCCTACAAGAACCTCAAGGATGATGGCTATTTCATCCTTTCGGGCATCATCGATTCGAAGAAAGAGGAACTGATCGCAGCTTTGATCAGCAATGGCTTTGAGATCGAGCAAGAAAAGCAAATGAAAGATTGGGTTTGCCTGATCTGCACAAAAAACGTGGAGGATTGAAACATGCAGCGATACATCATTCCGCCTCTAGCAAAAGATTATCAAACGCAGCCGATCATTTTGTCGGATGATTTCCATCACCATATGGTGCATGTGATGCGCATGAAGCAAGGAGGGCAGGTATATTTGGCCGACAACTCCGGCATTTCATTCGTTGCGGAAATCACCGACATATCCGCAAGTACGGTCGGATTAAAGTGGGTGGCCGATGAAGACCGCTCAACGGAATTGCCGGTCAAGATTACGATCGCCTGCGGATTGCCGAAGGGCGACAAGCTGGAATACATCGTACAGAAGGGCACTGAGTTGGGTGCGGCAGCCTTCATCCCTTTCGCAGCCAAAAATGCAGTTGTGAAGTGGACAGCGGACAAAAGCGCAAAAAAACAGCAGCGCCTGCAGAAAATTGCGAAAGAGGCAGCGGAGCAATCGCACCGCCAAAAAGAGCCGTTCGTGCATCCTGTCCACAACCTCAAGGAGTTGCTGGCGGAAGCGGCAAAATACAGCAAAGTGTTGATTGCCTATGAAGAAGATGCAAAGGCCGGCGAAGGCAGCATCTTGGTGAACACACTGGAAAATCTCGAACCAGGCGATTCTTTGTTGTTTGTGTTCGGGCCTGAAGGCGGATTGGCGCCGGAAGAGCTGGCGGCATTCAGACAGGCCGGCCATAAGAGCTGTGCTTTGGGACCGAGGATTTTGCGGGCTGAAACAGCTCCTTTGTATGCGTTGGCGGCGGTATCCTATGAAATGGAATTAAGAAAAGGAGCGGATAAAAATGGTTGAAAAATTAAATAAATACATCGATCACACTCTATTAAGACAAGATGCGACAGAGGAGGAAATCAAGGCCCTTTGCGAAGAAGCGAGGGAATATGACTTCAAGTCCGTCTGTGTACAACCCTTCTGGGTCAAAAAAGTAGAAGCCTTCCTGACCGGTTCGGATGTGCTTGTATGTACCGTCGTCGGTTTTCCGCATGGCGCCAATACGGCAGAAGTGAAGACTTTCGAAGCGAAACAGGCGGTGCAGAACGGTGCCGATGAAGTCGATATGGTCATCAATATCGGAGCTTTGAAGGATGGCAATTACCAAACAGTCGAACATGAAATCGCAGCTTTGGTCGAAGCGGTCAAAGGCAAGGCGATCCTGAAGGTGATCATCGAGACGTGCCTGTTGACTGATGATGAAAAAGTCATCGCTTGCCAGTTGGCTCAAAAGGCAGGCGCCGACTTTGTCAAGACATCCACCGGTTTTTCAACAGGCGGCGCAACATTGGAGGATATCGCACTGATGCGCAAGACAGTCGGTCCTGTGATGGACGTAAAAGCAAGCGGCGGAGTACGCACGTATGAAGATGCATTGGCTTTCATCGCAGCCGGCGCAACGCGCTTGGGCACTTCCAGCGGCAAAAAAATCGTTGAAGGTTGGCTTGCGGCAAAGTAAATGTAAGGGATGCTCCGATTGCATCCGAATAATCGAATGATCAGGGAAACCTTGAGGGACTTCTTTTTTATGAAGCTGTCCTTCAAGGTTTTTTATAGTTTGAGGTTGAAAAGAGAGAGCAAATGTTGATGGCGCATCGTTCCGATTTAAAGTATAATAAAGGGAAATATATTTTCTTTTTTGTTTGCAAAATGTGATATATTCAGCAGCTTTTCCGTTTGCGGACGGAATCGCAGTAAGTAAATACATAATCTTAAGAGTCAGGAGTGACAACATGCCGAAAATCAAAACCTATTCACCTGAAGAGGTTGTGCAGCTATGCGCGGAATATATGAATGAAACCCATGTGGCATTTGTCCAAAAAGCGTGTGATTTTGCCAGGGAAGCTCATAGCGGACAGATGCGGAAGTCCGGCGAGGAGTACTTCGTTCATCCGACCCAAGTCGCAGCGATATTGGCAGATTTGAAATTAGATCCAGAAACGATTGCAACGGGGTTTTTGCATGATGTCGTGGAAGATACAGAATATACTTTAGAGGATATCGAACGGGAATTCTCCAAAACCGTAGCCATCCTGGTCGATGGCGTCACGAAATTGGGGAAGATCGAGTACAAGTCGCATGAAGAACAACAGGCCGAAAACCATCGCAAGATGTTGATGGCCATGGCGAAGGACCTGCGGATCATCATGGTGAAGTTGGCGGATAGATTGCACAACATGCGCACGCTGAAATACCATAAGCCGGAGAAACAACGGACCATTTCCAATGAGACGTTGGAGATATACGCACCCTTAGCCCACCGCTTAGGGATGAACCGGATCAAATGGGAATTGGAGGATACGTCGCTCAGGTATCTGAATCCACAGCAATATTACCGGATCGTTCATCTGATGAACAGCAAACGCGATGAACGGGAACTGTACATCAAGGATACGATCAACAAAATCAAAGATTCGATCGATGAATTGGAAATTGAAGCCGACATCTACGGCAGACCGAAGCACATCAACTCCATCTACCGAAAAATGAAGGGCCATAAGAAACAGTTCACGGAAATCTATGATCTGTTGGCTATCCGTGTCATCGTCCATTCCATCAAAGACTGTTATGCCGTTTTGGGGGCCATCCACACAAAATGGAAACCAATGCCGGGCCGATTCAAAGACTATATCGCCATGCCCAAAGCGAATATGTATCAGTCGCTGCACACGACCGTCATCGGGACGCAAGGAACGCCTGTCGAAATCCAGATCCGGACAATCGAAATGCACCAAGTCGCGGAATATGGGGTTGCGGCTCACTGGGCATACAAAGAGGGCATCACCAAAAAAATCGATCCGGATAAAATGCCCCATCAGATCGATTGGTTCCGTGACCTGATCGACTTGCAGGATGATTCCAAAAACGCCAGCGAGTTCGTCGAAAGCGTCAAGGAGGATATCTTCAAGGACAAGGTTTATGTCTTCACTCCGAAAGGCGATGTCGTTGAATTGCCATCGGGTGCCGGCCCTTTGGATTTCGCCTATAACATCCATACCGAAATCGGACATAAAACCATCGGAGCGAAAGTCAACGGAAAGATTGTCCCTTTGAATTACAAACTGCAGAATGGCGACATCATCGAAGTGATGACATCCCCGAACTCATTCGGTCCGAGCAGGGACTGGGTCAACTTGGTTTCCACCAGCAAGGCAAAAAATAAGATCAAACGCTACTTCAAGCTGCAGGACCGCGATGAACATGTGATCAAAGGCCGGGATATGCTGGAAAAACAATTGACGGAAATGGAATTCTCGCCTAAGGAATTCCTGACGAAACTAGCAATCAAAGATTTGTTGAATCGCTTCAATGTGAATTCGGAAGATGACCTCTATGCCGCCATCGGCTTCGGCGAACTGTCTGCGTTCATCGTATCGAACCGTTTGACCGAAAAAGCCCGCCGTGAGCGGGACAAGCACAAAGCTGAACAGCAGCTGGACACGATTGAGCAAAAAACGAAAAAAGATAATCCTAAAATGAAAATCCGTCATGAAGGCGGCGTAGTCATTCAAGGAGTGGACAATCTGCTGATACGCATCAGCCATTGCTGCAATCCTGTCCCAGGGGATGAAATTGTCGGCTACATCACAAAAGGGCGCGGCATATCGGTCCACCGGAAAGATTGCCCGAATGTTCAGGTATCCGGAGAGCACGGCGACCGTTTGATCGATGTCGAATGGGAAGATACCGGCACATCCAATATCGATTACGAAACCGAATTGACGGTCGAGGGCTACAATCGCTCAGGTCTGCTGAACGAGATCCTGCATGTGGTCAATACGATGACCAAGAATCTCAGCAGCGTAAACGGGAAAGTCGACAGCAATAAAATTGCGGTCATTACGTTGAAAATCGGAATACAAAACTTGAGCCAACTGGACAAAATCGTCGATAAAATCAAAAATATCCCGGACGTCTACACTGTCAGAAGGGTCACATCCTAATCAAAATGAATCGAGGGCAGATATGCGTGTTGTTGTACAGAAAGTGACGGAAGCATCCGTCTCGGTTGATGATGAAATCATCGGGGAAATAGGTGAGGGGTTTATGCTTTTGGTCGGCATCGGCAAGGACGACAGACAAGAAGATGTGCACTACCTTGCCCGCAAGGTTTCGAATCTCCGGGTTTTCGAAGATGAGGATGGCAAAATGAACCGCTCCTTGAAGGATGTGGATGGTGCCATCCTTTCGATATCCCAATTCACTTTGTTCGCTGATACCAAAAAAGGGAATCGCCCAAGCTTCACCAATGCGGCCCCTCCGGAAACCGGGGAGGCACTTTACCAAACGTTCAACGAGCTGTTAAGAGCGGAAGGTTTTCCTGTGGCATCGGGTAAGTTCGGCGCGCACATGTCTGTCCGTTTGAACAACGATGGACCCGTAACCATCTTCATCGATTCCAAAAACAAATAACAGAGTCGGCAGCTTGAACCATTGGAGGTTCAAGCTGCCGACTCTGTTTTCTTATTGCGCTTTTCTTGTTTATTGGAAATATTCGGTCAATGCTTGGTAGATGCTTTCTGCCACCAGCGAGCGATAATAATCGGAATTGAAGGTCTTGACGTCGGAGTCATTGTTCATATAGCCGAGCTCCAACAACAGGGAGGGTTGGTCATTTTCGCGTGTGACCAAGAAATCGCCGAATTTGGAACCATTGTCCTGCAACGGCAAAGTATCGGCCAGGTGATCATCGACCAGATTTGCCAACGGAATATCCGCATCAGCATAATAATATGTCGTGAACCCCGTCGCGGAAGTACCGCTTGCGGTGGAATCATAATGCAGACTGATGAAAAGATCAGCATTGTTGACATTACTCATTTCTGCCCGATCTTCCAAAGTTACGTAGACATCAGATGTGCGCGTCAATATGACATTGGCTCCGGCACTGCGTAATTTATCAGCAACCGCTTCAGCGGTTTTGAGTGTTACTTCCTTCTCGTAAATATAAGTCCCTTCCGCACCTGGATCTTCCCCTCCGTGGCCCGGATCGATTACGATGGTCGCTTCGGCTAGCGTGGTGGTGGATGACGCAGTGACGGGAGTATTGAGCGAGTCGGATGTTTCCACCAACCAGGAGGCGACGTAGCCTTCCTTATTTCCCTCATAAAGGATCTTATAGAAATCACCGGATTCACTGATCAGTTCGTACTCTTCGCCTTTTTCGGCAATGAACAGGATATCGCTGCCTGTCGAAGGCCCACTTCGGACATTTACGCCATCCATCGTGATGATGACTTTCGGATTGGCATCGTCTGCAACGACCTCTGTGGTGTCGACTGTTTCCGGCGCCAATTGGATGCTGCCTGGTGAAATTTCAATCAGCTCCGACAGAATCCAAGCGACTTTATTGTTGTACTGGATTTGGCTCCAGCCGTTCTCTTCATACAACAGAGCGAATTTTTCGCCTTCACTGGCCGTTCCTACAACTTCGGATGTTTCATTGTTCTCTTGCCGAACGTTGGCGGAGGGGACAAGCACCGTTGCCAATAATTCGGATGTTGCCGCGATTTCAGTGTTGTTGATCAGCCAGCTGGCAACCCAACCGATTCTTCCGTCCGAAAGCCGGACTTTATACCATTCATTCTTGTCAGCCAAAACATTGACTGAGGAACCGCCTTGTATTTGCGTCATAATGTCGTAGGATAACCCTGGACCGGACCGGACATTTACGATGCTGGCGGAGATGCTGACCGTAGTATAGTTGGCTAATGCTACCGTACCGAAGGAGCCCAATCCGACAAATAGCAGAACAAGCGCCAAGAAGAACAGATGTCTATTTTTTGCGATAGTCTTCACTGATTGTCTCCTTTCTGGTTTGGAATGCATAAAAATTTACAAAAATTGTTCAATTCTTCTATCATTATAGCAAAGATACGGCATCCAATGCAAAGCCTTTTCAGAAATTATGATTCTGTTCCCTATTTGGACAAAGCGGAACCGCGACGCAACCATCCGACACAGAATATGCGATTGATCATGCTGACCCGGAAAGTGAAAATATGATGAAAACAGTATTGACAATTCGGTGCTTATCTTGTATCGTTAAGGAAATTATAAATGTCCAGTGAAGATCGAAGTAGAATAGATTGGTTTGATTCAGAGAGGATTGCCGCGGCTGAGAGCACTCCCAAACGTTTATTCGAAAGACAGGTTGGAGGATTAATAGTGAAAAGCTATTACGCCACGAACGTTACTCGTTAAAGGAAAGCTATGCTTTCGAATAAAGGTGGCACCACGTCTGACTAATCGTCCTTTTCCATGATGGAAAGAGGGCTATTTTTTTGCTTTTTTTCAGACAGAAAACAGTATGAAGCGAAAGGAATGGTTATAAAAAATGATACAAAAACCAAAAGGGACTGCCGACATATTTTTGCAGGAAGCAGAAATTTGGCAATACGTGGAAGAAACATCCCGGATCTTACTGCATGACTATCAATTTTCAGAAATCCGCACCCCAATGTTCGAAAGTTATGAACTGTTCTCCAGAGGGGTCGGTGATACGAGTGACATCGTATCGAAGGAAATGTACGACTTCTACGACAAGGGCGAACGACACATCGCATTGAAGCCTGAAGGAACGGCTCCAGTGGTCCGGGCCTACGTCGAAAACAAACTGTTCGGTCCGGAACATCCGAAACCGCTGAAAGTCTATTACATCAGCCCGATGTTCCGCTACGAAAGACCACAAGGCGGACGGATGCGTCAATTCCACCAATTGGGTGTCGAAGTTTTTGGAAGCGTGAATCCGGCGACTGATGTCGAAACCATGGCATTGGCATGGGATATACTGAAAGAATTGGAATTGAGCGATCTGAAATTGGTCATCAATTCGTTGGGCAAGACCGAAGATCGGATCAGATACCGCGAAGCGCTGATCGCCTACTTGGAACCTTTCCATGATGAACTGAGCAAAGATTCCCAGACCCGTCTCCATAAGAATCCGTTGCGTGTGTTGGACAGCAAAGACAAGCGCGACAAGGAAATCGTTGCCCAGGCACCAAGCATCTTGGAGTTCCTGTCTGATGATTCAAGGAAACATTTTGAAACAGTTCAGGAAATGCTTCAGGCATTGGAAATTCCGTTCATGATCAACAGCAATATGGTACGCGGACTCGATTATTATCAGGATACCATCTTTGAAATCATGAGTGCATCCGCAGTTTTCGGGGCGGAAACGACCATCTGCGGTGGTGGCCGCTATGACGGCTTGGTCCAGGAAATCGGCGGACCGGAAGTGCCTGGTTTTGGCTTCGGGATGGGCTTGGAAAGACTGATCCTTTTGATGAAGGATCAGCAAGTCGATGTACCGAAACTATCCGAGTTGGATGTCTATGTGGTCGGTTTGGGAGAAGCTACGAACATCGAGTCCTTGAAATTGGTCCAAAACGCGCGCCAAGCAGGGTATTCGGCGGACCGGGACTTCCATGATCGCAAAGCTAAAGCGCAATTCAAAACTGCCACGAAAAATGGGGCAAAAGTAGTGCTGACCATCGGCGAAGATGAGTTGAACAACAAACAAGTGCAATTCAAAGTAATGTCGACCGGCAAAGAGCAGAAAGTGGCGTTGACTGAGATTTACGCTGATTTTGACAAAGTTTACAAAACACAGACAGCCGATATGACGGCTTTCAATGAATTTTTCGGAAAAGAAGACTAGAACATACAGAAAAGGGTAGTGAAAATGGATAGAAGAACAGAGTATTGCGGATTATTGACGGAAGCATCCGTTGGACAGACTGTCGTCGCCAATGGTTGGGTCAACAAAAGAAGAGACTTAGGCGGATTGATCTTCATCCATCTGCGTGACCGCGAAGGCATCGTCCAAGTCGTTTTCAACACAGAATTCAATGAAGAAGCTTTCCGCATTGCGGAAACGATCCGTGGGGAATATGTCCTGCAGGTCAAAGGTAAAGTAGTCCTTCGTGAAGCAAATCAGATCAATCCGAACATCGGCACAGGCACAATCGAAATCGAAGCGGAATCCGTGGAGATTTTGGCGAAAGCGAAAACACCGCCGTTCTATATCGAAGGCGATTTGAACGTATCCGATGAATTGCGCATGAAATACCGCTATATCGATTTAAGAAGAGACAAAATGATGAACAACATGAAAATTCGCCACAAAACGACGCAAACTGTCCGCAATTATTTGGATGACTTGAATTTCATGGATATCGAAACGCCTTATTTGACGAAATCGACTCCGGAAGGTGCGCGTGACTATATCGTTCCGTCCCGTGTCCATCAAGGCGAATTTTACGCGTTGCCGCAATCACCGCAACTGTTCAAGCAGATGCTTATGGGCGCAGGTTTTGACCGCTATTATCAGATCGTGCGCTGCTTCCGTGATGAAGATCTGCGCGGTGACAGACAGCCGGAATTCACTCAAATCGATATCGAAACCAGTTTCCTGTCTGCTGCTGAGATCCAGGAAATCACTGAAACTATGCTTCAGAAAGTCATGAAGGACGTTTTGGGCAAAGACATTCCGGCTCCATTCCCGCGCATCTCCTACGATGAAGCGATGAACCGTTTCGGCAGCGATAAGCCGGATACCCGTTTCGCACTGGAATTGATCGACATGAATGAATTTGCGAAAACTTCTTCATTCAACGTATTCAAAGCGACCAGCGAAAGCGGCGGCCAAGTCCGCGGCTTGAACGTCAAAGGCAAAGCCGATGCCTATTCGCGCAAAGACATGGATAACTTGATCGAGTACGCCAAACAATATGGCGCAAAAGGCATGGCTTGGATGAAAGTCGAAGAGGACGGACTGAAAGGCGCCGTAGCAAAATTCTTCACCGAAGACAGCGAAGAATTGATCAGACTGATGGATGCTGAGCCTGGCGACTTGCTAGTGTTCGTTGCTGATAAAAAAGAAATCGTCTATCAAGCTCTAGGAGAGCTGCGCCTGAAGTTCGGCCGCGATCTTGATCTGATAGACAAATCCCAATTTGCTTTCGTTTGGGTTGTGAATTGGCCATTGCTTGAGTACGATGCGGACGCAAAACGCTACACTGCAATGCACCATCCGTTCACCCGTCCAAACGATGAAGATCTTGCGAAATTAGCCGATCATCCGGAAGAAGTCTATGCACAAGCCTATGATATCGTCTTGAACGGTTATGAAATCGGCGGCGGATCTCTGCGTATCTACACAAGGGAAGTACAGGAGCAGATGTTTGCGGCACTTGGCTTCAGCAAAGAAGATGCCGAAGAGGAGTTCGGTTTCTTGTTGGATGCATTCGATTACGGTTTCCCACCGCATGGCGGCATCGCTTTAGGACTGGATCGTTTGGTCATGTTGTTGGCTGGCGAATCGAACATCCGCGAAGTGATCGCGTTCCCTAAAAACGGGAAAGCTTTCGACCCGATGACGAACGCCCCAAGCGAAGTAAGCGCAGCTCAGTTGAAAGAATTGAGCCTGAAAATCGCTTCATTGGACTAACATCGGACTAAAAAGAGCATCTGATGGTAAGGAAAACAGGCCTTATGATACAATAAACGTATCATAAGGCTTTTTTTTTCGTCTCTTGTTTTATATAAGACGGAAATGCTTTTTAGGATAATACACAACAAAAGGGTGAAGATATGTTAAAGATAGGTTCACATGTTTCTATGGGCGGTAAAAAAATGCTGTTGGGTTCAGCAGAGGAGGCAGCGTCGTACGGTTCTTCGGTATTTATGATCTACACAGGCGCTCCGCAGAATACCCGGAGAAAAAGCGTTGATGAGATGAATATTCCGGAAGGCATGGACTATATGGCGAAGCACGGTCTGGTCGAGCTGGTCGTCCATGCACCCTACATCATCAATTTGGCCAACACAACGAAACCGGATCATTTTGAGTTCGCGATCGGATTTTTGCGCGATGAAATTGTGCGGGCGCAAGCGCTTGGGGCAAAACAGATCACGCTGCATCCAGGTTCGCATGTCGGCGCAGGTTCTGAGATAGGCATCAAACAGATCATCAAGGGCCTGAATGAAGTGTTGGAGCCCAGCCAGACCGCGCAGATTGCGTTGGAAACGATGGCCGGAAAAGGCACTGAGATTGGCCGGACGTTTGAAGAGTTGGCTGCCATCATGGATGGCGTAGTCTATAACGACAAGTTGTCCGTAACGTTGGATACGTGCCATACGAACGATGCGGGTTATAACGTCAAAGAGGACTTCGATGGTGTGTTGGAAGAATTCGACCGCATCATCGGCCTGGAACGTTTGAAAATGGTCCATATCAACGACTCGAAAAACGAGAGAGGAGCCCACAAAGACAGACATGCGAATATCGGGTTCGGCACCATCGGCTTCGAAACTTTGAATAAAATTGTTCACCATCAGCAACTGCAGGATTTGCCGAAAATATTGGAGACACCGTTCGTCGGCGAGGACAAAAAGAACAAGAAGGCGCCTTACAGATTCGAATTGGATATGCTGAAGTCGCAGACATTCAATCCGCGTTTATTGGAAGACATACTGAACCAGTAAGAAATACATCTTTGGATGGATGCGGTTTTGCCGAAATTCAGGGATAATTGTATACAAGCAAAGAATGAAAGATTAAAGGAGATGGAATGATGAAAGGTTGGTTGAAAGGCTTAATCGGAGTGTTTATTGCGGTGTTGCTGTTGGGAGTGCCATTGATCAGCTCCTATAATGGTTTGGTGAGTGAGGAAAGCAATGTCGATGTGCAATGGGCGAATGTGGAAACCAAACTACAAAGACGTTATGATCTGATCCCCAACTTGGTGGAATCGGTAAAAGGCGCTATGGAACAGGAACAGGAAGTATTCGGTGCAATCGCTGATGCCCGTGCAAGAATCGGCAGTGCCCAGACGACCGAAGAACAGGTTACAGCCAGCAATGAAATGGAATCCGCACTTTCGCGTTTGTTGGTGATTGTCGAGAACTATCCGGAACTGAAATCGAATGAACAAGTGACGGCTCTGATGGATGAGTTGGCGGGTACCGAAAACAGGATTTCAGTCGAAAGGGATCGTTACAACGAAGCTGTGCAACAATACAACAACAAAGTCAAACGGTTCCCGGGATCACTCATGGCAGGGCTTTTCGGATTTGATGAAAAATCTTATTTTGAAGCGGTCAGCGGCGCTGAAACTGCTCCAAGTGTAGACTTGAATACAGACGATGAATAATTGAGGGGCTGATGATGCATTGTTTCAAATGAGGAAAAAGGCGCGATGGCAATTGCTTGTGGTTTTGGGGCTGTTCTTCTTTTCGATGGCGTTCGCGCCTTCCAAACATGCGCAAGCCTTGCCTGATCCGACAACCGAATTTTATGTCTATGATCCAAGCGGCACGCTCTCCGAAGAAACGAAATCATTCATCCTGAGCGTGAATGAGCAATACGAATTGACGGAGGAAAAACCCCAAGTTGTCGTGGCGGTGGTCGATTCGCTGCAGGGTGAGACAATCGAGGAATATTCTGTCGACCTGTTCGAAAAGTGGAAAATTGGCCAGGCTGATGCCGATAACGGTGTGCTGATTTTGTTGGCGCTGGAAGAAAGGGAAATCCGCTTCGAAATCGGATACGGTCTGGAAGGTGCCCTAACGGACAGCAGGACCGGCAGAATTCTGGACAATCATCTGGATTATCTTTCGGCCAATGATTTCGATGGAGGTCTGAAAGAAATTTTTACAGAAGCGGCGGTTGTCGTCAATCAGGAATACCAATATGATGACGAAGTGATTTTCTCAGGCTATCCTGTCGATACAACGCAATACTCTGAAGGCGATTCATCGTTTTTCGCGTCAATCGTCCAATTCCTGTTCATCCTTTTGGTGTTGTCCTTCTTTTTTGGCGGCAGAGGAAGAGGCGGACGCGGTGGACGGGGTGGCGGAATGAATCCGTTGTGGTGGTTGCTTCTTAGCGGAGGCGGAGGCGGTTACCGCGGCAACAATCATCGTGGAGGATATGGCGGTGGCGGTTTCGGTGGCTTTGGCGGAGGCGGAGGCTTCGGAGGCGGAGGTTCTTCCGGAGGCGGCGGATCCAGCAGAGGGTTCTGACGCACCTGTTGCAGCAATGGATATAAAAATAAAAAAGGAGAGGACCCGAAATTTTATCCGGGTCCTCTTCTTTCGATTTCAGGGAATGATGGTTGTGTCTGAGATTTCAATGCTGCTCATGATGATGGCGGCTGTTTCTTCTATAGAACGTTTGGATACATTGATGACGATGCAACCCAATTTGTTGTACAATTCATAGGCGTATTCCAGCTCAGCCCGGATGCGGTCCATGTCCGAATAAATGGTTTCAGGCGATAATCCGTAGGCGATCATCCGCTCCTTGCGGAAATTATTCAATACCTCAGCATCATTGGTCAATCCGACGATTTTTTTCGGATCCACTTGCCAAATTTCGTCAGGCACTGAGGCTTCCGGCATAATCGGCAGGTTCGCCACTTTGATGGTCTTGTTCGCCAAAAACATGGATAGCGGTGTCTTTGAAGTGCGGGAAACGCCCAGCAGGACCAAATCGGCATCCAAGAAACCCTTTGGATCTTTCCCGTCATCGTACTTGACTGCGAACTCGATGGCGCTGATCCGGTTGAAGTATTCATCATCCAAACGATGCAGGGCGCCTGCTCTCCGGATGGGCTGCTGCCCGGTCTTTCCGGTGATATCACTGACCAGTGCTTTCAATATATTATAGCAAGGCAAGTCCTCCGCAGCGCAGAAACTGTCAGTGTATTCACTCAAATCCTCGACGACCAAAGTATGGATAACAAATGCTTTCAGTTCTTTGGCCTCTACCAATACAGGCTCCAAATCTTGCATTTTTCTGATGAACGGATAATGATACATATGAGCAGTAATCGATGGGAATTGTGCCAATACGGCCTGGAGAACTTTTCTGGCGGTGTCTCCTACCGAATCGGATATGATGACAAAATGCAGGTCATGTGGCTCTTGCTGTTCCATATAATCTCGTCCTTTCTGAATCTTAATGATTGCAATCTCACTAATAATATACTATAGTCAATTTGAAATTGATAGAGTCGGGAGGGAAAATGATGCCGGTAGATACCGTAACCATTGCACTGCAGCAATTAAAGAAACAAGGTTATAAATATACCCAAAAAAGAGAAGATATCATTACGGTTTTTGTGGAAGCTAACCGCTATCTGTCTGCAAAATCAGTTCTACATGCGTTACAGGATGAATATCCGACACTCAGCTATGACACGATATACCGCAACCTGTACACTTTTGTGGAAGTTGGGATCTTGGAAGAGACAGAATTGAACAACGAAAAACTGTTCCGGATCACTTGTTTGCATGAAGGGCACCATCATCATCACTTCATTTGTCAACAATGTGGGATGACGATTGCTTTGCAGATGTGTCCGATGGATTTCTTTGAGCAACAGTTGGAGGGATGCCAAATTTCGTCCCATCGCTTCGAAATCTTTGGTGTTTGCAAAAATTGTTTGGCGCATGCATAGCGATGCGTAACGGCAGACAGACCGATGCTTTAGCCCAGTTTGATCATTCACTTTTTTGTTTTGCAATAAAACGTTGCAATTGCTTTCTCCTATGATATAATATCAAAAGAACAATTTCATTTTGATTTCTTATAATTTCAAAAGGAAACGTTACTTTTAACGCTCGGAGGGAGGGAATATTTAATGTCAAAAACAGTTGTTCGTAAAAACGAATCTCTTGATGATGCTCTTCGTCGCTTTAAACGTACTGTTTCAAAAACTGGAACTCTACAAGACGCTCGTAAACATGAATTTTATGAAAAGCCAAGTGTGAGACGCAAGAAAAAATCTGAAGCTGCCAGAAAACGTAAATTCTAACAGCCAGATGCTTGCTTTCTAAAATTCTTAGAGACTAATCGATAAAGAATGGGATGATCTCCGTATCATTCCATTTTTTTGTCGTCCAGAAAAAGCGCCTCGAACACAAGTGGGATAAATATTTTCATAAGCCATGCCGCTTTATGTTATACTATTAGCAATAAGCAGTGAAAAAAATCCCCAAAAAGAGGAGTGTAGCTTGTTTGACCGATAAAGTGAATAAAACAGAGAAAATTGAAGTGATGGACGCATCCGTTTTGCCTCAATTATTTGGATCGCAGGACAAGCATCTGAAGATGCTGGAAGATGCTTTGAATGTGACCATTACAAGCCGCGGCATGAAAATCGAAATCAGTGGTGAAGAGTCGGCTGTCGACAAGGCCCGCTCCCTGTTGAAGCAACTATTGGAATTGTTAGCGCGCGGCATCCCTATTTCACAAACAGATATCGTCACAGCTATAAAAATGTCGGAACGCGGAAGCCTTGATTTTTTCATCAACCTTTATGAAGAGGAAATCGGCAGGTCATACGCAGGCAAGCCTATCCGGGCGAAGAATTTCGGCCAAAGGCAATATGTGCAGGCCGTCAAGAAAAAAGATGTCGTATTCGGAATAGGGCCTGCCGGAACCGGGAAAACCTTCTTGGCCGTTGTGATGGCTGTGGAGGCCCTGAAGAACGGAAAAGTAAAAAAGATCATCCTGACCCGCCCGGCGGTTGAAGCTGGAGAAAACCTCGGCTTCCTTCCCGGAGATCTGAAGGAAAAAGTTGACCCATATCTGCGCCCGGTCTATGACGCGCTTTATGCGATCTATGGCGTCGAGCACACAACACGCTTGATGGATAGGGGAGTCATCGAAATTGCTCCGCTCGCCTACATGCGCGGACGGACGCTGGAAGATGCCTTCATCATCCTTGATGAGGCTCAGAACACGACTGTCGCACAGATGAAGATGTTCCTGACTCGGCTCGGGTTCGGATCAAAAATGATCGTCAACGGCGACAAGACCCAGATCGATTTACCGAAAGGCGCCCTTTCAGGATTGATCGATGCCGAGAAGAAACTTCAGGGCATCCCGGATATCTCTTTTGTCACATTTGATACTTATGATGTCGTGCGCCATCCGGTAGTCGCAAGCATCATCAAAGCATATGATGTCAAAGAGGAAACAAAACACAACATAGAAAAGTGAGCGATTATATGGAAATAGATATTTTTGATGAAACCGAATCTGTAAAGAATGAGCACACTGAATTGGTTCATTCCTTGATTTCTTTTGCGGGGGAATATTTGAAGTTGACGCCCGAAACCGAATTGTCGATCACCTTTGTGGACGATGAGCGCATCCGGGAAATCAATCGTGAATACCGCAACAAAGATCAGGCCACCGACGTCATCAGCTTTGCGCTGAACGATGATACCGATGACGACTTTCCAATCAACATGGAAAGCATAACCGGCGCCTTTCCGACAAATATCGGCGATATCATCATCTCAACCGATAAGACCGCTGAACAAGCGGAGTCCTATGGCCACAGTTTCGAAAGAGAACTAGGTTTCCTTGCTTTGCATGGTTTCCTGCATTTGAATGGGTATGATCACATGACGGAAGAAGACGAAAAAGAAATGTTCGGTCTTCAGAAAGAGATACTGGATGCTTATGGACTTAAAAGAGACGAGTAGTGAAAAAATGAGGAAAATCGGGAAGAATCCAAACTTTTTTGCTTCAGTGAAGCACGCTTTGGACGGCATCCGTACTATCCTCGAAGAAGAAAAAAACATGCGCAGTCATGCCTTGTTTGGCTTGATACCGCTCCTGCTGGCATGGTTCTTTGAATCAAGCACAATGGAGTGGATCGTGATCATCTTCTGCATATTTTTGGTAATCATCATGGAGTTTTTGAATACGATATTTGAAAATGTAGTCGATTTGGTGACCGATTACGAATATCATCCCCTGGCAAAGAAAGCAAAAGACATTGCTGCCGGAGCGGTCTTGGTGACGGTGTTCTTTACCATCCTAATCGCGGCCATCATTTTTTTGCCGAAGTTTTTGGAATTATATTATAAGTTAATTTGAGGAGTTTTGTATGAATAAAAAAGAAGGTTTCAAATCAGGATTCGTCTCCATCATCGGGAGGCCTAACGTAGGGAAATCGACACTTTTGAACCGCATCGTCGGTCAAAAGGTCGCCATCATGAGTGATGTCCCGCAAACAACCCGCAACAAGATCCAAGGTGTAGTCACTTCGGATGATTCCCAGATCGTCTTCATCGATACGCCCGGAATCCACAAACCGCAGACGCGCTTGAACGATTTTATGCTCAAGAGTGCTTACAGCACGTTCAATGAAGTGGATTTGGTTCTGTTCATGGTGAATGCTGCAGAAAAAAGAGGAGCGGGCGACAATTTCATTCTTGAGAAACTCAAGAACCTGCGTACTCCGAAATTTTTGATCATCAACAAAATCGATCAGGTCAAGCCGGAAGAATTACTGAAAATCATCATGGACTATACTTCAGACAATGAGTTCAATGAAGTGGTTCCGATTTCTGCCATCCAAGGGAACAATGTCGATGAGATGATGGCCACCATCAAAAAATACATGCCGGAAGGGCCACAATTCTATCCGGACGATCAAATCACGGATCACCCGGAATACTTCGTCGTGTCCGAGTTCATCCGCGAAAAGATCCTTCAGTTGACCAAAGAAGAAGTGCCGCATTCCGTGGCAGTCGTTGTGGAATCGATGCTGCGCAACGAGGACGATAAAGTCCACGTCCATGCGACCATCATCGTCGATCGAGCCAGTCAAAAAGGCATCATCATCGGCAAGGGCGGGAAAATGCTGAAAGAAATCGGTGTCCGGGCACGTAGGGATATCGAAGCGATGCTTGGTGATAAAATTTACCTCGAACTTTGGGTGAAGGTCCAAAAAGATTGGCGCGACAAGCAGAGTTATCTGCAGGACTACGGGTATCGCCAAAAAGATTACGATTGATCAGCTAATGCTCAATTGATATATGAATAGCAATCAGTAAGAGTTTGGGAGGCTGCCTTCCGGACTCTTCTCTTTTCGAAAGGGTGCGACATGGAGACATATCAGGAATTTGATGGCATCGTCCTATCGATCCGGAAACACAGGGAAAAGGATGCTTTGGTAAAAATATTTACGCGTGATCATGGAAAACGGATGTTTTTTGTGAAGAACATCAAAAATCCGAACCATTCCTTGAAAGCTGCGCTCCTGCCATTCACGAAAGCGACTTATCTGGGCCGCATCAAGGATGACGGCCTCAGCTTCCTGCAGGACAGCCGCGAAATCATCCACTTTTCCAAAATGCAGACGGACATCCATCTGAACGCCTACGCGACTTATTTGAACAACCTGGCTGATGCGGCCATCAACGATGCCATCAAGGCAGCCGACCTCTACGATCTGTTGGAGGAATCCTTGGTCGCCATGCAGAACGGGATGGATGCGGAAATCGTAGTGAACATTTTCGAAATGCGGGTGCTGAAATATTTTGGTGCAGCGCCGCAATTGCAGGAATGTGTCATCTGTCACAGCAAGCAGGAACCTTTCGATTTTTCGGTCAAATATTCCGGGGCCCTGTGTCAGAAGCATTATGGGGAAGACCCAAGGAGATCGCATGCAAGCCCTGCAGCTGTCCATTTTGCCCGGATTTTCCAATTGGTCACGCCGAAGCAAGTCGGGAACATCCAAATCAAGGCCGAGACGAAACAGGCACTCAGAGCCTTCATCGACGAATTATATGAAGAATATGTCGGGATCCGCCTGAAAAGCAAGAGCTTCATCGATCAGATGTACGCTTGGGAGACAAAGGTTGAGATTCCATTCCGTTCCGCTTCCGAACCGGAGCCAAACAAGCCGAGCGAAAGCGGACAGTCCGATCCAAGTAGTTCTTGACATTCTGCGGGAACAAGGCTACTATTGAGAAGAACTAAATACTGGACGTTGAAGATAAAAGTACCTCTGGTCAGTACCGAAAAGCGAATTTGGGATAGTGTGAGCCAAAGCGGGAGACTATTGCGGAAAGGCGTATCCGAGTCCTGTAACGAAGTGCCGGCAATTGCCGGAATTAGGGTGGAACCGCGAAAATATTCGTCCCTATGTTTCAAGGAGACTTGATGCATAGGGACTTTTTTTATGTATTATTTCAAGTGGAGGAGATTTATGATGGAAAACAAATTAACTGTGCAAAAAATGATTCAAGCGCTACAAAATTTTTGGGCAGATCAAGGCTGCCTTTTGATGCAGTCCTATGATACTGAAAAAGGTGCCGGAACAATGAGCCCGTACACTTTCTTGCGCGCAATCGGCCCAGAACCATGGAACGCCGCATACGTGGAGCCTTCGCGTCGTCCTGCTGACGGCCGTTACGGTGAAAATCCCAACCGTCTGTACCAACATCACCAATTCCAGGTGGTCATGAAGCCATCACCGGACAATATCCAGGAACTATATCTGGAAAGCCTGAAAGTATTGGGCATCAATCCGATCGAACATGACATCCGCTTTGTCGAAGACAACTGGGAAAACCCTTCATTGGGTTGCGCAGGCTTGGGCTGGGAAGTTTGGTTGGACGGGATGGAAGTAACCCAGTTCACCTATTTCCAGCAAGTGGGCGGTTTGGAATGCAGTCCTGTCACAAGCGAAATCACCTATGGTTTGGAGCGCTTGGCTTCTTATATCCAGGATGTGAACAGTGTCTACGATCTTGAGTGGACAGAGGGCGTGAAATACGGCGAAATCTTCGGCCAGCCGGAATATGAACATTCCAAATATTCGTTTGAGGAAAGCAACGTCGATTTGTTGTTCCAACTGTTTGATTCATTTGAGGCGGAAGCGACGAAACAGATCGAGAATGGTCTCGTGCATCCGGCTTATGACTATGTCCTGAAGAGTTCGCATGCCTTTAACCTTTTGGATGCAAGAGGTGTTATTTCTGCGACTGACCGCGCGGGGTATCTCGCACGAATCCGCAATATGGCGCGCCAACTGGCGAAAGCTTTTGTCCAAAAGAGAAAAGAACTGGGTTTCCCTTTGCTTTCGGATGATCAAAAAGAACTTGCCCTGAAGGAGGACTAAATTGATGAGTCAAACTGTATTATTAGAAATCGGACTTGAAGAAATGCCTGCGAAATATGTGCGCAGCAGCAGTATCCAACTGAAAGAAAAAATGGCCGCTTTTTTGGAAGAAAACCGCATCGGCTTTGATGTAATCGAAATGTTTGCGACACCGAGACGTTTGGCGGTCATCGCCAGCGGAGTCAGTGATAAACAGGCGGATTTGGCGGAAGTCGTCAAAGGACCCGCAAAAAAAATCGCTTTGCAGGCGGACGGCACTTGGTCAAAAGCTGCACTGGGCTTTGTCCGCGGACAAGGATTGACTCCTGAAGACATCTTCTTTGATGAACTGAAGGGTGTAGAGTATGTTTTCGTCAAGAAGGAAATCAACGGAAAAGCTTCATCCGAAGTGCTGAAGGAATTGAATACAGTCGTTGAGTCATTGACTTTCCCTGTTTCGATGCATTGGGGCAACCATCATTTCAAGTACATCCGACCGATCCATTGGATTGCGGCATTGGCTGATGCTGAAATCATCCCATTCCAAGTCTTGGATGTCGTTTCAGGCCGGACCACACGCGGTCACCGTTTCTTGGGCGAAGAAGTGACGCTGGCGCATGCAGGCGAGTATGTGGAGAAATTGGCGGAACAACACGTCATCGCCGATCAGGAAAAAAGGAAAAACATGATCCGGGCCCAATTCCAACAGATTGAAGCTGAAAATGGCTGGATCATCCCTAACGACGAAACCTTATTGGAAGAAGTCACTTCTCTGGTCGAATACCCGACGGCCTTCTTCGGTGAATACGACAGCAAATATTTGACGTTGCCGGCAGATGTATTGATCACATCGATGAAAGACCACCAACGCTATTTCGAAGTGAAGGACAAATCGGGCAAACTGTTGCCGTACTTCATATCCGTACGCAACGGTAATGGCATATTCATCGATAACGTGAAAAAAGGGAACGAGAAAGTACTGACAGCAAGGCTTGAGGACGGTCTGTTCTTCTTCAACGAAGACCAACGCATCACCATCGCGCAGTCGGTCGAAAAATTGAAGAAAGTCACATTCCATTCGAAAATCGGCTCCATTCATGATAAGATGGACAACACAGCGAAAATCGCTGCCCATCTTGCTGATCTGCTTGATCTGGAAGAGGACGACAAAACGCAATTGTTGCGTGCTGCTTCCATCTACAAATTTGACTTGGTTACCAACATGGTTTCCGAATTTACGGAACTGCAAGGCATCATGGGTGAAGTCTATGCGTTGCAACAAGGCGAAACCGCTGCTGTAGCAACCGCGATCCGCGAACACTACCTACCAGTATCCAGTGAAGGCGAATTGCCGGAAACCCAAATCGGAGCAGTTTTGGCGATGGCGGATAAATTGGACAGCATCATCAGTTTCTTCCTGCAGGGTATGGTTCCGACAGGATCGAACGACCCTTATGCTTTGCGCCGTCAAATGATCGGGGTCATTCAGATCATCGAGAAATACCAGTGGTCATTCTCGTTGGAAGAACTGTTGTCTGCCTTGTTGACGGAGGTTTATGCAGTTGAAGAGGCAGAATCGTTCGATAAAACAATGAATGAACTTGCCGTTTTCGCAAATGGCCGTATCCAACAGAAACTTCAAACCTACGGCATCCGTTATGATATAGTGGAAGCTGTGCTGCAATCCGGCGAAAAAGATGTCAACACCCTATTCGCTAACGCCAAAGTATTGCAAGCGCACAGTGAAGAGGAATCATTCAAAGCGATCATGGAAGCTCTTGCGCGCGTCGTAAACATTTCCGGAAATCCTGATGAATCGATTCCCGTCCAGAAAGATCTGCTGGAAACAGCCAGCGAGAAGAATCTGTATGTGCAGATCAACCATCTCGATTTGGCTCTGTCCCACGGCGATCCGGAAGCGGATTACGCTGCATTAGCTGCGATTGCGCCATACATTGAAGCTTATTTCGATGAAAATATGGTCATGGTCGAGGATATTGCTATCCGCAGCAACCGCTTGAATACGCTCGGCAACTTGACCTTGAGCATTCTGAAGTTTGCTGATGTCAGAAAATTGATCCTTAAATAGTGAAGTGATGGAGGCGGGGCTAACATTGTTTACTCCCGGCTCCATCATTTTGTCTTCCGCCGGGTGCGGGGAGGATCAAGACCCTCGATACTGTATTTTCTTTTCGTTTTTTGGTTAATATGGTAAATTAAGAGGGAAGAATGAGCGCTTCAACAGTCGGAGCTCAAATTATTTGTTAAAGATACTCGTCCAATTTTTTGAAGTGCGGAAGCGCATCTGAAAAGGTTGGACCAATCGAATCATTTTGTTCGGCATAAAGAGTGCCGAACAGTTTTCCAAGGGGGAAAAAAGATGTCAATGTTTTTGGATCATGCAAAAGTGCATGTAAAAGCCGGTAAAGGCGGCGATGGAATGGTAGCGTTCCGTCGCGAAAAGTATGTTCCCGATGGGGGTCCTGCAGGTGGCGATGGCGGCCGTGGGGGAAGCATCATATTTGAAGTGGATCCAGGTCTGCGCACGTTATTGGATTTCCGCTATAACCGTAATTTCAGAGGTAAGCCCGGCGAAAACGGCATGAGCAAAAGCATGTTCGGCCGCGGTGCAAAAGATACAATCGTAAGGGTTCCGCCTGGTACGATTGTACGCAATGCGGAAACAAAAGAACTCATCGCTGATTTGACGGAACCTGGACAACAGGCTGTAGTCGCAAGAGGCGGACGCGGCGGCCGCGGTAATAACCGTTTTGCCACTGCGAGAAACCCTGCTCCCGAAATCGCCGAAAACGGTGAACCCGGGAAAGAGCTGGATTTGGAGCTTGAGTTGAAAGTCATCGCGGACGTCGGTTTGGTAGGCTTCCCATCAGTAGGGAAATCGACATTGCTGTCGATTGTGTCAAAAGCGAAACCAAAAATCGCAGCCTATCACTTCACCACGCTTGTGCCTAACTTAGGTATGGTACAGACACGCAGCGGAGAAGAGTTTGTCATGGCCGATTTACCGGGATTGATTGAGGGCGCGTCCCAAGGCGTCGGTCTGGGGATCCAATTTTTGCGCCACATCGAGCGCACAAGAGTCATTCTGCATGTCATCGATATGGGCGGTACAGAAGGCAGAGATCCATTCGATGACTATGAAAAAATCAATAAGGAATTGGAAAGTTACCAATTGCGTTTGCTGGAAAGACCGACCGTGATTGTAGCCAATAAAATGGATGTGGCGGAAGCGGAAGATAATCTTGAAATCTTCAAACAGCAAATCGCCGAAAAATTCGGTGATGACGAAGCACCAAGGATTTTCCCGATTTCAGCCTGGTCGACTACCGGCGTAGCCGAATTGTTGGATTACACTGCTGAAGTTCTGAAGGATACGCCTGAGTTCCCATTATTCGATGAAGAAGAAGTCGAATCATCCGTCCTTTACAAATTCGAAGAAAATCAAGAACAGTTCACCATCGGACGCGATCCAGATTCCACATGGGTATTGGGCGGCGAAAGACTGGAAAAACTATTCAACATGACCAATTTTGCTCATGATGAAAGCATCATGCGTTTCGCGCGTCAATTGCGTTCCATGGGCGTAGATGAAAAACTGAGGGCTAAGGGAGCGAAAGATGGCGACATGGTCCGCATCATGACCTACCATTTTGAGTTCGTCGATTAAAAAGCAACACCAGTATCATAAAATGGGGGATAATTATCGTGACATTACAGACACGCTCCGTTCCATTGGATGGGATGCGGGCGCTTGCGATTCTTGCCATCATTTTCTATCATTTGATGCCTCATGTTTTGCCGGGCGGTTACTTGGCCGTAAACATTTTTTTCGTCCTGACTGGTTTTTTCATCACAGCGTCTGTGATCGAAGAATACAGCCAGAAGGAAAAATTGGCTTACAAGCGCTATTTGTCCAGAAGGTTCAACAGATTGTTCCTTCCGTTGCTGGGGATGCTGGTATCGGTGACTGCCTATATCACTTTGTTCCAAAGGGACTTATTGCTTAATTTGCGGCCTTGGCTCCTTACGTCATTGGGGATGGTCAATAACTGGTGGCAAATTTCTGTTGGCGGTTCGTATTTTGAACAATTCTATGTGCAATCACCTTTCCTGCATCTCTGGTTCCTTTCGGTCATGAGCCAATTCTATGTCATCTGGCCTTTGATTGTGCTGTTGCTGTTGGCCCTTTTCAAGGATAAACGAATCATCCTTTACACAGCGGTCGGACTTTCTTTGTTTTCGGCCCTTGCGATGGCCGTACTGTATGTACCAGGCGAGGACGCTTCGCGCGCCTATTATGGGACGGATACGCGCTTGTTTTCATTTATGATCGGCAGTGCGCTGTCGGTTGTTTGGCCGTTAGCGAAATTGAACGAGCCTGTGTCGAAACGAACGAAGCGAAGGCTGACGCTCGCAGGCTTGTTCAGCTATGCGGTTCTCGGTTTGATGTTCAGCAGGATGCTGGATAGCCAGTCATTCACCTACAGAGGCGGGATGTATCTCAACAGCATTATCATCGGCGTTGCGGTAGTCTTAACAGCGCATCCGGCAACGAGCCTTTCAAGAATGATGCGGTTCAAACCGATTCAGTGGCTCGGCAGGCGGAGCTTCCTGCTTTATCTCTGGTACTATCCTGTCATTTCCCTTTATCAAGCGAAAGTAGTCGATACAAGCGTTGATCCCGGACGGCATATATTTATCCAGCTGGCAATCATGCTCAGCCTTTCCGAAATAGGCTACCAAATATTCGAAAAAAAGCGTTGGAAGATGATGTCCGTGCAGTCTTGGCGACCTGCCGATACGATTGCCCGAATAAAGGCATCAGGATCCGAAGGCTCAACCAGGCATTTTTCGGGAAAATTTGCTGCGTTCGTCAGTTTCTGCCTGTTGTTGACTGCTCTGGCGGGATTTGTCCAAGCACGATCCGGCGAGAATGCCGCTGTGCAGGAGCTGCGTGAGCAGATCGCTGCCAGCCAAAGCAAAATGGAAGAGATCAATCGCGACGATTCCACCCGCAGCAGGGCCATCAACAATATCGAAGGGCTCGAACGGGAGACCGTTTTGTTTGCTCACGGCGCGGATATTACTTTCATAGGCGATTCCGTATTGCTCTCCGTCGCGGATCAGCTGGTTACGATTTTCGGTCGGGCAGTTGTCGAAGGTGCAGTCAGCAGACAGCTTTACCAAACCACTGAGGTGATTGCTGACTTGGAAAAACGGGAACAATTGCATGACACAGTCGTGGTCTTTCTGGGTTCCAACGGGACTTTCACTGAGACGCAAATGGAAACATTCATTAAGGAAATCGGCACATCCCGAGATCTGTTTTTCCTCACGACGAATGTACCGCGAATCTGGAAGGATAGCGTGAACGAGCAGTTGGCGCTTGCCGAAAGCAACCATTCCAATGTCCATATTTTGGATTGGAATGCCTTCAGCAGCGGACACGACGAGTGGCTTCTGGAGGACCAGGTCCATCCGAATCCGATGGGCGCGCAACGATTAGCCCTTTTTGTGGCAGAGGAAATCTATCAAGAATTAAATGATGAAAATGGGAGCAACTGATTATGAAAATTCAATTTTTAGGCACCGGAGCGGGGGTTCCTTCCACCAGCAGAAATCTTTCCAGCATAGCATTGAAATTATTGGATGAACGCAATGCCATCTGGCTTTTTGACTGCGGAGAGGGGACACAGCAGCGTGTGCTCAAAACAACGATCCGGCCCAGGAAAGTTGAAAAGATCTTCATCACCCATCTGCATGGAGATCATATATTCGGCTTGCCCGGGTTCTTGAGCAGCCGGGCTTTCCAAGGCGGAAATACGCCTTTAAACATCTACGGGCCTGTGGGAATCAAGGAATTTGTGCTGACCAGTCTGCGCATATCCCAGTCCCACCTGCGCTATCCGATCTTCTTTCATGAAATAACCGAAGATGGCGTAGTGTTTGAAGACGAGCAATTCCGAGTGAACTGCGCAAAACTGAATCACGGCATCGTTTCTTATGGGTACCGTGTCGAAGAGGCCGACTATCCGGGCGAGTTGCAGGCCGATAAGCTTAAAGAGATGGATGTTCCCGCGGGACCTCTCTACGGAAAGCTGAAAAATGGGGAGACCGTGGTTTTGCCTGACGGGAGAACCATCAATGGGCTGGATTTTATCGGGAAAACGACTAAAGGACGCGTCGTAACGATTCTGGGCGACACAAGGAGAACGAAAAATACGGTCATTTTGGCAAAAAATGCCGATGTGTTGGTTCATGAGAGCACCTTCGGGAAGGAAGACCAAGCGATTGCGTCGGATTATTTCCATTCCACCTGCATCGATGCAGCCAATGTGGCCAAAGAAGCAAACGTCAACCAACTTTATTTGACTCATATCAGCGCGCGTTACCTCAACGGCAATGCGCATCAGTTGCAGCGGGATGCCCGCAAAGTCTTTCCTGACACGAAACTCGTCAACGATTATGATGAATTCGAAATAGCGCTGACGAAATGATCGCAGGAAGCTTGCTCGTCTGAGAATCATTTCGTTGATAAGTGTTGCAAGTTGACTATGCATCGGCAAAAAGATGATAATAAGGGTGAGAAATATCAAAATGAGTGGGGCGATTGTAATGAAAAATCAATGGAGATTAGTAGCGGGCATTATTTTAATCATCATCATTGTGTTGTTTGCCGTTTTCAATGTCGATTCTGTGCCGGTCAATTTTGGTTTCGCTGTTGTGGATGGACCCCTTATCATCGTCATCCTGGTTTCTCTCCTGATGGGCTCGCTCATCACCTTGTTGGTTGCGACAGGCAGTGCAACGAAGAAGAACAAGGAATTCAAACAGATGCGCTCTGAAATCGATACAAAAGGGAAGGAAATCCAGAATGCAGTTGATGCGACGAAAGTCGGGTATGAACAACAACTCGCTGATCTGCGGACAGAATTGACTCAGAAAGACAACAAAATCAATTCGCTTGAAGAAGAATTGATCAAGAAGTTTACTGGGGGAAGCCCGGATCAGCCAAGCGGTGTTTGACGAAAATAAAGCGGCGGATCCACCAGATCTGCCGCTTTCAGTTGCAAAGAAAAGACTAGAACGAGGTCAGCTTCTAGTCTTTTTTGGATTAGTGGGAGCCTCCGTGCGCCTGTATAGTTTATATAGTTAGGAGTCGGTAAATTGTTAGCGTCAAAGATGAATTGGAAAATACGCAAATCAGAAATTGATGATTCTGTAAGCAAGGAAATCATTCAGGCTACAGGTTTATCAGAAACATTCGTCGTGCTTTGCATGCAGCGAGGATTGGAAACAAAAGAACAGATCAAAGCTTTCATTGATGGCGCCGAAATGGAATTCCATGATCCGTATCTGCTGCACGATATGGATAAAGCGATTCATCGCTTGACTGTAGCCATTGAAGCTGGAGAAGAAATCGTCGTATATGGGGACTATGACGCGGATGGCATCACAAGCACAAGCATTCTTGTGGAAACGATCGAAGTATTGGGCGGCAATGTCGGCTATTACTTGCCGAACCGCTTTACGGACGGTTATGGCCCCAATGCTGCTGCATTCAAGAAATTGATTGAAAACGGGGCGCAACTGATCCTGACATGCGATAACGGGGTTTCCGGCCATGAGCCGATAGCGATGGCAAAAAAAATGGGCGTGGATGTCATTGTTTCCGACCATCACGAATTGCCCGATGCTTTACCTGATGCGTATGCCATCATCCACCCGAAACATCCGGCAGGATCCTATCCTTTCCCGGATCTTTCCGGAGCTGGCGTCGCCTTGAAAATTGCGGCGGCCCTTCTGGGGGAAATGCCATACGAATCGCTCGATCTGGCCGCTATCGGTACGGTTGCGGACCTGGTCAGTTTGACAGGCGAAAACCGCTGGATCGTGAAGCAGGGACTGCAAGTCATGAAACAAACGCATCGACTCGGTTTGGCTGCATTGATGGAAGCCGCGGGAATAGATGCGGCCAATTTGGACGAGGAGAGCATTGGTTTCATCATCGGTCCCCGTTTGAATGCTGTCGGGCGGTTGGAGGATGCGGGTCCGGGCGCTGAACTGATGTTGTCATTCGACGAAGAAAAAATAGCTGAACTGGTTGCGTACATACAGGAGAAAAACGTTGAGAGACAGGGCATTGTCCAATCCATCCATGAAGAAGCCAGTGCCGAACTGGCGAAGACCGATAACATGCCGGATGTTGTCGTGTTGGGCAGCAAGAACTGGCATGAGGGTGTTCTCGGTATCGTGGCCAGCAAGCTGGTCGAGGAATTCGGACGCCCGACAATCTTGTTCCGCATCGACGAAAAAACCGGCATCGCGAAAGGATCCGCCCGCAGCACGGAAGCCTTGGATATGTATACTGCATTGACCGATTCAAAAGACCTTCTCACGAAGTTCGGTGGGCACAAAATGGCAGCAGGCATGAGCCTTCCCGCTGCCGATTTGTCAGCCTTCACTGAAAAGATAAACAGCTATGCGGCTCTTTATCACGACGCCATCGTGTTGGGCGAATCCATTTACATAGATGCCATGCTGCCGCTTGCCGATGTCACGCTGCCGTTTTTGAAGGAATTGGAATTGCTTAAACCTTATGGGACTGATAATCCAAAGCCTATATTCGGCTTCCAAAATGTGCCTTTGACGGACATCAGACAGATCGGTGCCGACAACAAGCATCTGAAGTTCAAACTCAAGGACAAAAATCTCTTTCTGGATGTGATCGGCTTCAACAAGGGGAGCATCAGCAACCACTTGAACGAGGCGGATGTCGTTTCCCTCATCGGGGAACTTTCGATTAACGTTTGGCGGGACAGCGCGAAACCGCAGCTGCAGCTGAAAGACATCAAAAACAAGCATGTCCAGTTTTTCGACAAAAGGAGTTCGATCATCCAAGAATCGGTATTGGCTGTGGAAGATGCCCTGTATCTATTTTCGACTTCCGGCATCATGAAACAATTTTATGAGCGCATCCCGAACAGTTCGAACGCCGCGTTGCTCACTGACAATACTGCGGACGCCTTGCAGGATGTCAGCGCCAGCAACCTGGTGCTTTTCGAATGTCCTTTGAAGATGGGCTTGCTGGCTGATCTTTTGAAGAGCAATCAGTTCGAAAATGTGTATGTCGTATCCCATGAATCAAATAGCGTTTACGCAGACGGAATCCCTCCTAAAGACCAGTTTGCAAAGTTCTACCAATATATCCGTTCCCATAAGGATATCGATGTGAGAAATCGGTTAGATGCCTTAGCAAAATACTTAAAAATCAAAAAAAATCTTGCCATTTTTATGATTCAAGTGTTTTTGGAGGCGGGATTTGTTACAATAGACAATGGTTTCATCAATGAGGTCCAAAACCCTGTCAAAAGGGCTTTGGACGACACCCAGGTATACAAAGATCGCCTGCAGAAAATGGAAGCTGAAAAGGTATTCATCTACAGCCCGTTTTCGCAGTTGACGAAATGGTTGAATGAACAGATGATGGTACAATAATTAGGAGGAACACAAAATGGACTTGAAACAATATATTGCTGATGTCAAAGATTTCCCGGAGCAAGGCATCATTTTCCGCGATATTTCACCCTTGATGGCGAACGGTGAGGCTTACCGCTATTCGATCAAAGAGATTGTGAAATATGCCCAGGACTTGAATATCGATAAAGTAGTCGGACCTGAAGCGCGTGGGTTTATGGTTGGCTGTCCGGTCGCTGTGGAATTAGGCTGCGGATTCGCAATGGCCCGCAAAAAAGGCAAATTGCCGCGCGAAACAGTGGAAGTATCCTACGGACTGGAATACGGAAAAGCAACGCTGCAATTGCATCAAGATGCTATCCTGCCTGGTGACAAAGTGTTGGTATGCGATGATTTGTTGGCCACTGGCGGGACTATAGCCGCAACCATCGAATTGGTGGAAAAATTAGGCGGAGAAGTCGTCGGGTTGGCATTCTTGATCGAGTTGCTGGATTTAAAAGGCCGTGACCTGGTTCAAGGGTATGACATCTTCACACTGATGGAATACTAAGAACAATTAATAATCCAAATTTGGATACACATGCAAAAAGGCTGCCAGTAGTTGGCAGCCTTTTTGCGGCAGACGGGGGAATATCCGTTATATGATGTGGTTCCGGTACAGACCGACTACTTTCCCCAGAATGATGACAGAATCCAGGATGATCGGATCCATGCTCGCATTTTCCGGTTGCAGGCGATAGTAGTTGTTTTCTTTATAGAATCGTTTGCAGGTCGCTTCATCATCATCCGTCATGGCTATGACGATATCGCCGTTTTCAGCCGTGGCTTGTTTTCTGATGATGACTGAGTCGCCATCGAATATGCCGGCGTCGATCATGCTTTCTCCGCGGATTTTCAGCATAAACAAGCTTCCGGAAGAGGATTTCAGATCAGGCGGAACCGGGAAATAATCTGTTGCTTCTTCGACGGCCAGGATGGGAGCTCCGGCTGTGACGGTACCCAACAAAGGCATCTTATCCGACATGATCCCGAGTTTGTCCAGACCCGCTTGAGTCAGTTCGATCGCACGGGGTTTTGTAGGGTCGCGTTGGATAAAGCCATTTTTCTCAAGACGCGACAGATGGCCGTGCACTGTGGATGTTGAGGAAAGTTTGACTGCATTCCCGATTTCCCTGACGGTCGGCGGATAGCCTTTTTCTTGGACTTCTTCATAAATGTATTGAAGCACTTCAACTTGGCGTGAATCTTTATTTTTAACCATGAGATCATCATCTCCGTAATCCTATATTTATAAGTTTAGGATACCATTAATCATCCAAAAAATCAAACAGATGTTCGCATATTCTTGGGGATGACGCAAGAATATGCTCAAAATTGTCCCGAAACCGGCAAAAGCTGAAGCGTTTTCGAAAAATCACTAAATTTATCCGTGATTGCTATTTCTTTTTCGCATAATCTTTAGTACAATTAATGAATGAATGCTTTGGAAAGGGGGATGAATACGTGTCAACAACAGCATGGGTAATGATGGTCATTTTAGGAATAGTAATAGGCGCGGTTGGCGGATTTTTCCTTGCAAGACGTTATATGGTAAAATATTTTGAAGAAAATCCACCGATCAACGAAGAAATGTTGCGCTCTATGATGATGCAGATGGGTCAAAAACCATCCGAAAGAAAAGTAAAACAGATCATGGCTTCTATGAAAGCACAATCAACAAAGAAAAAGAAATAGACTAATGAAATAATATACAAAATGTGGATCTCTACGGTTCCACATTTTTATTTTGTCCGGATACAGGTAAGAAGGGAGTAATATACGTGAGTATTTTCAAAAAATTGAGTTGGTTTTTCCGTCAAGAATGGAAATCGTATTTTGTGGGCGTCTTTTTCCTGATCATTGTGGCTATACTTCAGGTTGTTTCGCCGCGCGTTGTCGGAATCATCATCGATGAAATTGCCTTAGGGACCTTAACGATGGCTTCTTTGTGGAAGTGGTCGGCGATCATATTGATTGCGGGCATCCTGCAGTACCTTTTCCGTTATATTTGGCGGATGAAGATTTGGGGTACTTCGGCAGAGTTGGAAAAGATACTTCGTTCACGATTGTTCAAGCATTTCACCGAAATGGACGCTGTCTTTTTCCAGAAATACAGAACCGGCGATCTGATGGCGCATGCGACGAATGACTTGAATGCGATCAGGATGGTCGCAGGTGCAGGCATCCTGACACTTGCTGATTCGATTTCTTCAGGCGGCATCACGCTTTTCACAATGTTCTTCTTGATCGATTGGCGTTTGACGCTAATCGCCATGATTCCGTTGCCGGCTTTGACGCTGGTGTCGAGGATCCTCGGGCAGAAGATGCACAAGCGTTTCCGCAAGGCACAAGCTGCTTTCTCTAATCTGAATGACAAAACGCAAGAGAGTGTATCCGGCGTGAAGGTCATCAAGACATTCGGCGAAGAAGAAGAGGATATCCATGATTTCGAGGCGATGACTAAGGATGTCGTCGCGAAAAATAAAGCTGTCTACTTGGTCGATGCCTTATTTGATCCGGCGATCCAACTTATTTTGGGGCTTTCTTTTGCATTGACGATCATCTTTGGTGGCCGTTTTGTCGTGGAAGGCAGCATCAGTATCGGTCAGCTGGTTTCGTTCATCAGTTACATCGGAATGATGGCATGGCCGATGTTGGCAGTGGGCAGATTGTTCAATGTACTGGAACGAGGCAGCGCCAGTTACAGCAGGATCGATGAGCTTCTGAAGGAAAAATCAACGATCCAGGAGCAGAAGAATGCTATCCAGACTCCGGTTACCGGCGATCTGGATTTTCAGGTAACCTCATTCGGTTACCCGAACAGCGAAGAAATAAGCCTACAGGATGTCAACTTCCATTTGGAGCGGGGACAAACGTTAGGGATCGTCGGCAGAACCGGATCGGGCAAAAGCACGATTTTCCGTCTGCTGTTGCGGGAGTATGATCAGTATGCCGGCAGCATCAACTACAACGGGATCGATATCCGTGATTACTCATTGGACGCATTGCTGAGCGGAATCGGTTACGTTCCCCAAGACAACTTTCTGTTCTCTTCTGACGTCAGGGAAAACATCCGTTTCGCTGATCCATCCATCAGCCAACAAAAGGTTGAAGAGGCTGCACGCTTGACCGCTATCCATCATGATATCCTTGGGTTTCCCGAGGGCTACGATACATTGGTTGGCGAAAGGGGTGTTTCCTTATCCGGTGGACAAAAGCAGCGGATAGCGATTGCGCGGGCTTTGGTGACTGAACCTGAGCTGCTCATCCTGGATGATTCCTTATCCGCGGTGGACGCGAAGACGGAGGAAGCGATCCTGACTGGGCTCAAGGAAAAGCGAACCGATCAGACAACAATCATCGCAGCCCATCGGATCAGCAGCGTGATGCATGCGAATGAGATCATCGTCCTTGATGAAGGGCGCATTGTCGAACGCGGGACTCATTATGAGTTGATGGAACTGGACGGCTGGTACCGCAGAATGTACGAAAAACAACAACTCGAAACCAAATTGGAAGGGGCGGATGAAGCATGAGTGGATCAGTATGGTCTAAAACAATCCCATTGAAGGAACAACTCCGGGTAATCAAACGAATCTTCCGCTTTGCCCATCCTTTCCGCCATCAATTTTTGATCGCTTTACTTTTCAGCATCGCGTTGTCGTTGGTCAATGTGGTGGCACCGCGCATCATCCAAATTTACATGGATGATTATCTGGCTGTTGGCAATGTCACGACCAACATCAGTGTGCTATTTGCGCTGGCTTATGTAGGAGTCGTCCTGCTGAAGATGTTGGTCACGTATCTGCAGCGCTATATCTTCAGCATGGCATCCGAACAAACCGTTGAGAATATCCGCAATGCCGTTTTCCGTAAGGTCAATCAATTGGGGATGCGCTACTATGACACGACGCCGGCCGGATCGATCGTTTCGCGCGTCACGAATGACACTGAAACCATCAAGGAATTCTGGAATGTATTTTTGGCCTTGGCAGAGGGAATCTTCAGCATCATCACAGTGTTCATCGCTATGTGGACATTGAATAAGCAGATTTCCCTTCTGTTCATCGTATTTGTCCCGATTATGGCCGGTCTGATTTGGTATTATCAAAAGTACAGCACGCGCGTTTACCGCACGATGCGTGAAAGACTGAGCCAGCTGAACACGAAATTGAATGAATCGATTTCCGGCATGGCGATCATCCAGCAGTTCCGCCAAGAAAAACGTCTGCGCGCGGAATTTGATGCGATCAATGACGATTACAGCAAAGGACGCGTAGCGATGGTCCAGATGAACGCCTTGATGCTGATGCCAGTCGTCAATCTGTTGCAGGCAATTGCGTTGGCGATCGTGCTTTGGCTATTTGGCTATCAGACGTTGAATGGCGTAGTGGAGTTGGGAGTCATTTATGCGTTCACTACCTACATCCAAAATTTCTTCCGTCCGATGGGGATGATGATGGATAACCTCAGCGCCCTGCAGGACGGCATCGTCTCCAGTTCACGGGTCCTGAGCGTATTGGATAATGCCGAATTGGCGCCAAGCCAACCTGAAGATTCGGAATTGGAGATCATCCAAGGCAGGATCGAATTCAAAAACGTTTCCTTCTCTTATGACGGCAAGCAGGATGTGCTTAAGGACATCAGCTTTACAGCGAATCCGGGAGAGACCGTCGCGCTGGTAGGCCACACAGGCAGCGGCAAAAGTTCGATCATCAATGTCTTGCTGCGTTTTTACGATTTCGAGAAAGGCGATATTCTGATTGATGGGAAATCAATCAAGACGTATCCGATCGATGAAATCCGCTCAAAAATAGGCTTGGTCCTGCAGGACGCCTTCCTATTCTACGGCGACATCTCGCATAATATCCGTTTGATGAGCAAGGCTTATACAGACCGAGATATAGAAGGCGCAGCTGCCTTTGTGCATGCCGATTCATTCATCGAGTCGCTGCCGGGAGGTTATCATGCAAAAGTGATCGAACGCGGAGCCAGTTATTCAAGTGGTGAGAGACAATTGATTTCGTTTGCCCGAACAATTTTGCGGGATCCGAAAGTGCTCATCCTTGACGAGGCGACAGCCAATATCGACACCGAAACGGAACTCCTGATCCAAGAAAGCATGCGGAAGATGCGTGAAGGCCGAACTACGATTGCAATCGCACACCGTCTGTCCACTATTCGCGATGCCCATCTGATCCTGGTGCTTGACAAAGGCCGCGTCATCGAAAGAGGCACACATGAAGAGCTGATCGCCAAACGGGGAACTTATTATGACATGTACATGCTCCAGTCGATGAACGATTGATTGAGTGATCAAGTGATACGGCAGCAATGCCAAAAAAACAGCGCCGGAAAAAATTTCGGCGCTGCTTTTTTCTTTTTATTGAATTGGTAAATGATGCTTCCGGACAATACCGGGGCATTATTTTGCGATGTAGACGAAATTCGGATCGATTTCCTGATCCAATTGGCGGAAGGTTGTTCCGATCAGTTCGTCATAGGCCGCCAGTTCTTCTCTGGAGATTCGTTTCTCATTCGGTAGGTAGATGGGCTTGCCGAAGCGGACAGTCGCCTTTTTGCGCTTCACGAGATCCTTGAGTGTGAGCGGACCTTGATAGACAACCGGAAGGATCGGAACGTTGGCCAACTTGGCGATGGATGAAGTGCCGCCTTTGATTTCTGCGGAATGCCTTGATCCGGTCGGGAAGATCAGCAGATTGGTTTTGCCTTCCTTCAGGATCGAAACAGGTTGCTTTAGGGCGCTCGGACCCGGGTTTTCGCGATTGACAGGGAAAGCGTTCATGTGCGTGAGCAGCCAATTCATGAATTTCCCCTTGAAGAGTTCTTGCTTCGCCATTGATGAAAATACGTGCGGATACACGCCAAACGAAATGAAAATGGGGTCCAGCAGACTTCTGTGCGGTGCTGCAAGGATATAGACTGTGTCTTTCGGAATGTACTCTTTGTTTTGGATTTCGGTCTTGCCGTTCAGGATACGGACCAGAAATCTGACTATGATGACGACTGTTTTAAAAAACATGACAGGGCTCCTTTTGCTTTGGCATTATGCTAATAAGTATGGGATAGTTTGTTGAATATTTCAAGTTAAATATTCCGTTCCTGTCTCCATCAAAGGGGAAGAAGGTATATTTTTCGACGAAATTGCAGTACAATAAAGGATGGACAGCAAGAAGCAGAGGAAGTGATAGCGTGAAATGGAGTATGCCGGACAAGTTGATACAAGAGGGACGCGAATATGTGAATGAGGATCGCGTACTATCCGTGCAACCGGATTTCCACAGCCAGGTTTGGCATTGTGAGGTGCTCGGCAGTAAAATGTATCATGTCACCTTAGACGGGACAGCCAGGGAACAGGATGTATGTCAGTGCAAGTATTGGAAAAATCATCAGTATTGCAAGCATACGATCGCTGTTGAATTGTATTTGAAGGAGAAATGCGGCACCCGTATTCTGACGGAAAGCAGCGCTGAACAGTTTCAGGTTGATGCGGAAACTGCCGGTCAAGAATTTGTGAACGACTTGACGCAGATTTTCTTCCAAGAAAACAAAGGCGCCCAGAGCCTGAACACCCAAGCAGATTTTTTAGTGCAGTATACGCTGCAGGTTCTGCGCATGAAACCAAACAATCTGATGCAAAATACAGGTGAGCATGTATTGGCTCTATCCTTGCGTGCAGGGGTCGATAAACCCTATATGGTCACCAATATCGAACAATTTACGGAACAATTCATCAAACAAGAAAAATGGGAATACCGTCTCGGCGATGGGATTGATTTCCGGACAGTGAAGATACAGGAAATGGACCAGCCCATCATCTACCGGTTGCATAAATTGCTAGAGGAGCAATCCGCTGCGTTGAATAAGCAATTGCTGAACGTCACGGCCAGAAAATTGGATTCCTACCTGATCCTTCCGCCGAGTTCAGCGCACTCTATCTTGGAGGATTTGATCCAAACCGGCCGAGTAGAATGGATTTCCGGCGAGCAAACGTATCCGGATGTGCAGATCAGTCACGAAAAACCGGGCTATCAATTCCTTTTGGGAAAGAAAGGCAAGGGAATAGAACTTCGCATCCAGTGTGACGATATCATCCAGCTGTTGGATTATGACTGGCTGATCGAGGGCAACAAAGTTCACCCACTCAGTGTGCAGCAACATAAACTGTTAGGGTACCTCTCGTTCTTTGAAAAACGTTTTGACGACTCAAATGTGATCGGAATTGAAGAACCCGATGTATCGGATTTGCTGACCTATGTCATCCCTTTGCTGAAACAAATCGGAACGGTGCACTTCAGTGAAGAACTGGAGCGCAACATCATCGATGAGCCGTTGACTGTATCCATCCAATTCCGTGGTCCGGTGAAGCGCATAAAAGGGGAGATTTTCTTCAAATACGGGGAAACGGTCTTCCGACAGAACCGCGCCTCGAAAACAGAGTCCCAATTTCTGATCAGGGACACAATAGGTGAAGAGCGGATCCTGCAGGTATTGGAAAATCTGGAATTCAACATAATCGAAAACCAAGTATCTTTTTTGGCTTCGAAAGACGTTGATCTATTTAGCTTTCTTTACAGGAAAATACCTGTTCTGCGCCGTTATGCAGAGGTCGAATTAAGCCCTGACCTGCAGAATCTGATAGTGGAAAATACTGAGGTGTCAACTTCGGTCCAACGCCGGACAAGGGATTCCTTTTTGGATATCCGTTTTGATGTCGGCGGCATTTCGGAAAATGAAATAGACAGATTGTTGAACAGCCTCAAAAAAAATGACGCCTACTACAAGACGGAAGACGGGCGCATCCTATCTTTGGAGACGGAAACAATGAAAGAGATGAATCGTTTCCTTTCATTGATCAAAGATGAGTCCCAGCTTCACGACGGGACACTCTCCATGCCGATGATCAAGAGCATGACGCTCGAAAAAGAAATCAATGATCTGAACCCTGAGGTCGGCAGCCAAGATTTCCTGAACGAACTGTATCATTTCATCAAGCACCCGAACGAGTTTCCAGCTGAACTTCCGAAAACATTGCAAGCGGATTTGCGTCCGTATCAAGTGACAGGCTTCAAATGGCTGAAATTCCTTTCCAACTACGGCTTAGGCGGTATTTTGGCTGATGAAATGGGACTCGGCAAAACGCTCCAGTTGATCACCTTTCTGCTCAGCGAAGTTGAGGAAGGGAAAAATGATGGCAAACCTGCTTTGGTGATTGCACCGGCTTCGCTGATTTACAACTGGAAGTACGAATTCCAAAAATTTGCGCCATTGCTGAAGATAAGCGTCATCAGCGGCGTGAAAAAGGAACGGGAAGAGCAGTTGTCGCAGTTGCCCGAGAACGGCATTGCGATCACCTCTTACCAAAGTTTCCGGCAGGATATCGAGTCCTACCAAAAATGTGATTTCTACGCGATGATTCTGGACGAGTCTCAGTACGTCAACAACTATAATACGAAGACGTTCCGTGCCATCGCCAAGATGAATGCCCGGGTCAATATCGCGTTGAGTGGCACGCCGATCGAGAACAGTGTGACGGAATTCTGGGCAATCTTCCAATTGATTTTGCCGGGATTGTTTCCGAAACTGCAGGAATTCAAAAAAATGTCACTTGAGGACATTTCGAAAACAGCCAAACCCTTCATGTTGCGCCGGCTGAAGGCGGATGTTCTGGGCGATCTTCCGGAAAAATCCGAAGCCGATATCTACAGCAGCCTCAATCGCGACCAGAAAATCATGTATTTGGCCTATCTGCAGCAACTGCAGGAAAAGGTATCTGATTATGACAGTGAAGATTTCCAACGGAACCGCATGGAGATTTTGGCCGGACTGACCCGTCTGCGTCAAATCTGCTGCGATCCCCGTTTGGTGGATGCGGCCTACGAAGGCGGCTCGGGGAAATTGGAACAGCTGGTCGAAATATTGAAAAATGCCCAAGAGAACAACCAGCATGTTTTGGTGTTTTCACAGTTCACGTCCATGCTGAAGTTGATTGAAGCGGAGTTGGCCAAGGAAAATTTAAGCCATCTCTATCTCAGCGGAAAAACCCCTCCCGCCGAAAGGATTACGTTGGTCAATCAGTTCAACGAAGGCCACACGGATGTCTTTTTGATTTCACTGAAAGCGGGCGGCACCGGGTTGAATCTGACCGGCGCCGACACCGTCATCCTATTCGATCTATGGTGGAACCCGGCAGTCGAAGAACAAGCCGCAGGACGAGCACATCGCATCGGCCAAAAGAAAAATGTGCAGGTATACCGTTTCATCGCGGAAGGAACCATCGAAGAGAAAATCAACCAATTGCAGCAAGACAAAAAGATGCTCTTTGATCAGTTGATCGTATCCGAAGGGGAAGAGGCGCTCAGCCGACAACGGTTGACGAACGATGACATCAAGCAAATTTTGGGGATCCAATCCTGAAATAACCAGTAATGAGGCTGTTTGGTATCCATTTTCTGAAAAAACACTTGCTTCTTTAAATATAATTCGATATAATTATCAACGGTGCAAAACCACATTTCACACCTTGATCGATACGGTGGACGTTGCTTATCGGAAGATGAGTTTCTGCTGTAGAAGAAATCGGGGGAGGAAAATAAAAACAAACTTGGAGGAAACAAACATGGCAGTAATTTCAATGAAACAATTATTGGAAGCAGGCGTACACTTCGGTCACCAGACTCGTCGTTGGAACCCAAAAATGAAGAGATACATCTTTACAGAAAGAAACGGTATCTACATCATCGACTTGCAAAAAACTGTAAAATTAGTCGACGAAGCATACAAATATATGCTTAACGTTGCTGAAGAAGGCGGCGTAGCTTTATTCGTAGGGACTAAAAAACAAGCGCAAGATTCAATCAAAGACGAAGCTATCCGTTCAGGTCAGTTCTTCGTAAATCACCGTTGGTTAGGTGGTACTTTGACTAACTGGGATACTATCCAAAAACGTATCAAACGTTTGAAATCAATCGAAGCTATGTCTGAAGACGGCACTTTCGAACTACTTCCTAAAAAAGAAGTTTCTATCTTGAAAAAAGAACAAGAACGTTTGGAAAAATTCTTGGGCGGTATCAAAGATATGCCTAGAATCCCGGATGTAATGTTCATCGTTGACCCAAGAAAAGAAAGAATCGCTGTTCAAGAAGCTCACAAATTGAACATTCCTATCGTCGCTATGGTTGACACAAACTGTGATCCAGATGAAATCGACGTAGTAATCCCTTCAAATGATGATGCTATCCGCGCAGTTAAATTGATCACTGCTAAAATGGCTGATGCTTTCATCGAAGGCAACCAAGGAAAAGATCAAGTTGAAATTTCTGTTGAAGAAACTTTTGCAGCTGAAGCTGACGAAGCAACTTCATTAGAAGAAATCGTTGAAGTTGTAGAAGGCAACAACGAATAATATTTCCTATTTAGTTTGAAGCAACGAGCTGTCTCAGAAAAGAAGAAAGATATAGCCAATTTGGCAGCCGACATCTTTTCTATTCTCTTTGGGACAGCTTTTTTTATGAAAAAGAATATTCAGGAGGAATCATAGAATGGCACAAGTAACAGCAAAAATGGTTAAAGAATTACGCGACATGACAGGCGTAGGCATGATGGATGCTAAAAGAGCTCTAGTAGAAGTCGATGGCGACATGGACAAAGCGGTTGACTACCTAAGAGAAAATGGTATGGCTAAAGCAGCTAAAAAAGCTGACCGTATCGCTGCTGAAGGACTTGCAAACGTATTTGTTGACGGAAATACAGCCGTAATCGCTGAAATCAATGCAGAAACTGATTTTGTTGCGAAAAACGACAAATTCCAAAACTTGGTAGCTGACATTACAGCGATCATCGCTAAAAACAAACCAGAAACTGTGGAAGCTGCTTTAGCGATCGAAACTGCTGAAGGTACATTAAACGATGTTATCTTAAGCGCTACTACAATAATCGGCGAAAAAATTACTTTGCGTCGCTTTACTATCGTTGAAAAAACGGATGCTGATGCTTTCGGCGCTTACCTGCACCAAGGCGGACGTATTGCTGTATTGACATTATTGGAAGGATCTGCTGATGCGGATGCTGCTAAAGACATATCTATGCACATCGCTGCCATCAATCCTAAATATGTTTCACGCGACGAAGTTTCTCCAGAAGAACTTGAACATGAGAAGAAAGTTCTGACAGAACAAGCATTGAACGAAGGCAAACCAGCCAACATCGTTGAAAAAATGATCGTAGGCCGTTTGAACAAGTTCTTGAGCGAAATTTCATTGAACGATCAACCTTTTGTTAAAGATCCAGATCAAACAGTTGGACAATTTGCTGCTTCTAAAGGCGGCATTGTTAAATCATTCGTTCGCTACGCTGTAGGCGAAGGTATCGAAAAACGCTCCGTGGACTTTGCAGAAGAAGTAATGAGCCAAGTTAAAAAATAATGAAAATTGCCCCTTAATTGGGGCTTTTTTATCATAGTCATAAACCTGATTGATCAGGGGTCAGCCAATTACGGAGGGAAATATAGAATGAGTGAACCAAAATACAAACGCGTTGTTTTAAAACTAAGCGGTGAAGCTTTAGCGGGCAACACTGGTTTCGGAATCAATCCGCCGACGATCGAAGAAATCGTTAAAGAAATCAAAGAAGTACATGACTTGGGCGTAGAAATGGCTATCGTTGTCGGCGGCGGCAATATTTGGCGTGGCACGACAGGCGCTGAAATGGGCATGGAGAGAGCGCAAGCAGACTATATGGGTATGCTTGCGACTGTCATGAATTCTTTGGCTTTGCAGGATGCGCTGGAGAATGCAGGCGTTCCGACCCGTGTTCAGACTTCCATCGAAATGAGACAAATTGCCGAACCTTACATCCGCAGACGTGCTGTCCGTCATCTTGAAAAAGGACGCGTTGTGATCTTTGCTGCCGGTACCGGCAATCCTTACTTCTCTACTGATACGACAGCAGCCCTTCGTGCCGCTGAAATCAATGCTGACGTTATTTTGATGGCTAAGAACAATGTTGATGGGGTCTACTCATCCGATCCGATGAAGGACTTGAACGCAACAAAATTCTCTGAATTGACTCATTTGGATGTTATTTCCAAAGGACTGCAAGTAATGGATACTACAGCAAGCTCATTAAGCATGGATAACGATATCCCGCTGGTTGTATTTAACTTAAACAGACAAGGGAATATTCGCCGTGTTATACTTGGAGAAGATATCGGAACGACTGTAAGGGGGAAATAATCATGGTTAAAGAAATCCTGGATAATGCGATCGACAGAATGAAAAAAACGGAGGCTGCATTGATCCGCGAACTTGGATCGATTCGGGCAGGCCGCGCGAATGCAAGTTTATTGGACCGCATCGAAGTGGAATACTACGGAACGAACACTCCAGTGAATCAATTGGCTTCCATCACGATTCCTGAAGGACGCATGTTGTTGGTAACACCTTACGATAAATCCAGTATCGGCGATATCGAACGCGCGATTTACCAAAGCGACCTGGGCATCAACCCAGCCAATGACGGTAACGTCATCCGTTTGGTTATCCCGGCGCTGACTTCAGAGCGACGCAAAGAGTTGGCAAAAACTGTCGGCAAAGAAAACGAAGCGGCTAAGGTCTCTATCCGCAATATTCGCCGCGATGCTATCGAAGCGTTGAAAAAAGCAGAAAAGAACAAAGAAATCACAGAAGACGAGTTGCGCACTTACGAAAAGAAAGTGCAAGAGTTCACCGATAAATCTTCCAAAGAAATCGACAAAATAACAGCGGACAAAGAAAAAGAAATTTTGGACGTTTAAAATTTCATCCGTTGGAAAGGAGCCAGGGCACAAATCATTTCGAATGATTTGTGCCCTGGCTCTTTTTAAAAATTATATAATTTCCTGTTAATCATAGGAATTCAGGCGGGTTTTTGTTAAAATATAGAGAGTTATGAAAAAGTGAGGGATAAAGCATGGCTCTATTCAAGAGTGAGAATCCAAAAACAGAAATGCCGTTCGATGAAAATGGCATCGTTCCAGCCCATGTCGCCATCATCATGGACGGAAATGGCCGTTGGGCAAAGAAAAAATTGATGCCGCGGGTCTACGGACACAAAGAGGGCATGAATACCGTGAAAAGGATAACCATAGAAGCAAGCCGCCTTAATGTAAAGGTGTTGACGCTATATGCCTTTTCGACAGAAAATTGGAAACGTCCGACTGATGAAGTCAATTTTTTAATGGGTTTGCCCATCGATTTTTTTGATGTGTTCATGCCGGAATTGATGCAGAACAACATCAAAGTGACGACCATCGGCTGGATCGATCAATTGCCCGAAAAGACGCTGAAAGTCGTGCAAAATGCGATCGAAAAAACGAAAGACAATACCGGCTTGATTCTGAATTTTGCATTGAATTACGGTTCCAGGGCTGAAATCCTTCAAGCGACAAAAATGATTGCGCGCGATGTTGCAGCGGGAAAACTCTCAGAAGACGACATCACCGATGAAATATTCGCCGGATACCTATTCACAAGTGGACTTGGTGAATGGCAGGATCCAGACTTGCTGATCCGCACCAGCGGGGAAATCCGTTTGAGCAATTTTTTGCTCTGGCAGGCTGCATACAGTGAAATGTACTTCACGGAAGAATTTTGGCCTGATTTTTCAACAGCCAGCTTGCAGGCTGCGCTAGCAGAATATCAGCATCGCAATCGCCGCTTCGGTGGCATATAGGGAGGATACCATGAAGGAAAGAGTAATCACAGGCATAGTGGCTGCCGCCGTTTTTATCCCATTTTTATGGATTGGCGGACTGGCGTTGCAACTGCTTATGACAGCAATCGGATTGATCGCTGTCCAAGAACTATTAAAGATGAAAAAGCTGACCATCTTCAGCGTGGAGGGAATCATCACCGCTTTGGCGACCGTCCTTTTGATGTTGCCGGAATCTTACCTGCATTTCATCCCAGACGGCATCGATGCGATGCTTTTGATTTATTTGGAAGCATTGATCCTGTTCGTATTCACAGTGTTCTCAAGAAATGATTTCACCTTCGACGATGCAGCTGCTTCCGTTCTGACTTCCCTTTATGTCGGGAGAGGCTTCTATTACTTCATGCAGACAAGGGATATTGGATTTTGGATGGTGCTTTTAGTGCTGTTCATAATCTGGGGAACGGATATCGGCGCTTACATGATCGGAAGGAAAATTGGCAAGAACAAATTGGCCCCGGCAATCAGCCCCAACAAAACGATTGAAGGCTCCGTCGGCGGATCGATCGCTGCTGTGCTGATTGCTATCGTGTTTTTCCATTACTACAATCCATTGGGGTTATCGATGGGCCTCCAGATCATGCTGGCAGTCCTGCTTTCGGTCTGTGGACAGATGGGTGATTTGGTCGAATCGGCATTCAAACGCTATTTTGGCGTCAAGGATGCCGGGAAGATATTGCCCGGACATGGCGGCATGCTCGATCGTTTCGACAGTACGCTTTTTGTGATGCCTGTGTTCCATATTTTTCTGCATTTCATATTTTAAGAACAGCAAGGCAAGATACAGAAAGGGAGGGATTACATGTTTCAGACAATCATAACATTCATCATCGTATTCAGCATATTAGTGATCATCCATGAATTCGGCCATTTCTATTTTGCGAAAAAAGCTGGCATTTTGGTTCGTGAATTCGCAATCGGCATGGGACCGAAAATCTTCTCTCATCGCAAAAACGGAACGACCTATACGATCCGGATGCTGCCTATCGGCGGTTATGTGCGGATGGCAGGCATCGGGGACGAGGATACCGAGTTGAAACCCGGTATGCCGCTTAACATATCCCTGGATGAGGCACAACAGGTCACTCAAATAGATTTAAGCAATAAACAGCATCTGCACGCTGTTCCGATAGAATTACTGGAAGCTGATCTGGAACAGGCTCTCTTCATAAAGGGCATCATTCCGGGAAGTTCGGAACCCGTTACCTATGAAGTCAAACGCGATGCGACAATCATCGAAGCGGACGGAACGGAGCTTCAGATTGCTCCTATCGATGTGCAATACCAATCAGCTCCCTTGCTGAAACGGATGATGACAAACTTTGCCGGACCGATGAATAATTTCATTTTGGGTATTGCGGTGTTCATCACGATTGCGTTCGTGCAAGGCGGCGTTACGGTCAACGATAATCGCCTAGGTGAAATCCAACCTGACAGCCCTGCGGAAGCAGCCGGATTACGGGCAGATGATGTAGTCCTGGCTGTGAACGGCGAAGAAATCGCTGAATGGACAGAACTGGTTGCGTCCATCCAAGCCAATCCGGGCAACGAAATCACACTCTCTGTCGTGACTGACGGCCAGGAAGCACGTGATGTCCTCGTCACGCCCGACACGAAAACCGATGAACAAGGCAATGACTATGGGCTGATCGGTGTCGCTCCCCCGATGGATCGCACCTTGATGGCTAAAATCAGTTACGGGTTTGAAGAATTCTGGTTGATAGCCACTTCGATCTTCGGATTGGTCTTCTCCATGTTCAGGACCGGCTTCCAAGCCGATTCATTCGGCGGGCCTGTTGCCATCTATGCGGCAACGGAGCAAGTTGTTGATTATGGCTTTCTGAGCGTGCTCAGTTTCTTGGCCTATTTGAGCATCAACCTTGGTGTCGTGAATCTTTTGCCGATTCCGGCATTGGATGGCGGGAAACTGCTGTTGAACGTTGTGGAAGGAATCAGAGGCAAACCGCTGGATCCTGAAAAGGAAGGCATCATCACAGCTATCGGAATGGGGCTTTTGCTCCTGCTGATGGTCATCGTCACTTGGAACGATATCCAAAGATTTTTCTTTGGACAATGATAGGAAGATAATAAGAAGATTCAAAGAAAGGAAAGCTCATTCTTTGGATCTTTTTGTTTGTTAGTTGAGAAGGAGCGATCAAATGGCATTATCGAAACATGAATTGTTCCAGCAGATGCTGGAACAGATAAATCTGCATCACAAGCCGGAATACCTGCCGTATTTTGAAAACGGGGAAATCGAACAGGTCATTGTGCATAAAAAGTCCAAATTATGGTCATTCCAGTTCGTTTTTGATAACGTTCTGCCTTTCGAAGTGTTCAATGCTTTGATGAACCATATGAAAATAAAATTCCAATCCATCGCCACAATCGATTTTCAGATCAAAACAAGGAAACCGATCCTGACCAACGAGAGCATCCTGGATTATTGGGAAACGGTTGTCCAGCGCAGCAACATATCCTCGCCGCTGGTCCAGACGCTTTTTGCCAAACATACGCCAGTTGTCTTGAACAACAAAGTCGTGATCAATGTTGAAAATGAGATCACCAAAAATCATTTGGCGGATAACTACTTATCGGTGATCCAACAGAATTATCTGGTCTTGGGGTTCCCGAGTTTCCAAATCACGATTGAAGTGGACGAGGAAGCGTCCGAAGCCAGAATGGCGCAATATCTGGCAAGGAAACAAGAGCAGGATGAAATGTTGGTCAAACAAGCAGAAGAAGCCATCAAACAAAACCAACAGGACAGACAACGAAGTGACGGCTCGCAATCGAAAGGTGGCAACAACGGTCCCTTGCTGATCGGCAGACAAATATCGGGCAAGGAAGAAATCAAGCAAATGGCTTCGATCACCGAAGAAGAGCGCTCCGTTGTCATCGAGGGCTACATTTTTGACAGCGAAATCCGGGAACTGCGCTCCGGCCGGAAACTGCTCGTATTCAAAATGACGGATTACACTTCCTCGTTTTCGGTGAAGCTGTTTTCGTCAAATGAAACAGATGAACAGAACTTCGAGCTGGTCAAAAAAGGCATCTGGGTGCGCGTACGCGGGAGTGTCCAAGAAGACACGTTCATGCGTGATTTGGTTGTGAATGGCCGCGACGTCAATGAGGTCGCTCATGCGGAACGGAAAGATCGGGCGCCCGAAGACGAAAAAAGAGTCGAACTGCACCTGCACACAAATATGAGCCAGATGGATGCCACAAACGGTATCGGCGATTTTGTCAAACAAGCAGCCAAATGGGGTCACAAAGCCATCGCGCTGACTGATCATGCCGCCGCGCAAGGCTATCCCGATGCCCATGCCGCCGGAAAGGCGAACAACGTAAAAATATTGTACGGGATTGAAGCTTACGTTGTCGATGACGGAGTTCCGATAGCTTATAATCCGGTCCATGAGGATCTCAGCGAAGCCATCTATGTCGTGTTCGACGTGGAAACGACTGGCTTATCAGCAGTGTACGACAAGATCATCGAGCTGGCTGCCGTAAAAATGTACAAAGGGAATGTCATCGAGACATTCGAAGAGTTCATCAATCCGGGTCATCCTTTGTCGCAGACGACCATCCAATTGACCGGCATTACCGATGACATGGTACGCGACTCCAAACCGGAAAAAACGGTGTTGGAGCAATTTGCGGCATTCTCTGAGGGTTCCATTCTCGTAGCCCACAATGCCAGTTTTGACATGGGCTTCCTGAACAACAGTTATGAACGCCATGGCATGCCAGAGGCGCCACATCCGGTGATCGACACCTTGGAGATGTCCCGTTTCCTGCATCCACAATTGAAATCCCATCGTTTGAATACATTAGCGAAACGCTATGGTGTCGGCTTGGAACAGCATCACCGAGCAGTTTATGATTCCGAAACAACCGGGGCGCTCTGCTGGATATTCCTGAAGGAAGCGCGGGAAGAGCATAACATCCTGTTTCATGATGAACTCAACAAATACATCGGCGGCGGCGATTCGTACAAACGGGCACGGCCATTCCATGCAACGATTTTGGCAAAAAATCAAGATGGGCTGAAGGACCTGTTCAAAATCATTTCTGCTTCGAATATCGAGTATTATTACCGGACGCCGCGCCTTCCGCGCAGCGTCTTGCAAGCAATCCGGGGAAACTTGTTGATCGGTTCTGCCTGCAGCGAAGGCGAGATCTTTGAGGCGATGATGCAAAAAGGGGCAGAGGTAGCAAAGGAGAAAGCCAAGTTCTATGACTACATCGAAGTCATGCCGAAAGAAGTCTATGCTCCGCTCATCACGAGGGAATTGGTCAAAAATGAAAGCGACCTGGAGGAGATCATCACCCAAATCGTTGCCATCGGGGATGAGCTGGGCAAGACGGTAGTCGCAACCGGGAATGTCCATTATCTGAACAAGGAGGACGCCATCTACCGGGAAATATTGATCGGGTCCTTGAAAGTGAACCAAGGGAAAGTTCTGCATATGCCGGAAGCCCATTTCCGGACGACAGATGAGATGCTGGACTGCTTCTCATTCCTGGGCAAAGAAAAAGCCAAGGAAATCGTTGTTTATAATACCCAGAAAATTGCTGACAGCACGGAAGTGATCGTACCGATCAAAGATCAATTGTATACACCCAACATGGAAGGTGCGAATGAGGAAGTCACGCGACTTTCCTACGATGAGGCGAAACGCCTATATGGCGAAGAACTCCCTGAGTTGGTCGAAAAGAGGCTGGAGAAAGAACTCAACTCGATCATCGGCAACGGCTTCTCGGTCATCTATCTGATTTCACAAAAACTGGTGCTGAAGAGCAACCAAGACGGTTACTTGGTAGGGTCCCGGGGCTCGGTCGGCTCAAGTTTTGTAGCCACGATGACCGGGATAACGGAAGTCAACCCTTTGCCGCCGCATTACCGCTGTCCGGAATGCAAATATTCCTATTTCTATGAAGACGGATCGATCGGTTCCGGCTACGACTTGGAAAAGAAGGACTGCCCGAAATGCGGAGCAGACATGGACCGCGACGGACACGACATCCCATTCGAAACGTTCCTCGGTTTCTACGGAGACAAAGTACCCGATATCGATTTGAACTTCTCAGGGGAATATCAAGCCCATGCCCATGCCTACACGAAGGAGCTCTTCGGGGAGGAGTATGTCTACCGTGCCGGGACGATAGGTACGGTGGCGGACAAGACGGCCTTTGGATATGTGAAAGCCTATGAGCGGGATCACAACTTCAGATTCTCATCAGCGGAAATCGATCGATTGGCAAAAGGCTGCACAGGCGTCAAGCGGACGACAGGACAGCATCCCGGCGGTATCATCGTCATTCCGGACTATATGGATGTCTACGATTTTACGCCTATCCAGTTTCCTGCCGACGCACAGGATTCTGAGTGGAAAACGACCCACTTCGACTTCCACTCCATCCATGATAACGTGCTGAAATTGGATATACTTGGACACGATGATCCGACCGTTATCCGGATGCTGCAGGATCTGTCCGGGATCGATCCGCAAACAATTCCGCCCAATGACCCGGATGTCATGAAAATATTCAGCGGCACCGAGGTGTTGGGTATCACGCCGGACCAGATATTCAGTAAAACTGGAACACTCGGAATACCTGAATTTGGGACGCGCTTTGTCCGGGGGATGCTTGAGCAGACGAGTCCGAACACCTTTGCGGAGTTGCTGCAGATTTCGGGCCTTTCCCATGGGACCGATGTCTATCTGGGCAATGCCGAAACGCTTATCCGCGAGAACAACATCCCGTTGGCGGATGTTATCGGCTGTCGTGATGACATCATGGTATATCTGATCCATCACGGTATGGATGACGGTCTGGCCTTCAAAATCATGGAGAGTGTCCGTAAAGGAAAAGGGATCCCTGATGATTGGCAGGCGGAGATGCGGGCCAAGGAAATACCTGAATGGTATATCCAATCGTGCCTGAAGATCAAATATATGTTCCCGAAAGCCCATGCTGCCGCGTACGTACTGATGGCTTTGCGCGTCGCTTATTTCAAAGTGCACCAGCCGATCCGTTATTACTGTGCCTTCTTCTCCGTGCGTGCGCAGGATTTCGATTTGGTCGCGATGACGCAAGGGAAAGAAATGATCAAGACCCGCATGAAAGAAGTCATGGATAAGGGTTTGGAAGCTTCGGTCAAGGAAAAAAGTTTGCTGACCGTATTGGAATTGGCGAACGAAATGGTCGAGCGTGGCTTCACCTTCAAGATGGTCGATCTCGATAAATCGCACGCCAATAATTTTGTGATCGAAGGGGATACGCTGATTGCGCCATTCCGGGCCATCCCGGGATTGGGAGGCAACGTGGCGAACCAGATCGTTCAAGCGAGGGAAGCCCAACCGTTCCTGTCCAAAGAGGACTTGGCCACTAGAGGGAAAGTTTCGAAGACGATCATCGATTACATGAATGAAAATGGCGTGTTGAAAAACTTGCCTGACGAAAATCAACTTTCTTTATTTGATTTTTAGGGGAAGGCTATTCCAAAGCCATTAGATTGGTAAGTCCTTGCATTTACTGACACAATGGTGTATGATTATATGAGAATAAGTCGTCGGATGGAGTGAGCGGAAACGCTCACTCTTTTTACGCAGTCAGCCAATGTATGACAGTGGTGTAGGATTGATAAAGGAGGATTTCTGTGAGTCGTGTAGTAGATGAAGTTCGAGTAGTGGTTCAACCAATAGTTGATGAACAGAATTTAGAATTAGTGGATATGGAGTTTTTGAAGGAAGGGAAAAACTGGTTTCTCAGAATCTATATAGATAAACCAGGCGGCATCGATATCGAAGAGTGTGCATTGATCAGCGAAAAAGTCAGTGAAGCTTTGGATGCCATCGACCCGGATCCGATCCCGCAAGCGTATTTCCTGGAGGTGTCCTCACCAGGCGCAGAGCGTCCATTAAAGACTGAAGCAGATATGCAGAATGCCATCGGTAAATACGTGCATCTGTCCTTCTATCAGGCGATTGATGGTGAGAAGTTCTACGAAGGAACGTTGAAGGAATTAAATGACGAGTCCGTCGTATTGACGATCAGAATCAAAACCAGAACAAAAGATATCGAAATCGAAAGAAAACAGATCGCAAACGCAAGATTGGCTATCCAATTTTAATCATTTTTTGAGATAGGAGTGAACGAATAATATGAGCAAAGAAATGTTAAGTGCTCTCGAAGTGTTGGAAAAAGACAAAGGTATTTCAAAAGAGATTGTCATCAGTGCGTTGGAAGCTGCGCTTGTGTCTGCATACAAACGTAATTATGGTCAGGCCCAAAACGTTGAAGTGGAATTCGATACCAAAAAAGGGGACATCCACGTCTACGCTGTTAAAGAAGTAGTCGATATGGTGTTTGATTCGACTTTGGAAGTGAGTCTGGAGGATGCTCTGCAGATCAACAAAGCATACGAATTAGGCGATAAGATCCGTTTTGAGGTCACTCCCAAAGATTTTGGACGGATTGCCGCTCAGACAGCCAAGCAAGTCATCATGCAACGAATCCGTGAAGCGGAACGCAGCATCGTCTACAATCAATTCATCGCATATGAGAATGACATTTTGACGGGTGTCGTCGAAAGAATGGACAGCCGTTACATTTATGTCAGCCTTGGGAAAATTGAAGCGGTATTGTCTAAGCAGGAGCAGATTCCGAATGAAACGTTCCAGCCGCACGACCGCATCAAAGTGTACATCACAAAAGTCGAAAACACTTCAAAAGGGCCGCAAGTTTTTGTCAGCCGCAGTCATCCCGACTTGCTGAAGCGCTTGTTTGAGCAAGAGGTTCCTGAAATCTTCGATGGCGTAGTCGAAATCGTTTCGATCGCCCGTGAAGCCGGAGACCGTTCAAAAGTAGCCGTGCGCTCACGCGATAAGAACGTTGACCCTGTCGGAACCTGCGTAGGACCAAGAGGCCAGCGTGTCCAAGCGATCGTAAACGAATTGCGCGGAGAAAATATGGATATCGTTGAATGGAATGAAGATCCGTCAATCTACATCGGAAATGCATTGAATCCGGCACAAGTCGTGAATGTGGATTTCCATCAAGCAGACGGCAGTTGCACAGTCATCGTTCCTGATTATCAGCTATCATTGGCAATCGGTAAAAAAGGTCAAAATGCGCGCTTAGCGGCTAAATTGACAGGCTATAAAATCGATATCAAGTCCGAAACGGAGTATAATAAGTTATTGATGGAATCCGGTGCTCAAAAAGTTGCATCAGATGAAGAAGATGCTGATGCAATTCATTCCTTCGCTGGCTTGGATAAGATATTTACGGCTGAGGAAGTCGTTGAAGATATCGCTGTTCCAGCGGACGAAACGGATTATACGGAAGAATACGAAAACGATGAAAAAATCCTTGATCCTGAAGATGTAGAGCAGCTGATCTCGGAAGTCGAGACAGATCCGGAACAAAGCTATGATGAATTAGCAGAGGACTATCAAGACTAATCAGTGAGGTGAAGGTTTATGAAGACCAGAAAAGTTCCGATGAGGAAATGCGTCGTCTCCAATGAGATGAAACCAAAAAAAGAATTAGTCCGAATCGTAAAAAATCAAGCGGGTGAAATCGCCATTGACCCTACCGGCCGCATGAATGGCCGTGGAGCCTATGTGTCTCTGGAACCTGCATTGGTTCAGAAGGCTTGGAAGCAACATATTTTGGACAAACACCTCGAGACCGCAATCAGTGATGCGTTCTATCAGGAATTGTTCGATTATGTCGAACACCAAAAAGCAAGGAGCTTATTATGACACCTGAAGATAAGATGTTGAATTTGCTGGGATTGGCATTGCGCGCCGGCAAACTGATCACAGGTGAAGAAATGACCATCAAGTCCATCCAAAAAAATGAAGCAGTCTTCGTCCTCTGTGCGACGGACTGCAGCGATAACACCAAAGAAAAATTAGAAAACAAATGCCGCTATTATGAAGTCCCGTTCCTGGTGCATTTCACTTCGGAACAAATCAGTCAAGCAATAGGCAAGTCCCGTTCCATTTGCGCCTTGACAGATAGAGGATTCGCCAAAAGTTTCATGCGGCTGAAAGGAACAAAGTAATGAGATAAGGGAAGGTGATGACATGGAAAAAAAACGTGTCTACGAGTATGCAAACGAACACAAGATATCCAGCAAAACGGTGTTGGATAAAGCAAAACAATTGGGGATCGATTATCATAGCCATATGTCAACCATGGAAGACGGAGACATCAAAAAGTTGAACCAATCCATCTCTTCCACTGCTGGGAATCAGGTTGCCAAGCCAAGTGCACCGCAATCCAATGCGCCACAGAAAAAGCAACCAGCAGACAACAAAAAGGCGCCTGCAACCGGAATACATAAACCTACTGATAAGAGTGAACTGAGGAAAAACACAGACATGAAAAATAAACCATCGAATCCTTCTCCGAATCAAAAAAACGGTTCCGAAAATAAAGGACAAACAAGAAATACTGCAGAAAAGAATACAAATAGGCCGGCGCAAGCCACAAGCCAAGCTGGACAAAATCGTCCAAATACTAAAATGAATCGAGTTGACTCTGTTTCGCCAAACAAATCAAATGACAAACCAGTGCAGAAAACTGCAAACACGAATACCACTACCAATGCGCCAGCCAAATCAAACCGTCCATCATACGGTCAAAATTCAGGCGGTTCCAATCCGCGCAGTCAAGGAAATCAAGGGAGAGGCAACAATCCCTACAACAAAAACAAACGCTCAAAATTCAAAAAAGGTACGACCAAGCAAGGCCCGGCAGTACCACCACGCAAATTCCGCGAGTTACCGGAAACATTCGTCTATACAGACGGTATGAATGTAATGGAAGTTGCCAAAAAACTGCACCGTGAACCAGCTGAAATCATCAAAAAGTTATTCCTGATGGGTATCATGGTCACTCAAAACCAAGCATTAGGAAAAGATGCTTTGGAATTGCTGGCTACTGATTATGGCATCGAAGCCGAAGAAAAAATTGTTCAGGATATTTCCGATTTGGATAGCTATTTCGAAATCGAAGAAAATCCGGAAGAATTAGTTTCAAGACCTCCAGTTGTCACTATCATGGGTCACGTCGATCACGGAAAAACGACGCTTTTGGATTCACTGCGCAACACGAACGTAATCCAAACCGAAGCAGGCGGAATCACGCAGCATATCGGTGCATATCAAGTCAAAATCGATGGCAAGCCGATCACGTTTTTGGATACACCAGGACATGCTGCCTTTACGACGATGCGTGCCCGCGGAGCGGATGTCACAGATATCACGATCATCGTTGTCGCAGCTGATGACGGTGTGATGCCACAGACAATCGAAGCTATCAGCCACGCAAAAGCGGCTGATGTTCCCATCATCGTTGCCGTAAACAAAATCGACAAACCAACAGCAAATCCAGATCGCGTTATGCAGGAATTATCCGATCAAGGTTTGGTTCCGGAAGCTTGGGGCGGCGAAACGATTTTCGTCAACATCTCAGCTAAATTCGGTCAAGGGATCGATGAATTGTTGGAAATGATCTTGTTGGTTGCTGAGGTCCAGGAATTGAAAGCTAATCCGAATCGTTTAGCGATCGGTTCCGTAATCGAAGCCCGTTTGGATAAATCAAAAGGACCGATCGCTACCGTCTTGGTGCAGTCAGGTACTTTGAAAATCGGCGATCCGATCGTTGTCGGTAATACGCATGGTCGTGTCCGCGTAATGACCAACGATCAAGGCAGACGCGTGAAAACGGCTGGACCTGCAATGCCAGTCGAAATCACAGGTTTGAATGCAGCACCGCAAGCAGGGGATCACTTTGTTGTCTTTGAAGATGAGAAGACAGCGCGTCAAGCCGGTGAAGAACGTGCGAAACGGGCTCTTATGGAGCAACGTTCAACGCAGAATCGCGTGACTTTGGACAACTTGTTCTCCAGCTTGAAAGACGGAGAACTTAAAGACGTCAATGTCATCATCAAGGCTGACGTGCAAGGTTCAGTTGAAGCCTTGGCTGCAAGCTTACAAAAAATCGAGGTCGAAGGTGTCCGCGTCAAGATCGTTCACTCGGCAGCAGGCGCAATCAACGAGAGTGACGTTACTTTAGCGGCAGCCAGCAACGCGATCATGATCGGATTCAACGTCCGTCCGACTCCTCAAGCGAAGATTCAAGCGGACAGTGAAAATGTGGACATCCGTCTGCACCGTATCATCTACAATGCCATCGATGAAATCGAAACAGCGATGAAGGGCATGCTGGATCCTGAATTCGAAGAGCAAGTAACCGGTCAAGCGCTTATCCGTGAGACCTATAAAGTTTCTAAAGTCGGCACAATCGGTGGAGCTTTCGTAACGGATGGCTACATCGGAAGAAACAGCAGTATCCGTATCATCCGCGACAACATCGTCATTTTCGACGGCAAACTTGCCAGCTTGAAACGATTCAAGGATGATGCCAAAGAAGTTAAAAAAGGCTTCGAATGTGGTGTAATGATCGAAGATTACAACGATATCCGCATCGATGATGTCATCGAAGCGTACCATATGGTTGAAATCAAGAAATAAAGCGCCACAGCAATCGAACTAGTGAGAGGTGAACCGAAATGGCTAATTTCAGAGCAGGAAGAATCAAACAAGAAATACAACGCGAAGTGAATGATATCCTGGCTAAGCGTGTAAAAGATCCGCGTGTTGCGAACGTAAACATCACTGATGTGGAAATCACCGGTGACTTGCAGCAAGCAACCATCTATTACAGCACATTGTCGGAACTTGCAAGCGATCGTGAAAAAACGCAACTAGGATTGGATAAGGCTACTGGCCTTGTCCGCAAGGAACTTGGAACGCGTCTGACCCTTTACAAGACACCAGAATTGATCTTTAAACGAGATGAATCGGTGGCTTACGGCAGCAAGATCGATGAATTGATCCGCAAAATGCACGAGGACGAAAAAAAATAGATTTCATATCTGCGTACAAAAAGACAGCCACAATGATCATTGCGATCATTGTGGCTGTCTTTTTTACATAATGATCTCAAATCAGCACTTAAAGACGAATAAAATTGCCTATATTTCATTTTTGCACTCCGATTGCCTTAGAGTGCGTTTATTGACTATAAATGCTTACGGGTCAAATTTAGTGGCTTTTCGCGTTTGGGCGTATAACATGTTATGGAGAATCGTAAACCAGATTCCAATTTGCGAGGCATGCAACATCGCCTGTTAATGCTCTTTCGGCACCACGATTCAGTTCCTCCTTTTGATATCATCATATTCCAATTATATTCTAACCGTACTATCATAAAACGAAAAAGACAAAAGAATTATATGGCAACATTAAAATAAATTTATACAGGACAGCTCCAGATTGCGGGAAGCTAACTGATTGGTTGGGATTTTCTAATCATTAAGTGGCTAAACTGCCATAAAACCAGCTGTTCTCAAATCATCCACTTACTCAATCCGCTTTATAGTATCGGACGAATTGCGAATGATGCTAAGTAAAAATGTCGTAAACAAATAATGGAAGCGCTATATACGAATTATTTTGTGAATAATCGAATTAACATTAAGGAATTGCTATTGTAATTTGTTTCTAACTTTGCTTTAATAAAAGTTAAATATTACACAATGGGGAGATCCAAAAAATGATCGAATTTAAGAATGTCAATAAGTATTACGGCAGTTTCCACGCTTTGAAAAATATCAATGTCAAGTTTAATCAAGGAGAAGTGACCGTCATACTCGGTCCATCCGGTTCCGGTAAAAGTACCTTGATCCGTTGCATCAATGGATTGGAGGAAATATCCGAAGGCGAATTGTTGATCGAAGGGGTTAACATCCACGATAAAAACACCAACATCAACCTGATCCGTCAGGAGGTCGGCATGGTGTTCCAGCATTTCAATTTATATCCGCATAAAACAGTGTTGGAAAATATCACTTTGGCTCCGATCTTCAAGTTGAAGAAATCGAAAGCAGAAGCAGTGGAGCAGGCCGAAAGACTTTTGGACAAAGTGCAGCTGTTGGATAAAAAGAACATGTACCCGAATCAGCTGTCCGGCGGCCAGAAACAGCGTGTCGCGATTGCGCGCGGTTTGGCAATGAATCCGAAGGTGCTGCTGTTTGATGAACCGACTTCTGCACTGGATCCTGAAACGATCGGCGAGGTATTGAAGGTCATGTCGGACCTTGCCAAAGAGGGCATGACGATGATTGTGGTGACCCATGAGATGGGCTTTGCGCGCGAGGTTTCCGACCGCACTTTGTTCATGTCAGATGGCGAAATCCTGGAAGACCGCCCGAGCGAGTCCTTTTTCCTGGATCCTCAAGATGAGCGAGCCAAGCAGTTCCTCAGCAAGGTTATCAACCACTAATCAAAGTCGAAAGTAAGGAGCATGGTATGATGAAAGTAACGAAGAAAATAGCGCTTTTGACAAGTGCGCTGTCAGCGCTGCTTCTGATGAGCGGCTGCATGAAAGTTTCGGAAAAAAGCGTGATGGAGCGCATAGAAAGCGGGGACAAGAAAATTGTCTGGGCCACCAACGTTACCACACCCTTGGTCGGGCAGTTGAATGTAGAGACAGGTGATGTGGCCGGGTATGATTCGGATGTTGCGCGCGCATTGACTGAAGTGATTACGGGATCTGCTGAAAATGCGGTTTTTGTTGAGGTATCGAGTCAGAATCGGGTAGCATTTGTGAAGAACAACATAGCGGATGCCGTCATCAGCACGATGACGATTACAGAAGAAAGAGAAAAGCAAGTGGATTTTACGGATTCCTATTATATCGGCGGTCAAGCCTTGATTGTGCCGGAGGACAGCGAAATCCAAGGGATCGATGATTTGACTGCCGACACGATTGTCGCAGGAGCAAAAGGGACAACGATGATGATCAACATGAAGACGATTGCTCCGCAAGCGCCGACAAGGGAATATGATACCGAATCCGAAGCCTTTACGACTTTGATTGCAGGCCAAGCGGATGCCTACACATCCGACAATGTCGTTTTGATGGGTATGATGTCGAAAACGTCCGGTTTCCGATTTGCCGGCGGAAGAATCACCGATGAACCATACGGAATCGCGCTCAATGAGGATGAAGACGAATTCCGGGAAGCATTAAACGAAGCAATCGCAATCATTCGAGAAAACGGCACTTTAGCGGAAATCGAAGATAAGTGGTTCGGCGACTATTACTAAGGAGTGCGGGAAATGATTGAAATATTAACGGGGCATTATAGTACATTACTAACAGCTTTTTGGCACACTTTGGCCATCAGTATGATTTCGATGCTGCTGAGTTTGCTTTTCGGAACCATTTTAGCCATGTTCCACGTTGCAAAAAACAAGGCATTGAATAAAATTAGCGGCTATTACGTGGAATGCTTCAAGAATATTCCGCTGCTTGTCATCACCATGTTTTTCTACATTGCCATTCCGATGGCTTTGGACATCAAAGTGAACGGAATGATCGCAGGAGCGATCGGCCTGATCATCTACTCGACTTCATTCATCGCGGAAATCGTTAGGACAGGCATCCAAGCGGTACCGGCCGGCCAATTGGAAGCGGGTCTGGCTTCAGGCTTCTCCTATTGGGAAACGATGTACCATATCGTGCTGCCGCAAGCATTCAAAATCGTCATCCCGCCATTAGGGAATCAATTCATTACATTGGTGAAGGATTCCTCGGTTTTAGGCTTCGTGGCCGGTATGGATTTGATGTACTACGGAGACCTGATCGCAGGCGAAACATTCAACATGATGGGCTCCTATCTGGTCATCAGCATGTTCTATGTGATCATCACGCTGCCTTTGAATTATCTGATGGCGCATATTGAACAAAAAATGGAAATGGCTTAGGGGGACAATTAAGATGTTTGATATAACAGGTGCCTTATCAAATGGCAATTTTATTTATCTGATGAAGGGCGTGGGGAGCACACTTTCTTTCTCTGTGCTGGCCATCGCCATCAGCTTCATCATCGGCTTAGGCCTCGGGATCGTCCGTTACATGAAGGTTCCGGTCGTGTCTAATGGTCTCGGCTTCCTAATGGATGTCATCCGCAGCGTGCCGTTGCTCTTGATTATCGTGGTCTTTTATTTTGGTTTTCCGCAGTTAGGCTATCGTTTTAGTGCCTTTGGAGCGGCCTTGATCGCCTTCGTGGTGTTCGAGTCATGCATGATTGCAGAAATCGTACGCGCCGGGCTAAAATCTGTCGCAGTGGGTCAAATGGAAGCGGGGCTTTCCACTGGGTTCACTTTTGCCGAAACGATGCGGCACATCATCATACCGCAAGGCGTCCGTTCGATGGTTCCGTCTCTGGTGTCGCAATTCATTTCTTTGATCAAGGATACCTCCCTGACGACGATCATCTCGTTTTCGGAGCTGACTTACCGCTCAAAGATCATCTATTCGATGGATTCGGCCTATGTATTGCCGATGTATGTCATCATGGCTTTCCTGTACTGGGTCATTTGCCACACGCTTTCGAAGGCTTCCAAACGCTTTGAAGTCGATTATTGATCCTGCGTGGTGAAAAAATGAAAAGAATAGGGTTCCGGGATAAAACCGGAATCCTATTCTTTTGTCTGCATTTCAATCTGATTGGGCGTCCTAGCGGTAATGTAGATTGCTTGTTTGCCCATCTGTTCCCATGCCAGGATAAAGTGCAGACGACCGATTTTCTGGTCCTTTTGACCGTATGGATTGTTGATATAAAGATTATTGTCGTCGTATCCAACGACCGCAACGCTGTGCATGATGTAGCTGATGTTGACCGGACCCGTAGGCGTTTGCCACACCTCCAATGCGTCATCGATCATGAAGGTGGTCGTCGTGACGACCCAAACGGGATAGCCTTGGTCTAAGGCCGCGATGACAAAATCAAAGGCCTGTCCGCTGATATCCTCCACGCGATCGGATGGGATGTATTCGGATGCCAAGGCCGCGATGGGGCCATGGTAGACGCAAAAACCATAATCAGCTCCGGTCACATCGCCGACAAAACCCTGATTCGGGTTGCCTTGCAACCCATTTTCATAGTAGATCGGAACGACTGGAAGCCGGTCAGCGAGCTCGTTTTTCGTGACCATGATCCCGTTGTACTGTAGGATCATAGCAAGCGAGGTGACTTCGCAGCCTAGCAACAGGGCCGGCGGATCCAGCTGATTCAGGAGTGGCACATCCAGCCGCACAGACGCAGAAGGTCTGGATTGCAAAATCATCCCGGATTCTGCGGTCTCTGGTTCGGCTTCATCAGGTTCCATGTGAATGAGACTCAGTGGTATCAAACCGAGTAAAATGCCAGAAAACAGCGTTATGTTGAGCCTGCCCCTTTTCATCATGATCCTCCTTATCCGGCATGGCTGGCTGCGCTTAAGCATATGCTTTACGCTTACATTTTAGCATATTCCGCAGTCCAGGACGATTGAAACGTCCCGATGCACACCGTGAGAACCAAGGGCATCGTGCTTGTCGACCGCAGGATGTGCTCAGCTCAATAACCGGACGATTCGCATTTATAAAAAGGGTTGACCAATCCTAGCTTGTTTGTTCATAATGAAAGAAATCAGTTTTAAGATGAATGGACAGCAAAAATGCTGTCTGATGGAGGATATTATGATTTGGAGTAAAATGAAACCGCAGTTGGAGAACTTCCTCGCGCCTGCGTTAGTCGGCAGAGTGGAGTATCTATCCACCAGCTATCGCTTTTCACCCGATAAAAACGGTCAGTGCTGCATAGCCGTGGACAATAAAAAAATCTTCAACATGAAGGATGGAAGCACAGGAATAAGGTGGTTCCTCTCGGAACAGGATATCAAGAATGATCCCGCCGTCATGATTCCGCTAAGAGAAGATGAAATTGAACAAATCAGGAAAGAAACCGGCGGAAAAGTGCCGGAAGAACGGTTGGCAGTGATTGCGAACGACCGCAAACTGTTGACCTATGCCAAGGGAACGATGGCCGCCCAAGTGGCCTTAGGCAAAGCCGATTTCTACAAAACCGCTAATGCGTTTCTGAGCCAACCCATCGAAGAAAGCCTCGCGAGCAATGACATCCTGTTGAACTGCTTGGCCTTGCTGGACAGGCGCGTCGGCAAAAAGCGGATCATGGATATGGAAAAATCAGTGAAAATGAAGCATCCGATTGTGCAATACTTCTATGGGTTAAGGCGCAGCGCTATGTAGCGTCAGCTGGAGAATCCAATATCCCGTGCATGCCATCGAAAAAAAGGCTGTCAGACGCAAAAACGGAACCGCTCAGGTGAATGGCCTGAGCGGTTCCGTTTTTTGCGTCTAAAAGTAACTTTTATAAATTATTTTCAAGCGAAAATTGTGCCCGTTTCTTTTCGAACCTTTGATAAATGCTGCTGCCGAGAAGCCCGAAGAGAATCGGTCCAATGATCAGCAAAAAGGCTTGGACATATTCTCCGGTCTGGAATGGCTGATAGACTTGGAAGGTGATGGCGATCAAGGTAGCCGTGCAGACGCTCAGCGAGCAAAGGTACCCTTGCCAGTGCGAAGCAATCAGTGAATGCTTCAGCAATCCAGGGTTCTTGATGCGATAGAACGGATAACTTGCGGCTACGACGAAATACGGAATGGCGCGGGCTACATTTGTCATATAGGTTAATTGATTGAATAATGCGCCTAAAATGGTACTATTTAAAGATAATCCTATGATGCAGACAGAAACGACTGCGGCTTGGATCCATAGCGCCGTTTGCGGCATTTCTTTCTGATTGATTTTTGTCAGGAATTGCGGCCAGATTTCCTTTGGCGTTCCTTGGATCAAACTTTTTAACGGGGTGTAGGTGATCGAAGACAACAACCCGATATAGGCTACGAACAAGGTAAAGGCAGTATAGCGTATGAACGCTTGATAAAGGAACATCTGAGCGGCTGCGGACAGACCGAATGAAATGCTGATGTTATTGGCCAGGCTACCCATCAAACCGTACATCAGATTTCCGAGGTGGAATTGATCGGTTTCGCGTAGCACATTCAGGTTATTTGCGCCGCTCCAAAGCATGATGCCACCGAAATAGAGGACGACGATGATCACGGCACTGATGATCAACGCTTTCGGAAATTTCTTTCTTTGTTCGCCGGATTTGTCCACCAGGCTGGCGATTGTGTCGAGCCCGCCGAATGCGGTGATGGCGAAAATAAAGAAGGGCAACTGCGAAAGGAACGAGTCACTGGTTCCCTTGAAGAAACTCGGGGCAGCCAGGCTTTGTTGCATGTTCTGCATGATGAGCTGCGGATTGTTCACCATCAGCAACAGATTGCCGATTCCGGAAATAAGCAGCAGACCGACCATTGCATAGCTGCTCGTCTTCAGGAATGAAAAGACGGCTTGGTGTCCACGGTTGATCACCCAAGTCATGCAAAATACGGCGAAGAGCGAGAGCACCATGATCCAGTATGCTGTATCGATCCCGAACCATTGCTCAGCGGAAGTCAAGTCCCGCCCGAAAAGCATGATCGTGAAAGGAATCAATAATTTCATGAACAGGCTGATGATCCAAGTGAAGTAGCTGCAGTACCAAAGAAAAGCGGTAATGAAAGCGATTCGCGGCGAGAAAGCATCTTTCAGCCAATCATAAATGCCGCCTGTGCGATTCGAATAGGTGCGCGTATATTCTGATACAATAAGGGCATAAGGGATAAAATAAAAAAACGCGCTGATCAAAAACCAAGGGAATGCTTTCAGACCCATCATGAAAAAAGAGGACGACATACTTGAAAAAGAGTATACTGTCATGACGATGATCAGAATCAGATTGAAAAATGATAGACTTTTGATTTGTTTCATAATAAACTCCTTAGTAAATAATTTACTTCCAACAATTGGTATCATCATAGTAACTTTTTGGATAAAGGGCAACAGAAATCCATAGATTTCGAAAAATATAGGGAATTGGAGTAGTGAACAATGTCACAAATGGATGTTTGGTTGGAAGAGCAAAGAAAGGAATGGCAGGCGGATTTTTTGGGTTTGGCCCAGGATGTTGCCCCACCCTGCCAACAGACCGAATTGCGCTGGACGCATGTAGCCGGAAACACAAGTGATCACTACAAATCCATTCGCTTACGGATCGGCAAGGGCATCGCTGGTGAAGTTTGGCGCACAGGCAGGGAACAACGCGCCACTGATATTCAATCAGACAGTCAAAATCTTTTAAAGTATCCAATCGCAAGGCTAGAGCACCTCGATATGACAATCGGCATCCCGATAATGAAGAACGGCATCATCCGTGCGGTTTTGTTGCTGGGATACCGCAAACCGATTGGTACTGATGTTCCAGACGTGACTGCTGTCTACGCAGCATTGCCAGTCTTATCGGCCCTATTGGAAGAAGGGCGGCATAAAAATGACTGATTCGATTGAACGCATTCCACAAATTTTGCCCCAACCGACTTGGCTCTTGGATGCTGATTATACTGTAATCGACAAGAATGCACAGGCAGAAAAGTTCGAGAAAGATTATGTAATTTCAATGGAATATGCGGTTCAGGTAGCCAAAGGAACTTGTTGTGCTTTCCATACCGATAAAACAGCATGCAAAAATTGTCCGCTCGAGAATAAATGGGCGGCTTCGGATGGGTTCCCGATCACTTTTATGGGCCGCGACGGGGTGTCCTATGAATTTTTCGGGAAACTTGTGAAAAGGGAACACAACTGGATTCTGGAGATCCGCTATATCGATAAGCCCTTCGAATCAGAGGGGAAAAGCATGTTGACCTACTTGAACGAAGCCCGCGAGAGTGAGCAAAAAAGGATTGCGCGCGAACTCCATGATGGGATCGCTCAGAGCATCTACAGCTTGATGCTTGAAACGAGAGGGCTGAAGTGGACACCGGTTGAGGACCATCAACAGAAGCTCCAGGCGATCGATAGGCATTTTGCGGACGTGCTTTTGGAAATCAAGAGTTTGGCTACCGAATTGCGTCCGAGCATTCTCGATGATGTCGGGCTTATCCCGGCAATCAACCAGTTTGTTGAACAGACGATGGAAATGACAGGATTCATCATCCATGTTATCGTTGAAGGAGAGCGGAACGCTCTCACCAGCCGAGGGAATGTCGTCATCTACCGCAGTATTCAAGAGGCAATCTCGAATGTTTTGAAATATTCCGGAGAAAATGAAGCTACCATCACCGTTGATTTTGAACAAGATGAACTGCGCGTTACGATAGCGGACGAAGGAAAAGGATTCATCTACGATCCTTATCATCTCGGATTCGGTCTGCTGAATTTGCGGGAACGCGCCCACTCTGTAGGCGGGAAAATGGAAGTCGATACAGGTATAGAAAAAGGGACACGCATCACATTGATCGTGCCTTATAAGGAGGGCTTGGCATGAAAATCATTATTGCGGACGATCATGCACTGGTGCGCAACGCGCTGACCTTCATGTTGAATGCGCAACCGGACATGGAGGTCGTCGGGGACGCCGCAGACGGCAACGAAGTTTTCATGAAGCTTGAAAATACGCAGGCCGACTTGGTGCTGATGGACATCAGTATGCCTCCCGGGGAAAACGGTTTGCATACAACGCGCCGGATCAAAGAAACGCATCCGGATGTCAAAGTGATCGTCTTGACGATGCATGATGAGGAAAGTTACGTCCGGGAAGCTTTGAATGCAGGAGCCGATGGTTTCATCCTCAAAAGCACAACCGACGACATCTTGCTGGACGGCATCCGGAAAGTCAATGCCAATCAACGTTATTACAGTGGTTATCCAAGCGACAAGTTGGATGAGTTGGATACGTTTGAGGGAGACAGTCTTTATGACAGTCTTTCAAAACGGGAAAAAGAAGTCCTTCCGCTCGTCGCTTTAGGGCACAACAATCGGGAAATAGCCGAAAAACTGTACATTTCCGTCAAAACGGTAGAGGTGCATAAAGCGAACATCAGAAAAAAACTGAAGGTCGACAGCTATGCCGATCTTTTGCGTTATAGTGTGAAAAATCATCTGGTCGATTTCTAGGAGGAATAAGATGAAAATAGGAATCATGTACGTGCTTCACGGCAGAAAAACCAGCATCCCGCAAAAACTATCCAATATCGTCCAAGATTTCAGTGACACTTTGGACTTTCCCCAAGCGATCGGTATGCTGGAGGGCCAACAACAGACGATGGAGGACGCGGTCAAGGAGTTGGAAAAACAAACGGTGGACAAAATCATTGTCGTTCCTGTGCTGCTTTTTCCGGCCACACACGCCCGGGAGGATATCCCGCAGCGTATGCAGGCATGCGCCGCTGTTCCGTTTGAAATATGCAGGACGATTGGTACGACGAAAGCGATCTATGACTGGTTGAAAGACCGTTTGCAGGAAGCAGCAGCGAGCCACCCGACGTTGCCCGTTATGTTGGTCGCGCACGGCACGACCCATTATCCTGAACCAGGCGAACAATTGGAAAGGATTGCTGCCGCTTTAAGTTCCGATTTGGGGCGCGAAGTCTTCGCTTCAAACCATCTTGGTGACCCGCACTATCAGGCGATTTCCGGAGCACAGCCCTACATCGTGCAACGGCTGTTCTTTACAGATGGATACTTGGCCCAAAAAATAGGATGCTGGTTCGAAAAAAATCGACCTCAGGATGTGTTGCTGGAACAATTGCTCGATGCAGAAGCCGTCCATAAAGCCCTTAAGGAACGGTTGGAGGATACCGGATGTATCCGATGATGGTCGACATCAGCAAACGGAAAGTCGTGGTGGTCGGCGGCGGCAAGATCGCGACGCGGAAACTGAAGGAATTGCTCCTTTGCGGTGCCCAGCCGACCGTCATCGCTCCTGCCGTAAGTCAGGAAATCCTGGAGTGGGCTGAAAGCGGCAAAGCATTACTGGTCAGGCGGGCATACAAATCCGGCGATCTTGATGATGCAACCTTCATCTTTATCTGTACGGATGATCCGGATACAAACAAAGCGATAAGGTCGGAGGTCGGTCCGCATCAGTTCCTGAACGACACAACCGACCGCAGCAACAGCGACTTCATCAATCTCGCGACGCTGCGCCAGGATGACTATCTCGTGGCTGTCTCCACTTTCGGGAACGATCCGCGGAAAGCCAAACGTTTGCTTCATGAAATAGCCGAAAAAATAAATCCGACTCAAGCCTAGTGCTTGAGTTTTTTTGTTGCGGGTGGAGTTGCGAAGCGGGGATGACCACGGGAAAACAGGTGGTTCTATACCGGAACTCCGACGAGCGCCCCTTCGCCGGAGATAACGGCGCTTTTACGTGCTGTCCTCCGGAGAAGGCTGCTTAATCGGAGCTGAGCATGGTGAAAGCAGCCGTAACTCCGGCCAGATTGCCTTGACCGGAGTTGGGCAACTCGGACCGGAGGCAGATTCTCCGTTGTATGCTCTCCTTTGCTTTCTCCGTTGCATCCGCGCACAACGTTTTTGTCCAAAATATGGCATTCAATAAAACATAGGCGTTTCCCTAATATTAAATGATTCACAAATCCTTTATTGTGAATTTTATAACAACGAATAGAAGAGGGTGCGCAAATGAGAGAACATTTGGTCTTGATCGGAAACGGTATGGCAGGGGTTCGTTTGGTTGAAGAAATTCTGGAAAGGGATCCGGAACGCTATGATATAACCATCATCGGGAAGGAATGCTACCCGAATTACAATCGTATCATGCTATCCAATGTGCTGCAGAATAAAATGACGGTGGATGAAATCATCACCAATCCATATACATGGTACGAAGAGAACAACATCACGCTGATCAATGAAGATCCGGCGGTCGGAGTCGATACAGCGAACAAGATGGTCACAAGCGAAAAAGGGCTGAAGATTCCTTACGATAAACTGGTTTTTGCGACAGGTTCCCATCCTTTCATTTTGCCGATACCCGGTTCGCAGAAAGACGGCGTAGTCGCTTTCCGCACCATCGATGATACGGCTGAAATGATGGAAGCTGCAGGAAAGCACAAGAAAGCTGTTGTCATCGGCGGCGGTTTGCTTGGGCTGGAAGCCGCGAAAGGCCTTCAGCTGCAGGGAATGGACGTCACCATAGTCCATTTGGCCAAATGGTTGATGGAAACGCAATTGGACGAAAGAGCAGGGAAATTGTTGCAGGGGGACCTGGAGGCACAGGGGCTGAAATTCCTGCTGGAATATGCGACAACTGAAATATTGGGTGACGAGCGCGTCACCGGACTGCGCTTCAAGGACGGCACCACGATCGATACGGATCTTGTCGTCATGTCGATCGGCATCCGACCAGCTGCCGAATTGGCGCGCGAAGCCGGTCTGGAAGTAAACCGCGGGCTTGTCGTGAATGACTTCATGGAAACCAATCTGCCGTCGATCTATGGAATAGGAGAATGCGTGGAACATGACGGAAAAACCTACGGATTGGTGGCTCCTTTGTTTGAACAGGGGAAAGTGCTGGCTGACGTTTTGACCGGCATCGAAGCAAAACCATACCAAGGATCCAAGACGTTCACTTCCTTGAAAGTTTCCGGATGCGATCTGTATTCGGCTGGGAACATCATGGACACTGAAGGGATGCAGAGCATCGAAGCTTTTGACGGCGTCAACCGGAACTACAAAAAAGTGTTCATCAAGGACAACCGCATCGAGGGGATCGTCCTCTACGGCGAAACTTCTGACGGAAACCGATACTACAACATGATGAAAAAAGGCCAGGAAATCGCTGATCTGCAATCGATCGCGATCCTGCAGGCCGCCGGTGAAGACGCAGGCAGTGATGACGTCGTTGCCTGGGATGATGAAGAGACCGTCTGCGGCTGTAATGGCGTCACGAAAGGCGACATCATCAGAGGCATCCGCGACAAAGGCTTGTCGAATGTAGCTGAAGTCGGAAAAGTAACCAAAGCCGGGACCAGTTGTGGAAAATGCAAACCGCAGATCCAAACTTTGTTGGAGCATGAACTGGGCGAAGGCGTCACATCTTCAACCGGCATCTGTTCCTGCACGGATTTGAACAGGGACCAAGTCATGACGCAGATCTATGCGAAGCATCTGACGAAAAGCTCAGATGTATTCAGGGAACTTCATTTCGCAAATCCTGAGGGTTGCGCGAAATGCAGACCGGCTGTCAATTTCTATTTGAATGTCGCCTTCCCGACTGAACATAAAGATGAACGCCAATCACGCTATGTGAATGAGCGGATGCATGCCAATATCCAAAAGGACGGAACGTTCTCGGTCATTCCGAGAATGAGGGGCGGCCAGACGAATCCGCAGCAATTGCTGCAGATCGCCAAAGTAGCCGAAAAATACAGCGTGCCATTGGTGAAAGTCACCGGCAGCCAACGGATTGGTCTTTACGGCGTCAAGAAGCAGGACCTTCCGGCCATCTGGAAAGAATTGGACATGGTTTCAGCACAGGCCTATGCGAAAGCCTTCCGCTCGGTCAAAACCTGTGTTGGGAAGAACTTCTGCAGATTCGGAACCCAGGATTCGATGGGGCTTGGCATCAAATTGGAAGAACGCTTTGAATTCATCGACACACCGCACAAATTCAAAGTCGGCGTATCGGCTTGTCCGCGCAGCTGTGTAGAATCCGGCGTGAAGGATTTCGGCATCATCTGTGTGGAGAACGGCTATCAGATCTATATCGGCGGAAATGGCGGTACTGAAGTCAAGGAAGCCCTGCTTCTTACGACAGTGGAAACGGAAGAAGAAGTTATCGAATATTGCGGCGCTTTGCTGCAGTACTATCGCGAAACAGGCATTTATGCCGAAAGGACCGCTCCATGGATGGAACGTTTAGGATTTGAAGCGGTTAAACATATCCTGAGCGATGCTGCAAAAAGGAAAGACTTGATTGAGGCATTGGATGTGGCAACAGCAGTGAAACGGAAAGATCCATGGCATGAAATTGTCGGCGATCGCGACATCCAGGAAAAATTGTATTCGATTGACAGAAGAGAACTTGTGACGGTGGGTGATTAAGATGACAGAAAAAATATTTTTGACAACAACAAATGCCTTGCTGCCGCAAGTCGGGCGCTCCGTTTCAATCGGAGAAAAAAAGATAGCCCTTTTCCAACTATCCGACGGCCGCATCACAGCCATCGAAGATTTTTGCCCGCTGACAAACGGGCCAGTACTGGAAGGGATTGTATCTGGGGAATATCTCTACGAACCGCTGCGGGATTATAAAATCTCCTTGCTGGACGGGCGCATCCAGGATCCTGATGAAGGCCTGTTAAAGGTGTATGAGTTGTTGCTTGAAGACGGGAACATATACCTGAAGGTCGCTTCCTTATGATCCATTTCGTCGGCGCCGGACCGGGCGATCCGGAATTGATGACTGCCAAAGGTGTGCGGCTGTTGCAGCACGCCGATGCGGTCATCTACGACCGGCTGGTTAATCCTTTGTTGCTCTTTCATTGCAAGGAGACTTGCCTTTTCATCTATGTCGGCAAAACACCCGATCGGAAATCGATCAAACAAGCTGAAATCAATGCGAAGCTGGTCGAAACCGCCGGCACCCTTGACTCTGTCGTACGTCTGAAAGGCGGTGATCCAGCCATCTTTGGGCGTCTGACGGAAGAATTGGAGGCGTGCCAAGAGGCGGGTATCCGTTTCGACATCACGCCAGGAATCACTGCCGCCAGCGGCACAGCCAGCTACAGCGGCATTTCGCTGACTCAAAGAGGCATAGCCACTTCGGTGACTTTCACGACAGGCAGACTTATCGATAACGAGAAAAACACTTTCCAGCAATTATTGAATGGCCAGACCGTCTGCCTTTATATGGGTGTGGAGGCGCTCGACCGCTTCGTGGAGGCAGCCTTGGCGCAAGGAATGAGAGCGGATATGCCCATGCTGATAACCCAATGGGGTACATACGGCAGACAGTCGAAAATACAAGGAACGCTTACGGACATCAGGCAAAAAATCAGCGAAACCAAAATCGAGAATCCGGCCATGATCATCCTGGGTGAAGTCGTCCACGCCGGGGAACGCTTCGACTGGTTTTCTGACTTGCCTGAAAAAGGCGACTCTAAGTTGTACGTCTCAACCCGGAAACCAGTTATGGAAGCCTTGCTCGAACAGACGCAAAAGGGCGCAGATGTCTGGTGGATGCAAGTAGGCGAAGGACGCGACCGCCGCTTTGATGCTGTAAACAGCCACTACTTGGCGGAACAGCATTTCGATAGCATCATCTTTGATGATGCAACAGCAAAAAATATATATGAAGCGGAAAAGGTGAAGCCATTATGGGAGCATTGAGCCCGAAAGAATTATTAGAAGAAGCCATTCTAAGAGGCAAACATAAAGCCGATTACAGTATCACGACAATGGCTGCATTGGGTATCATGGCCGGTGTCTTCATAGGACTGGCGGGCGTTGCCATGATCCGCACAATGGGATCGATGCCAGCTGAGTGGGGTACGCTCGTCAACTTATTGGGGGCGATGGTTTTCCCGGTCGGACTCATCTGCCTGCTGTTGGTGGGCGGTGAATTGGTGACGGGGAATATGTTGTCCGTATCACTTGCGTTGTTCGCAAAAGAAATATCCGGAAAATCATGGTTGAAGAACATGGCAGTCGTCACACTCTTCAACCTGATTGGAGCCCTTTTTGTAGCTTACTTCTTTGGCTACTTGTCCGGCACGCTGCAAGGAGCGTTTATCGATAGGACGATTGCTGTCGCCAGAGGCCGTATCGATGTGGCACCCGTTCAATTGTTCTTTTCTTCGGTTGCCTGCAATATCCTGGTCTGCACAGGCGTTTACATGAACTATGCAGCCAAGGATTTCATCGGGAAAATCTTCGGCACTTTTCTGCCGATCATGGCTTTTGTGATTGCTGGTTATCAGCATGTCGTTGCAAACATGTTCTTGATCCCGGCAGGAATTTTTGCCGGTGGGGCGACTTGGGCGGAATTTATTCTGAACATCAGCATCGTCTGGATCGGGAATCTGGTAGGAGGCGGTTTCTTCATGGGCGGGCTTTATTTCATGGCGTACAGAATCGGTATGCAGAAGTGAAGATATCCGTTTGATTACAAGCGAAAGTCCTCTATAATAGTGAAAGAAGGGAGGTCGCTGCATGAAGACACTAAAAGTAGGGACGCGCAGCAGTGCGTTGGCGCTGAAACAAACCGAGCTGGTCATTGAGGCTCTGAAAAAAGTGGACCCCACAGTAATAGTCGAGGTGGTTGGCATCACCACCAAAGGGGACAGGCTTGTGCATGTGCCTTTGACGCAAATCGGCGGCAAGGGCGTATTTGTGAAGGAAGTCGAGGCCCAATTGTTGGATAAGACAATCGATTTTGCTGTGCACAGCCTCAAGGACATGCCTGCCCGTTTGCCGGAAGGATTGACCATCGTCGCGACACCCAAGCGGGCTAATCCGCTCGATTGCTTGATCTGGAACGACGACAAACCCTTTTCAGGGCCAAAAGCGCCTTTAGTGATAGGCACGAGCAGTGTGCGCCGGATCAACCAATTGAAGACTGCATTTCCGAACATGTCGTTTGTGCCGATCCGCGGCAATATCGAAACCCGCCTCAGGAAGATGAAGGAAGAAGATTTGAATGGTATCGTCCTGGCGGCGGCAGGACTTGAAAGGATGGACTATCTGAAGGGACTGCATACGCTCATGCTTGAACCGGAAGTCTGTGTTCCGGCGATTGGGCAAGGAATCATGGCTGTCCAATGCCGGGAGGAGGACAAGGAACTGATTGAGCTGCTCAGCGGCATCAATGATGAAGCTGCTTCATTGGCTTGTCTTACGGAGCGTTCCTTCCTGCATCGCGCAAATGGCAACTGCGACTTGCCGATAGGCGGCTATGCGCATCGATTGAATGATGGAAACTGGGAATTTTTAGCGTTTTTAGCAGGTTCGATCGACGAAACCGGAGTCACGAAACGTTACATCGGAGAAGATCCGCTGAAGCTGGCGGAAACAGCAGCGGACGAATTATTGCCATGAAGAAAGCGATGTTGTTGACAAGGCCCTTGGTCATGAATGCGGAAGATCAAATCCGGTTCCGTGCGCAAGGGTTCGGACAGTTTTATGAAATCCCCCTATGTGAAATCAAACAGATGCCGATAACGGAAGCCATCAAAAGAAAAATCAACGCGGTCGAGTGGCTTTTCTTTACGAGTCAAGCGCCTGTAGCAAGCGTTCTGGCAGTCATCGAAAAGGGACATCGGCCATTTATTGCCGTTATCGGCAAAAAAACCGGCGAAATGGTCCGGTCTTGTGGATTTGAAGTGGCTTTCGTCAGCCCGCAGGAAACAAAAAAACAGTTTGTTTCAGCTTGGCAAGAACAATTTCCAGCGGGGACATCGATTTTCTACCCGAAGAGCCAGCTCGCCGATGATTCCATCGAACAACTTTTGGGGATCGAAAATGAGGTAACCGGTTCGGTCCTGTACCGCAATGTCTTCCTGGAGGAACGCAAAGCGGAATTGGCGGAGCTGCTCAATATGGGTGAACTGTCCGCTGTTTATTTCGCCAGCCCGTCGGCATGGAAGAGATTTCTTTCGGTCTACAACAAAACCGAAAAAAAGCCGCTCGTTTTCTATGCTATAGGTGCTACGACAAAAAAAGCCATCAACGACAGCGGCTATGAGGGTGTTCTGTTCCAACGATAAGCAAGCAGGTGCAAAGATCATCCCGATCTCCGCGCCTGCTTTTTTTGTCGGATCGGCCTGTTTTCCGGGTATCCAAACTTGGCGAAGGCCTTCGTGCTATACGCTGCCGTGAGGAAGTTGTAGAATGTATGTAAAAGATAGGTTTCGTACCTTATAGAATACGTTCTGCAGAAGGGAGAATCGAGATGGGGAATCTGTACAAAGATAAATTAAGCGGCAGCCGGATTGGCATCGTTTTTGGAGCCTTCGCGCCTTGCCATATCGGCCATTTGGAAGTCATCTTGGAGGCCAAGAAGGAGAATGACGGTTGCGTCGTGATCGTCTGCGGCCAGGAGGGCGATTTCGGCGAGCCGTTCGGTCTGGATGTCTACAGAAGATTCCGGTATATGCGCGAATTGTTTGCGGATGATAACCAGATCTATGTCGTGATGGCAGCCGGCCAAGGCATCCCGCAAAAAGAAAACGACTGGGAGTCCTGGTTGCAAATCATCAAGCTCAAGATAGCTGATTCATTGCAGCATAGTGATGCGCAAAAGATCTGGTATACCGGGAAAACAGCGCAGGCTGAGGCATTGGGAAAAGAGTCCGAGGATGAAGTCCATTTGGTGGACACGAGCCTGTACCCGGTCACCGGCCTGAATATCCGCAATGATGCCTTGCGCTATTTTAACGCCATCGCCTTGCCTTTCCGGCGCGCATTCACGAAAAAAGTGCTGGTTTTGGGCGCCCCGAGTGGTGGCAAAACAACGCTGGTCAAGGATTTGGCGAAACTGTATTCCTGTCCCTACAGTTTCGAATATTCACGCCAGTACCAAGAGGAATCGAATGTGAATGATTTCGAACTCGATGGCATGGACTACCAGCGGTTGGTCACCGGTCAGTTCCAGCTGAACCGGGACACGATCGCGGATCCCGCCAGTCAAGGGATGGCGATTTTGGACACGGATGTGATGGTCACAAAAGTCTACGCACGCCTTGGCGCTCAGGATGAGGATTATGCGATCACTTCGGAAGAGTACGCAATCGTGGAGCAGTCAGCCAACGCGTTCATTGCGCGCCAACTGTGGGATTTGATCCTGGTTGTTCCACCGACTCTGAAATATGTCGACGATGGATACCGAAATATGGAATTTTCGGAGGATGCCTTTTTGATGACCATCCATGAGATGATGCTGGAGGAAATCTCAAGAAGCGGAAATTTGGATAAAGTCGTCATGTTGGATGCAAAAGGAATCGGCGATAAGGACGAGTTCAGTTATTATGCCCGGTACAAACAAGCAAAAGAAGCGATTGATCAGATGATGGGGCACAGCTAATAAGACATCGAAAATTTAAGTTGCAGGGTGTTCGGGAAAAACGATCACCCTTGTTCGTTTATGTCTGATTTTCACGGAAGCTATCGCGTGTTATGCTACCCCTATCACCCAGTTCAGAAAAGGAACATCTTTTTCGAATTTTGGCACATAAATCGCACATAACAAACTTAACGGGGGAATTAACATGGCTAAAATCGTATCGTCTGTAGCAGAGTTGATCGGAGATACGCCGATCGTCAAATTAAGCAAAGTCGTACCGGCAGGCTTTGCCGATGTCTATTTGAAATTAGAGGCGTTCAATGTCGGCGGCAGCATAAAGGATCGCATCGCCTTGAATATGATCGCGACAGCGGAAGCAGAGGGAATCTTGAAGCCGGGCGACACGATCGTTGAGCCGACCAGCGGCAACACAGGCGTAGGTTTGGCGATGTTGGCGGCAGCGAAAGGCTATAAAGCCATCTTTGTGATGCCGGATACGATGAGCATCGAGCGCCGTCAGTTGCTTTCAGCTTATGGTGCCGAACTCGTGTTGACTCCCGGTGCTGAGGGGATGCCTACAGCAATCGCGAAAGCCAGAGAAATTGCAGCCCAACCTGGACATTTTCTGCCGCTGCAGTTTGAAAACCCAGCCAATCCGGCTATCCATGAAACGACTACCGGCCCGGAAATCATAGCAGCATTCGATGGTGTCGGCCCGGATGCCTTCTTATCGGCTGTCGGAACTGGTGGCACGATTACAGGGGTAGGGAGAGCTTTACGAAAAGCAAATCCGGATGTCGGCATATATGCCTTGGAACCTTCCGAATCAGCGGTATTGAGCGGCGGCCAAAAAGGACCGCATAAGATCCAAGGAATCGGTACAGGCTTCATTCCTCAAGTTTTGGACACGGCTGTATTCGACGGCGTATTCCAGGTTTCAAGTGAAGAAGCTTTCGAAATGACCCGCAGATTGGCCAAAGAAGAAGGCATTCTTGTGGGAATCTCCAGCGGTGCGGCAGTAGCAGGAGCCATCGCTTTGGCTGGTCAACTTGGTGCAGGCAAGTCGGTAGTGACGATTGCACCGGACAATGGCGAAAGATACCTTTCCACACCAGTATTTCAAAATTAAGCAATATACCGAATAATGATAGTGCCCCAACCACAGCAGGAGCTGTTCCTGTGGTTGGGGCACTTTTTTTGCGCGCTAGATTTGGTGGCAGCTTATATTTGTGTATGTTTCGCTACTTTTTTTCCGCAATTCTTCGTATGGATTTCGAGGAAATGAGGGGGTGCGTTCTTTTAAAATGGAATCAGAACAAGAAAAGGAGCAACGGTTGGCCGGACTGAAAAATTAGGAGGCGTCAATATGAAACCAGTCGTAATCATTCCAGCTCTTAACCCTGACGAAAAGTTGGTTTTATTGGTTGAAGAGCTACAGAAACAGGATCTGCACACTATCGTGGTGGACGATGGCAGTGGTGCGGAACATGCAGCAATTTTCGAACTTTTGAAAAGCAAATATGCATGCGATATCTGCACGCATACCGGGAATCTCGGCAAAGGGCGGGCCTTGAAGTCGGGCATACGATTCCTTTTGGACAAGTATCCGGATATCCCAAGTTTTGTGACAGCGGACGCAGATGGTCAACACGCGGCCGGAAACATCTGAGAAATCGCCGGCGCGCTGAGCCAAAATCCTCAGGCACTTGTGTTGGGCGTACGGAATTTCGAAGAAAAGGGCATTCCCTTCCGTAGCCGCTTCGGCAACCGAATGACTTCTTGCGTGTTCCGTGCAGCGACAGGCATCCGTTGCCAAGATACCCAGACCGGATTGCGCGGTATTCCGATTCGGTACGCAGATCTGTGCCTCGCACTGACCGGGGAAAGATACGAGTATGAGATGAACATGCTTATGTCATTTGCGGAAAACAAAATTCCGTTCAAGCAAGTGCCGATTGAGACCATCTACATCGAGAATAATCGAGCTTCACATTTTAATCCAATCAAGGACTCGGTCCGCATCTATTGGAATATCCTGAGATACAGTCTGTCCTCAGCCCTGTCCTCTCTGCTGGACCTCGCTTTGTTCGGATGGTTCAGCACCTACCTGTTCCCAGCCCTGACAGCGAAAATAGGCCTTGCGACCCTGTTGGCCAGATGCATTTCAGGAGCCATAAATTTCATGCTGAATAAGCATTGGGTATTCCAAAACGCACGGTCATTTGGAAACCAAGGAATGAAATACGGTGCTCTCTTCATTTCGCAACTGTCTTTGAGTTGGCTGTTGGTGGAGTTTCTTAGCGGCTTGCCGATCCCTTTGGTGCTGGTAAAGGCACTGGTTGATGGTTTGCTCTTTTTTGCCAGCTACGCAATCCAAAAAAAATACGTATTCAATACGGTAAAGAAAGGACCAGCCATTCTATGAAGCAATATTTATCAAAACCCTATCGTTGGGCCGTCATCTATGCAATCCTGTTGGGTGCTGCTGCTGCCTTCGTTCTGCTGGATGCCTTCGTAATCCCAAAGTCGCTGTCTGAGGTAGCAGCTACAGCTACTGCGACTAGCACAGTCGTTGAAGAGGCAAATTCGGACGCATCCGTAACCATTGATGAACAAACGACCACTGAGGCTATCGTCACCGAAACTTCCTACGAAGATGAAAACATCAAAATAGCCATCGAGACAGGACGGAGCAACAACACCACCTATTATGCGGTGGATATCCAAGTCTCCGATGCCTCATTTCTGAAAACCGCTTTAGCGCAGGACACATACGGCAGGAACATCAAAGCTGCCACTTCAAGTATCGCTGCGAGCCATGAAGCGATACTGGCCATCAACGGCGATTTTTATGGCTTCCGGGATGCTGGATATGTCCTCAGGAATGGAACACTCTACCGCGATACAGCGAGGGAGACCGATGATGCGGAGGCATTAGTCATTGACAATGAGGGCGACTTCTCGATTATTTCCGAAAATGAAACGAGTTTGTCTTCCTTGGACACAACAAACATTGCGCAAATCATTTCTTTCGGACCTTCCTTGATCGAAGGTGGAGAAATAACCGTGGATGCTTCCAGCGAAGTATCCCAATCAATGACCAGCAATCCGCGGACTGCCATCGGCCAAATCTCGCCATTGCACTACATCATCATCGTATCGGATGGCCGGACCGACGAAAGTGAAGGCTTTTCGCTGCTGCAATTGGCGGAAGAAATGAAGAACAGAGGGGCTGTCGCGGCCTATAATTTGGATGGCGGCGGCTCGTCGACACTGTATTTCAACGGTGAAATCATCAATAATCCGACAAACGGCAACAGTACAGAGGAAAGGGAGGTGAGCGACATTGTCTATTTTGGATATGAATAACAAGTTTTTGGTATCAAAGAAAACGGGCCTTACCTACCTCATTTTGACGGTTGTCACGGTCATCATCGAAAAGATTTACAGGCTTTTCGGCCACGGTGTCGCATCACCGTCAATGACTTGGATGTTCTTGTACCCTTTAGCAGGAGGCCTGCTCATTTATCTCGTGAGCCGAGCAAGGGTTGGAATTGGTACTGATGAGCGATTCCGCAGCTTTTTCAACCTCTACCATTCGGGGATCGCCACTCTCACAGTCGCCAGTTTCTTGATGGGGGTTCTGGAAATTGCCGGTACTGATTCTGTCTATCTTCCTTATTTTTACATTGTTGGCTTCGGTATGGTCCTTTTGGGCAGCCTGACCCTGCTGTCGGGAACATCGAAGGGAGTATCCGAACCAAACTGATTCTGTCGTTCACTCTAAATAGTGGCCTTTCGGGTCCTAGAGAACTATAATAGAGTTAATGGATTCAGTGAGATGAGGTGTAGTGCATGTTTACGGATAAACGACTGACGGAAGCCTACGAAAAAGCAAGGATTGAATACATCGACGATACATCCAATTATGTTTTTTTGAGTGACTGTCACAGGGGCGATGGGAGCTTATCAGATGAATTCGCACGGAATAAAAACATTTTTTTGTATGCGATGGAATATTATTATAAGAATGAGTTCATATACGTTGAAAACGGGGATGGCGATGAACTGTGGGAACACCACGAATTCAAGCACATCAAAAATGCCCATCCGGAGGTATTCGCTATCCTGAAACGTTTTTATGACGAAAAACGTCTGATCATGATTTACGGGAACCACAATATCTTTCTGAAAAACCAATGGTATGTGGAACGAAATTACTTCCGGAACTACGATGAGTATTCCGAGTTCTTCTATGATTTCCTCCCTGGAATCCGACCAATCGAAGCATTGGTTTTGAAGGACCGGAAGACGAAACAGGAAATATTCGTCGTTCATGGGATGCAGGGCGATCTGCCGAACGATCAACTGTGGTACCCAACCATGCTTTCCCTGAAGTACTTTTGGCGGTTCCTGCACGCATTCGGCGTCAAGAGCCCGACTAGTCCCGTGAAAAATATGAACAAACGGCATAAAATAGAAAAAAACTACGTGAAGTGGATCCAGAAGCATGAAAAAATGCTGATTTGCGGCCATACGCACCGCTTCAAATATCCGAAGACCAAAGATTTGCCTTACTTCAATTCGGGTTGCTGCATCTATCCAACAAGCATCACTGCCATCGAGATTACCGGTGGCCAGATCCAATTGGTCAGATGGAAAACACGGGTGAATGAAGATGGCTTGCTCCAGATCAGACGGGAAATCATGCGCGGACCGGATCCAATCGGGAAATTCGATATCCGGGCGAGTGTCAAAAATGAACCTGCAACTGAATAATATTGCGCAACCGACTCTTCTTGCCATCTAGAAGAGTCTTTTTTTTTTCAAAACGAAAGACTGCAAAAGCAAAAGGGATTGCGTTCGCTCGTTGGCGGAAATTGGTTTGCACTCCCAAGGGTTGACTGATAGAATGAAGGAATGCGTTCATTGAATGAAGTTATTCTTTATGCAAATGGAACGCTGTTTCAATTCTTAACAGTGGGGGAAGAAATGGCAAAAAGAAAAACTTCAGGCAAGCACAAACTGTTGCGGCTGCTGTTGCTATTTACATGGTTTCTCATCCTTACCTGGATCGAGATACACGAAGGAGTCGATCCGACTTCAAACCAGGACGGTACAACCACTACTTCAGTAATCCTGTCCACGGATGATGCGCCTCAATATACAGGTGCGGATACCATTGAAATAAACGGTGGAAAGAGTACCTTTGCTGATTCAGAAATGCACTTTGAAGGGGAAGGCTGGATCAGTTACGGCGATTTGGATGAGCTGAACCGCGTCACGACAATGGACGCAATGATCACGCCGGAAATGTACCAGACGGGATCCGATGCAAACAGCAGCATCCTGCCGACTGGCTGGTCGAAAAGCAATCAGAATGATGCGAACCCAAAACAGCTGAACCGCGGTCATCTGCTGGCGGATGTGCTCGGCGGGAGCGGTGAGGACTGGCGAAATCTGGTGACGTTGTATCGCAACGCGAACTATCCAGCAATGTATTTCGCCTCGGAATTAATTGTCAGTGAAGCGATTCAATCGGGCACCACCGTCCGCTATCGGGTAACGCCCCTCTTCAAGGGCGATGCATTGATATGCGAAGGGCTGCACATCATGGCAAAGAGTGTCGATGATGATTCGGTCGACCTGAACGTCTATGTCTTCAACGAGCCCAAAGACGCTGTCGAATAGCTATGCGGTATAAAGCTCCTATCATTTTAAAACAGGCATCCATCAGAAATGGATGCCTGTTTATTTTTTGCAGTAAATCGGATTTTGACGCTCCATCATTCTCTGCTTCCATTCATAAAGCGTGATGCCGGTCAGTCCCCCTGCTGTATCGATCAATACATCTGAAAAGGCCGGGCCTCTTCCCGGAACGAAGGACTGATGGAATTCGTCCGATGAGGCATACAGAAATACGAACAGCAACGCATAGAAAGCTGATTTTCCCGCTGATCCTTGTTCTTTCCGATAACGCAAAAACAGGATAGCCAAAATTAAGTATTCGCTGAAATGGCCTGCCTTACGGACAAGGTAACTGAGTGCACCCTGAATGGAACTGCCGGGCCCGATCCCAATCAATTTCAGCAATTCCAAAAGGATGCCGCTTGTTTCGGATGAATCCTGACCATTTTGGTGCGACAGGAGAAAAATGACGCCCATCCAGAGGCATAAAGCAGTAAATTTGGTATTAAAAGTAAAACGCATGCTCGTGGGTCCCTCCGTCCTATTAAATCAGTATAACGCAGCAAGCCATGCCTGAAAAGTGGATAATGATTTTTGCGAAATAATTACTGGTGTAATAATCAAATCAAAAAGGAAAACATTCCACATCTCAGCAAAATTGTTATACAATAGAGTTGGAGATTGATAGCGCTTACGTCCCGGTGTCAGGAGATGACTTTTGCCGGCACAAACAGCGCAATCCAACAGTAAAGGAGTCCTTTGCATGTCGCTTGAAGAAAAATACCGTATTCCGGTCGAGAAGCTGCGCTGGAGTTATCTCCATACCGGCGAACTGAATTTTTGCGAATCATCCAGGGATGTCCCTCCCTTGCAAGGCATCATCGGTCAGGATCGGGCCGTGAAATCGATGGACTTCGGTTTGGGAATGACAGTGCCTGGCTACAATATTTTCGTTTCCGGCCCACCAGGAACCGGAAAGAGCACCTACGTCCAGACGGTAGTATCCAGATTGGCCGAGAAAGGCATTACGCCTGATGATTGGTGCTATATCTATAATTTTGCCGATCGGGACAAACCAATCGCGGTGTCTCTGCCACCAGGGGAGGGCAAAGTATTCCGCAATGACATGACCGAGTTTGTTGAGGACATGCGCAGCCTCATTCCGAAAACGTTCGAGAGCAGTGATTATGATCAACAGAAAGGCACCATTATCCAAGTGGTGCAGGAAAAGGTTGATTCTGTTTTTCGGAGCATCGAACAGGAGGCTCTCAAATCGGGATTCGTCGTTCGGCAAGCACCTGGACGCGTGGCTTTGATACCGATCAAAGATGGCAAGCAGCTTTCCCCGGAAGAATATAAAGCTCTTTCGGCTGAAGAACGCAAAACCATTGATGAAAATACCTACAAGCTTGAAAAGAGGCTCGATGAAATTATCCGCGGATCCCGTGCACTCGAAAAAGAGGCCGACAAACAGCTCAAGGAATTGGACAGGCAGATCACCCGGTTTGCGACGGAACCTCCCATCGCCAGATTAAAAGAAAAATACGCATATTCGGAAAAAATCCAGGATTATCTCGACAAAGTGCAGACTGACATCACCGAAAACAACATCATTTTCCGTTTGGCCGATGCACCGCAAGCGCAAAATCCGTTTCAATTGCCGGAAAACGACGGTGACCCCTTCATAAAATACAAAGTCAACCTCTTTGTGAACAATGAAAACAGTAAAGGCGCTCCGGCGATCATTGAACCTTTTACGAATTATTACAATATCTTCGGGAAAATCGAATACAAAAATCAATTCATGTACACGACCACTGATTTCACCATGGTAAAAGCCGGCGCTATCCATCAGGCAAACGGCGGATATCTGGTGCTGCAGGCCAAAGATGTCCTTTTTGATCCATTCATGTGGGATGCCCTGAAAAAAGTTTTGAAACATCAACAAGCCTTGATCGAGAACATCGGCGAGCAGTACCGCTATGTGCCGACCGTGACTCTGAAACCAGAGACCATTCCATTGAACGTCAAAATCATTTTGATCGGTAGTCCGATATTCTACAAAGTGCTGACTTATGATGAAGATTTCAGGAAACTGTTCAAAGTAAAAGTCGATTTCGATATCAGTATGGACCGCAACGGAGAGAATATCAGAAAATATGTCTCATTCATCAGCTCAATCTGTGAGGAAACAGGAATCCTCCATTTTGACCGAAGCGGCTTAGGTAAAATCATTGAGTACGGATCACGTCTTGCGGGCAATCAGACCAAATTATCCACTCAATTCAACGAAATTACGGAGATTGTCCATGAATCCAGCGCCATCGCCAAACACGAGGGGGCACCGATGGTTTCGGATATTCACGTGAAAAGAGCTCTTGCTGACAGGAAATACAGGGCCAATATGATCGAGGAAAAATTCCAGGAAATGTTATTGAGGGACAAAATCATGATCGATACTCAGGATTCAGTCATCGGTCAAGTGAACGGCCTCTCAGTGATCCAGACCGAAGAATACGCTTTTGGCCACCCGACGCGGATCACAGCCCGTACCTATATCGGTTCGAACGGAGTGACAAACATTGAGCGCGAAACCAAAATGAGCGGCAGTAGCCATTCAAAAGGGGTATTGACGTTGGCAGGCTTTCTCGGCGGGCAGTTTGCACAGGAAAAACCGCTGGCAGTAAGCGCCCAATTGACTTTTGAACAGAATTACGGAGGTGTCGACGGGGACAGTGCCTCCAGTGCTGAACTTTATGCGCTCCTGTCCAGCCTTGGTGATGCGCCACTGAGGCAGAATCTTGCTGTCACGGGTTCCATCAATCAGAAAGGTGAAATCCAACCAATCGGCGGTGCCACCGAAAAGATCGAAAGCTTTTTCGATCTTTGTGAGGCGAAAGGTTTGACTGGAGAGCAAGGGGTCATCATTCCGAATCAAAATGTGGACGATCTGATGCTGAAGGAGGAAATCATCGAGGCAGTGAATGCTGCTAAATTCCATATCTATTCCGTCAAAACAGTTTCGGAAGGTATCGAGCTGTTGACGGGGCTGAATTGCGGAAAACGCGAATCGGACGGAAATTTCACGGAAGGCAGCGTCTTCCATAAAGTCCAACAGAAACTGGAAAAATACAACAAGAGCATCGAAGCTGCTCAAGCTGCAAGTGACCGGTACGGCAGCGTCAGTAGCGACGAGTACGACTTAGAATGATGTATCCTTGGGAGGATAGTCGCGTGTATTTTAGCTGAAAGGAAGAGTTGAGCAGGGACCCTACCGGTTTCAGCTCGGCTCTTTTCATATGTCCGGCAGCCAATTTTTCAATAAAAAACAGGTGTTAGATTAAATATATTGAAGATATAAAATATATTGATATAATAAAAGTATGAAATGGATTTAGGAATCGCTATCACCAAATTTTCTGCGTGAACATATGTAAGCCTTTACAATATCGAACAGATTGGTGGGGTAAGTCATGAAAAAATTGCGTAAAGTCAAATCTCAATGGTGTGCCGTTATGGTTTGCGGTCTGTCCGCAGCCATGCTGACCGCGGCACCGGCACCCTCAGTTTTTGCGGAAACTACCGGAGCGAATGCAAGCAGCACCATCGGGAGCGAGTCGTCCCAAACAGAAACACCGGATATGATCGAGCAATCATCCATCCTCTATGAGGATACAGACAAAGCTGCTGATGTTCCGCCATCGGATAACGCTTCGGAAGCACCTGAAGAAGTGGTGCCTGCAAGCAACGAGGGCATCCCTCCAGTGACCGGATTGATACCAGATGTTACCAAAGCCGACCCTCAACCAAGCGCTGCCACTCCGCTTGAGCCTGCATCCGCAGTGGAAATGAATGCAGCGGCTGTTACGACACTACCCGAAGTGAAGGACAGTTCTTCTGACGTTGCCGTTTCCTACACAGCTGTCATTGCAAAAGGGGACTTTACGCTCGACAGTCTGCCTTGGGGCTACTCAGGCTATGCATTCCGCTACATGACGAACGATTTTGTAGGTCAAAAAATCGAGGTGATCAGAGAATCGCAGAACAGTCTTTACGCATTGGCAGTGCTGAACGGAGAAAAGTTGGGTTGGGTCGACAAGCGCGCCTTATCCGATATTGTCATCATCCCTAAGGTACAGGACCTTGCTTCAGCGATTGCCGTTGATTACACTGCACGCATCAGCAGGACAGATTTTTCGATTGATAGTCTTCCTTGGGGCTACGCTGGCTATATGTATATGGGAACGAGCACAGCTTATTTGGATCAGAAAATACAGGCTGAAAAAGAAACCGCAAATGGTCAGTACGTGCTGATTTCCCTCAATGGAGAAAAGTTGGGTTGGATCGACAAGCGCGCTCTGTCGGACATCTACAGTCAGCCTAAAGTGCAGGATATTGCCTCAGCGTTGACGGTGGACTATGCTGCCCGAATCGGCGCAGCCGGCTTTTCCATCGACAGTTTACCGTGGGGCTATGCCGGATATGCCCAAATGACAACAAGTTCGGCTTACTTGAATCAAAGCGTACAGGCAGTCCAGGAGACCGCCAACGGCCTCTATGCGCTGATCGCTCAGAACGGCAACAGATTGGGGTGGATCGACAAACGGGCACTGACGGATATCTATGTCGAACCCAAAGTACAGGAGCTGGCGACGGGGATACCAGTGGATTATAAAGCAACGATAGCAGCAGCCGGATTTTCTATAGACAGCTTGCCTTGGGGCTATGCCGGATATGGGCAAATCGACAACACCAGCAACCATACTGGAGAGCGCATCCAAGCTGTCCAAGAGTCGCCGAACGGCCTTTATGTTTTGATTTCTTCCAACGGGACCCGATTGGGATGGGTCGATAAGCGAGCCCTTAGCGATGTCGCCATTCCACCAAAAGTCCAGGATGTAGCTTCTGCGGTCGTAGTTGCCTATACAGCAGCCATCACTTCACCGGGTTATTCGATTGACAGTCTGCCATGGGGTTACGCTGGCTATCAACTGATGGCCACTTCAACCGATTACCTGGGACAACGGGTTGAGGCTGTGAAAGAGACAGCCAACAGAGCGTATGTGCTGCTTTCGCTGAACGGTAAAAAAATCGGTTGGATTGACAAGAAAGCTTTAGGGGATTTCAGCTACCGATCACAAGCACAGAATATTTCCGGAGGAACCATCGTGAACTACTCACCGACAATCGCGAAGGCCGGTTTTTCGGTCGACACGTTACCTTGGGGCTATCCCGGCTACCAGTGGCGGACGAGCACGGACAGCTATGTCGGACAGCAAGTCGATGCGGTAAAGGAATCAGCTGATGGTCATTACGTCCTGATTTCCCTGAACGGCAACTACATCGGTTGGGTGGACAAAGCGGCACTATCAGGATTGCCGACCTATGCAAAAGGTCCGGACTGGACAGTGATCAACGGGTATTTCCGCAGCATGTCCGGAGTCAATTACTACATTGGCAACAGCTACATCATCGTCAGCTTGAGCCAACAAAGCGTCTGGGCCTATAAAGGCGAGACGATGCTCGTTTCCGCTCCGGTCATCACCGGCAAACCATCAGCCAATAACGCTACGCCGCGAGGCTTGTTCTATATCCAGCCGTTTAAACAATCGCCATCGGTCCTGATCGGCGAGGACTATGCTTCGCCTGTCAGCTTCTGGATACCATTTGTGGGCAACTCGGTCGGTTTGCACGATTCGCCTTGGCAGACGCATGGCTATGGCGGTGATATCTACCTCTACTATGGTTCGCACGGTTGCGTCAACACACCGTATGAAGCGGTCCGGACGTTGTATTACAGTTATCCGGTCGGGACACCAGTCGTAGTCTATTAAAATTGAAAAGCAGGGACGGCCACACTCAGGCGTCCCTGCTTTTTGTGACACTTCGTCAGTAAAACGTTATACTGATAAAAACAAACAGGAGGGTGATGGGGATGGAAATAGCCTTACTTCAGATGATGGTCACAGCGGATAAGGAAGCGAACCTAAAACGGGCAGAGGAATTGGTCAAGAAAGCAGCACAGGGTGGAGCAGATATGGCGGTGCTCCCGGAAATGTTCAATTGTCCTTATGATAACGCCTATTTCCGAGATTACGCTGAACCGAAAGGCGGGGAAACCTACCGAAAGCTCGCGGAGATGGCGAAAGAAAATGCCATCTATGTGGTCGGCGGATCGATTCCCCAGATCAAGGAAAATAAAATATACAACACAAGCTATACGTTCGATCGGCAAGGCAACGAAATCCACGACTACAGCAAAACCCACTTATTCGATATCCGGGTCGACGGCGGGCAAGCATTCAGGGAATCCGATACGTTGACTCCCGGAGACGGAATGCGTGTGTTTCAGACCGAATTCGGCCTGTTCGGCTTGGGTATCTGTTTTGATATCCGTTTCCAAAGCGACTGGGAGAAGCTTCAAAAACAAGGGGCTCTTGTCTGCGTTGTGCCCGGAGCGTTCAACATGACGACCGGCCCAGCGCATTGGGAATTGCTGTTCCGAGCGCGCGCAGTCGACAACCAGCTGTTCATGGTGGGGGTCAGTCCTGCTAGAGATCTCGATTTCAGTTACCATGCCTACGGCCATTCGCTTGTGGCGGATCCATGGGGAAGCGTTCTGACCCAACTTGGTTTTGAGGAAGAAATGGCGATCGTAACAGTGGATCTCGAACGCGTTGCATCCGTAAGAAGGCAAATTCCTATCCTCACTCCGCCGGCTTCGGAATGAAAGATTTTCATGGATTATACCAATCGATAAAGATAATAAATGCATAAAGAATCCTTAAGCTTTCTGACATTCGGGAATAAATGCCTTTCTTTGTGTACCGGAGCACTTACTATTTTGCTATAATGAAGTTATGCAAATGCATCGGTTGATGCCATTCTGCAGGATATGGCCGAAAAAACAGTTGTTATTAATCACCTATATGTGAACTATACAATTTGAGAGAAGGAATACTTTATGTCCAACGAGAAAATGTATATGACTGTCGACGGAAATACGGCCGCAGCCTATACATCTTACGCTTTTACTGAAATTTCAGGGATTTATCCCATTACACCCTCTTCGCCGATGGCCGATGCTGTCGATCATTGGGCGCAGGTGGGCCGCAAGAACATCTTTGGTCAAACCGTGAAAGTAACCCAAATGCAATCCGAGGCCGGAGCAGCGGGCACTGTTCATGGAGCGCTTCAAGCGGGCGCTTTGGCCTGTTCCTATACATCATCGCAAGGATTGTTGCTGATGATACCCGACCTGTACAAAATGGCCGGGCAACTGTTGCCATCCGTCATCCATGTTGCCGCTCGTGCAGTGGGGGGCCATGCGCTTTCCATCTTCGGCGATCACTCGGACGTGATGGCCTGCAGACAGACGGGCTATGCTTTATTGGCATCCTCAAGTGTACAGGAAGCGACGGACTTGGCAGCTGTAGCCCATTTGGCGGCTATCAAAGGTCGCGTGCCGTTTCTGCATTTCTTCGACGGCTTCCGGACTTCGCATGAAATCCAAAAAATCGAGGTTCAATCGTATGACGACCTCGCGGAAATGCTGGATCAGGATGCTTTGAAAGCGTTCCGTGACCGCAGCCTCAGCCCGAACCATCCGACACTGAGGGGAACGGCTCAGAATCCCGACGTCTTTTTCCAGACCAAGGAAGCCGCAAACAGGTATTATGATGCTGTCCCGGAAATTGTCGAAGGTTACATGGAAAAAATGAACCAGTTGACCGGCCGGGACTACCGCCTGTTCAATTATTATGGTGCTGCGGATGCCGAGCGGGTCATCATCTGCATGGGCTCCGTGTATGAAACTGCCTGCGAGACGGCGGATTACCTGAACCGCTTAGGGGAAAAAGTGGGTGTTCTCAATGTGCATCTTTACCGTCCATTCAGCGTCGGGCACTTTATGAAGGCTTTACCGGACTCCGTAAAACGGATTGCGGTTCTCGACCGCACGAAAGAAGCCGGCTCCATCGGCGAACCGCTCTTTTTGGATGTCGTGGCGGCCTTCAACAATCGCCTTGACCGTCCGATGATCATCGGCGGCCGTTATGGCTTGGGTTCGAAGGACACAACGCCGGAGCAATTGTTCGCAGTCTACAAAAACCTGAAGAAGGAGGAACCGAAGCATCCCTTCACAATCGGCATCAACGATGACGTCACCCACCTTTCGCTTGCGATCGATGAACAGATCGACGTCCGTCAGGAAGGCACGTTCGAGGCGCAGTTTTGGGGATTCGGTTCCGACGGTACTGTTGGGGCCAACAAAAATTCGATCAAAATCATCGGGGATCATACCGATATGCATGTACAGGCTTATTTTTCCTACGATTCGAAAAAATCAGGCGGTGTCACAATTTCCGATTTGCGCTTCGGAAAGGAACCCATCCATGAGCCCTATCTGATCGAAAAAGCTGATTTCGTGGCTTGCCACAACCATGCCTATGTAAAAAAATACGACATGCTGAAGAACCTGAAACCGGGCGGCGCTTTCCTGCTGAACACCAATTGGCGGGCCGAGGATCTCGAAACGCGTTTGCCCGCCAAAATGAAACGGTACATCGCAGAAAACGAGATTGCCTTCTATACGATCGACGCCATCAATCTTGCCAAGGAAATTGGCCTGGGCGGGCGGATCAACACGATCTGTCAAGCGGCCTTCTTCAAAATACTGCCGGTCATACCTGCTGAAGAGGCAATGCAGTACATGAAGGAAGCAGCCCGCAAATCATACGGGCACAAAGGCGAAGCGATCATTTCCATGAACGAGAAAGCGATCGACGCCGGCATGGAAGGTGTCCAAAAAATCAGCATCCCGGAAAGCTGGAAAGATGCGCAGGATGAGCCGGAAGTCTTGAATGACCACCCGGATTTTGTCCGCAACATCGCCAGCATGATGGAACGGATGGAAGGCAACCAATTGCCTGTCAGCGCCTTTTTGGACCGGGCTGACGGGACTTTCCCGCAGGGGACGACGCAATACGAGAAACGCGAAATCGCCGTCCAGATCCCAATCTGGAATCCCGAGGAATGCATCCAGTGCAATCAATGCTCCTTCGTTTGTCCGCATGCCGCTATCCGACCGTTCCTGGCCACCGAAGACGAGGCAGCCAATGCCCCTGAAGGTATGGAATTCCTGGACGGGATGCGCCCATACAAAGACTACAAATACCGGATCCAAGTGTCCGCTGCCGACTGCACGGGCTGCGGCATCTGCGTCTTGACCTGTCCGGCACGCAAAAAAGCGATCGAGATGAAAAACCGCGAGGATCATCTGGAGGAAAACAATAACTGGGATTACATGATCCGTCTGCCGCACAAAGAAAATCCTGTCGGCATCAACACGGTGAAAGGCAGCCAATTCGAAAAACCGTTGTTCGAATTTTCGGGTGCCTGCGCCGGCTGCGGCGAAACGCCATACATCAAACTGGTCACCCAAGTAGTGGGCGATCGTATGCAGATTGCGAACGCGACAGGTTGCTCGTCCATTTACGGCGGATCGGCTCCTTCGACTCCGTATACGACCAATGAAGCCGGCTGCGGGCCATCATGGGCAAATTCGCTGCTTGAGGATAATGCGGAATTTGGCCTTGGGATGCACCATGCGACGAAACAACTGCGCCAACGGACATTGGAATTGACAGGGGAGCTCTTGAGCCTGCAGCTCGACGATTCGCTCAGAACAGCTGCCACAGCATGGACTGAGGGATTCAACGACAAAAACAGTGCCCGCAAATTAGCCGAAGCCTACATCAAGGCTTTGGAAACTGCTGACACAACGGATCAGAAGGTCCAACAACTGATCAACGATTTAGTCGGCTATAAGGACTATCTGATGAAACGCTCCACTTGGATGATCGGCGGCGATGGCTGGGCCTATGATATCGGCTTCGGCGGAATCGACCATGTTCTCGCAAGCGGGGAAGATGTGAATATCCTCGTGCTGGATACCGAAGTCTATTCCAATACAGGCGGACAGGTTTCCAAATCATCCAACCTGGGTGCCATCGCTGAGTTCGCTTCCGGCGGCAAACCGGTCCGCAAAAAAGATTTGGGCATGATGATGATGAATTATGGGTACGTATATGTCGCACAGATCGCGATGGGCGCAAACCCTAGACATACGCTGAAAGTCATCTCCGAGGCGGAAGCCTACGATGGTCCTTCCATCGTCATCGCCTACTCGCCATGCATCAGCCACGGCATCAAGTGCGGGTTGACCGTTTCGCAGGAACACGAAAAAGACGCTGTGGATGTCGGCTATTGGCATCTTTACCGCTTCCACCCGGAAAACAAACTGAAAGGGAAAAACCCGTTCAAGTTGGATTCCAAGGAACCGCAGTTTGAACGTTTCCAGGATTTCCTGATGGAAGAAGTCCGCTATTCTTCATTGTATAACCAGTATGATGCTGCGCATGTGCAGGAGATCTTCGATGAAAGTCTCCTGGCTGCAAAAGACCGTTATCAATCCTATGCACGCTTGGATTCTTATACTGACTAGCTTCAATCCTGACCAGTCGCCGCCCAATAGTGGTGACTGGTTTTTTTTTCGCATTCAGGCAATCATCCAAAGTTGCGACTGCGTCCCTAATGTTTTGAGAAAAGCGACCATGAAGGATATAATGGAGGAAAGAAAGCGTTTTTTTAAAAGGTCTTCAAAGGAAGCGAGGATGCGTCATGACGGCAGAAGTAGGGATATTGAACGCAAACGGATTGGTCCTGGCGGCTGATTCCGCTCTGACGATGGGGAACAGCGAACAAATGAAAATATTCAATTCTGGCAATAAGATTTTTTCGCTTGGACCGACCCACTCGATCGGCATCATGATGTTCGGGAATGTACAATTCATGGGGATTCCATGGGAAATTATCGTAACAGGCTTCCATCAGAAAATCGGGGACCGGCCATTGGATTCGGTCTGGGATTACTGTACGGAATTCTTCAATTATTTAGAAAGTGTGGATGAAATCTACTCCACAATCTTTACCGAAGTGCTCATCATCGGATATGCGGAGAATGTCAGCAATATTTTGGAGAATACGACTTACATCCCTTCACCCGGGGCATTCACTCTGGCCGATTACCAAAAAGCTGTCGAGGGAAAGATTCCGGCGTTGTTGAAAGAAAGCGAGAAAATGAAGAGCATCACCAAAAAGGCGCCGATCAAAGTTTTCTCTGACCTTTACGGGGAGAAGCTGGACGAGGTTTTTAAGGAGCTTTTCGATACCGTGTTCTTGGGCTTGAACCTCTACGATAAATTCAAGACGGATCTGTATAAAATCGTGCGGAATTATGTATATAGCGACAGTTATTATCCCGACACGTACTCCGGACTGGTGATTGCCGGCTTCGGCTACAGTGAGCTGTTCCCCAGCATTTACCAGTACGACATAGCCGGCGTCGTCGATAGAGTGATCAAAAAACGGCTGACTGTGCGCCAGATCGTGATGAATGATTTCGCCGAAGACAGATGTTCCTCGGCCATTGTCCCGTTTGCGCAGCAGGATATGGTACATACGGTCATTAACGGCATAGCGCCGGATCTGGAAGCTGACCTCGGGGAATTGCTCCGCGCCACGCTTGAAAAATTTGTTTCGGAACTGACGGAGAAAAAGTTATTGAAGGAAAACGACGCTTCGGAAATCAACAAACTGAAGGCGACGCTGATCGAATCGGGCCTTAATGCCTTCGAAAACATGAAACAGGAACGGCATTTGACCCCCGTATTGATGACGATCGATTCGATGCCGAAGGAGGAACTCGCTCTGATTGCGGAGACGTTGGTCAACATCACTTCCTTCAAAGGGAAAATTTCCTTTTCCATGGAAACGGTCGGCGGACCGATCGATGTGCTCTTGATTACGAAAGGCGACGGCCCGGTCTGGGTCAAGCGTAAGAACTACTTCAATCCCGATATCAATCGCCTGCGCTGATAGGATAGAAAATTTTTCCCGAAATTTCCGGAATTGGTGTAAAATGAATGAAATGAGCTTTATGAAGGGTGTTATTATGTATTTGAATATTCAAGAAACGGCCGACTATCTGGAAGTGCCGGTCAGTGAAATCCATCGTTTGATCCGCGAGCGCCAAATCCGCACAATTTGCGTGGATGATGATATACTGCTGAACCGCAATCAGTTCAATTTTTTCATTGAACAAAGGGAAAAGTACAAACACGAATTGGAGGCCTATTTGAATACGCCGCTTCCGGAAGATCCCGACATCAAGGACGAGGATTGAAAAAAGCAGCGAACTCTCTTATTGATGAGAGTCCGCTGCTTTTTTCGTTTAGGAAGGTAATTATTTGGGAGTTTACGGGTTTTGTTTCCGTCTGTATTCACTCCGCGAAAGGCCGTTTGTTTCCGCATTTTCAATAGCCGGTTGATCCGGGGTGAAGACAGGTTTCGTTTGTTTGACAGTCTGCTTGGAGGCCTTTTTTTTGCTTTGAAATTTGCCGGATTTGAACAGATCCAGCGCCAGAAAGATTGCGGCTGCGATGAAGAGACCGAACGAAAGGGTGCCCATCCAACCGGAAACGCCCAACAGGTCATCCACCGTTGTCCGGAGATGGATGTATCTTAACAGTGCTCCCAAACCTGCGCACAGGATTGCGCGTTTGCGGTTGCCGCTAGTCACTTTCAAGCGTTTGTTGCCCTCCATAAGAATGCTGAAGATGGCAATCGCATAACTGACGAGTGCGGCATACAAAAGCAGGCTGTTCTGCCCGGTGGTGTTCGCCAAAAAGTCGCCTGCTACCGTTTGCGTATCCAGAAAAAGGAAAAATGTGCCGAACAGCGCACCGAGTACGCCGTTTCTTAGATGAGTGCCTTGCTTCTTCAGGAGTTTGTTCAGATTGGCTGAAAAGGACAAGGCCGCCAGAGTGTAGCAACCGATAGCCAAATAGAGTGTCAAATCGGAAATGCCTGTTCTGGCAGCTATGAGTTGATCGCTCGCTGTTTGGGTGTGCAGATAGAGGAAGCCGGATCCCAGGATCAAGCCGGATAGGCCGCTGCGGAATCGTGCATTCGCTTCGCGTTTCTGCTTGCTTTTTCCGAATAGGACCTGCAGCGTCGCGAGAATGAAAAATCCCAATGAAATGTATAGGCCGAGATCCGGAATGCCGATGATGCTGCCGATAGCAGTGGCTTGCTGCAGGTATCCAAAAAGCACGCCGAGAATCACTGATGTGAACGGAAATCTGGATTCCTTGCCATTGCGTTTTTTCATGATATGGATGAACGTCAGGAAAAGAAGAAAAACAATGATGATCGGGTAAGTCATACCTAAGCCTCCTTGTATGTCAATTTGCTCTAAAAACAGAAGCATCAAAAACTGATTCCACTGTTCAGGAACATTCAAAGGACATCATAACACAGATTTATGATGCATTTGTTGCGGAATGACGATTCTTTTGTTAAGAAAGTATGACCAGCCGAATGGCGGAATGGACACAAAAAAACAGCAGCCCACTTTTTTCAGGGTGGACTGCTGTTTATCAGAACATTCAATAATTGGGAGGCGAATCTTCCGCATCATCAGACGGAAAATCGTCCCAACTTGTATCGATTGCATATTCTGACCCAAAGTCTTCGTATTCCGCATCGAAAATATCCGAGTCGCCCAACTGGGATAACGCGAAATTGATCAAGCGGATCAAATCCTGTGTGTCCGTCAGTTTCAATATATTCCGATTTTGCAGAATCGTGCTGCGGTCTTCCATTTCGTCCGGACTGGCATTTTCGGCAGCTACACAAATCGGATAGCGGCCACCTTCTTGAGGCGCAACCATCTCAGTGAGTTGGATATCCACTTCTATGACGGCATCCGTGAAATAGATGTAGGTCGCTGCATCATCGATATCGGTGAAAAATTTCTGCAGCGTTTGGTCTTCATTTTCCGCGTTGTCGTTTTCATCGTGATAGTCGTAGTCATTTTCCTCGATTTCATCCACATCTTCACGTTCCTCATTGGAATATTCCCTGAGGTCGCTCTCGTCCGTATAATCTTCCAAGGTGTCTAATGGTGTCTCCTCGATTATGATGGGAAGGAGGTCTGTGCCGCCGGAGCGCGTGATTTCAAAACGATGCTCGAAAAACCCGCTCCAACTGAATGCCGCTTGGATGATGCTGTTGAAATCGTAGAAAGTCTCATCGCTGCTCACCTGGATATCCCGCCATATAGGCACGCCGATGTCACGGACAGCAACCCTGAATTCATAAATCATCTTGACCACCCCTGTTCTCTGCTTTACTCAAGTATAACCCTTTCTTAAGGATGCGAGCAAAGATTAACACACGGCTTTTTTATTGGAAATGCAAGGTTTTGAAATGCAGTTTACAAATCTATTTCGTTATAATGGTACTGACAAAGGTTTTTCAGGGAGAGAATGTGATAATGGAGGAGGAAGTTGTATGTTGGACAGTAGATACATCAGCGCTTATGGATTGACGAGTGAGGAAATCGACTATTTACGCAAATGCAGCGAAGGGATAGAGTGCGAGCTGTTGACTGTAGGGGATTATCGCGATTTGATGTCAACAGGCCATTTCCTGTCCATCATTACCACGGAGAGGCTGGATAAGGAAGCCGTTGTCGCACTGTCGGAATATTTCCGGGAGGTCGACGGCAATTTGACAAAAGTGATATTGGTTGGCCCGGTGGTGGACGGATTGACGGAAGCCGCACATGCAGAAGCTTTTGAAAACTTTGCCGAACTGAAGGACAAGTTGCCTGGGCTCTTGTCGAAGGCAAGCCAGAAAGCGAAAAGTGACGAAGCCACGATCCATACACTTTCCAATATTATCCAGATCCGGGATCTCATCGAAAAAAATCCGGAAACCACGACACAGGAATTGGCGAAAGCCATCGACAAAAACGAAGCCGCCATCAGAAGGTATATTGAGATTTTGAGGATCATGGGAAATCAGATAGATTACGATCCCAACAGGAAGACATGGTCTTGTAGGCAATAACCCGGATTAGGTCAAACTGTATCAGCCGAACTAAGGCCAAGAGCGGAGCCTGTGTCATGTATCCAGTCGTTGCAAAGTTATTACAATCTCCAGAGCCATCCATCCGGTATGCAGCCAGGGTCCGGTTATCGGGAGGAAATCCTGATTCATCCGAAATCGGCGAGCTGCTGTCGGAAATAAAACATTCAGATCGGGTCAATAAAATCCTGAGCAAAAAAGACGCTTCCGGACTGTTGCTGCCGTTGGACAATCCATACAAAAAATGGGATGGCGCGCATTGGGCTCTAACGCTTTTGGCTGACCTCGGCTATCCAAAAAACGATCCCACTATCTTGCCGATAATCGACCAAGTCTGTAAGCAGTGGCTGAAACCGGAATTCTGGGAAAATGATCCTGTCAACGGAAGGTTCCGAAGGCATGCCTCTCAACAAGGGAATGCCTTGTATTCCCTGTTAAGCTTAACCGATCAGTCCAGGATGGAGTCGGCAGAGTTGTTGGTGGATTTGCTTTTGAAATGGCAGTGGCCGGATGGCGGATGGAACTGTGATCCGAATCCGCAGGCTGACGATTCGTCTTTCACTGAATCTTTGATCCCATTGCGGGCATTGGCTCTCTACGGAAGGAAGACTGGTGATAAAGAGGTTATGGAGGCATGTGGAAAAGCAGCCGAGGTCTTCCTGTGCCGCCACCTTTTCCGCAGGCGTTCGAATAACAGGATCATCAAGAGCGATTTCATATTATTGCATTATCCTTGTTATTGGCACTATGATATCCTCTTCGCCTTGAAGGTCATGGCAGAGATGGGGATCGTTACAGATAGTCGTTGCGATGATGCGTTGGAGCTTTTGGAATCCAAACGGCTCCCGGATGGCAGCTGGCCGATGGAAGCAAAATATGGCCGAACGCTTGATGAAAAAACTGCAGATAGACCATCAAACAGTACTTATCTGGTTTGGGGGGAAGTGGACGGCAAGAACGGCAATGAGTGGGTAACATCAGATGCCTTGTACGTATTGCGCGCAGCAGGAAGATAAAGGGTACTCTGCTATTGATCAGCACCCTGACAAGGATCCATTCAAATTATCCCTGCCTCCTGCAATCAGTGTCCCTTCAACGAAAATCTATGGTACACTGATATTGTCGCTTGATTCAGCCTTTTACTACGCAGAAAGGCTATGTATTATTAATTATACTTCCAAAAAAGGAGATGATTTATTGGGGAATTTTTCCATTGCGGTGAATGCAGTAATGCCTTTATTGTTGTACATGTTGATCGGGCAGGGGTTATTGCGGGCCAAACTGTTGGATGGCACGACTTATCAAAAATTGAATAATGCCATTTTTCGGTTCTTTTTGCCGATCAATCTCCTTATGAATGTTTACGAAGCGGATGTCAGAAGCACCTTCAGAGTCGATGTGCTCTTTTTCGCTGTCGGACTTACTTTAAGTTTCTTCTTGCTTTTTGCTTTATTCATTCCGTGGATCGAAAAGGACAATTCCAAACGCGGTGTGATGCTGCAAGGGACATTCCGTTCCAATTTTGTCCTGTTCGGGTTGCCGATCGCTACATCGCTGTTGTCGGAAAGCCAATTGGGGATGACCTCGATACTGATTGCGGTCATCGTTCCTTTGAATAATGTTCTGTCCGTCGTAGCGCTTTCCATCTATTCGGATCATAAAATCCAACCCGTTCGCATCCTCTTGGATATCCTTAAGAATCCGATGTTCATCGGTACGATAGTAGGCATCCTGATCAGCCTTTCCGGATTGAAATTCCCTCTGTTCCTCGACGATACGCTGAGCGGCATCAAAGGGCTGGTCACACCGTTAGCACTGATTGTCATGGGCGGTACTTTCCGCTTTGATGCCTTGAATAATGCGCGGATCCAATTGGCAATGACGGTATTCTTTAAGTTGGTTTTGATCCCAATAATCGGTCTGACGCTGGCTGTCCTCTACGGATTGACCAGAGAAAATTTGGTGCCGATGATGACGCTGTTGGGCGGTCCAACAGCCGTATCCAGTTACACGATGGCGCAACAGATGGGCGGGGACCCGGATTTGGCGAGTCAAATCGTCGTTTTCACTACCATCTTCTCGATGTTCAGTTTGGTTGTGTTCATAACGGTCCTGAAATCATTATTCTTGATTTGAATACAATGTAAGGAAACAAGAGCCTGCTGCAGAAGCAGATTCTTGTTTCCTTTTTTGTCCATTCGCGTTCGCCTATGGCCCGGTGAAAGCTTATAATGGATGTATAAGGAACACAACCATCTTATGACAGGGGACGATAAAGATGATCATCATCGGGATTACCGGAGGATCGGGAGCCGGCAAAACAACCGTTGCGAAAACAATCGCGAAAAGACTGGGCAAGGGCAATGTCGTCTATGTATCGCAGGATTGGTACTACAAGGATCAAACGCATCTGAGCGCAATTGAGCGCGAAAACCTGAATCTCGATCACCCAAACGCCTTCGATAACGAACTCTTGATTTCAGATTTGGCCAAACTCCGTTCCGGACAAGACATTGAGGCGCCAATCTACGATTTCAGTCTGCAAGCACGTTCGAAAAAGACGACCCCGATCGAGTCCAAGCCGGTCGTCATACTGGAAGGGATTCTGATTTTGGCCATACCCAAGTTGGTATCCATGATCGACATCAAAATATTTGTCGATGCGGAACCGGACATTCGCCTGATCAGAAGAATCGAAAGGGATATCCGCGAACGGAACAGCACGTATGAGAGTACGATTGCCCGCTATCTGACGACCGTCAAACCGATGCATGATGCCTTCATCGAGCCCTCCAAAATCCAGGCCGACATCATCGTGCCGCGCGGAGGCCAGAACGACATCGCCACCGATATGCTCGGGGACTTGGTTGAGCACTACAGCCACCATCATGTCTAAAGAGCTATACGTTCCCAATAGATAAATCCCAAAAAAACATTACATGAAAAAAGCATTAGAAATAGACAAGAAAACGGAAATAGTATATAGTGTTCCTATGCAGTAATACTACTGACAAAAAGCAGAACACGCATTGAAATGGGAGGATTTATTCAGTGGATAACACAGAATTGTTGACGCGATTTAATCTGACCAGACATGAAGCGACCATCTACCTGACCTTGCTTTCGGACGGGGACCTGAACGGTTATGAAGTATCAAAAATAACCGGTATTTCGCGCTCGAACGCCTATGCATCATTGGCTTCGTTGGTTGAAAAAGGAGCGGCCTTCATCATCGAAGGGGAGACGACCCGCTACACGCCAGTACCGGTGGAGGAATTCTGCGGGAACAAAATCCGATCCCTTCAGGAATCCAAGCAGGAATTGATTAAGAATATCCCCCAAAGAAGAGAAGATGCGGAGGGGTACATAACCATCACAGGCGAACACCGCATAATGGACAAAATGCGCAATATGATTTCAGAATCGAAGTCACGCGTCTACTTGTCCGTTTCCGGGAATATCCTGCCGGAACTTTTGACGGAAATGCAAGCAGCACATCAGCGCGGCATAAAAATGGTTGTCATAACCGATACGCCATTCCCGCAGGATGGGATGACTGTCCATGTTTTGGAGAAGCCGAAGAAGCAAGTAAGGATCATCGTGGATTCCACGACCGTTCTGACTGGTGATATCGATGAGGGCGAGTTTTCCACTTGTCTGTATTCCGGGAAGAAAAATGTAGTTGATTTATTGAAAGAATCGTTGCAGAACGAAATCAAAGTAGTCGAAATGATGAGAGGATTTGAAGCGAAATGACAAAAAAAGTATTTGTTGAAAAAGAGCAATTGGAAGAAATCGTACAACAGTATCCGACACCCTTCCATTTATATGATGAAAAAGGTATCCGTGAGAATGCGCGCAAATTGAATGCGGCTTTCTCCTGGAACAAAGGCTTCAAAGAATACTTCGCTGTGAAGGCAACACCGACACCGGCCATTCTGCAGATTCTCAAGGAAGAAGGCTGCGGCGTCGATTGTTCGACTTATACAGAGCTGATGATGGCCGATGCACTCGGCTTCAAAGGCGATGAAATCATGTTCTCATCGAACGTGACGCCTAAGGAGGATTTCCAATTCGCTCGCAAATTGAATGCGACCATCAATTTGGACGACATTACCCACATCGATTTTCTGGAAGAAGCAGCTGGATTGCCGGAAACAGTCAGCTGCCGATTCAATCCGGGCGGCGAGTTCACGATCAATAATGAAATCATGGACAAACCCGAAGACGCAAAATACGGCTTCACACGTCCGCAATTGACGGAAGGCTTCAAGAAATTGATGGCAAAAGGCGTGAAACACTTTGGCCTGCATTCATTCTTGGCCAGTAACAACGTAGCGGATGAGTACTATCCGATCCTTGCAGGCATCCTGTTCCAGACTGCCGTTGAACTGAAGGAAGAAACCGGCGCGGATATCACTTTCATTAACCTTTCAGGCGGAATCGGCATCCCTTACCTTCCGGAACAAAAAGCTGCAGATGTAGCAAAAATCGGCGAAGGTGTCCGCAAGGCATTTGAAGAAATTTTGGTGCCGGCCGGCCTGGGAGATGTTGCGATCTATACAGAGCTAGGCAGATACATGCTTGGGCCATACGGTTGTTTGGTGGCAACGGCCATCCACGAAAAGCACATCTACAAAGATTACATCGGTCTGGATGCCAGCGCAGTCAATTTGTTGCGTCCGGCGATGTATGGGGCTTATCACCACATCACTGTGATGGGCAAAGAAGATCAACCAGAAGATCACATGTATGATGTGACCGGCGGCTTATGCGAAAACAACGACAAATTCGCCATCAACCGCATGCTGCCTAAAATCGACATCGGTGACTTGGTCGTGATCCATGACACAGGCGCGCACGGCTTCTCGATGGGTTACAACTACAACGGTAAATTGCGCTCGGCCGAAATCCTCCTGAAAGAAGACGGCGGCACGGAAATGATCCGTCGCGCGGAAACACCAGCGGATTACTTTGCAACGTTCGACTTCACGGGCTTGTTCAAAGACGTAAAATAAACGGAAACAAATGTTAGGCGGGCCAACGAGCGCAGAAAATGTTCGTTGGTCCGTCTTTTTTTGCTTCGCTTCAATAAATTGATCTGACTGCATGATATAATGTTCCCTGGATGAACAAACGAGGGGTGAGATACATGTTCCGAAAAGAAACGATCAAGGAAAGCGTATCAGCGCTTCCGTTGAAGCCTGGCGATTATTGCGTCATCACCGGGACGGCACTGGTTATGCATGGCATTAAAGAGGAAACAAAGGATATCGACATCAGCTGCACCAAGGAAGCGTTCCGAAATTTAGCGGCTCAGGGATACCCGATCAAACAAGGCGCCTTCGCCCGCAAAGTGATCTTCAGCGAGGATGTGGAAATTTTCGAGGATTGGCATAGAGGGGATATCACGATGATCGACGAGGTTCCGGTCGCGAGCCTGGAATCAGTCATCGTTATGAAGAAACAGCTGGACAGGGAAAAAGATCTGGCAGACATCGCTAAGATTGAAGCGCATCTGGCCCAACAATAAAACCAACCAAAAAGCTGACGAACCGCCCTTATGCAGGCGGTTCGTCAGCTTTTTTTGATTGTCTGGTTCCAAATTTAAAACCACTGCAGCCAAAAGGGAGCGAAATAGGCTCCACCCATGGCAAGGAGAAAGAAGCCTTTCCAGATTACGGTAGGGATATACGTCTTCGTCGCCAAGGCTGTTCCGTCCCAATGGCTGTCAGTTTTCAAAAGCAAAACAATGAAAAATTGATGCGCCAAGCCAAGCATATACCAGATGACGAAACCAATTGTGATGACGTCCACTGACTGATAAATCCGCAACAGGAAGCTGTAGTTGTTACGGTAAAGCATAATGGAAGCTCCGATCACAATCAGGATGATCAGATTCTGCCAAAAGCTCTTTTCTTTAGCCAGCAAATTCGTTAGCAAATAGATGCATAAGAAAAGCGGAATGATCCACAGCAACAGTCCTTGTAAATAGAGATAGGACACTACAACGAAGAACAATGCTTGCGAAACATAACCGCCGAGCAGGCTAAAAAATATCCCCAGTCCGCTGCGGTTTCCGATTTCGGCTAAACCGAGGATTCCGCCGCTTTTGACGATCGAGGGGAGAATATGAAATTTTACTGATTGGATGCTCCCACCCCATAAACGCGCTGTTAGAGCATGTCCGCATTCATGGATGATGACGTTGGGGAGGTCCAGATAAATGCCGAACGTATAAGCAATCATGCCGCGGCTGGAAAAGGTGAAATAAGCTACCGCAAAAAAGAGGGCAATCAATACGGGAAGGTCCATCATACGAGTATCCTCCTTTCGATAAATGCATCAGTACTCATTCAAGAGGATAACATGCAAATTTTATTTTTTTATGAAGATGATAGGGAATTATCATGATTAATTCCAAATGAATCCCTAAATAGCAAGAAGCCCTCCTTTCGATAAAATCAGAAAGGGAGGCTTCTTTATTATGCAGCTGGTAAATCTTCAGTTATTCGGTTTCAGTCGTAGTGCTGTCGTTCCCACCGAAAAGGTTGGTAAAGAATTGGACGATGGATTCCCAAATGCCCATGCTGTCTTCCTTCAGTTGTTCCTGATCGACATTGCTCCAGGCTGTTTTTGCCTGCTCGAACAATTCTCCGCCCGTCGCTTGCAACTCTTCACCGAAAGCGGCAATCTGTTCTTTTTGCTCAGCTGTCAGATTTATGTCGCCGAAATTGATCATCAGGTTCTGGATGTTCGTGATGTTGTCCGCCGAAAGGATGTTGTCGAGATTATAGTTCTTCAGCACATCCTCAACTATTTGACGGATGTCGTCAGCACTGATGTTACCGTTGTTCGCATCCTTGGCTTCTTGGATGTCCTGTTTCATTTCCACGATTGCAGCGTTCATCAATTCATCCGAATAGCCGCTGTCGGCTTGGTTTTCCTCGGTTACTGCAGAAGTGACCGCCAACTCTTCCTGGGCGACTTCCACAGCGGCTGCGTCCAGTGTATTTCCTGAATCAGCAAAAGCTTTGTAAACACCGGCCAATGCACCAGATCCGTCAACTGTGACAGCGGATGCTACCTTGATGTCCACATCCACTGCGCCGGCTGTGATGGCTGCATTCTTATATTGCGCCTCTGTGATCGCAGTGATGGTTTCAGGAGTCAGGATTTCCACCGAAACAGCACCATCGCTGTCGGCAGGCGTGATGTACGTGCTGGAATAGACTTGGCTATAAGGGTAATCATCCTGCAGCAAGCCGTTCAATTCATTGACTGCCACGACCAACTCGTTCGTTCCCTCGGCTACTCCCAGTGTTTCTCTGGTTTTCTCCAGTTGGGCGGCATTCAGACTTTCGCCGTAAGTGAAGATCGGTTCGATTGCGACTTTATCGGCGAACGCTGCCGGAGCGGTGATTCCCAATAAGGTCAACGAAGCAAGGCCTGTTGTCATAATTTTTTTCAGTTTCATTTTTAAACCTTCTTTCTTTCGTAGCATGCTTGCATTGTACCAAAGATAACCTGGGAAATGTATTATCATTTCTTTAAATAATTATGAAGCTTCCGCGACGCAAAGTCAAAGTATTCCCCAAAAGAGCCTGTCGTGCTGTTTCGCGGACAGTTGGCGGCAGTCATGCGCGAAATCGCCTGAAAAGTCGTTTCTGCAACTGAATAATTGGTGAGTTTCGACGCCAAATGAGGGAACACATGTATAATTGTGTTCCCCGTAAAACGTTGATTTATCAACACCAAAATGGTATGCTTTTTTTATCGAAATCAACCGAAAAACCCCGGATATCGGAGGGCATAAAATAAAGAAAACAAGAGGACATTTCAGTGAATACCACCCATGCAATCAAAGACATCAGCCAAATCCAAATATTGATGGACGTTTATCCGCCTCACTCGAAAAATCGCCTGCTACTGGAGTATGCCATCCGGACAGGTCTGCGCATCAGCGACATCCTGAACGTGAAGGTAGGGCAAGTACTGGGGAAAGAGTCGTATCAGATCGTCGAGATGAAAACGGGCAAGAAGAAAGAACTGGCCATCCATGACCGCTTGAAGCAATCCATTTCGGATTATGTCGAAAGGGAGGGGCTGGCTGCTGCTGATTATTTGTTCTATTCCAACGCCGACAAGAGCAGTCATATCAAGCGTACGCAGGCACACCGCATCATCGCGCATGCAGGGGATATGATCGGCATCACTTTGAGCGCCCATTCGCTGCGCAAGAGTTTCGGCTACCATTCCTACAAGCAGGGCGTCGACATTTCCCTGCTCCAAACAATTTTTCAGCACTCTTCACAAGCGGTCACACTCCGGTATATCGACATCACCCAGGAGAACATCAACAACGTTTACAAACGGGTCGATTTCGGATTTTAACCACAATAAAAAAATAACGCGTTTTGAGAGAGTTTCGTGATGGTGGATACATCATTCCATTTGAAATCGCCTCAAAATGCGTTTCTGCAAAATCAGCAAAAAGTGCACCTTGCCAAAATGGGCAGGGTGCACTTTTTGTGAATATGAGATAGGTTTATAAACCCAAATCTTTCTTCATTTTCTCAAGCTCATCTTCGACAGATGCCGATCCTTGGCTGGCGTATTTTTCTTCCAGCGCTTTCGCTTCATCGATCGGTTTCATGTTCAATTCGGACATCGCATTCGCCTGATCCAACATTTTGTCGGCTTTTTCTTCCATCCGTTCAAAAGAACTCATGGCACCTTTCGTGCTGGCGATGGAATCCGTCGCTTTGTTCAGGGTTTCCTGGGTTTTGGCGACCGCTATCTTGGATTTGATCATTTCGCGGCGGGATTTGAGAGTTTCGATGTCGGTTGCCAGTTTATCATGCATCTGGCGCATCTTGACGGCATTTTCATGAGCCGAAGCGTACGAAGTAGCCAATCCTGCACCGACATTTTCCAATTCCTGCTTTTTGGTCAGGAAGATGCGGGCATCGTTCTCATTGCCGGCTTCCAAGGCTTTTTTGGCATAATCGGTGTATTTGATGACCTCTGCCTGGTTTTCATCGACTAAACGCTTGGTCCGGGTCTCTTCTGCCATGACCCCGGCTGTGCTTCTTTTGACTTCAGCCAAATCTTCCATCATGTCGCGCAAGTATTGGTCGATCATTTTTGCCGGATTTTCCATTTTGTCGATCAAAGCATTTATGTTCGCGCTGATGATATCCGAAAATCTCTCTAGTATTGCCATTTCTGTTTCCTCCTTATGGGTTCGTGTCTTCCTGGGTTTCGTCTTCTGCCTGCGGAGTAGGGCTGGTATCGACTTGCTGCGGGACATCGGTATCATATTTTTTCGTCAGTTCTTCCGCCTCGGTGTTGCCGAATGTATCCAACGGAGTCTTCAAAATGTCTTCGGTTTGCTGCGCTTCCAGATTCTTTTGTTTTTTGGCATGACGCCACCATAAGAACAGAAGGGCGAGCAGGATGGTGACGCCGAACACGATCAGAACAGCGATCCATGGGGAACGTGTGACTTTCATGATGCGATCAGCAGAATCCCGGAACGCATCGCTGAAAAACTCTTCGTCCGTTTTGTTGTCATCATAATAGTAGGAATCGATGTAATCAAGCAAGACATCGCCAGCCTCTGTGTCGATGACGGTGGCCGCCTGCGTGCCGACCACATAATAATCCATGTACATGCTGGGCTGATATTCGAAGAATACCAACAGCAGATGGGCTTCGTCCGCAAAAAGCTCGTTATATTTTTCATTTGCGAAGTTTTCCAAATCCTCCATCGAAGGATTTGTCGAACCATTGATGTCATCAGTCAAATACAGATAGGGTTGCACACCGGTTTTCTCGTAGAAATGCTTCAATCCCGAGGTCAATTCAGAACGGTTTCCGATCCAACCGATCGTGTCTGTGTAATAATCCGTTTCCGTGACCGACCCATCCGGAAGGGGCTCCCGTTCCACTGTAGAAAGGGTGATTTCGTTGTTGCCGCCCGAACCGGAAAGTGAAGATCCAGTATTGAAAGAGAAAATCAAACCGAAAACAACAACCAGAATGATCACGACCAATGCAATCATACCGCAACCTAAACCGCAGCCTGGAGCACCTCTGGGACTTCCACCGGAATAATTGGGACCGCCGGAAGATGGCCCTCTGATAATGGGGCCGCTCCGGAAAATCGGACCGCTTGAACCGGAAGAACGGGGGATATTAAACCCGCCGCCTCCAAAAGATCCGCTTCCTCCTTTGCTTCCACCACGACCGCCTTTACTGCCGCCGAAGGAACCGCCTCCAAAAGAACTGCCGCGACCACCGCTGCTGCGGCCTCCGCCACCACGACTCCCGCCGAAAGAACCACCACCTCCCCGTGATCCGCCACCGCCTCCTCTTGCCATACACACACCCCCTTGAGTACTTGTTTTCCTCATCAAAGTCAATCTATCACAGTGCGTAAGCGCTGTCAATTTAAAGCCATTGGATAAATATGCCAACACTTACAGCCCTCAGAAAAATGCATGTCAGATTTTCTGACGAATAATGTAACAATATCATCGACAAAATCAGAAAGAAACGGTAAGATATTCTTACATAGAGTCAACAAATTGTGTTAATTGAACGGAAATCTGCAGCAGAAACAAAATGTTGTGGGGAAAATGCGGAAGGGGTGGGCCAAGTGAAGTTGACCGAAGGAACAGAAATAGACGATTTTTTATTTTTGACGAAGAATGGAAGTTGTAAAAGTTTCCGATCTCAGCTGAAACGCGATTTCACTGCGGTGATTTTCCTGAGACATCTGGGCTGCGGTATGAGTCAACTGGACATGCTGAAATACCGGGATGCCTATCATTTCCTCAAAGATCAGGGGATCGAGATCATGATGGTGATACAAGGGGCAGAAGCCGCTGTTTCCGAGAGAACAGCAAAAATGAAAATCCCATATACCGTCATAGCGGACCCTGAGCAATCCTTGTATGAACACTTTGATATCCCTTCAGCGGATTCAATGCGCAATCTTGTTTACGGCGTTTCCGAAGAAAAACTGCTGGAATTCGAATACTATGGGATCGAATGTCAACGTTTTGAGGGAAATGAACTGCAACTGCAAGCGACAATCGTCGTCGATAGAAAAGGGCAAGTTGTTTTGAGCCATTACTCAGTAAACATAAGCGACGTGCCATCTCCATCAGAATTGTACCAAATGTTGCAGGCTGTGCCTGTAAGAAGCTGAAAATAAAAAATCAGAAGCGAATGCGACCATTTTCCGACAGAAGGAAAGGGCGCATCCGCTTTTTTGTTGTCTTTCCTCCAAACGCTATCATTCGTCCAATCAGCTCCCATGGTGGTAATATATAGTTGTAAACGAAACTGTTAGCCTGTCTGGAGCGAGGAGTGAATGGTACTATGAAAAACGTAACAGTCAACAGATTGAAATTGGAGCAGTTTTTGCTGGTTCTGAAAGAAAGGGTGGCTCCGGAATACAAGAGTCAAACGGAACAAGATATCCTTGCCTTCATGGAAGAAATCGTGACTGAGCAAAGAAAAAACGTGAATTATGATGATTTGATCAGGAAGGTTCAGTCCTGTTCAGGTTGCAATCGTGCTTATCTGGAAGCTGGGCTCGACATCCGTATGAATAAATTTCCCCATGGCTCTTTAGCCGAACTGGTCGTCAACAGCGTGGATACGGATGATTATCTCACATTGCTGGAAATCGAAAATCCTACTGCATCAGATTTGGAATTTCTTGAGGAAGTCAAAGAAAAGCTTTTTGCGTACTTCGACTGACAACTAAGATACTTGATCAGGCTTATCTGTGATTCGGGCAGGATTTTATCCAGCTCAATCAGCTCGGATAAGCCGATTTGCATTTCAGGCTTATACTAAGACCTGTTATATAGAAACTCCTTTAATTCAAACCAAGTGACCCAAATACCAATGCAAACCTTCCTGTGCCTTAAGATTCCTTCAATCGCGGCTCAATAACTTTAATCAGCTGGCCCTTCAACAATAATTATCTGCAGCGACCTGATTATGTCAATCCATGTCAATCTAATCCATAAATGCTTGCAATCGTTGATCGTCCAGCTAATTATTTTGTTGGATTGCCAGCATTTATAATTTGATTAACCCTAAAGCAACGAATCCAACGGATAAACATGAAAAATAATGCCTTTGCTGCCCATATTTATCAATAGATAACCTTAGATAACCTTAGTCGATTTTTTTGGACCTACAAAAACGTGAAAAACGGGGGATTCAGGCCGCATCAAATCGTATCTGGTAAAATTCTATATTCTAGTTTACATAATATATATTATACAAAGATAAGTATAAAAGTTATGAGTAACCGCAATAATCAAATTCATCCTGATCGCACCACCTAAAAATAGCAAAATTGCGAAATAACCACTGTTATCGCAATTTTGCTACATTATGTTATTTATTTGTTATTTTAACTTATTCCGTGCCAACTTCATCATGCATCGAATCAATCGCTGCGTATAATATTTCTTCCGCAATCAAATCTTTTGATCTCACCGAAATTTGGATCGGTTCTTTATCCGCTTGGTAAATGATCACTTCGTTTGTATCTTTGTTGAATCCTGCATATTCTTTTGAAACGTCATTTGCTACGATCATGTCCGCATTTTTGCGTTTCAGCTTGTCCAACGCATAATGTTCGACTTCATGCGTTTCTGCCGCAAAACCGATCAAAAATTGACCCGTTTTTCTTTTTCCGAGTTCGGCCAGGATATCCATCGTTTTCTCCAAAACCAACGTCAAATCCTCGTTCGTTTTCTTGATTTTTACTGACGCTTGCGTTTTGGGCCTGTAATCTGATACAGCAGCAGCCATGATGACCATATCGAGATTGTGAAATTTATCTAAAACTGCCGTCGCCATTTCTTCGGACGATTGTACGTATATTGGTTCGACCCCAAAAGGAATCGGCAACAGATTCGTTGCGGTTACCAATGTCACTTCAGCGCCTAAGTCACGAGCGGCTTTCGCCAAACTGTAGCCCATTTTGCCGGAAGAATCATTGGTGATGAATCTGACCGGGTCTATGCGCTCTTTTGTTCCACCTGCCGTGATGAGCACCTTTTTGCCTTTCAAAGGCAGTTCTTTGGCGTTATTCAGAACGACCAGCTGCGCTGCTTCAACAATATTTTCCGGTTCAGGCATGCGCCCTTTGCCTTCGTATCCTTCAGCCAAAAAGCCCGTGTCAGGTTCCATGATTTCATAACCATAACTTTTCAGAGCTTCCATATTCCTTACTGTAGCCGGATTCTCCAGCATATGCTGGTTCATGGCAGGCACGATCAGCCTTGGAGCCGTCGTCGCCAATAGCGCTGTCGACACAAAATCATCGGCAATGCCGTTTGCCATTTTGGCGATGATGTTGGCTGTTGCCGGCGCTACGACGGCAAGTTCCGTCCAATCTGCCAAATGGATATGGCTGACGAATTGTGCATCTTTTTCATCGAAGGTGTCTGTGTAGACATCGTGCTTGCTCAAAACCTGAAAAGTCAACGGCGTGACGAATTCCTGAGCGGAAGCAGTCATCGCAACTTTGACTTCTGCTCCGGCTTTGATGAATTTTCTGACGAGATCGGCTGCTTTATAGACTGCAATGCCGCCCGTTACATATATGGTTACTTTCTTGTTTGTTAACAAATTATACGCCCCGCTTACATTCGACTATTTTTTTTGCTGTTTGCCCTCGTGGCTAGCGATGAAGGCTCTTGCCCGGCTGATGAATTCTTTTAGCACTTTGATCCGGGCATATTCTTTTTGGTTCCCTTCGACAATGATCCACGGAGCATCTTTCGTGTCCGTCCTGGCCACCATTTCGTTCATGGCTTCTTCGTATTGCTCGAATTTTTCATGGTTTCGCCAATCTTCGTCGGTCAGTTTGTGATTCTTCTCTGGATCATTTTCCCGGTCTTTGAAGCGTCTTTTTTGCTCTTCCTTGTCTATCACAATCAGGAATTTAAGGATCAACAAGCCATCGTCGACCAAATTATGTTCCATTTCATTGATTTCTTCGTACGCTGCGGCCCACCGGTGCTCTGGCGTGAAGCCTTCTACACGTTCCACCAGCACGCGCCCGTACCAGCTTCTGTCATAGATGGTCATTTTTCCTTTGATCGGGAAAGTTTGATAGAAGCGCCAAAGATAGTTATAGCGACTTTCGTTTTCGGTGGGCGCGGCTGTCGTGGCGACGTCATAACTGCGGGGATCGATCAACCTAGTCAAACGGCTGATTGCACCTCCCTTTCCTGCTGCATCCGTACCTTCAAACACAAGGATGCAAGGAATCTTTTTCAGCCACATTTCATAGACCAATTCGCCCGCTTCTTCCTGTAGTTTCTCCAGTTGCGCTTCGTATTCTTCTTCTGTTATGGCCGCTTTCAAATTGATATGATCCAGTGGCTTTTCCTTCAGGCCAGGACGAATCGGCACACCGGGTTCTTTTTCAGCTTGTTCCAGGTGGGTCTTCAAAGTGCTGCTCACGATGCTTATCGCTTCCCGGGAAGCGGCTTTCAGATCCTCTGTGGAAATCACGTGCCATGGCGACTCCTCGAAATTTGTCGCTTCCATTATTTTGTCGAAGTGATTCAAATATTTAGTGTATTTTTTGAGTTGTTTTTCGTCATCTTTCGTGATCAAGAATTTTCTGTACGGATCTTCTTTCAATTTCTCAATCCGTTTTTCCATCGTTTTTTCCGAGTGATGCAGAAATAATTTCAGGACGATTGTGTTGTCGGCAACCAGCATGCGCTCCAGAAAACTGATGTAGCCAAGGTGATGTTCCAGGCGTTCATCCTTCACTTTCAAATCGTTCATGAGCTCAGAATAGAAACTGCGATCAAAAAAAGCAATCCGGCCTTTTCCGGGCAAATCCCTCGCAAAGCGCCATAAAAACGGATGATCTGCATTATCGTCCATTGCATCATCGAAGACGCTTACTTCGAAATAACGCGGGTCCAATTCCCTAGTCAGTTCTTTCAATATATACCCTTTACCTGATGATTCCCAGCCATCGACGATGATTAGCATGGAAGAGTCGCTGTTTACCAGTTTTCTTTGCAAAGCGGCCAATCCGTTGCCAAGTTCGGATCTTTTTGTGCCGGATAATGTCGTGTCCTTTTTGTCAAAATCGAAATCTGTTAACATATGCTACGCCACCTTTTCTGCTTTTTACTATTTTATCATAAAACAGATTGAAACAAAGTGATACGGATTAGCTGTTAATTGAAGCAACCGATTTGGAGGTAGTTACTCCGCGTAAGGGACAACTTCCAATGTGATGTGATTGTAGTCGCCGATAATTTTTGAAACAGGACAGCGTTTGTGGGCGGATTGCGCAAGTTTCTCGACGGCTTCCATCTCCATGCCTTCGACCGAAATAAAGGCCTTTAAATCGAAATAAAATCCTTTTCCGTCTTCTTCCCTGCAGAAATCGACATGCACTTCCGCTTTGCTTCGTGCCTCAGCTCCCCTTGCCTTAAGCAAAGCCTCAATTGTAGCATTCAAGCAAGTCGCCCATGACAAGCCAAATAACTGTTCCGGATTGAAGCCGGCTAAATCCTTCAGTGGGTCTGAAGTTTGCAAGGATTCCCCATCCGAAACAGATACGGTCCCATTCAATCCCTCATCATTGATGACTTCTGTGTGGTATAACGATTTACTCATTTTAAATAGCCCCTTTCCAGTCATGAAATTTGTTGCTGCTTTCATCTATCTTAACATGATTCACCGCATTTGGCTGAAAAAAAACAGCACCGGATATCCCCCAATGGGAAATCTGGTGCTGTCGGATGTTGCGCGATTACGCCGTGATCAACTGTTCAAGCAAATCAGGTCTGAAACCGAAAAACGGCTCCACGCCATCAAAAACGACTACAGGCAAAGATTGGAAACCCAACTCTTTGACTTCGGCCAAGGCCGCTTCGGATTCCTGGATGTCTTTGATCTCATAACGGATGCTGTTATCATCCAAAAATTTCTTTGTGAAATTGCACTGCATGCAATTCGGTTTCGTATATACTGTGACGTTCTTGTTCGACATAATGGTTCCCTCCATTGATTATCCGATAAAAAATTTCTTTTCGAATAAAGCTTATGGATACATCATACAGTATTATTGATTAAAAAACAAACCATATCTAGTGGTTTGCAACAAAAATGAATCAATCCAGATCGATGGAAAGTTCCTGCGCAGCGGCCGAAAATCTGATTTTTTCATAGACGAAATTCATGCTCGGCGGGAAGAAAAGCATGCTGATGATGGTCCCTTCGCGCACAGTGATGGCCGTGTCGGTAGAAAATGCGATCAGCAATGCGGCTGCGATCAACAGCACGTCGACCATTTGGCGCACTTTCCCAAAGTTGAAGCCAAAACGGTTACTGAAGGCCATACAAGCGCCCTCCAAAGGCATATTGATGTAATTCAAAGCCATCATCGATCCGACCCCGATTGCGGCTATAATGCCCCCTAAAATGACCATCGCGATCTTCACCCAGTACTGGTCGATCGCCAAACCGGAAAATACCGTATAAAGCATCAGGTTCATCACTTGTCCAAGGATCAATGTGACAGGAATTTGAAATAATTGTCTGAGCGAGAAATCTTTTTTCATTAATAGCCATTGGATCGCTACACAAGTGATATTCAGTATGATTGCCAACGTTCCGATTTTGATGCCGGAAAGTTGGTTGATGCTCATGTTAAGGGCTTCGTAGGCACCCACGCCGACGTTGGCTTTTACTGTTATGCTAGCTCCGATAGCAGTTATGATGACCGCCACGATGACCAGTAACATGTTCTTTAAATGTTTCGTCATTTTTTCACCTATCCATTCATTATTCTGCTAAGTCATTATAAAGAAATAAGCAACGAATTGCAATTCGTTGCCTACTTCGGATCTTCTATTTATTTTGAGTAGACGACCTTGCCGTCCACTAGTGTATAAAGCGTTTCGCCTTTGACTTTCCAGCCGGTGAACGGCGTATTTGTCGCTTTCGAAAGGAAGTCTTCGCTGCGGATTTCGTATTCGTTGGCCAAGTCGAAGATGGCGATATCCGCTTGGGAACCGATATCCAGTGTTCCGGATTCCATACCGAACAATGTTGCTGGCTTGACTGTCATCCAATCAACCAGTTGTTTCAAGGTGAAGACGCCGCCCAAAACGAAGTTGGAATACATCAGTTGGAAAGCTGTCTCGATGCCGACGATGCCGAATGGAGCACCGACCATGCCGCCTTGCTTTTCTTCTTCGCCGTGCGGTGCATGATCGGTTGCGATGCAGTCGATTGTGCCATCCAACAAACCTTCGATCAAGGCTGCACGGTCCTCAGCGCCGCGCAATGGCGGATTCATTTTGTAGATGGCAGTATCCGTTGGAATGGAACCATCTATCAGGATCAAATGATGCGGAGCTACTTCGGCAGTGACATGGATCCCTGCACGTTTGGCATCACGGATGACGCGTACGCTTTCTTTCGTGGAAACATGGCAGACATGGTAATGACAGCCTGTCGCTTCCGCCAAAAGAACGTCGCGCGCGATTTGGGTCGATTCCGTAACACTCAAGATGCCGGGAAGATCCAATTCGTCGGAACGGGTGCCCTTATGCATCACGCCTCCGAACAAAAGCGAGTCGTCTTCTGTATGCGCAACAAGCGCGACGTTATTCTTTGCGGCTTCCTTCATTGCCAAATACATCGTTCCGGCTGTTTGGACACCGACACCGTCGTTGGTGAAGGCGAAAGCGCCGGCTTCCAATAATTGCTTCTGATCGGTCAGCACGTCACTGCGCAAGTTCTCGGTGATGGGCGCGTACTGTTTGACTTTGATGATGGCTGTGTCTTTGATCAGCTGTTGGATCCCAGAGAATTTTTCGGCTGTGTCCGGAACTGGATTCAGGTTCGGCATTGCACAGACTGTCGTGAAGCCTCCGCGAGCGGCTGCCTGTGTTCCCGTTTCAATCGTCTCTTTATAAGTGAAACCTGGTTCACGCAAATGCACGTGCACGTCGATCAATCCGGGAGTTACCAGACCGCCCTTGGCATCGATGACTGTGGCATCCTCAGCCGTTCCTTGCAGATCCTGGCCGATCGCGGCAATTTTATCGTCTTTCACATATATCTCTACAGGAATAAGTTCCTCTTTTTGACCCAACATTTTCGCATTTTTTATCCAAACTGACATGTTATCCCTCCACTGGTGAATTGTAATGGTTATACGTTTGTTGTTCTACCGTGCACGATGGCTTCCAATATGGCCATTCTCGCAAAGACGCCATTCCTCATCTGCGTCACTATCCGCGAACGGCGGCATTCCACTAGGCTGTCCGCTAATTCCACGTCGCGGTTGACAGGAGCGGGATGCATGATGATGGCTGTTTCTTTCATGCGTGCTTCGCGTGCGACTGTCAATCCGAATTGGTCGAGATACTCTGCTTTAGTATAGCGCATTGCTTTTCCGCCATGACGTTCCGTCTGGACGCGGAGCAGCATCATGACATCGACTTCTCCGATGATGTCATCAATGTCCATGTGAGTGCCGTATTGGTCGAAAGTAGGATCATACCATTCTTCAGGACCCGTGAAATAGACGGTCGCTCCAAGTCTTTGCAGCATCTGCATGTTTGTTTTGGCGACGCGCGAGTGGGATAAGTCGCCGCAAATGGCCACCTTCACTCCGCTGAATGTATGGAACTCTTCATAGATCGTCAACAGGTCAAGCAAGCACTGGCTCGGATGCTGACCGGCGCCGTCTCCGCCGTTCACGATGGACGCGGTAACGCCCGGGCTTTCAATCAACTCTTTGTAGTAGGCTTCTGCGCTGTGGCGGATAACGACCACATCCACGCCGATAGCCGACAAGGTCAGGACCGTGTCATACAGTGTTTCGCCTTTGCTGACGCTGCTTGTCGAAGTGTCGAAGTTGATGACTTGCATCCCCAGTTTGTGTTCCGCCATTTCGAAACTTTTGTGTGTGCGTGTGCTGTTCTCGAAAAACAAGTTCGAAGCGTAGGTTCCCGCAGTCAAATTCCTGTCAGGTTGGGCGCCGTTTTTGAATTCGGATGCACGCAGGATCAGGGACATGATTTCCAGATTCGTGAGTTCCTCGACACTTACAAAGTTTTTTAATGCGATCTGATTTGTTGTCTGCATCATTTTAAAGCCCTCCAATTAGTTTTTTTGTGAATGGAGGCAAAAAGAACCCGAAGAATTTGTAAGCTCTTCAGGTTCTAGGCCAGCCGCTCCTGGATTTGGATACAGAGCGGCCATCTAGTGACCTTGCGGGCCTCACAGGACCCCCTTAAAGTCTCACATTCGCTATTAAATTGTGCGATAGGATAAATCTCCAGAAAAAAAGCCCATGGTCAAAGAGACAATGGGCATAAAGTCATGATGAAGGCGCAGTACGCCTGATATGCTCCTTAGTAGTCTCTCTGGACTCTCGTTAAAGGAAATTCATTCTGTTGCTAAAATAATAACGCGCACAGGCGCTTTTGTCAATGCTGGCCAGGCGGATGCTGTGTTTTTTCTCGATCAAACATGAAACAGCCCCTTAGCCGATGCGCACCGGCTTGGAACGGTCATCATGTCCGATGAAGGCCGTTTCCCATACCCGGAACCCGTACCGCGAAGCGTAGTTGCGGCATACAGCCAGAAAAGAAGCCGTTTTTCCGTCCAAAGCCAGTTGGGTGAATTGCCCGATGAGCAGACCATCGATTTTTTCGAACGCGCCCAACTGTTCAAGTTGCGCCAACCCGCTGCACATCGCTTCGTATCTGCCGCCTGCCGATTCAAGGACCAGCACTTTGTTTTCCAATTCCGGCCAATAAGGGGTCCCTGCCAGCTTCAGGAAGCAACGCAGATTCCCGCCTGCAAAAACTGCCGAAGATTGCTGATAGGCACTGTTTCTGCCTATTTCAAACGTTTCAGTCCAGTCTGCATCGATTTGGCTGACCAAATCACGAAGGGCTTGTGTTTGGAATGCTTCCTCCCGGCTTACTAGCACTTTGGGATTATAGAGGATATTCTGGATGCCGGTTTTGGCTTGGATGGCATTCACGATCACGGAATTATCGCTGTAGCCGAAATAAGGCTTGGGATTCCTTTTGATGACCCCGAAATCGAGATAAGGCAATATCTCGTTGGCCAAATCCCCGCCGGAGAGGTCAAATATCGCTTTTACGCTCGCATCGGAATAAAGGGACAATAAAGCCCCTGCACGGGATGCAGGGGCCTCGGTTTGCTGTGTCTCTTTATCCAGGAAAAGGACGTCACTCATTACCGTCTCAATGCCAAAATCATGCTTGAGTTTCCGGCTGAGCGACGAAAAGATTTCCTGCGAGCGATCATTATTCGTTAATCCGTTCGAACAGCTGATGAAGCCGATCGTATCTCCCGGATTCCACATAAAGATCACTACCTTTCTGTCAGACTAAGATGTCTTGGATGGATAATTCCTGAAGTTCAGCAAATACTTTTTCGGGAGTCAATGTTTTCTTCGTTTCAGCGTCATAATCATTCATGATTTGACCATGATGCAGCACTAGCATGCGGTTACCGTACTGGATCGCGTCCTGCAGATTGTGGGTGATCATGATGCTGGTGAGGTTATTGTCGAGTACTTGTTGATTCGTCAATTCCAGAACCAATTTAGCTGTTTTCGGATCCAACGCTGCCGTATGTTCATCCAGCAGCAGGATGTCCGGTCTTTTCATCGTTGCCATCAGTAAAGCGATAGCTTGTCTCTGACCGCCAGACAACAGCCCGATATCAGAGCCCATCCGGTTCTCCAGGCCTAAGCCCAATTTTTTAAGTTCCTCTTTGAAGAATGCTTTTTCTTCATGCGAAGTACCGAATCGCAGCGTCCGTTTTTGGCCTCTGCGGTATGCCAGAGATAAGTTTTCCTGCACAGTCATCCGTGGAGCGGTACCCATTTTTGGATCCTGGAAGACCCGGCTGATGTAAGGCGCACGCTTATCCTCTTTCAGGAACGTGACATTTTGTCCGTTTACGATGATGTCGCCTGTGTCAGGCAGGAAGTTTCCGGAAATGGCATTCAACAAGGTTGATTTGCCGGCTCCGTTCCCTCCGACCAAAGTGATGAAATCGCCTTGTCTGACCGTCAGATTGACGTTCTGCAGTGCGTTGACCTGATTGGGTGAACCAGGGTAGAACGTTTTGGAGACATGTGACATCGTCAAAATCGCTTCCTGATTAGTCATTTCGCTTCACCTTCTTTCGCAATGAGTACATATAATAAGTTTCCTTGATTTTCGGCAACGCCAAGAAGAAGGTCAACAATACAGCTGAAATCAACTTGAAGTCATTCGGGTTCATGCCGGCTTCCAATACCATGACCATGATCAAGCGGTACAGGACCGAACCGAGCATCAGGCAAACCAAACGCATTTTGAAAGAGACGTTCGTGAACAATACTTCTCCGATGATGATTGAAGCAAGACCGATGACGATCGTTCCGATACCCATGCTGATGTCGGCGTAGCCATTGTCCTGGGCGATGATGGATCCCGCCAAAGCGACGATCCCGTTCGAAATCATCAGGCCGACGATTTTCATCGTGTTCGTGGAAATACCCAATGAGCGGGCCATTGCTTCGTTGTCACCCGTTGCGATGACAGCTTGACCGAATTCCGTTTTGAAAAAGATGACGTAGAGCCCGATGATCAGGACGACTACCAACAAGCCCAAGGTAATGGTGTCGAAATGTCTGGGAAGATTCATATTTTCGAAAACCGTGAAAATCGTATTTTTGCCCAACAGACTGATATTTGCTCTTCCCATCACGCGCAGGTTGATCGAATAGAGGCCGGTCATCGTCAGAATACCTGCCAAAAGGCTGGGAATCTGCAATTTTGTGATCAAAAAGCCAGTGATCAGTCCGGCTGAGCTGCCGGCAATGATGGCAAATATAATAGCGATATAAGGATTTGCTCCTAATGTGATGGCTTGAACAGCCACAGCCGCACCGAGGGGAAACGCACCCTCGGTTGTCATGTCGGCCAAATCCAAAATGCGGAAACTTACAAATAAACCCAGTGCCAGAATACTCCAAAGCAACCCTTGGGAGACGGCGGAAATAATCATGTTCATTAAATCTACTCTCCTTCTCCTACAAAGATGGCATTTTGTGCGACATCATCGGGAATCGTGATGCCCAATTGGTCGGCTTTCGCTCGATTGATGACCAGTTGAATGCCAGTCGCGTATTGTACAGGATAAGTTGCGGGATCGGCTCCTGCCAGGATATCAGCTGCCACAGCACCAGTCTGGGTACCCAACGCATATTGATTCAAACCAATCGTCGCCAACCCGCCTTCTTCAACCATCGTGTCCACAGCGGGGAATACCGGGATGTTGTAAGAATCCGCAACCGGGATCAATGTCGCTAAGCCGCTTGCGATGGTGTTGTCTGTCGGTACGTAGATGGCATCCACTTCGGAAGCAAGGCTTTCAGCGACTTGCGCGATATCGTTCGTGGAAGTGACTGTTTTCGTGACTGTCTTCAAGCCTAGTGAAGCAGCAATTTCCTCAGCCTCTTTAGCGGAGCTGATTGAATTGTCCTCTGCGGATGAATAAAGGATACCTATCGTTTTGGCTTCAGGAAGCAACTGTTGAATCAAAACAAATTGATCGCGGGCAGGAGTCTTGTCGCTGACACCGGTGATGTTGCCGCCTGGTTTTTCCATTGACTCCACGAGACTAGCAGCTACCGGATCCGTGATGGCTCCCAAAATGATCGGAATATCGCTGGATGCGTTCGCCAAAGCTTGTGCTGCAGGGGTAGCGATGCCGATCATGATATCCGCGTCATTCGAAACGAACCGCTCCGCAATCGACTGCATATTTGACTGGTCGCCTTGCGCATTCTGGAAATCGATTGTTGCCGTTTCGCCGTCCACATAGCCGGCTTCTTCCAATTGGTCGATGATGCCTTCCCCGATCTGATCGAGTGCCGGGTGGGTCGTCAATTGCATGATGCCAATGTAAGGCAAATCCGGATTGATGCTGTCGGTGGAGCTTGCAGCGGAACCGTCCGAAGAGGTGTCCGAATTATTGGCATCCGAATTACCGCATGCCATCAATACTGTCGCTGCCATTAGGGTCAAGATACTTGCGCGTGCTCTGAATAATTTTTTCATTTCTGATTCCTCCAATTTTTATGCTTCTTATTTTGTAAAAAGGTGATAAAAAAAGCCGCCATCTGAACCAAGTATGGCGGCTGAATACAGAAAACGCCACACAGACCGATATTGTCTATGTGGCGGCTTAAATATCTTTAGTAATCCACATAGATACTGTTCAGATGCTTCATCTGAGGCTGTATCTACGGACAATCAATACGTCACAAAGAACAACCTACTCCACGTGGCTTTGCCAATCGAAAAAATTCAATTTGGAAACGCGAGTATATGCAGACATGATTGATTGCTCCTTTTTGATTGATAATTTAATAGTAACCAATGGGAAAAACAAAGTCAAGAGTAGGATTAGAAAAAGATGAGGTATTCTCATATTACTTACCTTTTCCATTCCGCAAAACAAAAAGCATGATCAAGGAACCACCCTGTGATCATGCTTTTTCCTTTGATTGACCCAAAAAAACTTCGGGGGGAAGTTCAAGTTGGCTTTCAAAATGATTTCACCTATTCTGCGTATACATGTAACCGAAGGGTGCTGAATAAAGGATGGATATGCATTGAATAATGGCAGTATAAGTTTGCTGATTTAGCTTATGAAAAAATGAGCAAAAAACCATACCCTGCAACCTTGTTGATTCATCCATTACGTACTCCATCCCCCCAAGGTTATCCTCATCACCATGCCCAGCAATGAGATTTTTAATAAGCGACAAGCCCCAAGTTTAGTTGTCGCGATGGATTCAGTTTGGATATCGCAATCCTTTTCTTCTGCAACACCGCATGAAGTAAAGTTGATGACTTTCTGTTAGTGGTCATGAAGGAACAGCAGGCCCCCATTATGATGGGCTCCAATCACAGTGGTGCTGATATTCAAAACACACGATGACAAGTGAGTTGCAACCGCTTCCATGTTTCGATTACTTCCTTAGTATAAGTCACCATCGTTTTAAAAGCAACATTTTTATGTAAAATTGTTATTTTATTTATTTTTGAGTGCAATGATCCCTGTGACCTCCATCCTGAATTAATTTCCAGTCGTGTAAATTGATGGAATGAACTTCCAAAATCGTTCACCAAGGATCCCGGGGTAAAACACTAAAAATACCTATGTATAAGCATTTCATCATACTATCTTTACACTCTGTTCACGAAAACTTTACATTTGTTGAATGAGATATCCGACACAACTTGCATTGTTGTTTATTAAAAATTGGCAAACTCTGAAAATCAAATATAATGTCACTATGTTGATTGTTCACTTGGGAAACTAACAGTATTTTGTTTTCATCCACCCCTCCCGAATTTTGAATGTCCAAAAAACGAATAACTCCCCTTGCCTTTCAGGACATCGGAACGTCTGCATGGTGCTCCGAAAGAAACTTGAAGGAGCAATCATCGAAGAGATTCACTAATTAGGCAATGACCGGATCGTCATTTTCTCTTTTCGGAACTTCGATGAACTTGGCGACCAGCAGCAACCGGAGCCCCTCGCCGAATTGATACTATTCTTGTTTAAATACACTTTATAGTTGTCGCATTTTTTAACAACCACTCGTATGGAACATGTGTTTATTTATAAATCTACTTCTTTTAGAAAAATAAAAGTAAAAACCCGAATATTTTCGCATGTTTCTTCTTTCTTCTGATATTATCCGAATTACCAAAACTTATGTTTGTGTATTTTGTTCGTTGTTAGGTTTGAATATTACCTTCTTGCATGCCGTTTTGGATATCTGTCATCCGGTGAATGACAATATAGGTACATACCAAGTGCGCCTTCCCTTATGGTTTGCACCAAAATATGACACAAAGAAGAAACACGCCAGACGCCGGAGATGATATGGTATAATGAAAGGCGTATATTGACATGTACTAGGAGGTGTTCTCATGTCTTTTGATGGTGTATTTACACGTGCCATGGTCAAGGAATTGAACCGCGACCTGGAAAACGGCAGGATCAGTAAGGTCTATCAGCCGTTTCAGCACGAAATTATTCTTACCATACGAGCCAATCGGAAAAATAAACGGGTATTGCTGTCAGCTCACCCATCCTACGCTCGGATACAAGTAATCAATGATAACTTATCCAACCCCGATTCAGCGCCCAATTTCTGTATGGTGCTGCGCAAAAATCTGGAGGGTGCCTACATCGAAGACATCCAACAATTGGGCAACGACCGGATCATCATTTTCTCGTTTCGGAATTTCGATGAACTCGGCGACCAACGCCAGATGGAATTGATCATCGAATTGATGGGTCGCCACAGCAACATCTTCCTGATCGATAAGCAAACCAGGATGATCATCGATTGCCTGAAGCATGTGCCGTTTTACCAAAACAGTTTCCGGCCGCTGCATCCAGGCGTCGCCTATCAGTTGCCGCCCCATCAGGACAAAGCGAACCCTTTTGAGATGGAAAAAGAGGAACTGGCATCTGTCGCAGCTACATTCAGCGATGAATTACCGCTGTTCAAATCATTGCAAGGAGCTTTTCAGGGCTTGGGCAGCGATTCCGCAATGGAAATCAGCTACTATACGGAGCAGGATGGATTGTCTGCAGCGGATGCGATTCTCGCATTTAAACAACAACTGGACACGGCTATCCCTACATTGACCGAGGAATCCGCAAAGAAACAACATTTTACCCCCTTCCCATTCCGGAGTCTTCCGGGAGAGAAAAGGCATTACGACAGCCTCAGCGAATTGTTGGACGCCTACTACGATGAAAAAGCATCCCGGGACCGCATCAACCAAGTGGCTTCCGAGCTACTACATATCGTCAATACGGAACGCAAGAAGAATCAGCTGAAGCTGAAGAAGCTGGACCAGACGCTGTTGGAGACGGAAAAAGCTGATGTCTACCGGATCAAGGGAGAGATCTTGACGGCCTATCTGCATCAAATGAAAAAAGGCGATATGGAAGTGACGCTCAACAACTTCTACGATGATGAGAATCCGATCACGATTGCTTTGAATCCAGCGCTGACCCCTTCCCAGAATGCCCAAAAATACTTTTCCAAATATCAGAAACTCACCACTGCCGTCGCATACGTGAATGAGCAGGTCGAACATACCCATGCGGAGAACGAATATTTGGAATCCATCGAAACGCTGATCCAACTCTCCGACCCGCAGGACTTGGAGGACATAAAGGACGAGCTGCGCGAATCTGGATATTTGAAGAAAAAGTACAAAGGTAAACAGAAAAAACACAAAACCAGCAAGCCCCACAAATTCCTGTCATCGGACGGCACGACCATACTGATCGGAAAGAACAATGTGCAGAACGACCAGCTGACGCTGAAGACGGCAAAAAAATCGGATATTTGGCTGCATACGAAAAACATACCCGGTTCGCATGTAATCATCGAAAGCAATCACCCTTCCGAGGAGACGCTCTTTGAAGCGGCGACCTTGGCCGCTTATTATTCCAAGTTCCAGAATTCTTCGAACGTCCCTGTCGACTACGTTGCGGTCAAGAACATCCGCAAACCAAACGGCGCGAAACCCGGCTTCGTCATCTACGAAGGGCAAAAAACCCTTTATGTAACGCCGGATAAGGAACTGGTCCGGACGCTGAAGGCCGATTGAGAGCAGGTTACCGTTGCATCGCAATATCGATAATACAAAGTCCGCTTCTCCTAAAGCGTGCAAAGAGGCCCGAGAAATATTTCTCGGGCCTCTTCTTATGCCTGCACGATTTTCGTATTTGTGCTGTGCGGAATGTATGGTCCCATCATCCCTACTTTCACCCATTGATCGTCTCATTAACCACTCACCGATCGACATCAGAATGTCCTTTTTCTTTTTGAACTTGAGGGTATGCCCAAACCCATGCGGTATTTCGCCACCGTCCTGCGGGAGATGTCGATTCCCTGCGCGGTGAAATGATCGGCAATCACCTGGTCGGAAACCGGCTTTGCCTTTTCTTCGCGGCCGATCATTTCCTTTATTTCGGTTTCAATCACGATGGATGAGATGGCTACCTGATCCCCGTCATCCTCTTTCATAAAACCGCTCCGGAAGAAAAAACGCAATTCAAAGATACCTTTCGGAGTCGCCATGTATTTGTCGTTCACGACTCGGCTCACCGTCGAAATACTCAGGTCCGTTAGTTTGGCGATGTTTTTCATCGTCATAGGCTTCATCGATGAGGCTTTTTCCAAGAAATAATCCGTCTGCAGCTGCAGGATTGCTTCTGTTATTTTTATGACGTTCTGCGTCCTTTGGAGGACACACTGCTGGATCCAGGAAATTTCTTTCTTTTTTTCTTCCAGATAACGTTTCATATCTTTATCCGCCAACGCCAACAATTCGCTGTAATAGTCTTCGTTGAACGCGACCGATGGCAGGCCCCTTTGATTGAACGAAACATCCAGTGTATTGTCCTCGGCTATGGCTACAAAGATGTCCGGTTCGATGAAGACCGTCTCCTCGAATGTGGTCTCCCACTGCAGCTTCGTCTTCAGCTTGCTCATGTAGGTGATGATTTCAATCAGTTCGTCATGGTCGATCTCCTCGGCGTCCATAATCGACTCCAAGCGATAGGTAGAAAGTTCCTTGAAATAGTTTTCCAGTATGTAGTAGGCCAGCGGGGGCGACTGTTCGTCCCTTTCGGTCTGCAGCATCAGAAACTCCTGCAGGTCGCGGGCACCGACACCGGGAGGATCCAATTGCTGCAGCAGCGTCAAGGCATCCAACACTTCCGTTTCCTCGGCTGCAGTTGCCTCCGCAGCCTCTTCCAGCTTGATATCCAAATAGCCGTCATCGGTCACATATCGGATGAGGAACAGCACCAGCTGCCTGAGCGGCGTGTTTTTCATATTCAGATAGATCTGTTCATGCAAAAAATCATAGAGCGACTGATTCTTGCTTTCCATTCGTTCATACCAAGGCGTCTGATTGTCCGCCGTGTAAACATTGGAGACGGCCACCGCACCTGTGTCCGATGCCCGCTTTTTGATGTCCATCAACGGATTCCCCAATGCCTTGTCCTCAATGTAGGCGGAAAGTTCCGACATGGGCATCTGCAAAATGTGCAAAGCCTGCCGCAACTGCTGCGTCATCCGGATCGATTGTTGCTGCGTTTGTTTCAGTTGGAACTCCTGCTTCGCCATCATTTTCACCTCGTTTCGTCCTTGTCAAAAAACATATGCAAACAGTATACCACCATTAGAGCGCTTACTTGCAAAAAATTAATGAGAACCCCCCGCAAACAAGATTCAAGCTCTTGTTTACGGGGGGTTCTCATTATATTCATTTTAACGTGAGTTTAGCCCTTGAACCAGTTCTCAGGGTCTTTGCTCCAGTCTTTCAACAAATCCAGTTCAGCTTCGGAGATGTAGTTTGTTTCATGGGCAACTTCCAGTAGTGTGCTGTAGTTGGATAAAGTGTCGATCGCTAAACCGGCATCGGCGAAGTTTTTCGTTCCTTTAGCCAATTCATAAGTGAAGATGGCGACGCAGCCTAATACGTTTGCGCCTTCCAGTTCAGCTGCTTTGGAAGCTTCGATGACGCTGCCGCCTGTGGAGATCAAGTCCTCGACTACGACCATTTTTTGGCCTTCGGTGATTTTGCCTTCGATTTTGCGGCCTGTTCCGTGGTCTTTCGCTTTGCTGCGGATATAGACCATCGGCAAGTCCAAAATGTCAGCGATCCAGGCTGCGTGCGGAATGCCTGCAGTCGCAGTTCCAGCAATCACTTCTGCATCCGGGTATTTTTCTTTGATCAGATCAGCCAATCCTTGCGCGATCTGTTTGCGCACAGCCGGGAAGCTCATAGTCACACGGTTGTCGCAGTAGATCGGGCTTCTCAAGCCAGATGCCCAAGTAAAAGGGTCTTGGGGGCTTAAACTCACTGCTTTGATGTCCAATAATGATTTTGCTACTTCTTTTGCTATCGTCATTTTATTCCGCTCCATTCCATTGGTTCTTGATTTCGTGATAGGCTGCAACCGGATCGGCTGCTTGGGTGATCGGACGACCGACAACGATGAAGCTTGAGCCGATTTCTCTTGCGCGGCCTGGTGTAGCGACACGCTTCTGATCCCCAACCGCACTGCCGGCCGGCCGGATACCCGGTGTCAAGCAGATGAAGTCTTCGTTCGTGTGGTCCTTGATCATGCGCGCTTCCCATGCGGAACATACGACGCCGTCGAGTCCGGATTTGCAGGTAAGGTCTGCGTAATGCAGGACGCTCTCCTGCAGGCTGACTTTGATCAACTGCTCCGACTGCATCGCTTCTTCGGAAGTGGAAGTCAATTGCGTGACCGCGATCAGTTTCGGAACGGCGCTTCCTGCCGGCGTGCCGGCGATCAGACCTTCTTTAGCGGCTTTCATCATTTCCGAACCGCCTGCTGCATGGACATTGACCATGTCGATATCCAAAGCGGCCAAGCCTTTCATGGCGCGGTGCACGGTGTTCGGGATGTCATGCAATTTCAGGTCCAGGAAGATTTCGTGGCCCATTTCCTTGATCTTTTTCACGATTTCCGCTCCGTGTTGGTAATACAGTTCCATACCCACTTTTACATAAAGCGGCTCATCTTTGAATAACAAAAGGAAGTCCTTGATTTCTTCGCTCGTTGAAAAGTCCAACGCTATTATCGGTTTATCGTTCATTGAGGATGCCTTCTCTCACTTCATTGATTAATTCCTGCAGGCTGTTGATGCCCAGTTCGTCCATGCGTTGCGGAAGCTGTTCGATCAGTTTCGGGCAAACGAAGGGATCGGTGAAGTTGGCCATGCCGACTCCGACTGCGCTTGCTCCTGCCATGAACATTTCCAGCACATCATCCACCGTGTAGACGCCGCCCATCCCGATGATTGGAATATTGACTGCGCGCGCCACTTGATAGATCATGCGGATCGCTACTGGTTTGATGGCAGGACCAGAAAGACCGCCCGTTTTGTTGGCGATGATCGGTTTGCGCGTGTGCAGATCGATGCGCATGCCCACCAAAGTATTGATCATTGAAATGCCATCCGCGCCGGCTGCTTCAACCGCTTTGGCGATTTCGACGATATCCGTAACGTTCGGTGATAGCTTGACGTAAACCGGAACGGTTGCGCCTTCTTTGGCCGCACGCGTGACGGCAGCTGCCATCTCCGGATCGGTGCCGAACTGCAGGCCGCCTTTGTGGACGTTCGGGCAAGAAATGTTCAATTCGATCGCTTTGACATTCGGTGATTGGGAAACGGCTTTGCAGACTTGGTAATAATCATCGACTGTGTTTCCGGCAACGTTCGAAATCAACGGCACATCGTACTTTTCAAGCGCCGTGTGCTTCTGTGCAACAACAACCTCAACACCTGGGTTCTGCAAGCCGATGGCATTCAGCATGCCGGATGGCGTTTCCGCCAAACGCGGCGTAGGATTGCCTCTGCGGGGCTCCAGTGTCGTCGCTTTCGTCATGATGGCGCCCAACAGGCTCAGGTCATAAAACTTGCCGTAATCCTCGCCGAAGCCGAAACATCCGCTTGCAGGGATGATCGGGTTTTTTAATTCCAAACCGGGTAAACTGACTGCTAATCGATTCATAATACTATCTCCTCTGCTCTGAAGACCGGTCCTTCGACACAGACTCTGAAATTATCGTAAGCTGATGTGCTGTTTTTCTTGTCGCAGACGCAGCCGTAGCAGGCTCCGATACCGCAGGCCATGCGCTCTTCCAACGAAAGGTAGGTTTTGCTCGGGTCGAATGTCTTCGCTACCGCAACCAACAAGCCTTTTGGACCGCAAGCGAAGACTGCGTCCGGAACGAAGCCGTCCAGTTCATCGAAGTATTGCGTCACGAAGCCTTGCTTGCCGTAGCTGCCGTCATCCGTCGCGATGTTCACCTTGCCGAACGCCGCGAATTCTTCTTCATAGAAAACTTCTTCTTTATTTTTGAAACCGAAGCAGCTCACCACATTGATGCCTTTCGCATGCAATTGTTTCGCCAATTCATAAAGCGGAGGAACACCGATACCGCCGCCGATCAGCAAAGCATTCTGCCCTTTTTCAAGCATGTCGATCGGGTAACCGTTGCCCAATGGCCCTAGGATATCCAATTCGTCGCCTGCTGTAAGTTGGCTGATGATGGTGGTGCCTTTTCCTTCGGTACGGTAGATAATGACGCATTCTTCCTTTTCGGCATCGATTGAAGCGATGCTGATGGGGCGTCTCAAAAGCAGTTCATCCCCTGGGACACGGATATGCAAAAACTGATCCGGTGCTCCCATTTCATTGACCAATGCGCCTTTCAAGCGCAATTCGAAGATATCCTTTGCGATTTCTGTCTGACTGACGACTGTCATCATAGCTTGACTCATAATTATTTTCCTCCTTAATTTTTACAAAAAAGGTGATCTAAAAAAATGCGATGGAGCAAGCTTCAAAGCAAATTCTTCTGTGTCTCTCTGGACACAGTTAAAGAATCACCGACCTATTGTTTACGCTCTGATCAATGTAACTTTTTCGATGCCGTCGACTTCATCCAACTGGACGGAAATCTGTTCCGCCTGGGAAGTCGGAATGTTCTTGCCGACATAATCCGCCTTGATCGGCAGTTCCCGGTGGCCTCTGTCGATCAGGACCGCGACCGTGATCCGTTTCGCTCTCCCGAGATCCATCACCGCATCCATGCCGGCCCTGATCGTGCGGGCGGTGAACAGGACATCATCCACCAACACGACATGCTTGCCGGCAACCGAAAACGGAATGTTCGTTTCGTGCAGCACAGGGTTGTCATTCGTATCGCGATGGACATCATCACGGTAAAGCGTGATGTCCAATTCCCCTACAGGCAGCTCAACACCTTCAAAATCTTTGATCCGTTCGGCTATGCGCTTGGCCAAGTAGATGCCGCGCGTCTTGATGCCCACCAAAATAAGGTTCTTGGTGCCATCGTTCTTTTCCAATATTTCATGTGTGATGCGGGTCAGCGCGCGTTTCATCGTCTGGGCATCCATGATTTCGATTTCTTCTGACATGTCCACTACTCCTTCATCGTCAAAATGAAAAAAAATACCCTTATGCATGTGGGCATAAGGGTACAGTCACGTGACGCTATACAAAATGTGATGCACCTTTTAGCCTCTCTGGACTATTTTAAAGGTTCCTTCAATATTACTGTAATGATAACGAATAGAGGCGTTGCTGTCAATCAGTTTTTGCGCAGTTCCGCCAGTTTTTCGCTGTAGAAATCAGGCAAAGGTGCTTCGAAGCGCATTTCCTTGCCCGTCGTCGGGTGGATGAAGCCCAAAGTGGACGCATGCAAATATTGGCCATGGCCGCTGAGCGTTTCAGCCGGTCCGTACATAGGATCGCCGGCTACTGGATGGCCGATGTATTTCATGTGGACGCGGATTTGGTGTGTACGGCCAGTTTCAAGGTGCAATTTCAGCAAAGTGAAGTCACGGAAACGCTCGATGACATCAAAATGCGTCACTGCCTTTTTGCCGCCGTCAGCCACTGTGCGTTTTTTGCGGTCGATCAACATCCGGGCGATCGGCGCATCGATTGTGCCGTCATCATGCGGGATCACGCCATGGACCAAAGCAAGATAGGCCCGTTCCATCGTGTGGTTCTCAAGCTGCTCCGCCAATTTCTGGTGCGCTTCGTTCGTCTTCGCAACAACCAATAAACCGGATGTATCCATATCGATGCGGTGAACGATTCCCGGACGGATATTCGCCGTGCCATCGGATAGCGAATTTACGTGGAACAACAAGCCGTTGACCAGAGTGCCTGAAAGGTGCCCTTTGGATGGATGAACAACCATCCCGGATGGCTTATTGACGACCAACAGCGCATCGTCTTCGTAGATGACATCCAATGCAATGTCCTCGGGCGTTACGTTGATTTGTTCTGGTTCCGGAATCGTCAATTCCAGCAGATCCCCTTCTTGGACCTTATAATTCGATTTGACGGCTTTGTCGTTCACCATCAGATTGCCGTCTTTTACCCATGCCTGAATTTGCGAACGGCTCGTACCGGTCATGAAATCCGCCAAGATCTTATCAATCCTGCCGGTTTGACCATCAATATTAAAAACGATTTTTTCTGTCATTTGAATCCCACTTTACTTTAGCTTATTTTTTGAACTTATTTTTTCTTCTTCCTCTTCCATGAAAAGGATATAGATCGTCATCAGGATGACGCCTACAGTCAAACAGACATCCGCCACATTAAAAATCGGAAAATCGATGAAGTCCAGGCGGAACATATCCACCACGTATCCCAAACGCATCCGATCGATGAAATTGCCGAGCGCACCGCTCAAAAGAAAAGCATAACTGATGCCCACGATTTTTTTGTCGAATCCTTGCTTGTGCGCATTATAAACCATCGCGCCCACGACAACTACGGTAATGATGAAGAAAAAGAACATTCTTCCTTCAAAAATTCCCCAGGCAGCGCCCTCGTTCTGGATGTAGAACAGGGACAAAATACCCGGTAAGACTTCCTTTACTTCGTGCAATGCAAAATTATTTACGATGGCAAGTTTGCTCCACTGGTCCAGGACCAACAGCAAGATGGCCAATATATAATAGATAATCATCCGATAGCCTCACTTATTCTGAAATTAACGTTTTTCCGTATCTTTTGCCTCTATCTATTGTAAACTAATTTTCAAAATTGTATAGTCATTGATTCCGGTATTTCCGCTTGCGGGCGTATTCATCATGTTTGTTGCGACTATACTTTTAATGAATTTTTAACAAATTTCCGAAGATATCGCAAACAACCTTGATAAAGAATCGTCATTTTCGGTATAATGAAGATTGTATTGTTATATATCACGTAATAAAGGAGCTTGTTTATGTTGAGAGGTAAGAAGATTGCATTAGTTTTTGCCGGTGCTCTGGTATTGTCAGCCTGCGCGGACCAAGTGAAAGAAGCGTCAGAAACAATCACCAAGATCAAAACCGAGGAAACCGAAATTGTTTCCCAATTGAATGAGCTGCAACAATTGGAGACCGCGTTACAGAAAACATTCGATGAATCGCTGGCCAGCGATGAAGAATTGAAGACTTTCAAAGATGGCTCGGCAGCTGTGTTCAGCAACCTTGAAGAACGCCGCACTTTAGCCGATTCAATTGAAAGCGCTTTGGAAGGTTTGGCCGAGACTAAAACCGAATTCGTTGCATTCGACGAAGAAACCTTGCCGCTGGATCAGATGCAGGCAATCGGTGAAACGCTGGATTTGTTCAGCGAAAATTCATTGGCTTACCTAGCTGCCTATCGAGACAGCTTGGATAAGGAAGAAGAACTGTTGACCGGGTTCGGAGCTGATGATGCCACTTTTGAGACCTTCTTTGCGGGCATCGAAGCAATCAACCTGACTGCCGAAACAAACCAGACCAACCTCGCCCCCGTCGCTGAGAATTTGACGACACTGGATGCGCAATTGGTTGAATTGGAAGCAGCCATCGCGGCAATCGGCACGGAAGGAAGCACAGCAAGCGATTCTTCTGCCGGAGCTGAGGAATCCTCTGAGGCCGCCGCTGCGGAAACGCCAGCAAAAAAAGCTGAACCTGTCAGCTATGAATACCGCATCAATCCGGAGATTTCCACTGTCCAACCGATCGCTGAGGACGGCAACACGCAAGTCGCTTTGCTGACTTTCGATGATGCGCCGCAGCAACCGAACAGCTATACCGTGGAAATTGCCGAAACTGTCAAATCGAAGGATGCCAATGCCATTTTCTTCGTGATGGGACAATTCCTTACGAATGAACAAGCGCGCGAAGACATCAAGACCGTCTATGACATGGGCTTCGAAATCGGGAACCATTCCTATTCGCATCCCGATTTCCAATCCTTGACCTACGATGAGCAACTGGAAGAAATCAAATCAACGAACGACCTGATCGAAGAAATCACCGGCGAGCGTCCGCGCTTCCTGCGTGCCCCTTACGGACAGTACAATGACGACACCATGGCGATTGCAGCCGCGGAAGGCATGACGATCATGAACTGGACCTACGGCTATGACTGGGTGGAGGAATTCATGGAAGGCACTGCTTTAGCCGATGTCATGGTGAACTCGCAGTACCTAGGTGACGGTGCAAACTTGCTGATGCATGATCGCCCATGGACAAACGACGCGATCGGCGCCATCATCGATGGCTTGCGCGCGAAAGATATCACAATCGTGGACCCGAACGTAATCGAATCGCCTGAACGGGAGGAAATGTAATGATGACATATTTTAAACAGACACTCGCTGCCGCTAGTTTATTGTTTTTCCTATCAGGCACGACAGTTGCATCGGCCAGCGAAACCGAAAGCTCAGCCGAAACTACAGCAGCCACCAGCACGCTTACGCTGCGCCAAGGTGCCCTTTTGAAGACACCTACTGCCAAGGAACTGCCGAAGAAATTCTTCTACGACAGCGGCGTCGAAATCGCCTATCCTGCTGACGGCGTAAAAGGGATCTATGTGACGGCCTATTCGGTCGGCTATGAAGAAAAATTCAACAAATTAGTCGATTACGTCGATTCGAACGATCTGAACGCCATGGTCATCGACATCAAGGATGATATGGGCGTCGTGACGGCGGATTTCAACTCCGCTGATTCGCATATTCAAGAAAACACGGAAGAGTATATCCCGGATATCAAGGAACTGATGGATGTGATGGAAGAGAAACAGATCTATCCGATCGCCCGCATCGTTACCTTCAAGGACACCTTGTTGGCAAATGAACAACCCGAAATGTCCTTCACCAACAGTGATGGCTCCGTCTGGGTCGCTTCCAACGGTGAATCATTCATCAATCCGTTCCTGAAGCAGACTTGGGATTACGCAGTCAATGTCGGGATTGAAGCCGCTAAAGTCGGATTCAAGGAAGTTCAGTTCGACTATGTCCGCTTCCCGGAAGGTTTCGAAGTTTGGGGCGATGACTTAAATTACGACATGGGCGACTACGCAGACTTGGAAATGACCGACGACCAAAAACGTGTGCAGGCCATCACCGACTTTACCGCTTATGCGAAAGAAAAACTGATGCCTTACGGCGTGGATGTATCCGTTGATATCTTCGGCTATACCGCTTCTGTCGTCGAAGCATCAGGCATCGGCCAGAACTTCCCGCAGATTTCCGAAAACGTCGATGTCATCTCGTCGATGATCTACCCAAGTCACTGGGGCACCGATTACTTCGGTATCTACAAGCCGGATCTGTACCCGTATGAACTGGTCGCCGAATACATAAAGGTCGAAAATGAGTTGCTTGCAACCCTTGAGACACCGCCTACCAGCCGACCATGGCTGCAGGACTTCACCGCTTCTTATCTGGGTTCTGGGTTCTACCAAACCTACGGCAAAGCGCAAGTCGATGCGCAGGTTCAAGCGTTAGCCGATGCCGGCGTCAACGAGTTCCTGTTGTGGAACGCACTGAATAACTACACTTATTAAAAATGCCTAACAAAAAGCTCGGCCGGGAAAATTTCCCGGCCGAGCTTTTTTGTCGCCATTATCGGCTATTCCACTGAAATGATCAAAGAAGTCTATTCAGTAATAGAGATTCCTACACAATTCGTGTCCCGTGTACTTCGGTGAATTCCAAAACCTTTTCAAGGTCTGCAAGATTTTCTTTCGTAATGCCGCCACCCGGCATGATCGTCATGTCGGGACTGATTTTCGCAAGTTTGGCAATGTGCGCTGCGTTATCGAAAATCGTATTTTCTGCTGGACCGCCATGCGTCAAAATCCGTGTAAAACCAATTTTTTCCAACCATAATAATGCATCTCTTTGCTTATCTTCCGGAATTTGATCAAATGCCATATGGAAAGCAAGCTCGGTTCCATTATCGCAGGGCAGCTTGGCGATTTCTTCCAAAAAGGGTTTATCCAATTCGTTGGCTGCGGTTAAAGCACCTACTGCTATACCATTGGCATGCAAGGCAATTATTTCTTCTAAATCCCGCATCATGATGGCTTTTTCCATAATAGAATAAACAAAATCCCCGCCTCGTGGTCGCAGTATCACGATGATGGACACATCTTTGTCGGAGCAATACTCCGTTGCAATTTTAATGACGCCAATGCTGGGTGTTGTTCCCCCTACTGCCAAGTTGTCACACAATTCAATCCGTTTAGCCCCGCGCTCGATTACTCCTGGGATGTTCGTAAAATTTTCTACACATGCTTCTTTTAGCATTCTGTCACCTCATGGATAGTATACCGTTCCGTCTAAAAATAAAGAAGGCACAAGGCGCTGTTCCATTCGCTTTGTGTCTTCTTTTAATATGCCCTCAAACTAATCCTTCTTTTTTCAGCACTTGCATGAGATCTACTTTATTGTCAGCGACGACCTTCCGGATATCCAAGTGGATGCCTTTATAGTTCAAATACTCAAAAGCCTGAATATCGCGTTTATCAACCGCTACTGCGTTTGTGATCATCTTCTTGCCATCTGAATAGCTCATACTGCCGATGTTCACGGAATCAATTTGAACGCCACTTTGTACGATTCGTGCGACATCTGTAGGATTCGTAAACAAGAGCATCGCGCGGAATTTATTGTGTGTGTCATCAAAGTAAATTTCGATAAACTTTTCTACCGGAATCACATTGACCTTTACACCTGGTGGAGCGACCTGACGCAAGAGCGTCTTACGCAGATGATCCTTCGCCACCTCATCACTGATGACAATAATCCGCTCTGCTTTGCTTAGCTTTGTCCACACGGTTGCCACCTGTCCATGAATCAAACGATCGTCGATTCGTACTAATCGAATATCCATTACCACCTTAGAACCTCCTTAAATCGCTCATCCAGCAACCGCCAACCGCATGCATCTAAATTTCCCGCCGCAATTCAGGATGCTTTCTTTTTGAACAAGTGCTTGAAGGCATTCTTCATAACATCGAAGAAACCCAATGATTGAACCATGTGATCTGGACTAACATAGATGCGGATTGCACGTAACACGTCCTTGGGGTTTTTGGCTGAAAAAGTATACGTACCATCTTTCTTTGTTTGAAGCGCAAAACGTGGAATCCATTTTCCTTTGAACATCACGGATGCCAAGACATAATCGACCTCTTCCCAAGGAATTTGAATGAACTTTCGCGGATCACGATGATGATAAAATTCAAACGCTTTATCTCCGATCATAATTTTCCCATAGTCCGTCAACCCCATATAAGAAGTACCATCCACTGCCATATCAACCTTTGCATTCAGGGATTCAACCATTGCATATGCCCCTCTCTCTTTTCGTCTGGTTTGAGTATAATATACACTCTTTACTTTTTACAAGAAAAACAAGGCTCAGGCAGGTTTGCCTGAGCCTCATAATCGTCATTTTTGATGCATCCGAAAATTATAGCAATCCGATCAAGCGTCCGCCGATACCAACAACGAACAGTCCAAGAATGATCACGATTGGAGAAACTTTCTTCTTCAACAACCACATGCAAAGGAATGTCAACAGCAACGCTGCCAAGCCAGGAATCAATTGATCCAAGTTATTTTGCAAGGTTGTAACTTTTGTGTCGGTCAGTGACAAGCCTGAAGTGTATTGGCTCAGCGCTTGCTGGATGCCGGCAGTGCCACTTGGCAGGTTTTCCCAATCGATAAATGCACCTTCTGAAAGTTTCACTGAAGAAACGATTGGAGCAAACGAGATGGATACCCAACGTTGCACCAAGGCAGCCAATACGAACATCCCAAGAATGGAAGCTCCTTTTGTCAAATCTTGAAGTATTCCGCCAGACAAATCCTCAGTGATTTTTGATCCAGCCTTATAACCGAATTCTTGGGTATACCACATGAATCCCCAACGGATAACGTTCCATGCAACAAAGAATAGGATAGGTCCTAAGATGTTTCCTGTTAAGGCCAATGATGCACCTAAAGCCCCAAGAATTGGACGGACTGTAAACCAGAACACAGGGTCACCAACACCGGCAAGAGGTCCCATCATTCCGACCTTCACACCTTGAATCGTAACATCATCTACTGGAGCTCCGTTTGCGCGTTCTTCTTCCAGAGCCAGCGTTACTCCTAATACTGGAGATGCCACATATGGATGTGTATTGAAGAATTCCAAGTGGCGTTTCAATGCTAGGACGCGATCTTCTTTTTCTGGATAAAGTTTCTTGATTGCTGGAATCATTGCGAAAGCCCAGCCACCGTTTTGCATCCGCTCATAGTTCCATGATCCTTGAATGAAGGTGGAACGCCAAGCAACCGCTAATCGATCTTTTTTAGTTAATACGAATTTTTTATCTACCGTATTTTGTGCCATGTTTGCAGTCTCCTTTCCTAATAGTCGTTGAGTATTGAATCAAGTGGATCGCCAGTATTGCCAGAACCGCCATTACCGGAACCGCCCATTTTAGAAAGGTTCAAGTAGATCAAGGCCATTGCAACACCTAGGGCTCCTAATGCGATCAACGTCAATTGAGATACAGCGGCAACAACGAAACCAATGATGAAGAATGGCCATACTTCTTTGGTGGCCATCATATTGATTACCATTGCATAACCAACAGCTACGACCATACCGCCACCGATTGCCATTCCATCAGTCAACCAACCTGGCATTGCTTCCAACCCAGAACGGACAGCGTCTGCAGGGATGAACAGAAGCAATGCAGCAGGAATTGCGATACGCAAACCTTGCATAGCAATAGCCCCAATTTGAAGCCATTCAATCTTGCGATAGTCGCCTTGTTCTGCAGCTGCGTCCATCAAATGAACGATAGGAACAGCGAGTGTACGAACGAACATCGTCAAGACTAATCCAGCTACAGCCAGAGGAATCGCAATGGCGATAGCGGAAGATACACCATTTACGCCTTGACCACCCAAAACTAAAATAATTGCCGATGCAACAGAAGCAAGTGCTGCGTCAGGTGCAACAGCGGCTCCGATATTTGCCCAACCTAATGCGATCATTTGTAATGATCCGCCAAGAATAATACCAGCTTCAAGATTACCTGTGACAAGTCCGATAAGTGTACATGCAACGAGCGGTTGATGGAATTGGAATTCATCTAAAATGCCTTCCATCCCGGCAAAGAATGCCACGATGATGACAAGAATAATTGAAACGACTGACATAATATACCTCCTCTTTTCTTGTTATGCCTTAGCTAATTCTTCCTTAGCTTTTTTCAGCAACGCATCCATTTTTTCCGATGAATCATTCGGAACTTTCCGGACATCAAATTTAACGCCTTTTGCTTTCAATGTTTCGAATGCTTCCACATCTTTAGGCCCCATTGACAAGACCTTATTCACAACAACCTTGCCGACTGAGTGAGCCATTGATCCGACATTCAATTCTTTAATCTCCACGCCGCCTTCAATTGCCCGAACGACATCTTGCACGTTTTCAAAAAGCAAGAGCGCATGCGTGTTCCCAAAACGAGGATCCTTGGCAATTTCGATCATTTTTTTGATTGGAATCACGTTGGCTTTGACTCCTGGAGGAGCCGCCTGCACGATGAGGTTTTTCCGCAATTCATCTCTTGAGACATCATCCGAAACCACGATGATCCGATCTGTTCCGGTTGTTTTCGCCCATGTTGTTGCCACTTGACCATGAAGCAACCGTGAATCCAAACGAACTAGAGATAACTTGATTTTGCCATCGCCCACGACTGTCCCTGCGGGAAGGCTACCTTTTAGCTGTTGCCCCTTAGAAGCCGCTTCCACTTTCTTTGGCTCTAAACTTTCAGGCTTAGCTCTTACGCCATCCTTCGCTGCTGGAAGAATTTGAGCGGCAATCTTTTGTGCCGATTCACTGCTCAGACGTGCAGCATACGCTTCGATGACCATTGGAAGGTTCATTCCGGCGATGATTGCCCATGTGTCTTTATGCGCTTCGAAAAGGCTGTTGGCTTGATTGAACGGTGTTCCGCCCCATAAGTCGACTAAAAACAACACTTCCTCTGGGTTGTCAAAAGATGCGATGGCCTCTTGCATCTTTGCTTTGACATCGTCAGGTCCTTCGCTAGGTGCCAAGGTCACTGCTTTGACGTTTTCTTGTTCGCCGAAAATCATCGAAGCAGATTGCAGAATGCCTTCAGCGAAATCCCCATGACTTGCTAGGATAATTCCTACCATTTGTATACCTCCTATTGAATAAATTTTGTGACTGTTTGGATAAATAGCTTGGTAGGCTATTTCCCAGACACTTAACTATATGCAAAAAGCGTGCCAACTTAGTGTATGGCTCATTCTCTTGGAGAAAAAAACAATAAAAATACACTAAAACCCACAGTGTTTTAGTGTATCGTTTCTATTCATTGTTAGTGTATGAGACAGTGTATCGTTATTCTTGATAGGCCAACAATTGCTGCAGATAATATACTTCATCTTTCGGCATTTCAATTTGAAAGGTGCCGCTCAGTAGATTTAAGGACTGTTCCAGCTGCTTAAATGTTTCTGTCTGTTCGGTCGTTTCCAGCTCTTCTTGCGGCGCGATCAATGTATCTTGGCGCAGTGACCGCTCAAACATTCCCGCGATGTGCATTAAAAGATTGATTGCTTGGGAATAATTTTCTTCATTCTTCAATAAGGAAAGACTAAACTTCCACAAAGGTTCGATCAGCTTTTGCGGATTCAAAAAAGTAAAGCTTTGCGTCATGTATTCCACGCATATCTGCTTTGCCTTTTCCAATGTCAACTCACTATCATCATAGGATTCTGACTCTTCCACTAAATAGTCCAATACTTTTTCGGCATCTCCGTTGAAGAAATGTTCCATTGGAATGTAAACGGCATCGATTTTTGGTTTGACGATTCCTGTTGTTGCAAGGATTTCATACTCCTGTTGCAAGTTGACCAGCTGCTCATCCATTTCGATCACCGAAATCGGCAGTACCTCGATTTCCACATCAAAATATTTCTCTAAATGCTTGTCGATGAGCTCTTTCATCTTTTGCGCGGTTCCTTCACCCGAAGCGCAGATTGCAATGATTGCCTTTTTGCGCTCTAGAGTGTGCCCGTTCTCTTCTCTCGTGGTCACGGTGGTGCCTGCATAACCACGAAAAGATTTGAGCGATCGATAAATTTCATCAAGTGTCGTTTCAACAAGATTCGTCTTGCGCACCGTTTCCAAAACGATCGGGGTCGTAACCATGTCGATCGTTTTGACCTCAATTCCGGTTTTTTCTGTGATTTTTTCCGAAAATGTCGTCAGCGAGCCCATATCGACCAACAAAATGACGCCGCTTCCACGATCGATTTCTTGGACACAATGAATAATTTTTTCGAGGGCCACTTGGGGCTTCATCTCAAGAGGCATATCTACAGCGCGAATATTGTCGACCCCCAACAATGTCGTCACAACCTCCGCCATGCTCGTTGCTGTACTCTTGCCATGGGCTGCAATCACAACACCCACTCGTCCGGTGACCTTGTCTTGCTTTAATGAAACCAGCAACAAAGTCAGATAATAGGTCTCCACCTCAGGGATGTTGATACTGTATTCTTTTTGCAGTTCTTGTTTCATCCATTTAGCGACCGTAAACTCTTGAGGATAATCTTCCACCATATTTTTGATGCTTGCATGGAGTGTCCGGCTGCTTTCCCCTAATTGAATCCGCTTTAAGAACGAACTGATATGAAGACTCATCGCATAGACGAAATTCCGTTGGATGTGATAATCCAAATGATCTTGCGCATACTCAAACATATCTTTTGCAAAGCGAATAATTCGCTGATCAATGATTTCGGAAAGCTTTTTCTCTGTGTCAAAGGTCAAACCTGTATCACGATAAAAAGACTTCAGATGGACATTGATGTCGGTCGTAATGTAATGATTGATGGATTCCTTATCAAGGCCCTCTTCCCGCAGCAGCGCAGCCTTATTCCCGATAATTTCATACAGATTATAAGGAAGCTCATAGGAATCGCCTTTCAGCGGGCTTTCCGCTCCTTCATTCGGCACCAACGTCAGCACGGGTTCCAGCATCCGAGTGAGTTCATTCAAGCGCTCGCGATGATTATTCGCCAGATTGAGCAGGCCGTTTTGGATCTCTGGTGTAAGCTCATCCAACGTAATCGATATTTCACTTGAATTCATATAATTCAAAAAGGCCCGCGCACAAACAAGCTGGACATTCGATTTCAGCTGCCCGACATTTCCGTAGGTTACGCTGCCTATCAAAGCTTTCACTGCATCCTGTTTCACATGGATACTTTTTTGGATTCGATTAGCTTCGATTGAGACCATCCGCTTCAACAAATCCACTTGTTCAGCAATCGGGCGCTCCGAAAATTGCGGTAATTTAATGACTATCGGGATACGTCGCACAAAGGTCTGGAGCAAACTGGAAGCGGGATCTTCCGTCGTTGCACAAACAAGACGGACATTGACTTTATTGGCTTTATCGGTTTCGCCTAATCGATTATAGGTGCCGTGATCCAGCAGATAAAAAATCATTTCTTGCCCTTCAGGCGGCAGTCGGTGCACTTCGTCCATAAAGAGCATGCCGCCGTCTGCCCGTTGGATCAACCCGTCCGTCGTTTCCGTCGCTCCTGTAAAAGCACCTTTGCGATATCCGAACAAATGAGCCATCAATAATTCGGGATTGTGCGCATAGTCGGCACAATTGAACACAACCAGCTCCTTATCAGCTGCAAAAACTTGATTTGCTTGCGCGAAACGAAACATCGCATGAACAAAAAAGGTTTTCCCGCTTCCTGTCGGTCCAGTGATCAAGCAGCTTAACCCCTTAGGAGGATAGAGGATCGCCGCCTTTGCCTGATCAACTTGAGTCCGCATACTGTCATTTGAACCGATTACATTCGCAAACACCTCATTATTTGTTTCTCGGCTGCCCGCATTATTTCCTTCACGGGTTGCGGGAACACGAGAAATTCCAGAAACTGCGCCGCGTGTTTCGCTTTTTGGCCTTGCTGTTGGCTTGGGTTGGTCTTCTTTATATGAGTGCATCTTTTTTTGTGGTCGCTCAGGCCATTTCAAAGAGTGATCCGCATATCTGACCGGTCGTCCAGAGGATTTAATCAGTTTTCCCTGACGCACGAGCTCATTTAAGTCGCTGCTTGCATTGGGCCGTATGATCTGAAGCTCCGTCACAACTTCCTGAGTCGTCACGCCTTCGTTCCCCTGCTCAAAAGCAGCTTCTGTATACTCCTGCGAGCGAATTTTTATATACTCGTAGATTCGGTCAATTCGTTTCATCCAGATTCCTCCTGTTCCATCATCATAAAAATACCATAGTCCCGAAAAAAACGAAAGCGGAAGCTTACGAAAAGTGCCATTTAAAGGAGCCTTTAAGAGTAAGGCTCACAACCCACTTATATATTAGCAATATACTGATTTTCAAAATATTTAAATTAATCCTGAAAATACTTCTTACACACATTCTATATTTGTGATACCATGGTTGACGTTGCAAAAAATTAGAAGGAGTGTTTATATGCCCACAAACAAAAAAGAAGGAATTATTTTTACGACGATAATGTGCTCGATGATGGTGTTAGGAATGAGCCTTTACAATCTGCAGTTACATGACAATTTAGCTCTTATGCCGCTTGCGGCAGGCTTAGTGCCAGGTTTTGTTGTCGCCTTTATTTTGGACGTATTCGTTGTAGGAATGATCGCAAAGAAAATTGCTTTTCGACTACCCATCAAAAAAGAAAATAAGTTGCAGTTAATTTTGACAATCTCCAGTTTGATGGTTCTAGGGATGGTCACTTTCATGTCATTATTCGGTGTTCTTATTGAAGGCGGCATCCCTGATAATTTATGGGCTGCCTATAGTGAAGCTTGGAGAATGAATGTTATTGTCGCACTGCCGTTACAATTGTTGATTGTTGGGCCTATTTCCCGGACAATTCTTGGCAAAATCCAAGCCAATGGTCAGCTTGTTTTGGATTGAACTTTAGCGCATAGTTGTTGAAAAATCAGAAAAAGGTGCAGCACACTTGGCAATAACCAAGGATGCTGCACCTTCTGTTTGTCGTTCAATAGCATACCGTCGTAATCAGACAACCACATTCGTCTGGTTCGAAAGCAGCGCGATGTATGCCGCGCTGACGGGTTTTTGACGGATGGTCTCGAGGCCTTTCTTGTACAGGTTCATCTGGCCGCGGTATTTTTCGACGATGTTCTCCGGCAATACCGGCGCTTGATCGCCCACGAAATCGGTTTTGAAGTCATATAGGACGATGTGATCGTCGTATTCGATGAAGCCATCGATGATACCGTGGATCAGCAGATTGTCGGTTGAGTCTTCCGGCATCTCAGCGAATATCCGGCTGGCCGGGATCAGCAGCGAGAACGGCATCTCCCGTCTCACCTTGTCCGCATTCGATTGGATTTCCTGCCCCAATTCGGTTTGGAAGAACTTCGCGATCTGTTCGGCGTCGAGCTTCTCCGCAACAGCCTTCTCCAGCAGTCCATCATCTACCAATTCAAGCAACAGTTGCGCCACATAGGCTGCGGTGATTTCCTTTTCCAGATCCACGGACTGCATCACGAAATGCGTCGCGGTACCGATTTCGGCGCTATTCGGCATCACCGTCTCCTGCATGAAGCGCGGACGCGGGAATTCGGGCTCCACATAGCGGGAGACCCGTTTGGTGTCGGAAAGGTCCAGCTTCAGCATATGGCTTTCGTCCGGATCCTCAAACAGCCGCTTGATCTCCGAAACGGATTGGTAGCTGGTGGTCGTCGTTGCCGCTTCGTGGGGATATTTCGCCTCCATCAGGGCAACGGCCAGCTTCATCTCCTCCGCCAGGGAATGTTCATGCGCTTCGACCTGGGCGGACGCCATCTGCTCGATTTCGTCTTTCCACTGCGATTCGTTGATCTCTTCCATAGCGACCGGGATGTAGGACAGCAGGTCTTCCTCGCGGAAAGTCTGGATGCTGAAATGCACCGGGTAATGCGTCAGTTCGCCCCGGTATTCTTTATGGAAATGGTCGTTCTCCGCATCCTCATGCCGGTACAGGCACATGCCGAGCCATTTCATCATCGAGCTGGCCTGCAGGCGCAGATAATCCGGAAGCAGCTTCCCGCTTGTTCCATCGGCCACTTGCCAATCGGCCCAAAGCTTTTCTTCGGATTTGTAGGAACCGACCAGGAACAGTTTCTGCTCGGCCCGGGTCAGTGCTACATACAGTTTGCGCATCTCTTCCGCCAGTAATTTTTTCTTCTTCTCGATTGCCAACGCTTGGCGCGCCAAGGACGGATACTGGACCCGCTGCTGGACGTCGAAATAATCGGTCCCGAGCCCATGCGTCTCGGAGAAGATGTATTTGCTTTGCGTGTCGCTCAGGTTGAACCGTTTCGACAGATCCATCAGGAAGACGACCGGGAACTCGAGACCTTTGCTGGCGTGGATAGTCATGACCCTTACGGCATCCTCATCGTCGCTGAAGGAGGTCGGCTCAGCCAAATCCTTGTCGCGCTGCTGGATCTTCTCGATGAAGCGGATGAACTGGAACAGCCCTTTGTAGTTCGTTTCCTCGTACTTTTTGGCCCGCTCATAGAGGGCGTGCAGGTTGGCAGTCCGCTGCTTGCCGGCGACCATGCCGCCGACGTAGTCGAGGAAATGGGTGTCGTTGTAGATGGTCCAGATCAGCGTGACGAGGCTGCTCCGTCTGGCCGTGTTGCGCCATTCGTGCAAGCGACCCATGAACAGCGCCAATTTGCTGTGCGCGTCCTTGATTTCCGCAGTCTGTTCGATCCCGGAAGCTTCGCATATTTTGATGAAATGCTGTACGGCTTCGTAGAAATCGCCGTTCTTCTGCTGGATGCGGATCAGCGCCAACTGCTTTTCGTCCAAACCGACGATCGGCGAACGCAGTACTGCCGCTAGCGGGATATCCTGGCGCGGATTGTCGATCACCTTCAGCAAGGACAGGATGATCGAAACTTCGGTGCGCTGGAAATAGCTTTCCGTGTCGTTCAGGATGACCGGTATCTGGAAATCCTTGAATATCTCTAGGATGACGAGGTTGTTTTTCTTCGTCGGCGTCAACAGCACGATATCCCGGTAGGAAAGCGGCCGTTCTTCTTTGGTCTTTTTGTCGTAGATCAGGAACTTTTCATCGATCAGCGCCTTGATCTTCTGCGCCACCATCGTGACTTCCCCGGCTGTTTTGTCGTCGATCGTCAGGTCGGCTTCGAGATCGTTCTCCGGTGTGAGGGCTTCCTCGTCGTTGTCGGCGTTCTCCGACAGGTAGATCAGCAGTTCGGTCTGGTTGCGCTCGCTCTCCGGGAAGGACTTGTTGCCGGCTTGGAGCTTTGCGGCTTCGTCGTAATCCATCTGGCCGACTTTTTCATCCATCAGCTGTTCGAAGATGAAATTCGTGAAATGAATGACCTCTGCGCGCGATCGGAAGTTTTCCGCCAGAATGATCCGTTCCCCGCCGGTTTTGTCGGCAAAGGCCGCGTATTTGCGCAGGAACAGGCTCGGGTCGGCCAAGCGGAAGGCGTAGATGGACTGTTTGACATCCCCAACCATAAACAGGTTCTCGGTTTCCGGCTGGTGCCGCGTCACCCAATAGAGGATGCTCTCCTGCAGCTGGTTCACGTCCTGGTATTCGTCGATCAGCACTTCCTCAAACTTGTTGCGGTAATAGGCGCTTGCGTCGCTCATCTTGCGTTCCCCGTCGGCAGCAATCGGCGCCAGGATCTGCAGCGTCAGATGCTCCAGGTCGTTGAAATCGAGCACATTGTCGTCCAATTTCCGTTCCCAGTAGGCTTCGGAAAAGCGTTTCGTCACCCGGGCCATCTCTTCGGCGTACGGGTGGATTCCCAGCAACACTTCCTCCTGTTCCGCAAGCGGTCGGTTGAGGTATTGCGCGCTCAATGCGGCGAAATCCTTCTTGTATTTGTCGCGCAGGTTTTTCAGCAGCGCCTTTTGATCCTTCACTTCATCTGGGTCGGCCTTCTTGCTGCTGGGCCAACGCGCAAACTGCACTTGTTCGTTTGCAATCGTGTAGGCCAATTCGTAGTCATCCTGCTGGACAGCTTCCAACAGCCGGTCGGCATAGCCCTGTTCTGTTTCGAAAATTTCCCGTTGGCCAGCCGTCTCCACATCTTGACCGGCCAGATGCCGCGCTTGTTCGATGTCGTAGCGGATGCCTTCGATCAGACTCAGCAGCTGCGGCTTCAGCAACTCCTGGTAGAGCACGCTGTTAGTCAACCCGTCTTCGGTGTTGTACAAAGACGGCAAAGAATCCAGCCAACGGTAAGGAATCGGATTCGCGCGCGAAAAATCGTAGAGCGAGAAGATCAGCTTCATCAGATCGTCGTCGCTGCGGTCCTTCGAGTAGGCCTTGGCCAGATTCTTGAAGTGCGTATCCGGCTCCCCGTAAAGCTCCTCCTTGACCTCTTCCCAGACGTCCTCCTTCAGCAGCTCGACTTCGATCGTGTCCGCCAACAAGCGGAAGACCGGATCCAGATCGATCAGATAGAAATAGCGCTGGATGACCTTCAGGCAGAAGGCGTGGATCGTGGAGATGTTCGCCTGCGGCATCAGCGAGAGCTGCTTGATCAGGTGCAGGTATTGTTCCTGCGACTGGGCTTCGTTGATGGCGGTCTGGATGGCGCTTGTCATCCGCTCCTTCATTTCCTTGGCTGCCGATTCGGTGAAGGTGACGACGAGCAGTTCATCGACGTTCGTTCCGCCCTTCACTTTTTCGATGATCCGCTGAATCAGGACCGTCGTTTTGCCGGAACCTGCCGAGGCGGAGACGAGGATGTTGTCCCCGGTCTGGTAGATCGATTGCCATTGCGTTTCCGTGAATTTTTCATTGGGTGTGCGTGCCGGTATGCCCGTCATCATTGCTCCTCCCCTTCCTCGTTGGATTCTTGATTATTCCCATCATGCCCATTCAGTTCTTCCTTGATCTTCGAAAAGACCTCATCCTTCGTCAACTTGCTGAATTTGCGGTAACGGTTCTCCGGCAGTGTGTTGTCGAACTGCGAAATGGCGCGGTAAGGCCCGCTGACTGTCGGCGTATATGGCCGTTCCTTGATTGGGTCGAGCTTCAGGTCGCCGGAAAGGATCTTGTCGCCGGCTTCCACCATGTTTGCCCGGTTCTTGGCGATCAGGTGGTTGAAATCATCCAGTGTGATCAAATCGTCATTTTTTCCTAGGTTGCCGGCCTTCAGTTTTTTGAAGGTGAAGATCTCCGAAGCCTGGCCGCTTTCGACAGACGGATCGATCAGGTCCAAAACGGCCGTGTCGTTCAGCAACAGCCCTTTCAGCTTGTAATCGGTGATGATCGTCTTTTGGTAATCCTCGAGCGTCATGAAACTGTTCTGCTTGATGAACGGGTTCTTGACGTGAAGATAAAAGGCACCTGCCGGCAAGGTTTTCCCGGCCAACAGCTTGTCGGCGTTCAGCAAAGCCACATCCAAGTAAGTGATCATCTGCATCGCCAAGCCGTAGTAAGCGTCGGAGAAATCGAAACTGTGCGCGCTCGATTTGTAGTCGAGGATGGTCAGGTAATTCGCATCCCCGGCATTCACCAGATCGATCCGGTCGATCTTTCCGCGGATATGCAGGGTGCCGCCGTTGTTCAGCGGCATGTCCAACCCGTCCAGCATTTGTTCGCCGCCCATTTGCCCGAAGACCGCTTCAGTACGGATGTTCTTCAGCGCCGTCCGTCGGCTGTGCTGGTTGAGCACCCAAGCCATCTTCTGGATCGTTTCGCCCAACTGGTCGCGGATGAAGTTCATCCGGTTGGATGTCCTCAGAATTTTGAATTTTTCGCTCCCGTAGAGCTCATCCAGGACGGCATCGGCAATCTGCTTGACCGTCTCCTCGCTCAGATCAGCAGAATCGATGAGCCTGCTCTTCAGCTGGTTGACGATCTTTTCCAAAGCTTCATGGAAAAATTCGCCTGTGCCGGCAGCGGACAGCTCGTATTTCGCCCGTTCCTTGAGCTTCAGGCCGTATTGCAGGAAATGGCTGTACGGATCTTCGAAATAGCGTTCGAGCTGTGAGACCGACAGATACAGTTCTTTCCCGTAGAGCTGTTCGGCAACCGGCGCCGTCAGCTTGCTCGGCACGTTCTTGTGCCAGAGGCTGGCGAATACCTGCTGCATGATCCGTTTGGCTTGCGGATCCTTGGAGATGTAGGCCAAAATGTATTTCCATAATGTAGGAACCGGCTCGTTCGTCGCGCGCTGGTGTCGCAGCAGATGGACCAGTTGGCTGATGTTCTGTTGTTTGCTGCCGAGGAAGGCAGTCGTGTCCTCCGCATCGGCGATGTCCTGGTGCTTGATTTCGACGGGGATCTGCAGCGCATTGGCTACGCGCGACACATAAGGCGAAATCTTCGGCGATTTCTTGCTGTCGTCTGCACTCATCGGATAGCTGAAGATGACCTTCTCAGTCCCCGAAAGGAAAGCTTGGTAAGCCACATACGGTTCGGCGGCCATCGATTCGGAGGTCGTCGGGTGCAGATACTTCTCTTCATTATTATTCAACGAACCGCTGAGCCGCTCGCGGTCCTCTTCTGTCAGCAAAGATTTATTCTCTTTCTGCGCAGGCAAATGGTCCTGGGTCATCCCCATCAGGAATACCACCTTCGCCGGCTCGAAACGTGCCCCCTCGATGCTCGAGAAGACGACCTGATCGATGCTCGGCGGCACCAAGCTGAAGGTAGCGTTCTGGAAACCAGTCATAAGGATCTCCTGGAAAGCTGCCGCCTGGAAAGGGCTGTCGCCCAAAATTTCTACGTATTCGTCCAGCAGATTCAGGAAAACTTTCCAGATCTGTTCCTGCTGCCGCGCCTGGATCAGATCCCCCTGTTCCAAGGCTTCATCACGCCAGAAAATCATCTGTTTGTCGACTTTGGCGGCAATCAGGAAATTGTACAGGTTCTTCGCGGCTTCCCGTCCGGTTTTGGCCTTCGCCATCTTCTGGAAGAACGGAAGCAGCAGATCTCTCAGATAATTACGGACCTCGTTGGAAGTGTCCTGCATCCGTCTGTCCTCGGTACTCTGGTTGCTGTTGCCGTTCTCGTCCCTGAATGTCGCGAAATACCAGTCGTCTTTCGAAAGCCAACTGTTGCCTTCATAGCCGTATGCCAGCAACACATTCTCGATCACATCGACCTGCTCGCGGAAGCGCAGCACGGCTGCCGCGGTTTCTTCAAGCCCTTGCGGATTGTCATGGTTGGCCGGCGTCAACAGTTCCGTGCGAAGCAAGCGCATGATGTCCGGATAGCGCCAATGATGGCGGCGGATGCGGAACAATGCGTCGATGAAGTCCATGAACGGATGGTGCTTCATGGCGTCAGCTTTATCATAAAAGACGTCCATCCCGTCCTTGTCGAAGACCGGCTTCACCATCGTTTCGTATTCTTCGACCGTCCGCGCCAAAATCAGGATGTCTTTATAGCGGTAGCCGTCCTCAGCGACCAGTTTTTTGATTTCGTTGGCCACATGGAAAACTTCCGCCTGTTTCGTTTCACAGCCCCAGACCCGGATAGCTTCCTTCTGGTCGGCCGTCAGCTCGAATGAGCCTTGAACCTTGTTGGCGGTCGCATCGGTGGATGCGATCCAATAATTCTCCAGAGTCAACAGCGCACCCTTGTAACCATCAGTGTCTTTCGCAACCCAGTGGTCCTTCATGACCTGAACGCGCAGGCTGCGCGCCAAATGATAGAGAGAGTGGTACGTCGACCCTGCGGTATAGAACAATTGATGCATGGCCGGCGGTTCGTCGACGTAAGCTTTGTCCAACGCCAAAGTGATCGTGACCTGTTTGGCAGAGCGCAGCAGCGTCGTGACAATCTGCAGCTCGCGGGCTGTGAAACGGTAGAAACCATCGATGAAGACATAGGTGTTCTGCATGTCCAGTGTTTCGATGACGCCGGCCAACGCCTCAAGGATGACTTCCTTCTCGAGGTACTTGTCCAGCAGTGCTTCATTGAAGGCATGGTAAAGCTCCTTCAGTTCCGTCAACTTCAGCTGGAAATCAGCCTCGTTGCCGGATTCGGCTTGGCTTGCTAGAATCCCCTGCAGATCTTCCTCCTCGATGCGGCCGCTGCGCAGCTCCAGAAATAGATCAGTCAGCTGCTTGATGAAGCCTTCTTTGTTGGCTTCCCGGCGGAAAAGGATCAGTTCCTGCTCCTTCTCCATCAAAATCTTCCGCACCAGCATGCTGAGGCCAGCTTCCGACAATTGCTGCTGTTGGAAGATCGGTGACTTCTTCAGCAAATACCACGCCAACCGGCTGAAACTGAACGTCTGCAGATTCATCGAGCCCATCATGTCCTGACCGCGGAAAGACTCGAATTGCCAAAGCTTTTCCAGTATCGACATCTCCGCCTCGAACTTCGCGTGCTCCGGAACCAGCACGAATACCTCCGCATCCGGCTCCTCCGTCATGATCCGCGAAATCCGCTCATATATCGCTTGTTTCTTGTCCGCTGATTCCTTGCCTAAAATAAACTGCAACCCCATCGGATCGCCTCCTGTTCGTGTAAGTCAATATGGTTATTTTACCATAAGGGGGTGGTGGAACATTGGGTTTAGGGGTAAATAAAAAAGCGAAAATCAAGATTTTCGCTTTTTAGTATTTTAACGGTAAATACCCGCTCAGACGATATGCATGTTCGTAGCATAGGTGAATGATATTTGTTGATGATTTATCTTTTGTGACCCACAAAAAGTATTACCCTATAATCTCTTGCAGTACATCGCTATCTTCATAATTCGAGATTATTTCTAAGTCATCTTTAAAATGAATTCCATCATCATCCTGTAGTAATTTTTTCAGAAATGGATCATCTATTTCTGAAATATAGTTGCCAACATGTCCCATCGCCCAAAATCTATTATGATAAACTGCTACTCTCGCACTAGATTTAATTATTCGTAATTGTAATTCGATATCTAAAATTCCGTTTAATCCCCTAAGTAACAAGACCGTTGATGAAACAATAGAGTCAACATAACTAAAAGGGTACCCTCGGGTTTCGATATCATCACAAATATTGCTGATAAATTCGGTATAAAAAACGGTGTGATTATCCCATATATTCTTGTGCAAATTTACATCAAGCTTTATCATTAAATCAACCTTATCCTCATAAGTCGTATTTAGAATAAAACCTAACTCATCCTCAAAATTGATATCGCTAATACGATTTTCTGAAATTAATTGGATAACTTTATCCAGTTTGTAATCTTTAACGTTAAAACTTGGAGTTGGTTCCTTGAGCAAATCAAAATCACTCGCAAATCCACCTATTGTTTGGTATCGTTTTTCTGGATTGAATTCAGTAGCTTTTTTTATTATTCTTCTAATTTGAGGACTTATTTCACCCACTTTAGTCATTTCATAATAACTAAAATCCTTAGTGAATAGCACATATAAGATTCGTCCTAAACTAAATATTTCTGACCTTTCGTCAGCATTTTTTAAATCTTTCCATTGTTCTGGAGCACAAAAATAGTACGTTCCTGCACCACCACTTAGTACGGTTAAGTTAATCGTTCCTTCTCTAAATAACCTAGAAGATATTCCAAAATCTGTAATTTTAACATTACTTTCAGAATCTAACAAAATATTTTGTGGCTTTAAATCTCTATGAAGATAACCCTCCGAAATGTAGAACCCCACCCCATCTAATATTTGTGAAAATATGTTAATGCAATCATCGAAACTGTTTTCTTGATTTTTTATATAATCTTCCAAATTATTAGGGTACCTATCCATAATAATGAAATATTCATCAAAATCACAATACACGGGCTTTAATATATTTTTATGATTCAGTTTCTGAAGATATCTCATTTCTCTATCAAATCTGTGATATTGCTTAAAGTCTTCCTCATTACCAATCTTCTTCAATACTAAATTATTTTGAACTATACTCCCACTCTCATCCACAACACTACAATTGTAGATTTTCCCAATACCACCCTGATAAATAGGTTTTTCTTCTGTAAGCACAAAATATGGTGTATCCTTGATTTGATATTTCATCTACGCTCTCCTAATATTCATTTGCAATCATTAAATCACTATTAAATGATAGTGTGTTTACTATTGCAGAAATAGAATTTTATTGTATCAATAGTTGATTAATATAGATGTCTCTAGCGCTATACTAATGTCTGTTGTATAAGTCCTTTTTTCAGTTCTCTCAATTTTAATATTTTCATTTCTATCGTTAAAGTCTTTTCCTCCAGTTCAAATAACAATTTAGAAATTTTTAGTTGTTCCTTTTTACATGGCAATAATAAATCATACTCCTCAATATTCCCTTTTGAAATATTTGCTTGGGCAGCCCCTTGACCAGATTGAATCATTTTCGCTTCGAAAATACCATTCTTCAAATACTGATAAATATATTCATGATTCACTCTTTCACTTTCCAATTTCAAAAGACCTACTCTTTGGTTCAATACACAGTTCTCATCATTAACCATAGAAACTCTAACAACATTACCAGTTAAGGAAATTAATATATCTCCTTTCTCAAGCATTTGATGTTCTTGAATATTTAAAGGTAAGGAATTCATCCTGTTTGTTTTTGATGTATCAGCATAACGTTTTCCAGTTACATTTGAAATAGTTACTACTTTGTATTTTCCATCTGAAGAATATTCATTACTTTTAAATGCATATCCATTGAGCAATGAACCTACCATTCCGAGACAAATTTCATCCCACTCTGGAAAATCTTTTCCACCATCGTCTTTGAAGCGTAATTCTCGATTAAAAATCTTAAGTAGTATAACTTTCTTGAATTCTGTGAAGTTATCCAGTTGTTGCTTATGAAGGTCGATACGCCTGTCGAAATGGTTGAAGAATGATGTAATTCTCTCCTGCTCAAACACAGTAGGTATATAACATTCAACTTTTATAAACGAGTCCCAATATAGTCTTTTTCTGAAGTCGGTGACTCCATAAGAAAGATTGTTCATTTGACCAATCATTTTATCTGTACGTAAATAACAATCCATAAATAAAGGGTATAACTGCGCACTGGGAATAGCAGTTATATAAGCCGGACTAACCATCGCTTCTGACTTTGAGACTCCGATTGCACCTTGCCACGCACGCATCATGTTTAGAACAAGATCACCAAAATAAACATGTTTATATAAAGTCTTATCTTCGCTTCTTCGCACTTTTTTCCCTAAAGTATTATTGCCTAATTCTTCGTTTGAAACACCATGATGGATGGAAACGGAAAGGATCTTTAACGAATCATTCCCTCGTTCATTCCTCTCTGTATAAATTTCTCCTAACTCACGCTGTTCCCAAGCTTTAGTACAACCTTTAAAACGAATGGCGAGAATTGAAAGATTGGTGTTGATCATTTTAATCCTCGTCTATGAAATCACTTCAAAATCTGCCTCAATAATATCCCCATCATCACGCCATTTCCGAAAGTCTGACTGAAATTTTTCCTTCACTATCATTTCGCTCTTCATCATCTGAATCCTATCCTGCAATTCGTTATAACTTGGGAAAAACTGGGTAATGAAAGTGTTTTGATCATCAATAAATTCTAAATACTCTTTTCTTTGTTTATTAAAACTCTCAACCCATTTAGTAATACCCCGAGCGAATTCCTCCTGTTGTTTTAGCTTACTCCAGCTATCCCAAAGTTCAATAGCAATTCCTAATCCAGCTCCGGCCACAGCAAAAAATGTATTTGCACCGTTGGCAATTTTTACTGCCTGCCATGGTTTAAATTTAAATGAAGGCATAATAAAATCTCTTGCAGCTAATATTCCTTTGTTGGTTAGTGTTAAACCTCCTTTTTTCATGAACTGACCACCAGCTTTAATCCCACTTTTAGCAAACTCTCCTACTATACTGTTGTAGTGCTCAAAACTCGCATTGTAACTCGTCTCCATCTTTTTAATTTCATGCTCCATGCTTCCTAATTGGCGTTCAAACTCATTTTTGATTCTCGTTTCAAGTACAATCCCTTCATCACCAATGTTTCTTTGAAAAAAAGCGCCAATAGTCTCCATATCCGTTCCCTCAACTTGGAGAATCAAGTCAGTAAATAAATCCGTAATGAATTCCCGCAGAGTTATTCTTGCATTGCTGATTTTGCGGTCGGTCTTATCAATATCTGCTTGAATATCTTCACATGCCTCTCTGAACTTCTGGAACTCCACTGTTGCTTCCTGTACCCTTTGTTCTGCTGATGGCAATTCTCTCCCTAAGATGTCTCGGATAATGCTTCGTTGAGATTCTAAAACTAAGGCCCCTGTGCTCCCTGCTTTTTCGATTTTTTCAGTTGTAGCATGTTGAAGATCACCTATATGTGAGATTTTCTTAAACTCTTCCATATGTTGCAGCCAATAATCGACACCTTGTTCAAAGGGATTAGCTGAAACTGCCACAATACTTAATTCTTCAGATGAATATATAATTCCAAAGTCAATAAGACGGGCAAGAATGTTTTCCCTCTTAACGCGCAGTCCCTCTTCGTACTCAGACTCATCTTCAATATCAACTTCTTCATCGAAACGGCTCAATACGAATACGGTTCGGGAAAGTAGATTCAAATCTTTGAATAACCAAATCAATTCATCTTTATGACTTTCTTTTATCGGATTATTTGGGTTCATGACATATAGAAGTAAATTCGCTTCACTTATATATTTTTTTGTGATGTCCATGTATTTTTCTTTATTCGACGTCTCTTTAAATCCAAAAAGCCCAGGTGTATCGATTAATTCAAAATCATCAAAATTAAAAATCACCACTTCATCAGAAGATTCAGCTTGGCTGATTTTCATTTTATCCTTATCATATTTTTCTGCCCATGCTGCAACGATAGATGTTTTCCCCTCAGAAAAGCCACCCACAAGTGCAATTTTCAGTTTTTCTTCCTCTTTTTGATTAATCGCAATCTCCACTTTATTCATAAATTTCGGATCAATGGTAATACCAAACTGTTCAGCCTCCCTTAAAAAATTTAGCAATCGGTTTAATACCTCAATCGTTTGTGCTTGTTGTTTTTTAAAGACTTCAATTGTTTCCATTTGATCCGTCCATCCCCTCTTGCTCTATTTCCCATGATAATATCTTTAGCTTTCTTTCTGCTTCTTGGAATACTTGGTTCATGCTATTTACATACTTGATCTTAAAAATCAAATTATCTTTAACTTCCTCGATCCCTCCCATTAAAGGATCATTAGTTTTTTTAATATTTTTGCGTACACTTTCTGATAATTGACTAGCCATTTTTTCAATGTTTTCATCAGTTGATTTTTTCTGCTGTGAACTACGATACCCATGATTGAAGAAACTTAAAATATTTTTACCAACACTTATTATCATTCCACCTACTGCCAAGGCCACTATAAACCAACCAATTGGATTCGTAAGAGACAATATAACTCCCGTTACTCCTGTTACAAGGGATGCAATTGTACCAGCAATGCTGCCACTACTTTTTATATTGAAAATTGGTTCGAACTCAAAATCAAAATGTTCAGAACCCTCAAAAGATTGCAGTAGCTCAGCGGTATACCTCTCATTTTTGCTGACAATTTCATTTATTTCCTCTTCAAATTCATTTAAGATAAATTTCATTTCCTCTTCGAGCTGCTGCCGGGTTATTTCTATTGCAATATCGCTCTCTTTCACAAAAATGGCTTTAAATGAGTCTCTGTCGATTTCCTTATCGATTTCGGCATACATTTTTTTCCTTAACCTATTCTTGAAATTTCCAATTATCCTAGATGCTTCATTGTCCAATTTTTGTACAAGCATCTCAGACTCTTCATCCAATTTTCGGTCTGTGTATTTTTTATTTAGCTTAAGTTCCTTTTCGAGGCTATTGAATTGTTTTTGAATTTCTGAAATATTCTCTTGTGTATGACCGATCACCACAGATATTTTTCGATAATTCGATTTGATTATTTTTGATTTGCTCTCATCTACAAGCGTGGTTCTTAACCAGTCACTAAAATCTTTAACACTACTGTCTTCTAGAATATTCACAGTCGATCCAAACTGCTCAATAAACTTTTCTTGATTCTTACAAAATTTGTCTTTCCAAAAATTCCCAACTGATAATAGCGCTGGGTAAGCGCTAAGAACTTTATGCCCCTCATATTGATCTGGCAGAACCTTTTTTAGAACGTCGTCAACATCCTTTAAAGCTAATTTCTCATCTTCACTAATCAATACTTTCTTGAGTTGTCTTGGATTCTTGACACGCTTATTATAAATAAAATAGACCTCTGTATGCTGAGAAAGATTACGCTTAATTTTTTCGATAGTCCCTTCTGACTTTTCGTCACCGTTTTGCGGTGGTGCCGATTTCCCGCTAATATAAAAAACTGCATGCGCTTGTTCAACTGCATCATTAATTTCATTTATGACAATTTCTTCTCTACCTTCAATCCCTGGTAAATCAAGAATTGCAAAATTCTGACTCTCATAGCTAAATTTGTATTCGCCAACAGTTTGTGTGTAATCAGAGCGACCATCACCAATAATTTTGCCATCAGTATATTTCAGAATTTCACTATTTTCGTTTGATAATACCTTCTGTAATTCTGATATTTCCAAAGAAACTACTGCAATTTTTTTTTGCCATTTTTCGTTTATTTCGTTTAATTCTTGTCGTGACAGATCGAGTGCTTGATTCGTGATAGATATTTCTGTTTCGAGTTGTACTATTCGCTCTTTAGCTTGGATCATTTCCTTCTGTTCATACATAGTATTAAAGAAACTCATCATAAAGTTATACAAACTAGAGCGACGCTTTTTAAAAATCAAAAGGTCCAAGATGTCTACTTTCCAATGTTCCAATTCACTTTCCGCAATTAACTTTCTTATTTCAAAAGCTGCGTTTTCCAGTTTTTCATTAATTTGTCCAACATTTTTTTCAAAGCTAATATTAGCTTGATTCAAGTCTTCTTCGAATTGTCTGAGTATGTTCTCACTGTGGTATATAGCTCGAGAGGAACTAAAGTACTTTTTTCGCTCTGCTAACTTGGTGGGTTCAGATAGCAATATTCTCAATGTTTCAATTAGCGTAGATTTCCCAGCGTTGGTTTCTCCGTAAAATGCTATCGTAAATACATCCCACTCAGCATTTTTTTCGAGGTGTTCGAGAGATAATTGTAATTCCTTATATACCCCATTCAATTTCTTCTTTGCTTGGTTTTGCTGTTCTAAAACTTCTTTATCATCAGTTTTTTCACCAAGTGAAGCTATCAAAAAGGTCACTTCATTCATTACAGTTGTGTATAATTCAGCTGGTGCTCTTTTCATCCTATCCCTGCTCCTCCGGCACGCAATATCACTTGATTGTCTTTTTTCATTATCTCAATATTCCATTATTTATTCAATCTTATTTTAGCTCCTAGCACTTTCTGCCGAATCTACGGGAGCGAAATAGAATAAGGTTGTTCCTCTAAGCATGACATGATTTCATTGTATTTAAGAAAAATTTCCCTTCCCTGTCCTCTGGCTTTGATTAGAAAAATACAGCAGACATGCTTTAAGTGAGGGCCGAAAAACAATGTTCTTAATAAGCCATCCTTGGTACTTGTAAATAGTAACTGCAAATATTTCATTTGGATGTTTAGATTCCCTTAGAGAAAATACGACTTTACTAGCAACTCAAAAAAGAAGTTTAAGCTCTTAACGGTTGGACTAGATATACACCCAGCCGAATAAAAGAGCCATCACCTTCGTCGGATGATGACTCTACTTTTCTAACAGTTTATTTATTTGATTTATTAAATAGAGGCATTTAATCACATTTGGTTATGGTAACTTTAACTTTTGACGTTGATCCTGGCTATTTTACTTGGAGAGATGCAATTTCTCAAAGTTACCAAATATTTTCTCTTCCACATTTTCAGCGTTTATTTCCACTAGGGGTAAGTGTACAAAACTCACCTTTTTGACTCCCCAGTAGTATTGGTCTGCTATTTCTTTGGTTTTGGGAATTGCTTGGGATATTTCTACTCCATTCATTTGGATTACCATATTATCCGCGTTTCTTAAAGGGTGATAAAATCGCCAATGGTTTGATGGCGAACACCCCTTATACCATGAGGAGATATCTTCATACTCGAACTTTGACAAGTAAACAGTGGGCATTTGTTCCAGTTCTTTATCATTGCTCAACATGATTTCCATGACATATATTGGTCCATCACGCCACTCATTGTTTAACTTTTTATCCGTCTCTCTTTGGAATAAAAGGATAAAATCATCAATACACCAACCGGAAATTTCGTTATCCGATCGCCACCTTAAAAACTTTCCATTGGCAGTTTTGTAGTTTGTTTTCTCATTCGCAATGGTCCTGCTATATTCCATCAGCTTATCAACATTTTCATAAGTCTTATGCACTGCAATAAAGGCATTCCGAATATTTTCTTCAACTGAATTCATAGTATAAGTCCCCCTCAATCGTACTATACGTTTTAAAGTTAAAAGCTAAAGAATCTGTTGCACCGAATGAATAAAAATTTGTTTGATCAATATCCACAGCAAAATGTACATTCATGTCTTTGAAACTTTCGAATCCTTTTTTCTTCAACAAGGAAATTAAATCGTCGATAATAACTTGGTAATATCGATTATCGAGTTTCAATTTTTCCAGTTCCACCAAAATGCTTTGCCAGGAAATGTACGCCAGTTTGACATCATTACTGATAATCTTGCGATTTAATACATCATCAAAAACAGCGCGGCAGGAGTCGCTATTTGCTATGAAAAGTAAAATTTTTATTTTACCTGCACCATGTCTTGAAACGATCCTGGACTCTCGTGAAAGCTGATTTCTGCTTTGTTCTTCTTCTATGGATTGCTCGTCTATATTAGCAGAGTTATCTATATCGTCATCAGATGATAGTCCGCTTGCATACTTTACTTCAATACCGATTATCGTATCGTCAAAATGCAGTAAAGCATCAATTTCGCCTTCTTTATCGTATGGCCAAAATTCAATTTTATCGCGCCAAAAGTCAGTGCTAATTTTTCCAATTAAATCGCCTGTTTTGCTTGGATACACTCCACCTGATAATATCTTTCGCAAAGCTAAATCAAATGGGATGTACCTTAATGTTCCAAAAAAATTCCCGGTTAGATTATCTTCTAACCTGTCATTCAAATTATGGCCTGTTTGACTCAGCTTCCCCTTTATTTCAGCAATCACAATTTGCATCCCCCTTTTAGATTTCATTGATTTGGCAGACTTCATAACGCCCAGAATGCAAATATCCGGTTCGATGTTGAGCGATAATATTTTAAATTAGCACAACATAACCAGTTGCTATGAATTGCTTGGGATTAATAGGGTCCTTAAGTACTTGCTCTGATCGCTGATTTCCGGATTTTTGACATCTATGCATACAACGGTTAATTCAATATCACCATAACTGTCCTTAAGCGTCGAATATTGCGGAGGTGTTTGATGGTCATCAAATAACGGATAAATCAACGCTACTTTGTTGATTCCATAAGCCCGGGCATATGCAAAAACTTGATAAATATCACTTTGATTTATTTTTGTGTATCGCCCGTTTTCGTAATTTGGATTTTTGTATTTTGCATCTGCAATTAGAACCAACTGATTGCTCTTTTCAACAAGTATGTCTGGCCTAATATATATATCATCCCCCCGCGGAGAAAATACAAAACGATGACGATTTTGATATTTAGCGTAAAACTCATTTCCTAAAGCAGAAAATACTTTATAGAGATAGTACTCAAATAATTCATTCAAAGGAACCAAAAAAGAGAAAATGGTCTCATCTCCGGCATAACTCTCAGGAGAAAGGTTAAGGAAGAACATCTTCGCCATTTCAAATACAGGTTTGAACTGCATATTTAACCGTGTAAATTTGACTGAATCAAATAATTCTATGGATAACGAAACTTCACTTGCATCATCAAAGAACAGTAGAGCCTTTTTAAGGCTCTTCTTGATGTTGGAATCTTGTGTCAACCTAAGCAGCCTTATCACCATCGTTTTGACTATATTATTGAGCGCGTTATCCTGTTCATAGTTTTGATATTTCACGACATGCTTATCCATTCTTACAGGATTTTGCCTGATATTTTCAGAGAATTGAATTCGACCTTTAATAAAAGAACTGTTCTCCTCGATATCAATGTATTCGCGGTACATCTGACGAGAATATAAGCTAATTATTTTTTCAGAAAAAATCCCGATGAATAACTCCATTAAATCCATTTGCTCAGCAGAACTTGCCTGGTCTGGGAGTTGAAGTATTTTATTGAATTCTGATACCCGCAGCAAATTTTGCATTACACGCATGGATTCTCGCTGCACATCGGTTTCATGAGAAAATACTTTTTCATATATTTTAGGTAATATCTGTAAACGCGTATTCCCTTTCGATATGAATCCTACATATTTCATTACCTGTAAAGTACCATCGTAGTCCAGATGGATGTGATTCGCTCCAATTATTGTTCTAAAAGAAAGAATATCAGCTTTTTGTGAATGGGTAAGTGGGACATGTTTTTTTCTGTCCTCATAAACAGTGATGACTGTCTGAGACATACTATTCTCCTCTTTCGTAGATAGCGATTAGAGCCTGTTCGAAATCAGAGATGCCATTCTCATCTGCCTTTAAATTCAAATGAACCACTTCGCCTGTCTTTTCATCAAAAAATATAGATCCCACAATGGTGCTTACTTGTTTTATATCATTATAGAAGTACTCCATCAACAACGGGAGAACCTTGTAATACCAAAGGTTAAAGAGGTCATTCTTAGTGACAAGATCCTCTCCTAGGAAATAGCTGTGCCCAATACGGTGGTCCCTATCAATTTTAATTGCGATGCGATTATTAAGCTCCTGTAATAATAGAGACGGCGAAACATGACCCCCAAGTGTTGGGTGCTGTTTTTCAATCAACGAAACATCTGGATTTATTTCGATGAATGCAAATCTACGCCGTAACGCGGTATCCAATAAGGCAATTGAACGGTCGCTGGTATTCATTGTTCCAATAATATAAAGATTTTTCGGCAATGTTAATTGGGCTCTTGAATAAGGAAGTGTACAGGACAGAATCTCGCGTTTATCTTTTTCTATTAATGTTATCAATTCTCCGAATATTTTGGCAATATTCCCTCTATTTATTTCATCGATGATCAAGTAGTACGGTTTCATAGGGGAATCCTTATTTTCCTCGGTGTCAATCAGAGCAACTGCATCCGAAACCGGCACTTTCAGTTCATAAATCGAGGAAAGCGTTAGTTGTTTACCCTGATTTAGCGGAAGGATGTTAATAGGAGCTTCTTCACAATTCATGAGCCATTGTACTTTTCGACGGTGTCGATAGCCAAAACTATCTTTATCAGTATAAAAGTAATCACTAGTCACTACTCCAATTAATCTAATAGTGCGTATGCTGTCAAAAATTAATACGATATCGCCAATCTCAACCTTGGAGTGCAATACCTTTAAAAGACCTGAATGATCGCTGCCATCAATTTTGCTGTCATCCCATTCTTTTATATCTTCATCCGGCCCATATCCAATAGCGATTTCGTTTCCATCCCTCAATACTTTAAAAATATGCTCATCTAAATTTCTTCTTCCAAGTGAGACTTTCCAAACACGGCTATTTTGTGTTGTATTGGAAAGAGCATCATTTTGTATATCTTTTTTCTTATTCTGAATTCTGCAAGTATCGGCTATTTCTTTCAGAACACCAGGTTCAACTGGATAAGATATGTTCCCTGCTTCATCGATTCTAGGCCTTATACCTTCAACAAATTCTTCATAAGAAAACGCCTGATGAAACGTGATGAATTTCGCTCTTTCTTCATCAATTACATCTTGGAATGAGGATGTATTACCTGAAAGCTTTTCAAATGCTTCAATTATTTTCATGGCTCCGAAGGTCTTTCCGGTTCCTGGTGGTCCGTAAAGGATGATGTTCGGATTAAAATCCATAAGGCTCGCGTATTGTTCATAAACGGATTGATTCTCGATGGTTGCATCAATTATATCGTTATCATCTTCGTCAATTGGAGGATCAATAACAGACTTCTTCGGTGCGGGTGTTCTTTTTCGTCCAACAATGACATTATCATAAAGTGCTACAATTTTATCTACTGAAAAAACAGATTCCTCACTAAGCGCTTTCAGCACGGATTGTAAATACTTTTTTTTCGATGGAGCGTTATCATTTTTAGCATCAGCATACGTTAATAATTCTCCTAAAGAATACTGTTCTTTGCTTTGCTGCACTTTTTCATTAAACAACTCCCAGAAAGTTTCTTGCCGATTGAATTCGTGTCCACTGAATTCAACGATATCAATGATACTATCTTTTTCTTCATCTGAGATAACAACACATATATCCGCTTGTTTGAAGTAGTCTGTGTCCGAAAGCTTTTCTTCCTTGCATATAAAATATCGCCTTACATCTTTGAAAAAATCGATTTTATCATAGGGTGGGGAATCATCAGACATTTTCAGTGCATGGAAACCTACACCTTTTGTTGCCTTGGTGGCTTTATTCATGAGCACTAAATCGGGTTCAAAATATTTACAAAAGCATAATTTTGAGAAGGATATTTCTTTCTCATAATTTTTGATAACATCAAATTTTGCTTCAATGTTATTATTTATGGTTTCAAATCCTGTAAACTTGAACAGTTTAGAAACCATGCCCTTCTGCATTGGTAATACATAATCCCCTACAGCCAACCCTCCAAAATGCTTATCTCGAAAATTTTCATCTAGTGTATCTATCCGATAATAATTTTTATCCAGTTGATCACCTAAGTTGAAGCTGCCAATAAATAATTTAGCCATATTCAATTTTCTTCCTTCTTTCTAGATGTTAGTATTTGTTATTCAGTTTAATACCCAATAACATCATTAGCCACTTGAGTGATGACCACGGACGGAATTTCATTAATGTTCAATAAGTAGACCTTATTTAATCTGGGGTTAAAAATCCCCAATTTATCTACACTTTGAAATTCTTCGTGTATAGAGTGTGAGCCCATTAAATAGTACATTAGGAGTTGCAAGGTATGTTTATTAGTGGGTTCCTTTTTCGAAACTTTAAAATCCCAAAGAGTGGATTGCGTTAAAAAATCACCATCTCCACTGGAAACTATCTGGGTGTATCCACCCTCAAAAGTAAATCCATCTTTAACTACAGGGCCAAACTCTTCTAGAAAAGTAATACTTCTCTCAACCATAATCCTTATGTTTGAAATGGTTTCATGATCAGGAAGAATAGTCTCAACAGATTTATAAGCTGCAACACCCGCTCTGCGAGCTACATCGAATCCAGTTAACTTGCAGGCATTGATAATAGAGTTATCGTCAAGTCCAATAACAGCATCTACAAGCTCCATTGCATGATCATTCTCATGAACAAGCACGGAACCGAGGATTGAAATTTGGAATGCTTCTTTAGCAGGTGTTCCCATAGTAAATCTAGTCAGATAATCAACAGCCAAACCGACAAGAGTACTGTGCGTATTTTCATCAGGAAACAATTCTTTGCTGTCATTTAGTTCAACGAGCTTAAAATCTTTTGGCTTTATATACCCACCTCTAGGCTGTTTTACTTGCGTTATTCTATTCGTTACAGAGACCATTTCAAAACCTCCCAAACCCATTTAACAACATGAGTATTATCACTCATTTGATTATCTCAATGATTGACATATTGAGCAACAACTAAATAATTTACTATACGTAAAAAGGCCGGAACCGAAGTCCCGACCATATTTTTTATTATTTATGGGCTATTAAGCCTTATTAAGCTCACGTTTTCTCAACGTTACAGCGAAGAAGAACGAAGCTAAGCAAACAGCCATGAAGGCGATGCTGACGAGGATTGTCGTGTTGTAGCTGCCGGTTGCATCATAGAAGTAACCCAGCAGAGGGCCGCCCAAAGCTAAACCCAGGCTGCTAGCTGTCGATAAGATTCCCCAAATAGCCGTGAATTCCTTTTTGCCTAAAACCTCAAACGTCACTAATTGGTTCATTACGGCAGGAACGCCTGTGCTCACTGCATAAATCATCGCTGCTCCGATCAGGATCGTGATGTTATCCGTTGCAGCAAAGATGCAGAATGCAAGGATGTAGATTGCTGTGAAGATGTAGAATGCTTTTGTTGCACCCAGCTTGTCGCTGATGATGCCCATGATGATTTTGGAAGCGATCATGACAATGGACGCGATCGACAAAACCATACCTGCTTGAACATCAGTAGCGCCTTTTGTCGTAAAGAATATCGGAATTTGTTGCGTAAATGTAGAAATCATCGCGAAACACACGAATGACAAGGCTAATAAGTAGAATACCGGCGAACGCAGCGCTTGCGCATAGGTCATATCCGTATCTTTATGCTTTATGACGACCGACGAAGAATCATTCGCCGCTTGCTCTGCTTCGGCTGCAAGCGAATCTTCCGTCACGCCATAAGGCAACATGCCGACGTCAGCGGGCTTTTCAATCAACAGGAACGCCCCCAGGAACAAAGCAACAGCGTACATGCCGCCCAATAATAAGAACCCTTTTTCCCAACCATAATTTTGGATGAAAGAAGGAACAATTGCGCTAGTGATCGCAGTGCTTAACCCGATTGATGCAGCAACGAGTCCCATAACCAGGCCGTGGCTTTTGCGGAACCAATTATTCACAAGCGTTACGGCAACGATAGCTGTTGACGACATCATGAATGTTCCGATGACGATTGCCGCCAAGTAGAATGCGAACAAGGATTTACCGTTGGCCAACAGGAAGAAGCCTACCGCTCCGAAAATGCCTCCCAGGATGGATGTTTTCCGCAAGCCAATTTTAGGAAGTAAAAATTTGGTGACTAATGGTACCGCTACAATCCCGGTCAGATTAAGGAAGCTGCCCACCAAACTGAATTGAGAAACTGAAAATCCGGTTGCTTCCGTTACCGGTTTGAAAAAGGATGCCAACCCGTTCATCGGGATCCCGACACCAAGCATCAACAGCATACCGGCAATGATAATCCGTATATATTTTTTCGACAAAATAAAACGCTCCTCACAATTTTATATTTTTTGTGTTGTTAAAAATTAAACCACCATCCGCAACTGGATATACTCTATTACAGCTAATAGGTTTAACCTGTAATGTAATTATATTTACCCACACCGGAAATACCGCTTTCATTTACGAGACACTATTACCATCTGTTTTCATTTGAAGGCAATTTTCAGGTAGCTAGCAAATGGACTCAATCTAATTAACGTATTTTGGATAGATTCATCATCAGAATACATCCAGACCAACATCCCTCATTATAGAGAGTCCATCCAACATGTCAAACGGGAAAAATTTCACAGAATCCGCTTTCCACACTGCAGCAACAACGTTTTTCTGAAATATTGTCTGAAATTCAACTTTTTCTTGAATTAAAATTAACTTTCAGTATAATTCGCTATATTACCTTTTTTTATTCATAAATAAATGAATCTGTTTTCATAATGAGAACCAAACTAAATAGTTGAAAAAAAACAGCAAAAAGGCCGGAACCGAAGTCCCGACCTCTATCAACACAAAGAGAATTTCTTAACGTTCGATCAATTCATTATCGAATAAGTCGTCTGATTACTAATAATACAGTTTACTTTTCCTATAATCACGCTATCGACAACAAAAGTGAAAGTTTGTTGTTCAGTCGCCTGGATCAATTTTTCGGATGCGAATGATACCGTCCCGCTTTTTCCGGTGCTCCCAGAATCAGGACTTGTTGTTGCATCTTCCCAATGGCCGGTGACAGTTGCATCAGCTACTTGGACACCGGCTTCCATGACCTTCACTTTGGCTGTAGCCCATACGTAATTTATTTTGTTTATTTTTCTGGTTGTAGCGCTCATCTGGACATCTAAGTCCACAGCCCTTGCAGTTGTACCTGTAGGCGCTACATTTATGGTCACTGTTGCACTGGCGGTCGATCCTGCGCTGTCTTTTACTTCATACGTAAAGGTATCCGCGCCTGTGAAGTCAGTGTTCGGTGTATAGGTGATATCTTCCCCTGTCCCACTCACTGTTCCATTTGCCGGAGCTGAGGCAATCGTATAGGTCAGCGGATCACCTTCTGGATCTGCAGCGATGAGCGTGATCACTACAGAAGTGTTTTGCGTTGTGCCAACGGTCTGGTAATACGCGACAGGAGGCTTATTGGTAATAGGCCCAATCCCCAGCGCTGAGGAAGCATCCACCAATCCGTAACCGTATAATTTATCCCGACCAGTTTCCCCTAAATCCAAAGCCGTCTCATTCATTTTATTGCGGACCTCCTCCGCAGTATAGCTAGAATCTGATGCCATCAGCAAAGCTGCAACACCTGCGACATGAGGTGAAGCCATTGATGTTCCGTTCGCTTCAATGAAGTACTCGCCTGCGTAACCTGCGAACGAAAATGGCTGTGGGCCCGCGATGTTGGTACCGTCTTTCCATGTCGACAGAATGGATACCCCAGGCGCAGCTATTTCTACGTCCGATCCCGTACTGGAAAAACTGGCTCGCTGATTGGTTTTGTCGAGAGCCGCAACGGCCACTACCGATGCATATTTGGCTGGATAACTGACATTATTTCCGTTGCCCGTAGCACTCCCGTCGTTGCCTGCTGAGGCTATGTGCAGAACACCGGAGCTGGCCAACACATCAAAGGCTGCCTCAAGCTGTGACGAATTGGATCCGGTGCCATAACTGTTATTTGTGATGCGTATCGGTGAATCGGGATGCACGGCATTATAATTCTGAATCCACTGCAGCGCTTCAATGATCCTGCTTGCGGTACCTTCCCCATTTTCATCCAGAACTCGGAGTGCCACGATCTGTGCGTTTGACGCAACGCCGACAACCCCAAAACCGTTGCTCGCTGCAGCAAGTGTTCCTGCTACATGTGTACCATGCCCATAGACATCCTCGGGGAATAAATCATCCGAAACAAAATCGTAGCCTAACTCATTTTCAGAAAAGTCAAAGTTATCTCTTAGGTCAAAGTGATTGAAATTCACTCCGGAGTCCAAAACGGCGACCTTGATTCCCTCACCAGAAAAACCAGCTGCAAGAGCTGAATCGGCGTTGATATGATCGGCACCCCAACTATTCCCAAGCTCATCTTCTGACGAATATTCAAGTGCCTTGACAGCATAATCCAATTCGACTACTTCCACTTGCGGATTATTTTTGAGTGCTTCGATGGCTTTCGCCGGAAGCCTTCCGGAAATCGCAGGAATGATGGTGAAAACATTGCTGACGTCACCACCCAGGCCCTTGAATGCATGCAACTCTGCCTGACCCGGTTTGTCTTTAAACCGTACAATGACATCCTGAAAATCGGCCGAGCTGTTTTCGGTTACTGCTTCCTGGGCTGGCGATTCGGCTGCCATTGCCCCAGTAGTTATGGATGCATGGCTAAAAATGAACAAAGATGTGAATAAGACTTCATAAAATCTTTTCGAAACCATATCATTTCCCCTTTCTTGCTAAAAAAATCGACCACGGATGGTCGGTTACGACAAGAATTAAACAATTTTGAACAGATCTGTACCCAACTCATGTCTCAACGATTATAACATTTAATTCCTTATACAATATTTTTATTGTATACCGTTTCATTAATGATTTACAAGTAGATGTTCCCATTCGCCGTGACTATCTTTTCAGTACGAATCGCTTGACTGGTCCCAACCGCAGGAATAATATGAAATGGAGAATGGATATTTAATGATGGAAATAAATCAAAAAATAAAAAGGAGATCTGACGATGAACTTTGATAGAGGTGACTCACGTTTCTACAAAAAAGACGAAAACGAAAACTTGATCTGCGAAATAACCTATTTTTTTGAGGACAGCAGCATGATCGTCATCGACAGTACCTTTGTGAATGACGATTACCGCGGCCAGGGAATCGCGGCGCAGTTGGTTGATCGCGTGGTGGAAATGGCCAGGGAGGAAAACAAAAAAATCATCCCTCGCTGCCCTTTCGCCAAAAGCATGCTAGAAAAAAACAGCTCACTTTACGCAGATGTAATAGAATAAAATCAAAAAGCAGAACGACTGTGTATCGAAACAGTCGTTCCGCTTTTTGCTCACACTTTTAGACTTTAAGTTCGTGGAGGAATTCCCCGCCAAGAGGGTTTTGGCGGTTTTTCTGACTGAGACTTGAACGGAAATAGCCCGCCAAAATGCTTTTGGCGGGCTATTTCTGATCATAGATTCAATTCCAATGCTACTTCCTTCGCTCACCACAAAAAAAGAAACTCCAATGAATAGAGTTTCTTCCTGATATTATGATGACCTATCCGCGTTCCTTCTTCTCCACTTTCTTGCCGACAGCCGCCAGGAAGATCGTGAATTCATCATCGCCGTCCAAATGCAACAGCTCGTCGACCATGTCCTGGTCGTAGATGCCCAATGCGCAAGTACCGGCATCGATCGACTCGCTCGTCAAGTACAAGTTTTCCATGACCGCGCCGATGTCGATCAGAATTTTTTTGTGCGCGGTGATGTCGTATTTCCATTCCGAGCGGTATGGGATGCAGCTCCAGGAGAAGATGACCGATGCGCGTTTGGCAAAATTCGGCACGAATGGCTGATCGAGCGTCATTTTGTCGACCTGTTCATCGATGTCGTTGACTTCGCTCAAGTACAACAGCTTATGACAATTCGCCAAATAACGGTATACGCCTTTCTTCAAGCCATCCACATTGAGGATGAACAGATAGGTCTCAAACGAATGTGTCCCGCCGCTGCACGGAACCGTGCGGAAGGTGATGCCTGAACGGTTGGTGCCCGTTATGGCTTGCGTGCTCCACAACAGGTAGGAAAGTTCATCTATTGTGAGCGCATCTTTAGCATAGTGACGCACGCTTCTTCTTTCCTTGATGATTTCGTAGATGTTTTCCTTCTTCACAACCCCACCATCGACGGCAGGCAAATCCACGATTTCAGCATCCGCATCGTAGGATTTGACGTTCGGTGGCTGCGGAATCCCCTTTTGTTTATCCGTTTCGATTGCGCTGAATGTTTTAAAATCCGATTTCAGAAAATTGCGTTGTTCTTCATATCTAGCCATGGTAAACCTCCATTTTTCCTACTATTTTACCACGGATTGTGAATGTTCGCACTATATCGGGCTAAGGGTTTCCCCTGTATTTTGGGTGTTATTTGGGTGATTTTGGCGCGGAACCGTTATTCCTCTTCCTCGTCCCGGTATTCCAGGATATCGCCGGGTTGGCAGTCCAAGGCTTTGCAGATGGCTTCCAATGTCGAGAAGCGGATCGCCTTCGCTTTTCCGGTTTTCAGGATGGAGAGATTCGCCATCGTGATGCCTACATGCTGCGACAGTTCGGTGACGCTCATTTTTCGTTTTGCCAACATGACGTCTATATTGATGATTATTGCCATTTTACGCACCTCATATCGTAAAGTCGTTTTCTTGTTTGATTGCAATCGCATTTTGCAGGAGTTTCTGAAGGACGGCAGCAAAAACGGCAATCACCATGCAGGCAAAAATGATGATCAAACCGATCAGGACGATGCCGGGAGCGTCATCCATGTCTCCCATCATGAAAATGAGCGGCATGAACAGGATGAACAGCCCGCCGATCGCAGCTGCACAGAGTTTGATGTTCTTCAGCACCTGCACAGTCAAATCGGAAAATGCCAAGTCCTTATCGATATAGCCCAGCAGTTTAAAGACTTGGAACAGAGCGACGAAATAGATGCCAGCAGATGCGTACAGTCCGATCATAAATGGATATTGCAAATAAGTAAGACTTGGGACCAGTTCGACCAGGAAAGCCGCAATTTCCGGGATAATAAAAATGCATAGCGCCACCACCGGAAGTCCCATCAGAACGACGACCGCCTTCAAAAAGAATGTTTCTCGTTTCATTTCTTCAACACCTCGTTTGGATTTGTTAATGCTAGTTTAGTCTATAATTTATCGTTTTACAATAAATATTTATTCTTTTAATCAATTCTTAACTAACATGCTCAGCCGCCACGGACACGAATTACCGGTGAGGAAGTCCTCGCCGGTAATTTCGACTTCATCTGACTTATAATTCCCGGTGAAGCCGCCCTCGACGGGAAAGAGGTCCTCATTTGGCGGATATTACCCGGTGAAGCGCTCCTCACCGGGTAATATCTTTGTAGAAAAAAGCCAGCCCATCCAAAGTTAAGGATGCGGTCTGGCTTTTCGGTATATTCTGTTTTCACAAGTATCTTTCAAGCATGTGCGCGATGCCGTCCTCATTGTTGGATAACGTGATTTCGTTCGCGCTCGCTTTAATGGAATCAATCGCATTGCCCATCGCGACGCCGACTCCTGCGTAGGCGATGATCGAAGTATCATTTTCTCCGTCGCCGAAGGAAATGACACTTTCGCTGCTGATTCCCAGCGGTTGCAGGGATTTATCCAGCGCGAAGGCTTTATCGATGCCTTTGTCGGTGAATTCGAAGTAGAACGGCGCGGAGAAATACCCGCTCACGCGGCCCTCGAACGGCAGCAGGATTTCTTTCCAATTTTCTTCCAGATATTCCGGTTCCCCTGCGACCAAGATTTTGTGCAATGGGAAATCCACGAAATCGGCAAGGTTGTCCACTTCGCACAATTTGAAATTGCCGCTGCGGGATTCATACTCGATGATGTTCTTCAATCCATGCGGTGGTGCGGTGATCATGCAGTCATACACATTGTTCACGTACATGTAATCCTTGTGCGCGACCATCGGCTTCACTTCAAAATTGGCAAGGTGCACCAGGATTTCCTTGCCCACCTGCTCGGACATGCTTTGGCTGAACAAAGTCTCGTTTGTTGCGCAATCCGTCACGCATGCTCCATTGTAGGACAAGAGCAGGCCGTGGTGCTGCTCCATTTTGAGTTCCTTAGAGAACCGCTCCATTGCGGATATCGGCCTTCCGGACGCCAACACGACTTTGATTCCGGCTTCTTGCGCTCTCAATAACGAATCCCTTGTTCTCGGGCTGATTTCTTTCTGGTCATTCAATAATGTGCCATCGATGTCCAAAACGATTGCTCTCAGATCCATTCAATTCACCTCATATATTATTGTCAAATCGTGATTTCGATTCTGTTTCCTTCCGGATCGCCGATGACCGATTCATAGTAGCCGTCGCCGGTCACTCTGCACGGGCTCAACAAAGGATAGCCAGCATCCACCAGTTTTTCCGTCAATGCGTCCACTATTTCTTTGCTGCCTACTGCGATGGCCAAATGCGCAAAGCCCAGTATTTCATTTGTTTGGGACCCTTTGATCACATCTTCGCGATGCATGATCTCCAATCTAGCGCCATCCGCGAAGGACAAGAAATAGGATTGGAATCCCGTTTTCTGATTGTGGTACTTTTCACCTGCCGTTGCTTTGAAGAAATCACAGTAAAATTCTTTCATTTTTTCCAAATCCGCAGTCCAAAGACCGATATGTTCTATTTTCATTTAAATACCTCCTCGATAACTAACGTTAGTATATGCCATTCATCTAATAATTACTGGCAAAACGCTTATGTTGAAATAAATTTGTCTGTACGCTTCCATTCAGACTCGAATTCGTGAAACATTCCTGTCAAAATCTCTGATTGCCTCTTAATAGTAGGATATGGTACTTTACAGACAGAAGGATTTTTGATTGGAGGCGAACCGCATCAACATCGAAAAAATCAAATACTACATTGACCTGGTGGACTGCCGCAGTTTCACGGAGACAGCTAAGCGGAACTATGTGTCGCAGACGACCATCAGCCAGACGGTCGCTTCATTGGAGGAATTATTCCAGATCCGGTTGATCAACCGCAAAAAGACGCCGATCGAGCCGACGGAAGCCGGCCAGCTTTTCTACGAGGAAGCGCTGGTGCTGTGGAAGCAATACCAAAGCATGCAGCAGAAAATGCGCAATTTTCAGGCCAATCAGCGGGAAACCTTGTCGATCGAATATTCGGCCATGACGGATATCCAGACGCTACTTTCCGTCATCCCGGCTTTCCGGAAAGAAAACCCACTGGTCGAACTGAATCTGAATAAGGTGCTGTTGAAGAATATTTCCGATTATCTCGTAAAGGGCATCTATGATGTGGCCATCGCTTTCGATTCCGAATTTGAAGGCAAAAAGGACATCACGACAGTGCCTTTGTATGCCGGTAAATACCAAGCCGTTGTCGGCGCGGGCCACCCATTGTTCGACAAAACGTCGGTTACCCTTGCTGAACTGTATCAGCACCCGCTCGTCATGCTGGACCCTTCCGTCATCGGCGCATCCTACGATTTGATGGTGCAGCATGCCAAAAAAGACGGTTATCAGCCCCAGATTGCCAAAACAGTGGACGATGTTGAAACCGAATTGTTCGCGATCCGGACCGAAAACCTGATCGGGTTTTTTCCGGACAACTACAATCTGAATTATCCGTCAGACGAAATCCGCATGATCCCGATCGAAGGCTCCTTCCATACTTTCGTGATCGCCTTGGGATATTTATCCGTCAATGCAAAGCCAGGCATCCAAGCTCTTATCCGTTCCATCAAAGCGCATTATTCGATTTCCGGATAACCCATTCGCTTTTTGTGTTGGAGTTTGCTCTCTGTTTCACATATCATGAAGATAGTTAAAAACAGACAGGAGACGATACAAATATGGGTAAATTATTATTGACAGGCGTTGACGGAAACCTTGGAAATCAGGCAGCAGAATACCTTTTGGATTTAGTCGGAAAAGATCAACTGATCTTCTGCGCATACAGCGAGGCTGCTCTGAAAAAATATGCAGACCTAGGCATTGAAACACATGTAACAAACTTTAACCACAAAGACGGCTTGGCTGAAGCTTTCGCAAATGCCGATAAAGTTGCGCTGATTTCGATGCCTTTCGTCGGCGCAAAACGCCAAAACGCGCATAAAAATGTGGTGGATGCCGCCAAAGAAGCCGGCGTTCAGCAGATCATCTACACTTCATTAGTGAACGCGGCTGACGAATCCAACCCGAGCATCGAAAAAATAGACCACATCTTCACAGAGGACTACATCAATGAAGTCGGAATGGATCATATTTTCCTGCGCAACTCTCAATACGCTGAAGCCATGGTAACCAATTACTTCACCTTTGTGAAAATGGGTGGCGTCATGCAGAACAACCAGGCTGACGGAAAAATGGCCTATATTTCACGTAAAGACTGCGCCAAAGCGGTTGCGAATGCATTGGCTACCGATAAATACCACGATGCTGTCCTGAACATCAATGGGCCTGAATTGATGACCATCACGGATTTCGTCAATTACGGCAATGAAGCGACCGGCAATAACGTCACGTACCAAGCCATCTCCGACGAAGAGAACTACGCCATCTTTGACGCAATGGGCGTGCCGAGAACCACCGAAGGTACATTCAAAAAAGACTCCGAAGCACCCTTCTCCTCTGAAGGCATGGTCACTTTCGGAGAAGCAATCCGCTTGGGCAAGATGGACAACTTCACGGATGACTTCAAACAACTGACCGGAGAAGAAGCAATCACAGTGAAATACATGTTTGAGCATGCCGATAACTTCCAAGTCGGCGAGCGCCATTCGGAAGATAAATAATACGAGAAAAGAACGTGGTTGCCTTGATGGCCCCACGTTCTTTTTTGTTTTTCATCCATAGAAAGAACATAGATTTACTAATGCCCTCCGGATCCAGAGACGGCCAGCATAGTCCTATTATGTTACACCATCCGCTCCAGCTCACTAAGCCAAAGTTCATAGCTGGCATCACTCGGCATGCGCCAATCACCTCGGGGGGAAAGACTGACCGAACCTACCTTCACGCCGTCCGGCATGCAGGAGCGTTTGAATTGTTGGGTGAAGAAACGTTTGTAGAACACCCGGAGTTGATTGATGATCGTTTGCCTATTGCTGTCCTCAAAGGCGTGCTCAGCCAGGAAAATGATCTTGGCGGGGCTGAAGCCGAACCGCAGGACATAGTAAAGGAAAAAGTCGTGCAGATCATAGGAGCCTATAACCTTTTCCGTCATCTGCTGGATATTCCCGGTCTCATCCAGCGGAAGCAATTCGGGACTGATCGGCGTATTGAGGATATCTTCCAGTACCTTTTTGATATTGGGCTCAGCCGATACCGCAAACCATGCTACTAAATATTTAACCAAGGTCTTTGGTATGCTGGAGTTGACGCCATACATGCTCATTTGATCGCCATTATACGTGCACCAACCCAATGCCAACTCCGACAAATCGCCCGTACCGACCACCAGTCCTGCCTCCTGGTTGGCGATATCCATTAAAATTTGGGTCCGCTCCCTCGCTTGGAGATTCTCGTAGGTGATATCCTTTTCATTTGGATCATGGCCGATATCCTCCATGTGCTGGATGCAGGCGTCCCGGATAGATATGTCTTTAGTCGTGATCCCCAACGCCTGCATCAGTGATGCGGCATTAGCGTAGGTGCGATTGGATGTCCCGAATCCCGGCATGGTGACCCCGATGATATCTTTGGCTGGGCGCTGAAGCTGCTTATACGCATGATAGGTCACCAGAAGGGCTAAGGTGGAATCGAGGCCACCGGAAATCCCCAACACCGCCTTCTTGATGCCTGTCTTATTCAAACGTTGGGCCAATCCGGTTGCTTGAATGGTGAATATGTCGGAACACGACTGCTCACGAGTCTGTTTTTCTGCCGGGACAAAAGGTTTAGGGTCAACCTTGCGGCGAAAGTCAGTCGTTTCATTTTCCGCATCCGGAGCTGCTGCCGCGTGATGTAGCTGGTAAATGACGGTTTGATAGTCACGGCGTTCCACATTGCCCATGAAGGAATTGATTTTTCTGCGGTCATTCATGAGACGCTCGATATCGATATCCTGGATGAGCAGGGTTTCCTGTAGGTTCATCCTGTCTTCTTGCAGCAAGGATCCGTTTTCTGCGATGATGGCATGCCCGCCAAAAACCAGATCGGTGGTAGACTCGCTGGAGCCAGACGAGGCGTATAGATATGCTGCGATACATTTCGCGGACTGTCCCGCCACCAGACTTTTTCGGTAGGCTGCCTTGCCCACCACTTCATTGCTGGCCGATAGGTTGAGGAGCAGGTTGGCCCCGTTCAGCGCATGGTTGGAACTGGGTGGAATCGGAACCCATAGATCTTCGCAAATTTCCACACCGATCACCAACTCCGAACCGGCATCTTTGAACAACAGATTCTCGCAAAACGGGACCTCTTGCCCGCAGAGGTTGATTTTGTCGGAAATGCGGTGAACGGATGAAGAAAACCAACGTTTCTCATAAAATTCATTGTAGTTAGGGATAAAGGTTTTGGGGACGATGCCTAATATTCTGCCTTTGAAGAATACTACAGCGCAATTGAACAGTTGATTGTCTGCCCGCACAGGCATCCCTGCCGCAATCACCATTTCAAGAGAATTTGTCCCCTGCAGCAATTCCGTCAACTCTTTCTCGGCCGCCTCCAGCAACAGACGCTGATGGAACAAATCCCCGCTGCTGTAGCCCGTGATACTGAGTTCAGGGAACAGAAGCACGTTGACCTTTTGAGAAGCGGCTTTAAAGCTTAAATCCAATATTTGCCGACAATTGAATGTTGGATCCGCAACCTGAAGTTTTGGAACGGCTACTCCTGCTCGGATAAAACCGAGCTCGTTTAACGTAATCACAAATAATCCACTCCTTTTCCGAAAGAAACCCGCAAATCAATAAGCGCTTTCATTTTTAAGTCACAGCCACACAAACGACATCAAGTACTGTTGCGGCCATTCCATATTATTTTCTTCTTGGCACAGTTTGGACGATCTGACGGATTTCAACACCTTTTCACTTTTCCTCTTTGCTCAAATTGTATCACACCGAAAGAGTCAACCGTTACTGCAGCGCCCGACATTCTCCGCTTTACGAATCCATGAGAACTACGCCATCTTTGATGCGATGGGCGTTCCGAGAACAACAGAAGGCGCATTCAAAAAAGACTCCGAAGCACCCTTCTCTTCAGAAGGCATGGTCACTTTCGGAGAAGCGATTCGCTTGGGCAAGATGGACAACTTCACAAATGACTTCAAACAACTGACTGGTGAGGAAGCCCTCACGGTGAAATACATGTTCGAGAATGCTGACGAGTTCCAGGTCAGCGAACGCCATTCGGAAGATAACTAAATCCGATAACAAAAAAGGAGGGGCTGTCTCAAGGTCATTTGAAATCGACTTTGAGGCAGTCCCTCTTTGTGTGGTTTTTCAGCATAAGTTGACATAGCTGATTACAGCATTAAAAAATGAACCCGCTCGGCGGTGATTCTCACCAGTAATAATTTTAATAGAACTCGATTATAACATCCTCGTAACCATTGGAGCTATAATGAGAAATCAACAATAACTCTGCTCTTTTGTCTGCCTCTTCCAAAAAGCCTTGGCTAATTTTTTCTTCTTCAAGTTGTTTTTTATGAGCATTTATTTCGTCAAAAATTATCTGAGCAGGATAATCCGAAAATATATTGCCTTTGACATCCTCCACTTTCGTTTTTTCTGTCTCAACAACATTATCGAGAATATAGGATTTCGGGACTTTTACTAATAATCGTTTGGAAATTTCATCGTACGTTTGTTGAACCTTAGAAAAATCTGTTCCTGCCTTTAGATACCCAGAATATTCGATTAGCTTGATTGCCTCTGCAAAATTAAAATCAGGAAATCCAGGCACTGGTATGCTCCTATCTGTGCGGCTTATTATTACATTACTGTATTCATACTTTAATGTCGCCAATTCTGACAGTTCTACTAATTTTTCCTGCGTTAAAGCTGTTTCTGAGGTTTTATTAGTTTGGATGGAAATTATTTCAGTTTTATTTAGTATAAACAATCCGGCTGTCAAAACAAACCCTATAGCAAGTATTGACACTAGCCTTTCCTTTAGTTTTTTCATGATGCAATTCTCCTCACATATTAATTTTGAGACGACCCCTTCATTTTTATTATGCCCTATCAGAGAATGGATCTGGAAATAGTTGAATGTTTGATTCACATCTTAAACTTACCTGAATGGCTTTCTCGCGATTTTAGAGATAGCCTGTCGGAATTCCCCCCATTGCTCAGGATAACAGTTACCTCCATGTTTAGTAATTGTAAGGCCATCCATCACTATTTCAACATGCCATTGAGTTCCATCGAGGAAGCCCGGATCTACATATTCGGCTTCCCAATTCAACAAATCTAATGTTTCCAGCTGTTCAACAAATTTTTTTGCAGTGGCTAAGCGAATGTTTCTAAGAGCCATATTTGCTGGTTCTCCTCCACCGCCATGATTCCAGTTGACCAAATTATTTTCCAAATCTACCTCTACTTGGTAATGACCACCAAAGTAGCCACCGACAGATGCTTCAATCTTTTTAATTTTTTCATATTCCGTCATAAGCATTTCCTTTATTGTGCACTGAAGTAGAAGGACGCCGAATAATTTTCATCATAGGAAATTAAGAAGTTGTCTCCTATTGGAGCGTATTTAACTACACGTCCAGATGCTTCTGCTCCAGGAAAAATATCCGAATAGCCGAATTCGTTACCATCGAGGCTAGCGTATGCATCTTGGGCAATTTCGCTACCGGATGATGAAACGATTTCAAAATTTGGCAGTATCGTAAAAGGTGTGTCTTGATTCCCATCCAACAATTTCATCGTTACATCAAAAATGACCCATTCCATGCCTTCAGGAGGTGCTTCATTGAATTGATTTTCAGCCATTAGAGTGTCCAAGGCAGCCTGACCTTTTGTGATGCCATTGATCTGAAGTGAAATGGTTCCTTCATAGTTTTCCGTCCAATCCTCATTGGAATACTCAACCGGAATTTCAATGGCTTGTCCTAAAGGCACTGGATTGCTTCTTTTCCCGGCTGCAGAGGAGTCAGTAGTAGATTCCTCTGTGCTGGTTTCATCGACTGGCTCGGTTTCCTCAAAAGCGCCCTCCAATTCGGTGCTGAGTGACATAAAGCCTGACATGACCACATCCATCATTTCATCAGTAATTTCCTTGATATACCACTCGTTGTCCTGCTTTACTAAATCGATTTTCAAAGTAGCTTCTTTAAACGTTTCCGAAACGATCTCTGCCTGTTCCTTCATCGTATCAGCAAACATCTGATTCGTTTCCTCTTCGGTCATTTCCGTACCGCTGAATGCCAAGGGTAACATTTTCATGAATGCGGAACTGATTGTTGCTTTAATCAAGGGTGCGCCGTCAACATATTTCGCGTTCATCGTCACGACTGCTTTGTCGCCGTCAATTTCGCTTCCGGTTACTTCGTAAGTCATTTTTTCAGCATTGGTTTTGAAATATTCCAATAGGTATTCATTCGAATCATCGGTCAGAAGTTCTTCCGGATCCGTCACTTCTTCCTCATTCGTAGAAAGGACAGCTGCTGCCATTGCTTCGGTATCAAGTTGTTGGCCAGCCGTGAAAAATTCCTCCACTGTTGATTCAGGTTTAGCGCCACTACATCCGGCCAATAAAGCTAGTGACAGCATCGATACTGCGATTGTTCTCCATTTTCTCATTCTCTTACTCCTCCAATTTTCGAATTGTGATCCTAAGCATCCTTCTATATAAACACCTACGGATTACCCAATTGATTAAGCAAATGTTTCTGTGACTGTAGTATCGCCCATTGATTGAGTCCAGCTTTTGATGTCCGGATACTCAAGAGCTCAGCCTTCTGGACCATGCCAATAGAGGGATATTTATTTTAATATAATTGTACCACTATGCGGATGTTAAGCAACATTATTCAAACAAACTTTTTCCAGAAGTCCGCAGGAATTTAAAGGAGCGTATCAATACCTCATTCCGGCAATCTATGTTATAACTATATTCGAATGATTTTAGAGGAGGTACTCATGCTTAAACGTTTTTTCGGCTATTATAAACCCTACAAGCATCTGTTTATGCTTGATTTTTGTTGCGCTATTTTGGCGGCTGTCTTGGAACTTTCTTTCCCGGTCGTCGTCAACAGCGTCATTGATTCGATTTTGCCTTCCGGGCAGTGGAATTTGATACTCATGGTTTCGCTGGGCCTGTTGGTGTTGTACATCGTCAACACAGCAATGCAGTATATCGTCGTCTATTTCGGGCATGTACTCGGGGTCAACATCGAGACCGATATGCGCCGGGAACTGTATGGACACATGCAGAAGCAGCCTTTCAGTTACTATGATGACCAGCAAACCGGCAAATTGATGTCACGGCTGACGACGGATCTGTTCGAGATTTCCGAAGTTGCGCATCACGGGCCCGAGGATATCTTCATCACCATCATCACCTTGTTGGGATCTTTCCTTTTGATGCTGCAGATCCATGTGCCGTTGGCGATCGCCACTTTCGTCATGATTCCCTTCATTACGATTGCGCTCGTCTTTTTCAACAAGAAAATGACCAAGATCAATACCCGCATTTTTGAAGAGCTGGGGGAATTCAGTGCGGGGATTGAAGCGTCTGTCAGCGGCATCCGCGTCGTGCAGGCATTCGCGAACGAAGCCTATGAAGCGAAACGGTTCGAAGGATTGAACCGGGCCTATCGTCGCTCCAAAATTGCCTTCTACAAAATGATGGGCATCAGTTCTTCCTATAACTATCTGCTGATCCGGCTGATCAACTTGTTCGCGCTGTTCTTCGGAGCCTATTACACTATCCAGGGTCAGCTTTCCTACGGCGAGTTCGTCGGTTTCATCCTCTTGTCCAACATTTTTGTCCGTCCGATTGAGAAAGTGAACACTATGATCGAAAGTTATCCGAAAGGCATCGCCGGTTTCAGACGCTTCACCGAAGAGTTGGACCGCACACCGGATATTCTGGATAAACCCGGTGCCATCGAAGTGAGCCATTTGAAAGGCGATATCGTCTATAGCCAAGTGTCATTCGGCTATGACGGTTCCAAAAAAGTGTTGGACAGGATCGATCTGAAGATCCGGGCTGGCGAAACGGTCGCTTTCGTCGGTCCAAGCGGCGCCGGGAAAACGACCTTGTGCAACCTCCTTCCCCGCTTTTACGAAGCTACTGAAGGGACCGTCACAGTCGACGGCATCAACATCCAGGATTTGATGTTGCGGTCCTTGCGCAACCAAATCGGTGTCGTGCAGCAGGATGTCTTCCTCTTCCCGGGAACCGTAAGGGAAAACATCGCCTACGGGAAATTGGACGCGACCGATGCGGAAATCCAACAAGCAGCCCAGATGGCCAATCTGGAAAAAGTCATAGCGGAAATGCCAAATGGGTTCGACTCGATGATCGGAGAACGCGGCGTCAAATTGTCCGGCGGACAAAAGCAGCGGCTTTCGATTGCGCGTATGTTCCTGAAAAATCCGCCGATCCTGATTTTGGATGAGGCGACTTCCGCGCTGGATACCGAAACCGAACAAGTCATCCAGGAATCGTTGGATAACCTGTCGAAAGGCCGGACGACTCTGATCATCGCCCACCGTTTGACGACCATCAAGCATGCCGACAGGATCATCGTCGTCGATGAACAAGGGATTTCCGAACAGGGCTCGCACAAGGAGTTGCTGGCTCAGGACGGAACCTACCGTCGCCTGTACGAGGCCCAGTTTTTGGGAATCGACCAGTAGTGGTATTGTCCCTTTTATTCGGGAATTGAATTTTTGCCCAGAAATAACCCGTCAAAACCACTTTGGCGGGGAAAATCAGTCCAAATCACAGTCCGAAAACCCGCCAAAACGACCTGGGCGGGGAAAAACGTCCGCGGACAACACGAGATTCCCCGCGAAAACCACTTGAGGCTGCTGAAAAAGTAGCTTAGATAACATAAAAGGATTAACAAAAAT
>NZ_PXZT01000005.1 GCF_003008695.1 Trichococcus alkaliphilus
AAAAAAGGCGTTGATGAAATTTACTTCATCAACACCATTTATTATAGAACCCTCTTTCAGAGATGGCCTTTTTTACTTACCCCAGAATCGTTGGATAACGCCTATGAATCCGACAACCCGAACGCGCTGGCGCAAATAATTCATCAAGAATGCCTCTTCTTTTGTTTTCAATTGCCCTTCCTCTATAATAAAAGTATCAAATACGAATCCAGGAGGAATTAATATGGTCAAATCAGACAGCGAGTTGCATGCACGGGCGGTGGCTTTAATTGAGGAACGCGGCGTGAGCGTCGAGGATATCGCCGACCTCGTTTTGCATCTCCAAAAATCCTATGTAGAAAATCTGACAATGGAGGAGTGTATCGAGAACGTTAAGGCTGTGTTCCTGAAACGCGAAGTTCAAAATGCAATCATTACCGGTATCGAGATAGATAAGCTCGCCGAATCGGGACAGCTCTCCCAGCCACTGGCGGATATTATCCTGAACGACGAAGGGCTCTACGGCATCGATGAGATCCTTGCCCTTTCGATCGTCAACGTATATGGCTCCATCGGCTTCACGAACTACGGATACATCGATAAAGTAAAACCCGGCATTCTGCAGAAACTGAATGACAAATCCGATTCAGAATGCCACACTTTCCTTGATGACATCGTTGGCGCCATCGCCGCAGCAGCCGCCAGCCGCATCGCCCACGACAACCCTAACAAAAGCGATATAATGAAATAGAGAGTGTGATGATTCGCGGGAGGGGATGAGCACTAAGAAGCTATTACGAGAACGGCCGCTTTTTGGCCGTGACGTAATAGCAGCTTAGGCGGAATCCCCTGCGAATCAGAACACGTTTGCGAAGAGTGCGATAAACCCCGGGGAGAAATCGAGCACCCAGCCAAAACAAAAACCAGCTTGAGCTGCCATCAAACAAGATGGCAGCTCAAGCTGGTTTTTTTATGTCGTTTTTATTTTCCTGCGTACCCAGAAGTACAGCAGCACAAGCAATAATTCAAGCATCACAAAGACCATCACAAAACAATGCATGAAAAAGTCCTGCGGCAACGCCAGAATAATCGGATCTGTCCGGGAATCAAAGATCCAGGCATCATTATTGAAGAAGACACCGTGGAACGCCACAAACAACCGGTCGAAGTTCATGAATATCACAGTCAAAGCCACTAAAGGCGCAGCGACCATCAGGCGCAAAGGATTCAGCATACGCCAATAACCCTGCTCTTTTTTCACCATCCGCAAAAATAATATGCTTGCGACGGCCGACACTCCCAATATGGCGTAATCCAATAGGAACAGTCTTTTCACCTCATGAAAATGGAACAATCCGCTTTCGGATGCTGGGAAATCAGGCATCTTCAATTCCGCGATCCATGGCAAATTCAGATACTGCATCAGGACGCGGTAATTATCCAGAATGACTTCTTTCGAAAACCCGGTCATTTGTTCAATGTTCAGGTAATCGATATCAAAGCTGTAGAGCGGTGTGAAGTTGATCGTGAAGGCGATGCTTGCACTCAACACCAGCAAAAAGATTGCGGTGTATCCGAAGAAATATTTCAGTTTCTGCGCCATCACTACACTTCCCACTCGGACAGATCATTGACGATATAGGTGGGTTGCTCAGCCTTGCCTTCAATGTCCACCAGTTGGGAGAATCCGGTCAGGACCATCAACGTGTCCACTCCATAATGGACGCCCGCCAGGATATCTGTATTGTAGTTGTCCCCGACCATGACGACATCTTCCTTCTCCAGTTGCATCCTTTTGATGGCGCCGGCCATGATTGTCGGATACGGTTTGCCGATGATCAACGGTTCTTTCTGCGTGCAAGCCTTCAGAAAGGCAGTCAAAGCACCAGCTCCAGGAATAAAGCCTCGTTCGGTCGGCAAATTGGTATCAGGGTTCGTCGCAACAAACTTAGCTCCTTTTTGGATTGCCAAACAAGCAGCCTCCAATTGCTGATACGTAACCCCGCGATCCAAGGCCTGCAGGACAAAATCAGGATCTTTATCGACCATTTCGAAACCAGCAGCTTGCACTTCCTGCTTCAAAGAGGCTTCACCGACGACCAGAACCTTCTTGCCGATGTTCAATTCATTCAGGTGATCCAATGCCGCCATGGCGCTGGTGTAGATATGATCTTCCGTCACATCAATCTGGAAGTTTTGCAGCAGATTCTCTTTGACTTCTGTAGCGGTCTTGGTTGCATTGTTCGTGACGAACAGGAACGGAATGTTTTTATCCTGAAGTTCTTTGACGAATATTTCCGCAGTCGGGATGCGCTCAGCACCTTTGTACACGGTCCCGTCCAGATCGATTAAATAACCTTTATACTTTTTGATGATGTTCTCCTCCTGATCACTGCTCTATCTTTTTGATTTGGAAACTTTTCTTCTCGCCCTTAGCAGATCTGGTTGTAGTCGTTTTTGGTTGGTCTTTTGGCTGGGAGTCCTTTTCGTTCACATCTTTGATCACGAATCCTTTTTTCTTCCCTTGGCTTCTCGGTCTTTCGACATTTTTCGTTACTTTATTTTTGTTTGGTTGAGCCGGTGCGGGAGTCGGAGTCGGCTGGGCAGCTGTTTGGACAGTTGCATCAGCAGGCAATTCCTCTCTGTTCGCTTCACGGTTTTTGCGTTTGCGGTTGCGCTTTGTTTTTGTGATTTTTTCTTTCTCGGCGCGCGTTTTCTCGATTACGAAATAGGCACAGCCAAAATTGCAGTACTCATAGAGATAATCCTCCAGGAAACTGATTTTTTTGTCTTGGGAGACTTTGCTGTTATTGTTTCTGTAAAAACCTTTCAGGCGCAATTGCTCATAGCCCCAATCTCCGACAATATAATCGTACTTGCTCAGAATCGATGTATATCTTCCGGCTAACGCTTCAGCATCAAAGCCTTCTCGGTGATCGATACTCAATTCATATTCTTGTGTTCCCACCAAAAGACGCTTGTCGTCCAATAACTTTACAATTTCTTCCTCTTCGTTACGGTCGCTTGTTTCCGATTCACTATCATCCGCAATAGTTTCCAGCAAGGAGTCCACTTGCGTTTTCAATGATTCATCCAGTAATTCCTTTTTATCCACGATAGCACCTCACTTTTCTCTCATTATGGGAAATTTTTCTTCTAAATGCAGACCGAACACGTCCCTTAAGAAATACGGGAACAACAGACGGCTGCGGCCTTCGTTTTCGATTGTGGGGAAATAAGTGATGTAGCGGAAATGGTCCACCGTCACAAAGGTGATGTCCTCCTCATCGGAAAGCTCTCTGCCATCCACGGTCACGCGGTTCGTGACCGGATCGACTTCGAACCCCCGGTAGCAGAGCTCTCCGAAAATTCTTCCCCGGAAACCCATGCCGGTTATTTCCTTCGTCATCAGTTCTTCGCGCTGCGATTCCATTTCATCGATCATGACTTTGAAATCCCGCCCCGTCAGCGTGCATTCCAGCAAACGCATCGGATGCGGCAGGATTTGATGCAGATGGTTTTTGGTGATGATTCCTTCCGGCAGATCTTCCAGGAACAGTCCGGAGTTCAGAATGCCGAATGGCGTATCGGCATATTCAGTCACAGCGTCCAATCCCAACAGCAACAAATCATTGATGTGGCCTTCATCCGCTTTGAGGCGAGCCGGGTTGTCCGCAATCGGGATGGCAGACAACAGTTCTTCACCGCGTTGCTGCAGTTCCTCGACTTCCGCTAGATCGCCAGGTTTTTCCGGCAAAGCTCCTGCTTCGATCAATTCCGCTTGGCGATCCAAAATCCTGTCGGAATCATAGCTGACCGTCACATGACCGATATATTTCCCGAACTTACCCGCTCCCAGCAACAGGGACTCATCCACATGTTTGCCTTCCGGCAGCACATGATGGGTATGCGCTCCGATGATGATCGGAATGGAACGGTACATTTCTCCGATATGGATATCCTCGATGATGCCGACATGCGACAAAAGGATGATCAAATCGACGGACGGCGCTACTTTCAACAAAATTTTCGGCAGGACTTCATCCGATTCCTTAGGGGCCCAGCCGTTCGGGACATAACTGAGATAGAGCGGTGCCGTCAATCCGATGATCCCGACCTTCAGACCGCTTGACAAAGTCTTGATCAGATATGGTTGCGCCCAGGCCGGCAGAGCCTCCGTTTCCGGATCATAGAGGTTCGCCAACACGACGGGAAATTCGGCATCGTCGTAGAGCTCGTCCAATTGCCGTTTGTCGTTGCCGATTCCTTCATTGTTGCCGATCGTCACGGCATCGAAGGGAACTTGGTTCAACAATTCGATGTTTGCCTTGCCATTGGTGGCTTCCGTCAAAGGATGCACCCTGTCGCAGGCATCGCCGATGTCGAAGAGCAGAACCTCTTCTCCGTTCTTTTCATGAAAAGCCTTCTTTTCCAACAAAAAACGCCGAATTTTCGGCCAATTGTCAAAATGCGAATGCAGATCATTGATATGGTAGATGTGCAATTTCTTCATGATACGTTCTCCTTTTTCATTGACAAAGAGGAACGTGCTTCATTCATCTTTCTCTTGAGTAATCTCTTCAACTTTAGCGTGCGCTGCAGTCATCAGATCGGCAGGACTGAGCTCAATCTGCGTACCGCGTTTGCCGCCGGACACCAGCACGCGCTTTTCATCAAGAATATGATGGGACAAATAAGTAGGGAACGCTTTTTTCATCCCGATCGGCGAACAGCCTCCCCGGATATACCCGGTTGTTGCTTCCAGATCCTTCAAAGGCAACATTTCGATCCGTTTATTGCCGCTGACTTTCGCAAAAGCTTTCAGATCCAGTTCGTTCTGCGCCGGGATGACCCCAACGACGACGCCGGTCTTATCGCCGACCGCTACAATTGTTTTATAAACCGCACCGGCATCCTGACTCATTTTTTCAAGGACAGACAGCGCATCGAGGTGGTCCTCCGACCAAGCGTATTCGTGGACTGTATAGGAGCACTTCTGTTTATCCAACATGCGCATCGCATTTGTTTTGGTTATTTTCTTATTTTTCACTGTCATCTTTCCTTTTTGTCTGATAATGCTTATTTTACCATATGTATGGGGATTGCATCCGGAAAAAGTGACGGTTCCTGCATAAAAAAGCACAAAAAAAGGGACTTCCCAGCTCTCAATGCTGCGGCAGTCCCTGATGTTTTGACGCTGGATTCTGATCAGTGCTCCAAGTTTTCGGCATGGAGCCCTACTCGTTTGGCCAAGTCGATGAACGTTTCTACTTCTTTATCTGAAAGGACAGAAAATATTTCTGCGATATAAGCAGCATGCAATGGGAAAATGCGATCCATCAATTTGCGTCCTTCTTCGGTAATGGCTGTAAAAATAACGCGGCGGTCAGTTGCACATGGGATGCGTTGCACTAGCCCTTTGCTCTCTAATTTATCGACAACGTACGTCAAACTGCTGCTGGCAAGCAAGACTTTCTTTCCGATGTTTTGGATCGGTTGCTCCCCTTTATGATACAACAATTCCATCACGGCGAATTCGGAAAAATTCAAACCTTGCTTCATCATATCTTTCTTCAGTTTGTCCTGTACATGTTGAGATGATTTAAATAACACAGTAAGGGCCTTTAAAGTATCGCGATCTGTTGCAGACATCGTAACACCTCCCTTTTTTATTTCGATTTCGAAGTAATAATAGCACGAAAGAAAAAGTTTGTCAAAATATACAAACGCTTGCATGATGGGAATAATAGCAATCGGTCCAAAACAAAAAACCGCACGGATGGACATCCAAAGTCGTCCCGTACGGTTTTGTAAATTGCTATGAAAGCTGCTCACTCCACCCGAAATACAAAACGATCAGGTAAAGGATCAATGTCAACAACATGGCTACGGCAACATAATACCCGTAGAGCACGACGTCGAAGAAAATCATACCGTTGGATATCAGCGGCGACAGGAGGATTCCTGCCAAAAAAATCAGTTCCGCTGCCAATAAGAGCAACACATTGGTTTGCCTGAACCTGAAAAGCAAAAAATACGTCAGCAAACTCAGGACACATAATAATAGCACGAAATAATTTTGTGAATAAAACCGATAGCCGGATGTCGGGTCCAACGCTAATGTTTCATAATTTGGGAGCAGGATCCAAGGCATAAACATACTGATTCCAAAAAAGGCAAACAGTAAACCCAAAATTATAAGAGATGTATTTTTCATAATAGCTCCTTCTCGGTGATGAATCAGGACTTCCCTAATACACACGCTCCGCCAAATGTACTATACTATCTGAATAGTATATCACAAACAATCTTCATTACGACGATATTGTTAACTATAAGCAACAAAAACTATCTGATTCTTATCAGATTTGAAGGAGACTATCCATTTGAAAAAATACCTATACATCGGCATGGGTTTCTTGACGTTCGGTCTCGGGACTGTCGGGATATTCCTGCCGTTCCTGCCTACAACTGTCTTCTATCTGCTGACCGGCTTTTTCTGGGTCCGCAGTTCGGACCGTTTGCATCAGCAATTCATCGAATCGGAAAAATACAAACAATACATCGAGGAGCCGTTAGTAAAGAAAAACATCACGAACCTAGGAATGGTCCGGATGTTCGTGATGATGCTCTTCGTCTTTGCAATCCCTTTTGCGCTGACCGACAGCGCGTTGTTGCGCATCGTACTGATAATCGTATACTTGGCCCACCTGATCGGATTGACCTGGCATTTGCGGTTCAGAAAATGACAACACTCACGTCAATCTCCACCGCCAGATCACAGCTTCCCAACAGTTCCGGATAATCGCTTATCACTATCGGCTCGGTCTTTCTCCTCGCGTGATAGATTCGAAATGACTTCACGGATCAGTTGGGGCAGGACTTCATAGGAATAGGGCTTGTGGATCCTTTCCTTCCAAGTGTGCGCCCCTTTTCCTAACACGCCTAGATTGACGGCAGGGATCGAAAGCTCCTGGATATCTTCGGTAGGCAAGGGATAAATGCTTTCCATGCCCGGAAAATTTTGGATCAATGTCAGGATTTCCTCATTGGTTTCGCTCATGGACAGGTAGCTGCTGTCGGAAAGGAACGGAAAGAAGCGCCGTTTTTTGAATGCCTGACCGTGCTCCACTCCGATTTTTTCCATCGCGGCTGAAATGGCATTGTCAACCGACGAGTCCGGTTCGATGCCATTATGCGGACAAAACGGTGGTGCCAGGAACAGGATCACTTTGGAGCTGTCGTCCCCTGTCGCATGCTCCAAAGCGTCGATCAGCCGAAAGCCGAATGCCCGTTTGTCCTCGCTACCGTATTTCTGCAGCGTTTCATCGATGATTGCAGCCGTATCGACACCCCTTTGCGAACACTCCCGCAAATAATCTTCGAAAAGCAGGACTTTCACCTCGTGCTCGACCGTACCGATCGGAACGCCGACTCTGGCACGGTATTCGGCAAGTCGGGCGTCCAATTTATCCGTCACTTCCCGGACGGCTTCCTCGGCTGCACCGTGCAATACCGTCAGCACCTCCGTAACGGAGCGTTCGTAAAGGAAAGTGTTGAAATACAGATGCGCCACTTTTGCCGTTTGGACATTGTAGAAGTCTTTGCAATCCCGCTGCTGGAGAGCGGATGACGGCAGGACCTCTTCGTCGTCGATCAGCTCGCACAAGTCGGGGTTCGTGTTGATCGCCAAGTTGATGGCACTGGACAGCAGCGTCGGGTCGATGCCCTGCAAGGTGCTGCCCACATGCGTTTCCCGGCCTTTGATGTAAAAACAAGGGAGAATTTTCCCGGCAGCACCCGTATACAGATAGCGGGTGCTGTCCCCCTCATACAACGGCGAGACAAAATCGGTATTGACCGCGATGACGAATTCGTAACCCTTCTGCTTGAACGCCAGCAGTTCCGGCAAAGAAGCAATTACGCCGGTATGATCGTTCTCCTCCACTGGATTTCCCATCAGCAACAGGTTGAATGGGAGTTGTTCCGGATGTAATGAATAATGCAGCAGGTTCGCCAGATGCACAGCCATCCCGCTCTTCATGTCCAACATGCCGCGCCCGAATGCCCACTCCCCGGACAATGCATCCCTTTGAACTTCCGCATCCGCTTCGTAATTCTCAAAAAAACGCAACAGACGATCCGGCGAAAAAGCATCTGCTTTCTGCTTTCCGAAGTCCTCGACGCCGACCGTATCGATATGAGCGTGCAGCAGGACGATCTTCTTCGAATCAGCTTTGGGGAGAAAAGCGAATACATTTCTCCGCTGCAAAGAATCATCTATCAACGGCGTTTCCCAGACTTGTTCGGGGTGTTCCTGAAAATAGGGGAAACTCGACAGAATCTCGGCGACCCGTCTGCTGATGTCCGCTTCACCATGCGCGGAACTGTTCACGCTCGGGATCTGGACGAGCTCCTTTGCCAGTGCTTCTATTTGCTGCGGTTGCGGCAGATTTTTGATTTTTTCATACATATCGGTTCCCCCTATGCGTTCATTCTTCTAAGAGGAAAGGTCATGCAATGGATGCCTCCCCCTAATTTCAGCAGCTCCGTCAACTCGACTTCATGGACGGTGAGCCCTTTCTTGCGCATCTTTTCATTGATGCCCCGATTCTGAACCAGGGAAATCACTTCGTCACGTCCGATTGCCTGGACATTGTAGCCGTGCCGGAAAATAGCGGGTTCGTCATCGGTGATCAATTCGATTTCCATTTTCTTCAACAGCGCGACGAAAGTTTCAGGCAAATCGGCATAGCCGATTGCCACCTTGGGAGCAACCAGGTTAAAGCACATATCCAAATGGAGGTAGCGCGGATCCATCTCAACGGAATGCACCTCATAACCCAAAGGCTTCAGGATTTCCGTAATCTGGCCGAATCCCTCCGCATTCGTCCGATCCAACATTCCGATGGCGACAGTGCGTTCATCCAGGAAGGCAAAGTCCCCGCCCTCAAAGACGCCCGCCCCTGACACTTCCCCCAATAACGGAACACCCAACTCGGCCATTTTCTCTTCGTAGGCTGCTGTTTCCGGCAAGCGGATCCCATTTTTGAATTTTCCGAGGATGTAGCCTTCGTTCACGCAGCCTCCAAAGTCCCGGGCGAACACGGCATGCGGAAGGATTTCGTCCTTTTCCATCAGCTCGACGGAAATGCCCAAGCTTTCGTATAATGCATGAAGATCATGGAATTCCTTTTGGACGCGTCTTTCATCTATATGCTCCAGGTTCCAATTTTTTGAAATTTCGTTGATTTGTTCTGCCTGATGGACATGATTGGGTTTTGACAGCAAAACCTTCTCAAGCCTGCCTGTTCCATTTGCGACGTACATAAGCTCCCTCCGTTCACTTGATGCATTTGCGGATCCGGATGAACGGCCATCTATTTCTGCCATCCAGAGTAGATCCCTACTTTTTTCTTTTCTGATTCAAAGTATAAGTAACATTTTCAAGGTCGACTACTTGGTGTAAATTTCTGAAAACGATATCTTCCCATCCCTGTAAGGATTGGAAATGACTTTTGAATAGTTGCGGCTTTTCCTGATCGTGTGATATTTCCTGACAGGATTCACGACTTCCTTACATACATAATCTTTTTTCATAACTAAGGGTTATACTGAATGGTAAATAACCTGACACGGAGGGATTGCGATGGGTTTATCACATCTACGGACGTTCCATTATTGCGCTACTTATTTAAGTTTCTCCAAAACCGCCCAACATTTTGAACTGAGCCAACCGGCGATCACCAAACAAATCAAAAAGTTGGAATCGGATCTGGAGCAGGCATTGTTCATCCGGGCAGGCAGGAAACTGTTCCTGACAGTTGCCGGGGAAGCCTTGTTCGAGTATTCCTCCCAAATATTCAGCCTCTATGAAGAAGCTATGGATAAGATGCGGAATCTGTCCGAAGAAAAGTTGAGGTTGCGGATCGTTGGGGATCTGAATTACATGAAGACGAACCTGTCGGAGTTTTTTGCGAAAGCCTACGAGCAGTTTCCAAACATCGAAATCGAAATCGATACCGCCGAAAACGCCAAACTGATATTTTCAGGAGTGCGCGATAAGCAATACGATATCGGCATCCTCAGTGCAAACTACACGACAATCGGCGTCCGCGACCGGTTGCTCCGGGAAGACAACATTTACTTGGTTGCTTCAACCACTTTGGCCAGCCACATGAGACGAGACCCCGATCTGCAGCCGCCCTTGCTGTTCTACAAATCGGAATCCTCCTACAGCAGCTTTCTGCAGGAGTTCATGCAGAGAAACGGCCTTTCCGACCAGAATCGGATGACCTTCAACAGTCTCGAAATGATTCGCCAAGCCTTGTTGAAGGATGCGGGTGTCGCCATCCTGTCGGAAGACGTCATCAAAGAAGACATCCTCGCGGGGCGCGTCACCATCTTGTCGACACCGGTCGAATCATTAAAAATCAAGACGAGAGTGATCTACCGGACGGACAATCCGATGCTGCACAGCATCGAAGGGTGTCTGAAGTTGATTGTCGCTGAAACGAGCAAAGCTTAGCGATTAAGCGGATCGGGCCTGCACCATCTGCGTCCGTTTTGTCTCGGTAAATGAACCGATCCACCTAAAAAAGCAGCGACCCTTCCCGAATGAGAAGGATCGCTGCTTTTTAATAATTATTTATTGTTTTTGCATTTGGGCATACTCCTGGCCGATTAGGCTTGCCACGTAATCCAACTGATAAGGATGACTGGCGTAATCTTGACGAGAAGAGAACGTTAAGGTATCCGATATGAATTTCGGATATTCCTTCTGTTGTCCGGTAACCATCCATATTTTCGGGATATCCTTACCTTTAAGAATATTCCGTTGGTTATCATAGTCAAAGTAGGAACCCGTATAGGTGAAAAGGATAATCAAATGACTTGAATCTGCATTAACGATGTAATTAATCTGCTCTGCGTAGGAAATATTTGTATAAATCTGTTTCCGGAACATCAGTAGATCGCTTTGAAGGATGATTGCGGCTGTTTGAGCTTTCAATAACCCGAAGACGGCTACTTCATCGTATTGCTGAATATCTTTGGTCAGTTGCATCAATTTGGAAGTCTCTATTGAATCTTCCACCATATCGATGCTCGTTTTGATATGTTCACCCAAAGTGTGGATGCGTTTATCAATTGAAATATCCTCTGAAAAACCGGTATAGTCAAATTCTGTGGATTGAAGTAAATCCTTCAGCTCGACGAAACCGTTCAGACCGATTTCTTTACAGAAGCGGGAAATCGAGCTGGGAGCAACATTGCAGTTCTCAGCCATTTCTTTGATACCTATATTTTTCATGTTGTCCAGATTCCCTAAAATATAAGTCGCGATTGTACTGTTGATCGAACCTCTTTTTTCTGCGGCAATGGCACTGAGAAATACGATGGGGAGCTTACCGTAAAGCATGATTGCACCTTCCCTTTATTTTCCGCCAGCAAAGTTGTACAGCATTTTTTCTTTCATTTGGCTGACATCTTTTCCTAATACCTCAGCAATTTTGTATGCAAAGGGATATGGGGTAGCTGGGCCTTGGCTTGTGATGATATTTTTATCAAAGACGACAACAACTTCTTTAAAGATACCACCTTTCAGCTTTTCAGCATAGCCTGTATATCCGGTAACTTGTTTTCCGTTGATTACATCTGCATCGGACAAAACGACAGTTCCCGAACACATGGCCGCAACGTATTTGTTGTGGGAATCGAAATAGCGAACCATCTCGATAACATCCGGATTTTCCTTCAAATTCGCTCCGCCAGGCCGTCCACCAGGAAGGACCAAAACATCATATTCTTTGATCGCATCTCCGAAGAGACGATCGGCTTTTACATAGATGTGATGCATTCCTTTGATGAACCCTTCTTCAAAACCGAATGTATCACAGGGAATTCCCGCACGCCTCAAAATATCGACAATGGTCAGCGTTTCGCTTTCTTCGAAGCCTTCCGCCATTAACACCGCAACTTTACGCATATACTTTGTCCTCCTTACGCTCAAATGCATTGAAGTAGACCATGCGATCTTTTACTGCTGCTGAATCGCCGCCGAGGATATCGACCAAGGCATAACTGAAGGCGTATGCTGTCGCTGGACCCCGGCTCGTAATCAATTTCCCGTCCACCACTACGATGTCTTCTTTAAAATGTCCGCTCGCAATTTTTTTATCATAGCCTACATATGCTGTGTAGGCTTTGTCCTCCAGTAGATTTGCTCTTTCCAATACGATGGGAGCTGCACACATTGCGGCGATATATTTGTCGGCGCGCTGCATTTCTTTAAGAGTGGCAATCACTCGTTCATCATCTCTTAAATTCACTGCGCCTTCGTATCCTCCGGGAAGAACGACCATTTCATAGTCTTGTGTAAAAGTGGGATAGAGCACCTTATCGCACCGAACGGTAATGTCATGTCCTCCTGTAACTTCTTCCGATAAACCGACCATATCGCATTCTATAGAAGCTCTACGCAAGATATCCACAATGGTTAATGTTTCTCCTTCTTCAAAACCAGGTGCAACCAATACTGCTACTTTTGTCATAGTTATTTCCTCCTATCGTTATTGTCGAAATCATTATAATTGTTTACAGATCCCCTGACTAAGAATTTCCAGAATCTGGAAATCCATCGAGACAACAGCCGTTGGACGCAATTATTTTCTTATACCAGTCAAAAGATTTTTTCTTAAATCGCGCATTAGTACCCTGCCCTTCATCATCCCGATCCACATAGACGAATCCATAGCGTTTGCTCATTTCCCCTGTGGAAGCGGCCACCAAATCAATACAACCCCAGGCTAGATAACCGATCATCGCAACACCATCCCGCTGTGATTCTCTCATGGCCTGAATATGTTGTCGGAGATATTCGATCCGGTAATCATCGCTTACCGTACCGTTTTTTAGGACATCCTTTGCGCCCAATCCATTTTCCACCAGGAAGAGCGGCTTTTGATAGCGATCATAGAGAGTGTTCAAAGTAGTCCTGAGTCCAAGGGGATCCATCTGCCATCCCCAATCACTACTTTCAAGGTGGGGATTCTTTATGGATGTCATGATATTTGATTCCGTTTTCCCCTCTGTATCGTTATATGAAATACAACGAGACGTGTAGTAGCTGAGTGCGATGAAATCGACCGGGTGATTCGACAGCATAAGAAAATCATCTTTTTCGGTAACGAGTTGGACTCCCTTTTCAGCGAATAACCTGTCGGCATACGCTGGGTAGGTGCCACGGGACTGAATATCGATGAAAAAATAACTTTCGCGATTTTTATTCAGAGCCGACCAAACATCTTTTGGATGGCAAGAGAACGGATAATAGTCTCCCGCGGCCAACATACAGCCGATTTGGTTTTCACGATCGATTTCATGAGCCATTTTAGTAGCTGCTGCGCTAGCAACTAATTCATGATGTGCAGCTTGGTATTTCACTTGTTCAGGATTTTCCTCATCACATAGGATAAGCCCTGCTCCAGAAAAGGAATTATGCAGAATTACATTGATTTCATTGAAGGTGATCCAGTATTTTACGAGCCCTTTGAACGTAACGAACAGGCTACGGGCATACTTCAAATAGAAGTCGATCATCTTCCGGTTTTTCCAAGACCCATACGTTTCGACCAAATGCAACGGTACGTCGAAATGACTGATGGTCACTACCGGCTCGATTCCATATGATTTGCACAGTTCAAATAACGATTTGTAGTAGCGGAGTCCTGCGGCGTTTGGTTCTTTTTCCTCGCCGGTGGGATAGATTCTTGTCCATGACACGCTAGTCCTAAAAGCCGTGATGCCCATTTCTGCCAGTAGTTTAATGTCTTCGGGGTAAGTGTGATAAAAACCTATGCCATAATGGGATGGGTAATGGTAAGTTTTCTCGTCATAGAGCGTTTTATAATCGATCAACCCTTGTTTTATCTTACGTCGATTCAGACCTTGAGGAACCACATCCATTACGGTCAGCTTTTTCCCATCCTCCAGATAAGCTCCCTCAGCTTGGTTAGCTGCGATTGCACCACCCCATAAAAATGTATCTGTCATTTTGCAGCTCCTACATTTAAGACTAATGGCTTTTCATCTACCGTAAAATCCAATGAACTGAATACCTTTGCATTCGTCACAATTACCGGTGTGGTGAGGTCATAGCCCTTAGATTGGATGAAATTCTTATCAAATCTGACTAGGACGTCACCAACAGAGATCCGATCCCCTTCTTGGACAAGCGTTTCGAACCCCTGACCATTTAATTCAACTGTGTCCAGCCCGATGTGAATCAGAACTTCAACTCCGTCATCGTTACGCAGCCCGATAGCATGTTTAGTTTCAAACAACATAATCACGTTGCCCTCGAAAGGAGCGCATACTGTTCCTTCGGTCGGTTCAATTGCATACCCTTCCCCCAACATGCCTGTTGAAAAAACAGTATCTTTCACTTCAGACAGTGGAATGATGGTTCCTGGTATCGGTTGGACCATTGCAATTTTTTTTGTGAGCAGTTGTTCTGTTTCGTTTTTCGATTCAATTTCTTCAGCTTGTTTGATCCCTAAAACGAGCGTGCCTACAAATGCAAAGGAGATGCTTATCGCAACTGCAATCAATACATGAATATAGCTATCAGCAATATACGTAGGCAAAGCCAAGATGCCCGGCAAAATGATTGCAGTAGCCCCGCCACCGAAGAAGTTCATGTAGGCTGCACCGATTCCTCCGCCCAACATGGCACAAAGCATAGGATTTTTGTATTTCAAGTTAAATCCGAACATTGCTGGTTCGGTTACACCAAACAAGGCAGTGATGCCACTCGTAAAAGCTGAACTTTTCTCGGTTTTATTTTTGAGCAGGAAAAATACGGCCAAAGTTGCACCCGCTTGAGCCAAATTGCCGGTCAGATTGGCCGGAGAGATGACGGAAAACCCGTATTCTGCAATCAATTGCGTATTGATCGGAGTGATCGCATAGTGCATCCCCAGGATTATCAGTAACGGGCGGAAAGTTCCGAACAGGAAGGCGCCGACAACACCATTAACGTTGTATAGCCACGTGACGAACTGCGCCACGCTTTGGCCGATGTATGAGCCGAACGGTCCAATCGCTATCAATTCAAGTGGAACCATGATGAAAAGCACAAGCATCGGGACAAAAAGCACTTTAAAAGTGTCAGGGATTAGTTTGTTGATGAACTGATACACATAAGACATTATCCAGACGCTGATGATGATGGGAATGATTGTGGATTTATAATTCACCAATAAAATAGGCAGTCCCATAAAATACAATGCTTTCACGCCGGTCTCTGCAGCCTGCAAAGCACCATTCAGGATCGTGGGATACATCAATGCGCCGGCAAGAGCTATTGCCAAAAACTCATTGGTCTTGAACTTCTTAGCCGAACTGACAGCCAGAAAGAACGGAAAGAAATAAAACAATAGATCACCGATCATATTAAAAATGGCAAAAGTGCTGCTTTCAGTTGATATAAGGGAAAAAGTTGTCAAAACAGCTGTCACGGATTTTATCATCCCGCAGCCGATCAAGACTGGAATCACTGGTCCAAAAACTCCTGATATCGTTTCTATAATTTGCGAAACCACGTTCTTCTTCGTTTCTGTTTTCTGCACGATGACATCTTCGTTCAGACTTATCAGCTTCTGCATTTCTTCAAAAACTCCACCCACTTTTGCGCCGATGATCACTTGCAGTTGTCCATTTTTATATTGGGATTTGATGACGCCTTCAACTCTATCCAATTGCTCCATGTTAACGATGGAAATGTCCTTAACATTGAAACGGAGTCGGGTTGCACAATGTGTTAACTAAGAGACGTTATCTGCACCGATTATTTGAATGATTTCTTTTGCGGTTTCTGTATGATTCATAGTGATTCTCCTTTTATGTATTCCCCGGGTATACACAGAAGTATAAAACCGTTTACAAAACACTTCCATTGTTTTCCGATTTCTGGAATTGAAAAATGAAAAAGCTTACATCACTTACTATAGGGGCACCAACATGCGGAAAACTGATTGGATTCATCTTGAAAAAACAAAATAGACACTTAAATCCTTCATTCGAGGAATTTAGTGTCCATTTTATATTTTTTGTATTAATTTTCACTGGCGATAACTTGCAGCCAGATAATCTGCTGGGGTTTCAATCCGATAAATATTCGATTGCCTGACGGTATTTTTCTGCCCGATCCCTGTCCTTTTGCGTGATTTTCCCCAAACGGCTCAAATCCGAATTGTGCTTCAGATCCGCCAGCTTTACGGCAGTGGCCAACCGGTTCTTTTTAACACCAGCCAAATATGCGGCATAGTTTTGGTTATGCTTTTTGGTCAATGCCTTAACAGCTTCGACAACATTGTCCGGCAAGCCTTTAGCCAACAATTCATTGGCAGTCACGTCCGTATCCTCGATGATATCATGCAGCAGCGCGACTGCCTTCTCCTCATCCGTCGTCACCATCGCAGCCACTTGTTGCGGATGCAGAATATAATCAAGCCCGGCTTTATCCGTCTGTCCGGCATGCGCCTCTTTCGCAATTTCAAACGCCAATTCTTCCAACATGATTGCACCACCTCTCTCATCCATTATAATAGACTTTGTTAAAAAATAAAAAAGGATCAGCGTGAACTGATCCAAATATTTATTTATATTTTAATTTGGCGATCAAAATAACCAAAGCCAAGCAGAAAGTGATGAGGTTGGCAATCAACAGTGCCATGTCCCCCATTACGTATCCATGAACCATCCATAAGAAGATACCTATAACTGACATGAGGTACATCCCCAGCGAAATAGCCTTCGTGTCCTTTGTCTGCAAAACTTTGATAACCTGTGGTACGAATGACAATGTTGTCAATATTCCTGCGATCGTTCCGATCATATTCTTTTCCCCCTGATTTGTATTATTATTTTAGTTTATAAAGCAAGTAGTCCAAGCAGTCGATTGCTTTCTGATCCTCATGAATTTTATCCAATAAGTTGTGTCTTTGTTTCTTAAGCAAATCCATCTGTTTTACCTGTTCGTTCGTTTGGCGGTATTGCAGAAAAGCAACGATTGTTTTGTCATCGCAGCCGGCATCCTTCAGATTTGTGATCAGCATTTCTTCAGTTATGTCCACTCGTCTCACTCCTCTTGAGAATAGAATACATCGGATCAGCAAGAACATCAAATACCTATGTCAGATAGCTTGTCATACTTGAAAGGCATAGCAAGAAGCGCTAAAATAGTGCTGAAGGAGTTGATCACATGGAACTCAGAGTGCTGCAGTATTTTTTGACGATTGCAAGGGAACAGAGCATCTCGGGAGCTGCGGAATTTTTGCATATCACGCAGCCTACCCTTTCCAGACAAATGAAAGAACTGGAAGAGGAGCTCGGCAAGCAACTGTTCATTAGAGGCAACCGCAAGATCTCTTTGACCGATGATGGCATGCTGCTCAGAAAGAGGGCCGAGGAAATCATCCAGCTCGTAGAGAAGACCGAGTCGGAAATGAACGCGGATGACACTGAATTCAGCGGAGACATCTATATCGGCGGGGGCGAATCCGAAGGCATGCGGATCATAGCGCGCGCAATCAGCAGAGCCCAATCGGATCACCCGCTGCTCAAATTCCATCTGTTCAGCGGCAATGCCGAGGATGTCACGGACCGGTTGGACAAAGGTCTGCTCGATTTCGGGGTACTTGTGGAGCCGACGAACATGGCAAAATATGATTTCATCAAGTTGCCCACGAAGGATATCTGGGGCGTCCTGATGAAGAAAGACAGTTCGCTGGCTGAGTTGGAAAGCATCACACCGAAAGAGCTGAGGGGTAAACCGGTCATTTGTTCGAACCAAATGCTGGTCAAAAATGAACTCGCAGGCTGGCTCGGAGGAAACGAACGCAGCCTGAACATCGTCACAACCTATAATCTTCTGTACAATGCCTCCCTGCTGGTGGAGGAAAACAGCCATTATGCTCTGTGCTTGGATGCCATCATCCATACCGGTGAAGGCAGCGCTTTGTGCTTCCGCCCGTTGGAACCGCGCCTTGAAGTCGGGCTTCATTTCGTATGGAAGAAATATCAGGTATTTTCGAAAGCCTCGGACTATTTCTTGGGACTGGTGCAGGAAGAGGCAAGATTCCAAAGCAAGCGCGCAAAAGAAGCGTAACACCCTCACTTGGGCGTTACGCTTCTTTTGATTACAAAAATTCATTTTGCATTGCTGCCCGCTCATTTTTTCGTATCCTTCATGTACAAGCGGATATTTGCGATGATCTGGATAATGAATAAGCCCAAGCGGAAGCCGCTCTACTTATCTGCGCACTTTCTTTTGATCCGATTGCGCCTTTGCTTTATAAAAATAATGCTTGGCTATTTCTGTGAGGATCACATACAGAGCCAGGATGAGGAACAACGACAGCAACAACAGTGGCTGGATCGGCTCAATGCCTAGGTATTGATGGAACGGCAGGTACGGGATCAGCAAAGTGATTATGCCCACAACGATGGATGAATACAGCAAGATTGGGGCGGGTTTGCTCCTATAGAACCGCTTATGCGTGCGCATAACCAACAACACAAGCAATTCCGTGAGTACTGAAAAAATGAACCAGCTGCTCTGGAACAGGCCGTGCTTGGCATCAAATCCGATGAACAGCAGGGCAAACGTCAAGTAATCAAAAACCGAACTGACCAGCCCGAAGACAAACATAAAGTCGCGGATAAAATGGATATCCCACCTGAGCGGCTTTTCAACTGTTTCCTTATCCACACTATCATTGGCGATGGTTATCGCAGGGAAATCGCTCAAGAAATTGATCAAAAGAATTTGTTTAGGAAGCAGCGGCAGGAACGGCAGGAATAAAGACGCCCCCGCCATGCTGAACATATTTCCGAAATTGGCGCTGGTGGTGACCTGGATGTATTTGAGCGTGTTGGCAAAGGTTGTCCTTCCCAGCACAATACCGCGGCTCAGCACTTCCAGATTTTTTTCCATCAAAACGAAATCAGCGGATTCCTTAGCCACATCAACGGCATTGTCCACTGATAGGCTGACGTCTGCGGCGTGCAGCGCCGGCACATCATTGATGCCATCACCCATATAGCCCACCACATGATTTTTCTTTTTCAGTGCGAGGATAATCCGTTCCTTCTGGTTGGGATCCACTTCGGCGAACACCGTAGTGGATTCAATTTTAGCCCACAAGGCTTCGTCGCTCAGCTTCATCAGTTCCGAACCGGTCAGAACGCCCGTGACGTTCAGCCCTACCGCCTCGGCAGTGTGCAAGGCGATCAACTTATTATCCCCGGTAATTATTCGCAGACTGACCCCTTTACGCTCCAAGTCGAAAATGGTTTGCGAAACGTCCCCTTTAGGATGGTCAAACAGGAGCAGAAAACCCATCAGAACCATATTCTTTTCGTCTTCAACCACATATTTCCCCTGCATGGGCACCGTCTTTTTGGCGACCGCAATGATGCGGATCCCTTGGCCGCTCCACTCTTCGTAAAGCTGTTGGATGCCGGACTGAATCTGTCCATCCATTGCCTTTTCGGAACCAGCGATTTCAACCCGCGTGCAGATGGTTAGCACACTGTTCAAGGCCCCTTTCACGATCAGTGTGCACTGGCCGTCCTCCTGAACAATGACGCTCAGGCGTTCACGGTTGAAATCAAAAGGGATTTCCCCCTGCTTTTTGACGGTGCTGATATCCACATTTTTGGATGCGCTGATGGCCTCGTCCAGCGTATTTGCCATACCGGTCTGCAAGCTTGCGTTCAAATAGGCCAGGCGGAACACTTCATCGGAAGGCTGCCCGGAAACATCTGCCGCACCATCAAGGCGGATGTTCCCCTCCGTCAAGGTGCCAGTTTTATCGGTGCAGAGGATATCCATGCTTCCGAAGTTTTCGATTGCAGTCAAACGGCGGACGATTACTCCCTCCTTCGCCATGATGCGGGATCCTTTCGAAAGGGTGATGCTGATGATTGCCGGCAAAAGCTGCGGCGTGATCCCAACTGCAAGGGCAACCGAGAAAAGCAGGGCTTCAATGGCTGGCCTGTTCATGATGACGTTGATCGCGAAAACGACAAGGGTAAGGACAAGCATGATTTCAGTCAATAAATAACCGAATCGTCGCACACCACGTTCAAATTCCGTTTCCGGCGGGCGCAAAGAAAGCTTATCGGCGATTTGCCCGAATTCGGTACTTGCTCCCGTTTCCACAACCAACATCGTGGCATTTCCGCTCTGTACACTCGTGCCCGTGTAGACACAGTTGGTGCGTTCCTCCAGACTGGCGTCTGCACTGACCTTGTCCGGCTTCTTTTCGGAAGGTTGGGATTCTCCGGTGAGGATGGACTGGTTGACGAATAAATTCGTGCTTTCCAGAATCAAGCCGTCTGCGACAATGAGGCTGCCGGTTGAAAGTTTGATGATATCGCCCGGGACTACCTCTTTTGATGCAATCTCGATTGGCTTGCCATCGCGAAGGACGACTGATTTTGCCTGCACTTTTGCCCGGAGCTCCGCAATGACATTTCCCGCGGTATATTCCTGATAAAAACTGAGAGTCGCACTCGCCAAGATGATGGCTAGGATAATCATCGCATCGATCCATTCCCCTGTTGCAGCCGATATTCCGGTTGCAACAAGCAGAATGAGGATGATAGGATTTTTGAACTGGCTGAGGAGGGCCTTAAGCTGCGTATTTTTTTTCTGTTCTTTTAGCGTATTTTGTCCGTGCTGTTTCAACCTTACTGCTGCTTCCTCAGCAGCCAGACCGTTTGTGTTGGATTGTACAGCTTGAAGCACCTCTTCAGGAGTCTCACTCCAAAATTTTATGCCCTCTTTTTCTTGCATAAAAAGCCCTTCTTTCCCGAATCGAAATACCGCAATCACTATCTTCAGCAGCCATCAAGACGCTAAGCAACAAACAATTTTCTTTAACCCTATTATAACGCAACCCCTGCTGAATATTGAAAGATTATCCGCGCTTTCATCGTATGTCAAATTGAGTTTGATGAAGGAATACGACTGCCTTAGGTGACATGAAGCTGAATGATGAGGTAGTGGAGGTAATCACCGCTAAATGTAAAAAATTGGCTGATGAGGAGTCCGAGTTGAACCGAACTCCTCATCAGCCAATAAGCTACTTGATCAAAATATCGAACAAAAATCCGTTTTACCTATTTTCCCATCAATACTTCAATATCGTGCACTTTCCCATCATTAACCAATTCCAAAATGTTGCCTTCTCGGGTATCGCTTCCTTCTCCTATCGTCTTCACTCCCTTATTGACGCCTTCCGGATTTTTGACCGTTATGTTATAGATGGACTCAAAATATTTGTACCTTATCGTGTATTCTGGCCATTTTTGAGGGATGCATGGATCGATTAACAGCTTATTCCCGAGTTTTTGGAACCCCAATATAGATTCTAACCCAGCCTTGTACATCCATCCTCCCGATCCTGTATACCACGTCCACCCGCCTCGCCCAGAATGAGGGGGGACAGCATAAACATCAGCAGCCATCACATACGGCTCAACTTTATATGTAGAACATTCCCTCTGGTTCCTTGAATTATTAATGGGATTAATGAGCTCATACAGCTCATGAGCCTTGTCTCCGTCGCCAAGTTTGGCGAATGCAATGATGACCCATGCGGCTGCGTGCGTGTACTGCCCGCCATTTTCACGGACACCTGGACTGTACCCCTTAATATACCCGGGCTCCATTTCGCTGGTGTCAAAGGGTGGAGCAAGAAGTTTAATCACCCCGTCTTCTCTGATGATGAGATAATCTTCAACCGATTTCATCGCCTGTCTGACTCTTTCCGGATTTCCCGCTTCAGAAAGGATCGCCCAAGTTTGAGCAATTGAATCAATCTTACCTTCGCTATTTTCTGCCGAACCCAGAGGCATGCCATTGTCAAAATAGGCTCTGATATACCAGTTGCCATCCCAAGCGGACCGCTCAATAGATTCAGTGATCTGATTCATTATATTGAAGTATTTTTCTGAAAGTTCTGATTCTCCCATCTCAATGCATACTGGAATGATTTTTTTAAGCACAGTTACCAAAAACCAGCCCAGCCATACACTCTCCCCTGCCCCTTTATTCCCAACCATATTCATACCGTCATTCCAATCACCTGAACCCATTAAAGGAAGTCCGTGATTTCCAAATTTCAAGCTTTTCTCTATGGCTGCGATACAATGTCCAAATAATGTAGCAGACCTATTCGAAATGGAAGGAATTCCATATTTCTCCTGTTCCCCATTTTCAAGCAAGTCGCTTTCCAGATACGGCAATTCCGATTTTAATATTCCTTTATCCCCCGTTATGTTCACATATTCCATGGTCACATAAGGAAGCCAAAGAAGATCATCACTGAATCGGGTACGAATACCTTTCCCGCTGGGCTCATGCCACCAGTGTTGTACATCCCCTTCCACAAACTGATGCGTTGCATGAAGAAGAATCTGTTTTTTCGCAATTTCAGGGTTTATGTGAACGACAGCTAAAGAATCTTGAAGCTGATCTCTGAACCCATACGCACCGCTGGACTGATAAAATGCCGAACGCGCCCAAAGTCGGCAGGAAAGGGTTTGGTATTGAAGCCACCCATTCAGCATAAGATCCATTGACATATCAGGGGTCGTAACCTGAATCCCTTCAAGTTTTTCTTTCCAGGATTCTTTTACAACTGTCAGCGCCCGATACGATTCCTGAACATTCCTGTATTTATTCGTAAGTTGATCCACATCATTAGTTGTTTCAGCTGCACCAAAAGTGAGTACGATATCCTTTTCCTCCATTGGATTCAGTGAAACAGTGACTTGCATAGCCGCACACGGATCAAAACCAATTCCAACCGTTCCCGTAAGCTTTTCTTTTCTCAGGGATTCAGGATTGGCTAGACTCCCTGAGCCAATAAACTCTACCCTGTTTCCTGTGACACTTTTGTTTTCCAAGGAAATGTCCATGAAAACAATTCCTGCTTTATATTCTTCATTGTAAGGATTTTCCATCAACAGGACCCCGGCTGCGTTTGAGCTTGTTTTTATGTGCATCGCGGTAACTTGGTCTGTTACACCCATAACCGGTCTCACATAGTAGATCAGAGATAGGCTTCTCTGTTCGTTGGATGAATTCGAAAGTGTTAAAATGCTGATTTTAATGCTTTCTTCTACAGGAACAAATTGGACTAATTTTTGCTCAATTCCGTGGCTGGCATGCCTAAATTCTGTATAACCAAACCCGTGGCTTATTTCATAGGCTTCTTTTCCCCTGATAGGTGACGCTGTTACTGTCCATGATTCTCCTGTATCATCATCTCTGAGATACAAAACCTCACCCGGATTGTCACTGACTGGATCATTGGACCATGTGGACAGCTTGTTTTCGCGGCTGTTTCCGTACCAAGTATACCCTGCTCCAGATTCAGAGACGGTAAAACCAAACTTGGGATTTGAAATCACATTAATCCAAGGAGCAGGGGTAGTTTGGTCTTTTTCAATTCGAATGACATACTCCTTGCCATCTTCAGTGAATCCGCCTAATCCATTTGGATAAAGTAGCTCAGGCACTTCAGAAGCAGGACTGGCATATGCGCTGATTGCTTTGGCATAGGTTCTTGCTTTTTGCGTTTCCGATTCCCTTCCACTTATTTCTTCCAACTGTTCACTCAAGTTCCCGCCATCGCCTTTTATGATTATCCTAGCCACGGCATACAGCAGATGGACTTCCTCCAGACTTGCTTTGCTTTTGTCGACTATATAGGTTCCCCCTGATTTCCCTACCAATTGATGGATATGGCTTGAATTTAAGGTCTCGATGATAGAAGTATGCAGCGGGAGGTTATAACTGTTAACTTCCTCACATAGTATTATCAAATCTACCTTTAACTTTTTGTACATCCAATACTCATGAGCTTTCAAAATTTGATCGAGCAGCCTAATCCCATCGGTACTGTTTATGACCAACAATACAACCGGATCATCTCCGGAAATGCCGAAGCGCCATAGTGAAGACTGCCCCAATGTGTTCTTTTCGATCAATTCCTGGAATTTCCTTCGGGAAGGACCGCTGAACAAGATGCTTGCTGTCATATTTTGGTAAATTTCCAGTTGAGAAGGCGCTATGTCCAGGTAAGCTGCTTCGAGGTGCCCGCTTGTGTGAGCTAGAGTGAACCCCCGGTCGATGAATTCATTCTGGGAATATTTCTCTATTAAGATCAACAACTCTTCTCTGGTTTCGCTGAATGCAGTGACATAGGATATCTGCAAGGACTTTCCTGGAAGTATTCTTCCTTTCAGTCTCATGCTCATGACGGGATCGAGCACAGTTCCGTCCGTACCTGAAAGAAGGTGGTCATCATCCATGGCTGCCGGGGATCCTAAATCACGGTTTCGTCCGATAAACTGCATCCTGTCTGTTTCGAATTGCATGTCCCCCATGGTTTCCCCTTCAACCACGGCAAAATTAGCAGTCCATATTTTTTTATCAGAGGAAGACCTTGGCCGATTGGTGGCAATGATGCCATTGATATCTTTAAGAATCTCTGTTTCCTTGAAAAGTTTATAAAATGCAGGGTGCGCAATATCTTCATTTTGTGTGGTCATTACGGCTTCAAAATAGCTTGTCACTTCAATATCACACGAGCTGTCTCCGGCATTTCCCAAAGTCATTTTCCTGATTTCAACATTTTCCTTCGGAACAACGATAACTTCAGTTTGCGTATGGATATCTCCATCCGTTCGTTTGAAAACGGCTTTGTCGTTTGTATAAACCACTTCATATTTTTCAGGGATTTTGTACAGCGGTGCATAAGCTGAGGACCACACTTTATTTGTGGCTACATTTTTGATATAGAAAAACATTCCGTACTTGTCCGCTGCATTGTCCTCTCTCCATCTCGTGATCGCTATGTCGTTACAGCTACTGTATCCGGTCCCTCTATCCGTGATCATAACGGAATAGTTACCATTTGAGAGAAGATGGACTTTCGGTAAAACAGGATCAGCAGTCTTGAAGGTCCTTGTAAGCCTGCTGTCTTTGTACACTTTATTTTTGTCAATTTGAATTTTCACTGTTTTCGCTTTCAAATTAAAGTTATAAACAGCAGATGGAACCGGCTCCTGAAGTAAAAATCGAGAAGCATACATGGCAGGATTTTCGAAAAAACGTTTTTGCATGATAAAACCATGCAAAAAATTGTTGATGGCCATGAACCCCATACCTTGATGATGCGCCATGAATTCCCGGATAATACTTCTCTTATCGTCAATCACCAGTCTGTCGGGTGTGTAATCAGCTGCTTCATAAAAACCGTAAGCTCCTTCCAGCCCTTCCTCCTTAAGATATGCGATGTTTTGGGCTGCACTTTCAGGATCAATCTGGAGTGCCAACAATGTTGAATAGGGGGATACCACAGTATCTTCCATCAAGCCTCTTTTTAAACCGAGCCAAGGCACACCGAAAGCCTTATACTGATAGCTTAAATTCACATCCGTGTCATTAAAGCCGGATTCGGATATTCCCCAAGGTATTTCATTCTGTTTGCCGTATTTTTTCTGGCTACGAATGACAAAATTATAGGTTTCATCCAGCATCGTATTTTTGTAGCTCTTCATGATCAAAACCGGCATAAGATATTCAAACATTGTCCCAGACCAGGATGCTAGCCCCTTATATCCGTCATCCACTGTTAAAGATCGGCTTAATTTGAGCCAATGTTCAAGAGGAATTTCATCTCTGGCTATGCTTATATAGCTTGCCTGGCGTGCCTCTGAAGCAAGCAGATCATAGTAAGAATCGGTTAGTTCCCCTACCTCGAGATCAAAGCCAATAGAGAATAATTGTTTTTTCTCGTCAAACAATGGTAAAAATTTTGTGTTATCTGAGAGAGAATCCACCCTGCGAATCAACTCTTCATAATCCGATAAAAAGCTGCTTACAGCATTAGAGGATACAGCCAAGCGTTGTTGCAATTCAGAAAGGAAAACTAGGTCTGCAGGGCATTCTTTTTCAAGCTGCGCCATGCCAAACATCATTTTCCCGATGATAGCTTCCGCATGAGCATAAACATCCGGCAAATCCTCTAAAATCGGGTTGTTCTTCAAAAGAGCAGTAATCTCTTCAATGTCAACTTTGTAATCTGAGAAGCAACCAGCAGAAAGACTCTCCGGAAGTTTTTCAATCAAATCAATAGCTGGCATAAACGCTAGACGCTCATCATTGAACGTCACTAACATTTCTTTGATTTTATTTCTCCAAGGCTCACTTTTGATGCCATCAAATTTATCGCTTATTGAAAAACCCCTCACAATCCTGTTCCATGAGAACATGTCGATTGATTGAATTTGTTCAAATCCAAGCGATTGATAAATAGCCATTCCATCTTCTCCACCATTGTACAGGGTATCCCTGATTCCCTTTAGAAATTGCAGGTCAGTTAGCGGCATCTTAAGATACCCCTTTAAACCTTCAGACAAAGTTATCAAATAGCCTACTAAATTACCGCTGTCGGCAGTGGAAATATATTTGGGCAGCAACGGTCGCAATGATTTCGTATCATACCAGTTATACAAATGCCCATTCCATTTTTCCATTTTTTCAATCGAGGTGATTGTATTTGAGAGCTTCTCTTTCATTTCTTTTGTTCCGATGTATCCAAAATCCCGGGCTGTAAGGATAGCCATCAATCCCAGGCTGATGTTGGTTGGTGAGGTTCTGTGAGCAATGCCGTTAGGGGAATCTTCTTGATAGTTGTCCGGGGCAAGATAGTTGTTCTCAGCATTTGCAAATTCCTCAAAATAGCACCAGGTTTTCCTTGCGATCCTGCTGATTTCGAAAAGCTGGTCTTTGGTGAGGGTGCATGGCTTTTCTGACTTTTTCTGACTGATCGCATAGGCTATATAAGGCGCACTCAACGACAGAACAAAAAACAGGAAGCTAAAAACAATTGCTTCCGAATGAAAGGATAACGCCAAAAGAAAAACGGCCAGTCCTATCCAGATTGAAGACTGCATTTCCCGTATATAGCTTTTTAATGAATTGTTGTTTTTCCTTTCCTCAGCTGCCGAAGTTACCCATTCAAGCAAATCTTTTTTTGTTATGAAAACACGCCAGAGCGTAACCAATACTGCACGTACTATCAAATAGGACTGGTAAGGTAAAAAAATGAGTTTCAGGGCTGCCTGGTAAAAGGTTGCTTTGATTCCCCCAATTGTCGGCAAGTACTTTTTTGTCCTTATGCGCTGGCTATGCCGGTTAGACTTCAAATATCTTGTTGTGCTTCCCAATACATTGGAAATAAGGTACACCGCCAAGGTCAGCACATACAAACCTATCCAATACATTTTGCTGCCTGGCAGTACGGTCAGCGCTAGGGTAAGCAAAGCAATCAGGCTTGGCGCTACCAGACTTCTTCTCAGGTTGTCCATCATTTTCCATCTTGATAATGCTGAAAGGTGGTTTTTACCGAAGATAAACGGAAGCAACTGCCAGTCGCCTCTGACCCAACGGTACTCCCTCTTAACAAAGGAATTGTATGTTGCGGGAAATGAATCCACTAACCTCACATCTGAAACAAGTGCCGCCCTCAAATAAGATCCTTCCAGAAGGTCGTGGCTCAAGATGGCATTTTCAGGGAAAGTGTCTTTCAAAAGGGTTTGGAACACCTCCAAATCATATATTCCTTTTCCTGTAAATATACCTTCACCAAAAATATCCTGGTAGATGTCGAATTCAGCTTCAGCATAGGGATCTGCATATTTTTGCCCAGTAAATATTCTCGAGAAGAAAGTGGCGTTGGTGCTTTCCATTTCAACATCAATTTTAGGCTGCAGAATGCCGTATCCTTCCGTTACAATCCCTTTCTCTTTATCAATTGCAGGTCTGTTCAAAGGATGTGCCATTATGCCTATCATTTTTTTTGCAGCATCCATAGGCAGTATGGTATCACTATCCAGAGTAATCACATATTTAATCTTTTTAGAGGTTGGAAAAACTGGCGAAGCATAAACAATCGACGTTTCTTTCGAACCAAGGATCATATCGTTAAATTCAAGCAATGCGCCCCTTTTTCTTTCCCAACCAATCCATTTATTATTCTCTTTACTGAAGTATCTGTTTCTATGGAAAAAATAAAACCTTTCAGTTGTGGGATCGCTATATTTCAGATTCAGCTCTTTTATGCCATTTATTGCCTTTTCAATTATCTTCGAATCATCTGCTTCAACTGGAGAGTCCCCATCTCTAAAACACCCCAATAACGCAAAATATAAATAATTTTCCTTATTTAACAGATAATGTCTTTCCAGATTTCCCAGGAGTTCTTCAACCCTTTTCTCATCAGGAAGAATTGCCGGCACAACAATAATCGTCCCCATATCTTCAGGTATTCCATCTTTCAATTCCAGTTTTGGGAAAAATGCAGGCCCAAGCCGGCTGCCGAAGAAATGATTTGCTGCACATAACGCTATTTCTGAAGAAGGTATCAAAACTGCCAAACCAGCAATGACTGCAATCAGAATTGTGTTTTGTGATGCATTTGAAACTGCATACCGAACCGTTGCCCAAATAATTGTCACCAACATTAAACTCGTTGTGGCGAAGTATAGCAGCCCTAAATTTTTCTTGACCATCTTCCTTATTTTGGGAATTATTTTGTTGCTTCCACCTAGCTTTTCGCCTAAAATTTCTGTCCCTTTGCCGATCAGATAGTAGCCCACATGATTGGTTCTCTCAAATCCGCTGCTTTCAACATCTGAATCTTTCAATTCTGGATAAGCCTTTTTAGTTAGTTCAATCGCTTCTTTCGCTAGATATGTTTCTGAAACACCATAAATGGCTGAAAGTTCCTCCACTTTTCCTTTATAATAATTTCTTGTGGCTATATCCATCAATGGATAAATTTCTGCAGGATCCTCTTTCAGTATTTTCCCGACAAAGCTGATTTCCTCAAAAATAGTTGCCCATTCCAAGGTTGAAAAATATTTAAGACTGGTTATATAATTTCCCATTGAGACTGTATTTGATGATTGGAACTCATTTTCCTTGCGGATGGATTTCTCAATGGTTGTTCCCTGCTTTTCAAGGGTTTCTTCAATGACATTTAAACAATCGGTGTAATTTTTTCCCGATTTTCTGAGATGATATAACAAATGTTCTATAAATAAAAAATTGGTTTCATCAAATTCTTTTATGCTTATTCTGACTGAATCACATATTCCAACCATGTCCTCGCCATTGTTCCATCTTTCAAATATCTCTTCGGCTCTGTGTCGCTGGTTCTGCGTTTCTTGGATATCCTCGCAGATATGCCGTATATTCTCAATCAGCGCAATTTTCATCACGACAGGTATTGCCCATATCTCTCTGTCAAAAAGAATGTTCTCTTGCTGGTAAACCTTCATATATTTCAATAAATTATCTTCATTAATTTTGCCGTCCGTATGGGTCACCAGCTCCATTATCAACGCAAATATTCGTGGATAACTTTTGAAATCTCCGCCCCTCAAATCCGGCAGTTTTGAAAATGTTTTCTTTGATAAACTTCTCCGTAATTCTTCCACCAGTTCTTCAACAAAATAAAAATTGTCAAGCAGCCATTCCGAGACTGGAGAAAACTGTTCATTTAGCTGTACATCTGAACTCAAATCGTTATAAACGGAAAGAATAAAATTATAGTTTTCAGCTAATCTTGGCACAGGCCAATTGGGGATATTGTTCGTCATGAAATTCGAATGCTCATCAGCCAAATCCTTTACATGCATCTCAATTTCTTGCTCATTGAGAGGCACTTTCTTCATCCGAAAGCTGTAAATATTCCTCAATTTTTTCAGTTCTAGGCGAAAGACAATAATTGTAATCAACGCAATTATAAAAAAAACAAAAATTATAACTGCAGTGTAAGCATTTAGATGTATTTCCATTGATTGGCACCTCCCCCAAAAAACTAAAAAAAACAAAAGTGAAACAACCAGAAAAACAAGCCTATTGTCTTATCCGGTCATCACTTTTTCTGAATTATATATTGATCCATATGTTTTTGCTTTAATTGTTAAAAATGCACTCAGCTTTTCAAGATAAAGTCGATTTAATGCATCGGAGTTTACTTTATCCATAAACATCCGCCACGTCCCAAAAAGCAGAGCGCACCGCCCTTCACGCATAAACTGTGAAATCTTATAATTTTTTGCCGCTAACCAACTGCACTACTACCAGAATGACCGCAATCACCAAAAGAATGTGTATTAGCGAACCAGCCGCCGGTAGCAAGGTGAAACCAAGCAACCATAAAACCAATACTACAACTGCAATTGTCCATAACATCTGTCTCACTCCCTTTCGTTAATTTGCTATGACTATGTCAATTCGCTGCCACGCCTCCATATACTTAAGTTCCGGCGAGCAGAGAAGTTGTCCCTATAGCAATTACTCACCTCATTAAAAGTAAGCGTTTACAATTACTTCCAAAGGAATTATCCCTAAAAATTTTTTGTTTACATCCTTTTTATAGCCTATAGTCATTTTACCACTAATTATTAATTTTGCATAAAAATAATGTTTTGTTGGAACATGTCAATAGTTTCTCGGCAACGCCCTTAAAGCAACACCAAAACTATGTTGGTTCCGATATTCATTTTTTGAATGTTTTTCTACTGTTATAAAGAACCCTGCTCCATTTTTCCCGCAAATTTACGTCTTTTTTTCGGGGAATCGTCATTCTCAGAGGCATACAATAAATACATACGAAAGAAAATTCAAAAGAAATGGTGATTCCATGCAGATTTCGTTCCAAGCTTTCGGTACCTACAACCAGATTATGATAGAGGAGGATTGCTTGCCGCTGTTGGAAGATTGCCGGGCCTTGTGCGAAGCCATTGAAGCCAAATTTTCAGCCTTCCAGCCCACAAGTGCAATTGCCAAAATATCAGCGCAAGCCGGTATCCGGCCCGTCGCAATCGATGAAGAAACGTTTTTCATGTTAAAAAGAGCACAAGATTTTTCGAACCTTTCCAAAGGAGTGTTTGACATCACCATCCGCCCCGCAACCGCGCTTTGGGGAATCGGTAAAAAGGGGCATTTCGTGCCTGACAGTCAGAATCTTGATCAGCTCCATGAACTTGTCGATTACAAAGGCCTCATCCTGGACCAGAAAAACGGCACAGCCATGCTTCAGAAGGCCGGCCAGCAGATCGACCTGGGCGGCATCGCGAAAGGGTATGCCGCCGATAAGGCCAGAGACCACCTCGTTCAAAATGGCTGCAGTTCCGCCCTGATCAATTTCGGCGGCAACATCGCTACGATTGGAGAAAAACAAAACGGTGACCATTGGCAGATTGGCGTCCAGAATCCATTGGCGAAGCGCGGCGCGTTCATCGGGACAGTCGAGCTGACCAATCAGACGATGGTCACGTCTGGAGTGAACGAACGCTTCTTTATCCGCGATGGGAAAAGGTACCATCATATTTTGGACCCGCGGACTTGCCGCCCGGCCAATTCTTCCTTATTGAGCGTGACGGTCATAGGCAACCGCTCCATCGATATGGATGCCCTGTCGACAGCCCTGTTCGTGCTCGGCCCCGATGAAGGCGCCAAATTGGCTAACCAAACGGGCTGCCACGCCCTGTTCATCTTGACGAACCGGGAGATTTTTGCCACGGAAGGCTTCACTCAAATGCTGAAAAGGAAGGTATGATACCATGGACCCGAAAAGAAAAAATAAACTAAAACGAAAAATGCGCCAGTTCAAAAAAATCAACTTCGTCAGGAGGATTGTTCAGCTCGTCTGCTTCATCCTGTTGCCCGGATTCTTCATCCAGATTTATTCGAGCACAAAAGCCCTGGTGATGGCGCTCCTTGCCGGCAGCATTTCACTGCAGACGAACAGCTACGACCTCGTTGTCGTCCTGTCCGTCTATCCCCTCACCCTCCTGTTCGGCCGCTTCTTTTGCGGATGGATCTGCGCGATGGGCAGCCTCGGAGACTTGCTGACCTCCATCCGCAACGGACTGAAAATCGAGGAACATCAAATCGGGGAATCCACAGACAGCAAACTGAAGCTGGTCAAATACATTCTCCTGCTTTTCTCCATCATTTTCGTTTGGGTTCTCCAGATCGTCGCCATTCAACAAGGACTCAATCCTTTGGACGCCTTTGGGGTTTTGGTTTCTCTGGAAAACTTGGATCTGCTGTTCACATCTTTCCTGATTGCGACAGTCCTTTTGATCGGCATTTTGGTTGCTTCCTTCTTCGTTCCGCGATTCTTCTGCCGCTACTTATGCCCGACAGGCGCAATCCTCAGCCTGATATCCCTGCCGCGCATGCTGACGATGAAGAAGCCCAGAGAGAATTGCCGCAACTGCAGCCTTTGCACGCAAAACTGCCCCATGTCCATCCCGCTTTACAAAACGGATAAATCCCGCTCCGGCGAATGCATCGAGTGCGGCCAATGCGTGACCGGCTGCCCGATGAAAAACTGCAATATGCAATTTTTAGGGTTGGAATTGAACAGTAAGACTCTGGGAGCCGTAGCGGCGACAAGCATCGTCGGGCTGAATTATCTCGGGACGATTACCGTGAGCCCGATGGACTTCGAATCCGCTCAAGCGACAACGACGATTGCCGATGCTGCCACACAGCCTTCCACTGAAAAAAACAGCGGCCAGTATCAGGACGGCACTTACGAAGGCAGCGCGCGCGGGTTCAAAGGGTTGATCACGGTTTCGGTCACAGTTGAAAATGGACTGATAACCGCCATCGAGGATGTTTCTAACAACGATACACCTTCATTCTTCGAAAGATGTTGGAGTGTGATCACGGGCGACATCATCCAAGCGCAAAGTACCGATGTGGATGCCGTTACGGGTGCCACCTACAGCAGCGTAGGGATCATGGATGCAGTCGCCGATGCCCTTTCCGGACAAACAGCCACAGCCTCCACAGCAAGCGAATCGACTAAAGCTGATACCAGTGCCAGCGAGGAATCGGCTGCATACAGTTCAGAGGAGAGCGCATCAAGCAGCGTTGCCGAAGGGCAGTATGCGGATGGCGTCTATACAGGCAGCGGAACCGGCTTCCGCGGCGAAACGATTGTTGAAGTGACCGTCCAAAACGGACAGATAACCGACATCACTGAAACCTCCAAACAGGACGATGACCAATTTTTCTACCGCGCCTGGACCACCGTCATCGAGGAAATCCTCGCCGCCCAAGCAGTCGAAGTCGATGCCGTATCGGGCGCGACCTTCAGCAGCAACAGCATCATGGAAGCCGTCTCCGATGCACTCGGGTTGGCTTTCGAAAATCCGAACAGTTCGCTGCCAAGCGGACACGGCGGACACTAGGATTCTGCATTATCGCTTGATAGTTTAAAAAAGTGCCCCGATCGATGCAAATTTGCGCATCGATTGGGGCACTTTTCCGTTTAATTTGTTCAAATGATTGTGGTATCAAAGCTGATGCTGGCAGGATTGATCAAGGTATCGCCGACTGGGCAATGCGATTCCACAAATTCCACGAAATGGCTGATTTCCTCTTCGGTATTATCGGCTTTGACGTGGTATGTCGCATGAATGTCAGTGAATCCGATTTTGACATTCTCATCGCCCAAGAATCCGTCCGTGTTCAGGTTTCCGCTCACCTCAACTTCAAGTTCATGAAGTTTGATGCCGAGCTTTTCCGCAAACATTCTTCCGGCGATGGCTTTGCAGCTGCCCAATCCGGCAAGCAATGCCTCCACCGGGCTCAATCCGATGTCCGTACCTCCGAATGCTTCCGGCTCATCCAGCACGATGGACTTGCCCCTGGCTTTGTTGATCACCTGGTAATTTTCGTGCAAACTGGTCGATGTCACTTTGAATAATTGATTTGGCATATCTGTTCCCCCTGTTTATTAAAATTTGATAAGAAAAGAGTACCATCTTACTTACTTTTTGGATAACACGCAAAATCGAACAAGCTTGATAGCTAAAACAGAACATCCGTTGTCGGATCGTGAATCATCTGATCGCGCAAGGTTTTTGTTTCTTTTTGGTCCTGAATCGGATATGATAACAACGGTAGGAACAAACGTTCTTACTTATTTTATTTTTGAAAGGATTCAACATGACTGGAAAAACACACGTAGCGATTGGGACTGCCGCCAGCTTGCTGGTTACGCAACCCTCCACGCTGAAAGAACTATTTATCTGTCTGGGCGTAGCGATCGTCGGGTCCGTCATCAGCGACATCGATGTCAGCACCTCAGAATCCCATCAGACACTGGACTGGATTCTTGGTTTGATCCTGGCGGTATCGGTCCTGTTGGCCTTCGCGGAGTCCAGATGGTCGCTCGGGATCTTCGCCGCCATCCTGAACGACAGCTCCTACTCGCGGATCTTTTTCGGGACCGTCATTTTCTTGGGTATCTGCATCTTCGGAAAGGAACAACCGCATCGGTCGTTTCTTCACTCCATACTCGGACTGGCCTTGTTGAGCCTGGCGGTCTATATTCTGTCTCCGCTTTTGGTCCCTTATTTTGCGGTTGCGATGGCGTCACATATCGCGATCGACATGCTGAACCATAAGCGCGTGAAGCTATTCTATCCGCTGCCCGGCGGCATCCGCCTCGGCTTGTGCAGCGCGGATGGCATCGTGAACGCTTGGTTGTTCAGAATCGGCAGTCTGATGGTCATCATCGAAACGTTACTGCTGTTCGGCAGAATGGGATTAGCATTCATTTCATAGCGGAAAAACAAAATAACACAAGTGTCCTGGCTACGTATTGCCAGGACACTTGTGTTTTTGTTTCATGATTGGCTGAATTACTCCGTCCTCCGGTGAGAGCAGCCTTGGACGGAGTTGGGATCTTGATTATCTCGTTCTTCTCCTGTCAAACGGTCTTCGCAGGATTTGAAGTCGGCTATCGTTGTTGTCCTCCGGTGATAGAACCCTCGCCGGAGATCAGGACGCGTTCAGCCGTCCGCCCCTCTATCCTCCGTTCAACCACCCATCACCAATTAACCTCATCCAAACTGATTCTAACTATCTTTCGTATAGAGCATCATCAGCTTATTGTTCAGCATCGGATCGGTATTGAAGCGTCCGCGCAACGTGGTTGTGATGGTTTTCGCGCCCGGTTTCTGGATGCCACGCGTGGTCATGCAGCCGTGCTCGCCTTGGATAATGACGGCCACATCTTCCGATTCGGTGATCTTCTGCAGGATTTCCGCGATGTCGCTGCCGATTCTTTCCTGAAGCTGCAGCCTTCGTCCCGCCATATCGGCAATCCGGGCAATTTTGCTTAAGCCGATGACTTTTTGTTTGGGAACATAGGCCACGGCCACCTTCATATTGTACATCAATGCCATATGGTGCTCACAGTGGCTGAATATTTCGATGTCCTTCATGAAGACCAAGTCATTTTCGGCATTTCCCAAGGCCAAGTCATCCTCAAAAGTGGTGTTCAGCATTTCAGCGATTTCGTCGTTCGTGTAGCACATCCCTTTGTAGACGTCCTCGTACATTTTGGCAACACGTTTCGGCGTATCCTTGAGGCCCTCTCTTGTGGGATCGTCGCCCAAGGCAATCAGGATACCTCTTATATGCTCTTCGATCGCTTGTACGTCAATTGCCATATCTTAAACCCCTCTCTCATTCGGATCCCAAATGATTTTGTGGAGCTGCACCTGCATGTTGACCCCGTTCATCTGGTTGTCCTTCATGAAATCAACGATGCTTTCCAGCTCAATATCACCAAACACCGGACTGATAAAAATGCTGGTTTTTTCGGTAAGTTTGTATTTGTTGATCAATTCACGGGCTTTCTCCAAGTCCGCCATGCTTCCCGATACAAATTTGACCGTATCCTTCTCAGTCAGATGATTGAAATTTTCCAACGCCATCATCCGCTCCATCCCGCTGGAAGGAAGCTTGTAGTCCATCGTGAAGCTCGGCGGGTTTTCCAAATCCGAAAATTTACTCAACAACACGCTGCCGTTCGTCTCGATTTCGACATAGAGTTCCGGATCCTGCGACAGCAACTCCAGAAGTGCTCCCATGTCCTGCTGCAGCAGTGGCTCTCCCCCGGTCAGGGTAACATTCGTGACTTGCGTTTCCTTGATGTAGGCATAAACTTCCTCGGCCGTCATCGGATCAAATGCGACTTTTCTGTCGTTTGCCCAAGCGGTATCGCAATAGCCACAGTTCAGATTGCAACCCGCGAAGCGGATGAAGGTCGCCAATTGCCCGCACCTACGGCCTTCTCCATTGATGCTGACGAATTTTTCAACTACCTGCAATACCATTTATCTTACCCCGCTTTCTTCATAAGAGGCGCTGTTTGTCGGTGTTTCATAAACGGTCGCCCGCTTCACATCATAGCCCAAGCCAGCCATCGTTCTGTAGAAATGAGCGGCAAAATTTTCGGCTGTCGGACGGGATGGGAATTCGATGACGACAAAACCATCTTCCTTGATGCATTCCAGCGTTTTTTCCCGCATGGTCCCCTGCTCGATGATCAGCGCGTGGTCTAAGTGATCCACGGCAGCCTTCAGGTCCTTTTTCAAATCCCCGAAATCCACTACCATTCCGTCCAGTTGGCCGGATGCGACCAATTCTTCCGCTTGAACCTCGATTTCGACCCGCCATCTGTGGCCGTGGATGTTTGCGCATTTGCCTTCATAACCAGCAAGAAAATGAGCGCTGTCGAAGCTGTGTTCTGTTTTTAAAATATACATCTGTTTGTTTTTCCCCCTAAAGATGACCTGCAGCAGCGCCACTCTTCAGGCGCTGCTGCCGTTCTGCCGATCCGTCGTTCCAGAACTTTCATTGTCTTAAATGGCCTCGAAATATGCATAGCATTTATATTTTTTGGCACAAAAAAAGGGCACACTATGCCCATCAACAAACGACCGCTTCAAATAAGCTGCAGTCAGGTCCTAGTTTTATTTTGAGACAGGATGGTTTCGAACTGTCTTATTCTGTTTTTTTATACTAATACAGACTACTACAGGAAAAATGGATAGTCAAGTTGCCCCGCAACAAAATAAGACGAAGTCAGCTCAAATCCGTTCAAATTGTCTGAACCATTTTCTTTTGTATGTCAGCCGCCCATAATCTCCGATGAAATATTTCCGGTATACTCCTCTGCCGACACGGAAAGTGATGCGTTCGCCACCGTCCGCTTCGAAGGTCAACACATAGGTTGTTGTCGTCATCAATGAATCGCCGTTCATGTGACTCGCGTTCTCCGTATCTTTCCCGATCAATTTGGCTTTTTCGGTAACCTCCACGGCGGTCAGATTCAAGACCCAATTAAAGACCAGATACCCAAACGCTGCTATAATTCCGATGCTAGCCAAAATCATAACCAACTCAAGATCCTCGCCCATGTTCCATCACACTCCTTGTAAAAATAATATCACTCTTTGATGGAATATTATAATTTTCTTACACCAAAAAGGCCGGGAAGATTCCACATGGAAATCTTCTCGGTCTTTTGCATTTATCATTTGTTACAATCACTGATTAATTTCTGATACCAGTAATAACTGTCTTTCTTATAGCGTTTCAGATCCTTGAGGTCATCGTCCGTGCGGTCGACGTAGACCAATCCGTACCGTTTCGCGAACCCTTCCCTTCCGCTCAGGGAATCCAGGAACGACCAGGGCGAGTAGCCCAAAAGCGGGATGCCTTCTTCCACTGCCTGGAAGCATTGATCCAGATGCTCCTTCAGGTAGCCGATCCGGATTTCGTCATGGATGCGGCCATCTTCCTCCAGGGTATCACTGTTCGCATACCCGTTTTCTGTTATCATCAGAGGCAGACTATAGCGTTGCCATAATTTATAGATGGAGAGCCTCAAACCGGTCGGATCCGTTCCGAAGATCATCCACTCCGATTTGGCACCTTCCGGATTCGGTACAATCCGGTACTGATCCGATCGGAAAAACGGCGGCATATTGCTGTCATCCTTACCCGAGTAAGCCTCGGCGCAAAGGCTAAAGTAATAATTGATACAGATCCAGTCCGCACTCTCCGACTGCAACAGCAACTCGTCTTCCTCACGCGTTTGAGGGTAAAGCCCTTGTTTTTTAAGCATGTGCGCAATGCGTGCCGGAATACTGCCGCGGACCGAAAGATCCAATAGCGTGAAGCTCAACAATTCCTCCGCCGTCATCGCGGCTTCGACATCAGCCGGAGCTGCAGAAGCCGGATAAATATTATCAAATGCTGAAGCAGGCCCGATCATTCCACCAGGAACCTTTTCATGGCACCATTTGAAGGCCAATTTTTCGGCAAGCGCCATATGGTACATGATCTGATAGTTTGCCCGTTCATAAGCTTTTTCCTCAAGGTCTCGGATGCCATTGAAATCCTTCGAATACATCACCATCAAAGGCTCATTGATGCTGATCCAGTACTTGACCTTGTCGCCGAATGCTTCGAATAAGGCTTTGGCATACTTTTCGTAGGCGTAAATCGTATCCCTTCCCAGCCATCCGCCATATCGGTCCACCAATTTCTGCGGCAGGTCAAAATGATAGATTGTGACGACCGGCTCGATTTTGTATTCGAGCAAGCGATCGATGACTCTCATGTAAAAATCCAAGCCTTCCTGATTCAATTCACCTTCGCCATCCGGGAAGATCCGCGTCCAGGAAATCGAGAAACGGTAGGAGTTTACCCCCAGTTCGCGCAGCAGTTCGATGTCCTCTTCCCAGTGATTATAGAAATCACTCGCTACACTGGTGTCGGCGATGCCCGGTCTGACAAAACGGGTATCAACGGTCGATAATCCTTTGCCACCTGTTTGGACTGCGCCTTCGATTTGGAAAGCCGAGCTGGAAACGCCGAACATAAAATTCTTCAAGTCTGTATTTTTCATCATCAACCCTCATTGCTTTCAATATTGCTCATACTGAAGACTTCCTGATTTTGCGTGCTGTTCGTGCTTGCTGAACGCTCATTTGCCAAGGCTTGCTTATCCATCAGTTTGAAGAACGGATAATAGATTACCCCTGATAACGCAACGGCAAAAACTTGAAATACCGCGATTTTCCAGCCGCCCTGCATCAACCCGGAGAAGACGATCGGCGTGCTTGCCGGAATAAAAATACCCATCGGTGCAGGCATTAGGCCGGTAACAATCGCAGCATATCCTAAAACTAGCATGATGATTGGTGTGAAAATGAAAGGCACGAATACCAATGGGTTCAAAATGATCGGCATACCGAAGATCAGCGGTTCATTGATATTGAATACTCCCGGCAAAAGCACCAGCTTTGAGAACTTCTTGTACTGCTGACTTTTCGCAAAAAGAGCAATGACAATCACAAAGCCCAATGTCGAACCCGCTCCTCCTATCACTGTCAGATCATAAAGAGCGATATTGAAGATATGTGGAATCGGCAAACCTGCTTGGTAAGCTGCGACGTTGTCTTGGATATATCCCATCCAAATCGGCATCAGGATAGGCAATATCGTGTAAGAACCGTGAATGCCGAAGAACCAAAGCAATTGTGCGGCCAAAACCAGAATAATGAAGGCCGGAAGAGAACTGGTCAAATTCTGTAACGGTGTCTGCAGGCTCGCATAGACGAAATCAGTGGCAGAGCCAAAGCTGGTCAAAGAAAAGCCCCACCGTACCAACGCGAATAAAGTCAAGATAATAAAGGCCGGGATGATATCCAAAAACGCTTTAGCAACTTGCGGCGGCACATCTTCCCCCATCTTGATCGTCCAATTTTTATCGATCAAAATTTGATAGATTTTCGCTACCAACAGACCAGTGATGATCGCAGTGAAAGCGCCTCTCGATCCAAGGTAGGCTGTGTTCAAATAAATGATTGGTTGGAATGCCCCCTCTTCCATCACTTCTGTTAATGGAATCAGCATCAAGAAACTGACAAGCGCTAAGATAGCTGCATTCACCGCACCATCCTTTTTACCATAGATAATGGAGCCTTGGTATGCAACAAAGAATACCATGTAAAGGCCGATAGCGTTGATCGTCATTGCCGGTACAAAGGCGAAGAGAGTCGACAGTCCTGTAGCAGCCAGAAATTCCTGATAAGCGGGAATATTGATGGTGTTCAATAAAGAAAAAATCGCACCGACGATGATGATCGACATCAAGGTCATGCTTCCGCCACTGACTGCTCGGACTACCTTATTATTGGAAATCTTTGTGGCGACTGGAATAAACCGGTTTTCCATAAAATTGATAAAATGCTTCATGTTATAATTCCTCCTGTCTTTTGATAGTCTAATGATAACAAGCGCTTCCATCATAGATAATCACAAAAAAAAAGAGGAAATTCCTCTTTTCAAAGATTCGCTCGGAATTTCTGCGGCGTCTCGCCATGAAAATCCTTAAACTTCTTGTAAAAGAACGAGACGGAAGAATAGCCGATTTCCGAGACAATCTCTTCAATAGTCAGATCGGTGCTCGAAAGCAGCACGGTCGCAACCGCCATCTTTTGGAGCTGAAGCAACTCCATGTAGCTTTTGCCAATTTCGTTCTTCAGTCGATTTGATAGGTAATTCGGATGGTAATTGAAATGCGCCGCCATCTTGTTCAGGCTGTCGTGCTGGTAATTTCGTTCGATGTACTGAAGGAAATCGATGGTCGTATATTTGTCGGCTGCTTTGTTCTCAGGTTTCGTGACTTTTTCGATGAAATGCCCTCGGATCAGCTCGATGAAGAACAAAGCCATGCAGGAATCGATGATTTCTTCTGAAAACTCCCGTAGATTATAGTATTCCAACAAAATCCTATCCAGCAGATGTACCGGTTCGTCCTGCTTTTTGGTCAGGAACATCAGATAGCTCTTCTCAAACTTCTTGTTCTTGATCGACTGCAGCATAAAATGTGTGATCAGGCTGTTCTTCGACAGACGGTTCAACAGATGTTTGGTCAGATAATCTTTTTTGATGACCAAATTCAAAATGATATTGCCCTTTTTTACCTCTTCCACGCGATGGCAGGTCCTCTTATCAATAATCAAGAGGTTTCCTTCGTTCAAAGAAATCCTTTCATCCACGAGCAATACTTCACAGGAACCTTTGTAGGCATACATGATTTCCATATAATCATGGAAATGCCAAGGCACAAACGATCCATAAGCTTGTTGTGAAACATTGAGACTATCATTCACTTGGTCAAGCGTGCGATCCATATTGAAGCGGAAACGGTAAATCTCTACGCCATCGACGACTTCCTTGTCATCAAAAGCGATATGCTTGATTTCTTTCCACGAAACCATCTTTTGGCGATTTTCAAAAAAAGTATCCAGGTTTTCAACTTTCATCAGCTGCACTCTCCATGAATTATATGTGTTACTGGAATCATATGGTCTAATGAGCCTATTATTGATTCCGTGTTTGTATAGTCGTTCTCCTTATTGTATATCAAAACCAGTAAGTGTCCACTTCGGGGATATTCATTTTAATGTCATGCAAATAAATCCGTCTTTCCGATCGGTCCGATTCGAGGCGAAATTGCCGAATACATCACGTACATTCGACAATTCACTCCACAAAATCCACCACCAACACAAAAAAAACTCTCCCACCAGTCGGTAGAAGAGCTTCTTTGTGTTCAGTAATTATAACTTGCTGCCGTTCGAAGCAATCACTGATTTGTACCAGTAGAATGAGTCTTTCTTGATCCGGTTGAATGTCCCTTTGCCGGCGTCATCAAGATCGACATAGACAAAGCCGTAACGCTTCTTCATTTCGCCTGTGCCTGCCGAAACAAGATCGATGCAGCCCCATGGCATGTACCCAATCAAATCAACGCCATCGATTGTGACCGCATCCCGCATCGCCGAAATATGGTCACGCAAATAAGCGATTCTGTAGTCGTCATGGATTTCGCCATTTTCGATCGTGTCGATGTTACCCATCCCGTTTTCAACGCACATCAATGGTTTCTGGTAGCGGTCATACAATTCGTTCAGGACAAAACGGAAGCCTTTCGCATCGATCGGCCAGCCCCACGACGTTTTTTCTAGGTACGGATTCGCTTGTCCTTGCTGGCCGCCGGTTGTCGTGGTGATGTCGGAGTTTCTGTCGTATACCGTTGTCCGGTAGTAACTGAACGCAAGGTAGTCGGATGGGTGATTTCTCAATATTTCTTCGTCGCCATCCTCAAATTTCAGTTCAAAATCATATTCATCAAAAATGCTCTTCGCATAAGCCGGATAATAGCCCCGCATCATCACATCCGAGAACAACAACGCTCTCCGTCTGAACAGATATGCACCGAAGACATCGTCTGGATGGCACGTATTCGGATAAATGCCGGACAGGGCCAACATGGTTCCGATCTTAACGTCAGGGATCATTTCATGGGCCAGTTTGTTCGCATAACTGCTTGCCACCATCAGATGATGCAAAGCCTGGTATTTGCCCGCTGCTTCCTCCGGCAAATATTTGGTTGGAAGGATCGGACCCTTCGTCTCCGTTTTAGCGTCATCTTTTTTATAGGTTCCCAAGGTCCAGAAACCGCCCAGAACATTGATTTCGTTGACTGTAATCCAATATTTCACCTTGGATTTGTATCGGTTGAACAGCACTTCACTGTAGCGAAGATAGAAATCGATCATTTTCCGGTTTGCCCAGCCGCCGTATTTCTTTGCCAACCCCACTGGCATATCAAAGTGAAGGATGGTGACGATCGGCTCGATGCCATGCTTCAAGCACTCGTCGAACACATTATCATAAAATTGCAGCCCTTCTTCGTTCGGCTCCTCCTCGTCGCCGTTCGGAAAAATTCGCGTCCAGGAGATCGCCAGCCGGTAACTGTTGAACCCCATCTCCGCCATCAGCCCGATATCCTCTTTGTAATGGTGGTAGAAATCGGTTGCGTTGTGGCTTGGGTAATACTCGCCCTCTTTCAGGATCGGCTCCGCCCCCAGTGGCAACGACTCCCCTAAAGTAATGTGATCCATTTTCCCATTGGCATCGGTAAAGTATATTTTTCTGGAAGATGTATGGCTTCCGGCCGTAATCAGGTCCGAAGCGGCCAATCCTCTGCCACCTTCAGCAAAACCGCCTTCGTATTGGTTCGCGGCGGTTGCGCCACCCCATAAAAATGTTTCTGGAAATGCTTTGTTCACTGTCATTACCACCTTTGTCATTTGTGTCTAAACACTTATATCTGCTTCCATTATTGATTTTCTGACAAAAAAAGTAAATGCTTTCGGCAGCTATTGGCATGCCGTTGCATCTTTTCTTTTTTAACGGGCATTTGTTGAAACATAATTTCATCATTTGGCTCTGTTTTATTTAACTTTTGATTTAGGGTATAATTTAAGTATAAACAGTTGCGGAGGTTTGATACGTGAGGAAAAATATGGAATTTAATATTAACGATTTAAAATGGATAAGAGAACCTAAAAACTATAGTATTACTGAAAATAAAATAGAAATTATTACAGAACCTCATACTGATTTATGGCAAAGAACATATTATAATTTTAGGAATGATAATGCTCCTGTTTTGCAAATTAATACTGATGAAAAATACTTTTCTTTTATAGTAAAAACTGAATTTGAAAGCAATCATCGTTTTGACCAATGTGGAGTAGTTATGTATTTAGATAGTGAAAATTGGTTTAAATGTTCTATTGAATATGAAAATGAAGATTTTCAACATTTAGGAAGTGTTGTTACGAATAATGGCTATTCTGATTGGGCTACTACAGTTATTGATGCATCTATTAAATCTATGTGGTATAGATTTAGTCGAAGAGAGGATGATTATTGTATAGAATCATCGATTGATGGAATTAATTATAGTCAGATGCGTATATTTCATATATGGAAAGGTAATGGTGCTATTCAATTTGGTATTTATGCTTGTAGTCCAGAAAATTCATCGTTTAAAGCAATATTTACAAATATGGAGATAACAGATTGTAAATGGCTAGCTCATGATGGGCAATCTTCAGATGGAAATGTATAGGGAAAAATTTAAATTTGATAATTAGATTATTATGAACATTTTTAATATATTACGAACTAAAGACCAGTGAAAATTTCACTGGTCTTTTAAATTTATCATATATCATCAACATTATTTTAAGACAGAGCCCATCATTTAAATCGACAAATGGTATAATTGGGGCAAAACGGGGGTGATATTTCTGAACCTAATCAGCAGGATGAACCAAAGCCATTTTTTCTCGAACTCGGAGAACAGCATCATCCGTTTTCTGCTTGAAAATCCGGACGACCTGAAAAATGCCACAACCAAAGATCTTGCCGCGAAAACCTTCACGAGCCCGTCAACCATCGTGCGTCTAGCCCAAAAATTGGGCTTTCAAGGCTACAATGATTTCAAAATAGAATTCCTGGCCGCTGTCCAACAGATCGACAGTCCACTGGTTTCGATCGATGCCAATTTTCCGTTCAAAAAAGCAGACGGTATCACCGAAATTTCCTCAAATCTATCCCAGCTTTTCGTGGATGCGGTCAAGGAAACCAATTCCTTGGTGGATGAAGATACATACGATCAAGCCATTGATCTGCTCGACCAAGCGACCTTCATCGACATTTATGGCGTCGGATCAAACCAGCATTTGGCCTATAATTTCACGCTCGATATGCGGCGCATCAACAAAGAAGTCACGACCTCCACCAGCCAACAGGAGCAGCTCATCAAGGCCGCCACCTCGAACAAAGACAGGGTCGCTCTAATCATTTCCTACACAGGCGAAACAAAAGACATCCTCGAAATCTGTCAGCTGCTGAAAGCTACAGAGACGCCGATGATCTGCATCTCCAGTGTCGGGAACAACAGCATCAGCGATTTGTGCGACATCGTTTTGAACATAGCCACTTGGGAAAAAATGTTCTCAAAAATCAGCACCTTCTCTTCCAGCGTGTCCACGCTGCTGGTGTTGGATATTCTGTATGCTGCCCTGTTCGCGCGAAACTATGATAAAAATAAGGAACGCTTACTTCAGGTAAAGGCGAACACCACCGGTTTCCGATCCAAAATCCAGCCTCTAATAGAGGATGCTTAGCTTCAAATAGTTTTCTTATTCCTTCCGGTATTTAAAATACAAATTTATATAAAAGGAGTGTTTTGATTATGATGCAAGGAAACAAAAATGCTTTTCCGAAGGATTTCCTGTGGGGCAGCGCTTCGGCAGCTTATCAGGTGGAAGGCGCTTGGGACGAGGACGGCAAAGGTCCATCGATCTGGGATGAATTCGTGAAAGTGCCCGGCACCACCTACAAAAACACAAACGGTGATGTTGCGGTCGACCATTACCATCATCTTGAGGAAGATGTCCGCTTGATGGCGGAAATGGGCCTGAAAACCTATCGTTTCTCGATTGCCTGGGCACGTATTTTCCCTACCTCCATGGATGAAGTGAACCAAAAGGGCCTTAATTTCTACCATAAACTGATCGACCTGTGCCTGGAAAACAATGTCGAGCCGATGGTGACAATCTATCACTGGGATCTGCCGCTGTTCCTGCAGGAAAAATACCGAGGTTGGGAAAGCAGGGAGATCATTGCCGACTTCAAAAAATACGCAGTTACCTTGTTCGAGGCGTACGGCAGCAAAGTGAAATACTGGATCACGATCAATGAACAGAACATCTTCACGCGGATGGGCTGGATGACGGCGCAGCACCCGCCGAAAATGAGCGGCGAAGAAAAACTCTATTACCAAGTTAACCATAACGTGTTCTTGGCGCATGCCGAAGCCGTGCTCGCCTTCCAGGATCTGGTTCCGGACGGCATGATCGGCGCAAGTTTCGCCCTGCATCCGAGCTACGCCATCGACTGCAAACCGGAAAATGTCGTCGCCAAGATGGATTACGATGACCTGAAGAACTATTGGTGGATGGATGTTTACGCTTATGGGCGCTATCCGAAAGCTGCCATGAAGTATCTCCAGACCAAAGGCGTGGCGCCTGAATTTGAAGCTGGCGATGCGGAATTGTTGGCGGAAGCCGCCAAGCACGTCGACTTCATGGGCGTCAACTATTACCGAAGCGATACGGTCGAGTACAACCCATTGGATGGCGTCGACAGTAGCGGCGTGTTCAATACGACCGGCGAAAAAGGTTCCATGACTGTCCCTGGCGTTCCCGGCTTGTACAAGAATCCGCTGAACCCTAATTTGCCGACGACCGATTGGGATTGGACAATCGATCCGATCGGCATCCGTATCGGTTGCCGCGACATCACCAGCCGCTACGACCTGCCGATCATCATTTCCGAAAACGGGCTCGGCGCTTTCGACACGCTCGAAGAGGACGGCAGCATCCATGACCCGTACCGCATCGCCTATCTGGCGGAGCACCTCAAGGAGATCAAACTGGCGATCGAAGAAGGCTCGGAAGTGCTCGCCTACTGCACATGGTCATTCACCGATTTGCTCAGCTGGCTGAACGGCTACCAAAAACGCTACGGCTTCGTCTACGTCGACCAGTACGAAGAAGCCGTCGAACCTTCGCTCAAGCGTTACAAGAAAGACAGTTATTTCTGGTACAAGGATGTCATCGCCAGCGATGGAAAAAAGTTGTTCGAGTGACATTCCCTCATTGTAAAAAATCCTAGAATAGCGCAAAATACCCGATGAGAACCTCTTCACCGCGTATTTTGCTGTGCTTTGTCATCTCTTTCCCGGTGAACTTAGCTTCACCGGGAAAGAGATCCTATTCTGCTGGCCGAATCCCGGTGAACGGACTCTCACCGGGAATTCCGGTCCAATTTTTTCGAAAAAATCTGTGAGCAAAACTTGATCGTGGATTTCCTTTTATTTTCTTTTTGAACAGCATTTTACAATGAAAGCCATATATCAAAAACTTTATTTGAAATCGCCTCTTACAAAAACAGTCAAAATTTGGTATAATATCTATACAACGTGTAGTTTTGACAAACGTAAGTCCTGTTGTCAAATATCTGCGCGCTTTTTTGTTGCTTTTGGAAGAGATATGGAGGATTAAATGTACAAAGTAAATGATTTGATAGTATATGGTAACGAAGGGGTCTGCAAAGTCGAAGCGATCGAAGTTATGAATGTCACGGCTGTCGCAAATGATCGTCTATATTATGTTTTGAAGCCACTGTATCGTAACGGAACAGTATTCACACCCGTTGATACGAAGGTATTTATGCGTCCTGTTATTTCGGCTGATGACGCGCAAGAAATAATCGAACAGATTCCGTCAATCGAAACGGATATCCTATACAGCAGTGCAAATCTGCTTTCCGAACATTATGATAAAGCCATGGAACGTCATGATTGCAAATACCTGATCCAAGTGATCAAAACAGTTTACCTCAAGAACCAAATCGCAGCCACAAAAAATAAAAAGGTTTCTGAAACCGACAGACGCTACATGAAAAAAGCCGAAGAAATGCTTTACGGCGAATTCGCTGTCGTGTTGGAAATGCCAAAAAACGACGTGAAAGCTTACGTCGAAGAAAAAGTTGCGGCAATTGAATTGAGTTTAATCAAATAAAACACGTCAAATGAAAAACAGAAATCCGGATAAGGGATTTCTGTTTTTTTTTTGCTCTCACACTCGTTATTCAGTTCAGAAGATTTTCAGCCATCAATAAGCTGTTTTTAGAACGTATCATCTTTCTTGTAGCCAAAAAACCAAGTTAATGCAAAGGAGACACTGAACGCTACGAGGTTGACAAGTATATAGAATGGCAATTGTTCATTTAAATACAGTAAAGTTCCAGGGATTCCTGTCAATGCCATTCCGGTTGCGCGCAGATTCAATAGCGAAGCCAGGAATCCACCCACACCACCGCCTATCATCGACATCACAAACGGTTTTACCAGTCGTAAGGTCACCCCGAAGACAGCTGGCTCAGTAATCCCCAATGCCGCGGAAAAAGCTGATGGATAAGCAATTTGTTTAATTTTTGGGGAGGTTGCCTTGATTGCAACAGCCAAAACCGCACCAGCCTGTGCTATATTCCCACAAGTTCCGATAGGATTGAGCATGTTCCAGCCAGTTTGACTCAACATACTTATTTCCAGGAAATTCAGAATATGATGGATACCGAAAATGCCAAGCAGTTGTCCAAAGCTCCCGTAAATCAATCCGCCAATACCAAACGGAAGCGTCAGCAAGGATTCAACTATATGCAGTACGCCCAATTCGACCTCATGGAATATCGGTCCAATGATGAATAGCGCAACAATCAATCCAAGAAGCAAGGTCAAAAACGGGGTAAGAATTAAGTCCAAAGAATCCGGAATTTTCCGCTTCAATGCACGTTCAATTTTTGAACCGATGATGCCCGTGACAAAGGCCGGCAATACCGATCCCTGATACCCGACAACTTTGATGAAACCGAAAAACACTAAAGGCTCAGCTGCTTGTTGTCCTACCGCATAAGCATTCGGCAGTACGGAACTGACTAACATCAAACCGAGAACGATCCCCAATATGGGCGTTCCCCCGAATATTCTGAACGTCGACCAGGCCACCAAAGCAGGCAGAAAGGCGAAGGCCGTATCCGTCAAAATTTGTGTGAACAATAAAAATTGCTGCGGAATATCGCTAGGACTTAAGCCGATAAGGCCCAAAATTGCTTCCTGTGTCACTAATCCTCTGAGACCCATAAACAATCCTGTCGCTACCAATACAGGGATGATCGGGACAAAAACATCACCAAAAATCCGAATAGCACCTTGAAGAGTCATTTTTTGATCTTCTTGCGAATCAGCAGACGCCTGACTTCCAGTGTTTTCAACCATTGGCGCAAATTCATCATAAACCTTGTTCACAAGCCCGGTCCCCAGGATGATCTGATATTGCCCAGAATTATAAAAACTACCTTTGACTTTTTCGAGGGACTCAATCCCTTCTACATTGATTTCCTCTTTGTCGTTTGTTATGATGCGAAGTCTCGTTGCACAATGCGCAACCGACTTCACATTTTTTCTTCCCCCAACAAGTGCCAATATTTTTTCTGCAAGTTCTTTGTTATTCATTAGACTTCCTCCTTATACGAATAATAATCGATTGAGCCATTTTCTTGTAGACCCTTATAAAAAATATCGCGCTGTTCTTCTTCACAAAAGTAACGCATGGAGAATACTTTTTCACCTTTATTCATAAAAATTTCCATAGCTGACGAATCGTTGAATATTTGAATTTCAAATAGTTTGGGAATGTGCAGCTCCTTTTGTTCACGTTGGCCGGAAACCCAGTTTATGCGACTTATGACCAATTTGGATCTGCCATCAAAATAGATGACAGTATTCCCATTATTCATGGATATTTCTAATGGGGTCGTTTGATTGACGAGTTGTACATGCAATTCATAGGAACCGCTGTCAGAAAGAAAGGCAGCACTGGTTTCGGTTAACGTATTTCGTTTCTTCCTCAGCATTTTCAACTCTTCCAACGGCCGTTGATAAAGACGATCATTTTCCCAAAATAGTTCTCTTGGGATCGTAAGGCAATGCAAGTAATTGAAAGCAGCTGTTGGACAGTCCTTTTCTTCTGCATCATTCATGCGGGACATCCATCCGACCAGAATTCTTCTGTTTTTTTCATCAATAAAAGACTGCGGAGCGTAAAAATCAAAACCTTCATCTATCAAAATAATATCGCTCTCTGGGCGAAAACGCTTGTTATTTTTTTCAAAAGTTCCAACAAGATAGCCTGCATAGCTGGAAATGTTCTCGTTTCCATTTAATAGCGAAGTTCTTTTTTGGGGACAAACCACCAGAATTTCAGCATCGCCCAATTGGAAGTAATCTGGACATTCGCACATCTGATCCAGCGTTTGTTCCGAATAGAAAGCCCCTTCATATTTCCATTCTTCTAAATCAGTTGAGCTGAACAAATTGATGGCACCAACTTGTTCAATTGTCTGCGCTCCTACAATCATCCACCACTTTCCATCCGACTGCCACACTTTTGGGTCTCTGTGATGCTCTGTAAAACCATTTGGCGTTTCAATTACCTTTTCGCTCTTGATGAACGTACAGCCATTCGAGGAACAGGCCATTCTTTGATAGTTTTTTCGCGTTCCGTTGTTCTTCGTGTTGCCGGTATAGAAAACATACAGCTTGTTGTCATGTTCAATGGCGCTTCCGGAATAGACGCCATCGCTGTCTTCCTTGCTGTCGGGCAGTAGTGCTGAACCCAAATGATCCCAATTGTTCAAATCCGACGAAGTAAATGCTCCCCATTCCTTGTAGCTGTGATCCAAACCAAACCTATTCCATTGATGGAAAAAATAATATCTCCCTTGAAATTGAATAAGCCCATTCGGATCGTTCAAGAGTCCTCGATCAGGTTCCAGATGAAAGAGATTCCGATATGGATTTTCCTTAATGATAATCACTCCTCTAATCAAATTAACAAACTGAAATTATGCGCTTTCATTCGTTCTTGTTAGATACATAATACCAGAGCTTGTCTCAAATAGAATATGGAAAAAATACAGAGGTATATGGAAAATTCTAATATCAAGATAGCCATCGAGAGGGATGCATGTATAATGAAACCATGGATAAAAATAATAGAGAGTACACCGATAAGTTCACAGATTTTTCAAAAAAGAGCATCTCGGATTTCATTCTTTACAACAGTGGGATTGAATATTGTGAAGCTGGGTACAGCTACGGGCCAAAGCGCAGAGATTATCACTTTATTCATTTTGTTAAGGAGGGCAACGGCTCACTGGAAATTAATGATAAAAGGTTTGAGGTTCATGAGAATCAACTCTTTATTGTCCCAGCAGGCGAAATTTCGACCTATACTGCCTCAATGGATTCACCGTGGAAATATTCCTGGATAGGTTTCCTGGGGATTCAATCGCATAATTATGTCCAAATGCTTATGCAGTCAAGCGAAGAACATTTTGTTCTGGACTGTGCGGATGCAGAATTGTATGAAACCAAAATTATGAAGATTATCGACATGTCCAACGATGACAGCACAGCTTCTTTCTTAAAGATCAATGGGGTTATGTATGACATCATCGGAACCCTGCTTGAAGAGTGCATCAAACATTCGAACACTACCTACTCTTCATCGGTTTCATCGAAAGCGGTAAGATATATGGATTTGCATTACCATGACGATATACACATCTCCGATATCGCAGACTTTGCAGGCATTCATCCCAGCTATTTAGCCGGAATCTTCAAATCCGAAATGGGCATAAGTCCAAAAAAATACTTAACCAATCTAAAAATCAACAAAGCAAAAGAGTTACTGATAGCTACGGATGATCCCATCAATATCATTGGAAGCTCCGTAGGTTTCAGCGATGCACTTTCATTCTCAAAATTCTTCAGAAAAGAAACAAGCCTATCACCATCTCAATATCGAAAGGATTACAAAAAATGAATAAACAGATGATTGTATACGATGAACAAAGGCAAGTCTTCCATCTTATGAACGACAACATAAGCTATGTCTTTGAGATCGTTGAGGATACTTATTTGGCGCATCGCCACTGGGGAAAAAGAATTGAATCCTATTCGTTTTCGAATAAGCCGACATTAAAAAAACGGACATTTGCCGCTATAAATATTCCCGAGCGTCCTGAATTCTCCCTTGAGTATGTACCTCTGGAAGTCAGTTTCCCTAACCAAGGTGATTATCGTGAGCCTTCCGTGCAGATAAGAATGAGCAATGGCTATACCGTAAGCCGCTTTTCCTATGAGAAATTTGAAATTTCTGATGAGGCACCTCATTTCACTGCCTTTCCTCATGCAAGAGACATACCCGAATCAGATTCTCAGACACTGATCATTCATTTAGTCGATCCTATTTCAAGCATCCGCTTGTTGCTGTTTTATACGATTTTTGAGGATGCAGACGTCATCATCCGGTCAAGCAAAATCATCAACGAGAGCAATTCCGGTGTGCAGATCGAAAAACTGTCCAGTGCCTCAGTTGATATGCGTTACGATGGTCAGATGAGCACCACTTTTTATGGCACACACCAAAAAGAGTATCAATTGAACCGTCAACCCATCAGCCATGGGAAGTTTTCCGTCGGCAGCAACCGCGGCGCAAGCGGACCTCAATACCCGCCCTATCTCTCGATTTCTAAGGATGCCACAGAATTTGCCGGTGACGTATACGCAATGACTTTGATCTATAGCGGCAACCATCTGAGTAATCTTGAAAGGGATCAGTATAATCATTTGCGCTTACAGATCGGGTTGAACCCGGATACGTTCGCATGGCAACTTGATCCGGGTGAATCCTTTCAGAGCCCTCAAGCTGTGTTGAGTTATAGCGACAAAGGCTACAATGGAAATTCGAATGCGTTCCATCGGTTTTTCAATAATCATTTGATCCCCCAAAAATGGGTCAACAAATCGCGTCCAATTCTGGTGAACAGCTGGGAAATGAGTTACTTCAACGTTTCAGAAAAAATAATGAAAGATCTTATCGATTCAGCAAAGGAAATGGGCTTTGAGGCTGTCGTACTCGATGACGGATGGTTCGGGGAACGGAACAGCAGCAAGACTTCTCTTGGCGACTGGCAAGTAGATGCAAATAAATTCCCGAACGGCATCAAGCCCCTCGTTGATTATGCAAAGGAACGGGATCTGCAATTCGGTATTTGGTTCGAACCGGAAATGATCTCCCCAAACAGCGATCTGATCCAGAACCATCCGGATTGGGTCATGCGCACTGCGGAATACGAACCCATTCTTGGAAGGAGTCAATACATTCTGGACCTAACCAAGGAAGAAGTCCAGACGTTCATTATCGACCTCCTCACCCGAAGCATCACAGACTTCGGTGTCAGCTATATCAAATGGGACATGAACCGCCATATAACGGAACCAGCTTCGAACTTGATGAATAAATCTCAGGCGAACGAGTACTCGCATCGTTACATGATGGGGCTATACAGCATACTCGATGCGATAACAACGCTTTTCCCTGAAGTGCTTTTTGAGAATTGCTCAAGCGGCGGCGGGAGATTAGATCCGGGGATGTTGTACTTCATGCCCCAAACTTGGGCCAGCGATAACACCGATGGATTGGACAGACAGCGGATCCAATACGGCGCTTCCTATCTTGTTTCGCCTTATTCTTTGACAGGTCATGTTTCATCCGTTCCGAATCATCAAACGGGACGCATGACAGATTTTGAAACGAGGAAACATCTCGCCTCCTCTACGAATATGGGATACGAAATGGATATCATGCAGCTTAGAGACCACGAGAAAGCTGTCATCAAAACCCATGTTGAACAGTATAAGGCGGATAGGGATTTCTTGATGGCAAGCGAATTTTATCGATTGGAATCACCCTTTGACACCAACCGCTGCACCTGGATGTTCACTGATACTGCGAGGGAAAAAATCATTGTTTATCTCTTCCGCAATACATTTGACGTATCAGAGTTGTCTTTGCTGATTAAGCTTCCCTTTATTGACTTGAAAGCAAACTACGTCGAGGTCAACAGCCAGAAACAGTATTCAGGCTCAGAACTCGCTAATTGCGGTATTGCATTGGAGAATCCGATAGGAGATTATGTAGCCGTAAGATTAGATTTTGAAAAATGCTAAACCTGATTAACCTCGTTTAACCAGGCCGAACAAACGAAAATAACCTCCGCGGAGAGCAGTGATGCTTACTCCTTGGAGGTTATTTCTATTTTTACATTTCACGATTTATTAGTTATGTCTGATTAAAAGGCTGACAAGACCATTTCTTCATCCGCATTCAGCAACAGCTGGTACAACGCCCCTAAAAGATTCGCATCATTCAGGAAGCGGCAGCCGTCGATTTCAACTTCCGTCAAGGTGTTCGCCACGAAGGGCAGCCCGGCGCGGATGGCGTGGTATTGTTTCCGAATTTCTTCGATAACGATCGGTTGGGCGCTGATCCCGCCGCCGATGACGATCTTCTCGAGGTCAAGGATGGCTTGGATGTTGCAGATCATGTAGGCGACCTCTCTGGCGAAGGCTTCGAAAATCGGATAGACGCTCGGGTCTTTTTGATTGATTGCTTCGAAAGCAACCGCGCCGTCCTTCGTGTCCTCGGTCCCTAGTTCCAGATTCACCTTCTTGACGAGTCCGACAGCCGAACCGGTCATGCCATACATATCCTCAAAGGATGGCTTGCCGGACTGCTTCATCATGAAGCTCAATTCACCGGCCTGGAAATTCTTGCCCTGATAGAGTTTCCCATCAAGGATCAACCCGCCGCCGATGCCGGTCCCGAGCACAAGTGCCAGTCCGTTCTCGATGCCAGTAAGATTTCCGAGCCACAGTTCGGACAAAGCAGCAGCCTTACCGTCATTGATGACGGAAACCGGCACATCAAATTTAGGCTGGAATTCCTCGATAAAAGAAATGCCGTCCAAGAATGGCAATGCTCCGCCAAAGGAAATCATGCCCGTATCGGTATCAACTTTCCCAGGGCAACAGAAGGCGATACCGCGAATCTCATCCCGCACCAGTTCGATTTCATTTTCCAAGGTGGCGATGAATGCGCCGTATTCATGCGGCGTCCGGACCTGCTTCTTGGACTGGATCTGGCCGGAATGATCGATCAGAGCCAATTTGATGTTCGTGCCGCCGATATCGATGCTTAAGTAGTTTGATTTCAATGCTCATTCTGTCCCTTCTTTATGCCATGTTTCAGACGAAATCTATTGGGAGTTATTTGATATTTCCTTTTGAAGATATTTCCGAAATGGCTTTGGCTGGAGAATGCCAAAAAGTTAGCGATTTCATCAATTGTGTAAGTCGAGTAAAGCAATAAATTCTCAGCCATCTTCAATTTTTCTTCGACAACAAATTCATGGATTGTCATCTCTGTTTCCTTTTTAAAAATAGTCGATAGATACGCTGGGGTTGTATTCAGTTCTCTGGCAATTTCTTCAGCAACAATTTTCTCATGCATTTTTTTCAGGATGAGATTTTTTGTCCGAAAAACGAGAGGATTTTCTACTTTTATATCTTTCAACTCTGATACCAGCTTCGTAAAGAAAATTTCGGCTCCACGTACAATATTATATACTTCATTTTGCGTTTTCGCTTCATCAACTTTCAAAATATAGCTGTCGCTCAACAAAAAGGCCTGCTCTGAATGGACGCCGCCTTCAATAGCCGATCTTGTGGAGATTGCTAACACAACAATTCCAAGATTTTTTACAGACCGTAATTCATCATTCGATAAAGTAGCCAATCTGCCAGCGTAGCTCTCCTGGAAACTTAGCATCAATTTATCATGATTGCCTTCACGGATACTAGCTTGTTCACGTTGTTCCTGGTCATAAGGATTGTGCAGTTCTCCCATTTCTTGATACTGAAATGCGGTTTCGCCAATTTTCTGGGAAATTGCTTCCTGAATAGAATTTTCATCCAAGGATGATGAAAGAATTTCGAATACGGAAAGTTTTCGATCATAAAGATAGTCATAAAAAAAGGATATGGCTTCACAAATCGTTTCCAGATCAGCATATGAATGCCTTTGGATCATCTGTTTGGCATGAGGCACCTTCACTCTTCCAAAAATAAAATAGCTGGATAATTTCTCGACATAGAGAACCGCCGTCAATAATGAACCTTTGTCAGAAACAACTACAGGCAGATTCTTTTTATTCAGCTCATCATATATTTCCAAAGCAGGACTATCTTCTTCCAAGGAACTAGGGATCGCGTTAAAATCGCCAAACACATGTTTCAGCCTGCGGGTACTATCATATTCACGAATCGGTACTTTAATAATTTTTGCCAAATGTTCGCACATGCTCTGATAATCCACGAATCCCGCCTCCTTTAGAAGTTTAGCCTATTTTTGATTCTCTAAAACAGCTGAAGTATTCTTCTTAAATCCACGAAGGAGAAAAACACATGCCATTATTACGAATATGATTCCACCAAGAGTAAAGGAAAAAGCTGTGCTTGTATTTCCAACTAAATTGCCCAGCCATTGTACCACAAAAGGTGAGAAGAAAGAGCCTAGATTACAGGAAACCATCGCTAATGAGATAGCTAAGTTAGTGGAATTTTCAGGAGCTCCTGGCAACAAAATATCGTACATATATGGGATGAAAATTGAGACAACCAAAAATCCACCAGACAGAATAATCGTAAGCATCAGCATACTGTTAACTAACGGAATCAAAAAGTAAGCAATGCTGATAAGGGCCAGTGCAACCACAGGAGTGAATTGTTTAAGAGCAGTTCTGACATGCCCATAAGCAAAACCTCCGATCGCCCCGACCAGACTGCTGATCGTGAAGGCAGTTCCCAAAAACCCTTGATTCGTATAGTTCATTTCTACAATCAATGTGCTTGTTTTGGTGAAGATAGTCATTATCAGGATGAAGAATACAAACATCATGATGCATGAAAATATCACCAATAAGTTGACGCTTTGTTTTTGCTTACTTGAGGCTGAATCCTGACTGCCGACTGCATTTTTATCAGCTGGCAAGAATAAAGCGACCAGAATTACGATCGGCAAAGTAAGGAAATAAATGAGATACGAGTATTGCCAAGCAACGTTCACCAAAATACCAGCCAAGAAAGTGGCCAGGCTGGATCCTAACGTTGCAAAAGCTGTTTGATAACCCAACATTTTTTGTTGCGTTTCCCCGTCAAAATAATCACCTATCAGACTAACTGCTAGAGAATTATAGATACCTGTTCCTGCCCCAAGTATAAATCTCGATAGATAAATGACAGAAAAATTTGTAGCAAAAACCGGAATAACACCGCCAATAAACGCTAATATCAATCCAAGCATAACCGTTTTTTTCTTACCGATAAACTTAACGATAAAACTACTGAGCAAAATAAATATCATCATGGTGAACGAAGGTATAGTGACCAAAGATTCCACTGTTGCGGGAGCAATATCGGGGAATTGATTTTTTATCATCGGCAGTGTGACTGAAATGGCGCTGGCAGCACTGAGCATTAAGGAAATCGACAGAATGGTTAACTTCAAAATACCTGCTTTATCTCTACTCTTAGTCATTTTGTTTTTCCTCCCAATTTTCATCCAGCTTGAATTGAAGTACAGTGACCGATGATTTTGGCACTTCGAAGCTGCTGTTTCTGCCGTCAATTTCTGGCGCAACGGCAGCCTTGATAGTGACTTTTTCTTCAACGCCGAACTCGTTATAATCATTCATGTTGTCGGAGCATAGGACGATACCGGAAATATAATCGACATTTTGACCAAAGTTGATCGACATTTTCTCGGAATCATCAGCGGAAACATTCACAATATTCACTGTCACAACATCGTTTTTAATGGATGCAAAACTGTATATTTTTTTCAAATCTTCCTTGCAAACATTGCCTAACGTATTTGTCTCTAAAGCCAGATCGATTTTGTGCCCGGCTTTATGCGCTTCATACATCTTGAATACATAATAATTCGGCGTTAAAACGGTCTCATTTCCATTCGTTAAGAACAGTGAATTTAGGACATTCACTGATTGTGCTACACAGGCCATCTGCACTTTATCGCAATTTCTATGGAAAATATCCAACGTCAATGCTGTAGTGATGGCATCCCTCATCGTGCATTGCTGCCAAAGGATGGATGGTGTGGTCAAATCAATGTTATGCCAATTGCCCCATTCTCCGACAATCAAATCAACATTAATAGGAGTAGCAAATGCCCCCTCTTCAACCGGCATCGCTTTCAATCCTTGCTGGATGAGAGCATATTGCTCTTCGATGACATCCTCCAATTCAAAGGCGCCCTTGATTACACGATACCAAGCATCTTTACTGAATTCCGTTACTTTGTCAGTTTCATCCGACAGATTCCAGTTATAGAAATGCAGATCATAACCATCGATCCTAGGTTTGCGATATTTCGCAAGTTCTTTGAAGAAGTCCTGCGTCCAGTCAACACGCTCTTTCGGTTTATTTCCATCCGGACCGACTGCGATCATCTTCAGCTCTTGTGTTGGTGTTGTCCATGGCAGTCCTGCTCCAAAAAGAGGCATTGCACTGGTATGCTTGCGGTATTCATTTGCATATCCTTCAGCAGTATAATTTCCGCCACCAGCCCAACTCTCATTGCCGATTCCCCAGTATTCAACATTAAATGGTTCCGGATGGCCGTTGTTGGCTCTTTCTTCTGCTAATGTAGTAGCAGTTTCGCGATTTACATATTCCACCCATTCTCTCATTTCCCTGACTGTACCGGACAACATATTGATGTTGAACCATGGCTTTGCTCCTACCAATTCGCATAGACGCATGAATTCGTGCGTACCAAAATGATTATTCTCCAACTGTTGCGTACCGAAGTTCTCATTGAAATATTTTGGTCGTTGCTCTCTTGGCCCGACTCCATCTCTCCAGTGATACGTGTCAGCGAAACATCCTCCAGGCCAACGTAATAATGGTGGGTTAATATCTTTCAAAGCGTCTACGATATCTTTTCTTAATCCTTCATAATTTGGTATGGAAGAATCCTCACCAACCCATATCCCATCATAGATACCGCTTCCAAGAAACTCCACGAATTGACCATGCAGATTCGGATTGATTCTTTCTCCTCTGTTGCTTACATTAATAGTTATCTTACTCATTCTCATCCCTCTTCCTTTTTGTAATCGCATTCAAATTCATTTGATGGATTTATTCTAAATTTTTTGAAAGCCTTTTTATATCACGTTCTTACTCGAAATATCAAAATCTTACTAAAGGATTTAAAAAAGCGTCTGTTGTGTGCTGTAAACTTATTTGGGTTTTCTGGCTGGGAGGACGAGTTTGCCGAATAGGTGGCTTGTATTCGATAATTTTGCGTTGCGTTGGGATCAGATTGTCGAATGATCTCTAGCATTCGACAATTTCGCACTACGCTAATGTCAGATTCTCGAATGTTCTACCAACATTCGAGAATTTCGCCCAAAACCGGAGGCTGAAACTAACACCGGAGGCAAATTACCGAATACCACTCTATAGAGCAAAGCCGCTTTTCCTATGAGAAATTTGAAATTTCTGATGAGGCACCTCATTTCACTGCCTTTTCTCATGCAAGAGACAAACCCGAATCAGATTCTCAGACATTGATCATTCATTTGGTCGATCCTATTTCAAGCAGCCGAGGTGCAAATGGTCCTCAATACCCGCCCTATCTCTCGATTTCTAAGGATGCTACAGAATTTTCCGGTGACGTACACGCAATGACATTGATCTATAGCGGCAACCATCTAAGTAATCTTGAAAGGAATCAGTATAATCATTTGCGTTTGCAGATTGGTTTGAACCCGGATACGTTCGCATGGCAACTTGATCCGGGCGAATCCGTTCAGAGTCCCCAAGCTGTGTTGAGTTATTCGGTACCAGTTATATCAAATGGGACATGAACCGCCATATAACGGAGCCGGCTTCTAACTTGTTGAATCAATCTCAGGCGAACGAGTACTCGCACCGATACACGATGGGGCTTTACAGCATACTCAATACGATAACGACGCTTTTTCCTGAAGTGCTTTTTGAGAATTGCTCAAGCGGAGGTGGAAGATTAGATGCGGGAATGTTGTACTTCATGCCTCAAACTTGGGCGAGTGAATTTTATCGATTGGAATCACCCTTTGACTCAAACCACTGCGCCTGGATGTTCACCGACAAAGCGCGGAATAAAATCATTGTTTACCTTTTTCGAAATATTTATGATGTATCCGAGTTGTCTTTACTGGTGAAAATTCCCTTTATTGACTTGAGCGCAGACTATATGAAAATCAACAGCCACATGAAATATTCCGGCTCCGAGCTTGCCACTTGTGGTATTGCCTCGCCAAATCCGATAGGTGATTTTTTAGCCATAAGATTGGATTTTAAAAAGTGTTAAACTTTAAAAACTAAAATGACATCGTTTAAGCATGAAACGCAGTTACAATAAATGACATCATCAATCGATACCACAGACGAAAATAACCTCCGCGGAGAGCAGTGACGCTCACTCCGTGGAGGTTATTTCTATTTTTACATTTCACGATTGATTAGTTATATCCAATCAAAGGGATGACAAGACCATCTATTCATCCGCATTCAGCAACAGCTGATACAACGCCCCCAACAGGTTCGCATCATTCAGGAGGCGTCCGCAGCTGCTTCTTGGACTGAATCTGCCCGGAGTGGTCGATTAAGGCTAATTTGATATTCGTGCCGCCGATGTCGATGCTTAAGTAATTCTTCTTCATATCACACCCACCTTCAATATATTATTTATTAATCGATTTTATTTTTGATAAATCTCCACTACACAATATCTCGAGATTATTGAATATTTTTTCTGAATCCCAATTCCACCATTCCAAATAAAGAAGATACTCAATTAAGTCGTCATCAAATCGTTTTTTGATTAGTCTACAAGGGTTTCCTCCTGCAACTGAGTAAGGAGGAATATCACTAGTTACTGTAGAATTCGCTGCAATTATAGAGCCATCACCAATATGAACACCTGGCATAACAGTTACATTTTGCCCAAACCATACATCATTTCCAATGATGGTATCTCCTTTTAAAGGTAAGTCATCGAGATCAGGAGTAGCTTTTTCCCAACCATTTCCGAATATATTGAAAGGATATGTCGTTACACTATTCATTCGATGGTTTGCACCATTCATAATAAATTCAATACCTTTACCCAAAGCGCAGAATTTGCCTATAATTAATTCATCCCCAATGAAATCATAGTGATGCGTTACATGTTTTTCAAAATCTTCTGGGCTTTCATTATCATCATAATAAGTATAATCCCCAACTTTAATGGTTGGACGAGTAATTACATTTTTAATGAAACATACACTTGGGATAGCTGGATTAGGGTAAATCGCATCCGGATCTGGACCAAACATAGTACAACCTCCTCTTTTATTTATTAAATTTAACGAGTAAATCTCCTAACAGCGAAATTAACTTTTCTATTTTTTTATATTCCCTTCTTATGCCTAAAATCACATAATATTAAACATGTTAAATAATTTCATCATGCGTATGTCATTTTGATTGATTTTTAAACGTTTAATGAGCTCTTCATCCTCTTTAAGAGGAGTTTTAGAAAAAAGCATCTTAAATGACACTGGCATGAAGGGACGAAACGAGATTCCACTCATCATTCCCAAACGCTCCGTTGTTTCTTGAAATGTCGACAAAATGGTTATTGATACGTTTTCAACTTCAGTTGAACTGTGGGTAAGGAACATAGATGTGAATGTGTCGTGATGTTGAGAATATCCAAAGTAAGTATTCTCAGCAAACATGTACTTATCAAATGTTGGTATATTCATATAGAATGCGGTTGGAAACCTTCCTTGTTCCGGATGGTTAGAGATTATAAAAAGGGAACGAAGTAATTTATTAATTCGTCCATCATACATATATGAATATAAAGTCGTTGACTCCTTAAATAACGTTTTTGGATTAGAAGAGTTGGTTTCCATCAAAAGGTTGGATTTGCTATACAAAAGTTGTTCAGGATGTACATTAAGGGCAAAAGCAATTTCATAAAAAGTTTCAATATCAATTATAATTTTTCCTGCCTCATACTTTTGCATAGTAGATTTACTTCTATTTATTTGCTCGCCTAACTCTTCCAAAGTTATTCCTTTGCTTTTTCTAAAGTATCTAATGGTTCTTCCCAATTCGGACGATATGTCTGACATAATTCATTCTCCTAAAGTTTTTATTTTTATAATTAGGTTATATGAAAAAGTATTATAAATATTCTTTTTGATGAAATTAGCTGAAAAGATGAGTAGATTATCTATTAACCAAAGATGAAATCGTTTCCAACGTATCCAGAATACTTTTTTCTACGGAAAGTTGATTTTAACGATTTTTGTATCTATTGGATTTCTTTGTGATACACCTATATTATTACATAGAAGGTAGCTGATATAAAAGTATTTCACCAAAAGAAAAGAGGATATATAATGGATTTTAATCAATCAGTCAACAGAATAGATACAGGTAGTGTTAAATGGGATATGGCGGAAACGGTATTTGGGAGTAAAGATTTATTGCCACTTTGGATTGCTGATATGGACTTTGTCTCATCCTCAAAAATTATTGATGCTATAGAAAATGAGGTCTCTAATGGGATCTTTGGGTACAAAACGCCATCGGACTCTCTCATACAGGCAATTATAAATTGGCAGTCCACTCAACATAATTATCAACTGACTAAATCATCTATCGTATTCTCGCCAGCAGTAGTTTCCTCTATTTGCACCGCGATTCAAGCCTTTTCCCGGGAAGAAGATACTATATTAATTCATGATCCAGTGTATTCTCCATTCGCAAGCGCTGTCTTGCTCAATAATAGAGAGTTAGTTACAAGTAAATTAATTAGCAATGATAGAGAATACAGCATTGACTTCACCGACGTTGAGGAAAAAATGAAGACCCGACAAGTAAAAATGTATATTTTTTGTAACCCTCACAATCCTGGAGGCCGTGTTTGGAAATACGCTGAACTTAAAAAAGTCGTAGATTTATGTAAAAAGTATGAGGTTATTCTCATTAGCGATGAAATACATCAAGATATCGTTTTTAAACCTAACAAATTCACTAGTATGTTGGCACTGGATGGTTCAGACGCGTTTACCATTGCTTTAACTGCACCAACAAAAACATTTAATTTAGCAGGATTGAAATGCTCTTATGCGTTTATCCCTAATCAGTCATTACGGGAACGATTTGTTCACTCTCAAGCAAGAAATAGTGGCCCTAATTTACATTTGGAAATGAATTCAATTGGTTTGACTGCAACAGAAGTTGCATTAAATGAGGGGGAAGTATGGCTACAACAACTGATTCAACATTTTGACGAACAATTTAATTTTATAGAGGAATTTATTAAAAATGAAATTCCTAACGTGAAGTTTAAAAAACCTGAAGGGACCTATTTAGCTTGGTTGGACTTTTCAGATTTTGGACTTGATGACGATCAATTAATGCGTCTACTAGTAAATAAAGGAAAGGTAGCTCTAAATGCAGGGTGTGACTATGGTGAAGAGGGAAAAATGTATATGCGTCTGAATATTGCAACTTCTCACGAAAGATTATTTGAAGGTCTTCATCGAATTAAAGAATCGGTTAATTATATTGAAAATAAAATTATTGTTTAAGAAGTGTATTTAGCTCAAGAAGCAGTTTCCAGCACCTAGGACGATCGCTTCTTGTTCCTGTAATTCTCTTGAAGTAGATTACACGCACCCCTATCCCTCGCATCATACAGCAACACAAAAAGGCCAGGATTTCTCCTGGCCTCATTTTTATGCTCTTATGCGTTTTCTGCGATGTATTTAACCAATTCTTCTGTATCTTCCCAGCCTAGGCATGGGTCGGTGATGGATTGGCCGAAGACTGTTCCGTCATCTTCTTGACGGCCGCCTACTAGGTAGCTCTCGATCATGAAGCCGCGCGCCAATTTCTTGATGTCGTCGTTCCAAGAACGGTTGAACATCGTTTCTTTGACGATGCGGATTTGTTCCATGTGTTTTTTGCCTGAGTTGTCGTGGTTCGTGTCGATCATGATGAATGGGTTTTTGTAGTCCCCACCTTCGTATCCTTTCACGACTTTGACAAGATCTTCGTAGTGGTAGTTCGGGATGTTATCGCCGTACTCGTTCGTTCCGCCGCGCAATACAACGTGGGCCAACGGGTTGGAGCTGGACTGCACTTCGACGCCGTTATGGATGAATTTTTGTTTTTGCTGTGCAGCGTAAACAGAATTGAACAACACTTTCAGGTTGCCGCTTGTCGGATTTTTCATACCGGCTGGGTGATCGATTCCGCTGGCAACGAAACGGTGCTGTTGGTCTTCAACAGAACGCGCACCGATTGCATGGTAGCTGACAAGATCATCAACAAAATCCAGGTTTTCTGGGTATAGCATTTCATCGGCTGTCGTCAGGCCTGTTTCCGTGATGACGCGGTTGTGCAGGCTGCGCACTGCAGCGATACCTTGGATCAGGTTGCTCTTGCCGGTAGGATCTTGTTTATGCAACAAGCCTTTGTAGCCGTCGCCGGTCGTACGCGGTTTGTTTGTGTAGATACGGGGAACCATGAACACTTTGTCTTTGACTTTTTCCTGCAATTTCGCCAAGCGACGCACGTATTCCATTACTGCTTCTTCATCATGTGCGGAACAAGGTCCGATGACTAACAAGATGCGATCGTCTTTGCCTTCGATGATGTCGTGCAACTCTTGGTCGCGGGCTGCCTTCATCGCTGCTTGCTCAGGTGTCAGTTTGGATAATTCTTTGACCAATTCGAAATCAATTTTTTCACTCAATGCTTTGAAACTCATATTAATCCCTCCATTTTCTCTTCAACAAAAAAAGCTTCGTCCATTCCAATTTTCATTGGAAAGGACGAAGCCTGTATAGACTCGTGTTACCACCTTTGTTCATAGACTACTCGCGCAAGTCTACCTCGATAGGTACATTATAATACCCTAGCGAAATAACGAACGCTATCACCCGTCGCAGCCTACTTGATTCAGTGCGAAGTTCAAAGATGAATTCGGATATCTCGCATGTGTGCCTCGCATCGACCGGCACCTTTCTGGTCAGCTCAATAACTTACTACTTCTTATCATCACTTTTTATGTTGTTTCTCAGAATATACTCATTTTCCAAGCAAATGTCAAATGGTTTTTTGAAAAAAAGCGAATGATAGGGTTTTCTTATTGAATTAGTCTAAGTCTTTTGCGATTTCGTCTTGAACAGTCACGCCTTCAGCTTCCAAGCGTGCGATTGTTTCAGCGAATTGCGGCAAGTGTTTTTTGTGTGCGATGAACAATTCGTTCATGATTTTGATTGCAGTGTCGCCTGAACGGATCAATGGGTTGATTGTGAAGGCTTGCAAAGCTGTACCGTAGTCCCCTGTTACAGCCGCTTCGATAGTCAACAGTTCCATGGCTTTCATCACTTGCAACCAGCCTTTTTCGGCAGTCGGTAATTCACCGAAAGCCACGTTGCGAGCGCCTTGTGCGCCAACGTAAGCTGTAACTTCGACTACGCAGTCAGCTGGCAGGTCAGGAACAGCGCCATTGTTTTTAGTCGATACAACGATTTGCGTATCTTTGTTGCCGTAGATGGCAGCGATCGTTTCGCAAGCAGCGTCTGAGTAGTATGCTCCCCCACGTTTTTGCAATTGCTCCGGTTTGTGATCCAAGTTAGGATCTTTGTATAATTCGAACAATTCAGCTTCTGTCTCTTTCACTTGTTGTGCACGCGTACCTATGCCATTGTACTCTTCCAGACCGTGTGTCAGCATTTCTTCTTCACGGTAGTAGTAACGGTGGTAGCCGCATGGGATCATGCCCATTTGTTCCAATTGTTCTCTGTAGAACGGAATGTCATGGATATTTTTCGGTAAGCCAGCATCTTTGTCGAACATAGCATCGATCACTTTGTAAGTGACATCGTTGCCTTTGTCGTCAGCGACTTTATGCCAGTGGAAGTGGTTCAAGCCGGCAAATTTGTAGATCAGATCCTCTTTTTCAACGCCTAATGCTTTCGGTTCTGTCATCGTAGCCATAACTGGTACGTTACATAAGCCCATTACTCTGTCCCATTTGCCGTAGCGGACAACTGCTTCTGTAACCATTCCGCTCGGATTTGTGAAGTTGACCAACCAAGCATTCGGGCATAATTCTTTCATGTCTTCAACGATTTGCAAAATGATAGGAATTGTACGGAATGCTTTGAACATACCGCCAGCACCATTGGTTTCTTGTCCCAACATGCCATAGTAGAACGGGATACGCTCATCTTTGACGCGGGCATTCAGTAAACCTACACGGAATTGAGTTGTTACGAAGTCAGCATCTTTCAAAGCTTCTCTGCGGTCCAAAGTCATGTGAATTTTCACGTCGTAAGGGGAGGCATCCCACATACGTTGCGCCATTGTGCCAACGATTTCTAATTTTTCTTTTCCCGCTTCGATATCCACTAACCAGATTTCGCGGATAGGCAATTCATCATAACGTTTGATGAATCCTTCCATTAATTCAGGTGTGTAGCTGCTTCCTCCGCCGATTGTTACAATTTTAACGCCTTTAGTCATTTGTATATTCCTCCTCGTTTCGTTTACAAGGTTATTATCTATCATGTAAATAACGATAACAAGGGTTCTCGGTTCACTTCAAAACCTTTTTACAAAATTCGTGCAAAATTCGCCTAATAATTCAAATTTTTTTCGCTTTTTGGCCTTTTTTGAGCGAAATATCGTTTACATATCATTTACATTAATTTATAATTTTTGTAAATAGCAGAAACGCGATTCCAATCTGATATGGATCGCTGGACTTGATAAAAGGAGACGCGCCACCTATGTTGATACGCGAAAAAATGGAAACCATCAAATTTTCTCCGGCTGAAAAAGAAGTCGTGGACTATCTGTTGCGTTATCCGGAAGTGCTGGACGAAAAGACGATGCAGGAAATCGCAGCCGAAACCTATACACAACCTTCCACACTGATCCGCATCGCCAAAAAATTAGGCTTCGACGGATGGGTGGAATGCAAAAAAGCTTACCAGGAAGAGCACGACTATCTGACCCGCAACTTCGTCAACATCGATGCCAACCTGCCTTTTGAGGCGAACGACTCGATCATGACAATCAGCAATAAGATGGCCTCGCTCGGACAATCGACAATCGAGGATACGCTCTCGCTCATCCACCACGACACGCTGCAGCAGGCTAAGCAGATGCTGCTGAGGGCTAAGCATATCCAAATCTTCGCCAACAACGCCAACATGCTCATCCCACAGGACTTTGCTCTGAAGATGAACCGAATCAAGCATCACACTGCCGTCTCCACCATCAAAGGGGAAGACGTCTACACAGCCTACACCTGTCCCGAGGGAACCTGTGCCATATTGATTTCCTATACAGGCGAAAGCTATGCGATGAAACAGATCGCAAATATATTGAAAGCTGAAGGCGTTCCGACGATCGGAATTACGAGCATCGGCGACAACTACCTTTCGCGGGTGGTGGACTGCTATCTGCCGATCACGACGCGCGAGAAGCTTTACTCCAAAATCGGAAACTTCACGATTAACCTTTCCATCATCTACCTGCTGGACGTCCTGTATTCGATCGTATTTGCCGAAACTTACGAGGAAAATCTGGCCCATGTCATCCGCTTGGGCAGAATAGCCGACAAAAGGAAAACCAGTTCGGATATCATGCAGGAGGATACAGGCGGGGAAAAGGCGTAGCAACAACTAGAATTTTCGGATAATTGATAACTAGTCCGTCCGTGGTATCATGGCTTTACGACATGAAATTAAATCGACACACACTAAAAACAGCTGGAGACGTCAAATTTGACGTCTGCGGCTGTTTTTCGCAGTATTCATTCACTCATCTAACTAAGTTCAACGAAAGTTCCATCATCTTTTCCAACGGTCGGAGAGCCCGCTGCATCAATTCTTCATTCATCTTGACTTCCGGTGTCATGGTGTCCATCGCATCATACAATTTCTGCAATGTGTTCCGTTTCATGCTGCGGCATGTCTGGGTACGTGTCGGCACCAGGAACTCCTTACCCGGAGCCGCCTTTTTCATCTGATGCAAAATGCCAACTTCTGTACAGACGATATATCCAGGTGCATCATTCTTCTTCACTTCATCCAACAGAACCTTCGTACTGCCGACTACATTACCGAGTGCAACAACTTCCGACTGTGCCTCTGGATGGACCAGTACTTTGTAATCCGGATTGGCTTCGATCATCTCCTGTACAGCCGCAACGCGGATTTTGTGGTGAACGCAGCAAAATCCGTCGTGCAAAATGACATTTTTCTCCGGAACCTGGCTCTTAATGTACGATCCTAGATTGATGTCCGGAATAAAATAGATGTTTTTCTGCGGCAGGCTGCGCACAATCTCCAGGCAATTGGATGACGTCACACAAACATCGCTGTGTGCCTTGGTTTCCGCCGTCGTATTCACATACGCGACAACCGCCAAATCATCGTACTGGGCGTTGACACGCTCGATTTCATCGGTCGTTATCATATCAGCCATCGGACAACCGGCTTTGATATCCGGCATAATGACCCGCTTGCCCGGACTCAAAATCTTCGCGCTCTCCCCCATGAAGTTTACGCCGCAAAAACAGATTGTCTGCTCCGGCGTAGTCTGCGCCAATTTCGCCAACTGATAGCTATCGCCAATGTAGTCTGCCACGTCCTGAATCTCGTCCTGGACATAGAAATGTGCTAGAACAACGATATCCTTCTCCTGCTTCAACCTCTGTATCCCCGCGACTAATTCTGCATCATCCAACTGTTTGTTCAACTTATCCCTCAATACCCTAACCTCCACGGCTTAATTTTTTCATTATCTTGACACCTGTAAACTCACTAAAGATTATCATGTTGAGCAAAACCTGTCAATGTTCCCTTTCCATCAATTAAAGCCAACCATTATTCCCAGCCGCACAAAAAAACAGCCGGAAAACGTCGATGACGTCTCCAGCTGTTTTCATTTAAGTATTCTATTTCCCTAAGTGCTCCACCGCAGGAGCTCACTTAGTTCAATTCTGCGTCTCATCAGTGCCAATTGGTCGCTTGGGCTATTCGCGAAACAACAATTGTTTGATCAGCTGCAGAACGCTCCGCTGACTGGTAACTATTGGTTCGAATCACAGCCGTACAGGCTTTCCATTTTTTCGGTCATTTCATCCGTCAGTACGTTGCTCACAAAAGCACCGTAGTAGTTTTTCTTCATTTCCATTTCCACTCTAAGATGTTCACATTCTTGTAGGGTCATATCGTTCATATTTGTATATTTTTTCATATTGGGGTTCCTCCTTGTCAGAAACTTATGTAATGTAACGGGTTGATTGGCCGAAGCAACGTCAACAGGCAGATTTCTGATGAGATGTACTTACTTTATACAATGAAGTGGACGCTAAGTCAAGAATACTGCTCAGCCAATATTGTTCCAAAATACTCTTTTTAGTCTATATACTGCAAAAAAAAGGAAGACAGCCCTACACCTGATAGGATTGTCTTCCTGCTGTATTCGTTGTTTTTCTTGTGCACTTTGAGGCAATTAACCGATCATTCAGGATTCGTTGCACCCTTGAAATGTTCAGTCGATTACTTCAAGAATCTCATCCAAGGACTGTCTTTTCTTCTGTGTGATCGGTTCATTACGGTAACCCAGACCTAGCATATAGGACACGCCGAACGCGTTCAGGTCAACTAGACCTTTTTCCGACAGATATTTCTCAACATTGGCTTTGTTGAAGCCTTCAATCGGACAACTGTCGATTCCCAGTAACGCTGCAGTGGTCATCATGTTGGCCATCGCGATGTAGGTCTGCTTGGAGGCCCAATCGTACAAAGTGCGTTCGTCCGTCAATTGCTGATTGTTCTTTTGGAAATTGTCGAAATACTGGCTGCGCGGTGAGTCAATCGCAAAGTCCGCTCCGAGCACGTCCTCGACGATGTGTCTGACATGATCGCTTTCGATTGTCACATTTTTTCGGGCCAGCGCGATGACGAAATGGCTGGCACCGTTGAGACTGTTGACTGCTCCCGCAGCGATCCCCTTCAGGTCATCCTTGATTTCCTGCTTGTTTATCAACAAGAATTTCCATGGTTCATATCCGAAGGAACTCGGCGATAAACGAGCAGATTCAATGATTGTTTTCCAATCTTCCTCGGCAATTTTTTTCGTTGGATCGAAAGATTTTGTGGCGTAGCGGCTTTGGTGCGCCTCGATGATTTGTGCTCTTAATTCAGGTGTCGACATAAAAGGATCTCCTCACTTCACATGATAATATTCACAATAAATTCTATCTACTCAATATACTACTTTTTTATGGCAGATCCGGCAAGGAAGGTGCAAAAGAGATCTAAATGATAATATCGAAGGGTTAGAAATTAACCGCAATCTCCTGCAGCCATTCCCTGTAATTCTTTGCCGGTCAACCTAAACACAGTCCACTCATCCATCGGTTCGGCACCCATCATCTTGTAGAAGTCGATGGATGGTTTATTCCAGTCCAAGCACCACCATTCCAGGCGACCGTAGTCCCTTTCGATGACTAGATTCGCAAGAAACGAAAGCAACTGTTTTCCGAAGCCGTACCCGCGATAACCTTCCCTAACATACAAATCTTCAAGATAGAGCCCGGGTTTGCCCAGAAACGTGGAAAAATTGCTGAAGAACAACGCAAAGGCAACTGGTTCGCCAGCGGCTTCCCCGATGATGACCTCGGCTTTTTTGTCTTCGAACAGTGTCTTTTTTAACAGTTTTTCCGTTGCGGTTACTTCAGCAAGCAGGTTTTCGTAATCCGCCAACTCCTTGATGAATGCCAAAATCAATCCCACATCCTTCTCTTCTGCAAAACGGATGTCCATAGTTTTCTGCATTTTCGCACTTCCTTTTGTTGGTCAAAAATTATTCATGGAATAATTTTCCCACAGATCGATAGTGATTGCTATTTAATCGTGAGATTCGTTCTAACGGATAATTTGCTGTATATGATATTCCCGCTGAATGTCTCTTCAACGGAATTCGGCTCTTCCTCCAAAAACGAGCTACTAAAGATTACCCAACGGTGAACGTGCAATCCCCATATCGATATTCGTTTGCTTCGTGATTTCGTTTTTGATGTAAATGATTGGATTTCCCGCAAAAACGTTGCGAATCTTTTCTTCGATTCCGGCGTTTTTTGTGCCGTCCGAATGACCGTGCAATAAATCCGTAAAATACGCTTCGACCTCGGTAGGATAAAGATTGCCCGCCATGGAGGACAACCGGTTTGCGCCCAATGTGATTTTTTTGTCCAGATCAATTTCCCCGCCGGCGTAGATGTTGATTTTTTTGTCCGCCACGGAAATCAATTCGGGGATGCGCGCACTGTCCCCTGCATCCTTAATGCCGATGATGTTCGGCAGCTTAATCAATTCAGAAAATGTATCCAACTCCAGATTAAAGCCGGTGCGCCGCGGATTGTTGTAGAGGATGATAGGCTTCTCGATGATTTTGGCGATGGCTTCCACATAGAGCTTCGCTTCTTTTTGGGAAGGCATAATATAAGGCGGAAAACCCAACAGCACTCCGCTGATTCTCGGGCTCGCATTGACTTTCTCAGCCAGCTGGAGTGCTTCCTTCTGCCTGATGCTGGCCACTCCGAAGAGGATTTCCAGGTCATCCGGCAAGGTACTGTCCGCATCTAGACTTTTCAAAAGCTGCATTTTCTCAGTCAGCGACAAGCTGTGCTGCTCCCCTGTCGTGCCGCACACCATGACGGATTTCACACCTTGACCGTACAGATGCGTGATATGCTGCAGCATCGCTTCCGTATTCAAATCCTCGTTATCGTAAAACGCGGTCGGGACCGCAATATGGTAATCATTCACTAAATCATACATGTGCCTCTCCCCTTCAACAGTGCTATAAAAGCTATTATAGCACTGAATTTCAAAAGTACCTTACCTGTACCTGACAAGACCATCGGTACATCTCTTGGGAACAAAACTTGACAAAGTTACCCCGAAAGCGAACCTCCTTCAGATTAATCGCATCCCAAATCATGTGCTCTGTGATACCGAATCCTTCGATATCGACATTCTCTGAATTGTCCTTGAAGATATTAACTGCTTGACCGAAATTTAAAAAGAGCGAACCAGAAAAGCTCCTGGTTCGCTCCTATAATCAACCGGATAATATGCGGTTTTCCGCAAGTATTCAGCTGTTCCTTTATTTACTGCCAGTATTCACCTGAAAGTTTTGTAGCCAAAGCATATTCTCTTGTCGGCAAGGAATGATTCTATCCTGTAATCAAAGCTCCACCGTCAGCATGAATGTTTTGGCCTGTAATCCAATGACTGTCATCTGACGCCAGAAATACTACTACGGGAGACACATCCTTATACGGATCCCCGGCACGGTGGAACGGATTATTTACAAACGCTTCTTCAATGTGTTTCGCCACCTCTTTGCCCAAGGAAGCGAATCCTCCAGAACAATTATCCGTTAACCCATTCGGACATAAGGTATTCACACGCACATTGTATTGTCCCCACTCCCTTGCAACAACTCGGGATAATCCTCGAACGGCTTCTTTTGACGCCGCATAAGGGGCATAAAATTCATCACCCATAACTGCCGCTTCCGAAGCAAAATTAATGATTGAGCTGCCAGCACCTGGTTTGTTTTTTAAGTATGGAAAACACAGCTGCATCAAATTCCAGTAGGCATAAACGGAGCTTTGCATTTCAATATCAAGATCTTCGATAGTCTTATCCATAAATGGCGCCGGTCTCGTGATGGTGTGGGCATTGTTGATCAATACGTCTACCGTTCCAAACATATCAACTGTTTTGTCCACGAATGCTTTAAGACTGGCATACTCTCTGATATCCAAAGCCATCGCTAAAACTTTAACACCTTTTTCTTCACAGATTTCTTTCGTTTCCATCAGTTTTGACTCTGTTCTTGAACAGATGGCAAGATTGGCGCCTTCTTCGGCACAGCGAATGGCTTGTTGTTTGCCAAGTCCACTTGCACACCCCGTAATGATGATTACTTTCCCAGCTAATTTCCCCATATTTTAACACTTACCTCTCTTTGTAGTTTTACCAATTAGTTTTCCTGTTGCGCTCAACATCATTAGTTTGCAAGTATTTTGTCTTCATGATTTGAGTGATCGTCCTTAAGCAGTTCAGTCGGAATTCTTCTTTTCAAATCTTCAATGCTCCAAATGCTATCCGTGGTCTTGATTTCTTTCACCACTTGCGAATCAGACCAAAGCCCAACGACCCCATCAGCAGCCAATTTGAATAATTTACCTGTAATGCCGTTGGCGTCTTCCGAAGAAAGATAGGCCAGGAACGGCACCATTCCTTCCGCAGTGTTCTTCATGGCATCGGGTGCCTTTGCTTCTATCGCTTCTTTTGAAATACCATTCAATCTGTATTTCGTTCTTGCATTGAACCAAGAGCGCGTCCTGGCTAATGGAGTATAAACATTCACAGTGATTCCCGTGCCAGCTAAATCTTGAGCGGATGCCTTTGTTAAGGCCACAACACCGGCATTTGCCGCTCCGTATGCAGCATAGCTTGGTATCCCCACAAAAGCATCCGATGCAGAATTAAGAATTCTGCCAAAGCCCTGCTCCTTCATGTACGGCATTGCATAATGCATCATATTAAAAGTACCGGTCAGCTTGGAAGCTATGCTGATATTCCACAGTTCCGTGTCCATGTCCATTATATTACCGACCCAATTTGATGAAGCATTATTGACAATGATGTCAATGCGTCCCCAATTATCGATTGCTGCTGTCACTAATTTTTCAGCAACTGAAGGATCGCTTACATCTCCGTAAACAGGGATTGCTTCTCCGCCGCTTTTGATGATTTCATCAGCTGTTGTTTGGGCATCTCCATTGAATTTCTCCAATTCTGCCTTTTCCTCGTCAGTAAAGGAAAGATCCGTTTTCTCAAAAGCATTTATTGAAGAACCTGGCGTACGATTGTTGGTGATGACTTTGGCTCCATTTTCTGCGAGACAAAGGGCAATACATCTGCCAATCCCTTGACCTGACCCGGTAACAATCGCTGTTTTTCCTTCTAATATTTTCCCCATTGCATTCCCTACTTTCTATACACTATGTATTTTATGAAACATCGTGGCATTTTCGCAACATCTGTTGACTAAATCCATGTACTAATATTATAATTTGACCAAGCCTATTGCAATCATCACATTATTTCAAAATGTACAATACACAACACTTATCCACGAAACGATGCGTATGTTTCATTATTTTCAAAATTGGAGGGATAAATACATGAAAACGGACGCAAGGACGCGTTACACAAAAAAAGTAATCAAAGAAAGCTTTTTTGAATTGCTGAAGGAAAATCCTTTGAATAAGATCACAGTAAAAAGTATTTGTGACAAGTCAGAAATAAATCGCACCACTTTCTACAGATACTATTCCGATCCATTTGATTTGATGGAAAAGATAGAGAGTGAGCTGATTGATTCATTTCGAATGTATACCAGAGATGCTGAATACAAAAACCTTACCCAGATAGTCGAAGGTATGATGGATGCCGTTAAACTCAATCAGGATATCTATACCCTATTGATTTCGGACAATGGGGATGTAACCTTCATAAATCGGATCCTGTCCAGCAGTTATGAATTGTTTAAGGATCACTTAACAGGCTTGGTTCCTCGATTGTCTCCAAAACAACAAGAATGGTTTTATTATTACATTGCGCAAGGTTGCATTTCTGTGGTGATTAACTGGATACAAGATGGAATGAAAGAAGATTCGTCGGAAGTATCGGAGTTTATTGTCAGACTGGATACCCTTGTTATAGAGGGTTTAAAAGACTAGATAAAAAAACTGCTTCTTCAAAGGTGAAGGAGCAGTTTTTTCATCTAAAAATCAGGCCGGACATCCAGTATTGTTGAAGGAATAAATGAACAAAACAGCTGCACTCATGTTTAGATTCAATGCTTACCAATCATCTCAAATCCATACATGTCGCTGATGAAACCAGCTTGAATTTGGCTTTCCAGGCCATCATCCACAACGAGCATAACCCCATTCATATAACTTGCCATTTCGCTATTCAAAAAGACGATGGGTAGACCCATTTCTTCGCTTTCCGCTAATCTTCCATTGAATCCCGTAAAACTCTTTAGGTTATCAATGCCGCCTGCAGACTCAGCAAATTCGTCTTTCATACCAGTGTCCGTTGTTCCCGGAAGAACAGCGTTGACTCTGATGCCTTTTGGTCCGAATTGTTTCAGGATATGAGGCACATAATAGTTCATCGCCTTTTTGGAAACAACATACCCTACGTTCCCAGGGTAGCCTTTATCCAATTTTTCAATTTCGGCAAGTGTATCCATCCAATTTTCTGCTTCGATCATCGGCAGATAAACTTGTACATTTTCTTTCTTTTCCCATCTCAATCCAGCTTCAGAAGTGACGAACGCAACAGCCCCGCCTTGCTGCATCCTTTTCGATAGATAGACTTCTGTCATGTACTTATTCGACAAAAAGTTGATGATAATTGTCGACTGAAAGTCAGTCTTAATGCCTGAAACACCCGCAATACCAAAAAAACAGTCAATTTTTTGCGGCAACTCTTCAAATGCAGCATCAACAGAATTTTTATCCCCCAAATTTACACGAATATTCTTCATGGTGCCAGGAACAGTTGTTTCTGCCCAATCCAATGCGTATACTTTCGCACCCATGTCCACTAAAGCCTCTGCAGCGGCTTTTCCCATGCCACTGGCAGCACCAGTAACGACACAAATTTTCCCGCTATAATTAAAATAATCCTTCAATAATGTTTCCTCCTTTATCCTGACTTTCTCTTAGCTGATTTACACACCTGTATTGTGAACGTTGAGGATGAATGATTCATTGCGTACTAAAATCCTTTAGTTTTTCCATTGTTTATTGAATGTGCCTAAGGATTCCAGGCTTTTTTTAGGAATTCTTCTCTGGTCGCTTCTATCTACCGCAATGAGGCCAAACTGTTTAGAAAACCCTTCTTGCCACTCAAAGTTATCCAATAAAGACCAATACAAGTATCCGTATACTGGGATCCCTTCATGTATGCATGCCTTCAGTCCCTTTAACGCTTTTTCAATAAATACCACACGTCTGCTGTCATCCTCAGTAGCTACGCCGTTTTCTGTAACGATGATAGGAAGTTGGATTGATTTCCAAACTTCCCGGATGACATTTGAGATCGCCTCAGGATAGAATTCATAGCCCATTTGGGTGGTTTCTGCACCAGTGGGCACTGGCATACTGCCATTTTTTCCGATTATTTTCCGGGTGTAGTTCTGTACGCCGATAAAATCATCTTTTTGCATATACGGAAGATAATGGGTAAATTGCTCTGCCCATTCTTGCTCGGCAGCTTTCTCTCCACCGGGCTCTACCTGCAAATCATACAGGGATAATGTCACCCCTATTTTTAAATGGGGGCAAATCTTTTTCATAGCATCACGAGCAGATTCGTGGGCTTGCATAATTAACAAGTCCCCTTGTTCTGTTCGGAGTGACAAAAAAGTATTAACCGCATCGCCCTGATTAAGCCCAAAAACTGCTGCTTCTTGATTTCTGATTTTCTGAAATTCTTCCGGAAGCTCAAAATTTATGCCAACTTGTGGCTTAATTCCCATTTGCAGCATCATGTCGCGCGCAATTGCAGCAATCTGCAATCCCATATTTGCTTCATTTATCGTGCAGACATATTCCATTAAATCGCCCAATTTTTGGACGACAAATTGGCAATATTCTGTGAAATATTTGATTGTATCTTGATTCTCCCAACCCCCTTTTTGAATCAGCCATTTAGGGGAAGAGAAGTGGTGCATCGTAACGATCGGGGTTATGCCGTGCTCCAGGCAGTATTTTAAAACATTTTGATAGTGAGTGATTTCCTTTTCATCATAACTCCCCTGTTCCGGTTCAATCCTTGCCCATTCAATCGAAAAACGGTAAGCATTCAGCCCGGCATCAGCCATCAGCTGAATATCTTCCTCATAGCGATTGTAGTGATCTACCGCATCCAATGACGGTTCTTTATACATGGAGCCTTCCATTTGCTCTAAAGCCCAACAATCACTGTAAATATTATTTCCCTCAACTTGGTGCGCTGCAGTGGCAGCACCCAACAAAAATACTTCACTCATCTGATTTCATTCCCTCCAGTATCCCCTCGTTCAGGAGTCAAGCTTCGATACCGTGCCGACAGTGATCCCATTCTCGTTAAAACTGTCCAAACGAACATAAACTTCTTGTCCTTTCACTAATGCACCAATTCCTTGTTTGTTATCAAAAGTTTGATAACTATGGTACATTTTTTCCGGGCTATGCCCCCATAAAATGTTGTAGCCGACAGCATCATTTTTTTCAATTGTGATTTCCATATCGATGTCACCGATCCGCAATGCCTGGAAATTCGGCACACTCGGCTTTTCGCCGTCCCCAATTCCGAAAACCCTAAATCCTGAAACACAAAATTTTTGATTATATGGTACCTCTATTAATGTCAATTTCAAGAAACGCGCCTCAATCCCTGCATCTCTCACGATAAGATCATGCGGTAAACTCGTTTTTGCTGAGGATTTGTCCTCTATCACAAAAAATTCTTTGCCATCCATTGACCCTTCCAAAATCCAGCGCGTTACTAAAGGAGACTCCTCGATATATCTCGGCATCGACTCGCCTATGATTGTTCCGGGAACAGGCGTATCTACTTGATCATCCGCAAAATTAATCTGGATTGCCCGTACATCGTATGCTTTGCCTAAATCCATCAGTAACCATTCACCTGATTTGGCACTTGAAGATTTCCACCACGTTTGAATATCTTCATCGACTGCTTTATCAGGCCCGTTTGCGGCTTCAAAAGAAGAAGCAGAAACCCGTTTTTTGTAACTGAGTAAATACCAATCAGGATCTGCCCAAGGATTCGTTTGCGTTTTTTCTGCACTTCTTGGCCAATCGCCATAGTTCTGATTACAGAACAGTTCGCCATCTTTGTCAAAACCTGCTGGCCAAATGCCTACACGGCGCTCAAACTGATGATTCATGCTGATGCGCATCGTGGAAGTATGCCAGAAATTACCATTCAGATCTTGCATAGTGGAGCCATGCCCGGCACCCGTAATAAATCCACCGGGTTTATAAGAGTAAGGATTATTCTTTGCCAGAGTGAAAGGCCCCAGCGGACTATCTGAGATATAGGTTCCGTCTGCGTACACATTATATTGTGTTCCCGGACAAGCATATTGAAGATAATATTTCCCATTGTGCTTCGTCATCCATGCGCCCTCTATGTAAGGCCGATTGCTGAGCATGCTTTTGATTATCCCTTGCGTTTGGGTTGGCAAGGAATCTTCACTTACGTTTTGTTCTTTCAGAAACTCTTGAAAACGTTCCTCTAATTCTGTATCTCCGAGAGCCTGTATCGAATGGTTCTCACCTTTTCTTTCAAAGCCCTTTAGTTGGGTATCTTGGAAGATTACCTCCACTTTATCCCCGATCGGATGCATGGTTTCCTTGTCCAACTCGACGCCCCATACAGGCGCACTGTTGGAACATCCCCAATAAAGATAGACTTTTTTATCTTCATCTTCGAATAAATTTGGATCCCAATAATCGAAACTCCCAACAATTTCTTCATATGGGCCGTTCAAAATATCTTTTGTGCGATAAAAATTACAAATTTCATCTGATTTTGAAGCACTGAAATAAACATAACCATCAATCACCCGAACGTCTGGCGCATAATCGTAAAGTGGTAAATGAGCCGGCAATCTGTGGTTTTCCCAATCAGCCAAATTATCAGACACCCAGACGCCTAAGGTCATTGATGCAAAAATATAATATTTCCCATCAAACTCAATCATGGAAGGATCAGCTGCTTCTCTTGCTATCTCGATTCTGTTATCATGTTTTCGATTTTGATAAAACTGGTATAAATAATCCACATTGATGGGATTACAATAATAATTCATTATCAGTTCCCCTCCCGAAATTTATTGTTGATCTTATCAGTCCAGAATCTCTCCATTGGTTTCAATCACTATTTTGTACCAATCAAATGATTTTTTCTTGTAGCGTTTGTATGATCCATTTCCTTCATCGTCCCTATCGACATAAATGAACCCATAGCGTTTGCTCATTTCTCCCGTAGTGGCACTCACCAAGTCGATGCAGCCCCAGGTTGTGTAGCCAAGTAAATCAACGCCATCCAATTCCACGGCATCTCTCATCGCTTTGATATGTTCACGGAGATATGAAATCCGATAGTCATCCTCCACTTTGCCGTCAACGAGCTCGTCTTTAGCCCCCAACCCGTTTTCTACAATAAACAAAGGTTTTTGATAGCGATCATAGAGCGCATTTAACGTGATGCGAAGCCCTAATGGATCGATCTGCCAGCCCCATTCACTGACATCCAGATATGGATTTTTTAAGGTCGCGAATACATTAGCATCTGTCGCATTATTTACTTCGGGATCTGTACTCACCAACCTGGATGAGTAATAGGACAAAGAAATAAAGTCAGCTGTATTTTCCCGAAGGACTTCTTCATCATCCTCTTTAAAAGGAACGGTTATTCCTTTTCTGTTGAGTTCCTTTCGTGCGTATGAAGGATAATAGCCGCGGACTTGAATGTCTGTAAAGAAATATTCTGACCGGTCTTTTTCCAAGGCCAACCAAACATCTTTCGGATTGCAGGTATTGGCATAGGCATTCCCAGCAGCCAACATACAGCCCACTTTCATTTCAGGATCGATTTCATGGGCAATTTTTGTCGCCCAAGCGCTCGCAACCAACTGATGGTGTGCCGCAGTGTATCTGACAGCTTCCGTGTTATCCGTCCCCTGCAGCACGACTCCGCCAGCCAAAAATGGAGCATGGAGGATCATATTGATTTCATTAAACGTGAGCCAGTATTTTACTAAGCCTTTATATCTTGTAAATAGTGTTCTTACTAAATTCTTGTAAAAACAGATTAATTTTCGGTTTTCCCATCCCCCATACCGTTTGACCAAGCCCATGGGACAATCAAAATGAGTAATGGTGACGAGCGGTTCGATACCGTATTTCTGACATTCTTTGAATATCTCCTCGTAAAACAATAAGCCTTCCTCATTCGGCAGTTCCTCATCCCCAAGAGGGAAAATTCTGCTCCACGATATCGACAGCCGAAAGGTTTTAAAACCCATCTGATGGAATAATGCGATATCTTCCTTAAAATGGTGATAAAAATCAACGGCTTGGTGGGAAGGATAATAATGGTCCTGATCCGTTTCCAACGAACCTTCCCCTGCAACAAAGACAGGGAATCGGTCCTTGCCGTGCGGTATAAGATCCACATTAGAAAGGCCCCTGCCGTCTTCAGTATAGGCCCCTTCACATTGATTTGCCGCTGTTGCGCCACCCCATAAAAAATCATTTCGAAATGCCATATTAAATTCCTTTCTTACTTGTCACTATTGATACTTTCTTTTCGTCTTTTCCGGACTTCACAACGATATCAATTGTTCCGGATTCATTGGTTGACCTTACAACAGCAAGCAAATGCCCGTCATAGGTTTTCCAAGTATTGTTCCCAAAGAAGTTTTCTGTCTGGGGGTTTCCCGATCCGAACCCCTGGATTACCCCAGGCCCGTCTATCTCGATCGTCACTTCGGCCTCGGCTTGATGGTTAAGGGTTCCGGATTCATCAACAACGGATATCTTTACATAAGCCAAATCCGCTCCGGTTGCTTCAAGCTCATTCCTATCAGGCTCAACTAACAGCTCCACTTCAGGATTCGCTGTACATAATTCTTCTGTTTCTGATGCTTTCCCGTCACGGTAGCAGACTGCTTTCAAACAGCCAGGTTGGTAGAGCGTTTCAAATGAAGCCGTGAAAGGCTCACGCTCTCCTACATTCTTCCTTCCAAGCGACTCACCATTCAGAAATAGTTCAACCTCATTGGCATCACTATATACATCTATGATGGTTGGTTTTCCTTCGTAACCGCTCCATGTCCAACTTTCAATATTGTCTTTAAATGCCCATGGCGTTTTTATGCATGGCATTCCAAATCTATTCAAACGGGCGACTGAAATGAACGGCTTCTTTCTTAGCCCAAAGATCACTTCTCGGTAATAACTGATTACCCGACGAGTCCCGATGATGTCTATATCCCCACAATATGCGGTCAGATCCGGCCAATGATTCGAAAAAGGCCGACTGTCATCGTAGTAAAAGTTTCCTATACCCGCCTCACCGAGATAATCAAACCCAGTCCATGTCAAATCGCCGAGCACATTGTTGTTCTCCTTCACAATATTCCACAAACGGGGAATTTCACTCGGAAAGGTTTCTGTTCCCAGCACGATGCAATTGGGATCGAGCGTATGACGTGAAGTCATATAGTTTAATCCCGCTACATCTGTGCCTTCAAGAAATTCTTCGATTGTATCGCTCATGATCGGATGGTTGGCGACGTTATCCGCTAACGGTCCCACCAGCATAGCCATCATATTGTTCACTTGATTGCTTCCGGCAGCGTCCGTATCTGAACTATCTGCTTGGGAAGAAATACCGCTGTCCAGTGCACTTTGAGCGATGTCCTGGAAAATCAACGGCAGTTTTTTTGAAGCAGCCGTGAGGCCATTTATTGCATTGACAGTAAATCGGGCACCGTCCAGGTCTTTGATTCTCTTGTTGATCTTCCGATTCAATTCAGCCCCCTTCGCTGTTCCTGCTTCGGAAAGTTCATTTCCTAAACAATACATAATGACAGAGGGATGATTTATATCTTTCGCAACCATGCTGTCTACGTCCTCTTCCCAGTTATCAGAAAAGAAGGTTGAGTAGTCATTGTGATTTTTGCAGACATTCCATACATCAGATAATTCATCAATCACTAACATGCCATGCTTATCACATGCATCCAGCATTGCTTTGCTGATGGGCTGATGAGCACTTCGAATGCAATTGAACCCTGCCCCTTTGAGAAGCACACAGCGCCGTTCTTCAGCTCGATAAAAGGTGGCTGCGCCGATAACGCCATTATCATGGTGAATGCAGCAACCCTGCAGTTTTATTGTTTTCCCATTTAAACGAAGACCATTTGTCGCATCCAGTTTCAGATCACGAATGCCCAATGAAACCAATTCTTCGTCCAGTAAAGATCCGTCTTGCTCGATTCGAATGCGTGTCTTATACAGATAAGGGGTATCTATATCCCATAGAATTGGCTTTTTAAGGGCAATTCTTTGTATAACAGTCGTATCTTCTTCAAAAACGGTTACTTTTTTCGTTTCGCTGGCAACAACATGATTATCGGCATCGAGGATGTCCGTCGTGATTTTTACGGTTTTTGGTATACGATGTTCGTTCTCTAAGGTTGTTTCAACGACAACCACCGCGAAATCCGCATCAATTTCTGGAGTAGTTATTTTAACGCCGTCAATAGCGATATGCAGCAAATCACTGCGCAGAATATTCACATCACGATAAATTCCGCTTCCTGAGTACCACCGGCTATTCGGAAGAGCCGTATTATTTACGGCTACTTTCAGTTCATTTTCTTCCCCGTATTTCAAATACATATTGGCATTGATATAGAAATTTCGGTACCCGTTGTTGCATCCGCCAGCGTAAACATCATTGATGAACACTTTCGTATTTGAATAGACGCCTTCAAATTCGAAAGTGATTGACTGGTTTTCCCATTCTTCAGGAACCGCTATCTTTTTAATGTATGTATAATTCCCGCCCGGATAAAAGCCCGTTTGGGAGCCATTCGCTACTTCTTTGCTTCTGGTTTCATGAATCATTGCATCATGCGGCAATTGAATTAGCTTTGCAGCGTGTTCACTGTTCATCACGGCTTCCATCAACGGATTGTCCGCACCTGCCTTAAAGATCCAATCTTCATTCAATTTTTGTCTAATCATACATTTCCCCCAAAATACTTCTCTATATGTCTGTCTGCAACATCTTCTCTGCTTCTAAAGCAGCTTCCAATTTTTGCTCTTCCTGAAGTTCTTTTTTATCCAAAACCATAAACAAAGGCAGATACAGGAGTACATTCAATAAAATGATCGCCAGGAATATCAACATTAGAGGCAAGCCACCAACTAAGAACCCGGTAATCGGAAACGGCATAGTCCATGGTGTCATCACTGCAACTACTGGGTTAAGGTTAAATAATCCTAGCTTGATTGCAAGATAACCAATCCCCATCGAAATGGAAGGTGTCAAGACCAAATGTAAGAAGAACATAGGATTCAAAATGATCGGAAAACCGAACATAATTGGTTCTTGGATATTAAAGATACTTGGAACGATGCTTATTTTGCCCATGACTTTATATCGTTGAGATTTGCCAAAAACTACCATACAGATTGCCAAACCCATTAAACTTCCTGCTCCCCCAAGGTTTGTGAAGAGATACACTACGCCTTCTTCCAAATACGGAAGTGGTTGTCCACTCATATACGCCGTGATATTGTCAGTTAAAATAGTAGTGAACACTGGAATATAGAGAGAAGTAATGGCCAATGGATGAATTCCAAAATACCACAACACACTAGCTGCCGTTTGCAAAATGATCAAGGCAGGAACGTTAGCGCCAAGTTTCATGATAGGCCCCTGAATGAGGACGGTAATGACATTGAAGACATTTTCAAATGGGGATATGGAAACAACCGCTTTAAGGATAATGACCAGCCCAATGATGATGAAGCCAGAAAATAGTGGTTCAAATGATTGAGCAACCATAGGCGGCACACTATCAGGAAGCTTCAAAATAATTTTTTTCTTTGTGATGAACACATAAATTTTAGCGACTAGGATACCAAAGATAATCGATACAAATATCCCATTGCCCCCTAAATATTGTGCTGAGTATGCAACTAAATTGCCTTCTCCCATAGGAATATTTTCCGGGATGAGCATGAAATAGGTCAAAAGTGAAAAAATTCCAGATGGTATCGGATTGATACCTTCTTTTTTTGCATACGTATAGCCGATGAGGAATGATATAAATACAGGTGTTAAGTTATTTTGCGTTGTCACAAATGAATCCAAAAATTCCTTGATACCTATATTTGTAAGAAACGTTGTTACAGCCGGAAGTGGAAAGTTGGCCAACAAAGAAAAAACTGCTCCTCCGATCATAATCGGTAAGGTCGCCATCATCGATTCCATAATAGTGGATAATGTTTTATTTTGAGTCAGCTTATAAGACATCGGCTCCACTTTTTCAGTCAAAAAATTTTGTACTTTTTTAAATATTTTCATGTTCATTATTTCCTTTCTCTTGCCATAGTTTTTTCTCCCATATAGCTTCATTCATCCAAAAATCCAAAAAAGTCGAACACCTCCGAATACTCCGTAGACCAGTCACAAACTATAGTTATTGAGAAGGCCCACCCCCTTGCAACTGCTTACATTTTATATCAATTACCCTGACCGGGATATCAAAATATATTCCTTTATATCAAAATATCATTCTTGAGAACACGGAAACTGAAAAATTCAGTTCCCTGAAATAAAATCCATAACCCATGATCATCCGGAAAATTCAAAAACTCCGATCACTAAAATCTAGTAACCGGAGTTTATATCAGCAATAATTGTTAGATCTCTTCATTTCTCTCCCTATACTGCTTCGGAGTGAAGCCTGTGATACTTTTAAACACTGAAGTAAAGTAGCTCTGTGATGAAAAGGAAAGGTGGTCGCTTACTTCAGTAATATTCATGTGTCCGTATTTCAATAATATTTTTGCCTCAGCAACCTTTACATTCTTTATGTAATCAACGATAGACACATTGGTTTCTTCCTTAAACTTCAACAATAGGTGATTTTTACTGACTCCCATTTCATCCGCTATATCTTGGATGACGATGGCATCACAAACATGATCATTGATGTATTGCATGCAAAAATTCGTGACATGCGAATAGCCTTTGATGTCAACGGTGTTTTTTACTCTTATTGCAAAATCCAACAGCATCTTATTGACAAACATTTCTACTTGATTAGCTTGATCCATGCTTTCGATTTTTCTTATGTAATAATCCCCTAAGGAAAAAGCTTTTTCTACATTCAGACCGCCCTGAATCGCAGCTCTGGTAGCAAGTGTGCATAAACAAATGAATTCATTCTTTCTTTGGCGGAGCACGGCTTCTTTTCTGCTTAAGCCCCCTGCTTGGACATTCGTTTCATATTTTAAAATGCTGATCAACTTTTCTTTGTCCCCGGTTCGTACACTGTCCATTATCCTTTTTTCATAAAGAAAGCCTTCGTACACATCAATTTCATCGTAAACATTTTCTTCATAAATACGTTCTCTGTTCATGCTGTTCAATTCACTAGGATCATAAAAAGAAGCTTCCGCAATGATCATTTCTTTTTGGGAAATGTTGATTTTTTCCCCATTCAAATAATAGTTCAAAAATTCGAGAATCGAGAAAAAATTTGATTTACTGGTAGTCACTAACGGCATAATGTATCCCATTTTTTCTTTTACGATAGCTTCATCATTAAAAGCTCTCATCAACTCCGTTTGAATGAACTGCTCGGACCGGCTGCCTAAAAAAACATGCCCTAAAAGGACAACTTCTTTCGTTTTTTCCACATAGATACCAGCAATTGTCAGAAAATAATTGTTGATGATGACTTGAGGTTGTTTTTTCTTTCTGCATTGACTGACGATTGTGTTGATTGCAGAATCATTCAATAATTGTTCTTCTGCATTTTTGTGATCTGTATACGTTATCCTATCCTTATGATCAACGACAGTAGTCCGGATATGGTGTATTTTGTGGATTGAGGATAAAACATTTTCCCATTGACACTTCAAATAGATAACCTCCAATCTTTTTCATTTGTATTATTTTAGATATATTTATAAGGTTGAATACTTCATAAAATTTCATATCGCTATCAGTAAGCTTGCCTCTTAAGCTGCGCTTTCTCGACCCTGGTATGGCATAAGTGTAGGGTAAATTAATCCTGAATATCAGTATCGAAAGTAAACATCGCATAACAGGAACATTCTCATATTTTCCCGTTTATTATACCTTATCTTGAACATTTCAACGAACGCAAAAAATCCACCCAAAAACTGGACACTCAAAAATAAGAGTGTCCAGTTTTCTAGTGGGGTTTTGTATTATACATCTGCTTCTTTTATTGCAATAGGATTGATTATGATTCGGAAATACACAGAACCGTTCTAGAAATGCGTTTCATCAATGTCCAAAGCATCCAAGGCTGCGTTGATGTCATTCAATTCTTGCTCGCTCAACTCAACATCGGCTCCGCCCAAATTTTCTTCCAAACGGTGCATTTTCGTTGTTCCGGGGATTGGGACAATCCATGGTTTTTGTGCGAGTTCCCAAGCCAAAACGATTTGGGCACTCGTTGCGTTCTTACTGTCAGCGATTTCTTTCAATAAGTCCAACAGCGTTTGGTTTTTTTGCATGACTTCAGGGCTGAATCTGCCCATCTTGTTTCGGAAGTCCCCTTCAGAATATTTAGTGTTCACATCATATTTCCCGCTCAGGAAACCATTTCCGAGTGGTGAATACGCGACAAAACCGATGCCCAATTCTTCGCATACCTTAAAGATTTCCTTTTCCGGCTCTCTGAAGACCATGGAATATTGGTTCTCGATGCAGGTTACCGGACAGACAGCGTGGGCTCTTCTTAAGTAATCCAAAGGCGCATTGGATAAGCCCCAATGTTTGATTTTCCCTTCAGCCATCAATTCCTTCATTACCCCGGCAACCACTTCCGGTTCAACCTCGGGATCGACACGGTGTTGATAGTACAGGTCGATGTAATCAACGCCCAAGCGTTTCAAAGACCCTTCCAATTGTTCCCTGATCGAATCCGGTTTGCTGTTCAGCTGATTCTCAGGCTTGCCATCGACCATTTTCTGTCCGTAGATACCGAACTTCGTGGCGATGATCACATCTTCCCTGTTGAAGATTTCTAATGCTTTGCCCAACAACACTTCATTCGCTTCACCGTACACAACTGCGGTATCGAAGAAATTGCAGCCCAATTCGACTGCGCGTCTGATCAACTTGATCATTTCTTCCCTGTCGGCCGGCGCACCGTAGGCATGATCCATCCCCATGCAGCCAAGCCCGATTGCCGATACTTCCAATCCTTGTCCCAATACTCTTGTTTTCATTTCCGTTTCCCCCTTCGTTCTATTACAACTTAAGTATAGTAAAAAAGAGACTATTAAGAAGTCTCTCTTGGCTCATAAGTTGCAACCCAAAGGTTATAACTGATTCGTATCTATTTTGCTGATGATCTGCAAAAATTCTTTGACATCACTGGATGGATTGTTTGAATGCAGGATGCCCATCGGAATGCTATGGTTCCATTTAATCGGAATGATTTTCAGCAAGGGATGGACATTTTTCCATTCATCCACAACGATCATGACCGAATTGTTGTTTTCACATTTATTGAATACATCTACATTGAAAAATGGGAAATCCTCAATTTTGACAGTTGGGTAGTTTTCCGATAAATCGGCCCTCACTTGATCAAAAGCACTCATGTAGCCTTGTCTAACGAGCATGACTGTTTCATCAAATAAATCTTCGCTCATGATTTCATTTTTTGAAGCCAACCGATGATTGAACGAGACGGCTGCGCATAAGGGTGTATCATATAATTTCAAAGCCGCGCAATTCCTTTCGTCCAGGAGGTTACCGCTGTATATGCCGACAACCAAATCAATATTTCTTCCGAAATGATTCATGATTTCCCGCGCGTTCTCAGGATTGTTCTCAAACGAAACCAGTTCAAATTTCAAATTTGGATTCTGTTGGAGGATTTGCGGCCATAGACTTACCAAAAACTGGACCGGCGTCGTCAATGAAGTCCCGATCCTCAGTACTTGTTTGGGCTCAGCCAACATTTTTTCCGCTCTGGCAATCGAATCTTTCGCATACTGAATGATGTATTTTGCGTCCCGATAGAGGGATTCCCCTGCCGGAGTCAATTGGACGCCTCGAGGAGTTCTGATAAACAAGTCAAATCCCAGACTGTTTTCCAGAAGATTGATCTGCTTCATGACGGCGTTAGGCGACACATACAGTCGGTCTGAAGCTTTGTTGAAACTGCCGGAATCGGCCACGGTTATAAATGTTTCCAATTGATGATTGTACATGTAATTTAGCCTCCAAAACGTTTCCGCTCAGCATTACCTGTGAGAGAAGTCTTCTGGTTACTATCTTACCAAAAAATCATACAAATCAGGGATTAAATTGTTCCAAACTAAATAGAGCCAAAACCTCTAACGAGAGGCTTTCAGCTCTATTTCTCGATATCCAGTTCCTATTCAATTTGCAATTCTCAGATTTGCCAAAACAGCCTCAGCTTCGGCAAACAGCTCCTGGATGATTTGTTTGGCAGGACGGATGTTTGCGATCATACCGGCGATTTCGCCGGCCATGCAGGAACCCGTCACGGTATCGCCGGCATAGACTGCCCGGGCCAATGATCCGACCGTCAGTTTCTCCAACTGTTCATGGGAAGCATTCGCTGCTTCCAAGGCAGCATATTGCTCCAGCATCGGATTGCGGAGTGAACGCACCGGTTCTTTGGCTTTGCGGCCAGTCACGATTGTCGCTGTGTCATTTGCCTCGAGCAGGAATTGTTTGTAGCTATCCGAAATCGGGCATTCTTCCGCGGAAAGGAATAAGGTGCCGACTTGTATGCCTTGCGCACCTAAGGCAACCATCGCGACCACCGAGCGACCGTCCCCGACTCCGCCCGCTCCCAAAACGGGAATGGCGACGGCATCGACAACTTGGGGCAACAGGGATAAGGATGCTGTCTGGCCGATGTGTCCGCCGGCTTCCTGTCCTTCGGCAATGACTGCATCGGCCCCTGCCGCCTCCATTTTTATCGCATGTTTGACCGAGGCGATGACGGTGATCACCTTAATGCCCGCTTCTTTGAAAAGCGGCATATATTTCTTTGGGGAACCAGCTCCTGTCGTCACAACCGCAACCCCTTCTTCAATGATGACTTGCACAAGCTCATCACAGTTTGGCATCTGCAGCATCAGATTTACTCCGAACGGTTTGTTTGTGAATGCGCGCGTCAGGCGAATCTCTTCGCGAAGCTGTTCAGCGGTCATACCGCACGAAGCGATGATGCCCAAGCCCCCTGCTTCCGAAACGGGACCCACAAGTTTATGTGTGGAGATTTTTGCCATTGCCCCTTGCAGAATGGGATATTTGATACCTAATAGTTGCGCCACTTTTGTCATTGTTCATTACCCTCCGTAGTTTGCATCATTTCAAGATTCGTTGCTGCCACTGCAAAGAGAACCAGAAAAGTGCTCCCTCCCCGGTCCCTCTCCTTCACCATTGCTTCAAATAACATATTCGGACCGTTCCGGCCGGTGATAGGTCCAAACTTGATCGCCGTTGATCCCGAACACAGTTCCCGTGGGCGTCTTTGGCGAATCAATCAATTGGATTATCCGGGATGCAACTTGCTCGCTCGAACCAATCCGCCAATAATCAGGGAAAGATTCTCCCTTCCTGGCACAAGCTTCCTCAACCCGCTTGATGGCCGGAATCGTCATGTCGGTTTTTGCGGCTGGCGAAATAGCATTGACCTGGATGTTGAAGCGTTTGACTTCCTCCGCCAAAGCATAGGTGAAGCCGATCACAGCCGCTTTGCTGGCGCTGTAATTCGTTTGCCCAAAGACGCCGTACATGCCGGCGGTCGAAGTCATGGAATAGATAAAACCGGGTTCCGGCTGCTTCATCATCTGCTGCACCACAGGTTGGGTGGCGTTGTATAGGCTATTGATGTTGGTGTCCGTGACTTGATCCCAATTGTCCTCGCTCATCTTGTAAAATTGCCCGTCGGCACAAATGCCTGCATTGTTGATCAGAATATCTAGCCTGTCAAATTTCTCAACAATGTCCTGGACCAACTGTTGGCAGTTCTTGCGGTTGCGGACATCACAGCACTTTGCCCAAAGCTGATCTTTGTATTGGATCAAATCCGCCTCCGCTTGTTCGATACTTACCATCGTCTTCGAGGTGATGACGACATGGTCGCCCGCGCTCAGAAAAGCTTTTGCCAAGGCAAAGCCGATCCCTCTTGTCCCGCCGGTTATCAATACGATTCTATCTGCCAACACAAACACCCTTCCCGATGCATTCGTTCTCCCGCCAAACCTCAAATTCACCTTCCTGAAGAAATTTTACCTGGGCACGTTCGCCCACAAATAAAGGCTTCAGGAACTTGTAGTCATATTTGGTGATGGCTTTATAATCCCAGTGGGCTGATAATATCGCCTCGACTTTGGCCATTATCAAAATGCCGAACACCAAGCCTGTGTCATGGATCGGATTGGCATCCCTTGAAATTGTTTTGTAAGCCTGCAGTTCCGTTCGAGAGAAAAGCAAGCTGTTCGCTCCTGATGTCATATGGGTTCCTCCACCAGCAAAGTGGTCGCGCACGTCGCAACCACTGCGTTTTCTTCCTTGATGACCAACGTGTACGTCCAGCAAGCTTTCCCGGGTTTAAAAGGCGCTTTATCGGTAAGGCTCAATGAAATGACATACGTCTGATGGAAGCCGAGTTCGCGGCAACTGCTGAAAGCTTGCCTCATCAGTATCGGCGTTTGGTCGGCCAATTCCGGCAAGTCGAATTCCTGCCATAAGGTCGCCAAATAGCTGAGGCTTATTTTGCTGCCCAAAGCTGGATCGACGAGCTGATTGTACGCGCGGATATCCGCCTCGGAAAAACGAATGGTTTTACTGTTCTCCATCAATAGGGTCTGCCTTTCTGATGAGCATGGCCGCGCCTTGGCCCCCGCCTACACACATCGTGACGATGCCGAATCGATTACTTTCATTCCTGTTCAATTCCGTCAGCAGCCTTGTGACCAGGATAGCCCCTGTCGCACCGTAAGGATGACCGAACGCAGTCGCACCGCCGGAAGGGTTGATTTTTTCGATCGGAAAATTGCCCAACTTGATGCAAGCCAAAGCCTGCACCGCAAAAGCTTCGTTCAGCTCAATCACGTCAATGTCCTCGAGCGTTAATGCTTGGCGTGCCAAAAGCTTTTCAACCGCAGGGACAGGACCTAACCCAAAATCATTGGGATCAACCCCTACCGCAACCGCATCAATCACTTGCGCAATCGGCGTCAAATGATAAAGCCGGCAGGCGCGTTCCGATGCCAGAATCGTGAAGCTTGCCCCATCATTGACAGGACAACAATTCCCGGCTGTTATCGTGCCGTTTGCCTTAAAGACCGGCTTCAACCGATTCAGACTTTCCATACTGCTCCGGCTTCTCGGGCATTCATCCTCGCTCAGCTGGAGCTCGTCAGTGATCCGAAAAGGTGTGATTTCCGAATCAATGACGCCAGCGAGTTTGGAGGCTTGATACTTCAATTGGCTTTGAAGCGCGAATTCATCCTGCTGCTGGCGGGAGATACCATACCTGTCAGCGAGTTCCTCAGCTGCAACTCCCATATCCGGATCGCCATATTCGCTGGTGGACAAGGGCTGGCGTGTCAATATTCGAGGCGCTTGCATGCCATACAGGGATTTAGGCCGCTCAATCTGCCATGGTGCGCGGCTACTGCTTTCCACACCGCCACAAATCATGACTTCGCCGTAGCCTGACATTATTTTCATGTGTCCGATGGCGATTGCTTCAAGACCGGATGCGCATTGACGGTCAACCGTAACCGCAGGCGTCTCCACCGGCAAACCCGCTTTTAAGGCGACGCGTCTGGCGACATTACCACCCCCGCCGATCACATTCCCGACAATGACTTCATCAATATGCTCGTTTAGGCCCGGATGATTGGCCAGCATTGTTTTCATCAAGAATCCGCCTAGCTCTTCCAGACTGACCTCGCTGTACATCCCGCCGTACTTTCCGATAGGCAAACGTGCAGCCTCCACAATATAAACCTTAGATGACACTGTGCTCGCGCTCCTTTGCTAAATCATGCAGTAATTGTTTCCTTGATACTTTGCCGTTGCTTTGTTTCGATATTTCTTCGACAGCGAAAAGGTGATCGATTTTTGCAGTCCGGGACATCCGGGACAACAGATAAGTATTGATTTCGGCCAAGCTCATTTCTTGATTTTGATTGGACCAAACAATGACGGCTCCGATTTTTTCATTGTAATGTGCATCCGGAATCCCAAGGACGACGATTTCAGCAACAGCCGTCAGCTTTAATAGATGCCGCTCAAATTCCAGGGGATAGAATTTCTCGCCGCCTCGATTGATACAATCATCTTTCCGGCCATAGTATTCAAGCGTATCCCCTGCCACTTTGCCCAGATCACCGGTAGAAACGCATGCGACAGTGGTTAAGTGATCCTCGCCATTGCGGTGGTAACCGGCAAAATTCAAAGGGCTGCGGACATGTATTTCGCCAACGCCTTCAGCATTGGGCTGATCAATGACTATCTCAACGCCGGGGAACAGCTTGCCGACACTATTGTCGGCAGGAATGCCCTGCACGGTTTCCATCGAGATGTAGCTTGTTTCCGATGAGCCATAGAATTCATATAGCTGCACATTCGGGCAATAGCGGTACAGCTTCCTGCGGATGTCCACATTCAGCTTTGCTCCTGATGAAATGATCGTATACTTTTCCGTCAACACCTCGTTTTGAGCCTCCAGCTTGGAGATGAGCGCGTGGATCATCGTCGGCACAAGGTAACAGGTCAGCGACTCCGTTTGCTTGACCAGGTCGATCAGACGTTTTGTGGAAAAATGCTGATTCAGGATGAAGGTCTGCCCAAAATAGAGCGTCTGCATCAGCGTGTACAGACTCAACGAATAGTGCATCGAGCCAAAAACCGTGGCGCTTTGATTGGTGGACTGGCAGATCAATTCATTGGTCCCCTCAAAACTCTTGACCCAGGATTGGTGGGTTCTGCGGTAACCCTTCGGCTGCCCGGTCGTTCCTGATGTAAAGCCGATAAACGCCAGATCACTCGGCGAAGCATATTCATCAGAATCAAACGGACCGGCAACTTTTTGGGAAATGGTACGGATATCCGTCAACACCAACGGAGCCTCGAACTGAGCCAAGATGTCCTGCAGTCCCTTACCGGAAAGACCGGCATTCACAGGCACCGCAACTTTGTCCGCCCTGATCAATGCCAAAAAATTGATCAGCTGATCAATGGCATTTGACATCGGTGCCAGGATTACTTTTTGAGGAAGCGTCGCTAAAACCTTTGCCCGTTCCTGAACGCGCTGCTCCAATTCCTGGTAGGTCACCGATTCTTTCCCATCACTTATCGCTGTCTGCATAGCATTTTTTGCATGCCAATCATCTATACGCTTCATCGTCGCACCTGCCTAAATCAATTTATGCTAAATTTAAGGAAATCAGACTGTAGCGTTTTTTGAGGCGCAAGGTGATCCAAGCGGCTAAAATTGCTTTAACCGTATCCAGAGGAACAAAGGCCAACGTCATCTTCAATCCATTTAACCACGAGTTGCCCATGTAATACGCCATGGAAAAACTGCCGAAGAAATCAATCAGCAAAGCCCCTCCGACGATAAAAATAAGCACGGCTTTGGCAAAAGTAAGGTTTTCCCAATTCTTCTCAAGCAAGTAGCCGATCACAAGTGGTGCCAATACGTATCCAACCAAAAACCCGCCGCTTGCGCTGGCGAATATGGCAATACCGCCCCGTCCGCCTGATAAAACCGGAAAACCAACCGCTACCATCAGCAGAAAAACAATTACAGCCAGGGGGCCGTATTTCTTGCCAAGCAGCCCGCCCGCGAGCATCATCATCATATTTTGCAGAACAATTGGAACCGGCAAACCGGGCAGCGGAATCGTCAATACCCCCGACACAATCATCAAAGCCACCATCATTGTTACCCTAGTCAAAACTTTTGTCTTCATCACTAAACTCCTCCTGTATCTATCATTTCGATTGTTACCCTATAAATAATTACGGTTTACAAACAACATGATAACCCATTTCTTTTTATCCCGCAACGCCCTTTTTGACGATTCTTGCATGCATCCAAAAAAGAACACACCAAAAACAGCAGCAAGGAATCCATCGTCGTGGTTTCCTTGCTGCTGTTTTTGGTGGAGAGATGCGGGAAATATCGAACCAACTTCCGTTGGTCCTGACATCCCAATTCAAATATTTATGCATGCAACCATTAATTGCGCCTAGAGCTCAAATCGCTTTTCGGTTGAGCTCAAAAAATTCTCGAGCGCTTCCTCGCTGTCGATGCCCATCCGGTCCGCCAGCACCATCAGCCACCAGATGCTTTCGCCGATTTTGTGCTCCAAACCGGCTTCGTTCGACTCGCCTGCCGGCCAACGTCCTTGCTGCGCCATGGTCAAGCGCCCAACCAAGCCAGCATCGGTCAAAAACGCCAACGCATCCTCTTCCACGGACCATTCACTACCGTGGTGCTTCTTTTCCAACGTGCGGTAGTGCTCGCGGATTTTTTTGGATCTTTCTGCTGCTTGTTTGATTGTCAGATTGTCCATTTTGTGCCCCTTCAATTCATATCATGGATTGTCAATTTATTTTTATTTGTATTTATACTAATAGTTTCCTCGTCATTATTTTATTCAATGATAATTTACAAGGTATTTGTTCATTCTAATTCAACATGACTGAATTATATTTTCTTATTTTGAGTATATTTGATTCTTCAAGTTATAACTTAATGTTTTTAGATTATATTTTGAAAATTTATATCGTATATATCTAGAAACTTCTTCTTCATGAGTTGATATAACGATTTGCTTATTGTAGAACTCATTTCTTAACAATTCAGTCAATGACGCTATATTTATTTCATCCATAGTCTGAACCGGATCATCTATCATCAGTAAATCTATGGATTTCTTTCCATACACTTTATTCAAAGCCAAAGTTAGTGCTATGACTAAGCCTGATAGCTGTCCAGAAGAAAGATAATTTATCGCATCATGGTCTGTCTTAATATCTGAAATAAATTTAATGCTTTTTTGGTTGTAATTTTCGCTTTCTTTAATAAAAAGTCCGCATCCTCTCTGATAATTTTGGATAATCTTACCACTATAAATATAGAAGGGTATCTCTATGTCCCTAATTATTTTTTTCCAATGATTATATATTTTGTCTTCATAGACACTAATTATATTTTTTACTCTTTCATCTATGATTTTTAAATTATCTAATTTTATTGTTAATTTTCTAATTTCTTTTTCTAAATTGACAAAATTTTGGGAGTTGCTGAAATAATATTGATAATTAATATATTGGGCTTTCTTTGTTATATCCTCAAGTCTCACATTATTAGCTTTAGAAATATCATCGCCAAATATCGTTTTTAGAATATATTTATTATTCTCATGATTCCCATACCCAGACTCAACGATTAAAGCTTTACTTAGCAAATATTCTTTCAAATCATAAACATTTACATCAAAATTCCTTAAATTTGTTAAGTCAGTATAAAGGTATTCTTGAATGTCTAAATCATTAATATTACACCAATTAATAAATTCAGTTATTAAAGATTTCTTCTGAATAGCTTGTAAAAAAACATCATAAAACTCCTGATCAACAATATTGCCTTCAGTATTTAGATAGTTATCAATTATAATTAATATGTCTTCAACGTAATCCTCGAAAAGTTTTTCATATAGTTTATTAAACTCTTGAGATTCCTCATCTAACATTATTGAGAACGTTTTCTCTTTGTTTGAAATCGAATCTATTAAACCCTTGTAGGATTCATACTGTTGACCACATAGTGGACATTCTGTATTCTCAAATTCACTTTTAATTTTTTCATAATGACTCATCAGCACGGCTCTGGTAGTGTTAAGCTCTTGAGCAATACTTGATAATTCTCCCATTTTTAGATTCAGATTCTCTAAACGTGTTAAATAGTACTGTAAATTGTCCAAATTTATATCTAAACTCAATAATCTTTTCAAATCCTCGAAATGGTCAATCTTTAAATTTGTTGCTAAATTTTGTTTTGAAATTTTATTTTTTGATTTTAACAACTCATTCTCTATAGTTTTTAATGATATAAACACTTCGTATTTTTCAATAAAATTAGTAGTTATTACGACAAATTTCAGAAAATCTGCATCTCCTATATATTTATAAAGTTTATTGTTAAACTCAGTTTTAGAAAAATTCTCAAAATCTCTTTTTAATGAATATATGGATCGCAATTCATCCAAAAATTTATCTCTCATATCTTTATTAATAGATATAATTTCTTTATCCCACTCATTGATATTATTCTCATCTTCTTCCATAAGAATAAAGTAATCAATTTCCTTCATTGTTTCCTTTTTGATATCTTTCACTTCATTTTTCAATAAATCAAGTGCTTTACTTTTCACTGCGATCTGACCATCTACGCCTTCAAGCCGTCTTAGATCACTAGTAATTTGTGATTTAATTGAATTTAATTTATCAAGTTCTGATAATTCTTTTTTTGTATCAAAAAGTTGAGAAATTTCATCCATTCTATCCTTCGCATTTTGTTTTAAGAACATTGTATTTTCTTCCTGTTGAACGTAATAAAATAAATTAAAATATCTTTCTAAATTTTCAGTTGATAATTTATTTCCTACTTCCTCGACTGAAATAGGTTCTCCATCTTCAATGTTCAACTGGTAGTTTTCCAAATAGTATGTTTCAAAAATATTCCAATTGTCAGGTTTTCTATCCGACGGAGTGTATCTTTTCTTTGAATCTATTTTTTTAGCAATAGTAAAACTATTTTTTTCATCACTAAATTCAATTTTAATTTCTGTATCCAAATCAGGATTTTTCACAAGAAGAATATCACTATACCCAATTCTTTTATCCGCAGTATTTTTAATTCTATTGATTTTCCCGGTTAAAATGAGTTCTACTGCATCGAAAATAGTTGTCTTGCCAAAACCATTTGGTCCATCTAATACAATTAGATCTTTACTCGAAAAATCAAGAAAAAGTTCTTCAATATGTTTGAAATTTTTAATCCCTATTCTACTAATTTTCAATTTATCCATGTGCAAAATCATCCCCTACAAAATATCCTAAAGCTTCCACTAACTCTTCATTAACAATATCGTTGTCTAGTATAAAGTTTTTCAAAGTAAGCAACTCTTGTTTCGATAATTCTTCATCTATCTCTAAATTTAAATCAGTTACATCTTGTACTTTATTTTCTAATTTTATAATAGGGATTTTGATCATCAATTTTGAACACATTTCGTACAAAGAAGTGCTTCCAATATCTTCTTTATAGTTTGAGAATAATTCAGAATTATTAACTACCTCGTTAATTACTTGGTTTGAATCTTTTGAAGGATCATTAAACAGTTTAGTTAGCTCCGAAGCATTTTGTTCATTGTACACAAGAACATATTTTTTAAAAAAATAAGGGTCCTCTTCTATCTCAAATACATCTTCGTATATTTTTGATACTGCAATATCATTTACTTTTAAACAAACAAGCATGGATAGATTTTTATCCATCCGTTCATCGTAGCCAGTTTCTAAACTTTTAATAGCATCAAAATAGGTGGAAACATCATTAATCACAGAGTTTATTGCTAATTCCTCTTCCTCCATTAATAGTACTAAATAAAAATTAATCGCATTTTCTTTATAACAAGCCCAAAAATCTAAATCTCGCTTCTGTACAGGATTCGACAATTTCACACTAATAAAATGGTTATCCGTAAATATTTTACGCAATATTTCCTTCATTTTAGCAACTCCTCTCTTGCAGTTGTAATATCAATCAAACTGATATTTTTCATTTTTGTAATTCTGTCATAACTTTTCATTTCTAAAATATCATTTTCATCTTCTGGATCTGGAATATTTTTATACACTTTTGAATCACCTAATGATGGTAAATTTATTGATTTTGTTATTATTTTATCAACCTCATTTAATAAATCAGAATATTGATTATGCAGTATTGCATCAGCGAGCTTTCGATTTCTCCCCCCATGACTTTCATCAGCAATTGTTGTCGGTAAATATGAAATATTTCTTCCACCCTGAGTTTTTTTTGTATATACCCATTTATCATTATCGAACTCGCTTTTGACTCTCGTCAAAGTTTCAAAAAAGCAGTCATTTATTCCCGTCTTATTCAGGCATTGGTTTAACATTTTTAGAATATGATCGGGTTCCTCTTTATTAACCCCATTGTTTGGAGAAATTCTTAGACAAAAATCTAAAAATTGGTCAGTATTTAAATCATAGATTCGCTCAATGATTTTACAAAATTTAGTGATTTCATTTATTGATATTTTCCCTTCATGGTATTCTTCAAATAAATCTTCTAAATATGATTGTGAGATACTAAAAAATTCATTTTTCAAAAAATATGCAGCATAATCTTTACTTATAGTTTCAAAATTTTTATCCACAATTGTTTTTATTTCATTAAAGCTTATAGTTACCTTGTGGTCTTTTTCATTAGTTTGAATGTTAATATGCCTTTCCCTAATATTATTGTCTACTAAACCCAAAAGATAATAATAAGCTCTCTCAACTCTAAGAATGGTAGCAGACCCTCCAATTATCTCCTTTAACTCACTTTGAATTGCCTGCTCAATATCATCTAATGAACAATATTTTATACCATCTAGGTAAGTGTATAAATCAAATTTACTATATACATTCTCGTAATCCCCTGATGCTAGCACTTTATCTTTACACTCCTTAGGCGTTGAATACATACTTTTCCTGGGGCTATTGCTTTTATCTTCTGGAATAGTATAAGTTGGTAATTTTTCTATTAATTTATCGAATTTGGTCAAACTTTGAGTCACATGAAGAAATGCGTTCTCTAATTCATCTAATTCTAACAATTTTGCTAATAACAACCAAATTGCTTCTTTGTATTTAGAAGTAGCCGTATCAGCATATGTTTTTACTTGATGTATAGATTTATATCTTCCATCTTTCTTTATCGAAAAATCTTCTAGCCATTCTAATTCTAATTCATATTTGCTTATATCTTCTTCAGAAATTTCCCCTTCTCTAAACATTTTCAAAACTACATATATTGCAACCTTACCTTGATGATTAAACCCATTCCAACTAGGACTTGCATCTGTTGAATAGGATTCTATACCTTCGATTGTTTTAGTCTCCATGCTGTTTATCCTTTCCTTAAACATTTTCACTACAATCCAAATTTACGTTAATTAATCCCCAATAATCATTTCAGTTATGAATTCATTAATAATTTCTTCTAATCTGTTCAAAGAATTTACAAACCATTCCCTCGGAACAATCATTCTTCCATTAGCTCCAACTATTTCCACATCTAATTTGTGATCCTTTAATATTCGATGAATTGCCGTGTCAAATTTTCCTGCATCTAAATTGTTAACGTCGAATGCAGTTACTGTTTCAACCGGAGCGTATAGATAGGTGGGTTCGTTTGCTGCATTAGCAATTCTTTTTTTACAGCTCCTTTGGTGACGCCAACCTTATAAAGATCTTTAATTGACGAAATTTGCGAATCTTGCGAATCTTGCGACAGTGATTTTAACACGTACCCCTCCAATATCATCCTTTAAAACACCCTACATAACATACTCAATATTATCTGTTACTATTTTCCCACTGGTTCTATAAAGATTTGCCGTTAAATATCTCAAAAGAACATCGCTCTCTATTCCCGCATCGGTCTTGCATGCCTATTCTGATGAAGGATCATCCAACAAATAATGCTGTTACAGATCAAACCGCTTCTCGGTCGTGCTCAAGAAAGTTTCCAACGCATCCTCTTCCACGGACCATTCAGTGCCGTGGTGCTTCATTTCCAATGAGCGGTAATGCTCCCGGATTTTTTCGATCGTTCTGTTGCTTGTTTGACTGTTAAGTTGTCCACTATGTCGCCTCTTATCTTCTCAATTCGGGCTGCAATTACAACTCCGTATACTTCTCCTTGTTCCCTTTGCTTTTGTCCACCGGATACTTGATGTTGTTCTTCTCCAGCTTCGCCTCGATGATCTCATCGATGTCCAGACCGAGGTTGCTTGCCAGCATGTGGGAATAGATCAGCACATCTGCAAGCTCTTCTTTAATCCGTTCAATGCTGGTATCTCTGACTTCTTCGGGAGATTTCCATTGGAAAAGCTCCAGCAGTTCAGCGGCCTCCAACGAAATCGAGATCGCAAGATCCTTCTCGTTGTGGAATTGGCGCCAGTCGCGGTCATCGCGGAATTTGTTGATTTTATCAATTGAGTTCATTTGTGTCATCCCTTTCTGGCATCCATTAGTGCTTGCTGCAGTTCTTCATCCACCGCATAGAGGTACAAGCCATTGACTCCTCTGGTCAGCAAAACGTTCAGTTCGTTCTTCAGCAATGTGTCTGAAAAATATTCCTTGCTGCCATTCTTCAAGCTTCTCTTTTGGGTGGCCTTTTTGTTTTTGCTCTCCTGCCGGTCAAAGATAATTTTGCCGTTCCGGTATTTCACGGATGGCCCGATGATGACTCCGGCATAATTCAGGTCAAAACCTTGGACCGTGAAGGTGGATCCGACTTCGTCAACCGTCTGCTCCTGCTCGGCCCATGCAAGGTGCTTGTTTTTGATTGATTGTTTTTTCGAAGCAACAGGCAGCTGGAGATTCCACGGCAATTTCCAGTCACCTACCCGGACGTACCAATAGTCCTCTCCTTCAGGTTTGCGTTTGTCGACGTAATCCCAATCGAATGTTGCCGTCAGCCTTGAAATGCCCGAATCCTGGCTCTGTGCCTTTGCTTTGATGGCTGCATGCAGTTCCTCCGGGCTGTCGGAAATCTGGATGTCATAGTTTTTTGAATCAGTTGGGATTTTTCCGACTTCCTGCTCATCAATCAAGGAACGGATCCAATTGACCGTCGCTTTATCGGAATTGATGCGCATCTGGTTCGACAGATACATCAGATTGCCGTTAAGCTGGGCTTCGTGCTGAAGGCTCATCAGTTCCTCGTATTCCCAATACTGCTGTGTCGAGAGCACCTGATTTTGGTCGAATACCGCCACGACCACCTTGGCCCGTTCCAAAAGATCCTGCAGTTGGTTCTTTCCCCGATAGGACTGCTTCCCCTGCGTCCAAAGCAAATGCGCTTCGTCTACGATCACGACATCCACTATATCCTCCGGCCCGTGATTATTGATGAACGGGGTCGGTTTGGAAACGAGGTCCGGCTGCTTTTTGCTGTATATGCCCAATTTGGTCGCAATCTGCTGATAGACCTTCAACTGCTGCTCGTGGTTCACCAAGAGGAAATTCTTAGTATCCTTGAAGATCAGATTTTCCGGATCCTCCTTGGATAATTGGTTCAATTCATAAAACAGACTGCTCATCAGGACCGTCTTGCCGGAACCCGCTTCGCCCGTCACAAGAATCAGCTGGCCCGTTTTCCCGGTCGTCAGTGCTTCCAAAATGCGCAAAGTGATGAAGTCCTTCGTGCGGATCTGCTCATCCGTCAGTTTATGGAACGGGGAAGCCTTGAAAATAGCGGAATCCCTGATGATCTGTTCGACCGGAAAAAGCTCCTTATTTTTCTTTTGCAACCCTCTCCAGACCTTCGAGAAGATCTTGTCCAACTCATGGGATGTGAAATAATCGTTCTGCTGGTTGGTCCGGCGATTGTAGACCGCATCAACATTTTCAATGCTGGACATGTACAGCATCAGCTTGTTTTCGATATCCAATGTCAAAGATTTATTGAAATGCTCATGCCCAATCACATACATCTTCGATGATTCCGAAATGGCCAGATTCTCCCAATCGGTTCTTGATTTCGGATCGACCGTCAGATGCTGTATGGTCCTCTTCTTGATATCGGAAGTTTCCCCGATGTAAACCGAGAACTGTTTCTCTTTATTCTCGTCATTGACAATATAGACAGTTGGATAATGCAAAAGGTACTTCGCATCCTTACCTACATGTTCTTGGACATTCGCATCAAAATTTTTGATTCCTTTATCACTGTAGTCCAGCTCGTAGATTATCGGATCAGAAATATTTCCCACGCCAGCACCTCCTTAGAAATTGTATGATTCTACTGTTTCTATTTGTATTCGGAATTCTCAGGTCTCATAAATAAGTAGATGAACGTTTATCAATAACTTAAATTCTTACCCCACCACCAACTTATTCGTCTTCTTCAAAAACTTCGCCGGGATTGGACGTTCTAATCTCCAGGTAATGTTCATCGGTTTGCTTCCTACATGTTGGACATAGTTAACAAGTCCCAAGAATGTGTATGGAGCTGCACCGATGCGATCGTTTTTGAATTCGCGGATGAACAGCAGAACTTTACTCCCACGCTCCCGATGGTGGATGTAGCGCTGACCGGTGGATGCATGGTCTCCGGTAGTGCTTTGGCTTTGCCAATGAAAGAGCGTTTCGTTGACGGAGTAGTCGTTATACATTGTCGTTGGTGAGTAGTCCTTGTCCGCTTTATTTAGGGTAACGAAGAGGACGTCTATTCCTTTTTCAGGCAACCATTTTACGCCTTCACGAACATTGCTCGGATTCATATGATCCATCGCTACCAGCAACTGATCGCGGGTATAGGTGCAATGTAAATCGAGCGGGTTCTCAAATCCCAAATCGACAGGTTCATCAATAAAGTCGATCCGATCGAAGTTGTATCTCAATAATTCCATAAGTTCTTCCATCATCACAGGATTGCTTGAAAGCAAAGTCAGATTCTCTTTGACTTCCGCACTTTCCCAATTTTCGATGGTTTTTTGCCAGATGGTGATATAGAACATCTGGAACATGCGTTGCTGAATCGGTGACAGCTTCTTCAAGTCGACCTTGTTTAGACGCGGTAAAATATCCAGCAAAAAAGCAATCCAACGGCGAGAATCGATGGCACAAATGCGTTTCAACGCTTTGGTGATTGTTTCTTCCAGTTCCTCTTCGAATTCTTCCCGGACCCCTGCCGAGACACATAATCTCGCAAAGTTGGCTCTCGAGAAAATCGTGCGAACGTCCAAATGATAATAGTCAATGAAATTGGCCAGATCTAAAGGCAGGCCACTGTCTTCTTCAAATGTCGCGATCCGGCTGATTAAACCATTTTTGGCGCTGAAGGAAGATTTGATGTTGTCCAGCACGTATTTGGCGGCTTTCTTTTCCAACTGGATGTAGCAACCTTTTGGAGCCGAAACAAAACCATTTTTCAGTTCACTTTGGACACTGTGCGTCGTATTGGAAAGAAGCGCCGAAAATTTTTCTTCAAAATTGTACTTTCTGTTGGCTTGTCCAATAAAGTCCAGTACGGTCAGACACTCCTTACCTTCAGCCAACCGTAGGCCGCGGCCGAGTTGTTGTAGAAAAATCGTTAAGGATTCGGTCGGACGCAGAAAGAGAACTGTATTTACTTCCGGGATGTCCACCCCTTCGTTGTAAATGTCGACTACGAAAATAAAGCGGATCTCTCCTGAAACCAAGCGTTTCTGAGCGCTACGTCTATCTTGGTCGTTGGACTGCCCCGTCAAATGAATCGATGGGATGCCATTATTGTTGAACTGTTCCGCCATAAATTGGGCATGTTCGATTGAAACACAGAAGCCTAATCCCTTAACTTCGTCGATATCCGTAACGTATTTGTCCAAAGATTGGATCACGTTATTGGAACGGCGCAAAGCGACTCCGCGATTCAGCGAGTAAAGTTTGTTCAACTCTGATTTATCATACCCTCCCCGAGTCCAGCGCAACTCGCTCAAATCAACGGCATCAGTGACACCGAAATATTGGAAAGGAGTCAATAATTTGCGATCGATAGCCTCTGGAAGTCTGATTTCAGCAGCAATACGATTATCAAAATAATCCAAAATACTTTGGCCGTCCATCCGTTCAGGCGTAGCAGTCAAGCCCAACAAGATACTTGGTTTAAAATGATTCAGCAAGGTTTGGTAAGTAGGAGCGGCTGCGTGGTGGAATTCATCCACGATGATGAAATCGTAATAATCTTCGGACAATTTTTCATGTAAGGCTTGGGAGTTCATCGTTTGAATGGAAACGAACAAATTATCCAAACTTTCCGGGTTATGGTTGCCCACAAACAACTCTCCAAAATTTGGATCTTTCAAGACACCTTGAAAAGTTTCTTGGCTCTGTCTCAAGATTTCTTCGCGATGCGCCACAAACAAAAGCCTGCATGGTCTTGCTGCATTCATTCGGCAAAAACGTCGGTAATCGAACGCCGAGATCACGGTCTTCCCCGTTCCCGTAGCCGCTACGACAAGGTTGCGGTAATGACCACGCACTTCCCGCTCAGCAAGAAGTTTGTCGAGGATTTCTTGTTGATAGGGATAAGGGTGGATATCGAAAACAAAGCGTCGAGTCTCTCCTTCGCCCATGAAACGGTCAGCTTTTAAAGCGCGCACAAGACGCTCACGCTCTGTTGCCTGATAGAACTCAAACTCTGAAGAATTCCAATAACTTTCCAGTGTTGCGGCGATTTTGCGGATGGTATCCGGTTGGTCCTTTGCGGTAATCTTCAGATTCCACTCCAAGCCACTGGAAATGGCGGCATTTGATAGATTCGATGAGCCGATATAGGCCGTCGAGAAGCCTGTTTCGCGATAAAACGTGTATGTTTTCGCATGCAGGCGCGTCCTTTTCGTGTCGTAGGAAATTTTGATTTCTGTGTTCGGCAATTTGCCTAACTCTTCGATCGCCTTGACATCCGTCGCACCCATATAGGAAGTCGTGATGATGCGCAGCTTTCCACCTTTTCCGGTGAAATCTCGCAGTTCATCGATAATCAGGCGCAATCCGCTCCATTTGATGAAAGAAACTAACATGTCGATGCGGTCTGCTGATTGGATCTCCTTTTTGAGCTCCGAAAACATTTGTGGCTCATGGATGGCACCCGTAAAGAGACTGCTTTGAGCGATGGAAGTCTCGGGGCGACTCAGTTTGGCTGCAGTTTTTCCGGCATGGATGTCCGCATCGTCTTCACCCAAAAGTGCCATAAGCTGTTCTGCACGCTCATCCACGGACATTTCAGCAAAATCATTTTCCTGCGTCGTTTGAGTGATGGTCTCGACGACTTTATTGATAAGCGCGACTTGAGTAGTGATATCTCCACCGTTGTCCGAAACATTATCCAAACCTTTTTGGATGATTTCCGAGAGGTATTGCGTTAAGACTTTCGAGGCTTCCGCCGCATCGATCTGCGCCACGGATTTGCGGGCTTCCGGAATGTCTTGTAACAGCGATTGGATTTGTTGGTTAATGACTTGTTCATATAAGCCTGGATTGAGCATGGAATCACACTTTCTGCAGCGAATTTTTTGTGGCTTTAAATGATGATTCAGTGTACAATTTTCGTATTTACGCAAAATAATTATTATAATTTTAATTATAGTTAAATTTGATGAACAATTCAATGACATTGTAATTCCCGGCCGTCAACATCATTATCCAGTCCTCCTTGGCGGCTGGAAGAATACAAGCAGTCGACGCTTTGAGGATTCTGAAGGGGCATGCTGTGCTCAGTTGAAGAACCGAAAAACCAGCACAAACGGTTTTGGGCGTTTATGCTGGTTTTAAATTTTTAAATATTTACAATACGGTTAAATCCTTTCCATTTATCTTAAACTCTTTGCTAAAGCCTTATAAAAACCATTCTCATCATTCGTATCCGTTACATAATCAGCTGCTTGTTTGACTTCGTCAGGGGCATTGCCCATCGCGATTCCTTTGCCAGCGTGTATGATCATCGGCATATCGTTGAAATTGTCCCCAATTGCTAAAGTATTTTCTAATGCAACGCCATATTTTTCACACAAAAAGTGAAGTGCTCCTAATTTTGACACTTGATTATTGACTACTTCCATATAAGTGTCTTTTGATCGGTAGTAGGAAATACTTGATAGGTTTGCACCTTCCAACTCATCTTCCAGTTTTTGGATATCATCCGGATTTCCCATGCACAGTATTTTGTGTACTGGAAAATGCTCGTTCAAGAAATCTTCCATTGAGATGGATTCTGGATCCATTTTGGTGATTGCCGCTTCCTGCTTGACCCACTCATCTTCTTGTTCAACGTACCACCGCTCGCGGGAATAGATATTGAAGCTTATTTCCGGAAACTTTGTAGATACTGCTTGATAGAGTTGTAATGCGTCCAGTCGCTCTAAAGTCAGACTATACAGATCAACAAATGACCCTTCTGTATATTGTGTGATCAGCGCTCCGTTGAAGCAAACGAGTGGTGAAGACAACTGAACTTCATCGGCAATTGAAACCATTGCTCCTGGCGGTCTAGCGGATGCCAGAATAATTTTCGTGCCCTGCTTAACTAAGTCTTGAATGATTTGAATGGCTTCGGCTGTAACTTCATGCTTTGAATTCAACAACGTGCCATCTATATCGCTGAATACCAACTCAACCTTTGTCATATCGTTTCCTCCTCAAAGATGATCTCGGTTTGATCTTCGAAATATGCCTGCTGTTTTGATGTCAGAACTTTATCTGTAATGAAGCAATCGATGTCCTGGTAATTTGCGCCTTTATATTGCGCTTCTTTGCTGAATTTCTGGTTTTCAGCAACCAACACCACTTGCCGACTTTGTTTTACCACTTTCTGCTTGATCAGGGCATTGTTCTGTTCTTTGAAAAAGATGCCCTCTTTCTCCAAACTTGCCGCTCCGATAAAACAAATATCAAATTTTATCGAATCCATTTCTTCCAGACTGCGGACCGAAAAGAAAAACCTGTCTTCATGGTTGAACTCTCCACCCAAAAGATGAACCTTGATTTTTGGATTCATTCCCAATGCAAAGGCATTGTCCAGGGAATGCGTGTAAACCGTACACATTTTGGTTAATTTCTGCGCTGCCAATAATAACGTAGTCGATACATCCAGAAATAACGTGCTGTTCTCTGCTATTTCTTCCAAAACGCGGGCAGCCATCCGTTCTTTTTCAGGTTTATGGATGCCTATCCGCTCGCCAAAAGTGAGTACCCTCGAGCTGTCTTCGGATAACATAATACCTCCATGCGTACGGACAGCCATTCCGGTTTTTAAGAATTCCAGGATATCACGGCGAGCAGTGTCAGCCGAAATCTGGAATGCTTCCATTATTTCTTTTTTGGAAAGTCTTTTTCTCTGCTCCAGCAGCTGTTGCATCTGCTGAATGCGCTCTTCTTGGTACATCATCCCACCACCTTTGATTTAATTATATAAGCACTTATAAGCATTTGCAAGTTTATTCAAGCGTTTTCGAAAACGGGGCAAAAAAATAAGCACAAACGTTTTTAGGCGTTTATGCTTATTGGTTATCTTTAAATATTTAGATTAGGGATTTTGTTTTTGAATGAAGAGCTACTTTTCACAATGACTTTTTCTTCAAGTCCGCGGATCAGGCGGCCTTCGCTGTCGTAGACATGGCTTCGGGCTTTTTGAATGTCCGCCATCGCAAGGATGAGCCTGTCGCGCAGCGGTTCGGCTAATTCGTCGAACAGGAACGATTCTTTGTTGAGATTGTATTTCCCACGCAGTGATTCCACTTCTCCAGCTTTTTTCAGTCGGTACGTTCGTTTGGGCAAGGCACCTTCGATTGTGCGTTTCTCTATCCGATAGACATAGTTTTTGTCGTCGTAGACGATTTCGAGAGCTCCGCTGTTGGTGCGGTTATACTGCACATGCTTATGATTTTCCTTATGCAGTTCCCACCAGGCTTTGATCCCCGCAATCGCCTCTTCCTCAGTTTTATAGCTGCCGTGTTCCTTCCGAATGTTGCCGATGCGATTCTGCCAATAGTTAGTATACACTGTTTGACTCATACAATCCGCCCTTTCGTTAATGGTGTAATCGCTATCATTGTATGACTAATCCGGAAAATTTGCAAGGGATGGGGCTTGAACAGGATCGGATTTTCGGCTACAGGACTTTTCGGTTTTTAGATTTCGGGACGGAAAGTGATCCCAAATAGGATGTACGGAATGGATGGCCTGAAGAATTCTTTCGGTGATGCATTCATCCCATTTTTTCGCCATTCTACCGAAGCCCCATAGATTCCCCAGCCGAATATGGCAGCTGTGATTTTAAGGGTTTCCGTTTCTTGGCTGTCTGCTTTTCTCAACAGCATCTTGTGTAAAATCACTTCTAATTGGTCCCTTATTATACGAGCTATGGTGTCTTCGTACCCTCTGTAACAACGAGTGGACAATGATCTTTGGAATTCGGTGATCGTCGAAAATATCTGAATCAAAGTCTCTTCATCCAACTCCCTGTCTTTGTAAACCTCGTAATTCAGATTGACCAGCAATACTTCCGATAAGACCTTCTCGAGTAAGTCGTAAATATCTTGGAAATGATAATAAAAAGTAGCGCGATTGATCATTGCTTCTTCCGTAATATTTTTCACAGTGATGTCGCTGAATTCTTTTGTTTCTGAAAGTTTGATAAAAGCATCCATAATCAATTTACGCGTGCGCAGTACACGGGGATCTATCTTTGGCTGATCCACTTCTTACACCTCCTACTTTTTAGACAGATTCATCAATATGTCGTATAACCGACAAATCCTAAGAACTATCGGTGTCGGTGCCTTTCATTATGGCTTATAATTCCCTTGTAAAGCAAATCTTTTGAATCATGAATAAGGGGAAATTACATTGGAAAACAACAATAATATGGCATGCGACTTAGCAACAGGCATCTGCGGGACTACTGATAATGATGAAATGGAGCTGATCACTTTTACGCAGCCCAAAAAAACAATCACACTTTACTACGTGACGGACCCTATCTGCTCCCATTGCTGGGCGCTCGAGCCTGTCCTACGCCGTTTTATTGAACAGTATGGGAAATACTTCAATTTCCAGACTGTGATGGGTGGTTTACTGGAAAAATGGCATGATGGACCCATCGACCCAGCAAACGGAATATACAAACCGGCCGATGTCGCGGGCCACTGGCGGGAAGTCGGTTTACATTCAAGAATGCCTATCGACGGTTCTTTGATGATTGATAATCCCGTACAATCCTCCTTTCCGCCCTCGCGCGTGTTCAAAATCATTCAGCAAAACTATAATGAAGCAAAGGCTTTTGAGTTTTTGCGTCGTGCAAGGGAAGCATTGTTCGTATTCAATCAAAACATTTCTGATGAATCCGAGTTGATAAAAATCGTAAATGAACTTGGCCTGGATGGAGAGAGCATCGTAAATGCATCAGAACAACAAGCCGGCATACAGTTATTGAATGCGGATTTCGAGCTGACCAGAAATTTAGGCGCTCGCGCGTTCCCTACTATTATCATGATCAACGAAGAAAACAAAGGCATAAAAATCGTCGGTGGCCGAACATTCGAAGCATATGTCGAAGGCTTGCATCAAGTCCTGAATGCGAAAGAACTGCAACCAAAACAAGTGCCTCCCCTTTCCGACATACTCGACAAAGAGAAACTGCTGTTTTCAAAAGAAATTGAAGTGCTGTACGGTGTTGAGCCTTCGACTGTTCAGGCTTTTATCGAAAAAGAGCTTTCCCCGGAAAGTTACCACCTGAAGGAAATCCTTGGCGAAGTCTACATTATTCGATAATCGGAACCTGAATACTTTAGTTATATGAATAGCAACATGGCGGAGCTAATGATCCGGTATTGGGCAAGCTGTAAAAGAAAGCGGCATTCCGCGAGAAGAAATCTGGATGAGAAAGTGCAGATACAGTAAGCCGTTGGATGGTTCGTATATAGCAACCCTAGTTGGAGGACCGACCCTGTTTGAGCTGCTGATCTCCGATGAAACAGTTGTCGTCGGAGATCGAGTCGGTTTAAGTTCGCGTTACTCCTGTCAAACAGCTCTCCCCGGAGATTCATGCATTTTTGCTATGCTCTCCTCCGACCAAACGACTTTAACCGGAGAACTGAACACTGTAAAAAAAAACGCATACTTACCGGTATGGGCTCAGCCCCGACACTAGTAATTATGCGTTTTTTTCATTTGACTACACTTCTATTTCAGCCGTACGTCATGTGAGTCCGTTTGAATTCTGTTTTCCCCTCATTTACTTTGGCAAAAACCCCAATTTGAATACCAGTAAAGGGAGAGTTTGCTGCTTCATTAGAAAAGTGGCTGGTAGCGATCTGACATGTTAACAGACTGAGCTTATCCTCTGAAATATCAAAAACACATTTCGAAGTTCATCATCAGCCGCGCTTCTTGTGGGCACGTATCATTTGTATGTTCGCTTCCGATATCCCATGGTCCGAATTCAGAAGCGTGCCATCCAGGTCCAATGCGATCAATTTTATTATCTTGCTCACCTGATCCTTCTTAACGCTCGTTTGGATGCTGTTGTGCCGTCAAGTAGGCGTAGACGGCGCCATAAATACCAGCATCATTTCCAAGTTTCGCTTTTTTCACACCGTAATTGCCTCTGATTTCCGGAAACACATGCCGATCGATGACCGCCTTCAATGGCTCCAGCAACAAGTCACCCGCTTCGGAAAGCCCGCCGCCTACCACAATCTCTTCCACATCGATGGTGTTCATGATCCCCGCCAAGGCAAAGCCCAGATACGTGACTGTTTTTTGGACAGCCTGTTCAGCCAGTGCATTGCCTTCTTTGAGCCAGTCGAAAATATCGATGGTCGTGAAGCCGTCCTTCGTCAGCTGCTTCCTTTCATCGAGCAGGCTCATCGTCTTCAGCAGTCCGGTTGCGGATGAATAGGTCTCCAGGCAGTTGATGTTGCCGCATCCGCAAACCCGCTGTTCTTCCGATTGGACAGGGATATGCCCGATTTCCCCGCCGGATGAGTGGGTTCCGTTCAGGACCTCCCCGTTCAGGATGATGCCGCCTCCGACACCGGTGCCCAAAGTCACAAACACCAGATTCGCTTTCCCTCTGGCCGCTCCCTTCCACATTTCACCCAAAGCCGCCGCATTGGCATCATTGAGCAGAATGACCGGCAGCTGCAATTCCTTCTCGATCACCAATTTCAATGGCATGTCCGACCATCCCAGATTGACGGCTTTCACGACCAATTCCCCGTTCTGGGAAATCGGACCCGGAACGCCAATGCCGATACCGATGATGTCTTCCGAACCGTCCGTTCCGTTCAAAATCTCTTCGTTGATGGCGCGGATGATGGCATTCGGGATATGGTTACCGTTATCCGCCGCATCTGTTTTGATTTTCCATTTTTTTGAGATGTTTCCGTAAACATCGATCAGGGCAAACTTGATTTCCGTCCCGCCGATATCGATCCCGATCATTTTTTTAGCCATTTTATGTTCTCCTTTAAAAAAAAGGATGCGAAATACCCCTGAAGCCGAGTAATCCACATCTCATCTTTATGTTTAGTTGTTGTCTGTTTTTGGGATTCAAATCAAGCAAACTTGCTTACTGGACAAAATTCCTCAAATAAAGAGTACTTTGCCGTACGGATGTCTTCACTGCAGCATAATCTTTTTCATATGCCTTGTCCTCCACCTCGATGCAGGTATGCCCTTCATAGCCGATATCCGTTAAGGCAGAAACGTATTTCCCCCAATCGACGTCGCCCAAGCCAGGCAGTTTCGGACTCATGTACTGCAAAGGCGTTGCCATGATGCCGACATTTGCCAACTTTTCCGGATACACTTTGATGTCTTTGTAGTGGACATGGAATAATTTGTCCCTGAATTCATACAGCGGCTTGATGTAATCCATTTGCTGCCAGACAAAGTGGGAAGGATCGAAGTTCAAGCCGATATGATCGCTGTCCAACAGCTCGAATACTTTCCGGAACAATGCCGGAGTCGTCATGAGATTCTGTCCGCCCGGCCACTCGTCTTCCGTGAACAGCATCGGGCAATTCTCAATCGCGATTTTGACGTTCTTTTCCTCCGCATGCTTCACGATTGGTGCCCAAACTTTCGCGACTTCCGCCAAGTTTTCGCTGACTGTTTTTGAAGGCATGCGCCCGATGAAGGTCGTGACCATGTTGACATTCAGCAACGCAGCCGCATCGATGACCGAATAGAGATGATCGATGGCCAGTCGGCGTTTTTCGGCATCTTCGTCCAATGGATTCGGATAGTAGGCCAAAGCAGAAATTTCCACACCTTTGCTGGAAGCATAAGCGTTCAATTCAGTGGCCTTTTCTTGAGTGAGGCTTTCGGTATCGATATGGGATACCCCGGCATAGCGGCGCTCCGCTTTGCCTGCGGGCCAGCAAGCGACTTCCACGCAATCCAGCCCGTTTTCAGCAACAATATCGATCATTTCCTTAAAATCACTTTGATCAAGGATCGAGGTAACCAGTCCTAGTTTCATACTTTTTCCTTCTTTCGACGATTTATCAATGTTTATTCGAATGATACGGATCTGTGCTCTTTCGCGGATACACGGATGGCATCAAGCAGGCTCATCAAGCGCAGGATTTGCGCCGGTTGCACAATCAATGCTTCTTCACCGTTCACGTGTTTGTTGTAGTGCTCGAAAAACATGTCATGATTGACAGTGACTTCCGGAAGCGGTTCCGAAACCAATCTGCCTTCCGGGGCTGGACCGAATGAGCGGGTTGGGCCGGCAGCGGTCATCGTGATTTTTCCGGGAACGTTCTTCAGCAACTCTGATGTCCGGACGATTTTGCCTTCCGGATGGAATCCATCGACATAGGCGCTGCCTTTGTTTCCTCCGACAAACCAGTGGCGTTCGAACCAAGTTTCCTTATCGGTCAGGAAATAAGTTCCCAGCTCGACTTGTCCGCTGATGCCGCTGTCAAAATGCAGCTGGATATTGAAGTAATCATCGACTTCTTTGTTGATCACATTGCGGACATCCGCATATACAGTCGTCAACTTCCCGGGAATCATCCAGAGCATCTGATCCAGCAGATGCACGCCCCAATCATAGAGCATGCCGCCACCGAACTCCGGATAAATATGCCAATCGTGCATATTGCCGTTGAAGCCGTACAAAGCATTTTTGATTGTGTAGACATCTCCGAGCGTACCGCTGTCGACCACTTCCTTGATCAGGCGGTAGTCTTTGTCCCAGCGGCGCTGGTGATGGACCGTGAAGCGCACTTTGGCGGCTTCCGTTACGGCGATCATTTCCTTGAATTCTTCCGCATTCATCGCGGCCGGTTTCTCCACGATGATGTCTTTTCCTGCTTGTGCAGCTTTTTTGACCATTTCCAGGTGCAGATGGTTCGGGACCGCGATGATGACTGTGTTGATTTCGTCATTCGCCAACAGCTCATCCGCCATCAGGTGCGTTTCCACCCCTTCCGCTGCATGTCCGAGTTGATCCTTGTTGATGTCGCAGACTGCGATCAATTCCGCGAAATCCAATTTATTGATGGTTTCGGCATGGGTTTGACCCATGAATCCGAAACCGATGATGCCAAATTTCAACATATGTATTGCCCCTATCTTTCATGATCTTCAACGATCCTGTATTTTGCTTATATCGTGACTGTGCGCTCTTTCATTCCGACCAACGGCACCGGGATATAGGCCGTTCTTGTGGCGATCGTCAGAGCCACATCATGGTTACCTTTCGCCAATCCGCCCTCTTTCATCACGCGAATATGCAGAGGTTCGCCGTATTCCCATTTGTAGGAAGAGACTGTCGCAGCTTCCTTCAGAGTGAACCAATCTTCCTCATCAATCGAAATCTGGATTGCGGTTGGCTCTTCCTCTACGCCATCGACAGCGACTTTTACGAATTCCACCATCGACAAAGGAATCCCGCGGTAGTAAGTGATCAGTGTCTGCAGTCCGTAACCGATTGTCGTGCCGTTTTCTACGATATTTTTGCAAGTATCTTTTTTGAATACATTATTATCAAACATCTTTTCTTCCCCCTACCCTTGGATTTCTTTCAAACAAGCTTGCAGAAATTGCTGGTTGGCGATGACTTGCTGGATTTCCTGCATCGGCTCACCCGGTAAGATGAAGCGGTTGCCTTCGTATTCAGTCGCTACATAGCCATCGTACTGGTGCTCATGGAGATATTCCAATAAGCCTTTATAATCCATCGAGTATTCTGGTCCCTCAGGAGTCATTTCGAACATTTTGATATGGAAGTGCTTGATGTAAGGCATGTATTCATCCATCACTGAGAATGGATAGTTTTCATAGCCATCGCACAGCGGCGCAAACATGTGGTCCTCTTTGGTTTTGATGACTTGTTTGAATTCCTCAGGATAAGTGCCGCCATTCTCTTTACGGACTCGGTGCAAGTCCGTACCTTTTTCGAACAAGCTATCGAGGTAATCGAACATTTCTGGGCTGGCGCCATTGTTGACCTCGTAGGCACGTACAACCCGTGGGAATTTTTTGCAGAAGATCCCGGTGTCGATGACCAGTCCGATGTACGGAGAATCCAGACGTTTCATTTCTTCGATGAACGCAAGCGTTTCTGGGCCGTCGAAAGCCATCCCTGCATGGATTTCCAGGGCAATGGTAACGTCGTACTCTTTGCAGTAAGGCAGCAACGGTTCGCACACCCAGTAAGGGACCATCGAAACCAAGCGGATCATTTTCATGCCCAAGCGGTTTGCCTGCTTGATTTCTTGAATCAGCAAATCGATGCATTCTTTTTTCGTCAGCGTGCGGTTGTTGTAGAGGTTGGAGTTCAAGAAGACATCGGCAATGACCGGTTTCACGCCGGTTTGGTCAAGCAGCGCGTGCCAGTGATCAACCTCTTCCTGGGATGGATGCGGCGCATTTTTGATCATCTGATCCGGCAACATTTCCACGCCTTCAACGTTAAGATCTTTCAGTAAGTTCATCAGGTCTTCCAAGTTCATTCTTTTGTTCAGATATTCGTCTTGCAGGCTGTACAGACTGACAGCAGTTTTGATTCTTGCCATTATTTTTTTCCTCCTAGTTGTTAGTGGTTAGTGGTCAGTGGTTATAGGCTTGCTGTTTGCGGCAAGCTAAAATCAAACGGATCATTACGAAACTAACAGCAATTTCCTTCTATGATTCCCATAACTCAATACTTCGTCCATATTAGGGGGCATATATGACGAACTGAATCTGTGATCGATTTCAATATCGTGATATCCTGTTGTTAAGCCGCCTAAGACATTTACATGGATGGAAGCTGGCTCCAAAACATTCCATTGGATATCCCCAATTCCCTTCAATTCATCTTGTTTGTATAGCTTTCCGTTTATTTCCCAGGAAATGTCCTCTAATCGGACTGCTTCTCCGTCAACCTTTATATGGATGGGTCTAAGCTGAGATAGCCATAATCCTCTATAATACATCAGGCGAATATCAAACTGAAAACCAATCACTTCCTGATCCACTACTGTATTTTTAAACCCTCTGGATTGAATGCATTCTTTTTCCAGCATATGCTATCCCTCACTTCCCTAATAAGTTTTTCAACATGATTTGATGCCGTTTCACCTGATCAGACGCATGCCCTGTCACTTCTGCTTTTGCACCTTCATACTCACTGATCAAGTAGCCTTCCCAGTTATGCTTAATGAGTGTTTGTATGATCTCTTCATATGGAATAACAACCTCACGAAAATTTTCATCCATCCTTAAAAATTTTGCATGGCAGCAATAAACATACTTCAAAAGCGGTACCAGCTCTTCAACTTTGCTGTGTTCGCATGGAGGGCCCACAAAATCATTTTCACCGAATCCTACTAAAGCATTATCTCCAGTCTGAAAAATACTGAAATCAATATTCAATCCGAAAAATTCAGTATTCTCTTTTTCGATAAATTCCACATAATCGTGAATCATTCTCGAATCTAAAATAGTTGGACTATGGATTTCAGGACACATGCGGACATCATATTTTTCTGCCAATCCCAGTGCACCTTTGATGAATTCACGCCAGTTGGATACAGGGGTAAGGGTATCATCAATAACGCCTAATTTTGTTCTTAAAACCTTAAATCCCAGCTTATTTGCAATTTTGAAATCTCGCTCAAGCATATCGATACTTTCTTTAGTAGTGAGTTCCCTGCCTTTATATAACCTGGATTCAACCCAGTGACCATATTCCGCTGGTTCCAATTTAAAGTGATTCAATTTTTGGTGCCAGTCATCAATCCAAGCTTCAGTTACATCAGGATACTTAACGATATGAGAATTTGCCAAGATCTCAATTCCAGTAGCTCCCGTGTCGCAGATGTCTTGCATGATGTCGTCAAGATCCATTGAGACTCCGAATACTTTGTTGTAGCTATATGCAGAAACTCCACGCTTAATGTTATGCTCCACTATTGTTCCTCCCAAGATTAATCAAATTCAACGACTTGTCCTGTCTCAGCTGATTTGTAGATTGCTTCCAGGATTTGGGTCACGACGATCGCTTGTTCAGGCTTCACCATTGGGTCCGTGTCATTCAGGATTGCATCCACCCACTGTTTGGCTTCAGCATCACGTTGCTCCAAGGTAGCTCCTTCGAATCCGAACACACCGCCTGCATCGGATGGTTGCGTCTGCTCTAATTGGTTATGGGCCGCTTTATTGAAGACGACATAGCCCTGATCGATGAAAGCTTTTCCGAACATTTCTGCTCCGCCTTCAGTTCCGCAAAGCGTAACCTGGGCTTCTTTCGGGTTGATCATGTTGAGCGCCCAAGCAGCCTCCAGGAAGATGGTCGCGCCGTTTTCCATTTTGATCAGTCCGAATGCCGAGTCTTCCGTTTCGAAAGTATCCGGATTCCAAGGACCGAACATGTTCGCCATCGGATTGTCCTTCAGTTTTTGATAAGTTGATCCTAGTACTGATTTTGGTTTGTAGTTGTTCATGTACCAAAGCGTCAAGTCCAAGGCATGCGTGCCAATGTCGATCAGTGGGCCCCCGCCTTGTTTTGATTTATCCGGGAAGACTCCCCAGGTAGGAACGCCTTTGCGGCGGATGGCATGCGCTTTTGCGAAATAGATATCGCCCAATTCGCCTTTGCTGCAAGCATCGTAAGTAGCTAAGGAATCGGCACGGAAGCGGTTCTGGTAGCCGATCGTCAATTTTTTGCCGGTGCGTTCAGCAGCATCCAGCATTTCTTTTGCCTCTGCATAGTTGATCGCCATCGGTTTTTCGCACATGACATGTTTCCCTGCTTCCAAGGCATCAACCGTGATGTATGAGTGGGAAATATTCGGCGTCAACACATGGATGACATCAATGTCTTCTCTAGCCAAAAGCGCTTTGTAGTCTTCCGTCACTAAAGCATCCGCAATACCATATTCCTTGGCCGCTTTTTCAGCCCGTTCGATGACCGTGTCACAGAAAGCCACGATTTCCACTTTATCCGATAATTTAGCCAATGCCGGGAAATGCTTCCCGTTGGCGATTCCTCCGCAGCCGATGATGCCGAATTTTAATTTATTCATGTTATTTCCTCCTTTTGGTTATCGCTTACAAGATTATTCTATTATGAATTGCGCTTTTGCTCTCAACTTTATGAATAAAACTAAATCACACATTTTTATCACAAAACAAACCAAGTTAGCCTCTGGTTAAATATGAATCACACAAATTTAATCCAAAGTGCAAAAAAAAGATCCCACTGCGATTGCAATGAAATCTTATAGGTAAACATCCGCTTGCCTTCTTTTCTTTGACTAATTACTAGTGGATAGGATTATAGGAAAACCAATCGAATAAGACTTGCTTATTCTTCGGCTCGCTCACCCCGCTGCCAAACATACCAATATACGCTCCAACGAATCCACCGGCCGTCTCTGACCCCAGGAAACTACCATCGATATTTTCTGAAACTGTCGCCATGTTTTTTTCATCAGCTCCCGCATAGAAGCTGTATTTCGTTTCATCAGACGCTATTTTCAAGAACAATACATTGTCCAGGGAATTGTTAATTTCGATCGTATTGTGGCTGCTCTCTCTGTAATAGAGCTTCTTATTCTCAACATAAGTATCAGCAGTGATGCATCTAACGCAAGTATTCCCGGCATTATTTTGAAAAACTTCCAGTCGCAGCTGATGGGCATTGTTTTGTAGCACAACCAATCCCGCTGTTTCTTCCTGCTCGGGTTTGAATATCATTTTAGTGATTGCTTCAAACTTCAAATGCTGTTGTCTTTTGCCGATGAAACTGACACATTCTTTTGTCTTACCGCTCTCTTGATATCGTTCCATCATATCAGCGCTGAGGCCCTGAAGCTCCCAAGGCGTGACTTGCTTTTGTAAAAGTTTCAATCTTAAGTGCCCATCTTCGATGTCAGCAAAATCTTCGTATGGCGTTCCCAGATAATTCCATTGCAATCCGATTTTTTCATCATTGAAGTCATCAAAGAATTCCTCAGTCTTTTTTGGTCCGACAGGGAGATCGGTGGGGTTCGGATAGGTAAATTCGACCTTACCGGTTCCGTAGCTCACAATCGGCCAGCCATCTTCCCATATGACCGGAGCAATAAACGTTTCCCGGCCCAATATTTTATGGTAACCACCCATCAGTCTTGAGCCCAGCATTACCATATACCAAGATCCATTTGCTAATTCCACAAGATCACCGTGTCCAACATTGCATATCGGATAATTTTTGCCAAGGTGCCTGTGGGTTAAGATAGGATTGCCTTTGTACCCCTCATATTCCCCCATGACCTCCTTGCTCCTGCTGATTGTGATTGCATGAAAGTGTTCTGTTCCTCCTTCAGAGATCATAAGATAATACCAACCGTCTTTTTTATACAGGTGGGGGCCTTCGGGAGAAGCGGCATTCTTCAAAGCACCGCTCCACAACACTTTTCTTTCCCCAACAAGTTTCATGGTTTCTAAATCAATTTCGCTGCACCAAATTCTGGGTTCTTCTCCGAAACCGGTAGTACCCGTATAATATGCCTTGCCGTCATCATCAAAAAATAATGAGGGGTCTATTCCGTCAGCCCCATGGATCACATTAATTTCAGACCAAGGCCCTTTTGGGTCCTTAGCCGTAACAATGAAGTTATTTCCTTGCATCGTTACGTTGGTGGTAATGACGTAGAACATCCCATCGTGGTAACGGATAGTGGGTGCAAAAATCCCCCCGGAAATCATTTCATAGGTCAAAGGCAGTTGACTTTTACGGTCAAGAACATTGCCGACTTGTTCCCAGTTGACGAGATTTTTACTGTGAAAAATAGGAATCCCTGGAAAAAAACTGAAGCTGGATGAAATTAAATAAAAATCATCTTCCACACGCACTATTGATGGATCCGGATAACATCCCGGAAGTATAGGATTTTCAATCATATTTCCCACTCATTTCTTGGTGTTGATTCTTAAAGCTAATGTTTCTGAAACAGATTTCCTTACAAAATACCTTGCCTCAATCCATTAATCTTCTTCTAGTTCTCGGATTTCCAATTCGACTGCGATTTGATCCATTTGTTTTTTATCAAGTTTGTACCAATACAAGGGAAGAATGCTGAGTACCATTAAAATCGCAGGGACTAAGTTTACTACAACATTTATTCCTGTGATAGAGGCTTGTGACTGTACTGCTCCTGGTACATAACCGGTTGCTGAAAGCATCAGCACTCCCCCGGCTCCGGCTATCGCTGATGCAAGTTTTACACCAAATCCTAAGAACGAGAATGTCAATCCTTCATCTCGCACTCTATATTTCCAATCTCCATATTCCACACAATCAGATAACATTCCTGTGGAAACACTGCCAGCTGAGTTCGCAAGTCCAATAAATGCAGCAGTCGTCAGCAAGAAGGCGGTGTTACCGGATGGGAAAAGAAAAAGAACGAATATAGATATAATACTGATCAGACTTAGTATCAGCAACCAATTTCTCTTACCAAATTTCTTTGTAGCCACTGGCAACAACATACTACCTATCAATTGAAAAACAGTCATACTTGTAAAAATTGGTGCAATCATTGTAAAAGATCCGACTACATAAATTACATAGTATGCAAGTAAGGTCATTCTTCCAATAACGGACATTGCCCCCAAGAAAACACTCCAAACTGTGATCAACAGCATTTTGTTTTTAAATAGCGCTTTCAAAGATGTCGTAACAGAAATTTTTTGTTTCTCTCTCTTCCTTGAATCCGTTCTTGCTGTTTCCTTACAATGATATGCTGTTAGCCAAAAAGCTGGAATCATAATCAGGGAACAAATAACAGTGACCCAAAAGTAGCCTCGAGAATTAGCAACATCACTGTTACTGAAAAATAAGATGGCTGGCATTACTGCTATGGATAAAATCATTTGAATGATACTGCCACCAACTGCTCTTGCTGACGTATAATTCATTCGAACTTGTGAGTCTTTTGCAATTCGGTTTACTAAACTGGCATACCCAACCGAAAGTGCAGTATAAGACATTCCTGCGCCAATATATAAAACTAAGCAAAGAATTACTTTCGTTAGACCTTCTACAGGGAAAACCGTAAACGTAAGAATATTAAATATAGCTAGGAATGGTGGAGCAAAAATGAGATATGGCCTGAATTTACCCCATCTAGTATGTGTTCTATCAGCTATGATGCCCATCATTGGATCGTTCACAGCATCCCAGATACGAGCAACAAGCATGATCATTGAAATCGCAGCAGCAGAAAGCCCAATAATATCAGTGTAAAAAATCATCAGATAGGTATTGATCATATACCAACTCAATTGACTTCCAACTTCACCGAAGCTGTAAAAAACAGCTATCTTTTTACTTGTTTTTTCTTGAATTTGCACTTTTTGACTAGCTACCTCAAAATTCATATCCACCTGTTTTTCCATTTGTCTTCCTCCTGATTGTAAATTATAAGACCGCTTGTAATCGATTACATACATAGTTTATACCGGGACGGAAGTTTCCTCTACTTTGATAGCGTTTAAATTCATGGTACTTCCATGACAAGAAAACGCTACCTTTTATTGTTGTGTAAATTTGTGTGGCACATTCTTAACTAATTTGATACTTTTTGGATGTCAAACAAGCAAATATCATACGGGGACAGATGGATTTCCAGTACTAATTTATCATCGCTGATGATTTGTGTCAGTATTTCGATCTTCGGAACGCATTTTTGCTTCAGGTATTGGATCATTTCTTTATCAAAATGATCGATTTGGCTGATCGCATTGACTTCTTCCAAAAAATTGCCGTTGTTCTTCCCGATGCTGTACTTGGTGATCCGGTATTTCCCGGCTGCTTCAAAGCCATTCAGTTCAATTGTCCAATCGATCGGCTGTTCATTGTCAAAAATGGCGTAGGCATTGTTTTTGTGGAATCCTCCGATGGTGTCGTAGTAATAGGTCGCATTCAAATGGCTGTAGTGGTAGCACAGCAACTGATATTGCTTTTCTTTTCTGGTCACAATCAGATTTTCGGAAGCGAAGATTCTTTTCGGACCTAATTTCTTCAGAAATTTGAAAGCATAGTAACCGATTTTTGGGACTCCGTTTTTGGATAGGATACCGGCTCCGCCAAAGATTTCTTTTTTGGCTGTATCGAAACTGGTCACCGTCAAATCCGACATTTGCCAATACCCGATCAGATCGCAATAGGAAAGGATCGAAAGGATATTCTTCAGGATATAGGCGCCTTTGAAGGCCGTATCATTGACGATTTCCCTGTTCAGGATGGTCACGTTGAACTCCGTCACGTACAACTTCGTACCCAAATCCAATTCATCCAGTAAGGTGCGGATGTCCTTGATTTTATTCAGCATATAATCTTCATCATGGGAAATCGGATTCGCACGCTTCTCTACAACATAGCCATGTTTGATTTCATCGATCGGATAGATGCCGATGCTGATGAAGTCCGGTTTGACTTTTTCATGTTTCCATTTGCGCAGAAAATTCCGCATGTCTCCCCGCTCGATGTCCAAACTCAATCCGCAGCCGCCTACTTGCATTCCCGGAACGATACGCTTGATAGATTCGCTGATTTTACTGAAGTAACGGATATAGTGCGGATACTGCGAAATATCCACCTGTCCGTCGCCCATCTCGATCAGGGATAGCTGTTCCTGATCCGTGTTCTTAAGGACCAATGCGTTAGGTTTCCATATTTCGATGATCCATTTTGAGACTTCCTCATCGCCGTACTTATCGATGCAATGGTTGAGAAAGGTTGTGAACCTGAGCAAAATCCCGTCCATTCTGTTGGTCTTCAGCTCAAACGGTTCTTTCTTAATGATTTTTGTATGGGTTTCATGTATCAGTTTGCCTTTGAATCCGAGTTCCAAAAACGGAATCATCCCGGCATCGAGAACCGTCTGCAGGATTTCATCAACTTTTGTGAAGTCGAATTCATCGCCAACTTGTTCAAATAATACATTGTTGAACAAGCCCCAAATCCGGCCATAGCGAAAAGCGTTCTGCTCTTGCGTGTATCGGATCTGTTGGGCGAACGACGTGTGGAGCAGGTCACCGGCGTAACCGAGATTGATCAGATATTTGTCGTAATCGAAATCTTCCGACTCTGAAACATCGATTTTCAGCTTGTCGGCACTATTGCCTTCCTCCTCTTCCACAAAGTACTTCTGCAGATCCGTCAATTCTTCATTCGGTATCGCAAAAGGTGAAGATTGGATTTCGATGCCTTTTTTTGATTCTCTGCGGTACTCGCTGGGAGTCAGCCCTTGATATTTTTTGAACAACCGGTTGAAGGAATTGATGTTGGAAAATCCAGCTGAGAATGCAATGTTGGTCACGGATTTTTCTGTTTCGAACAAATCTTTCCGCACTTTTTCCAAGCGCTTTCTGATCAGATACTCGCTCAGTGACAAGCCGATTTCGTTCGAGAACAGTTTGGAAAGGTATTGTTCCGATACGAACAATTTCCCCGCCAAATCGGATAAGCGGATCTCTTTATCAAAGTTATTATCGATGTAAAATTTGACTTCCTCGACTTTTTGCTTGATGCTCCTGTCCGACTCAAGTTGCACTTTCACAAAATACTTCTTTTCCAACGTATTGATGAGGTTGAAGTACACCTCAAAGATTTCCGATATCCGTTTCTGTTCCTTGAAAATATACAGTTCCACCAATTGGTTCAACAGATAGGTTACCTGCATATCCGAGCTGTGGGTATTTTTGACTGAATCGCCGGTAAAATAGTAGCTGTACGGGTCGGACTCATCCTCTTCGGAATAAAAATACTGCAGCGACAACTGAAAAACTTTTGAGTCGCCGGTATGGCATGTATACGATTTGGATTTATGCAGAATGAAAAAATCGTCCTTTTGCAAAGTCAAATAACTGCCTTCGGATTCTACCGACAGTTCCCCGACCAACACATACAGCAGATGGATATCATCATCAAAATTTTGGATGACTTCCTTGTTTCCGATTTTTTTAATCTTGATGTTTTCCCATGGATTGATGAGTTTCATACAATCACCTCTTTCAGGTATTACTATATGCTATTCAGGCAGCTCCTCACAAGAGCATACAGAATAAAAACAGTGCTGCACTTAAAATAACAAGCTGGATTTTAAGACAACATTAAAAAGTCCTTTATAATGGTTTGTCAGAATACTCATCCTAGACCACTAAAAAGGACTGACTGCTTTGGAGAAGCATAAAGGGAAAACTGAACCGACTGACGTATAATCAATTCTAGTTCAATTCGAATGCCACCTTAATATTTAAACAATTCAATGCTGTAGCAACTTGGCATTGCATCAAAACCAACTAACATTTTTTCATCACCGTTCAGAACTCTACCGGATATAAATTCCCCATCTTTTAAATCGCCTTCTTCAAATTTGATCACTTCTACTTTATAATTTTCACCTGGCTTAGCCCGGAAGCTAAGCTTGCTCATCATTCCTACAAGTAAGAATTTGTTTTCTTCAAGTTCAAAAATCGCCCCTGAAGCAACAGGCTTCTTGTCCATTCTCGGTGCATAAGAAACAACTACATCATAATTAGTCAGGCTGATGAAAGCACCAAAATCGGTTTCGTGTTTTTTAACATAACTATGCACTCTACCCGTTCCTCGATACTCCATCAAGAGTGGTTTTATGTTTTCGATTATAGAGTATGTTTTGGCCAAATAGTTCTTACTGCCTTCGATATCAAAAGCGGATGGATCTATATTTAGAGCCAGCATCACATCCATTGGAGGCTTATTGATACTTTCTGGAGGGAGCACCAATTCTTCAATCCCAAATGGAGAATAACCAATCGCATTATGCTTCGTAAAAGCATACAAACAGTAGGAAGAAGTGACTGCATCTTTTCTGACTTCCGGAACCAACATCGGATTTCCTTCATATGCATACTCATCCAATACTTGTGCCACATAGGGAACATAGATGTCTGGGGCCAAAGTAAATAAGGATGGCGCAACGGATTTCCAAATTTTATGAACTTCTTTTACAGGGCCGCCGCTAGGATACGAACCAGGATACCATGGATACTGTTTTAGCCAAGCGTTTGTGAAATATGGAATTGGATATTCGTATTTTCCGGCTGAGGCAATTTTTTCAACCGCACTTGCGTAGTGATAGGCCATAAAGCTTTCATTAGCATCTTTCCCGAAAGCCTCGTCCCATGTGCCAACTAAGTTAAGATTATCCGCTAAATCTTTGGGGATCTCTTTGCTGATGAGTTCATTTGCTAGGGGACTATAGTCTCTGTCCGTCCCTAATAAACCGATTTCATTTTCGACCTGAACCATGATAACAGTTGAATGTTCTTGGTCTGTCTCCTTAATATGCTTCATCACTTTGGAAAAAGCGTAGGCATCTTTCTCGACAGCCAGTTCGCATAAAGGCGAAATGGAATGCAGCTTTTCTCCTTTAGCAGTTTGCGCTCTGCTGTATTTGCTGGAGTCCTGCTTCATCCACTTGGGCGTATACATGCTCTCAGCATTTTTCCATAGTCCAAACCAGATCAAGATGAGGTGCATCTTTTGCTCTCTAGCTTGGTTGATGAGTCCATCCAACAAAGTAAAATCAAACTCCCCTTCTACAGGTTCTATCAACTCCCAATAGATTGGCGCAATTACAGAATTCATATTAAGCGGTTTCAAATTCGGCCACACGTTTTCCTCCATGTATTTTAGATCGCTGGTACTCGAATTATGAAGTTCACCGGCTAATGAAAAAAATGGTTCTCCCTTTACGTAAAGTGTTGGAAATCCCTTTTCGTTTCTGATTTCAGGTATTTTTGTCATTGATATTCCTCCTTTTCTATCTACGCTTAGTATAGTGCCTATTGACAATCATCGTCCATCTTAATATATTTATAATCATAGTAAAATATTAAGACGAGGAGAAAAAACACATGATAATCACCATAAATAATCTGGATTATCGTTCCACGAACATTCCGATGATGGTATTGACCCTAGGATTTAAACATAATCAAGAATCCATTAACCGGATAGAAGGCGTCTCCCATTTCCAATGGTTTTTTTGTGAAAAAGGCCAAGGAGAAGTTATCATTGATGAGAAAAAAATGATCATCAATGAGGGTCAAGGATTCCTGATTTATCCAAACACTGCTCACGAGTACCATGCACTATCCGATGAATGGCTGCTTGATTTTGTAGGATTCAATGGAGATATTTGTCTTGAACTCTTAAAAAATCTGGACATGACACAATCAGGCGCTTACCACTTATCTGATACGCAGATTTTTTCAACATCTGTGGTTGAAATGATAAACAATTATAAGACTAGTGCGAATTTTAAAATTGAACTTTCGACCTATTGTTATAAACTTCTATTAAATTTGGCCAATGCAGTAAGGTTGATTATTGGAGAAAATCAATTTGGAACAAACAGAACAGTTAACAGTATCATTTCGTTTATCGAAGAGAATTATCACCAGCCTATCAATCTTGATGATATCGCTTCATCATGCGGAATGACAAAGGAACATATTTGTGGGGTTTTCAAAAAAAATATGAACCAAACAATCAATCACTTTCTGACGAATGTAAGAATTATCCACGCCAGAGTGGAATTGTTGCAATTCCCAGAAAAGAAAATCCATCAAATTGCAGACTCTTGCGGGTTCCGGGACTCGAGTTATTTCTGTAAAGTTTTCAAAAAGAATGTCGGGTATTCTCCAGAGCAGTTCAGAAAGGTAAGATATTGATGGGTATCCCCTCGGCAAATCCAGCATCATAGACAATAGGGCAAGGACTTGGATGTTCAAAATCCATGTCCTTGCCCTATTATTGTCCGAAGTATCGCCAGCGGATCAATCAAATGTCAGGGTGATTTTCTCTTCTAAGTATTCCTGAGAGTTTTTGCCCAAACAAATCAAAAATTCCCCGTCTTCAAATTTGAAGTCACCTTTATTGTCATAGAATCCCAGTTTCTGCTTCGGAAGGTCAAAGCTGACCGTCCGCACTTCTCCTGGGAGCAGCGTTACTTTTTGGTAATCTTTCATTTCAAGCACAGGACGAACAATTGATCCAACAATATCGCGGACATATAATTGAACAATCTCTGTTCCTGGTCTCTTTCCTGTATTTTGGATATCAGCGGACACACGGATGCTGTCAGTGAACCTTTCCAAAATAAGGTTGCTGTATGTGTATTCGGTGTAGGATAGACCGAATCCGAATGGATACAGCGGCCCGTTTTCTACATCCATGTATTTCGACGTAAACTTGCTCTTTCCGCCGGGCCTTCCTGTATTCGGGTGATTGTAATAGATTGGGCATTGTCCAGTCACTCTTGGGAACGATACTGATAATTTACCGCTGGGATTTGCGGAGCCAAAAATGACATTCGCAACGGCAGTCCCCATCTGAACCCCCAAGTGCCACGTTTCCAGGATAGCATCAACATTTTGGTGCTCCCATTCCAAGGCCAGTGGACGGCCATTCATCAAAACGGCAACGACAGGCTTTCCTGCTTCTTTGACCTTCTCAAGCATCCGTTTCTGAGAGCCTGGTAAAGTAATCGTCGCACGTGAGGCTGCTTCTCCGGACATCGACACTGTTTCACCCACCACAGCGACGATAACATCACCGTAAGCGAGGGCTTCTTTCAACTTATTCTCATCCATAGGAGACGTTAGACCACCTGTGGCAAAGTATTTGACCCGCTCCCCTTGTGCCGACAGGCCGGATAGCACCGATACACAATCTTCCGCTTTCCAACTTATCGACCAGGCACCGACAACTTCAGTGGCCATATCAGCGAGCTCGCCGATGACACTGATTTTAGCAGTTCTGTCCAAAGGCAAAAGGTTATTCTCGTTCTTCAACAAAACAATGGCTTTCTCGGCTGCTTCCAAAGCTAACTGGGTATTGTTCTGGGGAACTTCAGCCTCTTCCTCGATTTCCACATAAGGCTCAGCGAATAAGCCCAACCACATTTTTATTGTAAGAATACGGGTTACAGCCTCATCAAGGAGACTTTCGTCCACTAGTTTTTCCTCAATCAGCGTTTTCAGATGCGCACTGTACAAGCCTGTCCCCATATCCATATCCAAGCCAGCTGTAGCTGCCTGCCTTGCTGCAGCTTTTTCATCCTCAGCAATTCCGTGAGTGACACATTCCCTGATGCCATTCGCATCACTGACGACAAAACCTTCGAAACCATACTCCTCTTTCAGCACCGCTCGCAGCATGTCTTGGTTCACTGTACAGGGGACGCCGTTCAAATCATTGAAGGCAGCCATAACCGTGGCAGCACCTTCTTCAATTGCGGCTTTAAAAGGCGCCAGATACACATTATTCAGCAATGAATCCGCCATGGAAGTCGTGTTGTAGTCCTTACCGCCTTCCGCTGCGCCGTAAGCAACGAAATGTTTCAGGCAGGCGGCGACATAATTCTCTGTGCTGCTCTGATCTCCCTGCAGTCCTTGGATTTTTGCTTTTGCAAATTGGGAAACTAAATACGGGTCTTCTCCCGGACCTTCGGATACTCTGCCCCATCTAGCGTCTCTCGATACATCGATCATCGGCGCAAAATGCCAGTTCACCCCTTGCTTGCGGGATTCTTTTGCCGCCATTCTTGCGGTTCTTACGAACAACTCGTCTTCAAAGGAACAGGCTTCGGCCAATGCGATCGGAAACACGGTGCGGAATCCATGAATCACATCCAAACCGATAATCAAGGGAATCCCTAATCTGCTTTCTTCGACTGCAATTTTCTGCAGTTCATTCGCCTTTTTTGCATCCTGCAACATCAAGGATCCGACTTTTCCCGCTCGGATTTCATCTTCGTGATAGTCCTGCTCCGCGGTTGACATGATTTTCTCAAATTCGGCATGGCTGATCCGGCCATCCGTAAGCATTTCAATCAATTCTTCAAAAGGTACTTCAAACCCTCCGACTATAGATACAGCGGCCTGATTCATCTGGCCGATTTTCTCATCAATGGTCATCGATTGGATCAATTGGGAAATGTGGTTCATTTGTTCTTCTGTAATTGCTATGATGGTGATCACTTCATTTCTGTATAGATTCTTTTTTCTTATGGTTTCATTATCACAGATGGGCCATCCGTCAACATTTCAATAAGCTCTTCAATGTGTTTAAGTTAAACATAAAAACCCTCCAATTTATTATAGTAGCTGCTCAAAATTAAATATAGGTGTTTTCTCTACCAAATCTAAAGGGAATCGATTATTCAACCAAGTTTCTGCGAGTCCAATCCAATTATCTACTTCACGAATAATATCTTCTTTAGATTTAGCAGTAGCCTGTGTGGATAGCGAGAGACCATGATGTCCTTTTTCATATATATGTGTCTCAAAAGGAATCCCCTTCATCGCAAGAGCGTGAGCCATTCCTGTCGTTTGAGTAACGCTGACAACATTATCTTCACGTGTGGCCCAAAGAAACATTGGTGGTGTATCTTTGTCTACTAATTGAGCTGGGCTGCTGGATAATATTAAATCATCAGTCACCTTTGTTTTTCCAAAATACGCAAAGTTGAAGGCATCATTCAACTTTACTTGCCATTCATCAGCACTTTCAGTCTTAAAATCTTTCTGTAATTCAAAATCATAAACACCGTAACCTAGAATTGCGGCTGCTGGTTTAAGTCCCTCTTGAGGACTATTGAAATAGTCCGTTATGACTGGCTTATTCCAATTTACGCAGTAGAGGGCACAATTATGCGCCCCGGCAGAATAACCAGAGAGAACGATCTGATCACTACGAACTTTCCATTCTTCAGCATGTTCATTAATGATAAGGAGTGCTTTCCCGATTTCTCTGATAGGATTAGGGTACGTGCTATTCGTATATATATCATCTTTTTTGGGATCAGGAAAAGCAAGGCCACTGTTACTGAATACCGAGTACCTTAAGACGAATGCATGATAGCCCATAGAAGCGAACCGTAAAGCAAGTGGCTCTGCTTCTCGATCAGAGGTAAACATATATCCACCGCCAGGACAGATTAAAACTGCGGGTCTGCTCTTTCCGATTAACATTTCTTCTGAGTCATCCAATAAATAAGTTGTTAATGTAACATTCGTATCCTCTTCATTTAAATTAATTTTTTCGATTTTCATAATAGCTGTATTTCCTTTCTTCATCTTTCTTAATTGAGCTGAAAGCCAAGATAGTTATTTTCCGTATCAACTGATCAGATAAATTCTGACATTATCCCGCAGCTTCTTCGCTATTTGTAGTTTCATTTCTAAATTCAAGATTCCTCTATTTTCCATTTGTCTTTCTACTGATTGTAAATTATAAGACCTCTTGTAATCGGTTACACAAATAGTTTAAACCTGGACGGAATTTCCCTCTACTTTGGTAGCGTTTAAATTCATGGTACTTCCATAACGAGAAAACGCCATCTTTTATTTTTGCATAAATTTGTATGGCACATTCTTAACTAATCTGACACTTTTTGGATATCGAACAAGCAAATATCATACGGAGACAGATGGATTTCCAGTACAAATTGTTAACGCCGGTAGTAAAATGTAGGAAAACAACGGTTTGAAAAATGAAGACGGCGACTATATATTCGTCCAATTCCCAGATATACCCGAAGCAATGACACAAGGTGCAACTGCCCAAGAAGCACACGCCAAGGCGAAAGAAGTATTGGGCTTGGCATTAGATGGTAAGCAAGATTTGCCTGAAGCAACTGCGGTGGATGTTTTGGAGAGAAAGTATCCGGATAAAACAGTCACCTTGGTTGAAATCGATTCCTGTCACTCGGCTTGAGTTCTTTTGAGGATATTCAGCAGCCGCCGCCTTGCCATTTCAATGTTTTGTTTTGATTTGCCGTCACTGTACTCACCACTTTATTTGATTTGTATACAGCAAACTGTATATAAAAGTAGTACAAAAGTCATAAACAAGGCTTGAAAGAAATACATGAGGTATGACCACCCACTACTAAAAGACACAAAACCCACCATCCTTAGTTTTTCACATAAAGGATGATGGGTTTATTTTATTATGTTAATTCCAACTAAAGAACTGCGGAAAAGGTTTCCTTCAACAGCTTGATTTCTTTGGATGATGTGCAACAACACCCGCCGATCCATTTGCAGCCCAATCCGTGCCATTTCAATGCATCGTTTGAGAACACTTCATCCACTGCATGACTGTGCGTCCATACTTTGGTGGTGGCATCGTAGATCGCTCCCGAATTCGGATAAGCGACCAATGGCTTTGTCGCAATCTCCTTCAGATATTCCAAGGCAAGCAAGACTAAATCAGGCTGCACGCAATTGACGCCGTAGGCAATGATTTGCTCGGACGACTCTGCCAATAGTTGGAATACACGCAGATCGGTCCCGTCACATAAGTGGTGGGCGTCTTTCAAGGTTACCGTCAGCCAGGCTATCGCCTTGGGATGTTGAGCCAGCAATTCAATCAGGGCCTGGATTTCCGTTATGTCCGGAATGGTTTCGATGGCTAGCAGATCAGCTCCTGCTTCCAGCAACAATTCAAGCCTTTCGCGGTGAAAATCAACCAATTCGGTTTGCGACAGACCGTAATTGCCCCGGTATTCGGAGCCGTCCGCCAAGTAAGCACCATACGGGCCGACCGAAGCTGCCACCCATTTTTCTTGGGTGCCTTGGCTTTTTACCTGGGCCTGTTTTGCAAGTTGGACCGTTCTTTTGATCAAAGTCCGGCTTTCTTCGGTTGTATGGCCCAAACGCTCAAATCCGACTACCGTCGCTTGATAGCTGCTGGTAATGGCGATGTTTGCCCCTGCATCGTAATAGTTCTGATGCACTTTTTCAATTTTATCCGGTTCATTCACTAATGCTTTCGCAGTCCATAACTTATCATTCAGGTCCAAGCCTTGCTCTTCAAGCCCCAAGGACATCGAACCATCGATAAGGATCACTTTTTGGTTCTTTTGCCACTCTTTAAAATTCATCGGTAAACTCACCTACCTCTTGATTTCCGACTGCTACGGAGGCCTTTTTGCTGAAGAATAATTGGTAATAAAAAAAGCACAAGATTGTGAATGGAATGCCGATGATCAAGGCAATCCGCTGGTTCGGATCAAAAGCGATGCCGATGATCGATACGGAACAAAGGATAATGACGAGCCACGGAACGATTGGATAGAATGGTGTTTTGTAATCCAGCTCATCGAGCTTATGCCCCGATTTCAGATAGTCTTTACGGAAATTCAGTTGTGCCCAAGCGATGCTCAGCCAGACCGCCACGACAGCGAATGCGGATATGGATACCAAAGCAAGGTAAACAGTGTCCGCGGAATAAATACTGGAAAACAGGGAGAGGAGTCCGCCCAAAATGGTCAGCAGCAACCCGTAGATTGGCAATCCGCGCTTGGATAATTTGGCGAATCGTTTCGGCAGCGTTCCTGCATTGGCCAACGACCAAAGCATTCTTGATGCTGCGTAAACACCTGAGTTTGCGCCGGAAAGAACTACAGTAATCAGGACGAGGTTCATGATGTCTGCGGCGTAAGGGATACCCATCAAATTCAGGATAACGGTCACTGGACTTTCATCCAAATTAGCCGCAGAATCCGGCAGAAGCACACCGATCACAACAATCGTCCCAATGAATAAGACCACCAAAATGACAATTGTCTGCAGGATTGCTTTCGGGATATTTTTCTTGGGGTTTGTCGTTTCGCCAGCGGCTACGCCGATCAATTCCGCTCCGGAAAAAGCGAAGTTAGCCGACAGTATCGCCAAGAATACGGATCCTGCGCCTTTCGGGAACCAACCATTTTCCGTCAAATGGCTGAAAAGTGGTGCTGACGAATTTCCTTCAATCGGTATAAATCCAAAAATACCACCCAGACCCAGGATAAGGAAAATTGCCAGTGCCAGCACTTTGATCAATGACATCCAAAATTCGCTGACGGAAAACCAATGCACATCAATAATATTTGAGAGTAAAATAATGCCTATGAAAAAGATGCACCAAAGCCATGTGGGAATGCCCGGAAACCAGCGTTGCGATAAAATCGCCAAAGTGATGAATTGCGATCCCAATGCCACTGTCCACGTTAACCAATAAAGCCACGCCACCACGAAACCTGCTCCGGGATGGATATATTTTGAAGCGTAGTTGTGGAACGAACTCGTACTAGGCTCATGGACCGACAATTCGCCCAAACACATCATGACCAACGTTACCAAAAACGCTCCGATCAGATACGCAATGATGGTTCCGATCGAACCCGTCGTTTGAATCAAATACCCCGAACTCAAAAAGATTCCGGTTCCTATTACGCCACCCAATGAAAGCATAACTAAATGCTTTGATGTCATTTCCCTTACAAATGATTGCTCCATATTTTCGCCTCCAAAAATGTTTTAAAAATATATAAAAAAAGGCACTCCCCCTATTGAAAGGGCGAATGCTCGCGTTACCACCTTTGTTCATAATCATAAAGATTATCTCAGCAAGGGACTGTCATCCCTTCACGCTCTATCGGGCGTACCCGTCTCTTGCTAAGTTTCCCTCACAAGCGATAACTCAAAGACCATTTTCGCTGATTCCGAAACATCTGCTCTCACCATCCGCAGACTCTCTGTGGTTTCTTTCCCAACTACTTATCTCATCAAAGTTTCATATATTTTTAATAAATATACAAGAATCATGGAGGGTTGTCAATTAATTTGTGAAATATTTTCTGCTTACTTTCATTCTTGTTGAATTGTTGGTTTGGCTTTTGTGGGTGGAGTTGGGTAGCAGCCGGAGGTGGTAATCCGTTCTGGTACTGTCCTCCGGCCAAGCGGGTGTGGCAGGAGATACGATACCGGTGACGTCGCTCTGCTCCGGCGGGGAGACTCTGGGAGGAGAACGGATTCGGTTTCGCTGTTCTCCTCCGTCCAAGGATTCCTTCACCGGAGGAGAGTACCACGGTAACATTCAGAAGACACAAAAAGAGAGCCAACTGCACCGGATATTTCGGTGCAGTTGGCTCTCTTTTATTCTAATTTATCTACCAAGGTTGGATGGTCGGTCCGATCGTAAATTCGTTGACGTTGGTATCCTCAGGCTGGTCGATCGCGAAGGCGACCACATTGGCTACGCGATCCGGGCTGATGCCGTATTGTTTATAAATGATCCCCATATCTTTGGCGATCTTATCGTCGCTGATCGTTTCCAGCAATTCCGTGTTGATGGCGGCCGGATAGATTGTGGCTGTTCTGATGTTGGTGCCTTCCATAGCGGATTCCATGCGCAACACTTCCATCAGATCGCGGACTGCCCATTTCGTCGCGCCGTATACGGCTCCGCCTGGATATGCTTTAAGGCCCGCAACTGACGAGGTGGTGATGACATGACCGGATTTTTGTTTTACGAATTCCGGAAGGACCGCTTCGATTCCGTTCAGCACGCCTTTGATGTTGACATCCACCATCAGATTCCAATCCTTTGATTTCAGCTTCGACAAAGGCGAATTCGGCATCACGCCGGCATTCAGAAAAATGACATCCACTCTGCCGAATTTTTCTTTTGCCAGATCAACCATTTTTTTGTTGTCCTCGATTTTGGTGACGTCCGTAACGTGATAAATAGCTTCCCCGCCAGCCTGAACGATTTCATCAACCAATTTCTGTAATTTTTCTTCTCTGCGCGCTCCCAAAACCAACTTGGCGCCTTTGCTCGCCAACAATCGGGCTGTCGCCTCGCCGATCCCTGAAGAAGCTCCCGTGATGATCACTACTTTGTCTTTGATTGCCATTATCTTCATCCTTTCCATTCTGACCCGGAGTATCCAATAATAAAGAATCGAAAAACGGTTTTCTGCATCTGCCAACTGCTTGTCCATTTTTATTATACCACCGGGTACCTGTTATAGGCTTATCAGAACCTTACTCCTTAACCTTGAGGTGAAGTCAAGGTTGAGTAATCGGAAATTCAGAAAATTCACCTAACCTCAGAATGGTAATCTCCGGTGAACAGGCTCTCGCCGGGAATTCGGCTTCATGTTTGAAACCATTATTATTACCGCAAACCAAAAAAAGGAGTGCTCAGCTGGTTCGTGAGCACTCCTTTTTGTAGTTTGGTGATGATCGTTTACTTCGTTGTTCTCCGGTGAAGCAGCTTTGGCCGGAGATGAGATCTTGTTCAGTATGCTGTCCTACGGTTAACCGGTCCACACCGGAGACCAGCATCGTTATCTTGGCTCTCCTCCGGCCAGCAGACCCTCCCCGGAGGAGAGCCTGCCCGGTCACAACAACAAAAGTTGCGACACCGGATTTACCCCTTCAACAACCCGCGTTCGCGGTACCACTCATCCGGTGTCCAAACCCACTCGTGGTTTTCTTTTCTCAACAGATTAAATGCTTCTTTTGGTCCCATTGTTCTTGCGGCATACTTCGGAATTTCTTCATTGTCGCGGTCCCACGTTTCCCGGATCGCATCGATGATTCTCCAGGATTGCGCGACCTCTTCCCAACGCGCAAAGTTGGTCGCATCGCCCAAAATAACATCATAAGTCAGGCGTTCATAAGCTTCTGGCGTATTGGCCATCATTTCGCTGTCATGGCGGTACTCCAATTTGATTGGCTGCGTATTGAATCCCTGCCCGATTTCTTTGCGGTTCATGGTCAAAGCAAAGCCTTCTGTTGGCTGGATATAAATGGTCAGATCGTTTGATGCTGGGATATCCTTCTCAGCATCAAACGGATTGACGGGAACTTTTTTGAAAACGATATTGACGCGCGTTCCTTTTTCCGTCAGGCGTTTTCCGGTTCGCACATAGAATGGCACCCCGTTCCAGCGCGGATTGTCCACCATGAATTTTCCGGCCACAAACGTTTCAGTCCTCGAATCGCTTGCGACATTCGGCTCTTCTTGATAAGCGACAAATCCCTTATCGCCCAAATGACCTGCCGCATATTGCCCTCTGACAAAGTTTTCATGAACTTCTTCCGGGGTATAGATACGCACATCATTCAGTGCTTTGATTTTGGCTGTTTGGATATTCGCTTCGGATACGGAAGTTAAAGGTTCCATCGCCAGCAAGGACAACACTTGCAGAATATGGTTTTGGACCATATCTTTCAAAGCCCCGCTATGGTCATAGTAGCCGCCGCGATCTTCCACGCCCAATTCCTCGGCAAAAGTGATCTGAATATTTTCGATATAATCACGATTCCACGAAGATTCCAGGAACGGATTCGTCAAACGCACGGCCAAAATATTCTGGATCATCTCTTTGCCCAAATAGTGATCGATCCTGAAAATATCCTCCTCCGGGAACACTTGCGTGATTTGGTCATTCAATTCTTCAGCTGATGCATAATCCATCCCGAATGGCTTTTCGATGACGACACGGTTGAATCCTTTGTCCGTCACAATCTGCTGACCTTTTAAATGAGTCACGATAGGTCCGAAAAATTGCGGGGCCATCGCCAGATAGTACATCCGGTTCTGAACCAGATCATACTGGGCATCCAATTTGTCAGCCAGCTCTTTGAGATGAATATAATGCTCCACATCTGAAACATCATGCGCACGATAATAAAAGTGGCTTAAAAAAGCAGCTTTTTCCGTTTCTGTCGGCTGGAATGATTGAATCGATTCTGAAACCACGTCCCGAAAATGCTCGTCGCTCCACTCTCTTCTTGCCGTCCCAATCACTGCGAAACGTTCTGCCAACGCACCGCTTCGGAATAATCTGAAAAATGAAGGATATAACTTTCTTTGGGCTAAATCACCTGTCGCGCCGAATAAAACAATCAATACTGGATTTGTCTTTACCACTTTATCGCCTCCTGTTTTACATAGTAACTTCATCATACCATGAGTATTGGAAAGTTCCTTAACTCTTAGAGAATTTGAGCACCTAAAAAATCAAAAATTCTTTATATTGCTTTCGGATTTTTGGGTTTGCTCATTTTTCTCCGACGAGACGGTTCTTGCCGGGGAACAGCACTGTTTTTCGTAGTCTCCTCCGGTCAAGCGACCTTCATCGGAGATCAGATTCCATTTTCCCGTCCATCTCCGACGAGGCAGCCTTCGTCGGAGATGAGGCCATGCACTCCGTTTTTAAAAAATATAGTCTCACCAATTTTCCGCTTCACCTCTATAAATCATCAACAGTATATTCTGCATATCCCTCGTAATAATAACTGACATCAATGCCTTTCATGTACACTTCCCTATCATCAATTGACGTAGTCAAGGCATTACTGATCAAGTATCTGATTTCCAGATCATTGACGGGGCTGCGTTCAATGGCAGACAGATAATTATCTTTGTCGATCAGGTTCCAGTCTACAACTTTCCTCAGTTCTTTCTTTAGAATCAAATCCAACCAGATGCGTGTACTCCGTCCATTTCCATCTTGAAAAGGGTGTGCAATATTCATTTCCACATATTTCGCCACATTTTCCTCGATAGTGGATTGTGGCATACTGTCAATGTGATTCAAAGAAACTTCCAAGAACATGACTGGTGCAAATCTGAAATCTCCCTTCGAGATATTTAAAGCACGGGTCCTGCCCGTAAAATCATAAATATCATCAAACAAATATTTGTGAATATCTGTCAAACCTTTATATGTGCCAACTTCCAGATTATTGATATCACCAGAATCATACAAACGTTGATATTTCAACGTTTAACTACGATCAGAAACTTCGATTTTACCCGGTGAGCCACCTCTCGTCGGGTATCCGACAATGAACACTCCGAAAGTTACCGATGAACCGGCGTTCGCCGGATAATCGAAGCCGGTAACTTCAGTTTTTCTCGGTGAGGCAGCCCTCACCGGATAATCGGCACCATCCGATTGATGGAACCTTCGTCGGAGATCTGGATTCGATTGGTTTGGGATGACAAAAATAAGCAAAAACGCCGAAAATGACTCTCGGCGTCTTTGCTTATTCGTTTATTTGGATTTGCAGGCCACGGGGACCGACATTTGTTGAAAAGACAATATGCGTTTTGGTGTCGCCGAAGCGTTGTAAATCAGTTATAAATTCATCAAGCTCGATCGTGTTTGTAAAATAGACCTTCAATAACATCGAGAAATCACCCGTAATGCAATCGCACTCAACGACGTTGGGGATTTCTTCGATGTAACGGTAAAACTCTTGTTTATCCTTTGCATTTACCGCGCAATTCACATAAGCCTTTATCAAAAAGCCCAATTTCTGATGGTCAAGAACAGCTTGATACGTACGAATGTACCCCATACTCTCTAAATTCTGTAAACGCACGGATACGGATGGAGACGAGATGAAACAGTCTTCAGCAATCTGTTTGACAGTAATCCGGCTATTTTTTTGCATTATATTTAAAATTTTCCGATCTAAAACATCCATAATGGCCCCTCCATTCTCTCATCATATTCTTAATTTTAGTAAGAAAGGATAAGAGTTGCAAGGATGGGCTCACAAGATGTGTCATGCTTTATGACATTTGTTTCTTCTTGCCATCAAACAGAATGTAAGCAAATAGGGCTGCTAATCCAAATCCTCCACAGAACAGGTACATGACTTGAAACCCGAACAAACTGGCGATGATGCCCCAAAGCATTGCACCACCTCCGTACGCTACGTCCAGAGCAGCCGAGAAAATCGCTATCGCACGTCCGCGCTCATGGTCGGAAATGCTTTGCAAAACAATCGTATTCATGACCGGCAGCAAACTGGCGAACCCGATTCCATATAGGACAGCCGCTAAAAGAAGATGGACAAGATCATCGGCATAAGCAAGCAGTCCGAATGCTGCACTGATACTCAATATGCTCCCGCAAATCAAAAACGTTTGATTGACGCGCTTTAACATTTGGGGGAAGAGAAAACGGATCAGAACCGTGACGACCGTCATCACGGTAAAGTAGTAGCCAGCCCCGCTTATTTTCTTTTCGATCGCAAACTGTGCGATAAAAGCGATAACGCCGGAGTTCGCAAAGCAAATCAGAAACATGATTAGGCTCGGAAACGTCACGCCCCTATTCTTCATGACGGACAAGGCTTCCGCCGCTCCGCCCTTCGTCTTTGGCTTTTCTCCGAAAAAAAGCGTTCTTGGCGACTCCGTACTTAATAAAAAGCTTAATGCAAAAGCGACACTTGTCAGCAAAAGCGCTACCCGAAACAAGGCCTCGAATCCGTAATTTTCCACCACCGCCAACCCCAGCAAAGGACCGATTGCGCCAGGGACCGCCTGCGCGATGCTGAAATAGCCTAAGCCGACAGATAGCTGTTCCTTTGGAATCAAATCTGCCGCCATGGTCGCAGCGCTTGTCGCTTGGATGCTGTTGCCGATTCCTTGAATCAACCGCAAACAGAACAGCATCAACAGCGTTTGCAGTACGTTCAACAAGGCGAAATCGAGAAAAAGAATCCCTAATCCGATAGTCAGCAACAGCCTGCGACCGTACCGATCCAATAATATTCCGATCGGCAAGCGGAAAAATAAAGCCGAGATGCCTAAAATGCCTACGATGCTTCCAGCCACCGCTTTTGATCCACCCAAGGCTGTCACATAGAGGGGCAACGTTCCCATTTGGGTCGTGATTGCCGTCATTGCCAAAAACGTGATGCTGTTCACCAAGAGGAAATCTTTGGTCCAAAGTTTGCTTTTTGTTTCCGTAAATTCCACGTGTCATCCCTCTCAGACTGCTGTATTGAAACGGACTTGCATTAAAAATTGTTTTGTCCGTTCTTGTTTAGGGTGATCAAAGACTTCAGCAGGTGTTCCTGCTTCAACGACTACCCCATCAGCCATGAATACCACTTTATCCGCCACTTCTTGCGCAAATTGCATCTCATGGGTGACGATGATCATCGTTTGACCTGAGTCGGCCAATTGCCTCATCACATTCAGCACATCCCCGACAAGTTCCGGATCGAGGGCCGATGTGGGTTCATCGAATAACAGAAGTTCTGGAGACAGCGCCATCGCGCGGGCAATGCCGACCCGTTGCTGCTGTCCCCCGGATAGTTGAATCGGATACATCCCTGCTTTGTCCGCCATCCCTACTTTTTCAAGGACGGCAGTGGCAATCGTTTCAGCCAGCTTTTTAGGGACTTTTCGTGGTGTAACCAATCCTTCCATCACATTCTGCAGAACCGTCATATGACTGAATAATTCATAGGATTGAAAAACCATCGCTGTTTTCCTGGCAATTTCGCGGCTCTGATGTGTGCCGATGCGACTCAGGTCATAACGAAGGTCGCCGAGTTCATACATGCCAGCATCCGGCTGTTCCAAGAGGTTCAAACAACGCAAGAAGGTGGTTTTTCCGGAGCCGCTCGGGCCGATAATGCAGACAACTTCGCCTTTGTTGATGGTCAAACCTACGTTTTTCAATATTTCGTTCTTGCCGAAACTTTTTTTCAATCCACTGATTTGCGCCTGGATCATCGTCATCTCCTCCTTCTTTTTGGTTTTCAAAGTGAAATCGTGTTGCGCGAACTTCCTGCTATTATGATATCCCGCGCATTGGATAACGAGGTCTCAACAATTTCTTGCACGGCCAATTCTGTATGGTAGGCAATATGGGGTGTGATCATCACATTCGCGAAGTCCATCAAGCGGGAATAGTATGGGTTATTTTCCCAACCGACGGAAAAATATTTTTCCTCGTCCTCTAACGCATCCAATGCTGCACCAGCCAGTTTTCCGGTTGCCAAAGCTTGGATCAGCGCTTCAGTATCGACGATTTTTCCGCGGGCCGTATTCACAAGACAACTTCCGGGTTTCATTTCCGCAAAATTTTCTTCAGAAAAAAGATGCATGGACTTTTCGGATAAGGGGATGTGTATGGAAAGAACATCCGATTCTTTCAATAGTTCTTCAAAAGAAACATAGCTGACTTTCCCTTTCAAGCACGGATTTTCTTTTGAACTTGAGGCGATCACGCGACCGCCCAAAGCATGGATGCCTTCCGCTACCACACAACCGATCCGGCCAGTCCCTAAGATTCCGACAGTTACATCCTGCAGTTCCCGGCCGATCGTTGTTTTACGGGATGAATTAGTTTGCAGGACGGTCGGGATATTCCGCAGGACCATCAAAATCGACATGATCGCAAAATGACCGACTGAAGTGGGACTGTAGGAAGGAACGTTCGTCACGGTCAATTCGTATTTCTGGGCCCATTCGAAGTTGATTCCATCCACACCTGTCGATTTGACCGACAATTGGTGGATCCCTTGTTCCCTCAATTTACGGTAAAGCAGCTCGCTTTGGCGCATTTCCGGACTCGGATACAGGCAGACCCCGTCGTGGGGGCCGGCGAAATGGACATTTTCACTGGATATGCCTTCGTTGATGATGGTCACGGGTATCTTGTTGCTGAAACTCCACCGCTTAATGAATTTTTCTTCGTCAGCACTGACCCCATAGTAAATCAATCTCATAAATATCCTCCTTAAATCACTTGTTTGGATGATGCAGGTGTCGCTTGTTTCAAAGCTTCACCGATTACTTTTACCCCGTCCACGATTTCCGAAAGTGTAGGTTTGGTGAAATTCAAGCGGAAATAACGTTCATATCCTTCTTGCGCCACGCTCATCACATTTCCAGGGATAACAGCGACCTTGGCTTCGTCCAATGCCGTATAGAATGTTTCCGGATCCAATTCATCCGCCATTTTGCAGCAGATAAAATAGCCGCCTGTCGGTTTGATGAACTGAATTTTGTCTTCAGGCAATGCTTCAAGACCCGCAATCATCGCTTCAAATTTCCCCTTATAATACAGTTTCAACTCCGAGACATGTTCTTCAAACTGATGATTCTGCATAAATTCCGCCAGCATCACTTGCCAATAAAAATTGGTATGGGAATCAGAAACTTGCTTGGCCAAAGCCAGTTTTTCCATGATTTCATCCGGCGCCATAATGAAGCCTAACCGTGCGCTGGGTGCCAAAATTTTGGAGAACGAACCCGCATACATGACGCGCCCGTCCGTATCCATCTCCTTCAGCTTCATGATTGGCTCCCCGTAGTACAAGAGATCACCATAAGGGTCATCTTCGAAAATCAGCACATCATATTTTTGGGCCAAGCTGTAAATCGCTTGGCGTTTTTCCAGAGGAATCGATGTCCCCAATGGATTTTGAAACGTGGGAATGAGGTAGATGAACTTGATGCGTTGATCAAAACGCAACAGTTCTTCCAGTGCTTCCAAATCGACGGATTCTTCTGCGACGTTCATCGGGATCGGTACGGGAATGGCTCCGTAGCCTTTGATCGCATTCACCGCCCCTGAAAAGGTTTGTTCTTCGCAGAGCACGACGTCTCCCTCATCACAAAGGACTTTCACGGCGATATCCATCGCTTGGGTGGAACCCGATGTAATCAACACCTGTTCCTCATTCTGAAGATTGGCGGTTGCCACCAGCCTTTCTTTGACCAGCTTACGCAGCAAGGGATAGCCTTCTGACGCACCATATTGCAAAAACGTTTCCGGATCGACTTCTGTGTATAATTTTTGGGAAATTTTTTTCAGAGTCTCCATTGGAAAAGCTTCAACCGGCGGAAAGCCGTAAGCAAATGAGATTACATCTTTGAGTTCCATGTTTTTACTTGCATTTTCCCGTAAAGGAGATGTTTTCAATTCCTTCATACGATTTGCGAAACGATATGCCATCTTATTTCCTCCCCTATCTTGCCATTTGAGTTGTGAAACGGGCCAAAAAGGCTTTGGTCCGTTCTTCTTTTGTTTGTTCAAACACTGCTTGTGGTGTTCCTTGTTCAACAATTTGGCCATTCTCCATAAAGATGATCTTGTCCGACACTTCATAAGCGAATTTCATCTCATGCGTCACCAGCACCATCGTTGCGCCGGTTTCTGCGATGTCCCGCAGGAGCGTCAGCGTTTGTCCGACTAATTCCGGATCCAATGCTGAGGTCGGTTCATCGAACAAGATCACTTTCGGATTCAACGCCAAGGCCCGCGCAATTCCGATCCGCTGCTGCTGGCCGCCGGATAGTTGGCTGGGATAAAAATCTCTGCGTTCGGTCAGGCCCACTTGTTCCAGTAAAGCATCCGCCACTTCATACGCTTCCTGTTTTGTCCTTTTTTTCGTCAGCAAAAGCGGCATCACAATATTTTCGCGCGCTGTCTTGTTATGGAACAACGCATAATTTTGAAAGACCATCGCGGTTTGGCGTTGATGCGCCAAAATCTCTTTCGGATTGGCTTTGTTTACGATTGTTTCAGTCTCCCCTAACAGGATGCTGCCTTCATCTGCCCGTTCCAAAAAATTCAGACAGCGGAGAAAAGTTGTCTTGCCGGAACCGCTTGGCCCCAGAAGCGTGACAACTTCCCCTTTGGCGACATCCATATCGATGCCTTTGAGGACTTCTTGCTTGCCGAAGCGCTTGTGGATATTGCGTACTTCCATCATAAAATCGCCCTCCTCAATTTACGGGTCATGCGCTGTTCAAGGATTTGCGCCCCTTTTTCGATCACCAGGCTGATTCCCCAATAAATGACTGCAACCGCCACATAGGCTTCCAGGAACCGGTAGTTTTGCTGAGCTGTGATCTTCGCGGCTGCAAAGACATCGACGACACTGACCATCGAGGCTAAGGACGAAGCCTTAACCAAGCTGATCAATAAATTACTGAACATCGGTAATGAGATAGGGATTGCTTGCGGCAACAGAACCCGGCGAATCGTTTGAAGGTTGGTCATGCCCATTGATTTGGCTGCATCGAACTGCCCTTTTTTGATAGCCGCAAATGCCCCACGAAAAATCTCGCTGCTGTTGATCGTGGCCAATAGACTCAATGCGGAAATAGCGATCCATACCATGTTGAAATCTCTGAACCGCAGCGACCAATTCATGGATTCCGACCAAACATCAAACTGTTTGGAAGCGACCAGATACAGAGCGAGAATGATCAATACCATCGGAATGCCTTTCAACAAAGTGACCACCGCTTGGAAAAACTGGCTAAGTCCTTTGATGCGATAAAGCCGGATCAGCGCTATCCCTAATCCTAAAATAACGCCGATGACTATCGCTGTGATGGCCATAAATAATGTTGTGCCAATGTATTGGCTTGCTACTTTCAATGATTGGATCATCACCTCAAATTTGAAACTCATGGCCCTCATCCTTTCTTATTCTGGAACGTAATCACCATCTAAGTATTCTTCGGAAAGTTCTTTAATCGTTCCATCCGCTTTTAATTCCTCTAATGCTGTGTTCACGGCATCGATGAAGGCTTGATCGGTTTCTTTATTGAATAGCAGGTAAGCGTCCGATTTATGGACTGGTTCGCTACCGATTGCTAAGTTTTCATTAAAGGAACGGTTCCAGTTATCCACTTGATATTTTGGTGCTAATGATGCATCCACGGCTCCAGAGGTAATCGCTTGAACGATCTGTTCGTTGTTGTATTCGCCATAAACTAATTCAAAGGCATCGGGATTTTCTTCTAAATACGTTTCAGCCATTGCTGCCTGGTTCGTTGCGGTTGTGGCATATACTTTTTTACCGGCAAGATCGTCAAAGGACTCGTAAACCGTTCCTGCATCCGGATCAGAGACAATGTATGTATCCCAGACCACGTAACCGACATCACCGTATACAAATTTTTCTTGGCGCTCTGCATTTACTTCAAGTTCGAAGGCTGCCATCTGAACTTTATCGCTCTCTAAATTTGACAATGTTGTCGGGAAGTCCGCTCCTTCAAAAACAAACGTGTAATCCGTCAATTTTTCATCAATGGCTCTTACTACAGCGACATCGTAACCATCATATTCACCATTTTCATCCAGATACGCATAAGGTAGAGCTTCATTCCCTGTACCTACTTTAACCTCTGTCGCGCCGCTGTCCGCTGCACTTTCGGTTTCAGCTGAGCCGCTGCTGCACCCAGCCAAGATAACCCCTGCCATCAATAAACTTGCTCCAAATCCCACTGTTGTCTTTTTCATAATAATTCCTCCTTCAAATTTGTCTCGATTTTTTGAACCTTTTTGATTTGAACCTTTTTATTTTTCATTAGTAATAATTTTGGTAGTTGGAATGATGATTTTTTTGCTTCTGCGAAATTCATCCGTTTTTCCAACACGTTAAAGACTCGTTCAAGAATAATGCTCAATGTAATGAACAGAACTGCCGCGCCTACATATCCTTCCAGCGTGTGGTAGGTCACGGCACCAATGGCACGCGCTTTGCCGACCACATCCACTATCCCGATCGTAAATGCCAACGATGTATCTTGCAGCAACGCGACGGTCGTGGTACCGAATGATGGTAACGCAACGAGGACAACTTGTGGAAGAATGACACGCAAGTACATTTGCGACTTCGTCAGCCCACAAGCGATGCTGGCTTCTTTCTGCGTGATGGGTACACTCAAGATTGCGGCGCGAATGGTTTCTGATTGAAACGCTGCTGTGTTCAATCCGTACGTAATGTAGATGAAAATAATTTTGTCCCATGATGACACATCAATTTGGATCGCCTGTAAGAGGCTGGGCACACCGTAATAAACGATGTATAACTGGACTAGAATCGGCGTCCCGCGAATAAAGGAAACAAATACTGCGGCTAGTTGATTCAATATCGGTATTTTTTCCACCCGTATGAACGCAATAAAACTTCCTAACACCAAGCCTACAAAAGTCGCAATGCCTACAATCAACAAAGTCACGGGCAACGCACTGAGAATTTTAGGAAAAAACTCCCACACTAGATCCCAACTAAAGAAACTTGACATTTTATTCCCTCCTCTCACATTTCTTAAATTCATTACTGCCAGAACTTTCTGAACTTCTTGAATTTCCAATAGAATACCTTACTGTCCCGTCCTTCCACAATATGTTGTGGCTTTTCTATAACATAATTCGTAAATATCGCGGTTTTGATTATGAAAGTAAAAAATGAAGCGTAACCATGGTTAGATTATTTTGTGAGGAATAGTTGGACGGGGTTGCTTTTTTTTTTGGGCAACCGGAGAAGCGGACTCGGAGTTTTGCCCTTCTCCGGTTGCCGGGTCCTCGCCGCAGATCAGATACCATTTTGACCCCCTCCTCCGGTTGAGCGGTCCTCATCGGGGATGAAGGTTCATTTTTGGTGTTGAACTTCGGCCGGATGGTCCTTGGCCGGAGTTCCGATCACACTCATTGTTATGTGGGTTGCAGAGAACAGCTTTTATGCGCCTTACATTATTACGGAAAAGAACCCTGCCCGGATAAATGGAAAGGCTATAGAAGTCTTGTTTGATTTGCAAAGAATCAATTTATATATTTACTACAAATAAAATGTTTTATTTTGTCCACAATATTTATTATTCATTAGAGTATAATGATAGTGACGGCAAGTGGTCTGCCGTTGGGAGTTGTTTTTCTCTATAAGGAACTGAAAAATATTAGGGGGTAAAAAAAATGAAAACGATTGGTAAATGGATTGGCGGTTTGATGATTTTTAGTATTTTAATTGCTTTATTTTCAATAATTTCACCTATTATTTTAATTATTGGAGGACTTGGTATTTGGTACTATACAAAGAAAGAGCCAAATCCTCAAAAAATGAAATATTCTGTAGTGGCTACGGTTATTGGCCTATTCGGCTCCATTTTCCTGCTCACTTCCGGCGGATCTGATTCCGAATCCAGCGCTGATAATAATGCCAATACTTCAACAACTACACAAACCGAGCCAGCTAAAGTTTCTGTACCAGAGGCAGCCTCTTCCGAAAGCGTTGTTGCTGAAGTTACTGCGCCAGAGGTCGCTTCTTCCGAGAGCGTTATTGCTGAAGAACCTAGTATCGTTGAAGAGCCAGTAGCGACTATACCAAGCGAACCTGTTGTAGCTCCAGCTCCTGCTGCTCCAGAAGTTTCAAGAGAATTTAGAAATGCACTAGGTAGCGCAAATGACTACCTTAATTTTACGAGTTTTTCTAAATCTGGGCTTTATGACCAACTGATATATGAAGGTTTTCCTGAAGATGCAGTACAATACGCTGTCGATAATGTGGTAACGGATTGGAATGCGAATGCTCTTCAAACAGCTATTGATTATTTAGACTTCTCTTCGTTCTCCGACCAAGGTCTGTATGATCAATTGATTTACGAAGGTTACTCGGCAGAACAAGCGCAATATGCAATTGACAATTTGCCTGGGTAAATAAAAGAACCCCACTCATGTACATGAAACTACAGGAAGTGGGGAAATTTGTTGCAATACAAAAACCACCGCTGGGAGTATGCAAAAAAAAAGAGGTTCAAAAACGTTGATATACAAACGTTTTTGAACCTCTTTTGTGTTTTATCCTACAGACCCTTCCATCTCGTAAGCAATCAGTCTGTTCAACTCGACTGCATACTCCATCGGAAGTTCTTTGGTGAATGGCTCGACGAAGCCCATGACGATCATTTCGGTCGCTTGGGACTCGCTGAGGCCACGGCTCATCAGGTAGTAAAGCTGCTCTTCGGAGATTTTGGAAACTTTCGCTTCGTGCTCCAGGGAGACTTTGCCGTTGTGGATTTCGTTGAACGGAATCGTGTCGGAAGTTGAGATGTCATCCATGATGATCGTGTCGCATTCGATATGCGAGATCGATCCTTCCGATTTCTTTCCGAACTTCACTTGTCCGCGGTAGTTCACTGCCCCGCCGTCTTTGGCGATCGACTTGGAGACGATCGAGCTGGACGTGTACGGTGCGTTGTGGATCATTTTCGCGCCAGTATCCTGCTGCTGGCCTTTGCCGGCGAAAGCTACGGATAGCATCGTTCCTTTGGCGCCGCGTCCGTTCAGGATGACGCTTGGGTATTTCATGGTCACTTTTGACCCCAAGTTTCCGTCTATCCATTCCATCGTCGCATTTTCCAAGGCTACGGCACGTTTCGTCACCAGGTTATAGACGTTGCCTGACCAGTTTTGGATGGTCGTGTAACGGCAGTAGGCGTCCTTCTTCACGAGGATCTCAACGACTGCGCAATGCAGGCTGTCTGCCGAATAGGTCGGTGCGGTACAGCCTTCGACATAGTGGACGCTGGCGCCTTCGTCGACGACGATCAGCGTGCGCTCGAATTGCCCGGAGCCTTCGTTGTTGATGCGGAAGTATGTCTGCAACGGCACATCGCAGATGACGCCTTTCGGAACATAGATGAACGTGCCACCGGACCAAACAGCCGAATTCAAGGCCGCTTCGAAGTTGTCAGTCGGCGGTACAATGCTGGCGAAGTATTCCTTGAAGAGTTCCGGATATTCCTTCAGGGCCGTGTCCGTATCGGTGAAGATGATGCCCAATTTCTCGAACTCATCCTTCATGTTGTGGTAGACGGCCTCCGACTCATACTGGACCGTTACGCCGGCCAGATAAGCGCGCTCGGCCTCAGGGATCCCGATTTTTTCGAAGGTTTCCTTGATTTCGTCAGGCACATCTTCCCAGGTTCTGGCTACCTTATCGGTTGCCTTCTGGAAATAAGTGATTTCGTCGAATTTCAGATGGGATAAATCCGGTCCCCAATTCGGCAAGGTTGATTTATGGTAGGCTTCCAATGATTTCAGACGGAAATCCAACATCCATTCCGGCTCTTCTTTTGATTCGGATATTTCCCTGACGATTTCTTCAGTCAGTCCTTTTCCGGTGGAATAGATGATTTTTGCGTCGTCATGAAAGCCAAATTTATAATCGTCAACTACTGGTACTTCGCTCATAAGATCTCTCCTTCATGCGGGGATTCCGCTTGTACTTCCCCTTTTTCTTTTTTGTCCTGGAGAATCGCTCTTTCCAAAGCCTTCCAAGCCAAAGTGGCGCACTTGATGCGGGCCGGGAATTTTGCGACACCGTTCAGGACGATTGCTTCACCGAGGTGCTTCTCGTTCGGCTCGATTTTGTCCTGCACAAGCAGGAAAAATTCTTCAGCCAAGCACAACGCTTCTTCTTTCGTTTTGCCGATGACCACGTCCGTCATCATGCTGGCGCTGGCCGTGCTGATGCTGCAGCCGTGGCCGGAGAATTTGGCCTGCTTGATGATGTCGCCATCCATCGCCAACTGCAGGGTGATGACGTCGCCGCAGGTCGGGTTGTTCAGCTCGATCTGTTCGTCGGCGTTTTCCAAGGTGCCGTAATTGTGCGGATGACTGGAGTGGTCAAGAATGACATGGCGGTATAGGTTTTCTAGTTTAGATAAAGCCATCTTTGAAAAACTCCTTTATAGTGTGCAAGGAGGCGATGAATTGATCGGCCTCTTCGAATGTGTTGTAGAAATAGAAACTCGCTCTGGCTGTCGAGGATACGTCCAGATAACGCATCAACGTCTGCGCGCAGTGGTGGCCGGCGCGGACAGCGATGCCTTCCATGTCGAAAGCCGTGGCCAAGTCATGCGGATGGATCCCTTCCAGGTTGAAGGTGATGACGCCCGTGTGCTTTTCCGGATCGGCAGGACCGTAGACGGTGATGCCTTCGATCGCCTGCAGTTTCGGCAGCACGTAGCGCACGATTTCCTTCTCGTAGGCTTCGATGGCATCCATGCCGATCGCTTCCAGATAGTCGACGGCAGCCCCAAGGCCGATTCCGCCGGCGATGTTCGGTGTGCCCGCTTCGAATTTCCAAGGCAGGACATTCCAGGTGCTTTCCTGTTCGTAGACGAAATCGATCATTTCGCCGCCGAATTCGACAGGCTCCATTTTTTCAAGCAAAGCTTCCTTGCCGTAAAGCACGCCGGATCCGGTAGGTCCAAGCATCTTGTGGCCGCTGAAAGCGTAGAAATCGGCATCCAAGGCCTGCACATCGACCTTCATGTGCGGTGTCGATTGGGCGCCGTCCACGACGATGTAGCCATTGTGTTGGTGGATCAATGCGGCCAGTTCCTTGATCGGATTGGTGATTCCTAAAACGTTCGAGGAATGGCAGACTGAAAGGATTTTGCCTTTTGCAGTGATGACTTCAGCCGATTTTTCGACATCGACGAAGCCGTCTGCAGTCAACGGCAGGTATACCAATTTGGCCTTCTTGCGTTTCGCCAACTGTTGCCAAGGAACCACGTTGGAGTGGTGCTCCATCGGCGTGATGTAGATTTCGTCGCCCTCTTCGACGATCAGATCGCCAAAGCCGACAGCGACCCAGTTCAGGCCGGTAGTCGTGCCGCGGGTGAAGAGGACTTCCTTCGTCGAAGCGGCATTGATGAAGCGGCGCAGTTTTTCGCGGGCGGCTTCGTAGGCTGAAGTCGCGCGTTCCGCCAATGTGTGCACGCCGCGGTGGATATTGGCATTGTCAAATTCATAGTAGTGTTGGATGGCTTCCAACACCTGTTTCGGCTTTTGTGAAGTGGCCGCGTTATCCAGATAGATCAGCGGCTCGTCGTTCACGGTCTGGAAAAGGATCGGGAAGTCCTGTTTGATTTTATGTGCATCGATCAAAGCTTCATCAACTTCCTTTCGATCATCTCTACTAGGCTTTCACGGATTTCTTTGACCGGGATGGCCGCGATGACCGTACCCAGGAATCCGCGGATGACCAGACGCTCTGCTTCTGCCTTAGGGATACCGCGGGAAAGAAGATAGAACATCTCTTCCGGATCGACGCGTCCAACGCTGGCGGCATGGCCGGCTGTGACGTCGTTCTCGTCGATCAACAGGATCGGGTTCGCATCCCCTCTTGCGTTATCGGACAGCATCAGAATGCGGCTTTCTTGCTGCGCGTCAGCGCCCTTCGCACCTTTGATGATGTGGCCGATGCCGTTGAAGGTCAAAGTCGAACGGTCCATGATGACCCCGTGCTGCAGGATATGGCCGATCGAGTGCTTGCCGTAGTTCGTTACGCGCGTATCGATGCCCTGCACTTGTCTGCCTGTGGAAACAGCAACGACTTTGATTTCACTGTGGGAACCGTCGCCGATCAGATCGGAGTCGAAATCGGAGATGACATTGCCGTCGTTCATGACGCCGATCGCCCAATCGATGGAGGAATCCTTCAACAGGTGGCCGCGGCGGTTGATGTAGACGGATGTGTTTTCGCCCATGGTGTCGACTGCAGAAAATTTGACTTGCGCGCCGGTTTTCGTGATGACCTCAACGATGATGTTGGCGCTGTTCTTTTCGTTGCCTTCCGTTTTGTAGCGCTCCACGTATTTGACGGAGCTGTTCACGTCAGCTACCAAAAGCACGTGTTTGACGAAGCTTTCCTTCACGTGGGAATTCTGGATGAACAGAGCTTCCAACGGTTCTTCGATGACGACGTTCTTCGGCACGTAAAGGAAGACACCGCTGTTCATGAAGGCTGTGTGGAAAGCGGTAAAACGGTCTTCTTCCGGTTTCACAGCAGTCGTCATGTAGTATTCTTGGACCAATTCAGGATAATCCTGAGCGGCTGTATATAAGTCGGTGAAAATGACGCCTTGATCGATCAAATGCTGCGGCAATTGCTCCATCAGCGTCACATTTCCGTATTGCACGATTTTCGGTGTGTCGCCCAAGTCGTATTGGAGACCTTGGCTGTTCACCAATTCCTCGCCGTATGCACCGGCAGAAATGGTTGTGTCAAGGAGCGGCCAACGGTGATAGCTGATGCGTTCCATCAATGGGAAAGCCTGCTCTTCGTATTTTTCCAGCCATTCCAAACGTTTGCTGCGCATCCATTCCGGTTCTTCCTTTTCAATGGAAAACAGACGAACCGCATCCAACAAGGACGTTTTTTCTTCGTTCAGCATGTGACGTCCTCCTATTCTTCATCCAAATGGATATCTAGACCTAATTCGTCGCGGATGCCGCGGTAGCCTTCCGCTTCCAGACGTTTCGCCAAGCTGGCGTCGCCGGATTTCACGATGCGGCCGTCCATCATGACATGGACGAATGTAGGGTGTACATAATTCAAGAGACGTTGGTAATGGGTGATGATCAGGACTCCGAAATCAGGACCTGCCATCAGGTTCACGCCTTTGGAGACGACTTTCAGAGCATCGATATCCAAACCGGAGTCGATTTCGTCAAGAATGGCGAATTTCGGTTCGATCATCATCAACTGCAGGATTTCGTTGCGTTTCTTTTCTCCGCCTGAGAAGCCTTCGTTCAGATAGCGTTCAGCCATTTCTTCCGGCATGTTCAGGATTTCCATTTTTTCGTCCAATTTTTTGATGAAGTTCATGACCGAAATTTTGTCGTCTTCCGGGCGGCGGGCATTGATGGCTGCGCGCATGAATTCAGCGTTTGTGATGCCGGCGATTTCGCTTGGATATTGCATCGCCAGGAACAGGCCTGCGCGTGCGCGTTCGTCGACTTCCATTTCCGTCACATCTTGGCCGTCCAAGAGAACTTGGCCTTGTGTGATCGTGTAGCTCGGGTGACCCATGATTGCTTGTGACAAAGTCGATTTACCCGTTCCGTTCGGCCCCATGATGGTATGGATTTCCCCTGTGTTCATCACCAGGTTGACACCCTTCAAAATTTGTTTATCCTCAATGGAGACATGCAGATCTATTATTTCTAAAGTAGACATAAATTAACTCCTCACAATCTATATATTTTAATCGAACCTTCATAATTAATACTACGACTATTTTAACCCAATTGAAAACCTTTCGCAATGGAATCATTATGAAAACCCCATTAATCAACGATATTTTTTTTCAATTTATAATCATTATAAACTATCAACCCGTTTTGTCCACTTATAAGAACGATTCTTTCCCATATTCTCAATTATGATGTAAAATGGTAAAAATCAGTCAAGAACGAAAGGAAGACAATATATATGAGACCATTGATCGGCATAACCGGCAACCAATTACTGGAGGCTGTCCCTGCTTTCTCAGGGATTTCCGTCGCCTACACCCCTATCGGATTCGTGAAAGGGGTCCAGGCCGCAGGAGGCAATCCGCTGATCATTCCGATCGGCGCCCCCGAAACAGCAGCCGACTATGTCGCCAAAATCGACGGGCTGTTGTTGACGGGCGGTCAGGATGTTTCCCCGAGCTTTTACGGCGAAGAACCGAGCCTGCACATCGGCGCGACCTTCCCTCTGCGCGACGACTTCGAAATGGCGCTTGTGGAGGAAGCTCTGAAACAGAAGAAACCGATCCTGGCCGTCTGCCGCGGCTTGCAGATTTTGAACGTCCAGATGGGCGGGAGCCTTTACCAGGACCTTGCGCATGAATATCCGGAAATGCGCATCCAGCACCAACAAAAGACAGACTTCAAATATGCGACCCACTCCGTCATCTTAACGGAAGGCAGCCACCTCCACGGCCTCGTCGGCGAAAAGCTGTCGGTGAATTCCTTCCACCATCAAGCATTGAAAGTCGTTGCCAAAGGTTTGCAGCCGGTCGGATACAGCCCAGACGGTCTTGTTGAAGCCGTCGAAGCGACGGATCCGGAACAAAGCATCCTTGCCATCCAATGGCACCCAGAGACGATGATACCGGAAGCAAAAAACATGCGACTGTTCTTTGAGGATCTGGTCGCGCGGTCAGCGCGCTAGCAGGATGTCGGGTGTCGGGGCTCAGCTCCGGCGAGGATCTCTTCGCCAGAGTTGGGGGCGGAAAGGTTTCGCGTCCTCCGGTGAGACAAACCTCGCCGGAGGACGAACGTGATAATCAATCTGTCCTCCTGCCAAGATTCTCTCGCAGGAGGACAGATCAATCCGCGGCCGGCTCCTCCGGCCAACCCGGCCTTTGCCGGGGCACAGTCAAAAAATCAAAAAGGCAAGCACTCGGACTCGATGTCCGGATGCTTGCCTTTTAATCTTTTCACATTCTTCTAAAGTCCGGATTCGTTCAGCAAAGCTTCGAAAGCTTCCTCAGAAACATCCGTCAGCTCGACGATCCAGTTCACTGTTGCATCGGTGCTGTTCAGGTTCTCAGGATTGTTTTCCAATGCTTCATTCACCGCTGTGATCGTGCCGGCAAGCGGCGAAGCCAAGTCGGTCATCGCTTTGGCGGCTTCCACTCCGATCAAGGTATCGGTCGTTTTAATCGCTCCCGTTTCCGGCAGGTCGATGAAACTGACTTCGCCCAGGTCATCATGGCCTTTTTCGGAAAGGCCGATGATGTACTTGTCCGCTTCCTTCTTGATCCAGAAGCCGTTCTCGCTGTATTTCACTGTGTTTTCAGTCATGTTGTTTTCCTCCTTCGCTTATTTCCAGGTCGTCGTAAGTTTCTCTTCGTCGTGGCCGACCGTGATCTGCGTGCCGTCCGTGACGAATGGCCGACGGATCAGCATGCCGTCCGATTCGAGCAGGTCCAGCGCTTCCTCCAGGTCCATGTTGTCGAGTTTGTCCTTCAGTTGCATTTCCTTGTACAGGTTGCCGCTCGTATTGAAGATGCGGCGCAGCGTCAGATTGCCTGATGCGATCGCTTGGCGGATGCTTTCCCGGTCCGGACGCTCTTCACGGATGTCCTTCAATTCGTAGGCGATGCCCTCTTCCTCGAACCAAGCACGCGTCTTTTTGCAGGTCGAGCATTGGGGATGTTGGTAGATGGTAATCATGCAATTCCTCCTTGAGTTAGGGTCAGATGCCGAAATGTTCGTCCTCGTCCGAGAACATATAGCTGCGGTAATGGTAACGCATCGACATGACCAGTCCGATTCCGAGCATATTGCCGAGGAGCGCCGAGCCCCCTTGCGAGATGAACGGCAATGGGATACCGGTGATCGGCAACAGCCCGATCGTCATGCCAATATTTTCCAATACGTGGAACAGGATCATCATGATGACGCCCGTCGCCATGTAGGCATAAAATTCATTTTTCGTATCGAAACAGATGCGGATCATCTGATAAATCAGCAGGAAATAGATGAAAATGAGAAAACACCCGCCGATGAAGCCAAAATTCTCGCCGATCGTGGAGAAGATCATATCGGAGACGCGCACCGGCACGTAGACTTCGGAAACGCCGAGGCCTTTACCGAACAGTTTGCCTGATCCGATCGCTTTCATGCTTTGCGCCAGTTGATAGGCATCCCCGGTGCTGTCCCCAAACGGGTCGAGCCAGGAATCGATCCGGGCGAATTGGTAATTCTGGAAGCCGAAATTCAGTAGCACGTCGCGGTTGTAGACAACCAAGTAGATGAGCAGCGATCCAAGGGCACCGATCGTCCCGAATACGGGAAGCAGGATTTTCCAGGATACGCCGGAAAGAAATGTCATGCCGATGATGATCGCCAGGAAAACGAGCGTGGTACCGAGGTCATTCTGCAAGATGACCAGCAGAAGCGGCGGTGCCGACCACATGGCGATCTTCAGAAGCAAGTTCATGTCGGTTTTTTCGGTCCGGTCATCGATATGCATATTGTGCTCGGTGATGACCCGCGCCAGCATGATGATGAGGGCGACCTTTACGACCTCAGAAGGCTGGAAAGTGACGGAACCGAATCGGAACCAACTTTTCGCTCCTTGCAACGCATAAGTGTTGCGGTCATAAAAAATGAGAACTAGGAACAGGAGCAGGATGCCGGCACCATATGCAATCGGCGCGACTTTCCAGAGTTGTTCGGAATCGAAATGCATCACGATGGCCGCGGCGATGATGCCGATGCCGTACCAGACGAGCTGCATGATGGTCGTATCGATCCCGCCGTCCGTCTGCAGGACAGTAGTTGAATAAATCGTCAGGACGCTGATGATGGCCAGAAGGAACACGGACAGGATAATGCCGTAATCGATCTTCGAAACATCCGCATTCTGCGTAGTTTGTTGATTTCGCATGATTAAATCCTTTCTTTCAAAAACAATAGGCGTGCTATCTATTCATTATATAGAAACTTCGCCCAAAAAAAAAGGCGAGGAGGTTTAAAAAAACCTAAACCTCTCTGCCTCGTCATTCCGGATTCAATCACTTGTCTGCTTGTTTGTTCCCTTGGATGCGCAGTTTTTTACGGATCAGGCGCCGTTTCAAAGATTGTTCATTGACGGTCAACGCCAATGCGTTCTTAGAATAACGGATCGCATAGCGGCTCTCTTCTTTCAAGACAATCGGTAACGGCCGGAAATAATGGTACAGCATCACATTGAGGAAGCCACCCAATATCAGCACCGTCCCCATCAGATACAGCCACAGCAGAAGCGTGATCACGACCCCGATCGCACTGTTTCCGATGGCCTGGCTGCCGGCGAGTCCGACATAAAAGGAGAACAGTTGCGAAATCAACAGGAAACCGATCGTTGCGAACGCCGCACCCGGCACCGAAAATTTAAATGACCAACGCACATTCGGCACCACGAAATAAATGACCGTCATGATGACGGAAATGATCAGGAAGGCCCCAATCCAACGGACGTTTTCGAAGGCGGTGATGAAGTCCAGCTGGATGGATAAAAATTCTTCGAAGAAATCACGGATATATCTGCCGAACATGAACAGGACAGCGACAAGCGAAATCATGGCGACCAACAGAAAGGCGATCACGAACGAAAAGATCCTGTGGACGATGATGTTCTTCCGCATCTTCGTATTGTAAACTTGATTCAAAACGTTCTGGAAGACATTGAATGCTTTCGAAGCCGTCCAGATTGACAGAACCAGCCCGAATGAAACCACCCCGCCACTGCCGCTGGACAAGTATTCTTCCAGTATCGGTGTGATGGTGTTGCGGATTTCAAGCGGCAAGGCCATCTCCACGTAGGACAGCACCTGCTCCCGTGGCAACGGCAACAACGGAATGATGTTCCCCAACAACAACAATGTCGGAAGCAGCGCCAACAGCACATAGTAGGCCATCTCAGCCGACTGCCGCCCGATCTCCATCCGGCCCCAATGTTCCTGGAATAAGCCGACAATTTGGCGCATTTTTGGATTTCTGATGTATTTTCTTAATGCGTTCATTCCTTTTTCCTCCCGCCAAGCTCTATAGCTTAATCATAGCCAAAAGCGGCTGGGAATGCCACAGATAAGCATTGAAAATGCTTGTGCTAGTAATCAGTCTGCTCCGATGAAGGTTCCCCCGCCGGAGATGGTGACCGCTAGAAAATGCCACCTCCGTCCGCGTCGGCTTCACCGGAGGTCGCCTGCCGGATACCGCCCCTCCTCCGGCCAGCATTCGCTCACCGTAGTTGATCGTTGGCGCGCAAGCTGTTCTCCGGGCAGAGCCCCGCTTATCGGAGCTGACGCCGTGCTCCGGCGAAGCCGGTCCTTGCCGGAGCTAGTGACCCAGAAAAATGTCACCTCCGGCCACATCGGCTTCGCCGGAGGTCGCCTGCCCGATACCGACCCTCCTCCGGCCAGCATTCGCTCGTCGGAGCTGATTGCTTGCGCACGCGCTGTCCTCCGGGCAGAGCCCCGCTTATCGGAGCTGCCGTCCCCCACTCACCCCCGGGTTGTCACCAACTAAAAAAACAGCTCTCCTCCAGCACAAAGGCCTTGGGAGAGCTGCATTGTCATCTATTTGCTTAGTCTACTTTCACGATCCAGCCTTCTGGCGCTTCAATGTCGCCGAATTGGATGCCGGTCAGTTCTTCATACAATTTGCGTGTGACAGGTCCGACTTCTGTTTCGGAATTGAAGACATGGAAATTGTCGCCGTACTGGATGCCGCCGATTGGAGAGATGACTGCCGCTGTACCGCAGGCGCCGGCTTCGCTGAACCCATCCAGCTTGTCGATGAAGACATCGCCTTCCTCGACTTCCATGCCCAAGTGGTGCTCAGCCAAATACAACAAGGAATATTTGGTGATGCTCGGCAGGATCGATGGTGATTTTGGAGTCACAAAACGGTTATCCTTCGTGATCCCGAAGAAGTTTGCGGAACCTACTTCTTCAATCTTCGTGTGCGTAGCTGGGTCCAAGTAGATGCAGTCGCTGAAGTTGCGATCATGCGCTTCTTTACCAGGCAGCAAGCTGCTTGCGTAGTTTCCGCCGACCTTCGCTGCACCCGTACCATGTGGAGCGGCACGGTCGTAGTCGGACACGATGAAGTTCGTCGGCGTCAAGCCGCCTTTGAAGTAAGGGCCAACCGGCATCGCGAAGATTGAGAAGATGTATTCGGTCGCCGGGCTGACGCCGATGTTGTCGCCGACACCCATCAAGTAAGGACGCAGATAGAGTGTGCTGCCGGTGTTGTATGGCGGCACCCATTTTTCATTAGCTTTGACGACCGCTTTAGCCGCTTCGACAAATTTTTCCACCGGAAACTCAGGCATCAACAGGCGTTGGCAGCTATTGATCATCCGCTTGGCATTCTCGTCCGGACGGAACAGGTTGATGCTGCCGTCTTTTGTGCGGTACGCCTTCATCCCCTCGAAGCAGGATTGGCCGTAGTGCAGAACCGGAGACCCTTCGCTGATGTGGACTTTGTTGTCGGTCGTCATTTCGCCATCGTCCCATTTTCCGTCTTTCCAATAAGAAATGAAGCGGTAATCCGTCTTGATATAACTGAATCCTAGATTTTCCCAATCGATGTTCAACGCTTTTTGTTCTGCTGTCTGTGTCATTTCTGTCATCCAAACCACTCCATATCTATATTATTTATCAGAATTAACGATGAAAAAAAAGAATGAGCCCATGTGATTAGGCTCATTCTTTAATGAGAGCCCAATGAAACGGAAATAGGACTCTACTTGTAGTAAGTAAGAATCCTGGGCTAAATCACTTTTAGAATGACTAGGGCATCAAATGAGAACGACGCTTTCTTTTTGTTCTGTAACATACACATTCCGCAAGTCGCATCCATTCTCATTCTCCCCCTTCTGTTTGTTAGATTATGATGTAATTCTATGCCTGTATCTAATGAATGTCAAATGCTTTTTTCATCATTTTGTAATAAAGAGGTATTAAAACGATCAGAAAATCATTTCGGCAACCGGTAAGATGCCGGGAAAGCTTGCTGGATCAATGCGATGTCCTCTGCATCCAAACGGACTTCTGCGGCTTCAAGGTTCTCAAGCACTTGCTGTCGGTTGCGTGCGCCCGGAATGACGGCGTCGACGACATCCTTGGACAAGTAATAGGCCAAAACGACATTCTGCAACCCGGTCCGGTGCTTCGTAGCTAGCGGTCGGATCTGATCCACACGCTTCAGGATGTCTTTGTAGGTGTCGCCCTGGAACTGCGGACGCTGCTGTTGTTTCTCCGACAGGACCGAAGCTTCCGTGTACTTGCCGGCCAACAGCCCGGACGCGAACGGGAAGTACGGGATGAAGGAGATGCCCTGTTCGCGGCAATACGGGAACAGCTTTTCTTCGGCCGACTGGTTCAAAAGGTTGTATTCATCCTGGACAACGTCGATGTAGCCGTTGGCGTTGCCTTCCTTCAGCTGCTCCAGATTGAAATTGGAGACGCCGATGGCACGGATCTTCCCTTGTTCCTTCAGTCGATGCAGCGCGCCGACCGCTTCGGCTTTGGGTGTCGCTTCATCCGGAAAATGGATGTAGTAAAGGTCGATATGATCGGTCTGCAGACGTCTCAGGCTGTTTTCGACCTGCTCCGTCAGGAAAGCTGGATTGTTGTTCAAGACGATGCCGGCTTCGGTCACCTCGTGCGCGCCTTTTGTGGCGATGACCACGTTATTGCGCAGGTTGTGTTCCTTCAGCGTCTTGCCGATGATCGTTTCGGAAGTGCCCATTCCATACATAAACGCAGTATCGATGAAGTTAAGTCCTTTGCCGATTGCGCTCAGCAGCACATCGCCGCCGTATTCGGTGTTCGTTTCCGGATCGGCTGCGGCAATTTTGTTCGCCCCCAGCCCGATCGGATGGATCAGTAGGTCGGTTCTTCCCAATTTCACAAGTTCTGTCATATCGTTTCCCCTTTCCTTGCCCGTTCATTTATTCATTCGTTTATTTTTTGCCAAGATGGACCCGTTTGGACCAGAAGCCGCCGTGGATATACTTGGGATCGTATGAAACCATGAAGGCTTTCGGATCGATTTCCAACACTTTGTTCTGCAGGTGGCGTTCAGCTTTCCGCGTCAGCAGGATTTCAAGCACAAGACGCTCGCCATCTCTCCCGTGGGCTCTGTAGCAAGAGACCCCATAACCAAAATCGCGCAGTTGATTTGGCATCGAGCTGTCCACGTCCTGCGTCATGACGGTGATCATCGTGTAGCCGAGCGCGAGCAAATCCTCGATTTTGATGCCGATAGCGATGCCGGCGCCGTACCCGAGCGCATAGGCCGCCAGATTGAGTGGATTGTCCAGACTGTTCATGACCATCGACAGTCCCAAAACATAGATGACGATTTCCACCATACTCAATAGTGGCGCCAAAATGCGGTAGCCTTTTATCGTCAACATGAACCGGATCGTGTTCATCGTCACATAGCTCAGACTGATCGCGAATATTTTCGCCAATAATCCCCAATCGAACATCGTCATCACCCTCTCCTTTTTTGATTCAAACCTATCCTCTTAGTATTGTGCAGGATGGCGGGTGTATTCCCCTGTTACGATATCCATTTCCAGCAATTCCCCGGTCGTTCCGTTGTAACGGTAAAAACCGGCGGAGCTGGCTACATCGGTGCCGTTTTCGCGGACATTGATGGTGACTTCATTGGCCTCGACCGACTCCACGATGAACAGGTACACATCGCTTTCGACATAGCCTGTCAATTGCGTGATTGTTTGTTTCGCTTCGTTGATCAGCAGTTCCTCTTCAGTAGTTTGGGCAGTATCGGTGGTTGTTGCGGGATCTGCAGTGGCGCTGCTCGTGGACGGCGTTTGTGCCTGCACGCTCTCAGTTGCATCCAGACTGCTCGCTCTTGAAGCAGCTTGACTGGTCGCCTGTGAATCTGATTGTACTTGCGACGTGCTTGTCGCTGCCTCGGTAGTTGTCGTTTCTGTTGCCGGGCTCTGGCACGCGACAAGCAGCCATGCTGTGGACCCTAAAAGAAATGCGGATAATCTTTTCTTATGCATAATTTCCCCTCTTCCATCCAATATATGATTCCATTGTACCTTTTTTGCGAAGAAAATGCTTTTCCCATCCATCAACTTAATCGAACCTTTACAATTTTATTGGATGCGGGGCAATATTGCGGCAGCTCATCTGGGTTGCCCGCTTCGATCAAATTTGGCAAAAAGCGGCTGCCGGAGATGCGCAGTGCAAACTCGCCCTCAGCTCCGGCGAGGCTTCGTTCGCCGGAGGAGACCGGTAATAGATGGGCGCTCCTCCGAGGAAGCTTCTGCTGGTCGGATGAGAGCCTTTGAAAGCGGTCCTGCCATCCGGCGAAACACCCCTCACCGGAGGACGGCAATCGTTATGTGCCCCGAAAGCAAAAAAGCACCCCGGCGAGGGTGCTTTTTGGTTTTATGTTGTGTGTTCGGTAACTTGCTGTTGGCTTTTAGCCCTTCAGCCCTTCCTTTTCCAGGATTAAGTCGTAGCAGGCGATTCCCTGCAGCAGCACCTTTTCATCGAAGTTGAAACGGCTGCTGTGGAGTGGGTGCGTCCAACCCATGTCGGGACGGCCGGTCCCCAGCAGGATGAAGGCGCCGCGGATGCTTTCTTGGTAGAAAGCGAAGTCCTCGGCCAGCATCAATGGTTTGACGACTTCGTAGGCATCTGCCGGCAGTGCGTCCATCAATGTGCCGATCATTTCCGCATCGTTCGTGACCTCCGGATAGAAATCGCGGATATCCAACGTGCAGATGACACCGCTCATGCGTTCGATGCCGGCGCAGATGTCGGCAAGGCGTTCCTTGGTGGATGCATAGACCGCCTTATCGTAGCTCCGGATTGTTCCGGTCATCTCGGCTTTTCCAGCCACGATATTGCGGGCTTCCCCGGCATGCAGCGTGCCGATGTTCACGACAGCTGGTTGCAACGGATCGAGGTCGCGAGCCAGAATGTTCTGGACCGAAAGAAGGATCTGCGCGGCGGCGATCAAGGCATCCTTGCCGAAGTGCGGCTGCCCGGCGTGCGAGCTGACGCCCTCAAGCGTGATGTCGAATTCGCCGTTTCGCGCCATCAAAGGTCCCTTGGCCAAGCCAAGGATACCTTCAGCCAGACTCGGATACAGGTGGTAGCCGTAGATCTTTTCGACCTGCAGCTCCTGCAGGATGCCGGAATCCATGATCCATTTCGCGCCGCCCGGTCCTTCTTCAGCCGGCTGGAAGACCAAAACGACGGACTTTTCCAAAAATGGCAGGGACTTCAGGTATTTCGCGAAACCCAACAACAAGGCCATGTGCCCATCGTGGCCGCACGCATGCATTTTACCCGGGTGAAGGGAAGCGAAATCCACTCCTGTTTGCTCGGTGACCTCAAGGGCATCCATGTCCGCACGGAAAGCTATAGCTTCCGGGGACTTGCCCTTCAGGACGGCTACCCAGCCCGTTTCGGCGGTGCTGATCGGTTCATAACCGAACGACACCAGCTTTTGGCGGACGTATTCCGAAGTCAACGGCAGATCGAAGCCGATTTCCGGAATCTGGTGGAGCTCCCTTCGGATCGTCTTCACCGTATCGTATAATTCTGCAATCTGCATGCTGTTCACCTGGTCCCTCCGCGTGTATTTATTAGTCTCTTAAGTCAGCCAACAATTGGGTTTTTTCGCTAGTTTGAGCGTCCTTCATCTTCACGATTTTAGCAGGGGATCCCGCAACAACCGCATTAGCCGGTACGTCTTCCAATACGATTGCGCCCGCTGCGACAACAGCGCCTTCGCCGATATGCACGCCTTCGATGATGACAGCGTTCGCGCCGACCAAAACACCGTCTTCGATGATGACTGGTGATTTCGAAGGTGGCTCAAGAACGCCGGCAACTACTGCGCCTGCGCCGATGTGGCAGTTTTTGCCGATCGTGCCGCGTGCGCCGACAACCGCGCCCATGTCGATCATTGTGCCTTCGCCGATGATTGCGCCGATGTTGATGACCGCACCCATCATGATGACGGCACTCTTGCCGATCGTCACGTGATCACGGATGAAAGAACCTGGCTCGATGCGCGCTTCGATTTTGGTAGTGTCCAACAATGGAATTGCGGAATTGCGTCTGTCGTATTCCATGACGTGATCTTTGATCTTATCTTTGTTTTCTTCCAAGAAAGGATAGATTGCTGCAGCGTCGCCGAAGACTGTGTAGCTGTCTCCGCTTCCGAAGAACTTCAAGCCTTCGTAGGCAGGATTTTCGAAATCCCCTTTGATGTATAGTTTTATAGGTGTTTGCTTTTCGGCAGCTTTGATGTAAGCCGCGATTTCGTAAGCATCTGTTAATAATAGTTCGCTCATTTTGATGTTTCCTCCCAATCATTTTTTCTGTTCCAACATGCCCATTATAGCATGCCAGCCTGTGTTTGCCCTATGCGGCGGACGGCCGTTTATTCCTGAAATGCAAAAAAAATAGCGGTAAGCGAGTGCTTACGGCTACGGAGACCTGCATTCGCCCAACCAAGCTAAAGCGCAATCCATTGTCATCGGGCAACGACAATGGAACAGCCCCACATTTGTTCAACCTGGGTCCAGCATCTGCATGCTTCGGCGACCGTCCCTTTCCCTTGCGGTACTCTTGACCAGCCGCGACCTCTTTTTGCTTGGCGATTCATTTAATTTTTCTAATCGTACACTTATCCGGCAAACCTGTCAACCGATTCGTGGCAGAAGCTGGATTCCGCTTGGTTTTTCAGTGTTTGGGGGTTGCACGACTAGACACAGGCTGTCCTCCGGATCGGAAAGTGCCGGGCAGGATTGGCCACTCCTATGTGAAAACGCTCATCAAACTCGCGGTTTTCTAATTTTCATCCAAGAGTGTGCAACTTTGCATAGAAATACGGCTGCAATCGTGTTATGTTATTTTCATGATATCAGTCGTCAGCAATCGCTTGACGCACGTTCGACTATACAATGATTAAGGATATTTCATCCGGAGGAGATACACTATGAGCAGAGAAACGAACCGCTTTGTGAAGCAACTGAAAGGATCGCCCATCCGCAACTTCGATGCCGCCATCAGCGATGTGAAGGACTTGATCCGGTTCACGATGGGGGAGCCCGATTTCGATACGCCGGACTTCATCAAAGCGGCGGCCGTGGAGGCTTTGAACCAGAACCAGACGCATTACGCCCCTTCTGCTGGCGTCCTTGAGACACGCAGAGAAATCGTGAAATTCATGGAGCGGAAATACGACTTGCATTACAACGCGGAGACCGACATCATCCTGACGGTCGGCGCGACGGAAGCGATCACCGCAACAATGTTCGCTTTGATGAACCCAGGCGATAAGGTGATCATCCAATCGCCCGCTTTCCCGCAGTATGAATACGTCACTCTTTTGGCTGGCGGCGAAAGCGTCAAGATCGACACATCGGAGACCGGTTTCCTGATCACACCGGAAGACCTGACGGCAGCGCTGGATGCGAATCCGGAAACGAAAATGATCGTGCTCACCTATCCGAACAACCCGACCGGCGCCACTTATACGCAGGCGGAAGTCGAAGCTTTGGCCGCGGTCATCAAGAAATACGACGTCTTCGTGCTCAGCGATGAAATCTACAGCGAACTGACCTACGACGGCAGTCATACATCCATCGCCAAGTACCTCCCTGAGCAGTCCATCGTCATCAACGGCACTTCGAAAAGCTATGCGATGACCGGCTGGCGCGTCGGCTTTGTCGCTGCCCAAGCCGACCTGATCCGCGAAATTTTGAAATATCACCAAAGCCTGGTCACTTGCGGCTCCACGCCTGCGCAGACCGCGGCTGGTGTTGCTTTCCGCGACGGCGATGAAGCGACTGCCACGATGAAAGCTGCCTACCTCAAACGCCGGGACATCCTACTGGAAGGTCTGACTGCTGCCGGTCTGAAGATGAACAATCCGGACGGCGCTTTCTACCTCTTCCCGCGCATTCCGGAGCAGTACGGCGACGATGATTGGAATTTCTGCATCGACCTTGCGCGCAAAGCCGGCGTCGGCGTCATCCCCGGATCGGCTTTCGGCGAATCCGGAGTGGGCTACTTCCGCATGAGCTACGCCGCCAGCGACGAGAACGTCGTCGAAGGCTGCCGACGGATCGTTGCATTTCTGGATGAATTGAATGCGAAATAAGTGAATAAATGTTTAACCGCACAATCCGGCGATTGTGCGGTTTTTTTGTTGCTTGTTGGCCGGAGGTCCGGCCCGCATTCTGAAGGTTTGCTCCGGCGAGAGCCGGCCTCGCCGGAGTTCCGGTTGATTTTTGGATTTCTCCTCCGGGGAGGGTGTCTTCCCCGGAGATGCGGGTGACATCATGTTCTGTCCTCCTGCTAAGACTGCCCTGGCCGGAGGAGCACCCCTCCGCCCACCACAACAACAAAAAGAAGCGCGCAACGGCAACTAGCCGGCGCGCACTTCTCTCATTTTTATCTTGTTGTTTTCTTACTCAGCCGCCATCGCTTCGGCTTCCATTTCGCGGATCGATTCCGCGACCTTCACCATCATCGAGCATTCCACGCGTTTGCGGAACAGGTCGCAACTGAATTCATAATTGCCTTTCAACGACCCGGTCGCATGCAGGGAGTTTGCAGGGCAACCGCCGCTGCAGTACAATTTAGCCCAGCAATCCTGGCATTCCGGTTTGGAATAGCAGTTGACTTCCTTGAATTGGCTTTGCAGTTCCGGTTTGGTCACGCCATCCCAGATATTGCCCAGGCTGAATTCTTCATCACCCACGAACTGGTGGCAAGGGAATATTTCGCCCCAAGGAGTGACAGCCATGTATTCCGTTCCTGATCCGCAGCCGGAGATGCGTTTCTGGATGCACGGGCCTTCGGAAAGGTCCAGCATGTAGTGGTAGAATGTGAAGTCGTTGCCCTCTTCGCCGCGCTTCAGCATTTCCTCAGCCAAGATTTCATACTGTCTGTACAGTGCCGGAAGATGTTCCTCCGTCAAAGCGTAAGGTTCGGATGGATCGCAGATGACCGGTTCCATCGACAGTTTGTCGAATCCGAGATTGGCGACGTGGAAAATATCATTTGTGAAATCGACGTTATTGCCTGTGTAAGTGCCGCGGACGTAGTATTCCTTGTCGCCGCGCCCTTCCACGAATTTCTGGAATTTCGGCAAAATGTAGTCATAGCTGCCTTTTCCGTTAACAGTACGGCGCAGACGGTCATGGATTTCCTTGCGTCCGTCCAAGCTCAAAACGACATTGTACATTTCTTTGTTCAGGAATTCATTGATTTCATCGTTCAAAAGCATCCCGTTCGTTGTGAAAGTGAAACGGAAAGTCTTGTTGGACTCCTCTTCCTTGCTGCGCGCGTATTCGACGATCTGCTTCACGACGCGCCAAGCCATCAACGGCTCGCCGCCGAAGAAGTCGACGTCCAGATTGCGGTGGAAACCGGAATTCTCAAGCAGGAAATCGATTGCTTGCTTGCCGACTTCAAATTTCATGATCGCTCTGTCGCCATTGTACTTGCCTTGGCTGGCGAAACAGTAATCGCAGGTCAGGTTGCAAGTATGCGCCACGTTCAGGCAAAGAGCCTTCACGAATGTTTGGCGGTTCTTCAAATCGATGGAAAGGTCTTGGTACAAGTCTTCCGTGAACAATTCCCCATTTGACTTCAATTCTTCGACATCCGACAGCGTATCGCGGATCTCCGTTTCGTTGATTTCAGGGTCGTTGGCATATTGTTCCAGCATCATCGTGACGATTTCTTCGACAGGCGTTGCTTCGTACAGCGCGATGATGTCGAAGGCAAGGTCGTCCACGACATGCACGGCACCGCTGTAGGTATCCATTACGATATTGTATCCGTTCAGTTTATATTGATGAATCATTTCGGTTTCAAACTCCTTTTTTGTCCATAAAATTGCCGCCCAACTGGAATCAATCGGGCGGACTCTTTTTTACTTAGCTGCTTGTCTAGGGTTCACACAGCTTTGATTAGCGATTCCGCAAGAAGTTTTGCATGCGGATTGGCAAGATGTTTGGCATGCTCCGCAGCCGCCATGTTTGGCAGTATCCTTCAGGTTGCGGGTGCTTAATGTTACGATTCTTTTCATAACGACATCTCCTCTGAAATAGGTTAAGGAAGCATATTGCTTGACAGAAAAATGCTCCCTTTGTGAATTATTTTACCAACAAATTGTTAGTCCGTCAATCTACCGACCTATCAGCATAGTGACCGTTTTTATCAATATCGTGATTCATCCATTAACTATCAAAATGTAAGTTAGTGAGCAAGTCTTTCTTGATGTGTAATTCGGATATTTTTCGGAAGCCCATCCGCATCGCTGTAGACCTTTGTCTCCTTTTCCAATAGCGAATGGATTTGGCGGATAAACCCATCGTTGATCCGTTCCCCCGGGACAAGCAACGGGATACCTGGCGGGTAAGCCCAGACGAATTCGGCTGCCGTTTGCCCTATCGCGTTTTCAATCGGGCAATCTATTTTTTTTGATTCCAAGGCCTGCCAGATTTCGCATTGCTTTTCAGGTAATGCGAAAATTAAAGTTACGTCATTTGAGGTGTGCTCGTCAGCCCCAGAGTTGAGCGTGCCGTCGATGGCCAACAGCGCATCAGCCAAAGCAGCCATAGCGGTGTCAGTATCACAGACGCTGGTCATCGCCAACGCATGATCGCCGTAAGCCATCTCCATTTCGATATGGTATTCGCTTCGCAACATTTCAGAAAGTTTCTGTCCGGTCAATCCAGTCCCTTGCGCCGAAATCAGAATTTTACCTTGGTCGAAGGCGAAAAAGGTCGGGTGCAGCGGTGGATTGTCTTTGCCGTGGCAAAGCACCTTCAAATGCTGGAGCTGTTTCATTTTTCCCGAGAAGTCGGTTAACCTTTGGTTGTAGTTTTCGAATAACTGCTCCCCTTCGTCCCGCAACAAGCGGAAACAGCTGTCGATCGAAGCCATCAGCACATAGGATGGTGAGCTGCTTTCGAAGATGGCAAGTTGCCGGGACATTTCTTCGGGTCTGATCAGGTCGCCAGTAAGATGGGCCAACGACGTCATCGTCAACGAAGGCAAAGTCTTATGCAAGCTCTGGATCACGATATCAGCGCCAAGTGCAGTCGCGCTGGTCGGAAAATGTTCCGAATAATTGAAATGCGAGCCGTGCGCCTCATCGACCATCAATGGGATTCCGTGCGCATGACAGATATCGGCAATCGCCGCGATGTCGCTGACCACCCCTTCGTACGTCGGCGATGTCAGAACGACCAGCTGCGTATCCGGATTTTTTTTCAGCGTATCGGCGATGCTTGTCGTCGAAATGCCGCCATGGATTCCGAATGCTTCATCCATTTCCGGCACCAGATAGATGGCCTCCAATCCGAAAAGTTCGATCGCATGATAGACCGATTTGTGGCAATTCCGGGCGACCGCAATCTTGCCGCCGCGTTTCGTTGCAGCCCGGATTCCTGCCAGGATGCCGCAGGTGCTGCCGTTCACGAGGTAGAATGAGCGCTTGGTGCCGTAGTAGTCTGTGATTTCTTCCATATATTCCTTGAGGATGCCGCTCGCGCCGTGCAGATTGTCGAAGCCCTCTATCTCAGTGATGTCGATGTTGTAAGGAAGATCTGTGCCGAGCAGTGCAGTGTTCCGCTTATGCCCCGGCATGTGCATGGGGATGCTGTCGGACGCCGCATGTGCTTTCAGTCTGTCCAACAAAGACAGTTGCGTTATTTGTTTGTCCATATGTTTGTCCTTTTCTTGGTGATATATGTGTGCTCTCATTATAGCAGAGGGAGAAAGTCAAAAGATGAAAAAATTTGGATACGTTCCTTTGTGTAGGTTTTGGGATGTCCGTGTTTTAAATATATCTTGCGGTTGGTGTCCAGACGTAAAAAATGCCTCTCCTGACTTATTGTCGTCAGGAGAGGCATTTTTGAACAGTTATTTTTATTGTTTCGTGTTTTCAACCAATTGAGTAAAGGCATCCACAATCGTTTGAAAAAATTTCGTATCCTTCTCTTCCTTAACGGATCCGTCTTCGTTAAATATTGTATCGACATTTCCGATGTAAGCTTCGGGTTGCTGCAGCGGCACCATATTCAGAAATACAAGCACTTGTCTTAGGTGATGATTCGCACCGAAAGCACCTATCACTCCTGGAGAATTACTGATGACCGCAGCGGGCTTGCCATCCCACAAGTTAGCTTCATAAGGGCGGGAACCGACATCCAAGGCATTCTTCAACACAGCCGGATAGGATCGGTTGTATTCCGGAGTTATAAGCACGAAGGCATCACAGCCCTTGACCTCTTCACGGAACGGCGTGTAGGCTTCGGGAAGCATTCCTTCCACCTCATCGAAATCCTGGTTGTACAATGGCAATTGGCCGATTTCAATGAAGGAAACCTCGTATCCGTCCGGGAATAATTTTGAAAATGCTGCCGCTACTTTTTTACTGTAAGCCTCTTTCCGCAAGCTACCAACTAAGAACCCGATCTTTTTCACCATAACAATCGTCGCCTCTCTTATTTTGGAATCTTCTTACACTTTCACTATAACAGAATAAATATTTCCCTCAAACAATTTGCTGATTTCGGCTGGAATAGCCTTTCAACCCAGCTTCACGCGGAACAAGCCACCAGCCAGTTCCTCTTCCGTTTCGCCGTCCTTCGCAGTCGTGATGTAGAGATACTCCAGATCCTTACCGCCCAGGCAACAGGAAGTCGCATTCTTCACCGGCATCAGGATTTCCTCAAGCTTTTTGCCGGTCTCCGGGTCCCATCGGCAAACTTTGCCGCCGCCGTATTGCGCCACCCAAATCATGCCGTCCTGGTCCACGCACATGCCATCCGGATTGCTGCCGTCGGTGATCTCGACCACATATTTCTCGAAATTCGCTTCACCCGTTTTTGTGTCATAAGCATAACGGCCAACTTTTTTGGTCGGCGTGTCGATGAAATAGAGCGTCTTTCCATCCGGTGACCATCCCATACCGTTGGCCAACGTGAGGCCATCCAAAACCGTGTGGACCGTCCCGTCCTTTTCGATGGCGTACAAAGCGGCTTCCCCTTCATAGGTATCTTTATAGCCCATCGTCCCGACAAGTAGGCGGCCTTTCGGATCCAACTTCCCGTCGTTGTAACGCATCCGTTTGTCGTTGTGAGCCTCGGCCACCAGTTGCTTCTCCTTCGTCCGAGTATCGTTCCGGAAAATACCGCTCATTTCAGCTTCCAGAATCATCCCCTCCTGATCGAGCACGGCGCAACCGACCGGTCCATCGGTCAAGTAGGTCTGCACCTCACCTGTTTCCGGGTCGATGGCGTAGATCATGTTGTTTTCAATCGAAACGCAATAAAGCAAGCTGTTCTCCGCATCCCAGTGCGGCCCTTCCAACAATGTCGAACCCGCATAGAAAACCAGTTCCGGTTTCCGCATCTTGATTTGATTAGTTCTTTCTTCCATGTCCATACACCTCTGTTTTGTGTGCCATTCGTAATTTCAGTATATAGCAACACAAAACGCATTCCAATTAATACGATTTTGCGGAAGCTGTCTTTTTCCAACTTTATTATATTAACCCAATCGTCATTTGGTCGATGTGTATGATTCTTCGTCCAAACAGAAAGGATGTTATAATGTCTGTATAAATAAGGTCGAAAAGCCATTCCCAGAATTAGTCAGGAGGATTTCTATGAACACAAACAACATCGAAAAACAAAACAGCCACTTGGAATTGCAGGATAAAGCGGTCCAGGATATTTTCGCGCTTTATCAGGATTATCCTGAAGTGCCTTACATTTCCAAAAAACGCGATAAGGAAGGTTGGCTGAACGCCGTCCGGATAGGATCGGAACAGCTCGTACCCAAACGCAACATGATCCGTTTCGAGGAAGATATCCTGCCGGGGCATCTGATCCTGTTGTGGCGCATCCAATTCGGTACGTTCACGAACGAGAGCGGTTATCCGAAATATTTCGAATACAACTACGGCATCAATGGCCCTCAAGCGTTAGATGAAGTGATCGAAAAAGGCTATGCGGTGGAACTGTCAGCGACCGATTCGCTGGATCACCTGAACGCCGCTAGCCTGAAAGCCATCCTGAAACACTACGAAGTGGCCGGCTATTCCAAAATGAAGAAGCCCGAACTGATGGAACTTGCGAAACGGGAATTGAGCGAAGAACAACTGGCATCACAGTTCGCGCTGAGGGGATACCGCATCACTCCGGAAGGCGAAGAGATCCTAGCAAAATATCCGGAAGTCGTCGATCGTCACCCGAAAAAGAAATATTAATGGAACACAAACAAGCATCCAGAATTCAATTTCTGGATGCTAATTTGTATGGTTTTCTACGATCATGGTCAGATCGCTGGAGCTGGGTTTGAAAAAAACCGAAAAAAAGAACCTAATCCGAAGACCAGGTTCCTATAAGTTTAATTTTGAATTAAGCTTTGTTTACGTTTGTTGCTTGAGGTCCACGGTTACCTTCTTCGACGCTGAAAGTTACTGCTTGTCCTTCTTCTAAAGATTTGAAACCTTCAGATTGGATAGCTGAGAAATGTACGAATACATCGTCTCCGTTTTCGCGTTCGATGAAGCCAAAACCTTTGTCTGCGTTAAACCATTTTACTGTACCTTGTTCCATAATTGAAAATCCTCCTCGTGCTATTGCACATATATCATACATTGTTGCTAACGCTACGGATCGGAATTTTCGTAATGCAATTCGTTTCTCTAACCCAACAAAATGTTAAATTCATTGTATCATGCTTTATTCAATAATGCAAATCAAGTTAGACATTAAATCGCAAATGCGACTGCTTTAAGAAAGAAAACCAGCATCTGATACGCTAAATTTCGTTGATTTCACCGGTGATTCGGTTTTAAATCGACTGTTCTACGCCTTCTTCGACTTTTTTTTCCGATCGTCTCTCCTCTATGATGTAGTGCCCCGCAAATCCCAGCAAGAAAACAATCGATACGATGACGGCACTCATGCCGGCAAAAATGCCGAATGCATCCGATAAAGCCCCTGTAACCATCGGCATGATGATGGACCCCAATCCACCGATGACCAATAAAGTGCCCAGAGCCATTGGATACGTCCGGACTGTTTTCCCGACAGCAGCGATGATCGTCGGATAGATGCCGGCCATCGAAAAACCTACACCAAAAATCGCCAATGTAATCAGACGGACATTAGTTGTGGACAGCAGCAACAAATAGAAAACTGCTGTGCCGGAGCAGGTAAGCAACAACAGCGTCCCCTTCTTGAAGAGATCACCATAGTAGGCACAAAGAAGTCTGCCGGCCAACATCGCCACCCATAGGAGCGAAGCAAGGACTTGGGCGTATTCAGTCGTCATCAGATTTGAATCCACAAAATATTTGACCATCCATCCATTGATGCACGCCTCTGCAGCCAGATAAAAGAAAAGTATGCCTGCACCAGTCCAAAAGCTTTTCAGTTTAAGAAAGGCATAGGAAGTAACTTTTTCTTTTTCCCCAGTTTTATCGTCAATCTTCATCTTTGAAAAAAGAAGCATCGACAGAAGAGCCAGCGCAACGATCACTCCAGCAGCGACTTTCCAGCCCGTTTCCCCAAATAACCGGGAAGATATAATGACCAAGAATGGCGCGCTCAATGCCCCGATTGCAAAGATGCTGTGAAGAAAACTCAAGGCAGCGGGACTGCTGTCCGATACTTCATTCACAACGCTATTGTTAAAATTGGAAATGCTTCCCCGACTGATGCCTGTGAAAAGGAATGCCAATATCAACAAGACAGGGTTCCCAGTGATCATCATGATGGAAAAACCCACCACGACGAAACTGCACAGAAAGATGATTGCTTTTTTTCTGCCCAAATAGACAGGAATAATCCCGGCTAAGAAGCCTGCAGTGAGGTTTCCCAAAGAATGGGCTGAGAGCAAGGTACCACTCATGGTGTCACTCAAACCATACTCATCGCTTATCAGCGGCAAGAATGATCCCAAAATCATCGCATACAACCCATTCACCGCAAACACAAAGAAGCAACAAAGCAAGATATACCTCTCTTGTTTGTCCAATCTGGAATAAAACGTTTCTTTTACCAATCCTTGTACACACTCCTCATTTACAGTATTTTATTATCCGCAACGAACGGTAATTCTAACAAGCGCTTACTGCCATCATATCACAATGAATAATATGTGGTTACGGACGCCTCTCCCATTTCACAAAGTGGACACGAATGGCTGATTGCGCTGCGGACTTCTGTTGAACGAAAAAAAGAACCTGATCCGAAGATCAGGTTCCTATAAGTTTAATTTGAATTAAGCTTTAGTAACGTTTGTTGCTTGAGGTCCACGGTTACCTTCTTCTACGCTGAAAGTTACTGCTTGGCCTTCTTCTAAAGATTTGAAACCTTCAGATTGGATAGCTGAGAAATGTACGAATACATCGTCTCCGTTTTCGCGTTCGATAAAACCAAAACCTTTTTCTGCGTTAAACCATTTAACTGTACCTTGTTCCATAATTGAAAATCCTCCTCGTGCGTTTTGCACTTTATGATACATTGTTGCTAACGTTACGAATCGGAATGTTTTGAAACAATTCTTTTCTGCGCTTCACAAAATGTTAAAGTCATTGTACCATGGATTTTTTGATTGTGCAAGCCCTATCCTCTTTTCTTGTGATTCCAAATATAAAATATAAAAACATAAACTATCAAAAACCACTAAATAAATAGAGAAGCAATCCTTTGCGGGATCGCTTCTCTATTGCTTTATTTTTTTTCTTTATCAAGGATTTCGGATATTTTTCTGTCGACATAATTTAAGCCCATACCCATGAAATATTCAGCCAGATCTTCATCGCTGATATCTTTTACATCGTATCCGCCCTGTTTTCTTTTAGCGGCATACCCTTTTCTCATTTTTTCAAGCATGTCTTCGGGTAGCTCCACTTGGAATTTCTTCATTGTCATCGCAACCGCCTCCTATGTCGTTGTTAGCCTGAGCGATCGGATAAGGTAATGTTACTTCCGCATTGTTCAGGTAACGCTTTCATTATACCCTTCTTTTCAAAATATATACAGAATTTTATTTCTGAAGCAGCAATATATTCGATAATTGTTATTTGAATATGACAAAAACCCTTGAAGAGAGTGGATTTTCCAACTCTAACTTCAAGGGCTTGCCCATTGTTTTTCAATTTAAATCAGTGAAGCTGTTATTTCAACCGCTCATTCTTCAGAACTGTTGATGATCAGTTCGCCGTTCTCGGTATTTCTTTGATAATTCTGGAAGAAATCCCAGATGAATGCGGCTTCCGGCTTGTAGTTCCAGTGCGCCAAGTCCTTGACGGCCGCCAATTTCATGACGACGCCATTTGCATTTGATGCCGTTCCAACAAGCATTTGCTTTTCACCGAGGGACGTCCATTCCTGATTGTCCAACGCAACGCCGTAGAATTCGTTCAACGACAGATCGTATTGCGGCGTTGCCTCAAGCTTGTTGATTTTTTGGTAGGCTTGGATGAACGGGAACATGTCGACATTCGGGTCATTTTGGAAAATGCCCGGTGTGCCGAATTGGCCGGAACCATCCACAGGGATCATCTGGAAATTATCGTGATCGCCGCAGATGTAAAGATATGGTACTTCAGGCCCTGCATAGGTTTCCGCGATTGCGGTAAGTTCCTGTTTGTCGACACCCGGTGCTGAGACAGCTGCCACTGCCGCGAAAATGCCCGGATATTTGACGCCCATCAAAGTAGCTTTGGATCCGCCAGCCGACAAGCCGGTGAGATAGATCCGCGAAGGGTCGATCTGCGGATATTTTGCTTTCAGGTCTTCGATCAGATTCAGGACGCCTTCTTCACCCAATCCTTCGACGCCACCGAAATTCACTTCTTTGTCTTGCCACTCCGGTGAGACGACGATCAGATTTTCTTCAGCCGCCAACTCTGTCAACCCGCTGGCATCACCCTGCAGTCTCGGATCGTTCGCAAATCCATGGAGCGTCACGATCAACGGCACTGTATTTTCATCCTGATCCATTGTTGCTTCTGGAATGTACTCGTACCAAGTATACGCACCCTCCCCGTTGACGGGTTCAGCTATCATCTGATTATACGTGATGCCGAGCTCCTCAAAGTCGGGAACCGCAACAATGGGATAAGGGTCCGTGTATTTGCTGACGTCAGCCATGTAAAACTCCGTCAGTTCGTTATGCATGCGGTAATTTTTCGAGAAGACATGCTCCCATGCATTGTCATAGGCTTCCTGTACGGTTGCTTCGTCCGCGTTCACAACGACTTGCTGGAACGCATTATCCTGATTGCTGTAAACGATCAAATCGTCCTCTGTAAGCTGTTGTTCGGCCTCATTGGCTGAAGTGTAGAAATCCGTTACTGCCTCTCCGGCATTGCTGAGGTATACGGGAACCGGAGTCGTCGAGGCGCTATCCGCTTCGACATCCCCGCCGTACAGCATCATCCCAGCGATTGGATAGCTTTTATGCGCCAGAAAGTTGTTGGCGAAGGTCGCACCTTCATCCAGCGCCATCACTTTGACGTTCTTCACAGGCGCTTTCGCCAACAGTTTGATGAAGGCTTCCGCATCCTCCGCTTGATAGCCGCTCTCATTCAAAGGATTGATCACGTAAGCCTGCCCTGCCCACTCCTGGACATCCGGCAACAGTCCGATTTCTGCCAACAGTTCTTCTGCTTCCGCCTCGGTCTTTTGACCTGCGTAAATATAGAAAGTCGGCGTCAGCACATCCGAGCGTGAGCTTACGTAGCCGTCCTTCATGGCATCATAGGCAAAGAAATGCAATTGTGACGCTTCATCCATTTTCGTCTCTACTAAGGTGATGCCTGATTCCGGCGAACTTGCGGCAGATTCTGCCGTTTCGGATGGAGCCGTGCAGGCGCCTAGGTTCAGCAACGCCATCAGCATGGCCGCTTGACCGATTTTTCTTATATTCATTATTTTGCCTCCATTATTTTGAAATGGTTATTCAAACATTTACCCGTCTTATGGCTTCGATCGGATCAGCAGTCTGGAGCGTCAGCCTGATTGTTTGGCGCTCGCCTTCCGCGGCTGTAATTTCTTTGTTGATGATTCGATACGCGTCGCCTAATCGGAAATCGTAGTCGAACGATTCCGGAAGGGTCACACTGTACATGATTCCATTGTCACCAAGCCGCTCCCACCGCGCTTCAATTTCTCCCTGCGCAGTGAGTAGCGAACCATTCACATCTGTCAGATCCGTTGGGAAATAAGGGGCCAATTGAATGCTGCGATCTTTTTTGACGGAAATACCGATCAGTTTTTCCATCATCCAGACCGTATATGAAGAATACATCGCATGGTTCAGTGAGCCTTGCACGGTATTCGTACCTTGCTGCAGCGGGAAATATTCACTCAAGGTCTGATTGCCGTTCGCCAACATGCCAAGATAATTCGGTTCCTGGCGGCGGGACAGCCAATTGTAGATCAAATCATCTGCACCGAAATCGGCTAGGATGGTGTATGCCCACGACATTCCGAAAATGCCGAAGCGGAAAATGCCGGCATCATCGCTGATGCGTTGAATCAGTTTTGCTTCAAGGGAACGTTGCTCCTCAGCATCCCGGAAAAGTCGCGCCTTCAAGGCGAAAACAGCGCTCGATTGCGTCCCGGAGGCAAAGCTGCCGTCCTCGTTGCGGAACAGATCGACGATTGCACTTCTTGCTTCCGCGATGCGCGAATCCAAGGTTTCCATCATCGTTTCGGAGACAGTGTGCGCAGCAAACAACGCTTTGTATTCCTCCAAAAGGATCAGGTACATGCTGGCCGAACAGAACTCCTGATCTGGCGAGACGATGCGGTTTTTCTGGATGCCGGCATCGACGGATCCCCAGTCGCCGAGGCAACAGTAACGGATATAATCGAAATCGAAAGCCAGCAGGTAATCCAAATGTTTAACCAATTCAGGCAGATGCTCCTGCACAAAGGCCGCATCTTGGTAATACTGCTGGATTTTTGCGGCAAGCACCGGGAAAACGAGCTGCCAGCCCAAGGAACCGGCCCCGTTGGAAGTGCCGTTCGTCATGATTCCTACGTAAGGGGCTGTCTGCGGAATGCCGCCTTCCGGTGTCTGATCATAAGCGAAATCCATAAAGACTTTCTTCAGCAGATTGTGCATATCGTGGCTGTAAATATGGGAATCCACCAATGCGACGATATCGCCGCCATAGCCGAAACGTTCTCTTGTGCAGTCTTCGAAGTATGAATGGATATTGTTCAAGCGGGTGTTCCGTGCTGCTTCCCACAGACGGTTCAATTCATCCGAAGACGATTGGAACCAGCTGACAGAAGCGAGGTCGGTGTATACGCTGTATGCCTGGATGTTTGAAAGCAACTTCTCCAACACATCTGCACGCGGTTTTGCCTTAACCAGCACATAGCGGAAGGAGTGATAACAGTACTGGTTTTCAAAATGGAAAGGTTCTTGTTTATTTTTCTTGATGACGTCCTTCTGGATGATCGGATCACTCGCATTTATGCCGTGTTCCTCATCCGTCACTCCATAAGTTCCGCTGATGCTGGAATCAAAACTAATCGTTCCATCAGCGTTCAGTTCCTCGGCGTACAGGAAAGTGACTTGGCCCAGATAATCGGCGGCGATGTCGCAAAGGAAATGCCCGGACAGGATCGTCCCGAAATCGATCAGGATGCCTCCGTTTGCAGAAAGGTTCGCGACCACGGCAGGAAGGTAATGCTTCTGCCTCCTGATTTTAGGTATGAAACTGGGCGCCAAACTGCCTCCCGGTCCAGCGATTTTTACCGTCTTCGGTTTTGTGTCTGCCACCGGATCAGCATCCGTCACCACTTCCCCGATGTACAGATTATTGAACAGATAGTTGCCCGATTTGCTTTCCCAGCTCGAATCCGAGTCAATCACGATTTTTTCATTTGTAGCAGTCGTGATCGTCAATCGACTGATTAGGCAAGGTTTTCCGACAGCGAGTTGCTTGCGCACATTGTATTTTCCCAAAATGGTGATGGGAGCCGCATTGTACCAACCATCCGCCAATTCCACCGACAGCTTGTTGCAGCCCTTCTTCAAAAAATTTCGGATGTCATAGGTGTCGTAATAGACCGTTTTGTCGTAATTCGTCACATCGTTGATCAAGTAGGAATCGCCCATACGCTGCCCGTTGACATACAAGGTGTAATATCCCAAGCCGCAGATATCGATTAAAGCCTCTTCAATTTCATCGCAGACATCGAATTCCTTTTCCAAGATAATGTTGGGCCGTTCATTCAGAAATTCTGCTTCTTTTTCAAGCGGATTGTCCAACCGTGTGATCCAGCTGGCCTGACCCAAGCTGATGCTTAAAGGTTGGATCCTTCCGTTTATCATTAGTTGATCCGGTGCAGCCATTTAACGGATTCCTTCAGCTTCCTGAACAGTCGTTTCCGTAACCGTGGTGTCCATTTCTTTTTCCTCTTTGTACAGCTCTTTATCGGCCATTCGAACGAAAGGAATCCAAACAACTGTCGTAATTGCGATCAGGGCAATCTGCAGGAGTGAACCTCTAATGCTGCCGGTGACAAAGTAGCCGCTGATGATTGGTGGCGTTGTCCATGGAATCTGTGCCAATCCTGTCGGAAGTGGTACTAGGCCAATGGCGAAAACGAAATAAGCGACAATAGTTGATATAGCATTCGAGAAGATGAACGGGATGAAGTACAAGAAATTCAGCATCAATGGGATACCGAACAATGCTGGTTCGCCGATATTGAACATGTAAGGGACGCTTGAGATTTTTCCGACTTCTTTGTACTGTCTGCTCTTCGCTACGATCAGAATCGCGATAACGGCACCCACAACACCGATCGAGGCGAAATGATTACGGAAGCTCATGCTGATGATGTTCGGAGGAATTACGCCTGCCAATGATGCAACCTTATTTTGATCTTCCAGAACTTGGTGGATGGGATCCATTACGGCTTGGATGATCGATCCGCCGTGCAGTCCGAAGAACCACAGGAATTGCTCGAAAATCTTGACGACGACCAAGCCACCGATTGAGCCGCCTAGGTAAGTCAATGGTTTTCCTAATGTACCGTTGATCAATGTCAAAGCGTCACTCTTCAGCAACAACTCGATGATCAAACGGATGATGAAGAATGTGGTGACGACGATGAAGGAAGGGATGACCGATTCGAATGGTCCGGCAACTGCGGGCGGAACGGATTCCGGCAGTTTGATTTTGATTCCTCTTTCTTCGATTTTTTTGTAGATGATGGTGCTGAACATTCCAACCAAGATGGACAGGAACATCGATTGTGCGCTGATTTTTGTGATATTCAGAAAATCGACGCCTTCGATGTTATCCAGCGGCGTCAGCAAAAGGAAAGAAACGACTGCTGTAATGATGCATTGCAGCACGTTTGTTTCCAGCTTATCCGCCAAAGATTTCGCCATGGAAATAACGACGATCAAACCGCCTACCGCCAACGTTGCACTGTTCACGTATAATAATTTGGATTGCCACACAAATGCATTTTCTGTGCCTAAAATCATCGTTATAAAGTCAGTAACCTGGGTGATCGGGAAAAAGGCGATGATCAAAAAGATTGAAGCGATAAAAGTAAAGGGCATGTATGCCAACATGGCATCCCTGACGGAAGTCAGGTAAATATTATTGTTCACCTTGGTTGCGAAAGGTCCAACTGTATTTTGAATCTTATCGCTGAGGGACATTTTTTCAGTATTCATGAATTTTCCTCCTATATTTGATACTTCTGTGCAAAGAACAATGTCAGGCGAATCATATTGACTAAATTTATCATCCGGATTATCATTATGGTATCGCTAACAAGTACATCTTAACGGATAGACCGTAATTTATTAATATCATATTCTTACGAGATGATTGACCATTTCTTACCTAAAGGAGATTCCATGGATAAAGCACAGATTCGCGAAAAACTATTCACCCATACAGTGACAGAGAAACTTTATCTTCAGAATGCAGACGGTCCGCCGTCGGATTTCTTCGAAAATTTTGATTCCTACCTGAATGAGGACGCTGAACGCGTATATCGTTATACGTTCGAAAAAATCCTGAAAAGTGCTGAAGAGCGACAGAAAGAACGCGCCGCTTTTATCGAAGGCAGCCAACTGCTTATCCTGAAACACGCACGCTTTTCCTATACCCCGTTGCACGTCCATGATTTCATCGAAATGAACTACGTCTATTCAGGCAATATAGATATTATAATCGATGGGACAGAAATTTCATTAAAAGAGGGAGATTTTTGCATCCTGGACACCGGCGTCTGCCATCGAATCCTAGATACGGGCGAAAACGATATTCTGATCAACTTCTTGATGCGGAAGGAGTACTTCTCGACCCACATGTTGAGCCGGCTGGCCTCAAACAGCATCATCACTCAGTTTGCAGTCAACGCCCTCTCCAAAACACAGAAACATGACCGCTACCTTCTTTTCAACACAACGAACAGCGAATTCCTGATCGACGCCATCGAGGGGATGCTCGTCAATTACTATGAACCGTCATCCTATTCAAAAGATGTGACCGATGCCTATATGATCATCCTCTTTTCCGAGTTGCTGAAGGCTTTTCAACAGAAACAATCCAGCGAACACCGCAAGGCCGATCATTCCTATATCGGAGACATTCTGCTCTTCATCGAAAAGAATTATCAGGACTGCAGCCTGCAGCAGATTGCCGATACTTTCAAGTTCAATCCAAGTTATCTGAGCCGATTCATAAAGAGCCAGACCGGAAAAACCTATGTTGCGTTGGTTCAGGAACTGCGCCTCAACAACGCCTGCATCCTGCTGAAGAACACCGATACCCCGATCGAAACCATCAGCGAACAGATTGGTTACAGGAACGTCACTTTCTTCTACCAGAAATTCAAGCAAGCCTATGATATGACGCCGCACGAATACCGGATGAAAGTGAATTGATGCTGCATTTTTAGGCGAAAAAATGACCGCTCTCCAACTAAGGAGGCGGTCATCACTGTTATTAGCTTATATTCTTTTCTTGAAAAGATCCCAAATCGAGAACGTGGCTTTTTTGTATATCCGGTTGTAGGCGGTCCTTTTGGCGTCACGGATCAAGCCCATTCCTTTTTTACCGTAGAACGGATTTGTTTTACGCTTGATTGCCCGTTTCACCTTTCCGGTTGTCCTAGCCTTAAATGAACGTTTCAGGTTTGGTTTGCGCATACCGAATTTCATAATGACCAGTCCTTTCTTGCATACAAATATATTTCTGTATGATCGAGCTGCGGTTAAGGCTCTTTAACCGGCTCAAGTTCCATCTCAGTCACCCACTTATGATTTTTGATCGTTTCCCCAGTGACCGTATCTATATAATCCACCATATAGACTGTAGTCGTTTCAGAGGCATCGATAGTGGCAGTCGCGCCGCTCATGCCTTCCGTGTGCTCAGCTTCCAGCACCACTTCACTGCCAACGCCGAATGGGTCTGTTCCGGCATCCATGATTTCCTCCTGGATAACCCATTGATGGTTCTCCACTCTTGGATCTCCATTGGTTGGCTCATAAGAAACTTCGTAAACGATCGTGTCGAAGGCTCCAACGACTGTCGCTTCTGCACCTTCCATGCCTTCCATATGTCCTGCCTGCATGATGACGGAATCGCCAACTTTATAAGTAGGATTTTCAGCTTCCATCAACCCTTCAGGAATTACACCGGAATCGTCATGGACCATATCCCCCATGCCTTCTGAACTGCTTGTGGAAGACTCCTCAACCATGCTTCCCATCGAAATACTTTCAGATCCGACAGAAACTTCCTCCGTGCCGTTGTCTGTTGAACAAGCGGCCAATAATACGGCAGCCGATAGACTGAACAAACTCATCAACATTTTTCTTTGTTTCATTTCTATCCATCCTTTCTCATGGTAATTCTGTCTAGCTATAAACAGTGTAAAGGACAAAAATATAATTATCAAAGAATAACCCATATCTCGACTTCTCGCTGATACATTTAAGCTGATCCTTTTACATCAATGAATTTTTTGGATATTTTTTTGAAAGCAGAAAAATTGGGACCCTTGCACTTTTCAGTTGCTTTATTATATGTCAAAAATCAATTTTATTGTATAATTAATTTGTAAGCACTTTATATTTGCAGAATCTGATGCATAAATTAAACTCAGGCTTGTGAGGATAGTTTTAAGAAGCAAGATGAGGATGGAATGGATTACTTAAATATATCAAATTACATAAAGAAATAGGTGTAGTTATGGGATATTATTTTGTTGATTATGAAAACGTAAAAATGGATGGACTGAATGGTATAAATAAGCTCGAACCAAGTGATAAGGTGTGTATATTTTATAGTGAACATGCAGATACTTTGACATTCGATCTTCATAAAAGAATTAATGAGTCGAAAGCCACCATTACGTTTCAGAAGGTCGAAGTTGGGTCTAAAAACGCATTAGATTTCCAATTAGTGACTTTTTTGGGTTATGAAATTGCCGGCAAAAAAGAAGATGAGTACTATATCGTGAGTAAAGACGCTGGATACAATAGCGTTTGTATTTATTGGAAAAGAAAAAAGATAGGCATCTCAATAGTCGCAAACTTAACTCGATTAAATATAACTCAGGAGCAACAGCAGCTCCTTCAAAAAGTTGTAAACCTCGTAAATGATAAAGAAATTGCAAAAGTAGTGACTGACTTCATCATTAAATATAAAACAAAACAAGGGATTTATAATGCTCTTTTAGAAAACTATAAAAACAAACAAGGAATCGAGATTTATCAAGCAATAAAACCACTCCTCAAAGATAAAAAAGGAGAATAAGCAACATGTTTTAAGATTTCTCACCAAGAAGTTATGCGTAAACTAACCTATAATGATAAATGTGATTTCAAAAAAATAACCCTTATAAAGTCATATGAATCGCTTCATATCAACATTTCTAAGGGTTTCATCTTCATCTAGATGGAGACGACGGGAGTCGAACCCGTGTCCAAGCATATCGGCACTTCCAAGTCTACGCTCATAGTTAAACTATTGGAATTCGCCTTGAACTAGCCGTTTAACAGGCATTATTGTTGGCTAATCTGATTGATCTCTTCTGATTCCTCCAGATGGAAGGTCACAGCGTATCCCACATCATTGAGACCCTGATCTGAGTACATGGGCGATACCAGGAGGATCTTAGCTAGCTACAATTAAGCAGCGAAAGCTAAAGTGTTGTTTTGTGTTTTGTCAGTTGTTTTAACTGTAACGTTTTAGCGTAGACGTAACCTACGGAGCGCATCAAAAGCTCGACCTATACCTGTCGAATCCGTAACGTCCCCGTTATGGGAATGCACAGAGTTATCTTGCATTTCATATTATACGGCATCCATTCCAAAAAGCAAGTATTATGCACAAAATATTTTACAATCAAAAAAGTAAAGAACCACTGGCCGGGGCTATTGCCCCGGCCGGTGGTTCTTTGTCCATCAGTCACTGTCTCGCTTATTTACTCATGTCTTCCAATTGGAAATGGATGGTTTCCATCGCTTGCAGCAACGCTTCTGCTGTATCCAATGAAGTCAAACATGGGATGTTGTTTTCGACTGCTTCACGTCGGATCAAGAATCCGTCGGTCTCGCTAGTCTTACCTTCTGTCATCGTATTGACAACCAGATTGATGCGGCCGTCACGGATGGCGTCAAGAATGTCGTTGCTGTTTTCATTGATTTTCTCAATAACGTCGACTTTGATTCCTTCTGCTTCCAACGCTTTGCCGGTGCCTGTTGTAGCAACGATGTGGTAGCCCAATGAAATCAAGCGTTTCGCCAATGGGATAATTTCTTCTTTGTCTTTATCCGATACTGTCATCAACGCTGTACCGTAGTCAGGCACATTCACGCCGGATGCGATAAAGCCTTTATACAAAGCTTTCGGCAAGTTGACATCTTTACCGATTATCTCTCCGGTAGACTTCATTTCAGGTCCAAGAACCGTGTCGACTTTCTTCAGTTTGCTGAAACTGAAGACTGGCATCTTCACGTATACGCCTGATTTTGACGGAACCAGACCTGTTTTGTAACCCATATCCTTAAGTTTCAGCCCTAGAATTCCTTTTGTGGCCAACTTCGCCATCGGGATGCCGGTCACTTTGCTCAGGAATGGGATCGTCCGGCTCGCGCGCGGATTCACTTCGATGATGTAGACGACGCCTTCGCTGATGACGAACTGGATGTTCACCAAACCGATGGTGTTCAAACCTTGCGCCACGCGGATCGTATAATCTTCGATCGTTTGGATCAGTTCAGGTGACAAGTTTTGCGGCGGGTAAACAGCGATCGAGTCGCCCGAGTGGACGCCGGCACGTTCGATGTGTTCCATGATGCCCGGGATTAGGACGGTTTCGCCGTCGCAGATCGCATCGACTTCCAGTTCTTGTCCGATCAGGTAATGATCGACCAGCACCGGACGTTCGGGACTGGCCACGACCGCTTCGCGCATGTATTTCTCAAGGTCGGCTTGGTTGTAGACGATCTGCATCGCCCGTCCGCCCAATACGTAGGACGGACGCACCAAGACCGGATAACCGATTTCGTTCGCAACTGCGACCGCTTCTTCAACGGTCACGGCTGTTTTGCCGGGTGCTTGCGGGATATCCAAGTCGCGCAACAACTGTTCGAACAGTTTGCGGTCTTCGGCGCGGTCCAGATCTTCCAGGCTCGTACCCAGAATCTTGACGCCGTGTTTCACCAATTTGTCGGCCAGGTTGATGGCCGTTTGGCCACCG
>NZ_PXZT01000006.1 GCF_003008695.1 Trichococcus alkaliphilus
AGGAGGAGAAAAGATGAGGAAAGTATTGCACAAGGTCAAATCGCAATGGGTCGTGCTTGGAGTAATGGGTGCGACGGTTGTTTCATTAGGAACAGCGAATATTCAAAAAGTCTCGGCTGCAGAAACAGAAAATACAGGAACCATTGAAACTATTGAACAAACAGGAAGTCCCTTGGTACCGGATGAGCCAATCACGATTTCAACAGAAGAGCCTAATGTTGAAGAGCTCCCATACGCTACAGCAGAAGTTGCTGACAGCAATCTTGAACAAGGGGAAACAAGCCTTACCGTGCTCAACTCGGCAGTGACAACCACGCCTGCAAATGAAGAAATCATCGCAGTTGAAACAGAAGATGTTACTGCACCGGTGATTGACGTTTCTTCAATCAGCTTAGTGAAAACGACTGTAACGCAAGGTAATACCGTCAATATTTCCGTAAACATAACGGACGATGCGGGAATAGCTTCAGCCTCACTAACCTACGTTTCACCAATCACAGAAAAAACAAAAACAATCGCGCTTTATAAAAATGAAATCAGCGGCTTATTCGAAGGGGCGTTCACGGTTTCCGACTCCACAGAATTAGGCGTTTGGAAATGCAGCAACATAGAAGCCTACGATACCCAAGGAAATTCAGTCTTATTATCCGGCTCTGATGCTGATCTTTCTAGAGCAGTTTTCACTGTCAATGAAACACCGGCAACAACTGATACAAAATCAGTAACGGAAGCTACCTCTGTTGACATGCTCCAAGCATCGGCTGCCTCAGAAGAAGTAACTGCACTTTCTGCTGCAGTAATCTCTCCTTTGGAAGTGCAGGAACCACCGGTTGTCAATCTGGCAACTGAAGGAACCGTCAGCACATCTGTTCCTTTCGATAATATCGCGTACGCTACCAATGCGCAGACGGGAAATACAGCCGAGTATGCGCGTGGCGCGTCCGGCTTGCAGTGGGTCCAGGTGGATCTGGGAGCTTCCTATGACCTCCGCGAAATCAAATTATGGCATTATTTTGGGGAAGGCAGAATCTACAAAGATGTTGTAGCCCAGCTTTCGAATGACGCTACTTTTTCTAGCGGAGCCGTGACCGTCTTCAACAATGACAAGGACGGCAGCGCCGGTTTGGGCGTAGGCGCGGACAGCGAATACAGCGAAACGAGCGCCGGCAAGACGATTGTTTTCGACACTTTGAATGCCCGTTACGCAAGGTTCTACTCCAACGGGAGCACCGTGAATGGCGCGAATCACTATGTCGAAATCGAAGTCTATGGTGTTGAACCACAAACAGTATCCACAACAAATCTGATACCGGAAGGCACACTCAGCAGTTCTGTCCCATTCGACAACCTCACCTACGCTGCCAATACGCAGGCAGATAATACAGCTGAATATGCGCGAGGAACCTCTGGACTGCAGTGGGTGCAGGCGGATTTGGGCGCATCTTATGACATCAATGAAATCAATTTATGGCATTATTTTGGGGATGGCAGAAGCTACCACGATGTGGTCGTGCAGCTTTCGAATGACGCAACCTTCTCCAATGGTGCCGTGACCATCTTCAACAACGACAAAGACGGCAGTGCCGGATTGGGCGTCGGAACGGACGGTGAATACAGCGAAACGAGCGCCGGTAAGAAGATCCTCTTCGATACCGTCACTGCCCGTTATGCAAGGTTCTACTCCAATGGGAGCACGGTGAATGGCGCGAACCACTATGTTGAAATCGAAGTCTTCGGTGCTGAGCCGCAAGCAGCACCAACCGTTAACCTTGCGCCGGCAGGAACAATCACCAGTTCTGTCCCATTTGACAATAGCCCGTTAGCCACCGATTTACAAGCAGACAGTACAACAGCTTATGCGCGAGGCACTTCCGGCCTACAGTGGATGCAAGTGGATCTGGGCGCTTCCTACGACCTCGACGCTATCAAATTGTGGCATTATTTTGGTGACGGCAGAAGCTACCACGATGTGGTCGTGCAACTTTCGGATGACGCAACCTTCGCGAGCGGAACTTTGACCGTCTTCAATAACGACAAGGACGGCAGCTCCAACTTGGGAGTGGGTACGGACCGCGAATACAGCGAAACGAGTGCCGGCAAGACAATCAGCTTCAACACCATAAGCGCCCGCTATGCTAGATTCTACTCCAACGGGAGCACGGTGAACGGTGCGAATCACTACGTCGAAATCGAAGTCTATGGCAACGCATCAACAAAAACGGAGTACAAAACAGAGGCTGTGATCCAAAATGTAGTCCACTACACAACAATCGAGCTATTGGATAATACGCTCCTGACTGGCGAAACGCAACTGATCCAAACCGGTTTGGACGGGTATGACACGTTAACGTATGAAGTAATTTACACAAACGGAGTAGAAACAAGCCGTGCGGAAATAAGCCGTGAAACGACGGATGTTGTGAATGAAATCATAAGAAAGGGAACAAAGGTTGTTGAGACAAAAACGGAAACAGCAACCGAAAATAATGTAGCTTATACGATAGTGGAACAACAAGATGACACGATTCCGGCAGGCGAAAGAAAAATCGTTCAAAAAGGCTCCAATGGTTATGACACGGTATCCTATGCGGTAACGTATACCAATGGGGTAGAAACAAACCGATTGGAAACAAGCCGTCAAACGATCCAGTTAGTGGATGAAATCGTGAAAGTCGGCACACAAGTCATAGAAACGAAATCAGAAATAGCTACGGAAAATGTAGTGAATGCTAAGACAATCGAAATATCAGACAGCACCTTACCGATTGGCGAAAGGAAAGTAATCCAGTCCGGCAGAAATGGTTATGACAAGGTAACCTATACAGTGACGTATACCAATGGAAGCGAAACAAGCCGTACGGAAGTGAATCGCAAAACCATAACAGTCCTGAATGAAGTCGTGAAAGTCGGCACGCAAGTTGTTGAAACGAAGAACCAAGTGGTAACTGAAAATGAAGTGGCCTATCAAACTGTGGAACAATTGGATAACACCCTTCAACGCGGGAAACGCGAAGTCATTCAAACAGGTTCCAACGGCTTTGATAAAGTGACATATGCAATCACTTATACAAACGGATTGGAAACCGGACGCATCAAATTGGCTAGTGTGACGACTGCCACGGTGAATGAAGTGGTCAAAGTCGGTACAAAAGTCGTCGAAAAGAAGGTTGAAACGGTTGAGGTGACAAATGGAACAGCGCCTGAAATCATCGAAATAACGGACAGCACTTTGTTGGCCGGAGAAAGAATCGTCATCCAAAAAGGCGAAAGTGGCTATGATCTGATTACGTTTGAAGTCATCTATACAAACGGAGCGGAAACGGGACGCACCGAAGTCAACAGAGAGACCATCGCCTCCGTGAACGAATTCGTCAAAGTCGGTACGAAAATCGTCGGAACGAAGATGGAAACGGTAACCGAAAATATTGTCGGCTACACAACTACAGTCCAAGATGATGATACGCTGCCAACCGGTGAAACGGAGTATGCTTTGGTAGGGGCCAATGGCTATGATACGGTAACGTATGAAGTCACCTATATCAATGGTCTGGCCGCAAGCCGCAAAGAAATTAGCCGCGTAACAACATCGCCGGTGAATGAAACGATTAGAGTCGGTACACAAGTCATCGAAAATAAGACTGAAACAGCCACCGAAAATGAATTGGCGTTCACAACAATTGAACTTGAGGATGACACCATTCCAGCGGGGACGAGAGAAATCCTCCAAGCAGGTTCGACCGGATATGATGTGGTGACGTATGACGTGACTTACACGAACGGTTTTCCGACCAATTATCGGGAATTGAGCCGCGAAACAGTGGCTTCAGTGAACGAAATAGTCAAAGTCGGCACACAAGTCATTGAAACGGTTAACGAAGTAACAAATGAAAATATCATCGGCTATACAACCTTAGTTGAAGAAGATGTCACTTTGTCAGCTGATGAGAGTGTCGTTTTCCAGACAGGTGCTAACGGATTTGACGCAGTGACGTATGAAGTCACCTACACAAACGGCGTGGAAACCAGCCGCGTAGAGGTAAGCCGTCAGACGACAGCACCACTGAATCAAATCGTCAAAGTCGGTACAAAAATTTCTGTAACCAATATTTCCGTGACATCAGAAGATGCAGATTCCATCATATTGAACGGCAGCACGTTGCAGATGGCAGCCAGTATCTCGCCAGATGATGCGACTGCGACAGAAGTGACTTGGTCTATCGAAGCGGGTACAGGTACAGCAACCATAGACAACACAGGATTGTTGACTGCGATGAGTGCGGGAACAGTAACGGTTAAGGCGATCGCCAATGATGGGTCGGGCATTGTGGGCAGCCAGATCATAGAAATAGCGGCGCCAATATCAATTATTAGGTACAATGGCTCTAATTCAGATGTAGTGATTCCAGAATTGCTTGATGGAAGTTTGGCACAATCTAGCTACGGTTATATAAATAACTACGGCTATACCTACTATAGTAGATATAACGAGTATGATGTATTAGGCGAACTAGCATATGGAAATAAAGGGATTGTAACAAGTGTAGATTACTATACATTTGGTTGGAAACAACTGACAAGTGTTGTGATTCCAGATAGTGTGACAAGTATAGGTCAAGGGGCATTTACTGGTAACCAACTAACAAGTGTAACCATTCCTATTAGCTTGATCAGCATAGGGGATAATGCATTTAGCCAAAATCAATTAACAAGCATAGATATCCCCAATAGTGTAGTCAGTATTGGAAGTAGTGCATTTTATGGTAATCAGCTGAATAGTGTAAATTTACCCGATAGATTAGTAAGTATAGGTGGAAATGCATTTGGCAACAATCAATTAACAAGCATAGATATCCCCAATAGTGTAATAAGTATCGGGGAGAGTGCATTTTCCATTAACCAACTAACCAGCGTAACCATTCCGGACAGCATAACTTCTATTCAAGATGGTGTATTTTCTAATAATCAGTTGGTAAGTGTGGATATACCAGACGGGGTTACCAGCATTGGAGCTTATGCATTTCGTTATAATCAATTGGTAAGTGTGGGTATACCAGATGGAGTTACCAGCATAGGCGCTTATGCATTTTATAACAATCAGTTGGTAAGTATGGATATGCCAGATGGAGTTACCAACATTGGAGATTATGCATTTTATGAAAATCAGTTGGTCAGTATAGATATACCGAATGGGGTTGCAAGCATTGGAGCAGGTGCGTTTTATAATAATCATTTGATAAGTGTGAACATGCCGGAAGGCTTGACGAACATAGGTGAATCTGCGTTCGGTAGCAAATATGGCACGAATCAATTAACAAGTGTGACTATTCCTAGTACTGTGACAAAGATTGGGGCATACGCATTTAATAACAACAGGCTGACAAGTATAGTGATCCCTAATGGCGTAATTAATATAGCTCCATATGCATTTAACGGAAATCAACTGACCAGTGTGATAATACCGGAGAGCGTAACAAGCATTGGGTCATACGCATTTAATGGCAATAGATTGACTGATGTGACCATTCCATCTGGTGTCACAAGCATAGGAGATTTTGCATTTTATGGTAATCAAATAACAAAAGTGGCTATTCCAAACAGTGTGAAAACTATTGGAAAAAATGCATTCTATGCTAATGGATTGAAGAATGTGGATATTCCGGATGGTGTGACCAGTATTGGCGAGTACGCATTTAGCTCGAATCAACTAACTAATGTGGTCATTCCAACAACTATAAAAATTATAGGTGATTTTGCATTTTATGCTAATCAACTGAAAGAAGTTTTCGTTCCAGTTGGAGTAACCAGAATTGAAGATTATGCATTTGGAGCTAACCGATTAACAAGAGTAGTTATTCCAGGTAGTGTGACTAGTATTGGAAACGGCGCATTTAGTGGTAACCAACTTACAAGCATTTCGATACCGAAAAGTGTGACAGTAATTGGTAATGATGCGTTCAGTTACAATCAATTTACAAGTATCGTTATTCCAGATAGTGTAAAAGTTATCGGATCAACTGCATTTATGGGCAACCAAGTTTCCTGCATAACGCTAGGGGCAGGAGTACAAATTGGAGAGAATGCATTAACATACGATAACAAGTTCCGCGAGGCTTACAAAATTGGAGGAGCCGGAACCTATATTCTTACTTCAAATGGGGAGTGGAAGAAAGTAGAGGTTACAAAAGAAACTGAAACAGCAACCGAAAACTTGGTTGATTATGTAACGAATATTGAAGAGGATTTAACCTTGGCAACCGATGAAAGCACAATCTATCAAGTAGGTGTAGCCGGTTATGATACAGTCACATATGAAGTGATGTACAGCGAAGGTACTGAAATCAGTCGAGTTGAAGTAAATCGTCAAACCACCTCAGCTGTGACACAAATCATCAAAGTAGGGAAAAAAGTTGAAGTAAGCAACATAACTGTAACTGCAGCAGGAGAAAAATCAGTAATCTTGAACGGTGACACTCTGCAAATGAGTGCTGCTGTTTTACCGGAAGATGCGAATATGCAGTCAGTCATCTGGTCGGTAGAAAATGGAACAGGTGCGGCAGCTATAGACCGTAATGGGCTATTGACTGCTGCTAGCGCAGGAACAGTGACTGTTAAAGCGACAGCTAACGATGGCTCCAATGTGGTAGGAAGCAAGGTCATAGAAATTGCAGTACCATTAACCGTGATCAAGTACAATGGATCTGACTCAGCTGTAGTTATTCCAGAAATTTTTGATGGGAGTCAGGCAGAATATAAATATGGCTATATTGAAGGCTATGGCTACACAAACTATTACACTTACATCTCTTTCGATCTATTGGGTGCCTTAGAAAATGGACATAAGGGTATAGTAACGGGTATTGATAACTCTGCGTTTGGATGGAAACAACTGACAAGCGTAGTGATACCAGATAGTGTAACAAATATAGGTAAATATGCATTTAACGGCAATCAACTGACCAGTGTGGTAATACCGGAGAATGTAACGAGTATTGGGGAGTATGCATTTAATTCAAATCAATTTATAAAAGTGGTGATTCCGGACAGTGTGACGAGCATAGGAGTCAGCGCATTCAGCAATAACCAACTCACTAATATTGTGATTCCAAAAAATGTTACTGCTATCGGCGATAATGCGTTCAGTTACAATCAACTAAAAAGTATCATTATTCCAGACAGTGTAAAAACCATCGGATCAATTGCATTTTATGGCAATCAGATTTCCTGCATAACGCTTGGTGGAGGAGTGCAAATAGGGGAAACGGTTCTGAACTATGATAACAAGTTCCGTGAAGTCTATAATGTTGGAGGAGCTGGCACCTATATCCTTACTCAAAATGGAGAGTGGATTAAAGTTGAGGCAACAATAGAAGCTGAAACGGTTGCCGAAAACATAGTCGATTATGTAACTATCATTGAAGAGGATTTATCTTTAGCAGCCGATGAAAGCACAATCTACCAAGCGGGTATAGCCGGTTATGACACGGTAATGTATGAAGTAATATACAACGAGGGTGCAGAAATCGGTCGAGTGGAAGTAAGTCGTCAAACGACTGCGCCGGTAAAACAAATCATCAAAGTAGGGAATAGAGTTGAAGTAACCAGCATAACTGTAACCGCAGCAGGAGAAAAGTCAGTAATCTTGAACGGTGATACACTTCAAATGAGTGCTGCCGTTTTGCCTGAAGATGCGAATATGCTGTCGGTAATCTGGTCGATAGAAAACGGAACAGGTGCGGCAACTATAGACCGTGACGGGTTGTTGACTGCTACTAACGCAGGAACAGTGACTGTTAATGCGACAGCTAACGATGGCTCCAATTTCGTGGGAAGCAAGGTTATAGAAATTGCAGTACCATTAACAGTGATCAATTATAATGGATCTGATTTAGATGTAGTAATCCCGGAAATCTTCGATGGAAGTCAGGTAGAATCTACCTACGGATATATAGATGGTCGCGGCTATACAAACTATTACACTTACAATGGTTTCGGTCTATGGGGTGGTTTAGAATATGAGCATAAGGGGATTGTGACAAGTGTAGACAACTCTGCATTTGCTTGGAAGCAACTGACAAGTATAGTGATTCCAGATAGCGTAACAAGCATTGGAAATGCTGCATTTTATTATAACCAACTCACAAGCGTAAATTTACCTGTTAACTTAATAAGCATAGGTGAAAATGCCTTCGGCTCCAATCAGTTAACAAGCTTAGACATCCCGGATAGTGTAACAAGTATCGGAAATAGTGCCTTTTACGGTAATCAACTGACAGATGTAGTTATTCCTTCTAATGTAGCAAGTATTGGGAGTGGCGTTTTTTCTGGCAACCAATTAACGAGTGTAACCATTGCAGATGGCATAACAAGTATCGGGGATGCGGCATTTTCCAATAACCAATTAACAAATTTAACCATTCCCGATAGTGTAACGAGCATAGGCGGTTCTTCGTTTAGCAACAACCAATTAACAAGCATAATTATTCCAGAAGGAGTAACAAACATTGGTGATTCTGCATTTAGTAATAACCAATTAATGAGTGTAACTATTCCGACAAGCGTAACAAGTATCGGAAACAATGCATTCCAAAGTAATCACCTTCTAAGCGTAGTTATCCCAGTAGGTGTGACAAGCATCGGCTCATATGCATTTTATGATAATCAATTGACAATCGTTGAAATCCCAGAAGGGGTAACAAATATTGGTTCGTATGCATTCGGCGCTAATCCATACTGGGACGCTACGAATGGTTACGGCAATCAACTGACGAATGTGATCATACCCTCTAGCGTAACGAATATTGGAGACAATGCATTTATCAGAAACAAACTAACCGGTATAGTGATTCCGGAAGGCGTATTGACTATTGGCTCATATGCATTCTACAACAACCAGTTAACGAGTGTGGTCATTCCAACAAGCGCAACAAGTATCGGTGATTCCGCATTTGAATATAACCAACTAACCAGCGTGGTTATCCCGGAAGGTGTGACCACTATTGGTAATCGCGCATTCTCTAGTAACCAGTTAACGAGTGTGGATATTCCAACCAGCGTAACAAGCATTGGTTCGTATGCGTTTTATAATAACCAATTGACAAATGTTACAATCCCGGAAGGTGTGACAAGTATTGGGGAATATGCATTCTATGCTAACCGGTTAACGAGTGTGGATATTCCGGACACTGTTACGACGATAGAAAATAATGCATTTGAATATAATCAGTTGACGAGTGTAGAAATTTCTAATAGTGTGACCAGTATTGGCACCCAAGCATTTAACAGCAACCAACTGACAAGTGTTGTCATTCCGGAAGGGGTAACCAGTATCGGTAACAATGCATTCAGCAACAATCTGTTGAGTAGTGTAGAAATTCCGAGTACTGTTTCGATCATCGGAACGAGCGCATTCTACAATAATCAATTGACTGAAATTGTTATTCCGGATAGTGTAACGACTATTGGAAGTTATGCCTTCCAAGGCAACCAATTGACAAACGTAGTCATACCAGAAGGTGTGACATTCATAGGTAACGGTGCATTCAGTCAAAATCAGTTTTCTAGCATCACGATCGGTGAAGGTGTACAAGTTGGGGACAGCTTATTAGGAACGAATAATAATTTCCGCTCTGCTTACACAACCGGCGGCGCTGGAACTTATACCGGCACCCAAGATGGAGAATGGATAAGAATACTCGTATAATAAGTACGTTGAATAGCAACATTCAACTCTCATTCGATGTAAAAGCAATCACGTAGCATATGATAAAAAATAACGGTCGGCATTTCATTTCTCATCAGAGAAGGAATGGCGACCGTTATTTATTTTTATCCACGGTAGATAAGGTTTTGTGTTGCCATGATTGATATATGCAAAATTAATTAAAATTGTTTTGATCAATAATTCCATTAAATTTTTTTAAAATATAAAAAATGACAAAAGTTTATATCTCTTTATATTAGGTAGTGATAAAATTATAGTTGTAAGTTGATTAAAAATACATCAATGTTCTAGTTGCATTCAGGAGGAGAAAAGATGAGGAAAGTATTGCGCAAGGTCAAATCGCAATGGGTAGTGTTAGGGGTAATGGGTGCGACAGTTGTTTCATTAGGAACAGCGAATATTCAAAAAGTTTCGGCAGCAGAAACAGAAGGCGCAGGAACCATTGAAACTATTGAACAAACGGGAAATACAGTGGTTCCAGATGAGCCAATCACAATTTTAGAGGAAGAAACTATCACAGAAGAAGTTGTTGAAAGCAATCTGGACGAAGAGGAAACAACCACGCCTACAGGTGAAATCATCGCAGTTGGGACGAAAGATCTTACCGCACCGGTGATTGAAGGTTCTTCTATCTTCACTGTCAATGAAACAACGGCAACAGCTGATACAAAATCAGTAATGCAAGCAGCTTCTGTTGAGGTGCTTCAAGCGTCGGCTGCCTCACCAGAAGTAACCGGACTTTCTGCTGCAGTAGTAGCTGCGATTGAAGTGCAGGAATCACCGGTTGTCAATCTGGCAGCTGAAGGAACTATCAGCACATCTGTCCCATTCGACAATATCGCGTATGCTACTAATACGCAGACCGGAAATACAGCCGAATATGCGCGAGGCACATCAGGAGTGCAGTGGGTACAGGTGGATCTGGGAGCTTCCTATGATCTGAACGAAATCCAGTTGTGGCATTATTATGGTGACGGCAGAAGCTACCGCGATGTGATTGTGCAGCTTTCAAATGACGCAACCTTCGCAAACGGAGCTGTGACCGTCTTCAATAACGATACAAACGGCAGCGCAGGTTTGGGTGTGGGCACGGACAGTGAATACAGCGAAACGAGCGCCGGCAAGACGATTGCTTTCGATACCCTCAATGCCCGCTATGCCAGATTCTACTCCAACGGTAGCACGGTGAATGGCGCAAACCACTATGTGGAAATCGAAGTCTACGGCATGGAGCCACAAACCTTACCAACTACTAACCTAGTGCCGGGAGGCACGATTAGCAGTTCCGTATCATTTGACAACCTCCCCTACGCTGCTAATACGAAGGCGGATAATACAGCTGAATATGCGCGAGGGACTTCTGGACTGCAGTGGGTGCAGGCGGATTTGGGCGCTTACTATGAACTGAATGAAATCCAGTTATGGCACTACTTTGGTGATGGCAGAAGCTACCACGATGTGGTTGTGCAGCTTTCGGATGACGCAACTTTCTCAAACGGTATCGTGACCGTCTTCAATAATGACAAGGATGGCAGCACCGGCTTAGGCTTGGGTACGGACAGCGAATACAGCGAAACGAGTACCGGGAAGAATATCCTCTTCGATACCGTCACTGCCCGTTACGCAAGATTTTACTCCAACGGTAGTACGGTAAACGGTGCAAACCACTATGTGGAAATCGAAGTCTACGGTGTCGAACCGCAAACAGTTCCAACCGTAAACTTGGCGCCAGAAGGCACACTCAGCAGTTCCGTCCCATTCGACAACAGCGCATTCGCAACTGATACGCAGGCAGATGATACAGCCGAATACGCGCGAAGCACCTCCGGTCTTCAGTGGATGCAAGTTGATCTGGGCGCTGCCTATGACCTGAATGAAATCCAGTTGTGGCATTACTTTGGTGACGGCAGAAGCTACCGCGATGTGGTTGTACAGCTTTCGGATGACGCAACCTTCTCCAATGGAGCCGTGACCGTCTTCAACAATGACAAGGACGGCAGCGCCGGCTTGGGCGTGGGCACGGATAGCGAATACAGCGAAACCAGTGCCGGCAAGACGATTGTCTTTGATACCGTCACTGCCCGTTATGCAAGATTTTATTCCAACGGTAGCACGGTGAATGGCGCGAATCACTATGTGGAAATAGAAGTCTACGGCGTCGAACCGCAAAGAGTTCCCACCGTAAACTTGGCGCCGGAAGGCACACTCAGCAGCTCCGTCCCATTCGACAACAGCGCATTCGTAACCGATAAGCTGGCGGACGATACAGCCGACTATGCGCGAGGGACGTCCGGACTACAGTGGATGCAAGTTGATTTGGGATCTTCCTATGACCTGAATGAAATCCAGTTGTGGCATTACTTTGGTGACGGCAGAAGCTACCGCGATGTGGTCGTGCAGCTTTCAAATGACGCAACCTTCGCAAACGGAGCTGTGACCGTCTTCAACAACGATACAAACGGCAGCGCCGGCTTGGGTGTGGGCACGGATAGCGAATACAAAGAAACGAGTGCTGGCAAGGCAATCGCTTTCGATACCGTCACTGCCCGCTACGCAAGATTTTACTCCAACGGTAGCACGGTGAATGGCGCAAACCACTATGTCGAAATCGAAGTCTATGGTACCCAAGGAACAATGAAGAGCTTGACGGTAACAGCAACAGGAGATACTTCGATTGTGTTAAACGGTAAAACACTACAAATGAGTGCAACCGCAGCATTGGAAGATACAACTGAAGCATCCGTAATTTGGGCAGTGGAAGATGGCACTGGTACAGCAACTATTGATGATTATGGCTTATTGACAGCTACTGCTTCTGGTAGAGTGACCGTTAAGGCAACAGCTAAAGACGGATCGGGTATTTTTGGGATTAAAGAAATAACTGTGGCCGTGCCAGTAATGGTAACTGGTTACACAGGTACTGGCACGGATTTAGTAATTCCTGAAATGATAATGGGAACTCAAAAAAGTGAATCTGGAAATTACGATGGATTTAATATTGCAGAGAGTTTAGATTCCGATGAGGTAGGGATAGTTACGGGCATAGATTCTAGAGCGTTTTTTGATAAGCAACTAACTAGCATAGTAATCCCGAACAGTGTGATAACCATTGGTTCTTATGCACTTGGAGTTAATCAATTAACTAGCGTAGTGATTCCAGACAAAGTGATAAACATTGGAGATGGTGCATTTGCTGGTAACCAACTAATCAGTGTAGTAATCCCGAACAGCGTTATAAGTATTGGGAGGGTTGCATTTGCAAGTAACCAATTAGCTAGCGTACTAATCCCGGATAGCGTGACAAGCATTGGCGAAGCCGCATTCATCAGCAACCAACTGACCAGCATAGTGATTTCAGAAGGTATGATAGGATTTGGAAAGTATGCATTTGCAAATAATCAACTTACAAGTGTTGTGATTTCAGAAGGCGTTAAATGGATTTCTGAGTCGATGTTTGCAAATAACCAACTAACTAGTATTGTGATTCCGGGAAGCGTGGAATGGATTGGAAATGCAGCATTTGAAGGTAACAAACTAACCAGCGTAGTGATTTCAGAAGGTATGATAGGAATCATGGATGATGCATTTAGAAATAACCAACTAACTAGCATAGTGATCCCGGACAGCGTGACAATCATCGGACAGAGTGCATTTGCAGTAAACCAACTAACTAGTGTAGTAATCCCGAATGGCGTGACAAGCATGGGCATGGCTGCATTCAGTGACAACCAACTAACGAGCGTAACGATCTCAGACGGTGTGACAAGTATCATTTCATATTTGTTTTATAATAACCAATTAACAAGTGTCACGATCCCGGACGGTGTGATAAGTATTGGAGAAAGTGCATTTGAAGGTAACCAACTGACTAGTGTAGTAATCCCTGACAGTGTGACAAGCATTGAGTCTTGTGCGTTTAGTAATAATCAAATATCTAGCATTACAATCGGTGAGGGTGTAGATGTAGATGTTAATGTACTTGGTATGTTTTTAATGAGTAGTAATAATTTCCACTCTGCTTATGCAAACGGGGGGGCAGGTACGTATACTGAAACCCAAGATGGAAAATGGATAAAAATATCCTAATAACAACTTTTAACAGAGATGTTTCGTCCTCGTTTAAAGTCATTACTTCCATGTAGCATTTGACAATAAATGACGGTCTCTATTCCTTCTCATTTGAGAAAAGAAATGGAGACCGTTATTCGTGCTGTTATCCGAAAAAAACCCGTATCAACACCATGGCCATCACAACCTGCACCGCACCAACAGTCAACCCATACAGCATGGCTTTGGGGCCTTCTTTGATGATGTCGGCGAATTTGACGCGCATGCCGATTGCCGCGAGGGCGGCGACTTCGAATTGGGTGCTGATCGCTTTTGATCCGATCAGCACGCTGTCTGGAACACCGATGAAGCTGCGAATTAGGAAGAAGACGACAAATCCGGTCAGGAACCAAGGGACGCCGTAGGATACGGAGGCCGATTCGTCATCCGCCACCGCGCGCTTTTTGCGCGAGAACAAAGGCTCGCCTTCATTCATATTCATCCGCCCGTACAATACGGCGACGCCGATGATCAAGAGCACGCGCATCAGCTTGAAGACGGTTGCCAGGGTGACGACATCGTCATTGACGAGCTTGGCGGCGGCGACGACTTGGCCGACGGATTGGACGGTGCCGCCGATCAGGGCGGAAGTGCGCAGGGTGTCGCTCCCGTATAGGACGGCGCCCAGAACGGGCAGTAGGATCATCAGCGCGGTCCCGGTCAGGTTGACGATCGTGATCGAGATGCCTTTGTCCTTGTTATCGGCTTGGACGATCGGCGAGACGGTGCCAATGGCAGAAGAACCGCAGACTGCGTTGCCGGCACCCATCAGCAGAGAGAAGCGTTTGCCGAAACCGAAGAATTTGCCCAACCGGTAGGTGACGAAAATAGTCAGCGACATCTGCAGCATGATGAAGACGAAGCCCTTGATTCCGGCCGACTTCAGCACTTGGAAATCAAGGATCAGCCCGTTCAGGACGATGGCGTACTCCAACAGCCGCTTCTCGGAAAATTTCGTTCCTTGACTCAATCCAGGTCGATTCAACAGCGTGTTGCCCAGCAGCATCCCCAGCAGGATGGCGATGAGCGCGGCGCCGAGCGTCGGCAGGAAGCGAGCCAAAAACTGGCTGACCAGCGAGATGAGAATGCTGACGGCAAGGCCGGGTAGCACCCCGTTCAGCTCTTTTTTGAGTGCATTTATTTTCATGAAACTTGAAACCTCCTAAACGTTACTTTACAGTAACTCATTTTACCCGACTTTTTGCATAAATAAAAATAATGATTTATTATGCAGGTATAAGCAAAACTAATAGGAGGCGCCGAATATGCTGGATAACCGCTATAAAACATTTCTCACGCTGATCGAGGAGGGCAGCTACACGAAAGCCGCGAAAAAATTGAACATCACCCAACCGGCCGTCACCCAGCACATCCAGCATCTGCAGGAGGAACTGGGCGTCCAGCTGTTCCGCTATGAAGGCAAGCAGTTGCTTGTCACGGAAAAGGGGCACTATCTAGAGGAACAGTTGTCGTTGCTGAATCGCGATGTGGCGCGGATCCGCACACAATTGCTGCAGCAGGATGATGCGCCGACGCTGTCGTTCGGGGCGACGCTGACGATCGGCGAGTACGTCATGCCGGGGCTGATCGGGCGCTATCTGGAGCAGCATCCAAACCATCATTTGTCGATGATTGTTGACAATACGGCCACGCTGACCGTTTTGATCCAGAAAGGGAAAATCGATTTCGCGCTGATCGAAGGCGACTTCAACCAGAGTCGGTTCAGCTTCGCAAAGCTGTCCGATGAGCCGTTCATCGGTGTCTGTGCGGCTGTCAGCCCGTTGTGGCGCAGCGAACAGAACTTGTCGGCGCTCTTCAGCGAGCACCTGTTTGTCCGCGAGGAAGGTTCCGGTTCGCGGCGGATACTGGAAAATGCCCTCCTGAAAGAAGGGGCGAACCTCAGCAGCTTCGGGCGGGCGACTGTAGTGGGCGGCATTGGCCCAATCAAGCAGTTGGTGGCGGAGAACCGCGGCATCACCTTCCTCTACCGCATCTCGGTCGAAAAGGAGCTGGAGGAGGGGACGCTGAAGGAGATTCCAATCCGGGGTTTCGCTGTGGCGCATCCGTTCCATGTTGTCAATCTGAAGGATTTCCGTGATCGCGGACCGCTCCAGGAACAGTTGTCTTTTTATCATTGATGGGGATGCAGGGAACTTTGCTGGGATGCGCCATTTCTCGGCCTTTCGTGACGCTGATAAGAAATCCGAACTTTTCATCACAAATAAATCTTTGACAAACCTGTGGCAGTAGTGTAACTTACTATAGGGACTTTACGATAGAAGACATTTTTTGCCTTCACGTCCGTGTCTGTGTAAAGCGATTCCCGCAAGGAAAAGTGCACTAACAGAAAGAGGGAAATAGAAATGAAAATTTTTGACTATGAAGACGTACAATTAATTCCGAACAAGAGCGTTGTTCAAAGCCGTTCTGAATGCGACACGACTGTCGTACTTGGTGGCCGCACGTTCAAATTGCCGGTGGTGCCTGCGAATATGCAGACGATCCTGGACGAGGAACTTGCAGAAAAGTTAGCCAGAGAAGGTTATTTCTACATCATGCACCGTTTTGATGAAGCGAGCCGTTTGCCGTTCATCCAACACATGCATGAAAAAGGTTTGTTTGCTTCCATCAGTTTGGGGATCAAAGAAGCAGAATTCGATTTCGTAAATGAATTGGCGGCTAAAAAGGCCGTTCCTGAATATACAACAATCGACGTGGCGCATGGTCATTCCGACGAAGTCATCCGCATGATCAAACACGTCAAAGAAGTTATGCCGGAAACATTCCTGATTGCCGGTAACGTGGGCACTCCTGAAGGCGTCCGTGAATTGGAAAATGCCGGAGCCGATGCTACAAAAGTGGGAATCGGACCTGGTAAAGTTTGCACGACCAAAATCAAGACCGGTTTCGGTACAGGCGGCTGGCAATTGGCGGCGGTTAGCTGGTGCTCAAAAGCAGCAAGCAAACCGATCATCGCTGACGGCGGCGTCCGCACAAACGGAGACATCGCCAAATCGATCCGTTTCGGCGCGACAATGGTTATGGTAGGTTCATTATTGGCAGGCCACGACGAGTCACCGGGCGAAACGAAGGAAATCAACGGCCGCTTGTACAAAGAGTACTTCGGCAGTGCTTCCGAATATCAAAAAGGCCAACGTAAAAACGTTGAAGGCAAAAAGATCTTGACGCCTTACCGCGGCACGATTGCAGATACCTTGAACGAAATGCGCGAAGACCTGCAGTCATCCATCTCTTACGCAGGTGGAAAAGACATCACAGCAATCCGCAAATGCGACTACGTGTTGGTTAAGAACTCGATTTACAACGGCGACAGCAACCAAGGCATCATCGAAGCCGGCCGCAGCTCATACGGCGAAGGCGATACGATTCTTTAAGCTATCACGTTTGTTAATATAATATTTTTAAGTAAATAAAACAACAAAAAAGGTTCCTGTGTACATGCTCAGGAACCTTTTTTTAAACTGAAGATTATTTTTAAACAAATATACATTTTGCGTTTGCTAGCTGCAAATAGGAAAAGGGCAGAAGGTTTATAAAGGCATCTGATTAGGTCGAAATAAAAAGAGATATTGTGAATAAATGCGCTTATGAAGCCAAGGAGACAAAGAAAGGCGAAGTACAATTTTGTACTTTATTTGCAATTCCCATGCTAAATTAACCGCTTTTAAGGTTGGATGTCAATATAGAATGTTGTTATTAATATGAAAAAAGCATTAGAATTCATTATGGGCAACAAGAAAAAACGTGATTTAAAAGACTTTTTATCGTTTTATAGTTTTAAACGAGGTATACATACTACAAAAAAAAGCTGTTTCTTTCATTTTACTTATAGATGGAAATATAAAAAGAAGGATGGTATACTAACTTTAACAAAGGGGAATCTTTGTTGACAATACGACGAATGTTTGTTAAATGATGAAGATGGAGCGCTCGCAACGCTCGCCATTATCAAAACACATTTGTTGGGGGTTGATTGTATCGATCGATTAACTATGAGGCAGTCACATGCGTGTTCTCTGGTTCACCCATAGGTAATGTACCTTTACTCCGCTTTATCAACCTTCCTACTAAATGAAGTATTTTTCTTGAAAAATGATTCATCCTCAATCAATAATGAAATTCCTCGCTCCAAATGAATAAGGTAATCTATTTTATGGGTTTGTCGGGAAAACAAGTAGATGAAATTACTGCTTCAGGTAGTCTGCAGGTTAGGGCATCAGTCCTAGCCTGTTTTTCCTTTTTCCGGGAATTTCTAAGATATCTGTTTGGATTAACAAACATTGTATTTAATTTATAAACCAAATGATATTAGGGGAATATTTTTCAGGTGCTTTTGCCACTTGTTCATACTGAATTTCCTTTTTGGACAGGTTGGTATCAGTAGCTAATTTATTTAAAATAAAACCATTAGTGCCCAGTACTCCTATGGCTATAGACAAAACAATAAACTTTTTCATGACAGTTACCTCTTTTCTAAAAAATATTTTCCTGATAATTACATTATAAAGTAGAGAAATGCAATTTGATCCATTTAGTCGTATAATACTATTAAAAAAAGAAGGTGAAGCATATGAATAAAGAATTTGGAGATGTTCTTAAAGATATCAGGATAGACAGGGGTTATTCTCAACAATATGTAGCAGAAGGCATTATGGGTCAATCAGCGTATTCTAAAATAGAGAGAAGCGAAATGGAACCTTCTTTTCGAAAATGGTTGGCAATCCTGGAGAAACTGAATATTTCAGTAGATGAGTTCCGTTACATATTAAACAAAGAAAAGTTGACCACAAAAGAGAAGATAATCAATGAGTTTTTCTCGTTGAATTATAACCACCTCGATGATTTAAAATTGCTTAAAGATGAGATAGTTGCGTATTTAAAAGAAGAGGAAGATTACTTGCTAAGAGACATTTTCTACGCCTGCGAAAGTTTAATCGTTTTAAATGCAACTCAAAACGTAGAAAAAGCACAATTCTTTGCAAAAAAGATTTGGGGGCGTATGGAGAAATTTGATAAATGGTATTTGTTGGACATCCGATTAATAAACACCATTTTGTTCATTTTCCCCATTGATGTAGCCGTGCATATCGGGGAAAGGGTAACTGCACAATTGGTCCCGTATCATAATCTGAAGGAAGCTGAAATTCTACTATTCAATATAGAGGTTAATTTGGCTGTTTTGCTGATCGATGATAAAAAATATCCTAAAGCCCTTGCCTACTTGGAAAGAGTGATTCCCTTATGCAAGAAATATCAGAAATATAATCAATTATCCATTGCCTATGCCAGAAAAGGGATCATATTGCAAAAAACAGGAAAAATTGATGAAGGCTCGGAGTATATTGAGAAGGCTTATGCAATCTTAAATGCTATAGAAGACAGGAAACTAATAGAGGGTTTAGAACAAGAGGTTTCGCATTACTTGAGTATGTGATGGGAATGTTCTTTGAGCGTATGCCCGGTGGGGGATAAGTTGCTGGCGAAAGTCCACTATCTAAGATAATCAAAAAGTGTTCTAACATCTGCTCAAAAAATACAAAAAATCGGCTATCCAGATCAAATGGATAGGCGTATTTTTTTACGCTCGATTCGCCTGCACCGGCCAAGAGCAAAAGTTTTCTTTCCGTCCGGCAAGTAGCTATAATAAGGATGTAAGTGTTTACGAAAAGTCAGTACGCAACGTTTCGACATCCAGAAGGAGGAATGGAATATGGCTGAAATCAGTATTTTTGGTAAAGGCAACATGGGAAGTGCAATCGGGGGAAATTTTGAGGCCGCCGGGAATCAGGTAACGTACATCACTAAGGATACAGCCATTGAGAAATTTGGGGATATCGTGGTTTTGTCGGTTCCGTATCCGGCTATTGCCGGTATATTGGCGGCCCATCGCGACTTGTTTGCCGGAAAGATCGTCATCGATATCACCAATCCATTGAATTTTGAGACATTCGACAGCCTCGTTGTGCCAGCCGACAGCTCAGCAGCAGCGGAAATCGCCAAGGAACTGCCGGATTCGTATGTCATAAAAGCCTTCAACACGAATTTCGCCACTACCTTAGCAAGCAAGAAAGTGGCGGGTGCCCACCCAACGACAGTGCTGCTGGCGTCCGACGACAAGGAAGCCAAAGACAAATTGGTTGCCGCTTTGGAAGGCAGCGGCCTGGCCTTCATGGATGCCGGCTTGCTGAAACGGGCCCGTGAGCTCGAAGCAATGGGCTTCCTGCAGATTTCGCTCGCTGCCGCCGATAAGATCAGCTGGACGGGCGGCTTCGGCATCTTCAAATAAATATTTATACAACACTGATAATGTTTTTTTTACTGATTGGTGTTGGTCGAACGCAAAGACAAACAAAACTTCCGACAAATTAATAAAATTGTCGGAAGTTTGTTTTTTTTGTTTATATGACGGCCCTAAGAAGAATTGAACTTCCGACACCTCGTTTAGGAAACGAGTGCTCTATCCGCTGAGCTATAGGACCAACAGAACACTAATCATTGTATCACTTATTGCGTGCAATTTCCACATTCATTTGAAAAAAATTCCTGGGAGTCTGCGAAAAGTATAATAGGGCAACCAAATGGCTGCCCGAAAATCATTCATTTTCCAAGTCGTCAATGCGCGCTTCCAGATCGGAAATGGCACCTTTCAACTCATTGACTTCCGCCTGAAGGCTCTCGATGTCGGCGGGCCGGACTTCGCCATTCGATGTGCCGCTCATCTGTTGGAAGATAAAGGTGAGGCCAAAAATCAATATGACTGCCCCGAATATATACAACCAACTCTTGCTGGACGGTTTTTCCGGTTCCACCGCCTGCGAAACCTCCTCGAACTGTTCCATCCTTTTCTTTCGATCGATCACGGTAAACACCCTGCTTTCGTAAAGACTTGTCTGACTATCTACCCACATTATAGCCCATCCAAAATCAGAACTAAAGTAATGTACCGCTGCGCTAGGAAAACTTAAGAAACCGCTTGCGGTTACGGCGTCGCGACCTCCGACGAAAGTATCGCTCGCCGGAGTAGGGGTTTCCGGTAATAGTTCTTCTCCTGTGAGCGAATGTTGGCCGGAGGTGAGGGCTAGGCAGCTCGCTCTTCTCCGGGGAGCGGGTCCTCGTCGGAGTTGACGAACCCTCATGAAAGCCACCTCCGGCGCACGTACCCTCGGTCGGAGATACGGAAAACCCCTAGGAAAAACCCCCGGCGGCCTCCAGCCACCCCCACAACACAAAAAGCCTCCCGTCCCCAGGAGGCCAACCAAACTAACAAACTATATTAAAACGCCCAATCCCCATTGCGGAAGATCGGCATAACGGATCCGTCCTTACGGATCCCATCGATATTCATATCAGCAGAACCAATCATGAAGTCCACGTGCGTAGTCGAACGGTTCAAGCCGGCTGCAGCCAGCTCTTCTTGGCTCATTTCAGTGCCACCCACAACACTTGATGCGTAAGCGGAGCCCAGCGCCAGGTGGTTGGAGGCATTTTCGTCGAACAGGGTGTTGAAGAAGACGATACCGGATTGAGAGATCGGAGACGGATCCGGAACCAGGGCGACTTCGCCCAGGCTTCTGCCGCCATCGTTTTCTTCGACCAAGCGGCGGATCGTTTCTTCGCCTTTTTCAGCAGAGACTTCGGTCACTTGGCCGTTCTCGAAGCGGAACGTCATGCCATCGATGATGTTGCCGGCGTAGCTCAACGGTTTGGTCGATTTCACGACACCGTCGATGCGGCGGAAATCAGGCGCGCTGAACACTTCCTCGGTCGGCATGTTGGCGATGAACTTCTCGTTCTGCGCGTTCACGCTGCCGGCGCTTTCCCAGACGTGGTTTTCCGGCATGCCGACCGTCAAATCGGTTCCGTTCGGCGCTGTGTAATGCAGCGTGTCGAATTGCTCCGCGTTCAGCACATCGGCTTTCGACAGAAGGCGGGCTTCATGCGCATCCCAGGCAGCAACCGGGTCGGCTTCGTAGACGCGGCACGTCTTGAAGATTTCGTTCCACAACGCGTCGATTTGTTCCTCTTCGGTCGCCAGATCAGGGAAGACTTTCGCCGCCCATTTCGCGCCGGCAGCGGCAGCGACGGTCCAGCTGACTTTGTTGGCTTGGGTCGCGATGCGTTGCGCCTCGAAAGCCACGTTATTAGCTTTTTGGACAGCGGCCAATTTCTTGCCTTCGATGCCGTTCAAGGCATCCGGATCAGCAGAGCGGACAGAAAGGCGGCTCGCTTTCTTTTCGATCATGTCGAGACTTTCGTCCACTTTGTATTGCGGGATATTCGTCATTCTCTCCTCGGACGTATGCAGATACGTTTCGCGGGTGACGAAATCGTCGGTCCATTTGACGATGACTTCCTCGGCGCCCAATGTGTAGGCTTCCTTCGTCAACAGGCGCGCGAAAGGGGCCTGCTCGACGTCGATGTTGATGACGATCGTGTGGCCTTTTTGAACGTTGATCCCTTTCGAAACCAACAATTTGGCGTATTTTTGCAGATTTTCTTCAAAATTCGGTAATACCATTGTGTATTCACTCCCATGCTTATATACGTAATAGCACTATCATAGCACAACTTATCTCTAGAGAATAGATAAGTCTCCCATGGAATTGTACGAAATTGACCCAAAAACGCAAAAAAACTCAGCCTAAGCTGAGCTTTGTCTATTTAACCTTGGGGGGATTAAACAGAAGCTGGAACCACAAGGGCTCCTGTAATTGATATAAAATCGATTACATGTACTATATTCTCATATGCTATACAAGAATGCAATAGATTTTTTGTGATAATGAACAAATTGGTTAAGGAAATAGAGGGCGCCGGCGAGGAGATTATAGACCCTCGCTCCTCCGATGAGAGTTGGCTTCGCCGGATCTGACACGGCCCCACATACGCTTCTCCGACGAGACCTCGCTCGACGGAGGTCAGCCTGCGTTCCCACTATCAGCTCCGGCCAACACTCTCCCGCAGGAGGAGAGCAGATTACCGGAACCGCAACTCCGTTGAGAAGGGCGCTCACCGGAGGGAAGCACCAGCTCCTATGAGGGTTGTCCTTGCCGGACCAGGCGAATGTACGATATTGCCACCTCCGACGAGCCCTCGTTCGTCGGAGGACAGCCGCCGCACCTACACCCAGCTCCGGCCAACACTCTCCCGCAGGAGGAGAGCAGATTACCGGAACCGCAACTCCGTTGAGAAGGGCGCTCACCGGAGGAGAGCGTGAAAAAAAGGAACCGAGGGTCCTCAGACCACTCGGTTCTTCGCATTCATATACCCATCAAACTACTTTATCATCCTCAACCGCCAACACTTCCAGAGTCGTTTCCAATTCGCGTTTTTTCTCGGACAAACTCTCCATAACATCCTCAGTGCTGTCCTGCAGCTTCTTCAGGTTCTCGATGTTCTTCTCAATGATAGCTTTCGTTCCCCAATCGGAAAAAAGGTTGTCGAAGAAGATGTCCAAGGCGCGTTGGGTGGAGGAGATGGTCTCGAGGTCGCTCTCGAAGACAAAATCCAAGTCGCGCAGTTCGCGCGCAAAAGTATAGACGGTCTGTTCCAGATGCAAAAGCGAGGCTTCGGCGGCATCCAGTTTGTCGTGCTTGAGGAAATCCAGGATGAGGCTGCTGTCGGTGATCAGGTCCCAAGTCGAAATGGCATCGGCGGCATCGAGACCGCTGATGATATCCGATAGGGATTCCAACACCGCGATTCCGGCTTGTTCGGCTTCGTTCGTTTCGCGCCATTCGTGCTGCAGTGCTAGGATTTGTTGCTGGCGTTCGCTGACGACTTGGTTCATGTCCGGATTCTTGCGCAGCACATCTTCTTTGATGTTGCGAAGGCGCAGTTTCTTTTCTTCGATGTCCGCTTCGACTTCCTTGACTCTGCGGGCCGCGGCGATCTTCATCGCATAGGCCTTGTCGAACTCGACTTTGGCGCCGATGATCTCGCGGTACTCTTTGTCATAGCGGCGGTCAAAGTTGCCAAATAGCTTCAGGAGAGTGTTCGAGAAACTGTCATTGCGCAGCCGTTCGAGGTCGCGGTTTTCCTTTTCCAGAGTCGCAGTAGCCTTTTCCAGCGCTTCCTGATATTTCGTAAGATTTTCTTCGGCATTGAACAGCTTGCGGGCCAACGACCCCAGCTGGAGCATCAAAATTTCATATTCCATTCCGACATCCATCATAAGCCTCCTTCCAAGAAAAATGATTTTGCAAAAAAGAAGAGCTAGACGCAGGTATTCCCGAATGCTAACTCTTCCTTTTGTGTATTGCTTATTTGTTCAGCGCCGCTACCATCGCTTCAGAGAATTTCTGCAGGTTCGCGATATCCTCTTCTTCGGCGTTCAAGTCGATCTTGACATTTTCTGCGCCGATTGTTGCGCCGAATTTTTTGAATTGAACTTCGAAATCATCGACTGCTTTGCAGTAATATTCATAGAACGTATCCCCAGATCCGACAACACCAGCGATTTTGCCTGTGAAGTCGACGTCTTCCATCTCTTCATAGAAGTCCATGAATTCGTCCGGCAGGTCGCCGTCCGTACCGTATGTGTAGGTCGCAATGATGTTCATGTCATAGGCCAAGAAGTCCTCCGGTGCAACTTGCGTACATTCTTTTACTTCCACGTCCACGCCCAATGCTTCCAGTTGGTCTGCGACGATATCGGCGATTTCTTCGGTATTCCCTGTTAAACTTGCGTATACGATCAATGCTGATGCCATTGTATTTCCCTCTTTCTTCTTACGATTGCTATCTAATCAAAGTATACCAAAGTTCCATCCGGTTGGCATCAAATAATCGCAGAATTGCGACAGGGTGTTCCACGGTCGCGCAGCCCCGACGAGCGCGGCCTTCGCCGGAGCTGGTGTGAGGTGGATGGCTTGTCCTCCGATTAGGATCGGTTCGTCGGAGGACAGGGTGCGAATCCGTGCCAGCTCCGGCCAACATTCGCTCGCAGGAGAAGGGCCGGTTACCGGCACCGCACCTCCGGCGAAAGGATACCTCAACGGAAGTCGTGGTAGTAAAAAAAGCGCAAATAATGATGGGATGCAGATATTACAGGTGATGATTCAATTTAGAAGGAGGAAAAATAATGGCATATAAGGAACGCCAAAAGCCGCGGATACTCTGCATTTATGAAGCATTGGCCAAACGGATAAAATTGGGGCCGGGGGATCAGTATTATTTGTTGCATATGGATGGGGGATTTGGGGGCGAATGCGGGCTGGATGGGCATACGGAAGCACTGGATTCGCGCTGTTTGGTGCTGAATGATCTGCAGTTACGGCACAATCGCATTTCGATTCAGATCGATACCCTGGTGATTTGTCCGGATAAGCTGCGGGTATATGAAACGAAAAACTACAAGGGGGACCATCAGTGGGGACCGTTGACACTCCGGAAACCAAGCGGCGCCACGATGGAGAATCCTTCTGTCCAGCTGAATCGGACGATGGCAAGATTGGGTGTGCTGCTTGCGGATCTGAATATCGAGATGCCGATTGAAGGTTTTGTCGTCTTCATCAACCCGGAGTTCAACTTGCTGAGTACTCGTAAAATTGAGGAATACCTGCTTCCCGGGCAGATTCCGCGTCATTTTCAGAATTTCCGGGTGAAGGGAGCAATTGGGCCGGAGCAACAGCGGCTGGCGGATTCGTTGATCCGGATGCACAATCCGCGGCATTTTGCCGAGGAACTGCCGGAAATCGACTACGCGAAGTTGCGAAAAGAACTGTTCTGCTTGGATTGCAGTTCGGCGGTGCGCCTTGATGGGATCAAGTCGGTCTATTGTCCGGTCTGCAAAAAAAGGAGGCGGACGACGAAAACGATTCTGCACAATATCGAGGAGTTTAGGCTGCTTTTTCCGGATGCGAAAGTGACGATGCCGCGGATGGCCGAGTGGTGTGGGATGGACAATAAGGATTGTATTTATCGGGTTCTCCGCAAGAACTATAAAGCTGTGGGAAAATGCCACGGGCGCCATTACGTATAAGGGCAAGAACTCCGACGAAGCTGCGGCTCGTCGGAGTTCTTGCCTGTTTGCTTTTCTGAGGGATTGTATAGCGGCAGGACACTGATCTCCGATTAGGGTCTGCTTCGCCTGAGCTGGATCGAGGTGGGGATTCGTACCTCCTGCGAGCCCTCGTTCGTCGGAGGACAGAGTGCGATTACGCGCCCAGCTCCGGCTAGGTTCCGGTAACAGGAGGACAGCAGATTGTTGGAACCGCACCTCCGTTGAAAAAGGCGCTCACCGGAGGAAGGCACCAGCTCCTGTTAGGGTTTGATTCGCCGGAGCAGGCCCGAGTGCGATTACGCGCCCAGCTCCGGCTAGGTTCCAGTAACAGGAGGACAGTAGATTGTTGGAACCGCACCTCCGTTGAGAAAGGCGCTCACCGGAGGAAGGCACCAGCTCCTGTTAGGGTTTGTTTCGCCGGAGGTGGGCGAGTGCGAAATTCGTACCTCCGACGAGCCCTTGTTCGTCGGAGGACAGCATCCGAATCCTCGCTCAGCTCCGGCTGGGTTCCGGTAACAGGAGGAAGATGAATACCGAAGAGCCTTCCTCCGTTGAGAAGGGCGTTCATCGGAGGAAAGCACCAGTTCCGATGAGGGGTGTCTTCGCCGGAGGTGGGGCGAGCGCAAATCTCTCACCTCCGGGGAGCCCTCGCTCGACGGAGGACAGCATCCGCCCGCTCGCTCAGCTCCGGCCAGAGTCCGGTAACAGGAGAACAGCATATCGCCGGAACCCCACCTCCTACGAGGGGGCTTTTCGTCGGAGGTGGGCGGTCGCCCTTGGGGCTTGTGCAAAAGTTTTTTAACATATCGGACACATTTCCCTTTACAAATTATACCTACCGGGGTATTATTATCTGCATACAACCGAAACCTAAAAACTTTGTGAAATGAGGATTAATATAAATGAAACGTAAAATTGTGATCATCGGCGGCGTAGCCGGCGGAGCGACTGCAGCGGCACGCTTGAGAAGATTGAATGAAGAGGACGAAATCGTCATCTTCGAAAAGGGTGAATACATCTCTTTCGCGAACTGCGGCTTGCCTTACCACATCGGTGGCGTAATCCAGGAGCGCGATAACTTGTTGTTGGAGACAGTCGGTGGCATGGCGAAGAAATTCAACATCGGCATCAAGAACTTCAGCGAAGTAGTGAAGATCAACCGCGGCAAAAAGACAATCACAGTGAAACACGTAATAACAGGCGCTATGACTGAAGAAAGCTATGACAAGCTGATCATCTCTACAGGCGCTAAACCGATCAAACCGGCAATCGAAGGCATCGAGGACGCACAAAATGTCTTCACTTTGCGCAACATTCCGGATATGGACAAGATCAAAGCTTACATCACTGAGCACCAAGTCAAACGCGCTACAGTCATCGGCGGCGGCTTCATCGGATTGGAAATGATGGAAAACCTATGGGAATTGGGCATTCACGTATCCTTGGTGGAAATGAGCGACCAGGTCATGGCGCCGATCGACTTCGAAATGGCACAATCCGTGCATGCGCATATCGATATGCATAACGTACAATTGATCCTTTCCGACGGTGTCAAAGCCTTCGAAGAGAACGGCATGAAAGTCCGCTTGAACAGCGGCAAAATCTTGGATACAGATATGACAATCCTATCCATCGGCGTGACACCTGAAAACGATTTGGCTATCGAATCTAACTTGGAAACAGGCTTCAGAGGCGCAATCGTCGTGAACGACCAACTGCAGACATCCGATCCGGATATCTTTGCGGTAGGGGACGTCATCGAAGTGACTGACTTCGTCAACGGCAGCCCAACAGTTGTGCCATTGGCTTGGCCAGCGAACCGTCAAGGCCGCTTGGTGGCTGACCACCTGAACGGCATGGATGTCCGCTACAAAGGCACGATGGGAACATCCGTCGCGAAAGTCTTCGAATTGACAGTGGCGGCAGCCGGAAACAACGAGAAAACCTTGGAACGTCTCAGCACCGACTATAAAGTTGTCCACATTCATCCTAACTCCCATGCTGGTTATTACCCAGGGGCTTCCCCGTTGGACATCAAATTGTTGTTTGGCTTGGACGGCAAAATCTTGGGTGTGCAGGCAGTCGGTATGGAAGGCGTCGAAAAACGCGTCGATGTCATCGCGACAGCCATGAAATTGGGCGCGACCGTCTACGATTTGCCGGATTTGGAATTGGCATACGCACCACCGTATTCATCCGCAAAAGATCCAGCCAACATCGCCGGCTATGTGGCTTCCAACATCTTGGAAGGTACGATTGATACTTTCCAATGGTATGAAGTCGACGGCCTGATCGCAGGCGGCGCATTCCTGTTGGACGTCCGTGAAGACTTCGAATTGGCGACCGGCGTATTGGGCAATGCCTATACAATCCCATTGGGCGATGTCCGTGCCCGCATGAGCGAATTGCCGAAAGACCAAACGATTTATGTGTTCTGCCAAGTCGGACACCGCGGCTATAACGCAGCCCGCATCCTGATGCAGAACGGCTTCACCGTCAAGAACTTGGACGGCGGCTACAAAACTTACAAACAAGCGAACACAACGTTGAATTATAAAGAGGAAGCGCCGGAAGAGGCAGTGCATGTGGAACCGACACACGCGAAGCCAGCCCAACCGGCAGCCAACACGATCCAAGTCGATGCCTGCGGATTGCAGTGCCCGGGTCCGATCCTGAAAGTGAAAGAGAACATCGACAAGATGGTTGACGGTCAGGAACTGATCATCGAAGCATCCGACTTCGGCTTCCTGGCGGATATCGCTGCCTGGACGAAGAACACCGGCAACACTCTGATCTCCAAAGAAATCGACGGCAAGATCGTCCGCGCCCACGTGGCGAAAGGCAAAGCGGGCGCAGCGGCACCAACCGGCTTCAACCAAGCAGCATTGGCAGCCCAAGCGGCGCAAGCACCTGTCCTGCAGGAAACGAAAGATGGCGCAACGATGGTTGTCTTCAGTGGGGACTTGGACAAAGCCTTGGCTTCCTTCATCATCGCCAACGGAGCAGCGGCTTACGGCAAGCCAGTGACAATGTTCTTTACCTTCTGGGGCTTGAACGTCATCAAGCGTCCGGAAAAAGTCAGCGTAGCGAAACGCGGCATGGAAAAAATGTTCGACATCATGTTGCCGAACCACGCAGGAAAATTGCCGATCTCCAAAATGAACATGGGCGGCATGGGCTCGAAGATGATCCAAGCCGTCATGAAACAGAAGAATGTCGATCCATTGCCGGTCATGATCGCCCAAGCGCAAAAAATGGGCGTCAAGATGGTAGCCTGCACAATGTCAATGGACATCATGGGCATCAAAGAAGAAGAAATCATCGCAGGCGTGGACTTCGGCGGTGTAGCAGCTTACATCGGCGACACGATGGATGCCAACTTGAACCTGTTCATCTAATACAACAACACAAATACGGCTCCCGCTACGGCGGGAGCTTTTTCTGTTGACATTCAGTTGTTTTGGAAGGTTGGTTCAGCCGACGAAACGCGAGGTCGTCGGCTGAATGACTTGCGAAGAATACCGAACAGTCAACACAAGCTAAATCCGTCGACTGAACGAAGAACGAAGGATATCGAACAGTCAACGTAAGGCGGTTATGTCGGGCGAATGCCCAGGACGGTACCACGAACAGCCGAGACTCCCATCCGAAAAATAGAATCCAAAACTGCGGCCATCGGGCCTTCGAGTAACCATCCCCCTAAGACAACAAAAAAAGAAGCTGAAGCAGGCTTGGATGATGATCCAGCACCTGTTTCAGCTTCTTATTTTGAATCGGCTATAAGGCTACTTTGATGACAACTTTCTTGATATGTTTCGGTTCAGCGATGGCGATTCCCGGCATATGCGCGTCTTGCGGTGTGAAAATCGCGAAAAAGCCCGTTTTTACCTGGAATTGATCTCCATCAGCGTCCAAGAAGTAGACATCATCCGCGGGTCTTTCTTCCGTTTTCGACGTTCCTGCGATATTCGTGTAGCCCATCTTTTCTCCGCCCATAACGACATACTGGATATCGGTGTACTTGTAGTGGGCTTCCCAACGGCATTGATCTAACGGTTTTGTCTCATATTCTTGGACCAAAGCATAAATATTATCCCCATCGATGTCATATCTTCCGACAGGGAGGGCCGCAACATCGGTTTCCTTCAGGAAGGTAAGTCCCTTGTAGATTTTTTCGTTGAAATCCTGGTACAGGTCCATATTTGCAAGTGTATCCATAATCATAATAAGCATTCCTCCATATTAGTCAGATCAAACGAATCCTTAAATTATAGTTGACTTTTCCTGCTTTGGATAGGGCTTACAGCGTCTCAAAAGTGAACGTTTTGTGCCGTTTGATCATTTTAACTTTTGAGCAACTGAGCGCGTTAAAAGTGTTGGCAGTGCCTAAATGATATAATCGAATCAAGAATTCGCTAAGAAAAGGGAGAGTCATTTATGAAAGAGACAGTATGGGGAATGATCGGCTGCGGCGACGTAACCGAGAAGAAAAGTGGGCCAGGGCTCTATAAAGCGAATGGTTCCCGATTGAAAGGGGTATACAACCGCACGGAAGCCAAAGCGCATGATTGGGTGAAACGCCATGGGCACGGTCGAGTTTATGCTACGGTCGAGGAGCTATTGGCAGACGAAGAAATCACTGCCGTCTACATCGCCACACCGCCGGCCACCCATTTCGACTACGCCATGCAAGTTATCGCGGCGAAGAAGGTGCCGTTGATCGAGAAACCGATGGCGCGCACATTCGAGGAGTGCCAGGCGATATTGGATGCAGCCGAGGAAAAAGACTTGCCGGTATTCGTCAGCTTCTATAGGCGGGCGCTCGGAAAATTCCAGAAAATAAAGGAACTGCTGGATGAAGGAGCCATCGGGCAACCGCAATTGGTGGAAATACGCCAATACCAACGACCAGCACCCGAAGACTTGGACAAGGACAACCTGCCTTGGCGTCTGCTGCCGGCTGCAGGAGGCGGGAAGGACTTGGATATCCAAGTACACGTGCTCGATTACTTGGCCTATTACTTCGGTGACATCACCGCGATGACCGGCATCGTCGAGAACCGGGCCGGTCTCTATGAAGTGGAGGACACCGTCTCCGCATCCTTCCGCTTCGCGAACGGTGTCGTCGGATCGGCCGCCTGGTGCTATGTCGCGGATTTCGACTTGGATGAGGTGACGATCATCGGTTCGGAAGGGAGCTTGGTCTTTGAGGGAACGAGCTTCGAATGGATCCACCTGATCAAGCACGGAGAAACAACGACCTACACCGTCGAAACACCGGAGCATGTAGCCATACCGTTCATCCAGACCGTCGTCGACGAATTGAACGGAAAAACGAAAAGTCCCGCCGATGCCGCCAGCGCAGCCAACGGCATCCGCATGTTCGATGTGCTGTTAAAGGAGTACCGCGAAAGATACGAGCGCTGATTCCAAGAAACCAAAACCATCAAATAGAAATCCTAAAGGAGGCCCGCTATGAGCATCGGTTATGCCTGTCTGAACATCGGCACACCCAACACAAACATCCGCAGCGTCATGCAACGGAACGCGACCCCGGAGAAACTGACGGAGGTGACCGCGCACAATCTGGAGGCGCTATCGAAGATGGTCGACTACAACATCGCCAACGACATCCGCCTCTACCGCATCAGTTCGGACCTGATCCCATTCGGTTCGAGTCCAGTCAACACACTCGACTGGCCGGAAATCCACAAGGAAGCCTTCGAACGCATAGGTGCCAAAATCCGCAAAAGCAACATGCGCGTCTCCCTGCACCCGGGCCAATACACCGTCCTGAACTCTCCGACGGAAGACGTGGTGGAGCGAGCTATCGAGGACCTGATCTACCACGACAAAATCCTGACCGCGCTCGGAACCGATACGATCAACAAAATCATCCTGCATGTCGGCGGTATCTACGGGGACAAAGAAGCTGCACTAAATCGCTTCGCCGAGAACTTCCAACGCCTGCTGGAAAGCGTCCAAAAACGCCTTATCATTGAAAATGACGACCGGCTCTACAACATCGAAGAGGTGCTCGGACTGGCGAACAGACTCCAGATCCCGGCCGTCTACGATAACATGCACCATGCCATCAACCCGCCACCTTCAGGGGGGAATGACCAATATTGGATCGCCGAAGCCAACAAGACCTGGAAGGAAGCGGATGGTAATCAAAAGATTCATTACTCCCAAGAGACAACAGGAAAACTTCCAGGAGCCCACACCGACACCACCAATCTGGAAACATTCCTGCAGTTCTACGGACAACTGGACGACCCAACAATCGATATAATGCTGGAAGTGAAGGATAAAAATCTATCCGCCATCAAATGCCAAAACGCAATAACCGAAAACAAACGGATGACACTTCTGGAAAAGGAGTGGGGCCGCTACAAATACACTATCCTCGAAAAATCGGCAGCCGATTACCAAGCCATCCGTACGCTGCTGAAGGACAAATCTGCCTATCCGGTCCAAGAGTTTTACCGCATTGTCGAAGATGCTCTCGCCAAAGAAACAAAACCTGGCGCCGCCGAGAATGCCGCCCAACATGTCTGGGGATATTTCAAGAATAAAGCTACTCCGCAGGAGCGCAAGGATTTCGAGAAAAATATGGAGAATTACCGCAACGGTACAGGTAGCTTGGCTACGGTAAAACGTCAGCTATACAAGTTGGCGACGAAGTATGAAGAAAAATATTTGATTCAATCGTTGTATTTTTATATTTAGAAAAACCGAAAGAGGCCTGGGAAGGTGAATTTTTGCCAGGCCTCTTTGTTCAGTTTTGATTTTCAGAGAAGATAGGTTGTGCCAATTAGAGACTGCTTGAAAGTATGATGATATGAATAAAAATATAAAACCTGCCAGAAACGGGCTATATTAGAGTGTGGTTTGTATATATAATACAATTAACTTACTTTTCAGAATTATTCATTTCAGTCACAGTTTGGCTTAGCTATGACAAGTTGTTTTTCTTTTTTAACTTTAAAAATAAAGCTGTGAAAATCATAACGGGTATCAGATTGGAAAAGCTTGACAATAAATCTCCTCTTAACAAAAAGAATTGATAGAACGAATAAAAAGGAACAAACAATTGGTAGAAATTCATTTTACCTTTTGTAGCTATGTACTCATTTTGCATTACAGCAGTAATATATCCATAGAGAAAGAACATGATTATTATCCCAACTATGCTGAAGTTAACATAAAATTCAGACCAAAGAGGAGCGGATATATTTTTATTTACATAATTTAAATCCAAACCTATATTAAAACCTGTTCCTAGAGGTTTGTTTAGCCAAATAGATCTAGGTACAAAAAATAAAATCGCCCCCAGCAACTGTCCACCAAAGCTATAACCGTTTATTTTAACATAACTCAACGTATTCATTATTTGCTGAAATGCATCAAAATCGCCAACCTTCAAGTTGTTTAAAATCGCATCTAGACTTAATAGAAATTCACCATCACTCCTTGAAACATCAGCGTATGGGAATAGAACTAAAAAGCCAAACATTGTTGACAAAATGATAGTACTAGTTGTTGATTTTTTCCATTTTAGAAAAATTAAACAACAACTAATAAATATGGCCCCAAACCAATATCTGGATGTGTAATACGGATTGCTAGCTATAATATTTAAAATAAATAGTATCCCCAAAGTGATTTTTCCTAGTCCAGTCATTCTTTCGTTGTTGTCTCTCTTGTCCCTATATTGAATCAGATTTAACACAAGAGCAATATAAATCGGGGCGCGCAACAGACTGTTCATTATTAACGATACTGTTGAGTCCATTGCTGATCTGTCGCCTCCTAAGTTAGTTATTCCACCAAACTTCTGAGCCGCTAGTAGCATAAAGAATAAAGCTAACGCATTAATAACATGAAGGTTTAACTTGGCATTACTTGGTTCCGACACTATTACTCTTTGGTCCCCTTTTTTTATCCCTAATTCATAGAACGCAATCCCGATTGTAATGACTAAAATTGTTAAAACTACCTCGGTTTCCGTGTATAAAAACCCTCCTCCCAAAGGAAATCGTCCACTGGCAATTTGTACAATCGGAGCAATAACTAAAAAAAGATAAACAAAACTGTGATAAGTTAACTCTAATAACCTTATTTTTGTAGATATCATTATTCTCATTAATTTATAAACCTCATACAACGCTAAAAACGTTAAGAGCACTAATGAGATACTAATTTTTCTATAAAATAAAGTTATAAATATTGGCATGAAAATCCCGAAAGACACGAAAAACAGAGATGATACCATACTGATTTTAAATTTCGAAAAATTATTCATTTAAACCTCCTCTTTATATGCAATTAATAATTAGTATAGTTTATTCATTTCTATTTTTCTATGTTTTATTATTATCATTTGTAAAATACAATGATATTGCCAACACCATTACCAGTAGCACCCATTCCAATCCAACGTAATCAAGCCATTTGTCATAGATGTGGTGGTTGCTTTTTTTAGATTTGACAGACCATCTTGCGATATTTCTATCACTTTTCCATTATTTGAATATTTTTTAGATGTAGTTGTCTCTTTATAATCGACATTTGCGAGACCTTTACGATAATATCCATCCGAAAATACATATTTCACCCATCTATATTGATTTTTATTAATAGCATGTCCATTTCGCTCGTCTCATCATATGCTATGGTTTGGTTAACAATAAAGGTTAGATCACCATTTAAAAGAAATCAATCCATTATTGCTTAAAAATCATGTGACTGATGCGTTTAATTTTGCGCGGTTAGTCTAATTTACGGTCTTGGGAAATGAACATTTTCCGTGCGCCCTACGAATGCTGAGTTTTTTTGCCAAGATGCACCAGTATTTTTTGTGAGGTCGCAACTCGTTTTTTTAGCTCTTCCGATGGAGTCTTTACTGTCTGGAATTTCCAATTCAACTTTTGCTTTTTCTTAAAGAAGGCGAAGTGTCCATCTTTAATGGCCTTCGAGAGTTAGCCCACAGGGCAATTCAATTAGCTTCAGCGCGTCCATCGAGTTTTCGTCGGGCATTGTCCGAGTGTACGCTTCTGTCAACGGGTCGATACCACCATTGAGTAGTATTCGATCACATTGTAAATAGTCGCGTAACAAACACTGATAGATTTGACGCATTGTTGTTGAGTAAATGCTTTTCCATGTGCTTCGTCTAGATCTAATAAAATTTGGCATACATATTTTATGATCCGATTAGTCGTTTTCTTATGCAGAACACTCTTTAATATGAGTACTTCATCATCTGATAATGAGATGACGTACATCTTATTTCTACCAATTTTAAGCCACCGATGTTTATTTTTATTATATTCCACAGTGACAGTATCTTTCACAGATTCAAACTCAACAGCTTACTCAATTGTCAATGATACACTACACTAGCAATAATCATATCTTCAAAAATCAGTTCTGTACCTCCGGGGCCTTCTTAACATTGTGCGTAGGGATATTAGTGCTGGATTCGCTGACTCAAAACGTGATCCATTTTCCATGACCCCGAAAAGTGATATAATTTCCAGCGCTCCCACGATAAATTCCCTATAGGTTCCCGGAAATATATAGATGATAGCCAGTTCTGATTTTAAATCTAATACCCACTGGTCATAAGCAGTTTTGATAGTTTTATATTTTTGATTTCTTCCAACATGATAAATAGCCGGTTCGTTAATTTGAGCATCAGCTTGCGGCAACAAGATACTGCCTGGAAATATGATTATAAGAATAAAAAAAAGAATCTGTCATAAAAGGGCTATAATAGAATGTGGTATGTATATGTAATTCAATAAGATTACTTTTCAGAATTGTTCATTTTCAATCATAGTTAGATTTGAACAAGTAATTATGTAGTAATAAGTGAATTCCTTGAATTACGTAATTGTATGGAGATCTAACGTAGATTATTCTCAAATCGTAATCAATTCTTTTTCCTATCTTTTTGTGATCAAAATAAGAAGTTTAAAAGCGTAAGTTCACAATTCCTTCGCAATGTATCCGTTCTCGTTCTTATCATTCGGTTTTGAAAGTAAATTTTAAGTAAAACTTCAAAAAAACTTCGATTTTTGTGCAAAAATGGTTGTAAAAATGTTATCATGAAAAATACTGAAAGATATTTTCTTTATATGATAATATCTTAGACGCAATTATAAGAAGAAAAAAATAGTTATAGGGGTGCTTCATGTTGTATTTAAAAGTAAAAAGAGTGATTGATCTTGTTCTTTCGGTATTGGCCGCAGTCATTTTATCGCCAGTTTTCTTAATTTTATTTATTGCAATAAAATTGGACACACCAGGACCTATCTTCTTCAAACAAAAGAGAGTCGGCATCAATAAAACACATTTTAATATTTTGAAGTTCCGTACAATGCGCATCGATACGCCCAAGGACACACCAACGCATTTATTAGGAAATCCTGATCAGTACATCACAAAAATCGGCAAATTTCTAAGAAAAACAAGCCTGGATGAATTGCCTCAAATCTTCAATATCATTAAAGGCGAAATGGCCATCATCGGACCGCGCCCTGCATTGTGGAATCAATATGATTTGATTGCTGAAAGAGATAAATATAATGCAAATGATGTGCGTCCTGGCTTGACCGGTTGGGCTCAAATCAATGGCCGCGATGAGCTGCCAATAACTGTCAAATCCGAGTTAGATGGCGAATACATTCAAAAAATGAACTTCACTTTTGACGCGAAGTGCTTTGTCGGAACGATTACCAGCGTTTTGAAGAGCGAAGGCGTCTTGGAGGGTGGAACTGGTACATTAGGACAAGAATAGTATCCAAAGTAGTAAGGAGAAAATATTAGTATGAAAATATTAGTTGTTTGTCAGTATTATTACCCAGAGCCTTTCCGAATTTCAGATATATGTGAGAATCTTGTGCGTAACGGGCATGAAGTAACTGTGCTTACGGGACTTCCTAATTATCCGGAGGGGCGTATCCTCGACAATTACCGACATGGTAAAAATAAACAAGAAACAATTAATGGCGTTAAAGTAATCCGCTGCTATGAAATAGGCAGAGGTAATAGTAAAGTAACGCTATTTTTAAATTATTTCAGTTTTGCTTTTTCGGGATCTTTTCAAGCAATGACTAGTAAGGAAAAGTTCGATGTGATATTTGTGAATCAATTGTCGCCTGTAATGATGGGGATTCCAGCTATAATATATAAGAAAAAACATCATAAAAAATTACTGCTGTACTGTCTTGATTTATGGCCGGATAGTTTAGCTGCGGGTGGAATTAAAGAAGGATCACTTATTTATAAGGTGTTTTTGAGGATTTCCAAGTGGATATATGAGAATTCCGATTTGACGTTGGTTACTTCAAGCATGTTCAAAGATTATTTTGAGAATATACTTGGAATAAAAACAGAACACGTAAGGCATTTACCACAATATGCCGAGGATATATTTTCTCAAGGAATCAGTATAAAATCTCCAGGTGAAAGATTCAATTTTGTATTTGCAGGCAATATAGGTGATATGCAGAGTGTAGAAACTATAATAAGAGCTGCTGGAGAATTACGTGGTCACTCCAACATATTCTTCCATATTGTTGGAGATGGTTCAAAACTTGATGAATGCAAACAGCTGGCTGAAGAGTCAAATCTTGACAATGTGGTTTTTTATGGCAGGAAACCAATTGAGGAGATGCCCAACTTTTATGGGATAGCAGACGCCATGTTGATTACTTTGAAGGATAACAAGACCCTATCATATACATTACCCGGTAAGACCCAATCATATATGGCTGCGGGGAAACCGATAATTGGAGCAATTAACGGTGAAACACAGCGTATTATTGAGCAAGCAAATTGTGGCTTCTGTTGTAATGCCGAAGACTACAAAGGGCTTGCTAATTTGCTTATACAGTTTTGTAAAAGCGAGAAAAAAGACGAGATGGCTAGTAATGCTCAACAATATTACTTGGAAAATTATAGTAAAGAGCGATTTATAACAAGTTTGGAAGATGCATTGAATAGTTTAACGGAAGAAGAGTCAGAAAAGGAACTTAGAGGAGGAACAATATGTTTAAAGAAAAAACTTTATTAATAACAGGTGGTACAGGTTCGTTCGGAAATGCGGTATTAAAGAAATTCTTGGATACAGATTTAAAAGAAATCCGTATCTTTTCACGTGATGAGAAAAAACAGGATGATATGCGTAAAAAATATAATAATCAAAAAATAAAATTCTACATCGGAGACGTTCGCGACGTGAACAGTGTTCGAAATGCAATGTATGGCGTAGATTATATATTCCATGCAGCTGCACTAAAACAAGTACCTTCTTGTGAGTTCTTTCCGATGGAAGCTGTAAAGACAAATGTCTTAGGAACAGATAATGTTTTAACTGCTGCTATTGAAGCAGGAGTCAAAAAAGTGATCTGCTTATCAACAGATAAAGCAGCTTATCCAATCAATGCCATGGGCACTTCTAAAGCAATGATGGAAAAAGTATTTGTGGCAAAATCACGCAATGTGGATCCGGAAAAAACATTGATTTGTGGCACACGTTATGGCAACGTTATGGCTTCACGTGGAAGTGTTATCCCTTTATTCGTAGAACAGTTGAAAAAAGAAAAACCATTGACCGTAACGGAAGGATCAATGACTCGTTTTATGATGAGTTTAGAAGAAGCTGTTGACTTAGTTATGTTCGCATTTGAGAATGCAGAACAAGGCGATATCATGGTGCAAAAGGCACCAGCTGCCACTATCAATACATTAGTTGAAGCTGTCCAAAAAGTATTCGGCACGAATCTACCAGTTGAGAGCATGGGCATTCGTCATGGTGAAAAAATGTATGAATCTTTGCTAACAAAAGAAGAAGCAGCTCATGCAATCGATATGGGTGGATTTTACCGTGTACCGTCAGACAAACGTGACTTGAACTATGGTAAATTCTTTGAAGAGGGAAGCCAGGAAGCTGTTCATTTAGATGAATATAACTCAGATAATACAGAACAATTGACCGTTGAAAGTATGTTAAAAAAATTGTTGAAACTTGATTATATACAAAAAGAATTAAAAGGATGGAATGCTTAATGAAGGTTTTAGTTACTGGATCTAACGGCTTTATCGGTAAAAATCTAATTGCTGAATTAGAAGCAACGACAAATCATGAAATTTTATCCTATGATAGAGATACAGGTGAATCCTTATTGGATTCTTATTGTGAGAAAGCGGACTTTGTTTTCCATTTGGCAGGGGTGAACCGCCCAGAAACCGAATTAGAGTTTATGATGGGAAACTTTGGCTTCACATCAACCTTGTTGGATACGTTAAAAAAACATAACAATACCTGCCCGATAATGATTTCATCATCAATTCAAGCTGCGTTAAGCAATCCGTATGGTGAAAGTAAAAAAGCAGGCGAAGATTTATTGAAAGCTTATAGCAATGAAACTGGTACTGACGTTTTGATTTATCGTTTTCCAAATGTATTCGGTAAATGGTGCCGACCTAACTACAACAGTGCCGTAGCAACCTTTTGTCATAACATCGCACATGATCTTCCGGTTACTGTAAATGATCCTGAAGTTATTTTGAATTTAGTCTATATTGATGATGTCGTAAAAGAATTGGTACGTGTATTGGATGGAAAAGAAAATCGCCAAGGTGATATCTGCGAAGTACCCACGGTACACACCGTAAAATTGGGGGACATTGTTAGCCTATTAGAATCTTTTAAAGCAAGCCGTGAAGAACGTTCGATTCCGAATATGGCGGATGCTTTTACGAAGAAATTATACAGCACTTACTTAAGTTATTTACCAGAAGACCAGTTCTCTTATCCATTAAAAATGAATGTGGACCAAAGGGGTTCATTTACAGAAATTATTCGAACTCCCGATCGTGGTCAAGTGTCCGTTAATATTTCTAAACCGAATATTACCAAAGGCAATCACTGGCATCACACAAAAAATGAAAAGTTTTTGGTTGTCAGCGGAACAGGTGTAATCCGCTTCCGCAACTTAAATTCAGATGAAGTGATTGAGTACTTCGTGAGCGGCGATAAAATGGAAGTTGTGGATATTCCTGTAGGATATACGCATAATATTGAGAATATCGGAGAGACCGATATGGTCACCGTCATGTGGGTTAATGAAGCATTTAATCCAGAGATGCCCGATACATATTACTTGGAGGTTTAAGTATAGATGAAAAAATTAAAAGTGATGACCGTCGTAGGGACGCGTCCTGAAATTATCCGTTTGTCTGCAGTTATGAACCGTTTGGAAGAATCTGAGGCGATCGAACATATTGTCGTGCATACTGGGCAAAATTACGATTATGAATTGAATGAAGTCTTTTTCCAAGACTTCCATTTGAAAAAACCAGATTATTTCTTAAATGCGGCAACTGGAACAGCGGTTGAAACCATAGGAAATATCTTGGTGAAAATCGATCCGATTTTAGCAGAAGTTGAACCAGATGCTTTATTAGTTCTAGGGGATACAAACAGCTGCTTATGCGCGATTGCAGCAAAACGCAGACATATCCCTATCTTCCATATGGAAGCAGGTAATCGTTGTTTCGATCAACGCGTTCCAGAAGAAACAAATCGTAAAATCGTCGACCATACGGCAGACATTAATTTAACATACAGTGATATTGCAAGAGAGTATCTTCTACGAGAAGGTTTGCCTGCAGATAGAGTCATAAAAACAGGTAGCCCAATGTTTGAAGTATTAGCTTCACGTAAAGAAGATATTGAGCAGTCTGACGTATTAGCTCGTTTAGGATTGAAAGAGAGCAATTACTTCTTAATTTCAGCTCACCGAGAGGAAAATATCAATTCCGATAAAAATTTTATGGGATTGGTGAATAATCTGAATATTATTGCGGAAAAATATGACATACCGGTCATTGTCAGCACTCACCCGCGTACGCGTAAAAAGGTAGAAGAAAAAGGTATCATTTTCCATCCACAAGTACAATTGATGAAGCCACTTGGATTCAATGATTACAATCACTTACAAATACATTCCAAAGCAGTATTAAGTGACAGCGGTACAATCAGCGAAGAATCATCCATACTAGGTTTCAAAGCTTTAAATATACGTGAAGCACATGAACGCCCAGAAGCTATGGAAGAAGCAAGTGTAATGATGGTAGGGTTGAATGAAGAACGTATTATGCAAGGCATAGCAATTTTAGAAACACAGGAAAAAGAAACATTACGTCAAGTAGGAGACTATACCATGCCAAATGTTTCTGATAAGGTATTACGGATTATTCTATCGTATACGGACTATATCAATAGAGTAGTTTGGAGGAAGTAAGATGAGGGTCCTACAAATTAACAGTGTTTGTGGATATGGAAGTACTGGAAGAATTGCAACGGATCTGTATGACGTTCTTGAAGAAGAAGGGCATGAATGTTGCATTGCTTATGGAAGAGGAATTGCTCCTGAAGGATATAATACTAAAAAAATAGGCAATAAATTTGATTTTTATTCGCATGTACTCAAAACTAGGATATTCGATTTGCATGGATTTGGATCGAATAGAGAAACAAAAAAATTAATAAAAACAATCGAAGAATATAATCCAGATGTTATTCACTTACACAATATTCATGGCTATTATCTGAATATTGAAGCATTGTTTGGGTATTTATCCGCTATTAAGACACCAGTAGTGTGGTTACTCCATGACCAATGGTCATTTTCTGGTCATAGTGCATATTTTGATGTTGATAGAGATGGCAATGTTCCAACTAAAAACCTTTCTAAGATTCAAAAGAATGATTACCCTCGGTCATGGTTAAAAGATAATTCAGAAAAAAATTATCAGGTAAAGAAAAAACTCTTCACAAAGATTGAGAATATGACGATTGTAACGCCGTCAAACTGGTTATTAGAATTGACAGAAAAATCTTTTTTATCAATATATTCGGGTAGACTAATATATAATGGAATAGATTTGGATGTTTTTAAACCAACCAAGAGTTGCTTTAAAGAAAAAAATAATTTATTGAATAAAAAGATTATTTTAGGTATTGCAAATGTTTGGGAAGAAAGAAAAGGGATACACTATTTTGAAATGCTGGCAGAAAAATTAAATGATGAATATCAAGTAGTTCTTATTGGAGTAGATAACAAGACAAAAAAAACTTTAAATAAAAAAATAATGTCCATACAACGGACATCCAATACTCAGGAACTAGCTGAAATATATAGCAGTGCAGACATTTTCGTTAATCCAACTTTAGAAGACAATTTTCCTACTACAAATATTGAGGCTTTGGCTTGTGGAACGCCAGTTATTACTTTTAATACTGGAGGAAGTCCTGAAGCGGTGGATGAAAGAACAGGGATTGTTATTGAAAAAGGTGATGGTGAAGAGTTGTATAGGGCTATACTAAAAATTAGCGATAATAACTTTTCTGGAACTGATTGTGTTAATCGTGCAAAAAAATTTGATAAAAAAAGTGTATATAGACAATATATAAACTTATATAGTGAATTATTTGTTCAAGATTTGAATGATTAACTTCACTTAATAATTTTTTTGTGCACTTCTGTTCGAAAATATTCAAATAACTATGAGTTAGTAAAATGAACCAATTTTAACAAGTCAGAAAAATTTGAACTGAAATATTGGGCTAGTGATTATTTCGTGATCAACGAAATAATAGAAATATTTTCCAAAAATTAAAAAAATTGATATAAAATCGCTATGCTTTAATATTAGGAGAAAGAAGGTGAAGTATGGCATCAAAAAAAATAAATAAGTTTATGTTTACTGTACAAAAAAAAATAATAACAAAAGTAATATATTTTAATAATGAAATGTATATGAGGTTATTTACTAATTATTTAAGAAGAATAGGTATATCAATAAATGGAAAACCAAAATTTATCAATAATGATGTTTATTTTGACGGAAATGACTATAGCAAAATAATATTAGGTGATAATATTACAATTTCGAGAGAAGTTATGTTTCTTACTCATGACTATTCTATAACAACAGCAGTAGAAGGAACTCAGATGAGTGGGAGTCACCTTAAAGAAGAACTATATTTTTCTAAGGCCATAACGATTGGGAATAATAGTTTCATTGGAGCACGAGCATCAATACTACCCGGAACGAATATTGGTAATAATGTCATTATTGGTGCAGGAAGCGTTGTCAAAGGTATTATTCCGGACAATTCAATCGTAGTAGGAAATCCTCATCAAGTCATAGGTAAGACTGACGAGTGGGCGTTAAGTAAGATGGAAGAGAACGATTTTTTTTCAGAAAAATAATAGTATCCAGAATAATTCATACAATTTCAAGTTGTAGCTATTCCTATTTTCAAATTGATTGACTTTTAAATCTAATTATGTGGTGGAGGTATAAATGAAAATATATATTATATATGAGTTAAGAAGTAGAGAGTATGATACTGCATTACTCCTAAAAAGTGAATTAGAGGCAAGAGGATATTTTGTAAAGATAATAAATAAACAGATGATGTTTAAATGGTTTTATAATGATTCCATTATAATAATACCGAATTGTTATAACACTCTTAATTATGACTATTATAATTATAGTTTGAATGCGAAGAACAATTTTTTTGTAAACCTTCAGATTGAACAGGTATTATCTGAAAAAAATGAGGAGAACGGATTTTGTAATCCGAAAGGGAAAGCAACGTTGCCAGTTCATTGTTGCTGGGGAGAAAATACATATAATAGATTACTGAATAATGGAGTTGAAGATAGTAATTTAAGGATTACAGGTGCAATCCATCTAGATTTTTTAAGGGAAGAATTTCGAGATTTTTGGTATTCTAGAAATGATATTGCAAAAATGTATAATATTCCACCTGATAAGAAATGGGTACTATATATTTCTAGCTTCTCTTATGTGAATAACGAAGAGGTAGTCAAATTAGTACAAAAAGATTTTGGTGGTGAAAAGGCTAGTTATATCAAGGAATTTGAAAAAGTATCTACAGAGTCTCACAAAATCACATTGGATTGGCTAGAAAAATTAGTAAGTGAAAATGAAGATATTATAGTGATCTATAGACCGCATCCCGCCGAAAAACAACACAGTAGGCTTGAAAATATTCAAAATGAATATCAAGGAAAGTTTTACAGTATTTCAGAGTTAAATATAAAGCAATGGTTATTGGTATCTAATCAAGTAATTACATGGTTCAGCACATCAATTGTAGAGAGTTATGCTGCAAAAAAAATGTGTCATATATTACGACCAATATCGATTCCAAAAGAAATAGATGCAAAAATATATCACGAGGCAAAAAATATAATAAATTCTTATGAAGAATTAAACGAACTAGTTAGTGAGCAAATAACCAAGACTGAATTTGATGAGAAAAATTTTCCCATTAACAAAGATGATATGATTAATTATTATTTGATGGATAACAGAGCGGCATTGAAAAAAACACTAGATCTTATAGATGAGTTATCAAATAAAAATAAGAACAAAATAGAAGATAATTATAATTTTAACCGTATGAAATATATCTTAAAGAACAATATCGCTTTGAAGTATTACATGAAGAGGATTTACTCACTATGTTATAAGCGTTTCGGTTTTACAATTAAGAGTGAGACTTTACGAAAACGTTGGGCTTTTGAAAACTTAGAATATGAAGTTGATAATGATATTTTCAATAGACAGGATGAGAATAGAAAACTGAGTTTATTAAGTAGTATTATAGTGAATTTAAAATGAAAGAATCGTACACACAAAAAAATCTAATATTTAGCATCATAAGCTTAATGGTATCTATATTGCAGACTTTATGGTTTATTCCATTTATCTCACAAAAAATTGGTACTGAAGCATATGGTTATATAGCAGTTATTATGACTATTGTTAACCTTTCAACTGTCATATCAATAGCAATTACGTCTATGAGTTCTAGATATATTGCCATTGAGATGCAGAAAAATGATTTTGATGAAGCAAATCGGTATTTTAACTCAATTCTAACAGCTGTATGTTTTGTGGCGTTGTTATTGCTTAGTATATTTATTTTGCTCACTGTTAACTTAAATAAAATAATGATCATCTCAAGTGAATATTTAATTGATGTAAAATTATTAATGCTCATTTCTGGAATTTCACTGATATTTTCAGTGCTAAACACTCCATTTTTAGCGGGACTTTTTTATACAAACAAACTGTACGTCATGTATAGTTTTTCTACAATAAATTATTTAAGTAAGATAATTGTTCCAATAATTTTATTTAAACTTGGTTTTATACCTCTATGGGGTATGAGTATTGGAGGATTGGTAGTTGATTTAGTATCTTTTATATTTTATACAACTCACTATAAGGTGTACTTACCTAATATTCAAATAAAATTTTCACTTTCAGAAAAAAGTTACATTTTCCGAGTTTTGAATTCAGGAATATGGATTTCAATTACAAAAACGGGTAATATATTAAATTCTAACATTGGAACATATTTATCGAATATTCTTTTAGGAGCATATTTAAGTGGTATTTATGCAACAATTCTACAATTACAAACACTTATAACTGTAATGGTGACTGCAATAGTTTCAATATTTGTACCCAAAATGATAAAGTTACATGCTAATGAAAATAAGGATAATTTAATTCAATATATAAAAGATTCAATTAGATTTTTAAGCTTTCCTCTAGGTATAGTCTCCGGTGGGATTTTGGTTTTTGGCCCCATGTTTATGACGTTTTGGATCGGACAGACATATAATCAATATTGGGTGTTAATCATTTTGATGATTGTAGGTTTACCGTTATCATTACCAGCTGAAATTTTAAATCAAGTTAATATAACTACTAATAAAGTTAAAATTCCAGCTATAGCTACTCTTATATTTGGGTTCATAAATATTATATTAATATATATTTTCTGTTTTCTGTTGGAATTTGGAGTTATCGGTATTGCATTGAGTCAATTAATTACATCAGTAGTTAGAGGTTTTTTCTTTTTTACAATATATACATCTTACCAGATTGGAAATTCCACACACTTGTTCATTCTAGATGTTCTATTTTGTCCTTTTATTACATTAATTACGACAGTTATCTCTCTAATAATCTCTCAATTATTCTATCCAAGTACTATGCTTGATTTAATCATCGAGGCCGTACTTACAACTATTATTGTTATATATATAAGTTATTTGTTTATATTTAATAGGAAAGAAAAAGAATACGTGAAAAATATTTTGAAGTAAGTGAGGGGGAAAAGCTATACAAAGGTAAAATTTTAGTATAAAAGATATAAGAGTAATATATCTTTATTTAGAACGACAGTATTTATTGTTTTTATAAAATATATTAAGTTAACTTAATATAACAGCAACAAAAATTTCTTTTTGCAATGTTTATATAAATTTTTATTATGAAGAATGGAGTAGAGACAATGACAGTATTAGTAACAGGAGCAGATGGCTTCATCGGTAGTCACTTAACTGAAGAATTAGTAAAAAGAGGTGAAAAAGTTAGAGCATTTGCTTATTACAATTCTTTCAATACATGGGGATGGCTAGATACTTTGCCGAAAGAAATTCTTTCTGAAATTGAAGTATTCACCGGTGATATCCGTGATCCGAATGGTGTACGAGAAGCAATGAAAGGTATAGATACGGTTTACCATCTAGCAGCCTTAATCGCGATTCCATTCAGCTACCATTCACCAGATTCATACGTAGATACAAATATCAAAGGAACTCTAAATGTACTTCAAGCAGCGCGGGATTTGGATACACGCCGTGTATTGTGCACATCAACTTCTGAAGTTTACGGTACTGCGCAATATGTACCTATCGATGAAAATCACCCATTCCAAGGTCAAAGTCCATATTCAGCTACAAAAATCGGAAGCGACAGAATGGCTGAAAGCTTCTATCGTAGTTTTGAAACACCTGTTACGATTGTTCGTCCATTCAATACCTATGGACCAAGACAATCTGCACGTGCGGTTATCCCGACAATCATTACACAATTGCTAGCTGGAAAAGAAGAAATTAAATTGGGTTCAATATCTCCAACACGTGATTTTAATTACGTAAAAGATACTGCTAATGGGTTTATTACTTTGGCAAAGGCAGACAACGTGATTGGGGAAGAAATCAACATAGCTACACAAGATGAAATTTCCATTGGTCAATTGGCGGAAGAACTGATTCGTCAAATTAATCCAGATGCAAAAATCATAACAGAAGAAGAAAGATTACGTCCTGAGAAAAGTGAAGTGAACCGTTTGTTGGGTTCAAATGAAAAAATCATGCGTTTAACAGATTGGAAGCCACAATACACCTTTGAACAAGGACTTGCTGAAACGATCGAATTCTTTAAACACAATTTGGATAAATATAAAACAGACATTTACAACATCTAGGAGGTGAGATTATGACAAGAGAGTTCATACCATTATCAGTCCCAAATTTGAAAGGCAGAGAGTTAGAGTATGTAATTGATGCTGTTGAAACTGAATGGGTTTCTACTGGAGGAAGTTATATCAACGATTTCGAAAGTGAACTAGCGAAATTCGTCAAGGTAGATAAGGCAGTAGCTGTACAGAGTGGTACAGCTGCGCTACATTTATCTTTGATGGAAATTGGAGTATCAGCCGGAGAAGAAGTGATCGCACCTACTTTAACTTTTATTGCTGCAGTTAATCCAATTCGTTATTGTGGAGCAGAACCTGTATTTATGGACTGCGACGACTCTCTGTGCATGGATCCAGTTAAGCTAGAAGCATTTCTTACAAACGAATGTAACTTTGAAAATGACATTGTTACAAATAAGATAACTAAAAAGAGGATTAGAGCAATTATAGTTGTTCATGTCTTTGGCAACTTGGCAGACATGGAAGCTATTTTGGATATCGCTAAAAAATTCAAATTACAAGTTGTAGAAGATGCAACTGAAGCCTTAGGATCTTACTATACCTCCGGTAAGTTTGCCGGGAAACACGCTGGAACGTTGGGAGATTTCGGTGCATACTCTTTTAATGGCAACAAAATCATCACAACGGGCGGAGGAGGAATGATTGTTGGTAAGGATGATGATAAATTAGAACATATCCGATATATTTCTACTCAAGCGAAGGATGATCCGATAAATTTTGTGCATGGCGAGGTTGGTTACAACTATCGTATGACAAATTTACAAGGAGCTTTAGGATTAGGGCAAATTGAGCAATTGCTTAAATTTATAGAAACCAAAGAAAGCAATTATAAAATCTATAATGAGTTGTTTAGGGACAACAAGGGAGTTAATTTACTGCCTTTTCGTGAAAATACTAAATCCAATCATTGGTTCTATGCGTTATTTATTGAAAATCCATCAGCTTTACAATCTTTAATGGATGAATTACAACAGAAACAAATTCAAACTCGACCTATTTGGGGATTAATTCATGAACAGAAACCATATACGGGATCCCAGAGTTATAATATTGAAAAAGCTACTTTCTATGCGAAACATATTATTAACATTCCTTGCAGTACAAATTTAAGTGGAAATGATGTTCGTTATGTGGCAGAATGCATTAATAGTTTAGTGTATTAGAATTGGGGGATCACTTTTGGAAATCAATGATTTTATTGTAAATAGTAACGTCAGCGTCAAATTTGCCATGGAACAGATGGATAGGAATGCTCGAAAAATTATCTATGTATCAAAAGACTCAAAATTAATTGGCGTACTGTCTGACGGAGATATCCGAAGGTATATATTGAGAGATAATTCCATTCAAGATATTGTTGAAAGAGCTATGAATCCTAATCCAATTCATATTTTGAATAATCAAATAGAAATAGCGCATGATTTGATGAATGAAAAACAGGTTGAATCTATTCCTGTGTTAAACGAGGACTTTTCGATTCGTAACATCATGTTTAAATCTTTCGATTTAATCAGTAGAGATAAACTAAATAATGCAGTAGTAATTATGGCAGGTGGAAAAGGCACACGTCTTTATCCGTACACAAAAATACTTCCCAAGCCTTTGATTCCAATTGGGGACACACCTATTATGGAACGAATTATTAATAAATTTCATGATTTTGGCTGTACTAATTATTTAGTAAGTGTAAATTATAAAAAAAATATGATACGTAGCTATTTTGATGATATTGAACGTCCGTATGATATGACCTATATAGAAGAAGATAAGCCATTGGGTACTGGTGGTAGTTTATCCTTAATGAAGTCATTGCTGCAAGAGACATTTTTTGTTTCAAATTGTGATATTCTCGTGGATGCTGACTATACGAATATTGTAGATTTTCATAAAGTGAATAAACACGATGTGACGATTGTAGCTTCCATTAAGAATAATCAAATACCATACGGAGTATTGAAATTAGATGAAGATGGTTTGCTAGAAGATACAGAAGAGAAACCGGAATTCAGCTATTTGATTAACACCGGCATGTATTTAATTGAACCTGCAATTTTAGATTTAGTACCTGAAAATGAGTTTTCTGACCTCCCTACAATAATAATGTTGGCGAAACAAAAAGGCCTTAAAATTGGTGTATATCCAGTCAGTGAAAACTCGTGGCTCGACATGGGACAAATTAAAGAGATGGAACAAATGATCGATAGCCTAGGAGTTAATTAAATGGAGAAAATCATTTTAATAGGCGGCGGCGGTCATTGTGCCAGTGTAATCGATAGCATGAGAAAGCAGGCTCTTTATGAGCCTGTTGGCATTTTTGACGTACCTGAAAAACTAGGACAGTCGACTTTAGGGGTACCATTTGTTGGAACTGATGAGGAAATAAAAAATTGGAAGCAAAAAGGAATAACACATGCCTTTATTACTATGGGCAGTGTCGGGAATACTAAGCTAAGAGAAAAACTCGTTAGAAATGCAGTGGAACTCGGGTTTTTGTTTCCTATAGTAATAGATCCATCTGCTATCATTGGTGAAAATGTAGAAATAACAAGTGGAACATACGTCGGAAAAGGAGCCATAATTAATACCAATTCAATTATTGCTGAGCATGCAATAATCAACTCAGGTGTAATAGTTGAGCATGACTGTCGAATTGGTAAATTCGTGCATTTGGCTCCCGGAACGACATTAAGTGGCGGTGTTTCAATCGGAAATTATTCCCATATTGGAACTAATAGCACCATAATTCAAGGGGCTAAAATAGGCAGTCGAACATTAATAGGTGCCGGTTCGGTTGTTCTACGTCCAATTGGAGATGGACAGACAGCATATGGCAATCCTTGCAAGGAGGTTAAAGGATGAAAGATGTTTTAGTTATTGCAGAGGCTGGAGTAAATCATAACGGCAGCATTGAATTAGCAAAAAAATTAATTAAAGAGGCTTCGATAGCTGGAGCAGATGTAGTTAAGTTTCAAACTTTTAAAGCAGAAACCTTAGTATCTAAATCAGCAAAAAAAGCCAATTATCAAAAAGCCTCTACAGATGTGGAAGAGAGTCAATTTGATATGCTGAAGAAGCTAGAATTAGATTATGCAATACATGAAGAATTGATGCAGTATTCTAACGAACAGGGCATTAAGTTCTTATCTTCAGCATTCGATCTTGAAAGCATAGATCTATTAAATGAGTTAGGCATTGATATCTTTAAGATACCTTCTGGTGAAATCACCAATTTGCCTTACTTACGTAAAATAGCTCAAACTGGAAAACAAATAATTTTATCAACTGGTATGAGTACAATATCTGATATTGAAGCTGCTTTGGACGTATTACGCCAAAATGGTGCCACAGATATTATTGTATTGCACTGTAATACTGAATATCCTACTCCTATGGAGGATGTAAATCTTCTGGCGATGAATACCATCCAAAATACTTTTAAAGTCAGAGTCGGTTATTCAGATCACACCGTAGGAATTGAAGTACCAATAGCAGCTGTTGCATTGGGTGCAGAAGTGATTGAAAAACATTTTACCTTGGATAAAACGATGGAAGGCCCCGATCATAAGGCAAGTTTAGAGCCTAAAGAATTGAAAGCGATGGTAGATGCTATTCGAAATATCCAAGCAGCTTTGGGAGACGGTTTGAAAAGTCCTTCTGAATCTGAAATAAAAAATATGCCGATTGCGCGTAAAAGTTTGGTCGCCAAAGCAAACATACAAACAGGAGAAATGTTTTCAGAGGATAATTTGACAATTAAGCGCCCTGGAACCGGATTGTCTCCTATGCTCTGGGATGACATAATTGGATCTATCGCCAGAAAAGATTATGAAGTAGATGAAGTGATAACATTATGAAAAAAATATGCGTAGTTACAGGTACACGAGCTGAATATGGACTGCTTACTCCATTAATCAATAAGATTCAGGATGACAGTGATTTAGTTTTACAATTGGTAGTAACTGGTATGCACATGTCACCTGAATTTGGAATGACAGTTAATTCGATTGAAAATGATGGATATGAAATAGCAGAACGCATAGAAATACTGCTCAGTTCAGACTCTCCTGTTGGAATCAGTAAGTCAATGGGATTAGCATTAATCAGTTTTTCGGAAGCATTTGAACGATTGCAACCAGATATGGTCGTTGTTTTAGGGGACAGATCTGAAATTTTTGCTGTTGCTGCAGCAGCTTCTGTTGCAAGAATTCCAATTGCTCATCTGCACGGCGGAGAAACTACTGAAGGTGCTGTGGATGAAGCATTTCGACATAGTATCACGAAACTAAGTTGGCTCCATTTCACAAGTACGGAAGATTATCGTAAAAGAGTCATTCAACTTGGTGAGAATCCAGAGCGCGTATTTAATGTAGGAGCAATAGGTATTGAAAATATAGTCCAGAGCCCATTAATGACTAAAAATGAATTAGAACAGAGTCTGAATGTTGAATTGAAACATCCTTTACTACTTGTTACCTTCCATCCAGTAACTTTGGAGAATAAAACGTCATCAACACAATTTCAGGAATTACTAGGTGCTTTAGATCAATACACTGAGGGAACGATTATTTTTACAAAAGCTAACTCTGATACCGACGGACGTGTTATCAATCACATGATTGACGAATATGTCAAAACACATGAAAATAATTGTTTAGCATACACTTCTATGGGCCAGAAGCGTTATTTGAGTGCTATGAAAATTGCTGATGCTGTTGTCGGAAATTCATCCAGTGGAATTATTGAGGCGCCGTCTTTCAATATTCCAACGGTAAATATTGGGGATCGACAAAAAGGAAGAATACAAGCTGTTTCAGTGATTAATTGTGAACCAAATAGAATTGATATTGAAAAAAGTTTGTCAGAAGCATTGTCACTGAGCTTCCAAAGTAAAATACAAGGCTTCAAAAACCCATATGGTGAAGGAAATGTAAGCTCAAAAATATTAAAAGAGATTAAAAGTGAACTGATGAAAGATATTTCATTGAAGAAAAAATTTTATGACATAGGATGATGGTGAAATAAAATGTATAAGGATAATACCTTTATTGCAATTATACCTGCTAGAAGCGGATCCAAAGGCCTAGTTGATAAAAATATAAAAATAATGGCAGACAAGCACCTTATTGGATACACTATTGAAGCTGCTGTAAAATCAGGGGTTTTCGATAAAATTATTGTTTCTACGGATTCTGAAGAATATGCTGCTATTTCAAGAGAATATGGTGCGGAATGCCCCTATTTAAGGCCAAAACAGATTTCAAAAGATGAAAGTTCTACTGCCGATGTTATTGAGTATATACTTCAAAAAGAACTTGAATCGGGAAATAATTATGATTATTTCTGTTTGCTACAACCAACATCTCCACTTAGGGATGAAGTTAACATTATCGAGGCTGCAGATTTATTAATTGATAAGGATGCCAAAAGTGTTATATCCGTGTGTGAAGTAGAGCACTCACCAGCACTAATGAATTGTCTACCGGAATCTCTAAATATGAATAATTTCATAAGTGTTCAAAATAATAAACGACGTCAGGAATTAGGAAAGTACTATAGGTTGAATGGTGCTATTTATATTTGTAATTCGAAGTTTTTTTTAGAGGAAAAGAATTTTTATGGCACAGACAGTTATGCATATATCATGGACAAAAAGAACTCAGTCGATATAGATGATATATATGATTTTAAGTATGCCGAGATGCTGATTAAAGAAATCTGAGATAAATCATCTAAGTTAGAAATTAAAAACCAGAATAAGTTATTGTCTATTACTTGTTCTGGTTTCTAACTAGAAGTAAGCGCTCAATTAATTTGGTTATCAACTGAAAAATTTACTATATTTCGAAGGAGTAATCGTTCATATGCAGAAAGTCAGAAAAGCAGTCATTCCAGCTGCCGGTTTCGGCACGCGTTTTTTACCGGCTACGAAGGCCATGGCGAAAGAAATGTTGCCGATCGTCGATAAGCCGACGATTCAATTCATCGTCGAAGAAGCCATCGCATCTGGCATCGAAGAAATCCTGATTGTCACAGGCAAAAGCAAGCGCGCCATCGAGGACCATTTCGACTCCAATGTTGAGTTGGAGATGAACTTGCGTGAAAAAGGCAAACAGGAGCTATTGGCTTTGGTTCAGGAGTCGACTGGTGTCCGCATCCACTTTGTGCGCCAAGCATATCCGTTGGGACTGGGCCATGCTGTCCTGCAGGCGAAAGCCTTTGTAGGTGATGAGCCATTTGTAGTCATGCTTGGTGATGACCTGATGGAGGATGAAGTGCCATTGGCGAAACAACTGATCAACGCCTATGAACGCACACATGCATCGAATATCGCAGTTATGGAGGTACCTCAGGAAGAAACATCCAAGTACGGCATCATCGACATCGCTTCCGAATTGGAACCAGGCTTGTACAATGTCAGCCGTTTCGTTGAGAAACCGAAAGCGGAAGAAGCGCCAAGCAACTTGGCAATCATCGGCCGTTATCTGTTGACGCCGGAAATCTTCGAAATCTTGGAGAACCAGACTCCTGGAGCAGGCGGAGAGATCCAACTAACCGATGCCATCGATACCCTGAACCAAACGCAACGCGTCTTCGCGAAACGTTTCGAGGGAACCCGCTACGACGTCGGCGACAAGTTCGGCTTCATGACCACCAGCATCAACTACGGTCTAACCCATCCGGAAGTTAAAGACAAACTGAAGGACTTTATTATTGCGCTTGGGAAAGAGTTGTCTGGGGAGAGCGAAAATGATAGCACAGTGGCTGGGACAACCGTTTCAGTAATGTAGAAGTGCCCGAAAAAAAGAAAAACGCCGTTTTTCGAGTGTGTGCCATTTTTAGGCGGTCGGCAAGTATTTGCAGGAAGTCCAGATTTTCAGGGGTGGTACTGCAATCATATATTCCAGCATGATCTCGAGACAACGACCGGATTTTAATCCCGGTCGTTGCCTTATTATGTTCAACAGCTAGGCACACCCGAGGGTGTGCCAGGGACCGTAAGCTCCGACGAGCGCTCCTCTTAAAGGGTAAAACCAGCACGTGGATGACCTAGCTCCGATAAGAATGATCTCACCTGTGTGTGCTGCAAGGTGAGCCGCTGAATGCGAGAGATACATCCGATGGTTGCTAGTGTGTGAGCCATTTAGCTACCGAGCACATAGTCGGAGAAGTGTAGCTTGAGAACATTACACATCCGATGAATTGCAGTGTAGCAGGGGTTGAAGCGCGATAGAAATTCCTTGCTACTGCTGCATATGGTTGCCTGTATGGATTGGAAAACGCTTGAATTAGCGATGAAAAACTAGTTTATTACGTCCGTAAAACATTTGTTTAAAATATTTTAAAAAGGGCTTTTCTTTTGAATAAGCCTGTGGTATTCTAATTAAGGGTTAGTTCATAAAAAGAATAAACTTGATTTAAAAGTTAAAAATTGAGGCGTTAGTCATCGTTAAGCAAAAATATTGGATCTTGTCCTTAGGGATATTGCATGCTTATAAACTAACGTTTGATTTTTCGCGAATAATGAAAGCGCATACTTTTGTTGTCTTATCCTAAAAATTTGAGTTGGGAGATACAGAATGGAGTTTAAAGTCATTTCACCTTATTGTGGTTTGCACATGGAAGGTGATACGGTAAAGGTTTTTTATCTGGAGTCGGAAGACTTGGCGAGGGAGTATGTTTTTGGTAATGCGCAAGATGCGCAGGAATTCTGCAATGCAGCTAAAAATTTGGACGCGTTTATGATCAACGTACCGAAAGGGAAAGAGGAGCTGTATCATCTGGAATTTCTGGAACAAATTATCAAGGATAAAGAGTACGAATTGATCGTTCACGAGGCGACTCCTGAGGACGAGCAAGAAGCAAGCTGATAACTACAAATTACTTGGGGGTAGATGATTAAACACTGTTTTGCCGATACAATTGACTGTGCGCAGTCATTGATTCGATGGGAACGGGTTGCGGCGAAATGCTCACTCCTGAACAACAGCAAGGGTGAATAATCGACAGCAACTATTTGTTTGAATTTAAATAAAAGCGTTTTAATTAAATCGGAATTATTGGAGGAAAACTATTACATGTCAAACTTTAAGATGGTGGAACCATACTGTGGTGTCAGCAGATATGACAAGAATTTTTTCGTATATTACCTGAATACTGATGAGAACCTACGCCGTGAGTATGTATTCAATACGGATGCAGATGCAAATAATTTCAACAAGGCCCTCGAGAACCTGACTGTCTTCATGGAAGGCATTCCCGTACGCAAAAAAGAAGTCTATCATCAAGCCTTCTTGGATTTGCTGCTTAAAGAAGTGGACCATAAATTGTCCGTCCGCACAAACCCAGGTGGGTCCGCAGCAGCAATCCCATCAGCGCTGTTATCAGCGATGGGAAAAAGGCTGTCATAAAGGAACAGAAGCAATAGGCACGGCCGGCGGTCCGGTCTCTGCCTCTTCCTGTGCGGGGAAATGGACTATCAACACTGGGTCAAAAATATTTTTTTTCATCGGTCAATCAACAATAGAGGGATGAGTACCAGATAACTAATTCGAATAAGAATGAAAGCGCTTTGAGTGGGATCGGGAAATATAAATTATTGGGGGAAACTTATAGCATGGCAAATTTTAAACTAGTTGCACCTTACTGTGGTGTCAGGAAATATGACAAAAGATTTTTCGTACACTACTTGGAGACAGAAGAGAACATACGCCGCGAGTATATATTCAATTCGGATGAAGACGTAAGTAATTTCAGCCATGCCCTCGAGAACCTGACCGCCTTCATGAAAAACGTTCCTGTATGCAAGAAAGAGGCTTACCATCAAGAATTTCTGGATCTGCTGCTCAGAGAAGTCGACCACAAATTGAACGTCCGCATAAATCCTGTCGAACCTGCTGCAGCTGCACTAGCAATCGAAGCGTAAGGCAATCATAGCTTCACATAAGTAATGGGCTCAGTCCGGTTGTCTCGGTCTGTGCCTCTTTCTGTTGTGACCCATCGAAGAGCTGTCCGCCGGATAGCGGCATTCCGAACAAGCGCGGCCAGTCCGGAGCGCTGTGGCACATCATTCTTGTTCTCTGGTAAGATTTCCTTAGCTGTGGATCCGATCGATTCGGAACATGTGCCTCCGATCCCGGCGCTTTCGCGGTGATGTGCGACAGTCATCCCATTCAAACATCGCACAAAACCGATCATTTCAAAAAATAATGCATGATAAAAGGAGCAAAAATGTGGAATTAACCGTAACAGAGTTACTGTCCTATGGAACCGTCAGAATCGAATGTACGGATATAAACAATCAAGAAACGGCGGGGACAGGATATGTAGTTGAATTCGAAAAGGATGGAGATACAAATATCTCCATCACGGCGCTCATCACCAATAAGAGTGTGATCAAAGGTGCCGAAAAAGGCAGGCTTGTTTTTACGCAAGAAACTGAAGATGGTGCGCCTGATGATAGAAATCACCATAAGGTATCGTTAAGCCAATTCGAAAAAAAGTGGGTGATGCATCCGGATCCCGCTGTCGATTTGTGCGCGTTGCCGATAGACAAGCTTGTCCAGAAGGCAGAAGCCAAGGATATCCAGCTGTTTTATCCGGTGATTACGATGGACTTAATTCCAACGGAGGAACAACTCGATGAATTGGATGCAATGGAGGCAATTATCACGGCAGGTTATCCTGATGGACTATGGGACACGGTCAACAACAGACCCGTTTTAAGAAGGGGTGTGACAGCTACGCACCCTATAAAGGATTACAATGGCAAGAAAGAATTCTTGATAGATGCTCCCACCATGCTAGGCACGAGTGGTTCACCGGTTTTAATTATCGATGAGAATGGTTATATCGATCGCGACGGAAATTACTATCCGGATGAAGACCGCATCCTGTTCTTGGGCACGCTCTCTGCAGGTCCGCATGCAGCACCGGAAGACCTACCGAAGAAGAGTGATATTACCGCGACTGTTTCACCACACCTGCCGAGGAACCTCGGACTGGTGATCAAATCCAGCCGTATTTTGGAACTGGCAGCATTATTTTGAAAAAATGGTTGATGTAAAAGAGAAGGGTGATCGCCTGTCGATGGCGGTCGGTCTTCTCTTTTTTTGATCTCAACACACGGCGCTCGGTCTTCTCTTTTTTTGATCTCAACACACGGCGCTCGGGAGCCAGCAAGCTCCGATGGAGCGAGCTCTCATCGGAAGAAAGCTATGCGCCAGATAGTTCAACTCCGGAGAGTGAATGCTGACCGGAGGAGGGGGCGTTGTGGGTGGCCGAACTCCTGCGAAGCCGACTTGGTCGGAGGTGATCATCATTTGGGATGTTCTCCTCCGGCGGAAGTAAGGTTCACCGGAGGAAATCACAGCTCCGATGGAGCGAGCCCTCATCGGAAGACCGTCTTGCGTCGGCTAACTCAACTCCGGAGAGCGAATGCTGGCCGGAGGAGGATAAGTTGCGGGCGGTTGTAATCCTGCGAAGCGGCGGTGGTCGGAGGTAACCGTCATTTGGGATGTTCTCTTCCGGCGGAAATATGGTTCACCGGAGGAAATCACAGCTCCGATGAGACGGGCCCTCATCGGAAGACAGCCTTGCGTCGGCTAGCTCAACTCCGGGGAGCGAATGCTGACCGGAGTTGAGAGCAGTGCGGGCGTCTGTACTCCTGCGAAGATGCGGTGATCGGAGGTGATCATCATTTGGGATGTTCTCCTCCGGCGGGAAGGCTCCTGCCCGGAGGAAAACGTCAGCTCCGATGAGGCGGGCCCTCATTGAATATTGCAAATTTATAGAGCCGCCTTTGCGGATGATGGAGCCGGCGAGTGCATGAAGGAGAGCCACCAAGTGCGAACTTGGTTACCGTTCATTGAAAAATGCTAGTGCTAAACTGAATTGAACAGTTTCCAATGATTAAGATTGAACATTTTCGCCAAAGTTGAATATTGCAAATGGATAGAGCCACTTGTGCAGAGAAATGTACCAGCAAATGCAAAGCTTTTTACCACTCTCGGCAAAGAGGTTACCAGTTGGTGTATCTAAGCCACCAGTTGTACCAATCGTATAAAGTGGTAACATCAGTGGCACTCGCTGGTAATTCTCGTGTCATTGACTGGTAAGTATCCTGTCACTGATGGTAACTGGCCTGGCGGGGGATGTTGCAGATAACAGAGCCTCGTATCTGGATGAAGGGACACTCTCCTCGATTACTCCACCTCCGATGAGAATGTTTTGCCCGGAGCTAGTCGATTTCCGCACTCCTGAAGTACGGTGAGGCCATGCTTACCGGAGGTAGGTATCTTTTCGGATCTCCAGCTCCGGCGAAAGAGCTGCTCGTCGGAGCTGAGCTATTAGGACACAACAGCCAGGTTCTCTATTACCGCCATGAAATGCTCGAAGGAAGGCTCACTCAGAATACGTTCCTGTTTCTCAGCCTGATCCATCAATTCCAGCAATAAGTCATAAATATATTCTGTATTCGCATAGTCTTGCTTCGTGATCGAGAACAGGAAGACGAATTTCACAAGGTGGCCGTCTCCCCAATCGATGCCGTTCGGAATCACAGAGAACAGGGACAACCGACTTGAATGCCATCAGCGACATCGGATGCGGGATGGCCAGGATATTGTTGAGATTGGGATCTGATCAAACAATGAAAAACTGACAATAGGTGAAGCTGATGAAAGTGGAATGAGGATAGAGTTGTGATTTTATTATTTAATCATAGTTTAATGCGAAAGCGTGTAGTAAAATTGAAATTAGGAATTATAGAATTATTGTAAAGTTTTTCTCGGCTACGAGCGATGGCAAATACAAACTCCAGTTGGCATTGGTGAATGCTGGTTATTTTCATCAAACTTGCGTGAACTGTAGGGTAATTATTAAACAAGGAGGCTTATGGATGAGTGAACGGACTGTTTGGGAAATTGATTTTGAAATGATTGGGCCCATTACAATGGATAGGCAGATTTCTTTCCAACAAGAAAAGGGCTTTCATATGAATCAATTTTACAGTGATATACAGCTGAGCAAATCCCCATATGGCATTAATGCTACGATAACTGCCTACGCTGATAATCCAGAGGATGCCGAACGTATAGCATATGTGTATTTTGGGCGCATGAGAGATGTTCTTTCACTAAATAGCGATGTACCAATCCGATTAAATATAGGGCATGGAAATTCAGTTGGGCGAAAACCTAACATCCGCAGAAGGGTAATACGACACTCAGAAATAAAAACGGCCTTCAATATGGCGAGAACATTTGAGAAGGAACATAAAAAAATATTAAGAGCGATAAGTTGGTATTCAAAAGGCAAATTATCACATAATACACTGGATCAATTCTTGTCTTATTGGAGTGTAATTGAAATACTCGCAAATGAGTATCATAAACCAACACAAAGAACAAATCACGGAGTAATCAATAAAGCTTACCAGAGTTTTCTTGATTACTTTGGTGAAATAGAGCAATGGGGCCTGCCAGCAAGATGGATAAATGATACATATGAAAAGCGAAACATGATTGTTCATGGTGCAGAGGACTTTACGATAGAAGCAATCATCAAATATTCGGATGAAATCCCATTGCTGGAAGGCACTGCTAGCAGACTGATTAAAGCGATTATACAGGCGCATTATGGTGGGATGGGCATATTTACTGAGTTTAGAAGATAAAAAAACATATGGAATAATAAATATTTTTATGCTCCGTATAGTCTGAAAAATTGGGTTTTGATGTACAAATATTATTACATTTCGTTGTATATTATCAATAAATTATCAACAATAGTTCATTTTGTCAAATTATGGAGGTTTAGAATGTTTATTTACAAAGCAATACGTGACTTAAATTCAAAATACGATGTAAAAATGTCTAGTTCAGGTTACAAAAAGGAAGGTCTCATTGAAACTAAGAAATACGGGGTATATAAAAGAAAGAAATTTTACACCAATTATGGTGTTTTGAAACTATCTTATAAATGGAAAATTATATTTGAGGCTGATTCGAATGCGGATATAAACTTCCAAAATTTTTGGTACTATGATAAAGAGTTTGATGTATTAGTGTCTTTAAAAAAATTCGATAAACCTCAGGAGAAGATTTCAATAAACTTCCCATATAATTTGAAAATCACATGTTACACATTTTCAGAAGATAATTTAAAAAACATGCATGATGATTCGAATGAGTTAATTGAAAAGTTAACGTTAATATTAATTGATAAATTTTCAATAGTCTTAAAGAGTGTTCAGCAAGTAGAAATTTATAATCCAAGCAATAATCATAGCGTTTATAGCGCACAGCGTACACTCTATAATAAGCAGACTAAAAGAGTAATCGATGATACTTATAATACATACATAAAAGGTTTAATGGATAATGCCAACTATAAAATCCCTAGCGATCAAAATCAGAATTTGAGAGCGTATAAAGAAATTTTAAAATCAGAAAATATTGTAGGAAACTATCTAACATTGTATGGAATGATGCAAGATAATGTTCCTAAACCAACTGGAGGCTACAAGGCTCAAAAATATGTAGATGCATTTATTAGAAGAGTTTATGCGATTTTATCAAGTGATCCATCTTTTATCCAGTATGAGAAAAACCATGACAGTCGCTTTAACAACAACGGGAGCCCGAATAGCTTTCAAATGAATGATGATTCTTTTGTAAAATGGGTGAATGAATTAATAGATAGTGAATTAAAGGTTGGAAATAATCTATTTGAGATAAACCAAAAGGGATGCTTTTCTGCAGCACACGACCAGTTTAAAGTTAAGATGGGGTTAGAAAAAATTATAGGATATCAATTAAGAACCTTAGACGATGAGGATCTAAGAAAATTAATAGAGGTAGAGACCTCCTTAAAAAATAAAAACTATCATGAAACAATTTATAGTTCAGTGCGAAATGAAATTGGACACTTTTCGAATGAGGTTGAATATTGTTCCGTTTTACAAAGTGTCGATAAATATTACTATGGTTTGGTTATTTTAGTGAAGTTGGTGTTATAAAAAATTTCAAATTGCAATAAATAGCAGAGGAATTGTTTTGTTGTAATTCAAAAATAAACTTTGTCATCTATCAAGTACTGGTGTAAGCAGGCAACTATATTCCCCCCAAAAAATGACTTTAACAATTACTACGGAAATACAGACTTTCTGAAATATTTTGAATTATTTGACTTGAAAACTACTGAAAAACGACTGAAATTCTATGGAGGGTATGGGTCGTTCATTGATAAAAATACAAAAGAAATTAATAACCAGACTTTTACGTTTCAAGCCTTTTATAGAATAATCTAACATTTAAATAAATATGAGGTGCCCCATGAATAAAAAATACCTTGCATTTTACGTTTCTTCCCACGGCTTCGGCCATATGACCCGCTGCCTGGCAATCATCGAGGAACTTTTGGAAACAACGGATAATATGATTTATCTGGCGAGTGGCGCCTACCAGAACAGCTTTGCCAGAACCTACCTCGCCCGTTTCGGTGACCGCGTCGTTTACAAGGACATCCGCACCGAAGTCGGCCTGGTCAACAGGGAGAACAGTCTGCAGGTCGACATCCCGCGCCTGGAGCACGAGCTGACCGATTTCATGGCCGGCTGGGATACGGCCGTAGTGGAGGAAGTCGTCTATCTTCAGCATATACCCGTTGCCTGCGTCGTCAGCGACATCAGCGTCATCGGCATCCAAGTGGGGGAACAATTAGGTGTGCGCAACATCGGCATCGCCAACTTCACTTGGTGCGAACAGTACGAGCACCTCGGCCTTTCCGAAATCCTTATCGCCCGATTCAGGGAAGTCTACGCCAAACTCGACCTCCTAATCGAATACGACCTGATGCTGCCGATCCATGACCTGGATGTCCCCAGAAAGAAGATCGGCTTCCTGTCCCGCAAATTCGATCCGGACCGTATCGCAGCCATCAAAGAACGATACGGCCCAAGCATCTTCATAACCTGCGGCAAATCCGCCAATCTGGATAATATCCAGATTCACAACTACGACGGTACCATCTTCGCCACCAGTGGCATCGACATAACCAGCACCGCCAAAATCGTCCAACTCCCCGTCGAAACCTTCGACACCCACAACTACCTCGCCGCCAGCGACATCATCATCGCCAAAGCCGGTTGGGGCACCATCTCCGAAGCACTACTTTCCAAAAGTAACCTCGTGCTGATCGAAAGGGAAGGCGTGCTGGAAGATACCGAAAACATCAATGAACTGAAACGCAGAGGAGTCGCAGTCTCAATCAAAGAAACCAACTTAGCGCGTATTGATATGCATGCGATCAGCGATCTGAGCGCATCGAATATCGTCAGAGAGAATTTGAATGCTTATAAAAATGCCGTCGAAGAGGTTGTCAGCATTCTGAAATCAAATAGTCACGCCTAAGGTGTGACTACCTCCGACAAGGCATCCCTAACAGGAGAAGAACATACATCCAGCTACACCAACTCCGATGAGAAACCTTTCATCGGAGCTGGAAACATTTTATATTGGCTCACCTTCGACAAACACATTCCTCATCGGAGGTGAGAATCAGTCAAGGCAATCCCATCATTTCCCGCAAAATAACAGTCCTGGTTCTAGCTCTGGTCAGCGGTGTGCTGGTGCTTTCCACACTCGTCAGTAGACGGTTTATCGATAAGAGTTAGTTGCATTTTAATATAGAAGAAGCTCACCGGCGAAATTCGCCGGTGAGCTTCTTCTATATTGCTGGAGGTGGGCTTTCTCCGACTAGGACGGTGCTCGCCGGAGCACAGAGTGCCCTTGCTTTTAATCCACTCAACTCCGACGAGCCGATCCTCATCGGAGCTAAGATCCCGCAGGAATGCACGAACTCCGGCGAAGCCGTCGCTCACCGGAGGAGAGGGGGCTTCGCCGAACAAACAGGCATTGCCAAGCGCAAAGCGATGAAAGGTCAATGCAATACTTGGCCTTTACCATGGTAGTAGCCTTGCTGATAAACCATGCCTAAGTTTTTAAGCTTGTTGCTGATGCATTCTGACTCGACTCCTTCAACTATCATTTTAAGATGGTAATAGTTTGACAGATTATGCCAACTAGTCAAGAAATTGAACATGATGTCTTCATTGATGTTTCTGAAATTTAACAATGAGATTTTAATAGTATGAATATTTTGAATGTTGTTTGATATTAATTCAAAGTTGTTTTGGCCACTCCCTATATCATCAATCGCTAATGAAAAACCTTTATCCTTTAGATTTGAGATATAGGTTTGGAGGTGATTCGCTCTTTCGATTGGGTCAAATTCGCAGTAGTGCTCAGTCAATTCGATTGAGATATTTCCTTTCATCGAGGAAATATTGTCCAAAAAAGTCCAAGTTGAAGGATGTTGCAACTGTTTTGGATGCAAATTCAGCGATAGTTTGGTGTTGCAGTGGCTGGCCATTAATTTTTTCAGTTCCCTAAAATAATAAGCCATCAACTTGGAATTGCGTTCTTCCTTCTCAATGAACCACAGGAACATTTTTTCAGGGAAAGCACACAGCTTTTTTGATCTTAACAAAATTTCGTACCCATCGATACTATTTGTGTGTGAACATAGCATGATTGGCTGACATACCAAGTATAAATCATCTAACAACTCTTGCATCTTATCCATTAACTTTTCCCCCTTTACGATCACTGCAAATGAACCAGTGAAAATATGTTGGACCTAATCCTACGGTTTAATAATTACAACGATTATATTAAAAGATATCCAATGATTATTCGAATACATTTGTGTGTAAAAATCACTAACTATCTAAGACAATGCCTCGTCGAACTTCCGGATCATAGCCGATTCAATTGGCATTTCATAATAGCTACATCCTAAAAGAGGTGACTCTATACAGTGAAAAAGGAAAATCTTATATGTAACAGCATTTATCCTGACTGTGATTTATCTTGTTTGGAGAGGGCTCAATACGCTCCCATAGGACGAATCTGTTTTGCACGCGTCTTTGGGATTTTGTCATTTATCTGTGAGCCTATATCTAATTTTACCGCTGCGATCCTTATTTGGATCAAAAAAGTCTTAAAAGAATAACCAAACCTGTATACATCCAGTGTCATATTTTCGCTGGAGGTTGCCATGATGGTACTTTCCCGATACTGAGTGGTTCTTCGACCAGAAAAGAGTTGGAAGGAGAAAGCTATCCAAGGGACTCATCTCCGACGAGCAGGGTGTTCATAGGAGGACAGATCTGCGCCAGCGAGATCAACTCCGGGGACCGAATGTTGGCCGGAGGAGGATGCATTGCGGACGGCTGTACTCCGGCGAAGCCGCGGTGGTCGGTGGTGATGATCTTTTTGGATCTTCTCCTCCGGCGGAAAGGTTGCTGCCCGGAGGAAAATGTCAGCTCCGATGAGAAGGGCGCTCATCGGAAGACAGCATTGTGCCGGATAGCTCAACTACGGGGAGGGAATGCTGGCCGGAGGAGGATGCATTGCGGGCGGCTGTACTCTGGCGAAGCCGCGGTGGTCGGAGGTAATATTCTTTTTGGATTTTCTCCTCCGGCGAAAGGACCGTTCACAGGAAAAGCGGGACGCTTAAAACCCTACTGAAAAAGCAATCAATTTCTGGTGAGTCGCGTATATTATCTTCGAATGCTTAAACGCCTCTCTCGTGCTTAACCGATTAAAGGAGCTGCTGAATTTGGAAATAATACTGCTTTTTCTTCTGGCTGTTGGTTTGTTTAAGGAATTTAGTGGAGGCCCGCCGAAGCAGAAGAAACATAAACGATACAACCGATACCAAAGGACCGCGTATAATGCTGCAAGCGGCAATAGCGTCTTCGATACTCTGTTTGATGATGGGAAATATGGCGAATTCCTCATCTATTCCTGTTTGGAGGACTTGGGCGATGAGCACAAATTGTTGACGAATATTTATTTGCCCAAGGGAAATGGGACGACCACTGAAATCGACTTGATCATGATTTCGGCAACCGGCATTTATGTTCTCGAGTCGAAAAATTACAGCGGTTGGATTTTCGGGGATGAGAACAGCAAGTACTGGAAACAGATTTTTCGAGGCGGCCGGCACTATCAATTCTATAATCCCATTTGGCAGAACAAGAAGCATATCAGCGTTCTGAAACAGCATCTTGGTCTGGGCGACGAGGTTTTTCGTTCTTATATCGTTTTCAGTGAGCGGTGCGCCATCAAGAAAATGTTTGTTTATTCGCCGGAAGTGAAGGTGATGAACCAGGATGTGCTGGCTTGCGAAATTGTAGAGGACATGATGCAGCGGCCGGAATTCTTCACGCCTTTGGAAATGGAACAGATCTACAACGAATTGAGTCGATACACCCAAGCTGATGAGGAAACGAAACAGGCGCATATCGATGCGATTAAGCGCAGAGATCCGTGAGGGGGATATCTGTTCATATATAATCATGAAATGAATAATTGTAGCGTACTTGCTACAATAAAAAGACCGATGGGACGATATTCCATCGGTCTTTTCAGCATGCTCAAGAAACGAGATCCCTCATGAAAAAGTGTGGAGACGGAACTCCTACGAGAGGAGAGCTCCACGGAAGATAGTCTCGAGCTGGTCAGATTACCTCTGACGAGCGAATGCTGGCCGGAGGAGGCTGTGTTGCGGGTGGCCGAACTCCGGCGAAGCCGTGCGTCCCCGGAGGTAACACTAGGAAGTGATGCACCAGCTCCGGCGAGGAAGGCCTCCCCGGAGGACAGCCCCAGCAGGCGGCGCCAACTACGGAGAGCCCGCCGCTCACCGGAGGAGAGCGCACAAAAATGTTTGGCCGGAGTCCCGGCCGCAAAGATCAAACCAACACTTGGCCTTTCCCATGGTAATAGCCTTGCTGATAAACCATACCCAAATTTTTAAGCGTATTGCTGACGACTTCACACTCAATCCCTTCAATAATTAGTTTAAGATGATACTGTTGGGATAGTGAAAGCCAGCTGTTCAAAAAATTGAACAAAACTTGCTCATTTAGATCTCGAAATTTCAACAGTGAAAATTTTATCGTGGTAATATTCGGGATGTTCCTCGTTACTAATTCAAAGTTATTTTGACCGCTCCCCACATCATCAATCGCTACGGAAAATCCTTTTTTCTTCAGTTTTAAGATATAATTTTGGAAGTAATCCTCTCTATCTGGCCGATCAAATTCGCAGTAGTGCTCAGTCAATTCGATTGAGACATTCCTTTTCATCGATGAAATAGTGTCCAAAAAATCCCAGGTTGAGGGATGCTGCAACTGTTTGGGATGCAGATTCAGTGATAATTTGGTGTTGCTGTGGATATCCATTATTTTTGCCAGTTCCCTCGAATAATAAGCCATCAATTTGGAATTGCGCTGCTCCTCTTCGATGAACCACATGAATGTTTTTTCAGGAAAACGGCGCTGCTGTTTTGATCTTAGTAAAACTTCGTACCCATCGATAATATTTGTATTTGAACACAGCATGATTGGCTGGCACACTATGTATAAATCATCTAACAACTCTTGCGTCTCATCCACTAACTTTCCCCCTTTATGATCACTGCAAAATAACTAGTGAAAATACATTGGATTGAATCCTATGGTTAAATTATTACAGCGATGAAAATATATTATACCAGATGATGATTCGAATGTATTTGTTCTTTTGCAAAACTAAAATTACCAAGCTAAAGTTAACTTATCGGTTAAAAAAAATATTTTTAATCCCAAAACAAAAAACAATATTGTATTTTGATTGTTCAAATATTTTTTACTTTTTTTATTATTATACAATATGAAATAAGTAAGATATAATAAGCAAGATATTACTGTATTTAAGAAAATGTTTGTTCTAATCAAACGTTTATTCTGCGGTAATTTATACTTAAATTTTATATAACGATGCAAGGTTTAAAAAAAAAATAACTCGTTTCTATTAGGCATGCATGTAAGGAGAACACGATGGGTAGTCTACTGGCAAATATTGGAATCATGTTTTTGGGTATTTATTTCTATTTGAGGAGCAAGTTTGGGTCGCCCAATCAAGATAATGCGAAAATATCCTACTTCATCAAATGCATATTATTGGAAGTGCTGGTAGGAATCGTTTTGTTAAGCTTTTCCACGGTTATTCTGGGCATAAGATATGATTTCAGATTTCTGATGTTTTGTTTTTCTGCTAAATATATGGATTGGAAAATAACCAGTTCGACTATCCTATTGTTAGGGATTCTCAGATTTTTCTGGGGCAATACTAGCATTGCCCAGGTCAACCTGATTGTCGGTATTTTGCTGGCAGTCACATTGCCGCTGATAGTCCATTATACTCAGGACAGGTTGAACGAGCTGACCCAATTGCTTGTCTTGGTCACTTATTCTCTCATCCCTACATTGGTAATTACTAACCATATAATAGCTGATAAATCAATCGTGCTGTTGATAAGCGGTATTCTGTTTATCTCCGGTTATGTCTCAACTTTTGTCATGCACTATTTCATTACGGATCTATACAGTTTGATTGTATCTGCCAGTACCGATCCTCTAACGAAGCTCAAGAATGTGCGTACTTTCAACAACGATCTGATGAAAATGGAGCGGGAAAAGAAAGCAGTCACATTGGCAGTGATCGATATCGATCACTTTAAGGCCTATAACGATAGCTTCGGACATGATGGTGGGGATGCGCTTTTAAAACAGTTGGCACAGGTGTTCAATGAGCTTACGACACCTAGTAAATCCTTCTACAGAATCGGTGGGGAAGAGTTCGCCGTGATCATCGACAACTTAAATCCAAGGGATGCAGAGGAGTTCATTTATGATTTGCAGGAAATAGTCGCTCACAGCAAATTCTCTATAATGTCAGGTGATCCGGTAAGTGTCACAATATCTGTGGGGGTGGCGCACAGCCGCACCGAAGAAACCTTGAAAAAAACGTTCAAACAGGCCGATGTAGCGCTATATGAAGCAAAAAAAGGCGGCAGAAACAAAGTTATTGTTTCTTTCCCGCATCAATAACAAGGCGGTCATTGTGTTGAACAGGAATCAAGGCTTCATTTGTAATAAGTAAGGTTTCTAAACTAACGTGTACTCGGCCGCTCTAAATAAGGGATATGGGTATTTCCGTTAAAGACAGCCATAAATGTTGATAAAACAACTTTTGTGGCTGTTTTTCTATATTTTAGTGCTGGTCGGAGAATAATAGTTATCGGGGGTTGAGTGATGGGAAGAGACAAATTAAAGATGGTAGAAATAACCTATTTCTTGATACCCTTTTTGATAATAGCAATAGGTTTTTCGATTTTGACAGCTTTAACAGTCAAAAATCGAATTGATGAACAGTATCGTCAGCTTGAAGAGACGACTTTGGAAATTGCAAACAGCTATTCCCACAGTTTGACTAACACAAGCGAAGCATATGAGATCATTACGGAACTTTTGGATGAAAAAATAATGATAGCAAGTCAAGCCATCATGCTTATTGAAAATAAGGACAATAATGAGGTATTGGATAGTATTTCCCAAACATTCAATGTGGATGAAATACATTTGTACAACAATGAGGGAGTAATCACCAATAGCACTTACGAAGAATTTATCGGGTGGCAAGCACATGAAGGACATCCGGTTTATGATTTCATGATGAGCGATCAGACTATGTTGGTGGAAGACGTCCGTCCGGACACCGTGAATGGCGTTTACTATAAATTTGGCTATGTTAAAGATGAGACGGGTGGATTTGTTCAATTAGGGATTCTGGCAGAAAATATACAGGATTTCATTGGGGCGTTTGAAATCACAAAATTATTAAGTGATATTTCAAACAGGGGAGATGTAAAACACGTATTCTTTGTCGACACGAAGTACGAAATCATTGCGAGCAGTCTTCCAAACTATACAGGCAGTACAATCGATGTGAAAGATATTCGTGCGGAAATGGATGGCAATGAATCGGATGTACATAGAGATGAAATAAATGGATCCTCATTTTTTAGAATTTCTGTACCTATATTTGTCGAAAATGAAAAAATAGGGTCGTTGTTGATACATTGGCCTACCGATAAAGTGGATGCCAAAATTACTCAAATGCTTCGTTACGCGATTACAGTCTCCCTAATTATTATTAGTATAACGGGGAGCATCCTCTATTATGCTTATCGGAAAAATAAGTCCAACATCAAAATTGCTTACTATGATGAGCTTACGGGTCTTCGTAACAGCAAATATCTTACGGAGTATCTAAATCAAGTCCTACGAAATCCATACAGAAGAAATAAAGCGGTGTTGCTTCTCAATTTCGTTAATTTTAAAACACTGAATATCACCTACGGATTTTTATATGGAGATGAGGTACTAAAACAGATTGCGGTTAAAGTCAGGACATTATTGGATTCGGAAGACTTATTTTTCAGGTTTGACGGAGACAGATTTATATTAGTGCTTGATGATTACGCAGACCAGCAGGAACTGAGAGCATTCGCTGATAAACTTATGCACATTTTTGAGAATCCGATAGTGGAAGGAACGGAATATCAGTATGTGGATGTTCAAATAGCTATAGTGGAGATCAAAGATAGACATACCTCAACGGATAAAATTCTGCAGGATGCAACACTGACACTTTCTCATATCAAGGATAGTTCAATGGATCAGGTGGCTTTCTTTAACGAAGATATGGAGAAACGACTTCTGCGGCAAGATAAAATTGTGAAAGTATTGCGGGAAGTCATTGAAGGTACAGATACTGAATCTTTTTATCTGGAATTCCAACCGAAGCTCGACTTGATGAAAGATAAAGTCATTGGGTTCGAAGCGCTGGCTAGGCTTCGAATTGATAATCTAGGCCAAGTGGCTCCGGATGAATTTATTGCTTTAGCTGAGGAAAAACTGTTGATCTATGATTTAGGCAACCATATTCTGCTGCTTGCATGCGATTTTGTAAAACGACTCCAGGATGGAGGGTTTCCTGAAACGAGTGTAGCAGTCAATATATCCGGCATTCAATTGTTGCGGGAAGACTTTTTAGAAAATTTGCGACAAAAATGCTTTTTATCGGAAAAAATAAGGAAGTCGCTGGAATTCGAAGTTACGGAAACGGTATTGCTCGACCATTTTAGCCAGATCAACGAAACATTAGAGGCAATCAAAAAAATGGGCATAGCCATTTCGCTGGATGATTTTGGGACGGGTTATTCCTCTTTTTCCAGACTTGCTGAACTGAACATAGATACCATAAAGATCGATCGCTTCTTTATCGATAAGATAAGTCATACAGCTGAAAAGGATCTAATCATTTCAGATGTCATCTCTATGGCCCATAAAATTGGGTTAAACGTTGTAGCAGAGGGTGTAGAGGACGAGAGGCAAAAGGCTTACTTGCGAAAATACGGGTGTGATATCATCCAGGGCTATCTTCTGAGTAAACCCTTGCCTGCAGATAGTGCCATAAACTTCTTAAGACGTTACGAAAGTGAAGTACAACGATGAATTTGCTCAGTAAAGGTGACAAAAACATGACTTGAATGCACCGGGAAAGTGATTAAAGGAGGATAAAATGGCAGCTGGATTTCAAGAAAGTGACTCGGATAAACTTGACTCAGTAATTAAGAGTGATACCCATAAGGACATCACAGTGCAAAAGCAAACAGATAATAATCTGAGGGAGGAAAACATCGAGCTTCAGCGTTACGTCTCAGTGACAAAAGATTTATTCTGTATCTGCTCATTCAATGGAATAATCATTAAAAGCAATCGGACATGGCGCGAATCATTGGGTTACAATGATTCACAGATGATTGGCAAGAGTATTTTTGAAATCATCGTAAATGATGATATTTATGCCACAAAATTTGCTATCAGTGAGTCAGTGAAATCTGGCGGGCTTGATAAATTTGTCAACCGAGTCCTGAACCATAAGGGAATAGTCCGTTACTATGAGTGGCGTGTGAAAGTTTTTGAGAATAGCATATATGCATCAGGACGAGATATTTCAGATCTGATTATGACGCGGGAAAAACTTGAGTACTATCATAATAGAGACGCGTTAACAGGGATGTATCAGCGCAGTTTTATCCAATCTTCATCGGAGGCGATGGTTCTGCCCTATCAACTGCCTCTTAGCGTCATTTTTGTTGATCTGAATGGATTGAAATTGATCAATGACTCTTATGGCCATGATCAAGGGGATGAATTACTGCGCACGATTTCAGAGAAAATGCTAAGTTATCAACGGGAAGGCGATATTTTCGTCCGTTATGGTGGAGATGAGTTTGTGTTGTTGCTCCCATACACACCTTATGATGTTGCCTGTTCACTTGCTGACAAAATAAAAAATAGCGATACTTTAAAAATTTCCGGGAGATTCCCGTCAGAATGGGTTTCAATTTCATTGGGGGTTGCAACAAAGACAGGGATAGAAGACTCTGTTGAAGACATCATTTTGGAAGCAGATAGATTGATGTACGAAGATAAGTTGCGCAAAAGCCGGAAGCACAAGAATTCGATTATTGAAGGTATCAAGTCGAATCCGAGGTTATTAAGGAAATGGGATCCGATACACGCAGAAAATGTTGCCAACCATTCCGGAAAAATTGCAGAAAAAATGGGACTTGAGCCATACATGCAAGAATTAGTGAAAAAAGCTGCCTTAGTGCATGATATCGGGAAAATCACGATACCGTCAAAAATTCTCAATAAGGACTCTTCATTAACTCAAAAAGAATTAGAGCAAATCAAACGCCATCCTGAATCGGGATACCAAATTCTTCGGTCCGTAGATGAATACACATCTGTTGCGATGATCGTTTTGTCCCATCATGAGTGGGTAGATGGATCAGGGTATCCAGAAAAATTGAAAGGAGAGGACATTCCTTTAGCTTCCCGAATCATCGCAGTTGCAGATTCATATGATGCAATGACCAGTGGGCGTGCGTACACTGACCAAAAAACAATGGAAGAAGCTATTCGAGAATTAAGAGCATGCGCAGGATCCCAATTCGATCCTGAAGTTGTTTCCGTATTCATCGAAAAAGTGCTGCCTTATGGGAAATACTGAGTCTGAAGACAACGATGATGGATTTCAAATAACCAAACTTAAAAACCCCTACTGCACAATTTTATGCAGTAGGGGTTTTTGGGTCACGCATTTCAACAAAACGATTAAGCATCGATAATGCGGTTTCTGCCGGTATTTTTTGCGCGGTAAAGGCGCCCATCGGCAAGTTCCAAGAGTTCCATGACATCTTGAGTTTCATGGTTCGAGGCGATTCCAGCGCTGACCGTCAAGACATGCGCGATGGGGAATTTGGTGCTCTTCAGGCTCTGCTGAATGCGTTCCCCTATCTTTTTGGCATTTTCACTGTCCAGATCGGGTAACACAATCAGAAATTCTTCTCCACCATACCGAGCAGCGATATCAACTTCACGAATGTTGGAACGGAGGACTGGTCCGATCGTTTTCAGTACTTGATCACCGACCAAATGGCCGTAGGTGTCATTTATATTTTTGAAATGATCAATATCCAATAATAAAATAGAATAGTTTTTCTGGTTTTGAAGACTGTATTGATGAATCGAGAATAACTTTTCATCCAATGCAGCCCGTGTGTACAGCTTGGTCAGGCCATCAATTTCTGCTTGTACACGCCAGAAAGTGGATTTTTGAAGCAGTTCCCGCTTCTGGTTTTCGTCATCGGTTACATCAAATACGTTACCTACAAGGAATAATGGCTTGTGATCGGCAGACCATTGCGTCACTTTACCTCGATCATAAAAAACTTTCCAAGATCCATCCTTTGCTTTGATGCGATACTTGACTTCCCATACAGGAACTGATCCTTTGAGGTGGGCACGCATTTCATCCATTACAGCGTCATAATCCTCAGGGTGCAACTTTTCCGTAAAAAATTCGAATCCTGTTTCTGCAGGTATTTCATCCTTTGAATATCCAAGAGCACTTGCTTTCAAAGGGTTGAAAGTGACAATGTTATTGGGACAATCCCAAAACCACTGCCCCAGGTTACCCAACCACGGGAATTTCGAGAAATCATCTTCATATATTTGACTGATCAGTTCCTTATTCAAACGCTTTAAATAGGCATTTTCATCCAATAGTTTTTTTTGCGCTGCTGCTTCATTGTTTTTCATGAGAACCTCCATGTCGGTATACTCCTTAACAACCATTTTACCACCATATTTATGAATAGTCTCGCCATCAAATAGCTACTCAAGAATAATGAGATCTGCCATGACAGCAACTCATTCTGCGGCCGCATTCTAATGAAGGAAATCGACCATTTTCCAAAATTTCAAAACCATTGACAGTCAATCGTTAAGATAATATACTAATTAATAGCATCTTTTTACAGAAATATTGCATTGTAAAATGAAAAAAACGACCGATGTTTATAACTATATTTTGAAAAGGAAGAAAACAATGAAATGTTGGTATAGAACACAAATGAAAGGTATGTTATCAAAAGAAGAGGGAATGACTCTCGTAGAGGTGTTAGCATCTATTCTGCTCCTGTCACTTATCATAACCACGTTCATGTCTTTCTTTATCCAAGCGGCTAAAACAAATAACCAGACCGACCTTGTAAATGAAGCAACTTTTATTGCTCAAGAGCAAATCGAATTACTTACCTACTATTCAAACACAAAGAGTGTGGAAGAAACAGATAGTCTCATGGAAACGGAAAGCTCGAGTACCGGTTCAGGATTTCAGATTGAAACCGAATTGTCCAAAAAATCAGGCGATACACTCTACACAGGAACTGTGAAAGTTTCCAAGGAAGGGAAAGCTTATGCACAAATGGAAACGCGGCTGTCGTTTCGTACAGCAGAAGAGCTCGGAAATTGATCTACGGAACGAATCAGGAATGACGCTCATAGAACTGTTGGCGAGCATTGCGCTACTTTCGGTGGTGCTCTCATTGGTGGGAGCTGTACACCTGTTTGGTCAAAGGCAATATCTGACGCAATCATATTCTGCTAGTCAGTCAAATGATTTCGCTTACACGTTGTCTGTTATTTCCAGAGAGGTGCGCAAGACGCCTTTTGCTGATGTAACGATATCAGCATCGGGGGATACATTGTTTATTGACGGTGCTGTGGCATTCAGCCAAAAAGATTCACAGCTTGTGAAAAATAATAATCAGGTTTTAGCAGAGGATGTTGAGGACTTCGTTGTCACTCCCGATACTGATACAAAGAGCATCAAAATCGTATTGAAAAGTATGTCAGAAATGAATAGCCAACCAAAAGAATATCAAACTACGATTTATTTCAGAAGGTGAGTGGATGGGATGGGAATCAAGCATCTCCGAGAGGACGAAAAAGGCAGTGGCCTGGTTTTGACATTAATGGTTCTTCTCGTGCTGTCTGTACTTGGTGTTGCAATCGGAACACTCACACTCGGCAGCTATCGCCTGAGTGATGCGAACCGTGATGATACATCAGCTTATTATGTGGCAGAGGCGGGAGCCGTTGCAGCCTATGAAAAGATTCAGAGTCAGGTGTTGGGCGCTTATGAAACCAATGCAACAGAGGGCGCCTTCTATGATCATGTGTCGACCCTTGTGAACACTCAAAATGGTAAATCCTCTGTTGATTTTGCGTCACAGTTCGGCAGCAAGCCTACTGCAACGATCACAACAGCAAAAACAGACTTGAAAACCTACACCATTACTTCCACTGGTGAAGTGGATGGGAAAGAAAGAGCCGTTACCAAACAATTCACAGTGACTTGGGTCGAAAAAAATACCGGCGGCAGCGGATTGCCGATACTTCCTGATAAGGGAGCTTTGCTGACAAAAACGAGTATTAATATTATAGCAGGTGTGGCAATAGAAGGCGATATATATTCTGACGGAAATATTGATATACCTAACGGTAACATTAAGGGTAACATTTACACTGATGGGGAATTTAGTATGTCCGGTGGTATATTAAATGGTGATATATATACCAATCAGACAGAAAAAGGCTCAATTCAGATTAATGGATGGACAAATATTAACTCTGCTAAGTTATTTTACCCAGATACGCTAACACTTGAACAAGCTAAGGCATTAGCATCTTCTGATGTTCGTGGGTCTAAATTGCCTCAATTAGTGTCCAAAAATAACGTATGGGATAGTGATCTTTATCTTTCGAATTTTAGTTATTACATCAGCCTTTTAGATGGAATTAAAGCTCCTGATAAAAACCAACTTGTTAAAAAAAGTGACTTAAATGTCACAGATAATACTGGCAAATATAAACTTGAGTTAGATTCGAATGTTTACATTCCGAAAATGAAAATTACCGTAAATCCGGACAAAAAGGATAAATCGAAAAATAGTATTTTTTCAATCACTACTGATGGACAAAATCGTACAATTTTGGTGGATGAATTGGAGATTACCTCGAATAATCTAATCGCCATCGGCGGAGGAACACTTACTATAGTTGTGACAGATAAACTAAATATCACTAGTGTTCCAAATTTTAATAGTATTGACCCAGTTGATCCAGACAATCCAGTTAATCCCGTTAATCTTATTTTCCTAGGGAAAGATCCGGTAGTGCTGAGTGGTTGGGAGGATGCAAATATAAATGCAAATATTATCATTAAAGAAGCAGCTGTTTCTGCCAACACAACTAAAATAAATGGTATCTTGCTGACTGGCGGAGATGAGGTTAATTTATCTGGTGGGAAAGTAGAATCCAACATGATGCTCATCGCGCCTAAAGCAGCGGTCTCATTAACAGGTTCTTATGCGATAAGCGGTACGGTTATCGCAAAAACATTCGATATGAGTGGGGGTACGCTCCTCAAATATGCAGATGTTGCCACGACCGGTTTTCCGTTTGGATCATCGGCGGCGACGGCTGATCCGGACCCGGAAGATATCATCAGTTCAGGGGCAATCATAGAAAACTAGCAGAAAGGTGGGAGAATGTGGCAGATTTTAAGAAGAAAAAATTAGGGGATTTATTGAAAGACGCAGGTCTGGTAACGGAACTGCAGATTGTAGAAGCAATCAGCATGAAAAAGCAAGATCAAAAATTAGGCGATTTGTTGGTTGATCAAGGTTATATCACCGAGAAACAATTACTGGATGCATTAGAAATCCAATTGAAATTAGAAAGTGTGTCCTTGTATCAATACCCGATCGATATGTCTGTAGTGGAGCTGATATCAAAAGATTTTGCACGATCAAAATTATTGCTCCCGATCAAAAAAGAGAATACGCGCTTGATTGTGGCAATGAACGATCCTCTAGACTTCTATGCCATAGAGGAGCTGGAATTTTCTACTGGCTATGTCGTACACCCGGTGATAGCGACACGAGATGATCTACTGCAGACAATCAACCGCTTATACGACTCAAAAGAGGTGAATATTGAACACATAGAGGGTGAAGATGCTCCCGCAGTAAGAATCTTCAATCAATTGCTGGAAACGGGTGTATCGCTTCGGGCATCAGATATTCATTTGGATCAAACCGAACGCCAAGTATCCGTTCGGTACCGCGTAGATGGTCTGCTCCGGAATGAACGCCCGTTGCCGAAAACTCTGATGAACGCTTTGGTTGCTCGGATCAAAATCATAGCTGGATTGAATGTTACGGAAACGCGCTTGCCGCAGGATGGACGTATCAGCACAACCGTTTTGGGGAAAAGAGTGAATTTGCGTGTGTCAACTTTGCCGACTGTTTTTGGTGAAAAAATCGTACTGCGGATATTGGATATCTCCAATATGTTCAGAAAAGTAGAGGATATCGGCTTAGAGAAGGATATTTTAGATGATTATCGGGAATTGATTGCCCAGCCGTCGGGACTGATCTTGTTGACAGGTCCGACAGGTTCAGGGAAAACGTCCACGCTGTATGGCTCCATCAATGAACTGAACCATCCCGAAAGTAATATCATCACGATCGAAGATCCGGTTGAATATCAACTCGAGGGCATCAACCAAGTCCAGGTCAATGCCCAGATCGGGTTGACCTTTGCGACCGGATTGCGTTCCGTCTTGCGTCAAGATCCGAATATCATCATGGTGGGGGAAATCCGGGATACAGAAACAGCTGAGAACAGTGTGCGTGCAGCTCTGACTGGTCACTTGGTATTCAGCACGCTGCATACCAACAGCGCCATTGAGGCCATTCCCCGCTTGCTTGATATGGGGGTCGAACCTTATTTGATTGTATCCGCCTTAAGTGGTGTCGTAGCGCAGCGGCTTGTCAAAACCATATGTAAAGATTGTGCGGAAACGCGAGAGGCAACGCCGGTTGAGCGGGAAATCTTTGGACGACGCAATCAGACAATCGACACGATCACGTTCGGCAGGGGCTGTGACGTTTGCCGTCATACCGGATATCGTGGACGGATGGCTATTCATGAATTGATTGTGATTACGGACGAAATGAAGCAGCTGATGATGAATCAGGTGTCCATCCAAGAAATCAAACGCCATATCAAGCAACAAGGTGTCCGTTTTCTGGTTGACGATGGCTTGATAAAAGTGAAAGCGGGCAAGACCACGTTGGAAGAGGTTTTGCGGGTTGCTTCAATCAATGAATAAGAGGGCGGAAATAATGGAACAAGTCGATAAGATATTAACAGCCGCCTATGAAAAAAATGCCTCTGATGTCCACCTTGTGGTAGGCTCTGCGCCGGTCTTTCGGGTAGATGGAAAGCTGATTCCCCAAAAACAAGCACCCCTCACGCCTCAGGATACGGACCAGTTTGCGAAAACTATCTTGAGTGAAGACTTGTGGGAGGTGTTGGAGAAAAAACGGGAGATTGATTTTTCTTATGGCATCACTGACATTGCCCGATTCCGGGTGAATGCATTCTACCAACGCAGCGCACTTTCGCTTGCTTTTCGGATCATTTCAAAAGAAATTCCCAGTGTGGAAAGTTTAGGTCTTCCCGGAATCGCCAAAAAATTGGTTCAACAGCCACACGGACTTTTCTTGGTTACCGGTCCAACCGGCAGCGGGAAAAGCACTTCTTTGGCGGCGCTGATCGATTATGTGAACGAAACGATGAACCGACACATCATTACCTTGGAAGATCCTATCGAATATTTGCACATGCACAAACAATCCATCATTGAACAGAGGGAAGTAGGCTTCGATACCTTATCATTCAAAGACGGTCTGCGCGCGAGTTTGCGCCAAGATCCCGATGTCATTCTGGTAGGCGAGTTGCGCGATATGGATACCATCTCCACCGCCATCACGGCATCGGAAACGGGACATTTGGTCTTGGGGACGTTGCACACTTCGGATGCGGCCGGCAGCATTGAGCGGATGATCGATGTCTTCCCAGCAGGGCAAAGGGATCAGATCCGTTTGATGCTGGCGAATGTGCTCTTGGGCATTTTATCGCAGCGATTGCTACCGATCAAGAAGGCCAATGGGCGTGTGGCAGCGACCGAAATGTTGGTCAACAACGCAGCGATCAAGAATTTGATCCGGGCTGAAAAAATGCATCAAATCCCCAACGTGCTGCAGACATCCGTTGACCAAGGCATGCACACCATGGAGATGAGCATCAAGCGGCTAGTGGAAGAAGAAACAATCAGCCGGTCACATCTATTACTATAGTAGAAGAAAACAATCGTTAAATAAGGAAGGGGGGTAATGATGGCTGTTTTTGCCTATAAAGCCAAAACAAAAGATGGAAAACTGATGAAGGGGAAAATTGAGAGCACCAATAAAAAAGAAGCCTTGAACGAACTCAGACACATGGATCTGATCGTCTTTGAAGTGGATGTGCTTAATGCCGTTCTGAACAAGGATCTCACCTTACGTACTTCTTTGAAATCCAAGGATTTTATCGTGTTTCTGAGACAGTTTTCCTCTTTGATGAACGCAGGGATCTTGCTTGTCGACGCTTTGGACCTGCTCGCTGTCCAATCCACGAGCCTAGCCCTCAAAGAAGCGTTGGAAGAATTGTCCGAGGAAATAAGGGAAGGGGTTGCTTTGTCTGAAGCGATGGCGAAAAAGCCGAAATTGTTTCCTGACTTATTGATTCATATGATCCATTCGGCCGAAGTAAGCGGGCGTTTGGAGGAAGCTCTCCAACAAATGGCGGACTATTATGAAAAGCAGCACCGCATCAAGCAGAAAATTACGACAGCCATGACCTACCCGCTTATTGTAGGTGTGTTAGCGTTGTTCATCACAGCCTTCCTATTGGTGTTCATTGTGCCTATTTTCGGGGATATGTTTGCCTCCATGGGAAGTGAACTGCCTGCGATTACGCAGTTTGTCCTGACACTCAGCGGGTTGCTTCAGCATTACTGGTGGCTTATCATCTTAGTGATCGGAGTTCTCGTAGCAGTCATCATTCAGCTTGGGAAAAAAGAGCAAGTCGCTTATGTGTTCGATGTGCTGCAGCTGAAGGTCCCTATTTTGGGGACGTTCATCCAGAAAACGCTGTTGGCGCGGATGACGCAAACGTTAAGTTCCTTGATCAACAGTTCCGTACCGATTCTGCAGGCCATCGAAGTGACCAGTAAAGTAGTGGGTAATCGCGTGGTTGCAAATGTACTGTTGCAAGCGCAAAAAGATGTTGAACAAGGTGAATCGCTGGCTAAGCCGATGGTCAATCATTGGTTTTTCCCGCCGCTGATCATTCAGATGATCCAGGTCGGGGAATCGAGCGGAGAGCTGGACGAGATGTTGAAGAAAGTTTCGGAAATCTACGATCAGGAAGTACAGGAATCATCCGACAGACTGCAAGCTTTGATTGAACCGGTTATGATTATTTTCCTCTCAGGCATCGTTGGCCTGATCGTCCTTTCGATAGTTGTGCCGATGTTCAGCATGTTCGAAACTTTCGGATAATTTAGAGCTGAATATATTGCATGTGCAAAATAATTGTTGTATGATTTGAATTAGAAATAAACTTCTGTTGTCATCAGAAGTGAGTTTTTTTACTAAACAAACTTTCAGAAATAATACAAAGAAAACGGAGGAAAAGAATATGAGAATTAAAATCAAACAGTTGTTGAAAAAAGAAGGCGGCTTTACATTAGTTGAATTACTAGCGGTTATTGCGATCTTGGCACTTATCGTAGGTATTTCAATTCCGTTGATTGGTAATGTGATTGGCGATGCTAGAGATAATACGGATGCGGCTCAAGATGAATTAGTTATTGATGCTGCTCAACTTTACTTTGTTGAGAACGATACAGAAACATCAGTTGCAGTAGCTGACCTAATAGATGATGGTTTTCTTGAAGTTGGTGCAACATACGGTGGTACAGATCCTATCACAAAAGCAGAAGCCCTAGGTGAATAATCAGGGAACTAATCAACAAAAAACTAACACCCATTCAAATACATAGAAAGGCTCCTTCGTGGAGTCTTTCTTGCTTACTAGGAGTTTTTTCATGCATACAATCATCACTGTTATTTTTTTTATCTACGGCTTAGTATTTGGGTCTTTCTTTAATGTAGTGGGGTTGCGGGTACCGAACGGGACTTTGTTGGCTCAAACACGTTCCTATTGCGATACGTGCCAGCGGACCTTGACTTGGAGAGAATTGATTCCGGTCTGGTCTTTTTTGCGCCAAAGCGGCCGATGCAGTCAATGCAAGGAGAAAATCTCGCTGTTGTACCCGATCATGGAGCTGGCGACCGGACTTTTGGCGGCCGTTACTTTCTACCGTTATGGCTGGAATGAACAAACGTTTCTGGGTTTGCTGCTGATCGCGCTCATCATTCCTATCACGGTGTCCGATTTGGCCTACAGGAAAATCCCAAATAAGTTACTTTTGTTTTTCACGCCATTGTTTGTAGTTTTGCGCATCATGTATCCTCAGCCTTCTCTTTGGGCGTCCTTAATCGGAGCGGGTCTGGCGTTTGGTCTGGTTTTCGTGATCATCCTCGTATCCAATGGGGGCATGGGCGCAGGTGATTTGAAATACTTCACTTTATTGGGCTTTGTTTTCGGGCCTTATCTTTTTTTGCTGCTTTTCTTCTTGGCCACGCTTTACGGAGCAATCACGGGAATAATCATCATGAAGCTGAAAGATGGCGATCGAAAAATGACCATTCCGTTTGGACCATACATCAGTCTGGCCGCAATAACGGTTTTTTATTTTGGAGAAACGATGATACAGTGGTACCTAACACTTTTTAGCTGAGTTGGACCACTTTTTGCGTTTCGGATACGGAGGGAGGGACATTATGTTATTTCAGAAAAAACCATTGCTTTACTTTGAATTTTTGGAAAGACGAATCCGCTATCTGGTCATGGACGCGCAATCCCGCACAGTGCTGGAAAAAAGTGAGATTCTGTTTGATACCGAAATCCTTCATGAAGGGAGAATCATCAATCCTTCGTTGCTTGAGAATCGCCTGAACGCACTGGTTTCAGAAAAAAAATGGAAAAATGCGCCAGTATCCATCCTTTTGCAGGACGATTTTGTCATTGTGCGGGAAGAAAAAATACCGGCACAGCTGGCGCCGTCAGAAATAAAGGCTTACGTCGCTCTGCATATGGGTCAGCTGATCCGCTCCCCGTTCAAGGAGACGCGCTTTCATTTTGAGTTGCTTGAAGTTGGCGACACGGAGCAGACCATTCTTCTGATGCTCTATCCGCAAGAAGTCATTTTTCAATACGAATCTTTGTTGCGAAAGGTTTCCTTGAATCCAGTCGTAGCGGATATTTCTTCGCTTTGCCTGAACCGGATCATCCGGCAACAAAATGATTTGCACCAAATTCCCGATAAGCATGTGATGGTGCTGCAATGGAGTCCTGTGGATCATGCGATCATGGTTTTTCACCAAAATCTCCCCAAATTTTCGCGTCATTCGCGCTTGGCCCGTTTGGTGGACTTATGGGATGTTACCAAAGAAGGTGAGTGGATCTGGAAGGACGATCAAGATTCTTTTGAAGAGGCAATCACGGATACGCTGGATGTTTTGGAAAGATTACTGGAGTTTTATCGCTATTCAGTGATGAACGGTCAAGGCGGCGTAACGGATATATTTTTGACGGGCGATTTTCCTGATCTGGAAAAAGTAAGGGAACAATTATCCCAACGATTCTTTCTGCCGATTCATATATTGCAGGCGTCTGAAGAAATCAGCTCCAAGTTTTTGCCGTTATATGGGCTGGCCTCGAAAGAGAAACATGCAGCTGTTCCGCAGAAGGATGCTAAGAAAAAAGTGAAGCGCACCAGAAAAAAAGTGCAGGAGGAAAATGAACATGTTTGAAGTCAATTTTTTTGAAAAAAAACAGAGAAACTTTCTTCCTTATGTGCTAAGCGGGGCTTTCCTTTTCCTGCTTGCTTTGGTGGGTGTCTACTTTTTCTTGATGCAAACATATTATGCGAATGCTGAAGTACGCGATCAGGAATGGCTTCAAGCCGAGGAATCGCAGCTAATGCTATCAGGGCAAATGCAGGAATATGCGCAATTGACGGAGCAAGTGGCGGAAAATAAGGCCACTTTTGAAGAAATGCAATATCCAATGGCCTTCGTAACAAAAGCGATCATTGCACAAGTTCCGAATGGCGAACAGCATGTGACCATTTTTAACAAAAATGAAACGAATCAAATTACGTTAGTGTTGGAAGGGTTGACGATTACGGAGATTTCCGATGCTGTCGAAAATTTTAAAGCATTGGTGTACGTCTCTGATGTTCAGTTTATACGCATGGAGAACCAACCAGATGGAGCAGGTTCAACGGTTGAAGTCTGGCTGGAACTAGATGAAGTGGCATTGCGAGAGGAGGTTCTGTCATGAAGCTGAAATGGAATCGTATGTCACTCCTCCTTGCCATTGTGATGGGACTGTTGATTCTTGGGGCTTTTATTTTCGGTCAGGTGTATTTTCTCAATCCGATTAAGGAGCAAGCTGATCTTGTAGCGCAGCAGGTGAAGGAACAAACGAATTTGAAGGCCGAATATCCACCAGAGGAAACGTTGCTGGCTGACTACAGGCAAAAGTATGAAGAAACCTGGGGATTTTTACCTGAAGGCGAAAAAATTAATCAAGAGCTGATTGTTCTGGATAGGATCGCTGCTGAAGAGAATGTCATTTTGCAAAAGATAGCACGTTTAGAAGAACCCCAACTGATCGAAGGACTTGATGAAAGCTATAGGAAGAGTACTTATGAAGTTGAAATGACAAGCACTACTGCGGGTAACATGCAGAGGCTTATTGAAAGACTTGAGGGATTTGAACGCATCTGGAATATCTATTCTTTTGGGTTCGAAAAGCTTGGGGAGGAGTCTTTCAGCGGTAGACTAACTTTTGAGTTGTTTTACTATGTGGTTGCTTCCGATGAAAAAGATTAAAGCGAAGCCTGTGATGTAGCTGCAATGGGTCAACTGCAGAGGCTGTCTCATTGCCGCAGTGAGAATAAAGTTTGATATGCTAGGTTCTTTATACCTTTTCTTGAATCATAACTATCGAAAAACCGCCTACATCAAGGATTAAATCCGTGATGTAGGCGGTTTTTCGTAAGATAGCGATATTTTCCGATGAGAAGGCCACGGCACAGTAAAGCTCATTTCCAAAAGGAGAATGTTGGCTTGAGCTCGAAACTTTGCTGGCAGATTACCTCCGGCGAAGCCGTTTGTCCCCGGAGGTAATAAATGGACAAGATGCACCAACTCCGATGAGGGAAGCTTCCCCGGAGGAAAGCCCCAGAAATCTGCACCACCTCCGGCCAGACCACTGCTCACCGGAGGATAGACCGAAAAAATGTTCGGCTCACAGACTACACCGGTCGACAGCTTTCTGATATACTGGAAGGAACATTCAGTCGGAAAGGAGGAGACGCCGGTGAAAAAGGAGCGACTTTATAAGGGGTGGCTGCCGGTATTTGCATGGATGATTGTTATCTTCATCCTCTCGGCCCAAACCGCGGACCAGTCAATCGTCTTGAGCGGAATCGTGACGCGCTTCTTCGCAGACGCGCTAAATCAGCTTTCTGCGTTCATTGAATATTTTACCCGTGCGCAAGGGACGGTTGTATTTTTGGCAGGTATCCTGTTGCTAATCTATTTATTGGAAACGCAAACGGATGAGCCGCGGCTTTTTGCCATCAAAAAGAGTTGGATCATCGGCGGAACCGCCATTTTTTTAGTGCTAGCAATCAGCCTCTTCCTGTTCGTTGATTTTGTCCAGGGCACAAACATTGCCTACGCTGGCAAATTGATACGGAAATCTGCCCACTTTATCGCCTATCTGGTCCTCGGTTTCCTGGTTTCCCATGCGATGAAGAGTGAAGTCCACCACGCGAAACGGGGAGGCGCTAGCTTGCTGCTTTGTGTAGTGTATGCCATCAGTGACGAGATCCATCAACTGTTTGTGCCCGGCCGTGGTCCAATGCTGAAGGATGTTCTCATCGATGGATCAGGCGCCGCAATCGGAATCATTCTTTACTTAAGTGTCAGCAAATTGTGGGCATGTGGCAGAAAAAGGCAGGAAAGATAGTTGACTTTTATGTTAGTAAATTTTTGACGCTCAAAATCCAGATTGACATAGAGACATTTCTCCCTTGATTATGTGGTGTGATAACTACATTTCCCCAAAGAGAGGTGTCTTTTTTGCGCACAATTTGGACATTCAGCAATCACCTCGAATTTCCAAAAGTTACCTGGATTGGAATTCAAAAAAAGTGCCGTTAGTTTGATTTTATAAGAGATCATTCTTGCAGATAAATAGCTTTTTAAGGTGTGTATATTTTTTGTAAAAATACGGTAATTACTGGAGAATGTTCACTTTTTTTGTGTGAATTATCATTTAGGAGTGGTATCATTATAAATGCATTAACATTTTTTCATTTTATTGGAAAAATATTATGGGCTGCACCACTCTACAGAAAATCAACAATATTTGCTTTTCAATCTTTCCGACTCAAATTCATACAGGAGTATACATTAATGAAGCTATCGGGTGAACGCTTTTTATGAATGTGTTGTGATGACTTGCCCATATCAGCTTGAGATTCTTTTTTGTCTATCCAGAGTGAGTCTATGTGAACAAGTGAAAAATGTAGTTATATCTATGGGCTGGTAATGACTATTTGAAATTGTATGAATTATCCAGTTTAAAATGGGGTATAATTACACAATATAATTAATTGAAAAAGGAGCATTAAAATGAAAGGTATTATTTTAGCAGGTGGAAGCGGGACTCGGTTATATCCGTTGACGAAAGTTGTATCGAAGCAACTGATGCCAATTTACGATAAACCGATGATTTTTTATCCCATGTCAACACTGATGTTGGCTGGGATCAAAGAAATTTTAATTATCTCTACACCGTCCGATACGGAGCGATTTGAGCAATTATTCGGCGACGGATCCGAATTAGGCCTTCGGATTGAATACAAAGTGCAGGAAAGCCCAGACGGATTGGCGCAGGCTTTCATTATCGGCGAAGAATTCATCGGAGATGATTCGGTGTGCCTGATACTGGGGGACAACATCTACTATGGCAGCGGCCTGGCAGAAATGCTGCGACGCGCCGCTTCGAAGGAAGAGGGAGCCACCGTTTTCGGTTATCACGTCCAGGATCCAGAGCGTTTTGGCGTGTTGGAGTTCAATGTGAATAAGAAGGTCATCTCTATAGAGGAAAAACCGGAGCATCCTAAGAGCAATTATGCGGTTACGGGTCTTTACTTTTACGACAATGACGTAGTCGAGATTGCAAAAAATATCAAACCATCACTACGCGGTGAGCTGGAAATTACGGATGTCAATAAAGTCTATCTGGAAAAAGGATTACTGGATGTAGAAATAATGGGGCGCGGGATTGCTTGGTTGGATACGGGAACGCATGAATCTTTGCTGCAAGCATCTACTTTTATTGAAACCATCGAAAAGCGCCAAAATCTTAAGGTTGCCTGCTTAGAGGAAATTGCTTATCGCATGGGTTACATCACCCGTGAACAGCTAATTACTTTAGCTCAGCCGATTAAGAAAAACGGTTATGGACAATACATGCTTCGTTTGGCAGAATCCGAAAATCTATAAGGGATAATTCATTCGTTTTATCAGAAAAAGACAAGAAACATCCGACTTTGGCGGAATGCGACAAACCATTTGTTTGGGAGGAAAATAAGGTGAATTTATTAGTAACGGGTGGGGCAGGTTTTATCGGCAGCAATTTTGTTCATTATATCTTAGAAAAATATCCGGATGATAAGGTCATCAATTTGGATTTATTGACCTACGCAGGGAACATCCACAATTTGGATGATATTAAAGACAATCCAAATCATTTTTTTGTGCAAGGCAATATTGGCAACAGCGAATTAGTGCGTCATTTGGTGAGAACTCATGGTATCACGCATTTTGTGAATTTTGCGGCTGAATCACACGTTGATCGCAGCATCCTGAATCCGGAAATCTTTGTGGAAACAAACATACAAGGCACACTTGCATTGTTGAATGTTGCGAAAGAAATGGGCATCGAAAAATATTTGCAAGTTTCAACAGACGAAGTGTACGGTTCGCTTGGCGCAACCGGCTACTTCACTGAGGAAACGCCATTGGCACCAAATAGTCCCTATTCGGCAAGCAAAACGGGTGCGGATTTATTGGTTCGTTCTTATTATGAAACGTATGGCATGGACGTAAATATAACGCGTTGTTCAAACAATTATGGACCTTATCATTTTCCCGAAAAATTGATTCCACTGATGATCACAAACGCAATGGATGGAAAAGAATTGCCTATCTACGGCGACGGCGAGAACATCCGCGATTGGCTGCATGTGAAAGATCACTGTCAAGCAATCGACCTGGTATTACGCAAAGGCCGCAAAGGCGAAGTCTATAATATCGGCGGGCACAATGAACGCACAAACAACCAAATCGTAGATATCATCATCGAAAAATTGGGCGTATCCCGCGATCTGATCAAATATGTGGATGATCGCTTAGGACACGACAAACGTTATGCTATCGATCCAACCAAACTGGAATCAGAATTAGGCTGGAAACCACAATACACCTTTGACACCGGCATCGTCGAAACCATCGACTGGTATTTGGCCAATGAAGATTGGTGGCGGCCGTTGAAAGAACGCGCACAATTAAGCAAATAGATAGAATTATTGTGCTGGATAAATGGCTTTATTCACAAAGATCACAAGAATGTTTAAAGACAAATTTCCGTTCCGCAAATTTAAGAAAATCCAAGGTGCATTAATTATGAATAATGACTTAAATAAATCAAAAGTAATAGACTCGCTTTTCTGGAAGTTGATGGAACGCGGCGGGACTCAGGGGTTACAGTTCGTCGTCCAGATTGTATTGGCGCGCTTGTTGGAGCCTGAGCAGTATGGCGTAATTTCCATAATCACCGTCTTCATAGCTATCGCTAATGTATTTGTGCAAAGCGGCTTCAATACAGCGCTCATACAGAAAAAGGAAGTCATCGAATCCGATTATTCCTCAGTTTTTTATCTGAGTTTGGGTATTGCGGTATTGCTGTATATCGGGCTCTTCCTGACGGCCCCAGTGATTGCCACTTTTTATAGTATGGCACAATTGACGCCGGTGATTCGGGTATTGTCCATCACCCTCATCATTGGGACAGTAACTTCGATCCAGAACGCAGTGATATCAAGAAACATGGAGTTCAGAAAGCTCTTTACGAGCAGTTTGGGTGCCACAATTGTTTCCGCTGTTGTAGGTATTACGATGGCATATGCCGGATTTGGCGTATGGGCTCTAGTAGCACAACAACTGACGAACCAGATTGCCATCACCATCATCCTTTGGTTCACAGTAGCCTGGCGTCCGAAACTCCTGTTTTCTTTTGAGCGAGTTAAATCACTGTTTTCGTTCAGTTCGAAATTGCTTGTTTCCCAACTGCTTGACACGCTTTACAACAATTTGAGGAGTCTGATAATCGGGAAAATATATGCCCCGGTTGTGCTCGGGTATTATAATCGCGGAGAGCAGTTCCCTTCCTTGATTGTGACGAATGTAGATACTTCCATCCAATCAGTGATGCTTCCGGCACTTTCTTCGCAACAAGATAACCGAAAGCGAATGAAAGACATGATGCGCCGATCGATTGTGACAAGTTCATTCTTGGTCTTTCCAATGATGATCGGTTTGGCAGTGGTCGCGAAACCGTTGGTGCTCATCATCCTTACGGAGAAGTGGCTTCCGGCAGTGCCGTTCATCCAGATTTTTTCGCTAAGTTACGCTCTGAGGCCGATTCACACTTCAAACTTGCAGGCTATCAACGCTATGGGTCGCAGCGACATCTTCCTGAGATTGGAAGTCATCAAAAAAATCATGGGTCTCATCGTTTTGGCGTTTACTGTCCAATATGGCGTGTATGCCATTGCAATCGGAGCAATCTTTACTTCAGTCGTTGCTAGTTTCATCAATGCTTATCCTAACCGTGCTTTGCTGGACTATAGTTATCAAGAACAATTGAAAGATATCATGCCTTCATTATTGCTATCGGTGTTGATGGGGGCGGTCATCTACGGTGTCCAATTTTTTGATTTACCGGTTTTGTTTTCCTTGATAATCCAAATTTTTGTTGGGGCATCCTTTTATTTTGCGATGGCTAAAATATTGAGACTGGAATGTTTTAATTATTTACTGAATACAATTAAGGAAGTTCGGAGCAGCAAAAAAAGCAACCAAAAAAATCCTGCCTAAAAGCAAGGATTTTTTGGTGCATTAGTGAAATGATTTTTGAAAATAGAATAATTGGAGGAAACGGAATGAATATACTTTTAACATCTGTCGGCAGACGTAGTTATCTGGTGAAATATTTCCAGGAAGCTTTAGGGGAGGACGGCCTGGTACATGTATCGAACAGTAGCCCGATTACACCAGCTTTCCTGTGTGCAGATAAATCTACGCTCACTCCTTTAATATATGAAGATAATTACATTTCATTTTTAAAAACGTACTGCACAGAAAATAATATTGAAGCCATCATCTCTTTGTTTGATATCGATTTACCCATTTTATCCGCAAATAAAAAAACATTCGAAGAAATTGGAGTGAAGGTGATTGTGTCCGGCACGGACGTGATTGATATCTGTAACGATAAGTGGAAGACCTACAAATTTCTTGTGGATAACGGTTTCCATGCCCCTAAAACGTACCTTTCCCAAGCAGCTGCTAACGAAGCAATCAGTAAAGGAGAGATTGCGTTCCCTGTGATAATCAAGCCGCGTTGGGGTATGGGTTCTATTGCCGTGTTTGAGGCGGAGAATGATCAGGAGCTTGCGGTGTTTTATAATAAGGTGTTTGCCGATATAAAAGGGAGTTATCTTAAATACGAGGCTCAGGAGAATATGGACGAATCAGTCCTCATCCAGGAAAAATTGAAGGGTAAAGAATACGGTCTCGACGTAATCAATAATCTCGAATGCACGTATCAGAACACTATCGTCAAAAGGAAATTCGCCATGCGCTCCGGGGAAACTGATTGCGCGGAAACGGTTTTTGAACCGCTACTGGAAGAATTGGGTGAGGAAATCGCTAAAAAACTTCAGCATATAGCTAATCTGGATGTAGATGTTTTTTTTGACGGGGAGACACCATACATATTGGAAATGAATTCCCGTTTTGGTGGAGGATACCCATTCAGCCATATGGCTGGGGTGAACTTACCATTGGCAATCATCAAATGGTTAAGGAATGAGCCTGTTGATAAAGGCTTACTTGAGGCGCGCATCGGAGTTTTTGGGCACAAAGATATCGAAATGGTAGATATTTCCGATATCGTCAAAGTCGAATACTGAAATCAAAATAGATAGGCGACAATAAATATATTTCAGAGGTGATACAATGGAAACAATTCAAGTTACCCGTTCCTCAATGCCAACATTTGAGGAGTACACGGAAGAAATCAAAGATCTTTGGGATAGCCATTGGTTGACAAATATGGGTACAAAACATAAGCAATTGGAAAAAGGATTGTCTGAATATTTGGATACTCCAAATATTTCATTATACACGAATGGACATTTGGCTCTAGAGGGTGCCATAGCTGGGCTCAAGCTGAGCGGAGAGGTGATCACTACCCCGTTCACTTTTGCGTCGACAACACATGCCATCGTAAGGAATGGCGCGGAGCCGGTTTTTTGCGACATCAACGCGGATGACTATACTATGGATGTCAGCAAAATAGAGAGTTTGATAACGGACAAAACTACGGCAATCTTGCCGGTTCATGTATATGGGAACATTTGTGACGTTGCTGAAATCGAAAGAATCGCAAAAAAACACGACCTCAAAGTGATTTATGATGCAGCGCATGCTTTTGGAGTCACTGTCGACGGGATGTCAGTCGCAAACTTCGGTGATGCGTCCATGTTTAGCTTCCACGCCACAAAAGTTTTTAACACAATCGAGGGTGGTGCAGTGACATTCAAGGATCCATTCTTGGGGAAAACCTTGAACGACCTGAAAAACTTTGGGATTACGGGGCCAGAGACGACAGAGTACATCGGCGGGAATGGCAAGATGAACGAATTCCAAGCCGCTATGGGAATCTGTAACTTGCGCCACATCGAGACCGAAATCATGAAAAGAAAAGCAGTAGTAGACAGATATATTGAAAGATTAACTGGTGTTGCCGGGATCAAAATAGTGCAGCCCAAAGAAGGGATCAAAAGCAATTATGCCTATTTCCCTGTTCTGTTCGACGGTGATGGATGGAATCGCGATGAAGTTGCTGAAAAATTGAAGGAAGAGGATGTCATCGCACGTAAATATTTTTATCCTCTGACCAGCGCATTTGAATGCTATGAAGGTCGATTCAATCCGGAGGACACCCCTGTTGCGAAATATGTAGCAGAAAGGATTTTGACACTGCCGCTTTACGCTGATTTGGCGCTTGAAAATGTGGATAGAATCTGTGATAATATCTTGGGAATAATCTAGCAGCGAAAATTGATGTGCCTTGAGTTAAATGAAAGGAATGCTTATAAATATGGAGAATGTGCTAGTGAGTGTCTGTTGCGCTACCTTTAATCAAGAAGATTATATAGCTAAGGCAATAGAAGGATTCTTGATGCAAAAAACAAATTTTGACTTTGAAATCATTATACATGATGACGCTTCAACGGATGGAACTTCGGATATCATCAGGGAATACGCAAGAAAATATCCAAACATCATCAAACCAATTATTCAAACTGAAAATCAATACTCTAAATGCAAACGTGTTTCATATCTTGCTTGGTCGCATGCAACAGGAGAGTATGTCGCACTTTGCGAAGGCGACGATTATTGGACAGATCCGTTGAAATTGCAAAAGCAAGTTGATTTCATGGAAGCTAATCCCGAATGCAGTATGTGCTTTCATGCGGCGAATATTGTGGATGTCACCCGAAACGCTGTTGTTGATGTAACCAGACCTTATAATAAGACGCTTGTTCTTCCACCAGATAAGCTCTATATGGGTGGGGGACATATCTGTCCTTCTGCCTCCATCCTCTTTAAAAGGGCGCTGATGGCTAATCCGCCAGAGTTTTATTTCACGGCTCCGGTGGGGGATCATCCGCTAGCGATGCTTTTGGCCGATCAGGGGAGGATTGGTTATCTGGATGAGGTGATGTCGGTCAGAAATCTTTGGGTTCCTAATTCATGGAATACCTTACATTTTGACGATGCCGACCAGAAAAAAGTGAAACATCTGGAAGAAATGATCCAGTTCATGGAAAACTTCAACATATACACCAAAAACCGATGGGAAAAAGACATCAACAAAACCCTTTTGTTATGGAATTTGGGTAAGTACTCATTGCAAGGTTTCCAAAAACCGTTGAGGGATGCAACTATCAAGGAATTGATTAAAAAACAGCCAACAATTACAAAGGTGAAGATTTACGGAAGCATTTTGACACCTAAGCTATTCCAGGTAGCTTATGATATGAAAATGAAATTGTACAAAAAGGTAGCTAAGGTGGGCGTGGAAGATGCTTCGAAGCTGAAATAAATGTGCTAGCGGGCTTGTTTATTTCACCTTGTTTACAAAGTAACAGACAATAAATTGCACATGAAGATAAAAATACCCCAGCAAATTGGAACGATAAGTCCAATTTGCTGGGGTATTAATATTGAGTCAAAAAACAAGCTGTCTTAGTTGTGCGAAATGAATCAGCTTAAAAAAGGTTTCACCAGATGACAGGTAAATAGGTGTAACGATATGAAACCACTATAATAAATTCAAAAATGAGGAAGTCACGTTGTAAGGTTAAGTGTTAGCGCAATGTCATAACTATAGTTCTTACTGATGCTATCATCGGGGGAAAATCCGTGATTCAAATACATGTTAAGCGCATTCTGATTGTCTTTGTGAGTGAATAACGATAGCTTTTTCATGCCTTCTATTCGTGCCTGGTCTATAAAAGATTGCAATAGTCTACTTCCGATTTTTTTACCGCGATGATGCTCCGAAACACCCAGAACGGATATATATCCGTTGCCGGTAACTGTATCATTTACGTATCCAGTGATTATTCCAATGATTTCGTTATTTTGTTCCATTTTCATTACTAGTCCCAAACGCAAGACTTTCTTAGCGTACTCATCTATTTGTATCTTTTCACTTAATGAAACAGGGAAAGAAGCATTAATCTCATTCAAAAAAATGATCAAGGCCCTAATATCAGTTTCGTCATCACTCATTCGATTAATTGTTTGAATATTATTTTCATTCATTTTTTACCCACCTTATCTGTGTGTTTATAGTTAATGATTAATTCCTTTAGGTTTTTATAAACTAAATGATTTGAGACTGTTTTTGGTAAGAATACAAATGACATTATAGCATGAGAACCTACAATGAATATTTATCTTCGAAAAATTATTTAATATATCTGTGTATGGTAAATCTGATGTCTATAGTACGAAATTGTTTTATTGATGGATCCTTAATTTTTGAAATTTTCTATCTTTGAGAGTATACTATTAAATAATAGTTAGTTTATCATATTTACCTTATGTTATAAAAATTACGCAATTAAATTATAATATATAGAAAAAATATTTTTATTGCTGGGGTGTTCTATTGGTAGATGCGTACATTCTTTTGAATTCACTTGTCTTCTTTAAAGTGTAATTAAAGGAGGGATAACCATGAGGAATAAAATATCGTTACTTACTCCCATTCTCTTAATGAGTTTATTGTATGGGAATGTAAAAGAGGCAAGAGCAGATACAGTTGAGTCAATAGCTACCACACAAATGGTGAACTCTGTTACAACAGAAACGCCACCAGAAACACTAACGCCAGAAACGCCAACACCAGAAACCCCAATAACTGAAACGCCAACACCAGAAACCCCACCACCAGAAACGCCAACAACAGAAACACTAACGCCAGAAACGCCAACAACAGAAACGCCAACAACAGAAACGCCAACAACAGAAACACCAACAACAGAAACACCAACGCCAGAAACGCCAACAACAGAAACACCAACGCCAGAAACGCCAACAACAGAAACACCAACGCCAGAAACGCCAACAACAGAAACACCAACGCCAGAAACGCCAACAACAGAAACACCAACGCCAGAAACGCCAACAACAGAAACACCAACGCCAGAAACCCCAACAACAGAAACGCCTACACCAGAAACACCAACAACAGAAACTCCAACAACAGAATCGTCGATAACAGAAACGCCTACACCAGAAACACCAACAACAGAAACTCCAACACCAGAACCTCCAATAACAGAAACGTCGACAAAAGAAACTCCAACGACAGAACCTCCAACAACAGAAAACCCGACAACAGAAAACCCGACAACAGAAACTCCAATAACAGAAAACCCAACAACAGATACGTTATCTCCTACTGCGCTATCTCTGACTGAAAATGTTGCCACTGAGCGATACGAAGATCTTAATGTCTGGGTATCCGGGGACGGAAACGTCTTTATCCGCAATACCGGAGATTATCCTGTAGTGACATACAAAGCCATCCTTGAAGCCGACACGACTTATACCGTCAAAAGCCTGGGATCCGGTAATGATCGTTTCAGGATTGCGGTAATGAACAGCACGGTTTCTTTAACGAATGCCGGCGATGAGGTATTGGTTGATAGGGTCATCAATCTGGACAATTCTCTAATTGAGTACACGTTCCATAACCTGAATGGGTCAGAGCTGTATGTGTATTTGAGCAATTACGCCAATTCTTTAGCTGATATTTCTGTTTCATTAATCCCGACTGAACCGGAAATTTTGTCGACGGTTCGATTGGAGGGGACGAATATATTTGTTTCAGAAGATAACAATGTATACATCCGCAATACCGGAGATTATCCTGTAGTGACCTACAAAGCCACACTTGAAGCCGACACGACTTATACCGTCAAAAGTTTGGGGTCCGGTAACGATCGTTTCAGGATTGCGGTAATGAACAACACGGTTTCTTTAACGAATGCCGGTGATGCGGTATTGGTTGACAGGGTCATCAATCTGGACAATTCCTTGACTGAGTATACGTTCCATAATTTGAATGGTGTTGAGCTATATGTGTATTTGAGCAATTACGCTAACACTTTAGCTGATATCTCTGTTTCGAGTTTCCCAACTGAACCGGAAATTATATCGGCGGTTCGTTTGGAGGGAATGAATGTTTATGTTCCGGGAGACGGCAACATATATATCCAAAATACTGGTGACTATGCCGTTGTAACATACATGGCTGCAATCGAAGCCAATACGACTTATACCGTCAAAAGCTTAGGGTCCGATAATGATCGATTCAGGATTGCGGTAATGAACAGTTTGGTTTCGCTAGAGAATTCCGGCGATACGGTATTGGCTGACAAAGTCATCAATCTGGACAATTCTTTGACTGAATTCACCTTCCGCAATTTAGAAGGAGTATGGCTATATGTTTATCTTAGTAGCTACGAAAACCCAGCATCCAAGGTAGAGATAACGAAAATTGCAAACCAAGTCAGTTACAGCTTGGAAATTTCTGCAGTGACTTACCCTGAAACGGATGATTGGAACATATATCCCACTTTGTTTGGCGTCAAGACTTCAAATGCTGTCGCAGGTCAACAACCCCAAACCGTTGGTTGGCTTTACTACAGTGGCTATCAAATTCTTTACGCAGAAGGAAATCCGACTAATATGGTAAAGATTGCGGAGTGGGATAGTTCGCTTGCATATGAAGGTTATGATGGGCCTGAGAACTATTCACCTTACATGACGCCGGATGGGGACATCATTTTTGTCTTTCGTGGAGAGCAGTTGGCTCCCTTGGATTATTCTTATGTAGGGATTCTGGAGGAAGCACGTCAAAATCCGATTATTTATCCGGCTTACGATTATGATAATCCGTTTGTCATTGATTTCGGGGACAGCATCAAGCCAACCTCATGGCTTCAAAATAGTGGCGCAGATTTTGTGTACGCTGAAGATTTCTTCATTTTTGCTGAATATACCCGTCCTATTCATGAAATGTCTTATGTTTGGAAAGTAACGGTACCTTTCGATGATCCCGAAAATTGGAGAATCGTAAAAGAATTCGAAGTGAGTGGCAGCTATACAGAAGGTTTTGAACATGGACATTCCGTGAGCTATGATCCATACAGTGGTGTAATACTCTTGACTGTCGGGGATGATAATGATTCGGCGAAGATTTACCAATCAGATGATTTTGGAGAGAATTGGTATGTCGTTGTTGAAAGTCAAGAGAAATATGCGCGTTTGTTGAACTTTGTGTATACTGAAGATAAAGTCTATTGGGCGTCTGACAGCGGTCAGCCAGATATGCATGCTTTTCTTTCAGTTGATAGGAATTCGGATGGCACACCGAATTTTGATAGCATAACGGAGATATACAACTTCGGGTATGTTCCCGGTGAAAAAGCCACATACACCACAGCTTACATCAGTGATCCGAACGGCCTATTATTTTTGGATAGATTCGATAGTCCAACAAATATGCCCTTGGAAATACTGTTTTGGAGTTTTGAGACCAATAGCATGTATACAGTGGCGGTCCTTAATGCACTTGAAGGAGAGTATTTGACATATGGTTTCCGTAATGAGGCCGTCAACTGGTACGCGTCGGCGAATGATAACCTGATTGTTGCAGGATTTGGTTATTATCCAAATGAAATCGATGTTTTGGGAAATAGTTTTGACTATAGTGTGAATAATTTGGCTCTTAAAGTTACCAAGATTACAGCTTAATTACGAACGGTTTGATAATTAAATGAGAGGTTCTCCAAATATTTGCAGATCTTTATTAAAGGGCGTTGATGAAATAATTTTCATCAGCGTCTTTTATTATGGAACCGAATGATGAAGAGATTTAGCTGCTTATATTTGCATGAATTATCCGCTACGATGGGAAATATTATGCCTGTATGGTTTTTTTATAAAAATTTTTCCAAACCATCCTTTTCATGTATAATAAGAAAGAATAATTTATAGGAAGAGGATAGAATAAATATGATAACTTTAAAATCTGAACGCGAAATTCAAGCTATGGAAGAGTCAGGTGCAATTTTGGCGGGAGTCCATGAGGAATTGCGCGGTTTCATTAAGCCAGGTCTGACTACGATGGAGATCAACAACTTCGTGCAGTCGCGCATCGAAGCGGCTGGAGCCATCTGCGAACAAATCGGTTTCGAAGGGTACGAATATGCGACTTGCACGAGCGTCAACGACGAGATCTGCCATGGCTTCCCGGGCAAGTATGTGCTGAAGGACGGCGATCTGATCAAGGTTGATACCGTCGTCAACTACAAAGGCGCCATGTCAGATTCTTGCTGGAGCTATGTCGTCGGCGAAGCGACACCTGAAGTGAAACGCCTTATGGAAGTGACCGAGAAGGCATTGTATCTGGGCATCGAACAGGCTAGAGCAGGCAACCGTGTCGGTGATATCGGCCATGCGATCCAAACTTACGTCGAAAGCGAAGGTTTCTCTGTTGTCCGCGAGTTCATCGGCCACGGCATCGGACCGACGATGCACGAAAGCCCGTCCATTCCGCATTATGGTGACGCAGGTAAAGGTCTGCGCCTTAAGGAAGGCATGACGATCACGATCGAGCCGATGGTCAACACAGGAGCTTGGAAGTCCAAAATGGACGAAAATGGCTGGACTGCCCGCACGAAAGACGGCGGCCTGAGCTGCCAATTCGAGCACACGATTGCCATCACCAAAGAAGGCGCGAGAGTATTGACGCAACAAAAATAAATAGCGGCAATGAAAACGTAGCTTTTATTTATTAAGTTGTAAAATAAGTTATAGTTATTTCAAAAATGATATAGTAGAATATGTTATAGTAGGGAAGCCTGAGTTGTATGCGTTCAGGCTTCTTGTTTTGAAGAAATGCCAAGAGGCAATAATCAGATTTTGGAGGGAAACAATGGAAGAAGAAGAGATTTCTTTAGGTGAAATTTTTGCAATCATAAAGCAGCGACTGTTGCTGATCATCAGTTTGGGCATCGTTGGTTTGCTTGTATCAGCGCTCTATACTTTTTTCCTGGTGACGCCGATGTACGACTCCACCACGCAACTGTTGGTTAATCGCACGTCCGACAGCGCCAACGAGATTCAACTCAGTGACATCAATACAAACGTGCAGATGATCAATACCTACAAGGACATCATCAAGGGGCCGGTCATCCTGGGCGATGTGAAAGATAATTTGTCGTCCAATTACACAGTCGGCGAATTGGCGAACATGGTGACAATCGGTTCGAACGAGAATTCGCAAGTCTTCTCCATGACCGTTATTTCCGCCGATCCGGTCGAAGCGGCCGAGATCGCGAACGAAATCGCGACAACTTTCCAGACCAATATAGGCGAAATTATGAAGGTCGAGAATGTCTCAATCATTTCTGAAGCGGTCGTTGATCCTAATCCGATTTCACCTAATGTCTTGATGAATTTGGTATTGGGCGCGCTGGTGGGCGGCATGCTGGGACTTGGCTTAGCCTTTCTGCAGCATTTCATGGACCGCTCTATCCGCGACAACCAATTCATTACGCAAACGATCGGTTGGCCTGACTTGGGTGTCATCTCTGAAATGGATGGGGATGAGATTGCGGCAATCTCCCAATACCAAGTGACCGAAACAGCCAAAAGCAGAAGAGAGAGGGTAAGATAGGATGGCCAGAAAAAAAGATAAACATGTGCGCCAAAATACCGGGCTCATCACAATGGCTTTGCCTGGTTCTGCCATATCGGAACAGTTCCGGACTTTGCGGACGAACATCCAGTTCTCAATGGTGGATAATAACCTGAAGGCTTTGTCCATCGTCTCCGCGGCTCCGAATGCCGGTAAATCGACTGTTTCGGCCAACTTGGCAGTGACCTTCGCATCCCAAGGGATGCGTGTCCTGATCGCCGACTGCGACTTCAGAAGACCGACCGTACACAAAAATTTCAGCCTGCCGAACGGGCATGGCATGACGACCCTTTTGACCGACAAGAGCGGCTCCATCGAGGATCACATCCAGACGACCAAAATGGAGAACCTGTTCGTCATGACGAGCGGACCGATTCCGCCGAACCCGGCGGAATTGCTGTCCAGCAAACGCATGATCCAATTGGAGCATGAACTGGAAGGCATGTTTGACCTTGTCATCTACGATACCCCGCCTTTGCTGGGCTTTGCGGATGCTCAGATCATCGCCGGACGCGTCGATGGCGTCATTTTCGTCGTGAACCACGGCATCGCGACCAAAGACGAAGTATCACGCGCATCGGAATCCCTGAAGATGGTCAATGCCAACGTGCTTGGCGCCGTCTACAACCGCGTACCGATCAACAGCAACGACAACAGTTACTATTATTACTACAATCAAGAAGAATAAGTTAGTCTTTGTAATGCTCAGAGAGAAACATCTTCCCTTAGGGGAAATATAAAGTCAAAATAACTATGAAAATAATTCTGTCTTTTACATTTATTAAACCGAAAAATCCCCATAAATCGCGTTATAAACATGCGTTTGTGGGGATTTTTTTTGGTATATAGATATGTATGTTTGCTTTTATTTTTTTCAGTAGGAGGGAATCTATTCTTGGTCAAGTTCATCCAATATATTTCTTAATTTGTTACAAATCACAAAAAGTGTGATTGAATAAAATCTCGCTTTTTATGTAAATTGTCCCCCTTAAATGGTATAATTAGATTGTATAGCTTATTTTACTATTTTTTAATAAATTGCTAAACCGAGTAATTAGCGGAGACTTTGGAGGAACATTAAAAAATGTATGGAAAACTGAAACGAATGATTGATTTTGCTCTGTCTGTTTTGGCTATTGTCGTGCTGTCCCCGGTCTTTTTGATTTTGATTGTTGCGATAAAATTAGACTCACCAGGGCCAATTTTCTTCAGACAGAAAAGGGTAGGGACAAACAAAAAGTATTTCAATATCCTGAAGTTCCGGACGATGCGTATCGACACACCGAAAGACATGCCAACCCATTTATTGAACAATCCGGAACAATACATCACAAAAGTTGGGAAATTCCTGAGAAAGACCAGCTTGGATGAATTGCCGCAGATTTTCAATATTATCGTTGGCGAAATGGCCATCATCGGTCCTCGCCCTGCGCTTTGGAATCAATATGATCTGATAGCAGAAAGGGATAAGTATGGTGCCAACAATGAGCGGCCTGGATTGACCGGTTGGGCGCAAATCAATGGCCGCGATGAATTGTCGATTGAAGTGAAAGCGGCTTTGGACGGCGAATATATCCAAAAAATGGGCTTTGCCTTTGACGTGAAATGCTTCATCGGAACGATCACTAGTGTGTTGAAGAGCGACGGTGTAGTTGAAGGCGGAACAGGAGCGACAAACGAATGAAGACAATATTGATTACGGGTGCCAACAGTTATATCGGCAACGCCTTTGAAAAATGGCTCTCACAATGGGCCGATAATTATCGAGTGGATACTGTTGAAACAAGAAATGGTGAATGGCAAGAGAAGGATTTTTCCGAATATGATGTCATTTTCCATGTTGCTGGGATAGCCCATCAGGATGCGAAAGCGGACCAAGAAGAATTTTACTACAAAGTGAATCGAGATTTGACTATTGCGGTCGCCGAAAAGGCAAAAGAAGAAGGATGCAAACAGTTCATATTTATGAGCAGCATGATTGTCTATGGCGCCAGCAGCAAGATTGGCGAAACTAAAGTCATAACTAAGGAGACGATCCCCCATCCAGCCAATTTCTACGGAAACAGTAAGCTGTTGGCGGAGCAAGGAATTCTACCTTTGCAGTCGGATGACTTCAACGTTGTTGTTTTGCGTCCACCGATGATTTATGGTAGAGGTTCTAAAGGGAACTATCCTTTGCTGGCGAAATTTGCCAAGATATCGCCCTTTTTCCCGGATGTGGAAAATCAGCGTAGTATGCTTCATATCGACAATCTAACGGAATTCATTCGTCTGATGATCGACAATGAAGAGAGCGGTATTTTCTTCCCACAAAACAAGGAGTACGTGAAGACTTCCGAAATGGTCAGGAAGATTGCAGCCGCAAGTGGGGGGAGCATCAGACTGGTCAAATTTTTAAATCCGTTGCTGAAGGTATTGGGTAAAAAAGTGAATGTGGTCAATAAAGTATTCGGCAGTTTGCTTTATGAAAGAGAAATGTCCGATTATCGATTTGATTACCAAATAAATGATTTGGCTGCTTCCATCGCCAAAACGGAAGAGCTTTAAAAAGTTTCCCCCGCATCTTTCCGCTGTGAGTGGGGAAGAACAATGAACAAAGAGCGAAGGGATAGGTAGCATAATGAAGCCAATAAGGGTATTACATGTGTTGAACAGCTTGGGTAGCGGTGGTGCCGAGTCATTTATAATGAGTGTTTACAGAAATATTAATAGGCAAGAAGTACAGTTTGACTTTCTTATCAGGGATGATAAGAATAATATCCTGATTGACGAAATAAAAGAGTTGGGTGGAGAGGTATTTATCCATCCCGAATTCCCGAAGAAAGCAATCCAAAACTATGTCACTCTGTATGAATTTATGAAGAATAAGCATACGGATTATGAGGCGGTACATGTACATGCGAATGCGCTTCTGTATGTCAGCCCCATTATTCTGGCTAAAAAATTTAAAATCAATCATCGGATCATGCATAGCCACAACAGCCGAGTGGCGAACGGAAACGGCCTCTATAAGCTGATTCATAACAGCAACAAAAAAAGAATCAAAAAATATACAACCGCGAATTTTGCCTGTGCAGATTTTGCCGGGAAATGGATGTTCAATGATGATTACATCGTAATCAATAATGCGATTGACACCAAAAAATTCAAATTCGATGAAAAGAGCAGAGCGGAGATCAGGAAAGAATTCCATCTGGAGGGGAAATTCGTTCTGGGCAATATCGGTAGATTCGTTTATCAGAAAAATCATGATCTTTTGATTGATATTTTTATGGAAGTGCGCAGGAAAAACCCGGATGCCTACTTACTGTTGGTGGGTGAAGGTGAGCTTAAGGCTGCTGTCGAAGATAAAGTGACTAAGAATAACCTTCAGGATTATGTCATATTTGCCGGTGTCCGTAAGGATGTACAAAAACTATTGTCGGCAATGGACCTATTTGTTATGCCCTCAAGATTTGAGGGTCTGCCGATTGTTCTGGTAGAAGCTCAAAATTCGGGTTTACAGTGTATTACCACGAAAGACGTCGTGACAGCTGAAACGAAGATAACAGAATTGCTTCACTTCGTACCGGCCGAAGATAGTCCTGGGAAGTGGGCTGATATGGCCACGACATTGCGAAATAACGGCTATCAAAGGACAACTCAAAGTGCCGCGTTAAGCACTGCAGGATTTGATATCGTCGTTTTGGCTAGGGAACTGGAGAAATTTTATTTGGGCAAAGGATAGACCATTACGTCTAATTTTGGAAAGGCCGATTGAAAAAAGGCGGCAAGGAAATAGTGTGTCCACGTACATTGCTGAAACGGAGGAGTATTGGTTGAAGAAAGCATTAATGTTAAGTTCAGTTGCATCTATGATTGATCAGTTTAATATGTCCAACATTAATATTTTGCAAAATTTAGGGTTTGAGGTACATGTGCTGGCGAATTTTCAGGATCCTGGTACTATTACGCAAGAACGTGCGGATAAACTCAAAGTCAAGTTGGAAAAAATGAATGTTAAAATATATGATGTGGATATGCATAGATATCCGGCCAGCAAGGAAAACTGGATAGCATACAAAACAATCAAGCAGATCATCGAAACAGAAAAATATGATCTGATTCATTGCCATTCGCCTATTGGAGGTGTGTTGGCAAGGTTGGCCGCCAATAAATCCAGAAAACTGTTTGGTACAAAGGTTATCTATACTGCACATGGCTTCCATTTTTTCAAAGGCGGCCCCTTAAAAGACTGGCTAGTCTTTTATCCAATTGAAAGATACCTATCCCGATATACGGATGTACTTATTACCATCAACCAGGTCGATTCGGCCGTTGCCGGCAAATTCCGTATGAAAAAGTTGGAATACATACCCGGTGTTGGGCTGGACACAAATAAATTTGAAACGGTTGCCATTGATATAAGTAAAAAGAGGGAAATGCTAGGAATTCCGAATGATGCCTTCGTAATCTTATCTGTCGGTGAGTTATCCGCCAGAAAAAATCATCAGGTCATCATTGATGCCCTGCACAAACTCAATAATAGTAAGCTATATTATTTGATATGCGGCAAAGGCGATACAGAAAATGAACTGAAGGAGATGATCCAGCGTTTTGACTTGGATAACCGTGTGTTTTTGTTGGGATATCGTAGCGATATCAATGAATTGAATCAAATAGCCGATGTATCGGCTTTTCCTTCCAGAAGGGAAGGTTTGGGAATAGCAGGACTTGAGGCCATGGCGGCTGGGTTACCTATCCTGACATCAAATGTGCAGGGCATCCCCGACTACTCAATTAACCGAGTAACCGGATTTAATTACGATCCGATGGATGCGGATGGCTTTGCCAGTGGCATCAAGACGCTTTTTGATGAGCCCGCTTTGGCTGCACAAATGGGATCCAACAATCGCCAAGCCGTAAAAAAATATGATATCAAAAATGTAAATAAAATAATGCGCAGAATATACAGTGATTTGAGTAGCCAATGAGGATAATGCAGCTATTTGTGTGTAAGTGATGGGGGTATACATTTTTTGGAAAAGAATAAAATATATAGAGTATCATTAGTATATCAGCTTTTGTTTTTGGAATATTCTTTACTGACCATATTTGTATATTTTCTCTCCAAGCGTGTGGGATTTTTAGGCATCACCTTGCCTATCACCGGTGGTGGAGATGATGGATACTTCTATTGGGAACAAGTAAAATCTTTCCTAAATGGCGGTCAGATAATCAATACTTCAATCTATCCAGGTCTGATCAGTCGCTTGGTGGCGGCGGTCGGTTTCGAGGATGTCATTGTCATAAGGACATTCAATTATCTGGGCTTCATTCTGCTGGTCTTGGTGGCGGCATTGTTGCTGAAGGAAATCCAGCGGGGCTTTTCTTTGGAGAAACAGCCTCTGTCCGACGATGCATTTGTGCGGACAAACCTGATGTTGGGTTCATTTTTTATGTTCTACCTGAGTTTGCTGATGACCGCAAACTTATCCATCTACAGGGATATATGGATTTATTTTTTTTATTCGGTTTCCATCTATTTGGTGGGCAAAATAATTTTTCAGAAGGCCTATCGCTTTCTGTTTTTGCTCCTGCCCAGCATTGTATTTCTGGGCGGTTTTCGGACGTATGCATTGGTTGCATTCATCGTGGCGACGATTCTTAACCTGTTGATGCATAACAGCAAAAATCTGATGAAATACATCGTTGGCGCAATCATAGTATTTACAATCTATTATACCTTTTTCATTGATTTGACCTTGCCGATTGTGCACATGTCGTTAAGAGGGGCATTGGCATTCCGACAGTTGGGAGTAGAAGTTCTAAATGGCGGCAGTAACATGTACATTAATCTAAATCAGTCAAACATAATTCTTTTCCTCTTGAACTATCTCTATAGTTTTATCGGAAACCTTGTCGGACCTTTTTTCTGGCATATCAATAGCGGAATGCAATTGCTTGTATTTATACTCGAAAGCATTCCGATGATAGGTATCTTGTATTATCTGATTAGACATCGGCATGAGATATCCAAAGAAGAAATATTTACACTGGTCTACGCGTTTGTTTGGATCGCATTCATTGCGCTCAGCAATGACAATATAGGCACGGCAACACGTTTGCGCGTCAATGGATGGATTCCGATTTTGCTCGTGTATATTTCTTTGTGGAATCGCAATTCAGAGAACAAAAGGAATGTGAAGCTGATGGATATTATCAAGTAGACGTCATTTTCTGATGAGGAGGACATAATTACAAGGTAATTATGATAAAAATATGGAGAAAAACAAAAAAAATATCTTATTTTTTGGTATGAGCGAAAATAGAGGCGGAGTCGAAACGTTCATCATCAATTACTATAGGGAACTTAAAAATGATCCAAATATCCATATCGATTTTACAAAGTTTTCGGATGAAATAGCGTATGAAGAGGAGCTCTTGGATTCCGGAGCAAAGATGTATCGATTGCCGGAAAGACGCAAAGGTGTCGTGAAATATTTGCGTGCCCTGATTGCCTTTTTCAGGGAACATCCGGAATATGCTGTTGTTCATGCCCATTTTGTTTCGTTAAGCGGTGCGGAAATGGCAATCATAGCCAAACTATTCAAAAGGAAAGTTATTATCCATAGTCACAGCGAATGGAAAGGGAAGCGGGGGTTCACTAGCTTGATGCATGCATTCTACAAGCCTATTGTTTCAGCTATCGCCGACAAGAAAATCGCTTGCTCTCAAGCTGCTGGCAAATCAATGTTCGGAGAAACCCCTTTTAAAATCATCAGAAATGCAATAGCCGTTGATGACTATGCCTACAACGCCAACAGCAGATACAAAATCAGGAAAGAGTTGCACTTAGGTGATAATCAGTTGGTCATCGGGCATGTAGGCTTTTTTACCTATATTAAAAACCAAGAGTATCTTATTAACGTTTTCGAACACCTGCATAAAGGTATCCCGAATTCGGCTCTTTTGCTTATCGGGGATGGTGAATTGAGGGTGGATATGGAGGCGCTTGTCAGAGAAAAGGGTCTTGAAGATAAAGTAATATTTACCGGCGTCAGATCGGATATGAACGAGCTTTACCAAGCGATGGACGTTTTTGTCTTGCCATCCCTATTTGAAGGTTTGCCGTTCGTGGCGATAGAGGCTCAGGCGGCTGGCCTTCCCTGCTTCATTTCCGATACAGTATCAAAGGAAGTATTTATAACCGGTAATGCCTTTTCGATTTCGATCCAAGATACACCAGCAAAGGTTGCGGCTGAAATTATCGGTCAGATTAGTGATAGAGCAAGAGTCGATGTATCCGACGAATTAAGGAACATGGGATATGATATCAGGACAGAAATCGAGAAATTGAGGAAATTGTACGTCTAAGGATGAAATGCCAAGCATGAAGGAGAAGAATCGAAGATGCACCCAATAGTCAGTGTAATTGTACCCGTCTATAACAAGGAAGAATATTTGGAAAAATGTATCATGAGCTTAACCAACCAGACCATGCGGGAAGTGCAGATAATTCTTGTGAATGATGGTTCGACCGACAACAGTTTGGCTATCTGCAAAAAAATTTCCGAACAGGATGACAGGATTATAGTCATCGATAATAAAAATGGTGGTGTATCAGCAGCAAGAAACTGTGGGATGAGTCTCGCGACGGGGGAATACATAGGATTTGTCGATCCGGATGATTGGGTTGATCTGGATATGTACCAAAAGATGTATGGAGCCATCACAGCTTCCAAATCTGAAATATGCATGTGTAATTATGTGGAAGAAAAGCCGGGTTCGGTGAAAGAAGTGATTATACCGTATAGTGGAATCATAGAAAAGGCTGACATCACCACCGCCATTGTGGCGAATATGATAGCTGCACCTACTCTGAACAGTGGGGAAGTGACCATTATGGGGAGTGCTTGTCGATTGCTGATAAGAAACGGTTTATTGAAGGAAAATGGCATCCGATTTGATACAAAGGTATCCTACATGGAAGATTTACTATTCTGTATCGAGACCTTTCTTTTTTGCGAGCGTGTAGTCATCACAGAGGGTACACATTATCACTATCGGGTATATTCCACCTCGACGGTAGGCTCCTACAAACCAAAATTCATTCAAATGCACAGAGAGATCTACAATAAAATTCAGGAACTCCTTGTAAAAACGGGCAAAGAATCCACATTACATGAACGCATGAACATAAGATATGTCAATATGGCTTTCAATTCTTTTTTGCAGGAAACATATAAAAGCAACAAAAATCCAGCAAGGGAAAAAATACGTACCATAAAATATATTTGCGGTGATGCTACTTTGCAGGGGATATTGAAAAATATTAGCTTCGAGGGGTATACCCTTAGAAAAAAAATGGTGTTGAAAGCAATTAAAAAGAGATGGCATTCCTATATTTACCTCTACTATACAATAGTGAATCCGAATTGATGGTTCATTTTAATGGAAAAGGCATCTGACAGACAGGCAATATAAAGAGCACCTCCTAGTACGATAAACGTATCAGGAGGTGCTTTTCATGTATATACTTATTCTGAATGCGGACCTACAGCCAACCGAGTGGTCAGGTGATCAAGTTATAGTGAGGCTCTTGCCGCTGCGTCTGTGAATAAGCCAATGGTATATTCGGGTTGCCCGGTTCCGATGTCGTAATTGGCCAATCCGTCGACAGCATAAACGTATCCATCACCATATGGAGCATGCGAAATATGGTGCGTCGCTATTTCAGTCCAACTCCAACTACCGTCCTGTGGCGGTTCAATAGCTATGCCTAAGTTCGTGACATCGACAGTTGTTGGAGAGAGGTTGGAGAGTTGGTACCAGTACGTATACTCGCCATAGATGTTGGTGTCATTCGGTGTCACTTGAACTGGCATCACAACATAACCATCGTACACAAAAGGATTACCAGCTCCACGATAGCCCCTTTCCTGCTCATTTTCTTCAATTATAAGACCAGTCGGGTGCAGTTGCCATTGACTATTTCTCCAGTCACCGGAAGTGTTGTAGTAAAGAGACATGCTGTTGGTTGGAGCTTCTGAAGTCGTAAGATACCAGACATCATTAAACTCGAAAACATTGCTGTCAACGAAAACGCCTTCTATCAGTGTGGAATTGTATTCCCATCCTGTCGGAAAGTCTGTAGCGATATAGGCATCAATGTTCCCTACTTGATCGGGTACCATATAGTAATCGCCGGCGTAGTTGAACACCGATGGATAGGCCACTCTTACACCATTAGCCTCTGGACTAAGAACTACTTGATCGTATGTCCAATTGACCAAGTCGGTGCTCACGGCGTGTGCGACCTTATCCGTATATACACCGTTGACATAATCATACGGGGTTAGCACTTCAAAAAACAAATGATAAACTCCCCCATCGTACATGATAAATGGATCTGCCACACCTAAAGGTGAAGATACATCATCTACTTCATTTATTGTCATAACTGGGTTATTTACACCTGCAAGAGGTTCAAGAGAAGGTATGACAAATGAAGGAGTAGCCGGGGATGGTTCCAATGCAAGCAAGTCTTTTATTGTAGCAAATTGATAACCTCTATCTTTTATTTCAGCAATGATATTTCTTAAAGCAGCGGGAGTTTCAGTCGCTGTTTGATTGGCATGCATCAAATAAATTAAACCGGGTGCAATGTCGTTCGTCACCCATTCAGTTATTTCAGCTGCTGAATTTCCAGTCCAGTCCCAGGTGTCAACTGTCCAGCCTATGGTGTAATCGTAACCTAAACTACCGATTGTATCCAATACTGAGTCATTTAGGTCTCCATAAGGTGCTCTGAAATAAGGTTTGGATGTTGTTCCTGTGGTATTGTTGATAAATGCTTCCATCAGGTTGACATCAGTTGCGAGTTGCACAGGAGTCAAGGTAGTGGAGTCGTAATGGGAATAAGTGTGGTTTGCAAGTTGATGCCCTTCTGCAACAATTCGGTTCATTAATGCCTCGTCGGTAGTGCCATTCATAAAGAAAGTCGCTTTTGCACCTGTTTCCTTAAGGATATCCAGAATTTCCTTGAGATTTTGAGCATCACCTCCATCGTCAAAAGTCAGGCTGATTACTTTTTGGTTAGTGTTCACTGAGTTGATCAGTTTCGAAGGACCTGCGTTTGGTTCGATGTAGACACCTTCAAAAGCCAACAGACCGCTTATTGTGGCGAAGCTGTAACCGTTGGACCGTGCTTGGTTGACGATGGTCAATAAAGCGGCAGGTGTCCCAACTGATGCTGGGAGGGCATGCAATAGGTAGATGGATCCTGGAAGCAGATTTTCAATGACGTTATTGGTGATTTGCGTTGAAGAAATGCCATTGTAGTCGGTAGTGTCAACTGTCCAACCGATGGTGTAATCGTAGCCTTGATTCCCGACCGTTGTCAGTACGGAAGTATTTATTTGACCGTAAGGGGCTCGGAAGTAAGGCTTGGATGTTGTTCCGATGGTGTTTTGAATGTAGGTTTCCATCTGGGCAACGTTGGCTTCCAGCTGTGCTGTTGTCTGTTGGGTAGCATCGGTGTGTACATAGCCTTGGTTCCCGATTTCATGACCTGCGCTATAGATCTTTTCCAACATAGTTTGGCTAGCTCCGCTATCCACAAAGAAGGTTGCCTTAACGCCAATGGTGTTAAGGTTACTTAAGATAGCATCCAAATTGGTTTCGTTGTTAACACCGCTGATAGTGAGAGAAACGACTTTTTGGTTAGTGTTCACGGAGTTGATCAGTTTCGAAGGACTTGTGTTTGGTTCGGTGTAAACACCTTCAAAAGCCAATAGACCGCTTATTGTGGCGAAGTTGTAACCGCTGGACCGTGCTTGGTTGACGATGGTCAATAAAGCGGCAGGTGTCCCAACTGACGCTGGGAGGGCATGCAATAGGTAGATGGATCCTGGAAGCAGATTTTCAATGACGTTATTGGTGATTTGCGTTGAAGAAATGCCATTGTAGTCGGTAGTATCAACTGTCCAACCGATGGTGTAATCGTAACCTTGATCACCGACCGTTGTCAGTACGGAAGTATTTGTTTGACCGTAAGGGGCTCGGAAATAAGGCTTGGATGTTGTTCCGATTGCGTTTTGAATATAGGTTTCCATCTGGGCAACGCTAGCTTCCAGTTGTGCAGTTGTTTGCTGGGTAGCATCAGTGTGCATGTATCCTTGGTTCCCGATTTCATGTCCCGCGCTATAGATTTTATCCAACATAGCTTGGCTGGCTCCACTGTCCACAAAGAAGGTTGCTTTTACGCCCAGGGTGTTAAGGTTGCTTAAGATAGCATCCAAATTGGTTTCGTTGTTAACACCGCTGATGGTGAGCGAAACGACTTTTTGGTCTGTGTTCACTGAGGTAATCAGTTTTGAAGGACCTGTGGCTTCTGCCAAAACGGCTAGTTCGCTTAAGGAAAAAGTTAGTTCAGAGGCAGTCGCTTCAATCGGTTCAGTTGTAATTACTCCAGTAGTAGCTTCGGAAACGGAAGGAATGGTATTAATAGTTTCGGATACGGCAGGAATGTCAACATCGGTTTCGGAAACGATAGGAACGTCCACATCGGTTTCTGAAACGATAGGAACGTCCACATCGGTTTCTGAAACGATAGGAATGTCAACATCGGTTTCGGATACGGCAGGAATGTCCACATCGGTTTCTGAAACGATAGGAATGTCCACATCGGTTTCGGATACGGCAGGAACGTCCACATCGGTTTCTGAAACGATAGGAATGTCCACATCGGTTTCGGAAACGATAGGAACGTCCACATCGGTTTCGGAAACGATAGGAACGTCCACATCGGTTTCTGAAACGGTAGGAACATCAACGTCGGTTTCTGAAACGGCAGGAACGTCCACATCGGTTTCTGAAACGGTAGGAACATCAACATCGGTTTCTGAAACGAGAGTTGATGTTGACATATCGGTATCAGTAATTTGGATAGTTTCGGAGGGGGCTTGTGTATCTGCATGAACTTCTGCTTCAATGCTGAAAATTGAGAGTGATAATAAAGCGGGAACAAGTAATAGCAGGTTTTTTTTCATATTTATCTCTCCTTTAGAGTTGATAAATTCGAAATAAACAATAAGCAACCCCTCAATGCTTCGTTACTTATTGCATAAATCCGATGCATTTTGTTACGTTCCCATATTAGCTAGATCACCTCATTTCTACTTTCGAAGATGGTTAAAACGATTGGGAGCAGATAAACAGAGAATCATACGATTCATATTAATCCGGATTTTACATGTGATTGCCCACATTTTTGTGCATTCACAAATTCCTTCAGTAAGCTTCGCTATCAAAGTTGTTGGAAAAAGAATTCCGATTTGAAAAGCTCACAATCCTAAGGGGTTTAAAGAGAAATCATAGAAAGCGTCTATAGGAGATTACGACGTTATCCAAGGAAGAAATGCTCCATCCGAATTTAATATAAACGTGAATTTTTTTAAAACTGTAGTATTATTTTATACCCGTGTAAAAATTTATACTTATTTAAATCAGTATCTGCTCGAAGTAAGTATAACACGAAAGATAGCGCTATCAAAAGAATACAACGTTAATGTCTCAAGTGTAATTTGGTGTCATCGGATAGTATCTTTGCTAGATAAATACTTCTTGCGGTGGTAACTTTTCCACCTTTGTCAGTTCCAAAAGTTACCTGTTCTTCATTTATATCGATTAGTGTTGTCGTCGCCTCCTCTATATGGATTAATATATCCAGAATGCCTTTTGAGTTTTTGGGTGAGGCTATAGTTTTTTTTTTAATATTGTAGTAAAATAGCAGTAGATTGCTTTTCAATGTTAATCTAGGGCGGAGCATTTTTTTGCATTGATAAATTTATAAAGCATAACTGGGAGGATATAATGGAAGGAAGATTCTTTTTAAGCGAAATTTTTTCGATGCTAAGAAAGAGGATTGGGCAAATCATAGTTGCTGGATTATTAGGCTTATTGGTTGCAGGGGTATATACATTCTTTTTTGTGACCCCCACATATAGCTCGACATCCAAAATTGTCGTCAATCAGACACAGAATACCGATCAAGCACTTACAAATACGGATATTCAGACTAACTTGAGTTTGATCAATACTTATCAAAGCATTATCAAGGAACCTATAATTCTGGAAGATGTTATCCAACGGACGGGTTCAGATTTGACTGTGGACCAGTTAAAGAACTTAATTCGAGTTTCCACGGAAACAAATTCACTAGTATTCGGAGTGAATATCACACATGTAAATCCTTTTGAGGCTGCAGAACTAGCTAATGCAATTGCGGTTGTTTTTCAAGAAAAAATCGGAAATATACTAGAAGTGGAATCCGTTACGATTTTATCGACGGCAGCTCCAAGCTTAACGCCGATTTCTCCGAATAATCCTTTGAATCTGTTGATTGGTCTATTTTTTGGCTTAATGCTTGGTATAGTCTGGGCATATTTAGCAGAATTGACAAATAAATCTGTAAAAGATGAAAAGTTTATTGAGAGTCTAGGATGGACAAATCTGGGGTCTATTTTGGAAATGTCAGCAACTGAAATCAATGACAGCAGATTGTTCAAGGACACGCAAATTCAAGCACTGAAAACAGGCAGAAACAAGAGACGTAGAGTTTAAGGAGGTCCGGCAAATGTTTGATAAAAGAAACAAAAAAAAAATCGAAAGATTGGATAAAGAACAGAGAAAAGGAACGTCTTTAATCACGGTGACAAAGCCGAGCTCTATTATTGCAGAACAGTTCCGTACGATCCGGACTAACATTCAATTTTCTATGGTGGACAATAATCTGAAGACAATCCTATTCACATCATCTGGGCCATGGGAAGGAAAATCGACAGTGGCGGCAAACATTGCATCGGTATTTGCTGATCAAGGGAAAAAAGTACTTCTTGTTGATGCGGATATGCGAAAACCTACAGTATTCCGCACATTCAATTTGCATAACAACATCGGGCTGAGCACCCTGATTACTTCAAGGGAAATAAACTTAAAGGATGTCGTACAGAATGTAGATGATGTAGGCATTGATATCATCTCAAGCGGCCCAATTCCGCCGAATCCATCTGAGTTATTGAATTCAAATCGGATGAATGAAATTATCAAATTGATGGAATCAGAGTACGATTTGATTCTGTTTGATATGCCACCGGTTGTTACCGTGACCGATGCACAAATTATGGCGACAAAAACTGATGGGGTGATTTTTGTGGTCCGACGTGGGGTTGCCCATACCGATGATGTCAGGCAAGCCAAAGAATTATTGGATATGGTCCAGGCGAATGTGTTGGGTGTCGTATTCAATGGTGCCGAAAAGAAATCAGATCGCTCTTACTCCTATTATGGATATGGTTATAATCTCGATGGTGAAGAGCAATGATAGATATCCACTGTCATTTGCTGTACGGTATAGATGACGGGCCTCGATCGTTGGAGGATTCTTTGGCAATGGCTGAATTGGCTGTTGCTGAAGGAGTCACTCATATGCTAGTGACTCCGCATCATAAGAATGGTAAATTTGAAAATGTAAAATCTGACATTGTAAGGCTGACGGCTGAACTTCAGAAAGTACTGGATGAGAGAGGCATTGCTCTGACGTTATTTTCCGGACAAGAAATTCGTATCAACGGTGATTTGCTTTCCGATATCGAAAATGATGAAATCCTCTTTGTGGATGAAGACAACCAGTACATTTTGATTGAATTTCCTACAATGTCGATTCCACATTACGCGGAATCGCTTTTTTTTCAGCTCCAGCAAAAGGGCATCATTCCTATCATCGTACACCCGGAACGCAATCAGCAAATAATCGATAACCCTAATGTTTTGTTGTCCTATATCGAAAAAGGAGCTCTTGCCCAATTGACGGCCAGCAGTTATGTCGGCGTATTCGGGAAGGACATTGCAGAGTTGAGCAGTAAGCTTATTAAATCCAACCTTGTGCATGTATTGGCTTCCGATGCCCATAATATAAGCGGGCGTTCTTTCCACATGGAGGAAGCTTTTAAAAAAATGGGGAAAGAATTTGGCGACGAAATAGTGAATGCGTTCCAACAAAACGCGAAAGACCTAGTCAATGGAGATATCCTTCGAACAGGGGCCCCTATGGAAATATATGAGAAAAAAAAGAGGATCAGATTATTTAACTGGAGAGGATGAGTTGGGTGAAACTTAATTTAACAAGAAGGCAAAAATCGGTAATATTAATATTAATGGATTCAATATTTATTTTTATTTCTTCATTATTGGCACGTGAATTGGTGCAAGCATATACCTTTCCTTCAGACCAGTTTTATTTTGTGATGGTTGGCGTTTGCGTCAGTGGATATTTGATTCTAGGTCTACGCTATCATTTGTTTTCAAAAATCATTCGATACACAAGTGTGTATGAAATAAGTAAATCAATGATGCTGATGACGGCATCCTTTGCAATTTCGGGCCTCATCACACTTTTATTCATCAGAACAGTCAGTTATCGTTATATCTTCTTGATGTACGTCTTCTGTCTTGTGTTGATTCCAGGTTCAAGGGTTGTTTGGCGCTTTTATCATGAGTGGCAACAAGGTGATATCTCCTTTCTGAAAACAAAAAGAGAGAAAACCGTCCGCACCCTTGTGGTCGGAGCGGGAGCCGGTGGTAACATGTTCATCAGAAACATCCTGAAGCATCCAGGTGACATCGATATTGTGGGGATCGTCGATGGCGATTCCAGTAAAGCGAACTCTCGGTTATATGATATTCAAATCATGGGAAAAGAATCGGATATCCCAGCATTGGTCAAAGATTTGTCCGTTGATCAGGTGACGATCGCTATACCATCCCTGAAACCGAAAAATTTGGAGAAAATTCTGGATTATTGCAACCAAGCGAATGTCAAAGTGAACCAGATGCCGCGCATAGAGGATGTGATAAAAGGGAAACTGACCGTCAATAGACTGCGGAATATCGATGTAGTTGATTTACTTGGCCGTGAAGAAGTGACATTGGATAAGACGAAAATTGCAGCCCAATTGGAAGGCGAAGTCATCTTGGTCAGTGGAGCCGGTGGTTCAATCGGCTCAGAGATTTGTCGTCAAATAGCAAAGTTCCATCCGAAGACTTTGATTTTATTAGGGCACGGTGAAAATTCGATTTATTTGATCGACAAAGAATTGAGGAACTTGTACGGACGGACTATAGACATCATCCCGATAATTGCGGATATTCAGGATCGTGACCGTATTTTCCAAGTTATGGAAAAATACAAACCAAGCCATGTTTTTCATGCAGCAGCACATAAACATGTGCCTTTGATGGAATACAATCCGAAAGAAGCCATCAAAAATAATATCTATGGTTCGAAAAATATGTCAGAAGCTGCAAAAGCAGCGGGTGTAAAAAACTTTGTCATGATTTCAACTGATAAAGCAGTTAGACCGACAAATGTTATGGGTTCCACAAAACGGATAGCCGAAATTCTTGTGACCTCATTGAACGAACCAGGAAAAACCAAATTTGCAGCGGTGCGATTCGGCAATGTGTTGGGGAGTCGCGGCAGTGTCATTCCAGTATTCAAGGAACAAATCGAGAATGGTGGACCGGTTACTATAACGGATTATCGGATGATCCGGTACTTCATGACTATTCCGGAAGCAAGCCGACTAGTATTGCAAGCAGGGGTACTTGCCAAGGGTGGAGAGATATTCATCTTGGATATGGGCGAACCCGTAAAAATTGTGGATTTGGCTAGTAAGATGATCAAATTGTCCGGTTATACGGAAGACGAAATTCCAATTGTGGAATCCGGCATCAGACCAGGAGAAAAACTTTATGAAGAATTGCTTGTCGATGGTCAATTGGCGGACAATCAAGTGTATGAAAAAATTTTTGTCGGTAGTCCTTCAGACTGTGATAGGCAAAGAACATTGGAGTTTGTTGCGGCGCTTGAAGGAAACTCTGATGCAGACGTACAAACTAAACTAATCGCATTCGCAAATGAACATGTCTAAGTAGATTGCGTTTAAAATTGAAGAGGGGAGGGGGCTGGGCTGTTAAATGTCTCAGGCCTCTTTTCTGTTTTGCTTGAAATCCATATTCAATGACATTACTCTGAAATATTGTAATTATGTTACAGTCAACGGTACCATCTTGAAAATTTATTGATTTATTGGTACTATGGAAAAGATTACTCTGCCTCATTGTGTAAATCATGCAATAGATAGTATGCTCACTATTTATTTTATTGTTTATCTGTAGCTAATGAGGCAAATGGGATAGAAAATTTTGACTTAGCATGTTTCAGGGAAACTGTATCACTTGATGAGAATGGATAGAGAAAAGGAAAATCGGAAAGCGTACCTATGCGGACTCAGAACTCTCAAAGAGAAAGAGGATAAATACAAGATGAACGAAACCAGAAAAAAGTTCCAAGGGAAAAAGCGAGGCATCAAAATTACTTTAGCACTTTTATTGTTAGTTGGCGTAGGTGTAAGTGCGTATCTGATCAAAGCTTACAATGATGTAGGAGACACGGCATCTTCAATTTATAACGAGGTAAGTATTGAGAAGAAACGGGAGGATGCTGTAGATGTAGCGGACGCTACGCAACCAATCTCATTCTTGCTTCTCGGAGTGGATACAGGGACCGCTGAAGAAGAGCGGGTCGAGCAAGGCAGATCTGATACTGTCATGGTTTGTACAGTAAACCCAAATACTCGGACAACAACGCTGTTGAGCATCCCTAGGGACACCTACTCAGCGATTGTCGGATATGAAGATGAGTATGATTACGTTGGGGATTATTATGATAAGATAAATCATGCCTATGCATATGGCGGCGTAGAGATGGCTATTAATTCCGTCCAAAATTTCTTGGATATTCCAATCGACTATTACGTCGAAGTTAACTTTGACGGTTTGGTTGATGTTGTGGATGCTATAGGGGGAATAGAAATTACCAGCCCCTTGACGTTTGATTTTTATGGACCACAATTCATTGAAGGCGAAACAAGAGTGCTCACTGGTTATGAAGCTCTGCAGTTTTCGCGTATGCGAAAACAGGACCCTGAAGGGGATCTTGGTCGCCAAAAAAGACAACAAATGGTCATCAAAGCGATTTTGGATAAAGTACTAAGTATGGGCAGTCTGGTGAATTACAAGGACTTATTGACATCAGTTGAAGACAATGTGCAGACAAATGTTACTTTAGATGATATCATTTCAATCGCATCCGGTTATCGAAATGCGCTAGAGAGTTTTGAACAAACTTACTTGTCCGGCACTGAAATGTATATTGATGAAATTTACTATTATTATGTCGATCCGGAAGAAAGATTGCGGTTATCAAACATGCTGAGAGCACAGCTGGAATTACCGGAAATCAGCTTGGATGAACTCGAAACATCATCTAATGAGCCTTATTTTAATCCTGATACTTATTATGAAGACGAATATGAGGACTCTTCAAGTGAAGTATATTCAGACCCGTATGTAGATCCGAGTACTGACTCCGAAGAATACTATTATGTGGAACCGGAGACTTCCTATTATTCAGAAGAATCCTATTATCCAGAAGAAACATATTCTTCAGATGAAATCATTTACTCGGAAGAATACGATGATACAGGTGCATATACCGATTCAGGCTATTAAAACCGGAAAACGGTATATAACAAAAGTAAGGAGAGAAATCATGGCTGAAAAAAAGAGAAAAAGTAAGAAGAAAAATTTGGGGTTGAAGATATTCTTAGGTGTTATGTCGACCCTTATACTCGTCATCGGGGGTTATGTTTATTCTGTTTATCGTAACCTTAATTATACAAATGATGCCATCTATAATCCTGTTCAAACACAAAATTTACGTGACAGTGCAGTCGATTTGAAAAATCAAGATTCCATCTCCATATTGTTATTAGGAATTGATAATGGCACAGAAGGTCGGACGGAAGAAGGGCGATCTGATACGATGGTTGTAGTAACAATCAATCCGAAGACACAGAGAACAACTTTTGTGAGTATTCCCCGTGATACTTTTTCAGAAATTGTCGGAAACAATTCGTACGATAAAATCAACCATGCCTACTGGTACGGTGGAGCAGAAATGTCAATAAATACAGTGCAAAAACTATTAGGTATACCTATTGATTACTATGCATCAGTGAATATGGAAGGGATACAACAGATTGTTGACGTACTAGGCGGAATCGAGGTCCAAAGTCCATTGGCGTTTACGATTGGTGAATACACTTTTACTGAAGGAGCGAATCAATTGGATGGCGCTGCTGCTTTGGCTTTTTCCAGAATGAGATCTGATGACCCTGAGCAAGATACTGGCCGTCAAGAAAGACAACGGATAGTCCTTGCGGCAATCATCAAAAAAGTACTTTCCATGGACACGTTACAAAATTATCAAGATATCCTACACTCCCTGTCTGTAAATATGAGCACGAATCTCCAAGCAACTGATTATATAGCGCTCCAGAAATATGGATATGTGGATGCAACAAGAAATATCCAGCAAGACCATTTAGGTGGGGTAGGCGGTTTGCGTGACGACATTTACTATAGTTTTGTCGATGGTGCCGAATTAGCGCGCGTGCAAGATTTATTGCAGGTGGAATTGGAACTGAAATAAACCAAGCAGCGTTTGTTAAGGAAAGCAGCGCAAAAGAGAATAGTGTGAGGCCGTAGCGGCTCATCCTATTCTCTTTTTTTTTATGTTTTATTTTTTAAGATTGTTATTTCGGCTTTTTCAATTCTGTTTATTGTTCTATACTAGAGAATAGTGGCAGTAAGACAAAATATTCAGGAATGAGTTCGTGTCATTTAACGGCTATCTAGTAAATATCCCTAGTTAAGAGGGGCTAGGAGGAAAATAATCATGAAACCAATGGTCAGCATCATCGTGCCGGTCTACAATGCGGCACCTTATTTAGATCAATGCATCAGCAGTCTGACAGCTCAGACGCTGAAGGAAATCGAAATCATATTGATAAACGACGGGTCGACGGACAACAGCCTGGACGTGTGCGTCGAACTTACCGCCAAAGACGACCGAATCCGCTTGATCGACAAACTGAACGGTGGTGTCTCAGAAGCGCGAAACGATGGTCTGCGCGCAGCGACTGGGGACTATGTAGGCTTCGTCGATCCGGATGACTGGGTGGATGCGGACATGTACGAACGGATGCTTGCGACGCTGACGACGGCGCGGGCGGACATCTGCATGTGCAATTATGTCAAGGAAACTAAGGAAGACACCGTGCCTGTTCTGTTGAAACAAACCGGGATCATCGAAAAGGAAGCTATCCTCGGGGATATCGTCGCGAACGTCATCGCCAAGCCAAGCTTCCGAAGCGGCGAAACGGACATCATGGGCAGTGTCTGCCGGCTTCTGATCAGCCGCAAGCTGCTTGAAAGGGAGAATATTTGGTTCGATAAAGAAGTCGTCTTCATGGAAGACTTGCTTGTCTGCGTCGAAGCTTTCCTGAAAAGTGAACGCATTGTCATCGATGCCGGTGCTTATTATCACTATCGCGTCCATGAAAGTTCGACCGTGATGGCCTTTAAGCCGCATTTCTACGATCGTCAGAAACAGGCTTTTGCGAAGCTGCAGGAGCTGTTGTTGCGAGAGGATAAAGCAGCCGCACTGGCGCCGCGCATGGCGAACCGATACATCATCATTGCCTTGCTGTCGTTGGCGAACGAAGCGCATAAGGATAATACGGCGCCATTCAGCGAGAAAATCGGCAATGTCGGTAAGATACTGGCAGATGACGAATTGGCCGCCATACTCGAAAAAATGGACTTGAAAGCAGTGGAATCGCGAAAAAAATTGGAACTGAACCTGATGAAGAAAAAAGCGAGTGTTATGCTGTACTTGTACTATAGCGTGTTCAATAAAATAAAGTCCGCATTGGGTAAGGGCTGATGCCCGGTCGATGCCACAAGAAAGGATATTGAGATGAATGAATTGATCAGCATCATCGTGCCGGTCTACAAAGTGGAGGCGTATTTACCGCGCTGCGTAGATTCGATTTTGGCACAGACTTACAAAAATCTGGACATCATCCTGGTGGATGACGGATCTCCGGATAACAGCGGGATAATCTGTGATGCCTACGCCAAACAGGACAATCGCATCACGGTCATCCATCAAGCCAACGGTGGTTTGTCGGATGCCCGCAATGCCGGCATCGATGCAGCGAAGGGTGCATATCTAACCTTCCTGGACAGCGATGATTGGGTTCCGGCAGACTACATCACCTATCTTTATAATCTGTTGAAGGAAACCGGCAGCGCCATTTCGCTCTGTAATTTCCTGAAGACGACGACGGAGGAATTGCCGCAGATGACCGAGCCGGAAATGGTGACGGTCATGAAGAATGATGCTATCTTGGCGAAATACATCGACTTGGGGGATGAGTTCCATCCGCAATTGGTCATGGCCTGCGGAAAACTGTTCGAGGCCAGCTTATTTGAAACGATCCGTTTCCCGGTCGGCAGACTGCATGAGGATGAGTTCACGACGTACAAACTCTTCCATTTCGCTCCGCAGACGGTGCTATCCAAGAAGCCGCTCTATTATTATTGGCAGCGTGAGGACAGCATCATGGGGGAATCCGGCTTCCGACTGCAGAGCAAACTCGATTATATGGATGCCTTGGCCGAACGAGCAACCTTTTTCCGTGAGGTAGGCAGATTGGCCCTAAGCGATCGTACCTACAAATCGCTTTTCTCCGAAGCTTTGTCGGTCAATCTGCAATTGGACAAGCGCAAAGACACAACAGTCAAAAAGTCGATCTTGGGAAAATTGGATAAAGTGCATAAGGAATTGAAGCGTACTGGTCGATCGAAACTGAGTTTCCTTTATGGCAGCTACTTGAAGTTCGAAATACCGATTGTCTGGGCATACCGCACTTATAAAAAATTGAAGTAATCAGGAGTCGAGTACGGCGGCCCCGATTACTTCGGTGCCGCTAGAATCTCCTTCCTGATTGAAAAGAGGGTTACAGTGGATAAAAATAAACAATTCGCCATCAATATGATAGCGCAGGTCGTTGGCTTCGTCGTGATGATGGGTATCAGCTTCCTGTTGACCCCGTTCATCGTGGAGCATGTCGGTAGCGAGGCCTACGGGTTTGTCGGCTTGGCCAACAACTTCGTCAGCTACGCGCAGGTCATCACCGTCGCTTTGAACTCGATGGCCAGCCGGTTCATCACGATCAAAATAACGGAAAACGATGTGGAAGGATCGAACCGCTACTTCACCTCGGTTGTCATTGCCAACGTCGTGACAGCCTTGGTATTGAGCGTACCGTCGGCCATCATCATTCTGAATCTGAACAAAATCGTGAACGTGTCAGAGGCGATTCTGATCGATGTCCAGTGGTTGTGGGCATTCATCTTCCTGAATTTCCTGGTCAGCATCATCTCTTCAACTTACAGTGTGGCGACTTTCGTCCGCAATAAACTGTACTTGACCTCGCTGCAGGGCATCATCTCCAACATCCTGCGGGTAGCGGTGCTGATTGCGGCATTCAGCTTTTTTGTTCCGTCCATCTGGTATGTCGGCCTGGCTGCATTTGTAGCCACCGTCTACGTCTACATCTGGAATGTCTATTACACGCGCAAATTGACTCCCGACATCAAGGTGAGGAAGCGATATTTCGATGTGAAAGTCATTAAAGTACTGCTGTCATCGGGTATCTGGAACAGTTTTACGCGGTTGAGTTCGATCCTGTCGACCGGACTTGATTTGCTGGTGACGAACCTGTATGTCAGTTCGGCCGCGATGGGCGTGCTCTCGGTCGCCAAAACGGTGCCGAGTGCGATCCTGACCCTGTTCGGGACTTTGGCGAGCGTCTATGCGCCGCAGCTGACGATCAGCTATGCGCAAAAGGACTACAAGGAAATGAAGAACCAGTTGATGTCGTCGATAAAATTCCTCGGCCTGTTCGCCTGCATCCCGGTAGCGGCTCTGTTCGCCTACGGGGAAATCTTCTACAGACTGTGGGTGCCGACACAGGATGCTCATCTCTTGTACATGCTGACGATTTTGTCCTGCATCGAGTTCATGTTCGTCTTGCCATTGGAAGGGCTGTGGAACCTCTTTACGGCCACAAATAAGGTCAAACAGACATCGATCTACATGTTCGCGAACTCGATCGTTACGATCAGCATTGTCCTGGTCGCGTTGCAGTTCACAACCGATGACACATTGAAGCTGTACATCATTGCAGGGACGAGCACAGCCTTTGCGGTGATCCGCTCCCTGTTCTTCCTGCCGATTTACGGGGCGCATTGCCTGAACATCAAATGGACGGCCTTTTATCCGTCCATCCTGAAGAACACTTTGTCGGTCATCGTGGCTTCGGTCTTTTCGCTGTTGGTCCGGAACATCCTGGCGATCGACGGCTGGGTGATGCTGATCTTTGCCGGCATCCTGACTAGCATCTTTGCGATCGGCTTCAACTTCATCGTCCTTTTGAATAAAGAGGAACGCTCTGCGGTCGTCAAAAAAGTGTTGCGCAAATAAAAGAGAACGGAAGGGGAAACTCATGACGAAGATACCAAAAATCATCCATTACTGCTGGTTCGGCGGCGCGCCGATTCCGGAAAAAGACAAAACCTGCATCGAAAGCTGGAAGAAATTCTGTCCGGATTACGAAATCATCGAATGGAACGAAAGCAATTATGCTATAGCCAAAAACCGCTACATGAAGGAAGCCTACGACGTGAAGAAATGGGGGTTCGTGCCGGATTATGCCCGTTTGGACATCGTCTATACGCAAGGCGGCATCTATCTGGATACGGATGTGGAGATCATCCGCAATATGGATCCGTTGTTGGAGGATGAAGCCTTCATGGGCTTCGAGGACGGAAAATTTGTCGCGTTGGGGCTTGGCTTCGGTGCCGCTAAGGGAAATCCGCACATCAAGGCGATGCGCGATGTATACGAAGGCGTCTCCTTCATCAACCCGGACGGCAGTTTCAACACCTTGCCGAGTCCTCATTATACGACCGATTATTTGTTGGAGAAGGGCTTGAAGCAAAACGATAGCTATCAGGAAATCGAAGGCATCAGCATCTACCCTAAAGCCTATTTCTGCCCGCGTGATTACTACACCGGCGCCATGAGCTTGACCGAAAATTCCTACACGATCCACCACTACAATGCATCCTGGTTATCCGACAAGGAGAAGAAGAATTATGAACGCAAGCTGCGCCTGATCGAACGCTACGGAAAAACGGTCGGTACCGGCCTACATTACGTCCTGTCGGTACCGGATATCCTGAAACGGAACGATATCGGCGGTTTGGTTGGGAAGGCGTTGAAAAAGTTTGGCGGCATTTTCCGGAAATAACCCGCTAAGCACCTGATATAAAAAACACCACCCTTATTGCGTATTATCGCGGTAAGGGTGGTGTTTTGCGTTTTCGGACGCTATTCAGGAATTAGGCTATTTCTGTGTAGAGGCCGATTGTGTATTCGGCTTGACCGGTACTTGCTGCGTAATAGGCAAACCCATCGACAACGTATACGTAGCCGTCACCGTAAGGGGCATGAGCGATATGGTGCATCGCGAGATCGTTCCACTGTCCATTATCCTGTGCACCAACTGCTTCACCAAGGTATTCAACAGTTACGGTTGTCGTTGAGAAATCGGACAGTTTGTACCAACTCGTATATTCGCCGTAGACATTGGTTGCGACCGGTGTCACCTGTACTGGCATCACGATGTAATCTTCAAACACGAATGGATTGCCGGCGCCGCGGTAACCTTTTTCCGACCAGTCCTCTTCGATGATGAGACCGGCTGGATGAAGTTGCCATTGATTATTGCGCCAGTCGCCAGATGTGTTGTAGTACAAAGAGATGCTGTTGTATGGTTGTTCGGATGTCGTTAAATACCAAGTGCCCCCAACTTCGAAGACGTTCGTGTCGACGAAGTTTCCTTCCAACAAAGTGGAGTGGTAATCCCAACCGAGTGGGAAAGAAGTTGCAAAGTAGGCTTCGACATTGCCGGCTTGATCGGGAACCATGTAGTAGTTTTCATTGTATTCGAAAACACTGGGATAGGCTGCCCGAATGCCATCGGTTTCCGGACCGAGGACTACTTGGGTGTAGGTCCAGTTGACGAGGTCGCTGCTGTAGGCGTGGGCGACACTGTCCGTGAAGCTTTGCGTTGCAATGTTGTAATCCCTCAAAACCTCGAAGAACATGTGGTAGACACCATCGACTAGGATGATGAACGGGTCGGCTGTTCCCAGCGGATTGGAGACATCGGTCACATCGTTCCGGGTGATGACTGGATTGGTGATGTTTCCGAAATCGTCCAGCACAGGGATATTGAATTCCGGCTCAGGTTCTACGTAGCTGTAGTCACCTTCATAAGCAAGCAACTTGCTGATGGTCGTGAATTGATAACCAAGGGCGCGGGCTGCTGTGATCATTTCCAACAGTGCGGTAGGGGTTGTGCTGGCTGAGCTGTTACCGTGCAGCAAATAGATGGCACCAGCGGAAAGGTTGTTCAGGACCGCCGCACTTACTTGGCTGGCTGAAAGTGTTCCGGACCAGTCGCGGGTGTCGGTCGTCCAACCGATCGTGTAGCTGTAGCCAAGACTGCCGGCTGTCGCCAATACGGTTGCGTTCGTTTCGCCCATCGGAGCGCGGAAGTAAGGCGTTGTGCTTTCGCCGGTTGCGGTCTTCACCAATTGTTCCAGTTGATTCAGATCGGCCGTCAATTCCGCAGTAGTCATCTGAGTGGCATCGTCTTGGGTAAAGGTGTGATTCCCTATCTCATGACCTTGGGCAAGGATGTCATCGATCAGAGTCGGATCTGTCAGTCCGTTAAGGAAGAAGGTCACTTTGACGTCCAGCAGCGCCAAGTTCGCCAATATCTGACGCAGATTAGAGGCACTGGAAACATCACTGATGGTCAAGGAAATGATTTGCTGATTAGTATTGACTTGATTGATCAACTGCGAAGGTATTGTGATAACCGGCGGATTAGGATCTACCGGGTCTACGGGATCAACCGGTGTTTCCGGATTGATAGGATTTTCCGAATATACGCCATCCAGTTGGATCAAATCACTGATGGTTGCGAAGGAGTAACCAGCGTCGCGGGCCGAAGTGATGATTTCGTACAAAGAACCTGGTGTACTGAAGGATTCCGGAACGGCATGCATCAAGTAGATGGCACCTGGTGCTAATTGGTCCAATACGTTGAAGGCGATTTCTTCAGAAGATAATGTTCCAAGGTAATCCAAGCTATCGACTGACCAGCCTACAGTGTAGGTATAGCCAAGGCTGCCAAGAGTTTCCAAAACAGACTGATCGTAATCCCCATATGGCGGACGGAAGAGCGGTCTTGAGGTTGCACCGGTCGCATCTTGGATTTTATTTTCCAGTGCATTCAGATCAGCGGTGAATTCTTCTATGGTCAAGTAGGTAGAGAATTCATGCGAGTAGCTGTGGTTCCCTAATTCATGACCTTGTGAGACGACTTGATAGAGCATATCCGGATCAGCTGTGCCGTCCGCGAAGAAAGTCGCTTTGACATCCAATTCAGCCAAAGCATCGAGGATTCCTTGGAGGACTTCGCTGTCACCCAGATCGTCAAAGGTCAAGGAAATTACTTTTTGGTTCGTGTCAATTTGTTCAATGAATTGTGATACGCCATCAGCAACGTCACTGGAGCCATCACTGCCATCGTCATAGACACCTTCCAGAGCCATCAGTTCGTCGACCGTGACGAATTCGTATCCCTGGTTGCGGGCTTCTGCAATCATGTACCACAAAGATTCAGGCGTTCCGACAGCTGTTGGGTTGGCATGCAGCAGATAGATGGAGCCTGCATCCAGATAATCGGTTACGCTGGATGCAATAGTAGTATCTGAATAACCTTCCCAATCGCGTGTATCCTGCGTCCAACCGATCGTGTAGGCATAGCCGAGGCTGCCCAGCGTTTCGAGTACGGCGTCGTTATAGACTCCTGCTGGAGCACGGAAATAGGGTTTGGAGGATACGCCTGTCGTATCAAGGATGTACTCTTCCATCAGCTCCAAGTCATAAGCCAACTCATCAGCTGAAAGGGAGGTGGAATCGTCATTGTGCGAATAAGTATGGTTCGCCAGTTGGTGCCCTGAGGCGACGATTTCAGCCATCAATCCAGGATCGGTTGTGCCATTGAGGAAGAAGGTAGCTTTCGCACCGAGTGAATTGAGATTGTAGAGTATATCATGCAGGTTTGTGTAATCATCTCCATCATCAAAGGTGAGGGCGATGACGTTCCGCCCGGTATCAACATGATCTACGTATCGGGATGGTCCGGTCCCGTAGTCCGTTTCACCGCTATCCGGTTCGACTACGACTGGCACTTCTCCGGTATATATACCTTGGTAAGCAAGCAATCCGGTGATGGTCTCAAAGCGGTAGCCGAGTGCTTGTACCGCTGCCACCATCTGCAGGATTGCAGCAGGTGTAGCAACTGCGTCGGCGCTACCATGCAAAAGAAGGATCGCTCCTGGCGCGATGCTGTTCACGACAGCAGAACTGATTTGTGCTGCCGTCTGTGTTCCGCTCCAGTCACTTGTTGAGATTGTCCAACCAATGGCGTATTGATAACCAAGACTGCCGGCTGTCGTTAAAACGGTTGCGTTGGTCTCGCCCATAGGTGCACGGAAGTACGGAGTTGTGCTCGTGCCGGATGCATCTTGGACGAGTTTCTCAAGGGTGTTGAGGTCCGCCGTCAACTGTGCTTGGGTCATTTGTGTGGCGTCTTCGTGGCTGAAGGTATGGTTGCCGATTTCATGGCCTTGGGCGATGATGTCATCAATCAGGCTCGGATCGGTGAGGCCATTCAGGAAGAAGGTTGCCTTGATACCCAACAGCGCAAGGTTGTTGAGAATTTGCCTTACATTCTCGGTTCCGGATGCGTCACTGATCGTCAAGGAAATGACCGGTTCGTCAGTGTTGATTTGATTGATGAGTTCCGCCGGAGAAGTGCCGATTGGCGTTTGCGGATCCGGATCGGTTTCTTGATCACCAGGTAAAGTAGTGACCGGTGGTTCCGGATCAGGTTCTGTTACTGTTGGATCCTCACCCGGTGTTGTCGGATAGGCGCCTTCCAAAGCGAGCAAGCCGCTTATGGTAGCGAAGTTGTAGCCGAGTTGACGGATCGCCGTGATCATCTGCAATAAAGCTGCAGGGGTCGTGCTGGCGGATGCATTTCCGTGCATCAGGAAGATGGCTCCTGGTGCCAAATTATTCACGACTGCTGAGCTGACTTGTGCTGAGGTCAAAGTGCCGCTCCAATCACGGGTATCGACTGTCCAGCCAATTGTATACATGTATCCCATGCTAGCTGCGGTCGCAAGGACTGCGTCATTTGTCGCTCCCATCGGTGCCCGGAAGTAAGGGCGGGTAGTAGCTCCGCCTGTGCTGTCCTGCACCAAGGTTTCCATAGCATTGAGTTCCCAGACGACTTCATCCACGCTCATCGCAGTGGCATCATCGTGTGTGTAGGTATGGTTACCGATTTCGTGTCCTTGTTGAATGATTTCGTTGATCACAGTGGGATCAGTCAAACCGTTCAGGAAGAAAGTGGCTTTCACATCCATTGTGGCCAAGTTGGCAAGAATATCGCGGACGTTTTCGGCATCTGATGCATCGCTGATAGTCAAGGAGATGGTTTTCTCGCCGGTAGAAACTTGGTTGATGACTTCTGATAGGATATCATCCGAATAATCCTCTTCGATTGGCGCTTCTTCTTCGAGTGCGAAATAACCGCCCAATGCCAACAGGTCGCTGACTGTGGAGAAGCTGTAGCCAGCTTGTTTCAAAGCTGCAATCGAATACCACAAAGATTCAGGTGTGTTGGCTGCGCCTACGCTGGCATGCATCAGCACGATGGATCCCGGTTTTACGTTATTGACGACTGCATTGCTGACTTCAGTAGCAGAAATGCCGGTCCAATCGAGTGTATCGACGTCCCAACCAATCGTGTATTGGTAACCTAGGCTTCCGACTGTATCCAAAACGGAACTGTTGTACGAACCGTAAGGAAGGCGGAAGAAAGGAAGGGAAGACGTTTCGGTTGTTGTTTGGATGTAATCCTCCATTAGATTGATGTCGTTCGCTAAGACGGATGAAGATAATGTCGCGGAGTCACCATGAGAGTAAGTATGGTTCGCCAATTGATGGCCGTCCGCAACTATCTGTTGCAGCAACGAAGCGTCAGCATCACCGTTCATGAAGAATGTAGCCTTTACGCCTAAATAGTTCAAATTATATAGAATGTCGGAAAGGTTTCCGTAAGAATGGCCGTCATCGAAGGTCAGTGCGATCACGTTATCTGTGATATTCACTGAGTTGATGATTTGCGAAGTTCCCGAAAAGTCGCTGACTGCGGCTGCAGCCATCATTTGCATCGGTTCTTCGTAGATGATTTCGGCTTCTTGTTCTTCCGTTTCTTCTGGTTCTTCAATCGGTGCAATTGCTGCGGGTTCTTCTGGAACTTCAACAGGTTCTATCGGGTCGGTCGTAAAGGTCGGATTTTCCACAGGCACTTCCGTTACGATCGGGTTTTCTGTTTCTTCTGCAGGTGTTACCTTGTTAGTTGGTGTTGTGCCGGTTGCTTCCTCAGTAGGCGTGATCGCCGGTGGGGTTGTTTCTGTGGCGGTTGGTTGCGGTTCGGCCGGTTCCATCAGAGGCTGTTCTGTAGACGATGCAGGTGTTTCCGTCATCTGCTCATCTACCGCAGTCGGTTCTGTGGGCGGAGAGCCCGTGGGTGTTGTCGCGGTTGCGCTTCCGTCATCGGTTTCCAACACTGTTTCCGGCAGCTGAATACCTGGCGGCTGTTCATTGAGTATGGGCTCTTGGAGTGTCGTTTCAATTATCCCTGTTGTCCCTTCCGTTGCTGCAGATACGTCTGTCAGCGCGCCGTACATCGTAAATATGACTAAGAAAGGAGGCAGTATCATAAATCTTTTTTTCATAATTCAGCCCTCCTTCAATCGCTAAATCTGAAAACAAGCCTATTCGGTTAAATGATTCTATTTCTGTGGCGGGGTGTATGCTATGTAACCATCAGGACCATCTCCTTAAAATTGTAAATAAAAGTGGAATGAGCCGGAAACAGTGTAAGAGGTCAAGTGTTGATAGGTTTATTTGCCTGATTAACTTAACCACTTTATGTTATTATAACGCATATGTAAGCGTTTTAAAAGAATTTGAATGAATAACTGAAACCCGGAAAGAAACGTGCTAAAGGGTTTCTGGAGTTATCTGAAAATTGAATGGTGTTATTTTGCGATAGGTTTGCTTTTTTGTTAAGTTTTTGAATAGCCCTTTTTCATTCGCCTGAATTGTTCTATACTTGATGAAGCGATATTAAGTAGGGTGATGGGCTGTCATGCAGCAGCATTGCTCAGAAAGAGGCTCGAACCGATGAATGACACAAGAAGCAATTATTTTAAGAAGAAAAAACGGAACCGAATCATTATTCTATCATTGATGAGCCTTGTCCTCGTCGCTTTCGCATTGTTCTGGACTGTCTACGACGATGTGGAGAGCACGTTGAAAACTGTTTTCGAAGATGTCGAAACGGAGAATATGCGGGAAGAGGAGGTTTCGGTTGATGCGACCCATCCGATTTCATTCGCACTGTTGGGGATCGACATGTATGGGGACGGAATCGCGGAAGGTGGTGGTCGTTCGGACACGATCATCGTTGCGACGGTCAATCCAAAGACCAAAACAACTACAATCGTTAGTGTGCCGCGCGACAGTTATGCCGAGATGGTGGGCTATGAAACGAATATCTATCCGGAGTACAACGACAAAATCACCCATGCTTATGCGTTCGGCAGTACCCAGATGGCTATCAACTCCATTCAGGAATTCCTGAATGTGCCGATCGACTATTACGTCGAAATCAATATGCAAGGGCTGCATGATATTGTAGAAGCAATCGGTGGCATCGAATTGACGAGTCCGTTGACGTTCGAGTTTGAGGGGTCTTCCTTCGTCGAAGGCGAAACCGTCACAGCGGATGGTTGGGATGCTTTGGCTTTCGCCCGGATGCGCAAAGAGGACCCAGAAGGCGATTTAGGCCGTCAGAATCGACAACGGATGGTCATCAAAGCGATTTTGGATAAGCTGATCAGCATCGACAGCGTCACGAATTACAAAAAAATCCTCAGTGCAGTGGAAGTGAACATCCAAACCAATCTTTCCTTTGAGGATCTGCTTGATATCAAATCAGGTTATGTGGATGCACTCGACACGTTCACGCAACTTTCGATCGCTGGGGAAGAACTGTATTATGATGAAATCTACTATTACTATGTCGATCCGGAAGAGCGTCTGCGCATCGCGAATACGCTGCGTGATGAATTGGAAATTGATCAGGTGAAGTTGAGCGATATGAACCTTTCGGATGCCGACTCATCCTTTGGTTTTGGGAAGATGACCAGCGCCGGATTGATTACAGAAACGTCCGATTTCGACATTGTCCAAGAAACTGAAGAATAAGCAAACGAGTCGTTCGCTGCAACAATGAAAAATAATATAAACGATTACAGCCAATTGGAAAGAGGGATCATATGTCAATATTAGTAACAGGCGGCGCCGGTTATATCGGCAGCCATACAGTAGTGGAATTATTGAAAGCAGGCCAGGAAGTCGTCATCGTCGACAACTATTCGAACAGCAAACCGGAAGTATTGAACCGGATCAAAACAATTACGGGCAAAGCACCAACTTTCTATGAAGTTGACGTGTTGGACCGCGAAACGTTGGATGCTGTCTTCGCAAAAGAGGACATCGATTCGGTCATCCATTTCGCGGGCTACAAAGCAGTGGGTGAATCTGTCGCCAAACCAATCGAGTATTACCACAACAACATCACGAGCTCTTTGGTACTGTGCGATGTGATGCGCAGCCACGGAGTGAAGAAGATTGTTTTCAGTTCCTCAGCTACGGTCTATGGCATGAACAACATCTCGCCATTGACGGAGGACCTGCCTACTAGCGCAACGAACCCTTACGGCTACACGAAAGTGATGATTGAACAGATCCTCCAAGATGTGGCCGTTTCCGATTCCGAGTGGAGCATCGCCTTGCTGCGTTACTTCAACCCGATCGGCGCCCATGAATCTGGCTTGATTGGCGAAGATCCAACAGGCATCCCGAACAACCTGATGCCGTACATCACTCAAGTGGCGGTCGGCAAATTGCCGCGCTTGAGCATCTTCGGGGACGATTATGATACCCCGGATGGCACCGGAGTCCGCGACTACATCCATGTCGTCGACTTGGCGTTGGGCCACATCAAAGCTCTGGAAAAAATCAAAGAGACAAGTGGTGTCGGCATATACAACCTCGGGACGGGGATAGGATACAGCGTGCTGGACTTGACTTATAACTTCCAGAAAGCCACAGGCGTCGAGATTCCGTACACAATCATCGACAGACGCCCAGGGGATGTCGCGACTTGCTATGCGGATGCGACGAAAGCGAAAGAAGAATTGGGATGGATAGCCCAGAAGACTTTGACGGACATGTGCCGTGATTCCTGGAATTGGCAAAAGAATAATCCGAACGGTTATGAAGCGTAAGTCGGCGGATGGACTGCAATAACTTTTCAAAAAGGAGGAAGCCAAAGCGGCTTCTTTTTTTTGACCATCAAAGAACACAGCAACTTAATAGTAGCATCGGGCTTGGCGCGGCTATAATTTAGATAATGGTAAAATAGACTGGAAGAGGCATTTTATGAAAAAATAATCATACTAATGACTGTATTGGCATCTTTAAGCTTCCTTTTTCTTGGTTATCGTAAGGAAACTCCCACACTAATAGGTTTGGGTGATATACCTTCTGCAACCGCGATTCACTACGCCAATACAATTGCCGGACTTAAAAAAACAGGATTATGCAGAAAGAGACATTGTCAAAACAATAGGCTACTACAAAATGCTTTCGTTTAGTTCAATTTCATCGTTTCATCGCATGCGCGTTTGTGTTGTGAACAACAATGGTCTAATTAGTGTTTTTTTGTTAATTAAATATTAATTAGATTGTATTATTTATTTTTATTTAATGTTAATATTGTGATGTTTTTATCTTTTCATTTCAGGAGGGAAATAATGAGGCAAGTACTGCACAAGGTCAAATCACAATGGATAGTGGTAGGTGTAACGGGTGCTACAGTTGTTGCTTTAGGAATAGCAAACGTACAGCAAGTTTCAGCTGCAGAGATGGATGATGTAGGAATTGCCGGAAATACTGGACAAGCAGGCAACCCATTGATACCTAATGAACCAATTACACTTGTATCGGGAGAGACTCTTATCGAAGATGCTCCTAATTTTACAGCAGAGATCGATGACAGCACTCTCGAAGAAGGTAAAACGGAAGTGCTACAAGATGACAATGCTCCGGTTATTGACAGTTCTTCGATTAACATATCTAAAGTGGAGGTTATGGAAGGAGAGAGCATTCGTGTTTCAGTAAGAATTACGTATGATGTAGGTATCGCTTCGGCTTCTATTGCTTATCTATCACCAATCACAGCGCGAATGGAAACGATACCACTCTTTAAAAATGAAATCAGCGGCTTATTCGAAGGAGCGTTCACGGTTACCGACGCCACCGAGTTAGGTGCTTGGGAATGCAGCATCATAGAAGCCTTCGATACCCAAGGACATTCAACCTTGTTATCCGGTTCTGATACTGATTTATCCGGAGCAGTTTTCACTGTCAATGAAACAACGGCAACAACTGATACAAAATCAGTAACGGAAGCCACCTCTGTTGAGGTGCTCCAAGCATCAGCTGCCTCAGAAGAAGTAACTGCAATTTCTGCTGCGGTAATCGCTCCGATGCAAGTGCAGGAAACACCTGTTGTCAATCTGGAAACTGAAGGAACCGTCAGCACATCTGTTAACTTTGACAATATCTCTTACGCTACCGATACGCAGACGGATAATACCGCTGATTATGCGCGTGGCGCGTCCGGTTTGCAGTGGGTGCAGGTGGATTTGGGCGCTTCCTATGATCTAAACGGAATCCAGTTGTGGCATTACTATGGTGACGGCAGAAGCTACCACGATGTGGTCGTGCAGCTTTCGGATGACGCAACTTTCTCCAGTGGAGCCGTGACCGTCTTCAACAATGACAAGGACGGCAGCGCCGGTATGGGAGTGGGCGCGGACAGCGAATACAACGAAACGAGTGCCGGCAAGACGATAGTCTTCGATACCCTCAATGCCCGCTACGCAAGGTTCTACTCCAACGGGAGCACGGTGAATGGGGCGAATCACTATGTGGAAATCGAAGTATACGGCAGTGAACCGCAGGCAGCACCAACCGTAAACCTGGTGCCGGAAGGCACCCTCAGCAGTTCCGTCCCATTCGACAACAGCTCATTCGCAACTGATAAGCTTGCGGATAATACCGCCGATTATGCACGAGGTACCTACGGACTGCAGTGGGTGCAGGTGGATTTAGGGTCTGCTTACGATCTCGATGAGGTCAAATTATGGCATTATTTTGGCGACGGCAGAAGCTACCGCGATGTGGTCGTGCAGCTTTCGAACGATGCAAGCTTCTCCAATGGCACCGTGACCGTTTTCAATAATGATAAGGACGGCAGCGCCGGCTTTGGTGTGGGTACCGACAGCGAATACAGCGAAACGAGTGCAGGGAAGTCAATCGCCTTCGATATTGTCAATGCCCGCTACGCAAGGCTCTACTCCAACGGGAGCACGGTGAATGGGGCGAATCACTATGTGGAAATCGAAGTATACGGCAGTGAACCGCAGGCAGCACCAACCGTAAACCTGGTGCCGGAAGGCACCCTCAGCAGTTCCGTCCCATTCGACAACAGCTCATTCGCAACTGATAAGCTTGCGGATAATACCGCCGATTATGCACGAGGTACCTACGGACTGCAGTGGGTGCAGGTGGATTTAGGGTCTGCTTACAATCTCGACGAGGTCAAAATATGGCATTACTTTGGTGATGGCAGAAGCTACCGCGATGTGGTCGTGCAGCTTTCGAACGATGCAATCTTCACCAATGGCGCCGTGACCGTTTTCAATAATGATAAGGACGGCAGCGCGGGTTTGGGCGTGGGCACCGACAGCGAATATAGCGAAACGAGTGCCGGCAAGATGATCAGCTTCGCTGCCGTGAATGCCCGCTACGCAAGGTTCTACTCCAACGGTAGCACAGTGAATGGTGCGAATCACTATGTGGAAATCGAAGTATATGGCAGTGAGGCGGAGGTAGTGGAAGTAAGGACGGAAACGTTTATTGAAAATAAAATCGGATTTGTCAGTAGAGAGCAGAAAGACAATGAAATTCCCGCGGGTGAGCGCGTGATCATTCAAATCGGAGCAAACGGCTATGACACAGTGACGTATGATGTGATGTATATCAATGGTGTCGAAATTAACCGTGCGGAAGTGAAACGATTAACTGTAGCACCGGTAAATGAAGTCGTCAAGGTGGGTGCTTTTATCGATAGCCAAGTTCCTACTGCCATCGTCGATACTCAGTACGATAGTGAACGGAATGTCGTAAATATTCATCTCTCTGTAGCTGATGATGATCAAGTCAAGTATATGTATGATCCAACCGGAAAAGTATACGAAGGTAACGAATTATTCTATAGTGTTGGGTCAAATGGGATATATGAATTTATTGTGGTGGATGATTCCGGAAACTCACTGACCATAAAGGTGGATGTCACTGCAATTATTATGGACACATCAATCGATTATGCTCTTGTAGAAAATAGAATTATGGAACTTCTCAATAATTTACGGGCAGAGCAAGGACTATCCATCTTGATCAAAAACGATATTCTTAAATTAGCTGCTGATCAACGTGCTATTGAGACGGAAGCACTATTTTCTCATACGCGGCCAAATGGAACTGCAAACAGTACAATAGTAGAAAATAAACCCTATTTCTACAATTATCAAGCATTCGGAGAGAATCTGGTGATGTTTACTTATTCTGGCAATGAAAAGATTATGGCGGAGTTTTTATTCGAAGCATGGTTGAACAGCTTGGGTCATTTAGCAAATATGCGCAGTATAAATTACCAAGAAGTAGGCATAGGCATCCATTACAGTAAGGGCATCCTATATGCTGTGCAGCTTTTCGGCACCCAGCAAGTTGTACCCATAGCAGGTGCTGATGTCAGCACAGCTGATGGAGGGGGAAAATACCATCGTGTAGTGGATGGAGACACACTTTGGGATATTGCATTAACTTACAATCAAACGATGAAACAATTATTGATTTGGAATGATATCTCGGATGCAAATGCTCTATTTCCTGGAAATCTGATAAGTATCGATGGCTATAACCGTTATGATGAAATCGTTAAAGAAAACCAACATTTTGCATCGAATGATGAATTTTTTGAATACGTGGTACCTTTAGCTAAGCAAATGGCAGTTGAAAATGGATTGTACGCTTCAGTGATGATTGCCCAGATGATATTGGAGTCTTCGTGGGGTACGAGTGATCTCACCACTTTGGCAAACAATTTATTCGGCGTCAAAGGCTTATATGATGGGAATACAATCGTTATGCCAACTTGGGAAGAAGAAAATGGTGAAAAATATTTGATTGATGCTGGTTTTCGTGTGTATCCCGATTTAGCTGCATCCATGCTTGACTACGTGGAGTTGCTTTTAAATGGGGTGGATTGGGATACGAATCGTTATGCTGAAACATGGGTGGCAAATACGGCATCATATGAAGATGCAACTGCATGCCTGACAAATAGATATGCAACAGATTCAGCTTATGGGGAAAAATTAAATAACCTTATTGTGATGAATAAATTATGGCAATATGATTCAGAATAAGCAAACAGGTAAATTAAAAAAAATAAACGACTCGCATCTTCCGTAAGATGCGTTTTTTTTTGGCGTCATCTTTGTTATAATGAAGCAGACTATACATGAAAGAGGGAGACACATGATAAAAGTACGGAAAGCAGTTATACCTGCAGCAGGATTGGGAACACGTTTTTTACCAGCAACAAAAGCAATGGCCAAAGAAATGATGCCGATCGTGGATACGCCGAGCATCCAGTATGTTGTTGAAGAAGCCATCGCCGCCGGTATCGAAGAGATTGTCATCATTTCCGGAAAAGGTAAAAGCCCGATCGAGGACCATTTCGACGCGAACTTCGCCTTGGAGCAGAACCTAAGAGAAAAAGGCAAGACCGCGATGCTGGATATGGTGCAGAAAACAAACATTCCGCACATCCACTATGTACGCCAAGCTTATCCGCACGGACTGGGGGATGCGATTCTGCAGGCTGAAGCTTTCATCGGCAATGAGCCATTTGTTGTACTTTTGGGCGATGATATCATGCCGAATGAAATCCCGCTAACGAAATCCTTGGTGGATACCTACGACGAGACGAAGTGCGGAGTCGTTGCGACGATGCGCATCCCTGAAGACATGACGAACCGCTACGGCATCATCGACATCAAGGAGAAGATCGGCGAACATATCTATAGCGTCAACCACTTCATCGAAAAGCCGGCTCCGGAAGAAGCTCCAAGCAATCTTGCCATCATCGGCAGGTATCTGTTGACACCGGAAATATTCGACATTCTGCGCAACCAAGCACCGGATACAGGCGATGAAATCCAACTGACTGATGCGATTGAATCATTGAACGCGATTCATCCGCTGGTCGCTTATGAATACACCGGCAAGCGCTACGACGTAGGCGATAAATACGGCCTGTTGATCGCAAACATCGAATTCGGTCTGGAGAACAAAGACACAGCCGACAAGATGCGCCCTTATCTGAAAGAGTTGGCGAAGGAATTAAAGAACAAAGCATAACGCGTTGCAGCGACAGGAGCAGCTTCTATCAACCCAGACCTGGATCAAGCCGGGTCGGGTGCTCCGTCAAGCCCAACGTCAGGAAGGAAAACTAATGGAAAATAAACCTTTTTTCAGCATTGTGATCCCGGCCTACAACTGTGCCGGCACCATCCGTGCCACTTTGGAAAGCATCGCCGCACAGACGGTCAGCGATTTTGATGTCATCATCGTGAACGACGGTTCGAAGGACGCGACAGCGGACGTTTTGCAGGCAGTTGCTGCCGAAGACAGCCGCTTCTCTTTCATCACCATTCCGAACAACGGGCCGGGGAATGCGCGCAATCAAGGGATTGCGCGCGCGAAGGGGACCTATCTCTTCTTGATGGATGCGGACGATGAAATCGAGTGCCATACTTTGGAACGCTACCAAGCGATTATCAAAAGCGAGGCACCGGACCTGATCGTGGCTTCCTACAATCTGCGGGTGCTAGACAACCAGGAGATCGTTTCGGAAAAGCAGGTCATCGCCGAAAATCGGGTCTATGCTTCGAACGCGGCGTTTCTGGAGAATCTGTATCCTTTGATGAACAAGCAATTGATGTATGTCATCTGGAACAAGATTTACCGTCTGGACATCATCCGTGAGCATCAGATCGCCTTTCCGAGCTACAGCAGCTGTGAGGACCGCCTGTTCAACATCGCCTACTACCGTCATGCCGAAAAAGTCGTGACGACCAGCGAAGTGCTGTACCAGTATGCCTTCGAAGGCAAAAGCAGCTTGACCAACAAATATTTCGACAATAAATTCGAGACGTTCCTGGAATTCTACAATGAATTGCTGGAACTGACCGACAAGGATCTGGGCGGTTTCAGCGCGCTTTTCCTGAAAGGCACGATGTCCTGCATCATCCCATTGCACGGCGCAAGTTGCCCGTTGGATTGGGCAGGCAAAAGGGCCTATATCCAAAAAATACTGCAACATCCGCGCGTCCAGTATGCAACGGCGCACAGCCTGACCGATACGCCGATCCGGAAAATCATGCAGTTCCTGTTCCGGAGAAAATCGGTAAACTTGAACTATATCGCTTCCGGCATGATGCATCTCTTGAGCAATGCGTCGCCGAAACTGATCGAAAAACTCAAAGGAAATTTCTAGACAGATGGGAGAACTACACTAATGACTCAACCTAAACGTGTCCTGCATTTCCAGGGCAGAATGGGAAAAGGCGGGGCGGAAACCTTCATGATGAACGCCTACCGCAACATCGACCGCTCCAAGTTCCAATTCGATTTCGTCATCTATGAAGAATTTGCCGATGTGCGTCCCTACCATGACGAAATAGCCGCATTGGGGGGCAAGATTTTCGTCGTGCCGAACCCGAACAAGCATCCGCTGCGCTACATCAAAACCGTCAGCAAACTGCTGCAGGAGAACCAAGTCGATATCGTCCACAACGAAATCTTCTTCGGCGGCGGCCTGAACCTGTGGCTGGCTGCCAAAGCCGGCGTCAAAAAACGCATCGCCCACAGCCATGCGACTTCCGACGGCAAAGGCAACCGATTCCCGTACAGCGTCGTGCGCCCGATTTTCAACAATCTGATGATGAAATATGCGACTGATTTCATTGGTTGTTCAGATGAAGCCGGTATCGGCCTGTTCGGCAAGGAACAGCCTTTCGTTATGCTTCCGAACGGCATCGACCTCGACCGCTACCGCAACGTGCCGGTGACGAAGGCAGTGATGCATGCGCAGTTGGGCATTCCGGAAGACGCCTTCGTGATCGGTCACATCGGCCGTTTCGAGGAACAAAAAAATCACCGGCTGTTGCTGAATATTTTCCAGCACATCCTGAAGAAACACCCGAACACGTATCTTTTGTCGGTCGGGGCCGGCAGCCTGGAAAAAGAAATCCACGGCTTGGCCAAGGATCTAGGCGTATCCGACCATGTGGTTTTTTTGGGCGAGCGCGAAGATATCGCCGAACTGCTGAAAGCGATGGATGTCTTCCTGTTGCCTTCGTTGTATGAAGGTTTGCCGATCGTGGCGGTGGAAGCGCAGGCCGCCAACGTCAAGTTGGTGATGTCGACGGAAGTGTCGGAGGACACGGTGTTATCCGAGAATGTCCGGTTTGTGCCACTGGATGCGGACTTGGACCGCTGGGAAGCCGAAGTCATGGGCGAGCCGAAAGGCAACAGTCCAAAACCGGAAATGGAAGCTTTTGGCATGCGGAAGACCGCAAAAGCTCTGGAAAAAATCTACGACGCGACGGAGGGTACAGCATGAAAAACTTACCTACAATGAAGGAAACAAAGGGATTTCTGCAGGACAACAAAAAGACGATCTTCGGGACTGCTTTTGCACTTGTTCTCCTGTACGCATTGGCGATCGCCTACACGCTGTTCAGTGATGATAAAGTCGAAGAAATCAAGGAAATCGATCCGGCCACCGGCTTGGAGCTGCAGCTGATCACTGACACTGAATATGAAGCATTGTTGGAAGATGCCGTCCGTTTCGATTTCTATGTGGAGAATACGGAAGGTTATGCTTTCACGAACTTTAATCTATTGGAAGCGGTGCTGTTGTCTCCGCAGGTCTACGAGGCTATCAATTCATTCGAGCCAATCGCTTCAACCGATGAAATCGAAGCGATGGAGGAAGGCGACATTCCGGCGAACTACATGATCGATGTGGATACGGATTATGATACGAGTGAGCTGCATATCACGGTCGGAACCGGGGATGAAGCAAAGAATGAAGCCATCGCAACAGTGCTCTATGAAGCAATGCAAGAAGGAACGATCCCGTTCTTTGAAAATAAGAGCATTTACCTTTTGTCAGAGCCGCATGTTGTCCAACTGGAGAAAGGTCCGGAGCAGACGGATGAAACAGGAAGCACTAGCTTGTTGCTGTATCTCGTCATGGGAGCCGGCCTTTTCATCGGCGGCTTGTTGTTGGGCATGTTGTTGGGATTCTTCCGTCTTTTCTTCAAAAAAGAGATCACGGATGTATTCAACTATCGCATGAGCGATGACGATACCGTGCTGGACTTGTCCCGTACAACTGCTGCAGATCAGGAAACAGCATTGGTGCACGGCATACAGCATCCGGCGGCAACCCGCAAACTGATCCTTTCCGAGGAACCGTTTGCGCCGACTGTGCAAAAACGCTTGGAGCAGCTGGAAGGAACGCCGTACGTATTCGCGCAATCCGTCCTCTCGGCAGACCCACTGTTGAGCTTCGATGAAGTTATTTTTGTTTCCCGTAAGAACGGCACAACGAAGGACTGGTACAAGAACCAACGCACGCTATTGGAAAATTATGCCACTCCAATCAAAATCATCTTAGTCTAGCATTGGAGGAGGAATAAAGGATGGCGCTCTACGTCTTTACGTTCATCACCTTGCTGCTGCTCAGCATTGCTGAAGTGTTCTATGATAACAAAAAAATCGTCCTGATCGGTGGCGGCCTCTTGGCTATCTTGGCCGGGTTGCGCTATTACTCGGGATACGATTTCGTTTCTTATTATTACTTTTTCTACGACTTGACCGGTTTGTCGGATGTCTTCAACGGCAGCATCGATGCTGAACCCGGCTATCTGTTATTGAATTATCTTTTCCTTAAGCTAGGTTTGAATTATTATGCGTTCATTCTCTTCTTCGCCTTCCTGAGTATGGGGTTGTTAATCAATTATCTCTACAAGAATGTCCCGTATCCGTCCTTGATCCTGTTCTATTATTTCTCGCGCTTCTTCTTGGCGAGGGATATGGGACAGATCCGCGGTTCGATTGCCAGCATCATCCTGCTTTATTCGGTGAAATACCTGAAGCAGAAACAGCTGTTCCGTTTTCTGCTCGTGGTGGGGATTGCGTCGCTGTTCCACATCACCGCGCTCATCTTCATCGTCGGCTACGTCTACGAGAACTATCTCTATGCCGGCAGCCGGCTGCAGGTGATGGTGCTGTTCGGCTTGGCGGTCGCTGCAGGAATTGTTGTGCAGATGCCGCAGCTTTACTTATGGGCAGTGCCGGATCGTTACGCTCCGTATTTCACGAATCCGGCCTATACTAGCGGTCAATGGCTGATGAATCCGGTCCTGTTGATGCAGCTGCTGATTTTCTTCGGGACATTGCTGTTCACGAATGTCCGCAAGGATGAAAAATATCGGACTTACCATAATCTCTACTTCCTGGCGTCGTTGATCCTGATCGCTTTCGGGAATTTGGCGACGGTGGGAGGGCGTCTGAGTTCGCCTTTCGCAACCTATGAAATGTTTGTGGCGCCGTATTTCATCCTGAATTTCACGAAGAACAAAATGGTCAATCTGATTTTCTGCCTGGGATTCACGGTCGTCATCTTCCTGCTGATCTTCATCCTGTCAGGGGATTACACCTACTTTATCCCGTACGATACGCTTTTGAAATAGTAATTACAGCCACGCTAGCTTTCCTAAGGCATTATGGGAAGGCAGTGTGGTTTTTTTTCGGATAAAGTGAAAGCGGATTCTGAAAAACAGGGTGTCATGCGGATTAAAAAATGGTAAGATAACGTTGTATTGTTAAAATATATGAATGGACTAATTATCTGGTTGGAGGGGTACAATGAAGAGGAAGTTTCAGAAAAATACATTGGATTGGTGCACATTTTCTTTGGTAGGGGCTGTGCTTTTGGCTTTAGGCACGTCCAACATTCCGGTTGCATCGGCCACTGAAATAGATGGCGCAGCCGCGGTTTCGGCAACGGCTTATGTCCAAATCTTATCAACGACGACTGCGGATTACGAAGCTACGGTAACACGCGGTACCGACGGAATCAATACGCTGCCTTGGGGAACGCAAGGGTACCAGACGGTCGGCTCCAGTTCGAGTTACCTTGGCAAGACTGTCACGGTCAGCCAAGAAAAGTTGGCCGATAACGGTGTGACGTGGGCGTTGATTTCCTTGGATGGAAAGCAGCTAGGCTGGATCGCCAAAGATGCTTTGACCGAAGCGGCCTATCTGGCTGTTCTTTCGACAACGCCTGTGGATTATCTGGCAACGATCACACGCGGAACGGATGCGATCAATGCAGCGCCATGGGGCACACGCGGGTTCAAAACGCTCAGCCAGAGCGCCGCTTATCTGGGTAAAAGTGTGACCGTCAGCCAAGAAAAAGTTGTGGAAAACGGTGTGATCTGGGCCTTGATTTCCTTGGATGGCACACAACTGGGCTGGATCGCCAAAGCCGCTTTGACTGAGCCGACTTATCTGACTGTACTATCCACGACAACAGTGGATTATCCGGCGACAATCACGCGCGGAACGGATGCGATCAATGCAGCACCATGGGGCACGAAAGGATTCAAGACGCTGGGGCAGAGCGCCGCTTATCTGGGCAAGAGCGTGACCGTCAGCCAAGAAAAAGTTGTGGAAAACGGTGTGATCTGGGCCTTGATTTCCTTGGATGGCACACAACTGGGCTGGATCGCCAAGGACGCCTTGACGGAGCCGACCTACGTGCAGATTTTGTCGACGACCAATGTGGACTACGAAGCGACGATCATCCGCAGCTCCGATGCAATCAATTCGCAGCCATGGGGCACGAAAGGCTACAAAACGATCGGCAACAGCAGCACTTACGTGAACAAACAAGTGACTGTCAGCCAAGAAAAAGTGGCGGACAACGGCGTAACGTGGGCTCTGATTTCTTTTGACGGAACGCAGCTCGGCTGGATCGCCAAGGATGCGCTGAAGAAGACTGTCTATGTGCAAATCCTGTCCACGACCAACGTGAATTATCCGGCAACGATCACACGCGGAACGGACGGCATCAACACGCAACCGTGGGGCACAAAAGGCTATCAGACAGTCGGAACAAGCGTCGCTTACCTCGGCAAGCAAGTGACCGTCACGCAGGAAAAAGTGGCGGACAACAGTGTGACGTGGGCGTTGATTTCATTGAACGGCACACAGCTCGGTTGGATATGCAAAGCCGCTTTAACGGAGCCGACCTACGTGCAGATCTTATCGACGACAAATGTCAATTACCAAGCTACAGTGCTCCGCGGCACCGATGGCATCAACACGCAGCCTTGGGGTACGAAAGGCTATCAGACGGTAGGCTACAGCTCGGCTTATCAGGGTCGAACGGTTACGGTCAGCAAGGAACAGAAGACGGACAACGGCGTGACGTGGGCACTGATATCGCTGAACGGAACGCAATTGGGCTGGATCGCGAAAGATTCACTATTCAATCAAGTGGTTTCAACGATGAATGTTTCCTACAATGCGACCGTCACGCGTGGAACTGATGGCATCAATACATTGCCATGGGGCACCGAAGGCTATCAGACGGTAGGCTACACCTCTACATACCTCGGCACCGGCGTTACCGTGAGCCAGGAGAAAGTGACTGCCGATGGCGTGACGTGGGCATTGGCATCGCAGAACGGCAAAGTGTTGGGTTGGGTGGCCAAGTCTGCTTTGACGGTGACGCCGACGGGGAAGGTCGTTTTCCTTGACCCAGGCCATGGCGGTTCAGAAGCTGGCGCTGCCTACAGCGGTGTCATGGAGAAGACAATCAATCTGGCCGTCTCGAACAAAGTGAAAGCGAATCTGGAAGCTTTGGGATTCACGGTCATCATGTCGCGCACAACGGACGCTTATGTCGGGTTGTTGGAGCGATCGGAAGAAGCGAACGCGTCGGGAGCGGACATTTTCGTCAGCATCCACCACAACGCGATGCCTTCAAATGCGACCGTCACCGGAATCGAAACCTATTACTACGAAGCTAATCCGTATTATCCACCGGTAATCAACGAAGAAATGCATAACGATCCCACGCGGATTATGGAGAGCGCGGAACTGGCGGTGGCCATTCAGGATGCGCTAGTCGACAACACGGGGGCGGCGGATCGCGGCGTGCGGAAAAATACGTTTGCGGTCCTGCGCGAAACGGCCATCCCGGCAGTCTTGCTTGAGCTGGGCTACATGAGCTCACCGACCGAACTGGCCAAGCTGACGACAGCCAGCTACCAGACTACGCTGGCGAAATCCATCACTGTCGGGATTGTGGCTTATTTCAATTAAACGGCTCATTAAGTAAAGCCAATATCATTGCACAAAAAGCGGAAGCCGGCAGAAATCATCATTAGCGATGATTCCTTCCGGATTCTTTTTGTGGTTGGATTGGTTGGACGAGTTGTTCGAAAGGTGTGGTGAGGACTGATTTCCCGATGAAGGCAGGTTCATCGGGAAAATGAATGGCTGGGAAGGCTGAATTCCCGGTGAAGGCAAGGTCACCGGGAAAATGTAGTGCTGCGAGGGTCAAGCTCCCGATGAGGGCGCGCTCACCGGGAATATCATGCAAGCAATGTTGCTGTTTTGCACCAACACTATAAATTTCAAAGAGGAAACGCACAATCGACAAAGCAGAAAACTGCTGAGTCGATTGTGCGTTTTTTTTGCTGATCAGGCTTGCTCCGCGAAGATAAGGTCCGTGAAGCCCTTGAAGTCCGTGATCACGCCGTCCTTGCAGAGGTTTTCCTTCTGGAAGGTTTCCCGGTTCTTGAAGAACGGGTCGATCGCGATGATCATGCCGATGTTCGCGCTGTTGGCCGCGCGCAGACCGGAATACGCATCTTCGATGACGAGACATTCTTCGGGAGCGACCCCGAGTTTTTTTGCGGCATGCAGGAAGATGTCCGGCTCTGGTTTGCCGGGGAAGGAACCGTCATCGAAGACGACCTTTTCCGGATTGAACCAGCGATCGAGCGCGAAGGTTTCGAAATAGAAAGTGACATTTTCTTTGATCGTCGCAGTGGCGATCGTCAATGGCAGCTCGCGTTCCTTCAGATCATCCAACACTTCGATCAAGCCATCCGTCAGAACGAGTTGCTCCGGCTTGTTCAGGCAGAGATTGCGGTAATGTTCTTCCTTCTCCAAAGAAAGTTTCTGTACTTCCTCGTCCGTAAGGGTAGGGGAAACGAACTGTCTGAGGATTTTATCGTTGGTGCGGCCGTGCAATTCAGTCAGGATCTCTTCATCGGTCAGGCCGTTGCCTGGACTGTATTTTTGGATCATGTCGATCCAGGCCTGTTCATGCAGATGCGAATCCTGGAACATGGTGCCATTGAAGTCAAAAATGATGCCGTTCAGTTTCATAAGTCATCTCCTAGGTCTGTTTTGGCTTGCGTTAATGCGACGTACTGTGAATAGTGGGTAATCAGATCTGCGCTGACATGATCATCTGTGACCAGATAATCGATGTCGTGAAGGTTGTAGAAATTATAAAAGTCGTCCCGGTTGAATTTCTTGTTGTCCGCCAGCAAGTATTTAGTGCGGGAGTTGTTCAAGGCGATGTTCTGGGTTTCGCCTTCCGCCATGCTATAGGTAGAGATGGCTTCATTGTGGATTCCGTTGGCGCTGATGAAGCACTTCGTGAACTTCAATTTTTTCAGGTTGTCGTTCGCTATCGGGCCGAAGAAGGCACCCGTATTTTTCCGGTAATCCCCGCCGATCATAATGATGTCCGCGGAGTCGTATTGGCGCAGGTTCTCGAAAACCGGATAACTGTTCGTGATGATGCGGATCTTTTTGCCGCCGAGATAGCTTGCCAGCATTTCGATCGTCGTACCAGGACCGAGGAAAATCGTGTCGCCATCTTCGACATAACTTGCCGCCAACTTCGCGATCGCTCGTTTTTCTTCTTTTTGGACTTCCTGTTTTTCCGTGTGCGAGAGCTCTTGGTCCAACGCGTAGCTGATGCTCTGGGCGCCGCCGTGGATGCGCAGGATCTTCCCTGCCTTATCGAGTTCATCAAGATCCCTGCGCACAGTCATATCGGAAACATTCAATTGTTTGACGATGTCGGTTACGGTGATGATGCCTTCTTGATTGACGATTTCAGTGAGTTTTAATAGTCGTTCTTTTTTCAACATTCCCATTCACCTCTCTAAGTTATTCATAATTTAGCACAGTTTCATAATGCGGTCAATGGAAATAAACAAAAACAAACAAAAATATGACAAAAAAGTGGATTTTCGAACAAGTTATTGTTTTTTTATGATATAAAAACAAAATTATTTGTTGACATGTCGTGTGGATGCGGTTACTATAAGGACATAAAGAAACATTAACAAACAAAAACGAACAAGAATAGGGGAGAGTCAGATGTTACGATTACCTGAAGATTTTATTTTTGGCGGGGCCACTGCTGCATATCAAGCGGAAGGTGCCACGAAAGAAGGCGGCAAAGGACCAGTCGCTTGGGATGATTATCTGGAGAAACAAGGAAGATTCTTGGCGGATCCTGCCAGTGATTTCTATCATCAGTACCCGCAGGATATTTCGCTCTGCAAAAAATTCGGCGTGAACGGTTTGCGTCTTTCCATCGCTTGGAGCCGAATTTTTCCGGACGGAACGGGTGAAGTGAATCAAGAGGGTGTGGACTTCTACCATAAAGTCTTTGCGGAATGCGAAAAACAGGGCGTGCTGCCATTCGTGACCTTGCATCATTTCGATACGCCGAAACGGCTCTTCGACCAAGGAGATTTCCTGAACCGCGACACGATAGATTCTTTTGTCGCTTACGCCCAATTCTGTTTCGATGAGTACCCGGAAGTGCGCTACTGGAGCACCTTCAATGAAATCTACCCGGTTGCGAGCAATCAATACTTGTTGGGTGTTTTCCCTCCAGGCATCCGCTTCGATCTAGGCAGCACGATTCAATGCCTGCACAATATGATGGTTGCACATGCACGCGTCATCAATATTTTCAAAGACAACAATTACCCAGGAGAAATCGGTGTTGTCCATTCCTTGGAGCCGAAGTATCCGGCCAGTGATTCGGAACCAGATAAGCATGCAGCCTTCCTGGATGATGCCTTGTCGGTCCGCTTCTTGTTGGATGCAACCTATCTGGGCCATTATTCAGAGGAAACGATGCAGGCTCTGGAAGAAATCTGCGCAGCCAATGATGCAAGCTACACGTTTCTGGATGAAGATTTTGCCGAGATGGAAAAAGCCTCGCACCGCAATGACTACTTGGGCATCAACCATTATCAATGCCACTTTGTGAAAGCATATGACGGCGAAAGCCAAGTCCACCACAATGGTACAGGCGACAAAGGGACTTCGGTCTACAAAATCAAAGGTATCGGCGAGCGTGTCTATAAAGAAGGCGTTGCGCGTACGGACTGGGATTGGATCATCTATCCGGAAGGGATGTACGACCTGTTGCTCCGCATCAAGAAGGAATACCCGCACTACAACAAGATCTACATCACCGAAAACGGGATGGGCTACAAGGATGAATTCGAAGACGGCATCATCATGGACAAGCCCCGCATCGATTACCTGCGCGTCTACCTGAATGAACTGAGCAAAGCCATTTCAGCCGGTGTGAACGTCAAAGGCTACTTCCTCTGGTCGTTGATGGATGTCTTCTCTTGGTCAAACGGCTACAACAAACGCTATGGCTTGTTCTATGTCGATTTTGAAACGCAAAAACGTTATCCGAAAGAATCAGCTTATTGGTACAAATTGGTGAGCGAAACAAAAACGATCATTTAAAATCAGATGAACCATCAGAAAAGGAGAATGCATAATGAACAGAGAAGAATTGCAGATGTTGGGATTTGAAATCGTGGCCTACTCCGGTGATGCCCGCAGCACTTTGCTGAAGTTGTTGAGGGAAGTGCGCCAAGGCAATTTCGAAAACATCGAAAAAGAATTGCAGGATGCCGACGAAAACCTGAAGTTGGCCCACAATGCGCAGACAAAAATTTTGGCGCAGGAGGCATCCGGGGAAGAATTGGATATCGGGTTCATCTTCATCCACGGGCAGGATCATCTGATGACGACCTTGCTTTTGCGGGATCTGATTCAAGATTTCATCGCATTGTACAAAGAACGTCAATAAGGAGGAGAAAAAATGAATACGCTGATCAAACAGATCGAAAAGGGGAAACCGCTGTTCGATAAAATTGCCCGCAACATGTACATCGGAGCAATCCGTGATGGCTTCCTGACCGCTATGCCGGTGATCCTGTTCTCGAGTATCTTTATCCTGTTCGCAGCTGTGCCGGAGATATTCGGCTATGCTTGGCCTGAACCCGTTTCGGCTTGGCTGTGGAAAGTCTACGGCTATTCGATGGGTATTGTCGGGTTGCTGGTAGCGGCCACGACCGCACGCTGCTTGACTGAGTCCGTCAACCGCAAAATGCCGGACACCCGCCGCATCAACGCTACCTCGACGATGCTTGCGGCCATTGTCGGATTCCTGTTGCTGACGACTACGCAGATCGAAGGCGGCGTATCGATGGATTACATGGGAACAAAAGGGATCCTAGTCTCCTTCATCGTGGCGTTTTTGACGGTGAACATCTACAAATTCTGCGTGCTGCATAACATCACCATCAAAATGCCGAAGGAAGTTCCGGGGACGATTTCCCAGACTTTCAAGGATGTGTTCCCGTTTGCGTTCTCTGTTTTTGCGGCGGCAATCTTGGATCTGATCATCCGCCAACTGTTCGCCGTTTCGTTTGCTGAAGCCATCATCAATTTATTACAACCTTTGTTCAGTGCGGCGGATGGGTATCTTGGACTGGCTTTGATCTATGGCGCTATGGCTTTCTTCTGGTTTGTCGGTGTGCATGGCCCTTCCATTGTGGAACCGGCGATCGCCGCCATCATCTACGTCAATGTGGAAACCAATCTGCAGTTGTATATGGCGGGCGAACAAGCCTCCAACGTGCTGACTACCGGCTTGGGACACTTTTTAGGCACGATGGGCGGAACCGGAGCGACATTGGTAGTGCCGTATCTGTTCATGCTCTTCGCCAAATCCAAACAACTGAAGGCGGTCGGTAAAGCGTCGTTTGTTCCCGTATCCTTCGGTGTCAATGAACCCGTGCTTTTCGCGGCTCCGATGATCCTGAATCCTTATTTCTTGGTTCCGTTCCTGTTGGCTCCGATCGTCAATGTCTGGGCATTCAAATTCTTCGTCGATGTCCTGGGCATGAACAGCTTCATGTACGTGCTGCCTTGGGCGACGCCGGCTCCGATCGGGATCATTCTTGGTACCGGCATGGGCTTGTTGGCAATCGCGTTGACTTTCTTGCTGATTGTTGTCGATTCGCTCATCTATCTTCCGTTCATCAAAGCCTATGATGCTTCATTGGTGGAAGCAGAAGCGTTGGCTGCTGCTGGGTTGGAAGAAGAAACGGCTGCTCGGCCGGTTGTGGAAACACTGGCTCCTGCCGGAAAAGAGGTTGCAGTCCAGACTGTCGCGGCTACAGCTGCGGATCAGAAGGACATCAATGTGCTCGTGCTTTGTGCAGGTGCAGGGACAAGCGCGATGTTGGCGAACGCGTTGAAAGAAGGGGCGGAATCATACGGCTTCCCGATCAAATCCGCTGCCGGAGCTTATGGCTCGCATTACGATATCATGCAGAACTACGACGTCATCGTGCTGGCTCCGCAAGTGAATTCCTACTACGAAGACATCAAAGAGGACAGCGACCGCTTAGGCATCAAGCTGTTGGCGACAAAAGGCGCTGAATACATCAAACTGACGCGCGATCCGAAAATGGCTGTCGACTTCATCATGGCACAATTCTGATAGATAAAAAACCAACGATGGTTTCATTACGTCGCTGGTTTTTTTATTTGCGCTGAACTATGCTGATTTTTCAATTCATTTTGATAGCTGAGTCATTCAATCAATCTTTCTGTCAAGAAGTATTCCGACGATGGGAATAATCAAAAAATATTGGTAGGTTCCATTTCAATGATGGTATAATGAGGAGGTAATATTTAAAGGAATCTTAAGATATCTGACGATGGAGATGGAGGGGTACTATGATTGTTCAAAATAAATACTTACGCACTTGTCTCGCTTTATCGAGTATGGCAGCATCCAGTCTTTTTTTCGGTAATAAATATGCCTACGCCGATGAGCAGAATGTCATTATAGAATCAGTGCCGGTGGATTCTGCAAGCTTGGCCATTTCAGCGCAGCAACCTGCTAGTGAGACAGGGGAAGCAATCTCCTATGAAGAGGCGACACAAGAAAATGAATTGCAAGCGGTTACCCCTGAGGCGGTCTCGCCCGCAGAAACAGAAGAAATGGCATCCATTGGAACTGCCATGCCTGTTTCGCAAGAGAGTGTGGCTAACTTCAAAAAACTGGTTCTGGATCCTGTTTACACAGATGCCAAAGAAATCAGCGGTACTGCCACTCCTAACAGTTACATCGTTTTCCTGAATGAGGACGGGTCCGTGATGGAGACTTCCGTCGATGAGACTGGGGCATTCCGTCTGCCGGTAACCGGCACCGCAGCAGCGGGAGTTATTAAAGCGGTCGTATACAGCAATCCGAGCAAGACGAAGATTTTAGAAGAATCCGAGTGGGCCGTTTTGCCGGCTCACACAGAATCAGCTGAGAAGACATCGGCGGAGTTAACCGCTTCGGCGATCGGTGTCGGAGTAATTAATGAAGAGGCATCGTTAGCGGAACCCACCGCAAAAATATCGGAAACAGCCCCAGCAGCAGTGGCTGCTTCATCTGCAGAGGCTGTTGCACAAAGCGAGGAGGCTACTCCGACTGAGGAAGTGTCAGCATCAGCGACAATGTCACTGATGAGCGTCTCCAGCACAACTATGACGACTGTGCAGACCGTCGTCCAAGAAGCGAAAGGCACTTGGTACTATTATGTTCAATCCGGGGATACATTGAAGTCAATCGCAGCCCATTATGCTACGAATACAGACAGCCTGATCCGCTGGAATTACCTCACCGATGCCAACCTGATCTATGTCGGGCAATTGTTGAGCGTCAACGGAACGAATGTTTATTCAAACATCGACAAGGAGACCCGGACTTTCGCTAGTTCAGCGGAGTTCGTCGAATATTTGGGCGGCTATGCAACCGAAATCGGCAAGGAGTACAATTTGTATTCATCCGTCATGGTTGCACAGGCTTCGCTGGAAACGGCATACGGTACCAGCAAACTGGGCACGGTAGGGAATAATCTCTTTGGGATCAAAGGCTCTTATCAAGGTAATTCCATTGTGATGCGCACATGGGAGGAGGAGAGCGACGGATCGGTCATCTGGATTGATGCTTTCTTCAGACTCTATCCTTCCTATTACGAATCGATGGTCGATTACGCGCTGAAATTGCGCAATGGGGTCAGTTGGGATGCGAATTTCTACAAGGGCACTTGGATCGAAAACACGACCAGCTACAAGGATGCCACCCTCTATTTGACGGGGCGCTATGCGACGGATTCTTCCTACAACACGAAATTGAATGCCATCATCAGTGCATACGGATTGACGAAGTTCGATCAGGCTGCTGCCGCTGCTCTCAAGACTGTTTCCGCCGACTATAACGCGCTTGTTTCCGGCTACGGCTATTCGATCGATAGCCTGCCTTGGGGAACGACCGGCTACAAATACATCGCATCCTCCACCGACTATTACGGAAAAGAAGTCCATGTATCGAAGAAGACAGCTGACGGGAATTACGCCTATATTTCGATCGGCGCCAAGGAAGTGGGCTGGGTGGACAGCGACGCACTAAAGACTTTTGCCACAGTTTCGGTCAGCTACAGCCTGCCGATCATGGACGGCTCATATTCGATTGATAGCTTGCCATATGGGTATCCTGGTTACAAAAAAGTCGCAGATGCTGCTTCCTATACCGGGAATGTGGCGACCGTCGTGCGGGAAACGGCTGATGGCGCCTTTGCGGAAATCAAAATAAATGGTGCGTATATCGGCTGGGTCAGCAAGAAAGCTTTTAACGCAGCATTCCAGAGCTATGACGCGACTATCCGGAAAAGTGGCTATTCGATCGACAGCCTGCCTTGGGGAACGACCGGTTACCGCACGCTTGCCTGGAGCAATGACTTGATCGGGAAATCCGTCAAAGTGATCGGGAAGTCCGCAAATGGGGCCTATTTCTGCATTTCCTACAATACCGGCGCAGCAATCGGTTGGGTGGACTACAAAGCATTCGAATATTTCAATTCGGCTGCGGCCAATTACAATGCAGTCGTTTCGAAAAGTAATTTTTCGATTGACAGCCTGCCATGGGGCGAAGCCGGATATGCCTATGTTGCTTCCTCCTCCAGTTACCTAGGCAAGGAAGTGAACGTATCGCGGATAACCGCAGACGGCAACTATGCCTTTATTTCCTTCAACGGGAAGGGGCTGGGCTGGATCGACAGCAAGGGATTGCAGACTTTCGCGACAAGAACAGCCAGCTACAGCATGCCGATCATGAACGGCATCTATTCGATCGACAGCCTGCCGTGGGGAGTGTCGGGATTCGCGAAAGTCGCGGACGCCTCAGCCTATTTCGGCAAAATGGCAACGATCTACCGCGAATCGGCGGACGGTGCTTATGCTGAAATCGGTGTGGATGGGAGGTTCCTCGGCTGGATTGACAAGCGGTCTTTCAGCAATGCGAAACAGGTCGACTATTATGTGGGCGTATCCGGCCTGGGCTATTCGATCGACAGTTTGCCGTGGGGGACGGCAGGATACAAACAGGTCGGCAATACGAACAGCTATCTGGGTAATTTGGTGAAAGTCATTGCGGAAACGACGGATGGCGCTTACAAACTGGTCCAAAAAAGCGGCCAGACGCTCGGTTGGGTCGATCATCGTGCTTTGACGGCGCTCAGCACGAAGGCTGCCACTTACAGTGCAACGATCCGATCCAGCGGCTATTCGATCGATAGCCTGCCATGGGGTACTGCGGGCTTCACGTTGCTGTCGTTGACGAATTACCATCTGAACACGCCGGTACAGGTCATACAGGAAACCGCAGACGGCTGCTATGCCTTGGTGGCTGTCAACGGCCAGACGCTTGGCTGGGTGGATAAGCGTTGCTTCTGATGGGTAAAGTAAACGAGTAAAAAAAATCCGGTGAGCAGATGCTCACCGGATTTTTTTATAGGAATGCGGAAGTGAAGAAATGCAGTGATGCGCACCCAGCTCCGGTGAAGGAACCGCTAACCGGAGCAGAAAACAGAAAATAGCCGCCACCTACGGCGAAGAACCCCTCACCGGAGGAGACAATAAACATAAGTAGTCAACTCCGGCGAAGCTGTCGTTCACCGGAGCACAGCTCCAGGTGACCCGCTATAAGATCAGTGTTGCAGCATCTCCTCGACGATTTCGTCTCCATCCATTCCGGCCGGGTAGAAAGTCGGCCAGTTGTCCCTCTCTTCCAGAAGTGTTGCGTGGCTATCATCTCCCAGATAAATGTGGAAGTGCGCGGAAGCGGTGGGTTCGATGATGTGGTCGCTGAACTGGACATACTTGGGTGTATTTTGGGTATCATCTGTCCGTTCGAACAGGTAGCGGACGCCTTTTTTGCCGGATTCGTAGGTCAGAATCTGATAGCCGCTATACGCGTAAGTGCCGGTGCGTGCGGTATCGTCTTCGTAGAATGTGATGGTATCACCTGCGATCGTAAGGCCGGTGAAGGTCGACTCGTAACCGACTGTGTAGTAGTCCTTGTATTCCTCGGCTGTCTTTTCGCCGGTGTCTCTGGCTTTTTCCGCGAATACGCTATCCAGTGTGCCGTCAAGCAGATAAGGGTAGACGGATTGCCATTCGCCTTCCCAATCGCTCAAAGGCCGGTCGGCGACTTGGTTGTCCTCAAAGATGCCGTTGGCGGCATCAACTGTCGCTTGGTTCTGCAGGTTGACGGATTCGATTGTGATTTCGGTGGCAGTGGTATTGGATTCTAGAGCTTCTTCGGTTTCCGGATTGGACTGGCAAGCGGCCAAGCTCAACACGAGCAGGCTACCGATCATCCAGCGGAACGTTCTATGGTTTTGATGCATTTTGTCCTCCTGAAAATTAAATGATTATAAATCGAAATGATTACGTTTTGTATTATTGCATAGTTGTGCGAGGACTGTCAACAATAAATGAAATGATTTTGCTAAAATGAAGTCAGGATTGTGATTGAAAAAGTACAAAAAAAGACGCGCACCAGTCCGACTACTGGGCGCGTCCGCTTTTCTCTGTATTAATAGGTGTCTAGCTGCACGGTTAAGCCCTTCGGAAATTAGATAAATCGTACCTATTGCGCTCTGCGATGCTCAGTCGGCACGATTTCCTAAATTTCTTTCAGGGCTGAACGAACCCGTTCAGCTTTTCGTTTTTATAAAGATTTAGCTAAAGCTTCGACTTTCGCCAAGCCTTCTTCGATGATTGTAGCTGCTTGATCAGGAGCTGCTGCGTGTCCTTCGATGATGACTTCGCCGATGATTTCCATTCCGAATACGCCAGCAAATACGTTACGCATGTAGTTGACGCCCATGTCCATTGGAGCCATTTCAGGAGCGGAGTAGTTGCCGCCGCGTGCGTTCAGAAGGATGACTTTCTTCTCAGGCATCAAAGCAACCATTGTGCCTGTTTCATCATATTTGAAAGCAAAGCCGGCTGCAAAGATGTAGTCGATGAATGTTTGCAATTTAGCTGGGATCGTCAAGTTCCATAATGGGAAGGCGAATACGATCACGTCAGCAGCAGTCACTGCATCCATTGCTTTTTGTTTTGCTGCCAAAAGGCGTGTTTCGATGTCAGTCAATTCTTCGCCGACTGCCATTTTGCCGTATGCGCCGAAAAGATCTTGGCCCAAGTAAGGCATGTCTTCTGAAAAGACGTTGTAAGTTGTTACATTCAAAGTTTCATTTTCTTTGGCTGCTGCCAAAAAAGTTTCGTACATTTTTGAAGAAATAGCTTCTTCTGCTGGTCTGTTGTTTCCTTTTACTACCAAAACGTTCATGTGTATTCCTCCACTGATTGTATATTTTATGCGGTTTTTGTTTCACTTACCGCATGTAAGTACAGTATAACATCTCGGCTTCGAAATAAATAGTCGTAATGCTCAAAAAAATAAACAATTTGAAATTTCGCCACATTTGCACTACCATAGTAAAGAATATTTCGATAGTTTCGAAACAACGGGAGTGAATGTTTATGCAAAAATCCGGCCAAAGCAAACGGATTGAAATATTTGACGGCATGCGGGGATTGGCCTCCGTCATTGTCATGATTTTCCACATGGCGGTCTGGACAGTTTACGGCTACAGCGCCAATGAATACAAAATCTTTGCCAATCCCTTTTGGAGGGTGGCGACGCAGACACCATTGAAAATGATCTGGGGCGGCAATGAAGCGGTGCTGGTTTTCTACATCATCGGCGGTTTCGTTCTGGCGCGCCCTTATCTGAACGGGCGGAAGCTGGATTTCAAACCGTTCATCATCAAACGCTGGATCCGCCTGATGCTGCCTTATGTGCTTGTCATCGCAGTGACGGTCATCCTGATCGCGCTGTTCGGAGCCTGGAAACATGACACGATCGACTTGAGCGGTTCGTTCAATGTGAAATGGAAAAGGGTGCCGAATGCGCTGGAGATGCTGTTGTATTTTCTCGGGTATGACTACAATCTGAATATCCTCAGCGGCGCTTTCTGGAGCATGGTCCAGGAATGGCGCTTGTCCTTCATCCTGCCTTTTGTTGCGGTGGCTCTTCACCGCAACCGGACAAGGGAAGTCCTCGGATATTATGCCGTCACGCAGTTGGGGATAGAGGCGTTGACGAACTGGGGCATGCGCAGCGATATGGCTTGGCTGGCGCAGCTGTCGGAATCGCTCAACCGAACAAATTATTATGCGATCTTTTTCGTGATGGGGGCGGTGCTGGCGAAGCATCTTCCGGCCATTCGGAAATTTGTGCAGGAGCACCGCAGTTTCCGGATCCTTTCGGCCTGGGCAATTCCGTTCTTGATTCCGAGTCAGTGGATCCTGGCGGCGCTTGGTTTGTCGTTCCGGGTGCGGCACGCGCTGTTGCTGACGGGTTTGGGCATCATTTTGTTCCTGTTATTATGCATGGAATCGCCGCGTTTGACTGCCTTCTTCAAATCGAAACCGCTGCTGTTTTTGGGAAAAATTTCCTTCAGCTTGTATTTAACGCATACGACATCGATCATCCTCTTCGTGACGTTCCTCGGCCAGGTCATCCCGCCGGAAATAGCGCTGTTGCTTTCGCCGCTGTTTGCCTTGCCGGTGGCGTACTTGTGGCAGCAGCACGTCGAAACAAGGTGCCTCGGTTTGCTGAAACATTTCAAGAAATAGACGGCCAACCTGCGTCAAGTATGATACGATAAAGGAAAGCTCAGAATTCTGAAAGAACATGCAGGGGTGGACACATGTCAAAAGATATCATTTCCATCATCGTTCCTTGCCATAACGAGGAAGAGATGGTGCCGATTTTTCATAAAGAAATCACAGCGGTCAGCGAGCAGCTGCCGGATGCCGCATTCGAACTGATTTTCGTGAACGACGGATCGAAGGATGCTACGTTGACGGAATTGAAGCGATTGGCCGCGCTGGATGAACGCGTGCATTACCTTTCCTTTTCGCGGAACTTCGGCAAGGAAGCGGCGATGGTGGCGGGCCTGCGCCAAGCGACCGGGGATTACGTCGCCGTGATGGATGCGGATCTCCAGGACCCGCCGGCTATGCTGGTGGAGATGGTTGCCCTGATCCGCACCGGCGAATACGATTGCATCGGCACGAAACGGCTTGACCGCAAAGGCGAGCCACCGATCCGCTCCTTTTTCGCGAGGCAGTTCTACCATTTGATCAACCATATTTCCGATACTGAAATAGTCGACGGTGCCCGGGATTTCCGGTTGATGACGAGCCAGATGGTCGATGCCGTTCTGGAGATGACCGAATACAACCGGTTTTCGAAAGGAATCTTCAGTTGGGTCGGCTTCGAGACGAAGTACCTCTCCTACGAAAATCAGGAACGCGTCGCCGGAAAGACGACTTGGTCGTTCTGGAGCCTGTTCAAATATTCGCTGGACGGAATCGTGGCTTTTTCCGAGGCTCCGTTGGCGATTGCTGCCTTCACCGGATTCCTGTCGTTCGCCGTGGCGATTTTGGCAGCGCTGATCCTGACCGTGCGGACACTGGTGTTCGGTAACGCAACTTCCGGTTGGACTTCGCTCATCGTCATCATTTTGGGGATGGGCGGCTTGCAGTTGCTCTGTCTGGGGATCCTCGGAAAATATCTGGGGAAAACCTTCATGGAAACGAAAAGACGTCCGCTCTACATTCTGAAGGAAACGGATGTTGCCTTGCCGACTAGCCGCAAGGAGGGCCAGGACGATGACTAAACTGTTGGGCCAAGTGGTGAAATTCGGACTCGTCGGCGTAGTGGCGACGCTGCTGGATTTTCTCGTCCTTTATATTTTGGCTGATTTCATCGGCTTGCATTATCTGACGGCCGCCGCGCTGGCATTCGTGGCAGCGACGCTGTTCAATTATGCGGCGAGCATGCGCTACGTGTTTACGAGCCGCTTCGGAGCGGCGGAGAAGCGCCAAGAGTTGCTGCTGTTTGTCACACTCAGCGTCATCGGACTGGGATTGAACCAAGCGCTGATGTGGCTGTTCGTGGATCAGGTGGAAGTACACTATCTGGTGGCCAAGATCGCCGCCACGGTGTTCGTGATGGCCTGGAATTTCATTTCAAGGAAGATCTGGCTGGAGGATAAAAACGTAGGATAAAGAAAAACTTGGTTTTGGACCGGTTCTCCGGTGACAGCATGTTTGGCCAGAGATGGGGATAGAATCAGAAAGCCTACTCCGGTGAGCCGCTTTTCGCCGGAGCAGACATATGAGTCGCGTCGGCTCCTCCGGTGAAGGACTCCTCGCCGGAGGAGCCGCTTCGTTTATCCAGCGGACATCAAGTATATTAGAAAAAACGAATGCGGCTGCATCCTTTCGGAAAAGCCGCATTCGTTTTTTCTGTTAGAGTAATCAGACTTCAGTAGCTGGTCCAGCCCGCGTCCGCGGTCACGACGGCGCCATTGACGAAACTGGAGTCGTCGGATGCCAGAAAGAGTGCGACAGAAGCAATCTGATCGGGCGTCCCGAAAGCCGGGTTGATCACCATGCCGACGCCGGTCGTTTCTTGGCCAAATTTGCTGACATCGCCCATCGATTGGGCGATATTGGTAGCGACAGCTCCGGGGGCAATCGCGTTGCAGCGGATGCCTTTTTTCGCGTACATGAAGGCTGTATTTTTCGTCAATCCGATGACAGCATGTTTGGAAGCGACATAAGCGACACCGGCCCGTCCGCCGTGTAGACCGCCAATCGAAGCGATGTTGATGATATTACCGCTGCCCTGTTCCAGGAAATATTGGATGGCTTTGCGGCTGGCATACATCGGACCGGTGACGTTGACGGCGAAGACCCTTTCCCAGCGCTCGTTCGAGACTTCCCCGACCGGTTCGAAGCCGTCCATGATGCCGGCGTTGTTGACGAGGATGTCCACTTTTCCGAATAGAGCGATGGCGGTATCGATCATGGCGTCGGCATCGGCCTCGATGGAGATGTCGGTTTTTATAGCAGCGGCAGCGTCCAGGGTTTCGGCGTTGATTTCGTTTGCGACTTTCAGTGCACCCTCGTAGTTGTAATCAGCAATAACCACTTTTGCGCCTTCTTTTACGAACCGACGGCAGATTGCTTCGCCCATACCCGAAGCGCCTCCGGTCACAACAGCGACTTTGTTCGTCAATCTCATGGTGATTTCCTCCTTATGCCTTGTTGGTTCAATCATAGCACGATAGCGCTTGCAAGTGTCGGATGATGATCTGTGCAGAAGAAAAATACAAAAAGCGATGGCTTATTTTCACATTTCAGATAAAATAGAGTGATAATAACGTGGTAAAGGATGTGGAAAGCGGAAGATGACAAATTATCCATTCGACAAAGAGCGCAGCCTCCTGAAGACGGACGAATCGACCCGAATAACGATGCTGCTGCTGAATGTTTTTTTGATCGTGACCTCTGTCTCCTTGGCGATCAGCTTCTACATCCTCGCTAATCTGGAAATAAATGAAGAACCGGTCGTTTCCGACATCATCATCGTACCGGAAGGCGCGCCGGAACGGGGAGTCAAGGCCTCCGAGCTGTTGGAAGAAGGTTATTCCGAGTCCGGCAAGATCATCGTCTCGCCGCTGCTTGTGGATGCCGAACTGCTGCATCTGCAGCCATACGGCGAACTGGGCATGATGGATGATGACATACTGGCGGATTACCAGGCGACCAGCACTTGGACCAATGCCGTCTTCAGCATCGCGCTGATGGAGGAAAACGGCTATGACTCCGCAATCGTTGTTTCGAGCGATTATCACATGAACCGGGTCAAGTACAGCTTCGAGAAAGCGGCAAAAGGGAAGGACTTGACGTTCATCTACGTTTCCGCAGGTGGCCCATACGGCTTCCCTTGGATCGAAACCCAACTCGGTAGGAGATTGGCTCAGTATGAGATTTTTAAGACAGTCGGTTATTGGTTAGGGTTATATAATTTCATCGATATAGGGGAAGGCGGCTCTTGAATGGGGAGCGCGCCTTTTTTTATTTCATGGGGGATTTTCCTTATGCAAACATCCAACAAATACATACAAATCCGCACTCATGTATCCGTTTGCAATAACGTTCCCCACTTTTGCATTCTTGACGGTTATTCTTAGAAGAAACGCCGCCATGGTGCTATACTTTTTTGTATAGGAGGTGTCGAAATGCTCGTGGAAATTGTGATGGAGAACTTTTTTTCCTTTAGGGATGAGGCTACTTTTTCGATGGTTGCCAGTCCAATCGCTGAACACCCGGAGTCCGTCTATGGCAAGGACAATATCGCTGTGACGAAATTGGCGACGATCTATGGGGCGAACGCCAGCGGAAAAAGCAACTTGCTGAAGGCAATGAAGATGATCCAGGAAGGCGTACTGTTGCAGAATTACACGTCCACGGAATGGCTGAACCACATTGAACCATTCCATCTGGATGCGCGCACCGAGAAAAAGGACACAATGTTGGAAGCCAGCTTCCTTTTGGCCGGTAGGCTTTATCGCTACGGTTTTTTCGTCAATCGCAAACGGGTGACCGAGGAATTCCTTTATCTGGAAGGCGAAGCGCAGAAGGATCTGTTTTTCCGGAATGCGACAGGCAAAATCGTCGGCGGGGAATGGGCCGAACTGTTCAACCACATCATTCTGGATGATACGCGGTTGGCCTTGTCATCCTTGCTTTCAGCACCTGAATCAGCCGAACATCCGGATTTGAAACTGTTTCTTGAGTGGTTCACGGAGATGCGCATCATCCTCGATGCGTCGAAGATCGGATTGTCCATTTCGATGGCGAAGATGCACCTGTCCAAATACAAACATAATCTCTTGGCCTTGATCCGCGTGGCCGATCCATCCATTCAGGATATCGTTCTGCATGAACTCAGCAATCCGCGCAATGGCCGATCAGAACTGGCATTTTTCGTCGTTAAGACCCGGCGCAATGAAGCAGGGGAAGCAGAGCCGCATTGTGAAAATTTTCGATTCCAGGATACCGAATCAGCCGGGACAGTCAAACTGTTGGCATTGGCCGGCCCGATCATCGAGGCGCTCGAAAAGGGTGGCCTGTTGATGGTCGATGAGATGGACACGCAATTCCACACCTTGATGACGCGCTATGTGCTGGAACTTTTTTCCGGTGAAGTCAACGATAAAGGCGCCCAGATGATCTATTCGACGCACGATATCACGAACCTGTCCAGCAGCCTTTTCCGCAGGGATCAAGTCTGGTTCGTGGAAAAGGACAGCTACAGCGCCAGCCACCTGACTTCCTTGGTGGAATATCGTTTTGATGACGAAGAAAGGAAGAACAGTTTTGAATTTTACCGCAACTACCTGAACGGCAAATACGGGGCGATCCCGTTCCCGTTGCCGGTGGATTGGTGGGTCGACAATGGAAAATAGAAGAAGGGGCCATAAGAAAAAATTTGAACGGCCGGTCGGAACGAAACGGCCGGAAAAAACTTTCCTGATCCTTTGCGAAGGCACCAAGACAGAGCCGAACTACTTCCGCAGTTTTCACGTCATCTCTGCGCAGGTCGAAATCGTCGGGACGGCGATGAACACGATGTCCTTGGTCAACCATGCGCGCGAAGTTATCGATACCCGGCGTGACGAGTATGATGAAATTTGGCTCGTTTTCGACAAGGATTCCTTCGACCGGGACATCTTTAATGAAGCTGTTTTTTTCTGCGAAACGCATTACCGGCAAGGTTTCCGTGCTGCCTACAGTAACGAAGCTTTCGAAATCTGGTATCTGCTGCATTTCGAACTGATCAAAAAATCGATTTCGCGTTTCCATTACCCTGACATGCTGTCGAAACGGCTGGGATTTTTCTACAAAAAAAATCATCCGCATATGTACAACGTATTATTATCAAGGCAGCCGGCCGCCATCCAGAATGCCAAGAAACTCTACAGCCAGCGCTCGCCTTCGCCAGCCCGGGACAACCCATCCACTACCGTATTCATGCTGGTGGAGGAACTGAACAAACACTTGCGAAAATAATTTAAAAAATTTGAAAATAAAAAAAGCTGGCGCGAATTATTGCGGATAATACCAGTGTAGGTCTTATCAAGCAGCAAAGGCCACTTAACAAGACGAGAAGGGATCGATTGCATATGTTCATGACACCGGTATTAGGGATGGATTTCACGGAGGACAAAAAAGGGGTCGTCATTCATTTTGTTGAAGACGACGCAGTGGCGGAAGAGTATCTGTTTGAAACGACGGATGAGGCGGCCGCATTTTTCAGAAGCTGCCAGAACTTGTGCGATGAGGTCAAAGAGGAGCCGCTTGAGACTCAATATGCCATCATCAGAGAGTTTTTGGATCTGGATATCGGTAAATTCAACTACGAACGCGCTTATTATTGATGGGAAACACAAAAGAAGGCCAGCCCCGGTATGATTCGGGGCTGGCCTTCTTTTTCTGGCGCCGGAATCGGCGCGCTGTTCCGGCGAGGGTCCTGTTCGCCGGAGGACACCGGTAATAATCGCCCTCACCTTCGGTGAAGCCGGCCTAATCGGAGGAGGCAGTGAAAAATGTAGGCTCACCTCCGGCGAAGCCTGCGTTCACCGGAGAAGGGATTTTAATGCATATTCAACGGCACCGGCGGCAGCGACAGAGGTGATCCGGATCCCCTATGCATGTTTCTGGTATCTTTCAGTATTGGCGCACCTTCAGTTGCTGGCCGATCAAGATCAAATCGCCCGATAGCTGATTCAGCTGCTTCAGCGTAGCCGGGGTCGTTCCATATTTGCGCGATAGCGCCCAGAGCGTTTCACCTTTCACGACGCGGTGCAGCAGGAATGTGCCTGGTGCGCTCGCAAAGGGAGGCAGCGCGGAGAGGCCGGCTTCGATGTCCTGGCGGAACCGGGCCTGGGATACACCCCAACTCGCGAGATAGCCATCCGGATCGGTATGGTTGGTTCCGCCGACATTCTTGGAAACCCAGGAATGGGTTTTGATGCCTCTGTCCTGCACGCTCGTCCCGTTGTTCAGCGTGCAGGGGATGCCTGCTTCCAGCGCTAATTTTTGCAGCAGCCAAACATAGGCTTTGCAATCCTGTTCAAAGATGGAGCGATTGTTCGTCCGTGCCAGCTCGACTTGGGCATAGGCATAGCCGTTCGCTTTCGGGCCGACACCCCATTGGACTTTGCCGGTGTTGGCGATCTGGATTATTTTCCCGCCTCCGCCGACCCAGTGGGAAACAAAGGCGTTTTGCCAGTTGCGTTGCATGTAGCTGACTTCGTTCTCGAGGCTGTTGCGGCCGACGTTGTCCGGGTTGCCGGACTCGTGGGCAATGATCAGGTTGGCCGCAGTTAGTGAATTCTGATAAATGGAAAAAATACGCTTTTCGATTGTGTAGTTCATGGTGTTCCTCCTCGTGTTTGTTCTTGATGGGATAAGCGACAAAAAAGGTGCCTCCGAATGAGACACCCTTGGGCGTTGTTGATGAAAACTTAAGCTAAGTTTGTTTATTCGGCTTCGGCGATCAGGTCAGTGATGGTGCGTTCCACGTAGCGGGCGCTGTTGACTGCCGTGAAGGGGTTGATGCCTTTCACTTCGAACGCGTTCAAGCCGATGATGGCGTCCATTGCCGGTTGCAGTTCAGCCGATGTTAAGCCGCTTTTCGGCTTCTTGACACTCAAGTTGCGGGTTTTCCCGTCGGCCGTCAAAAATTTCAATTCCAAGGTTACTGTTGTCGTCATGTTCATTTCCTCCTAGATGTCTGATGGGTAGTGATTATCGAGCTGCTTTCGGTTGGCTTAGGCGATGGAGTAGCGGTTCTTTTCGACAACGACTGCGTAGGCTGCAGGCAGGTCTACGAGACCGGATACGGCTGATTGGAAGGATTGGACCTGTTCAGCAGTGACGCCTGGTTTCAGGTTCGCGAATGACTGTTTGATTTCCTTCTCGTTTGCAAAATCATTGAAATAAAGCTCGATGTTTCCTTCTTCGTATTGTTTCACCATTTGGCATTCCTCCGTTTTCTTTTCTGGTAAGTGTCATGACTACTTACACCTATAACGACGAAGGGGGACAGGCAATATGTAACCCTGTCTTTCAGACCTTCAGAAAAGGGCTGGCTTTGGTTTGGATGTGGCGTCTTCTTTTGTAGATCGTTTTACGCGAAATCTTTTGTTTTTTGGCGATTTCGGTGATGTTCAGTCCTTCCAGTGCGTCCCGCAGATAGGCATTCTCCTCGGCTGTCAGACAGGCGCAAAGGCGTTGCAGCAGATCTTCTTGCTCCAGTTGGTCTTCAAATGAGGCTGCATTGGGGATTTCTTCCAGCGCCTCTTCGGATAGGTAGGCTTCGCGGCTTTCTTTTTTCCGGTCCTTGCGGATTTGGTCCAGGAAGGTCCAGTGGATTTTTTGTTTGGCATAGCTGACGAAAAGAAAGCTGTTCTCGGTTGCAAGCGCGTCCTTCAGGCAAGTTTCGTAAGTGTCAAAAAGGGTGATCAGCCCTAATTGGTAGAAATCGTCGTAGTCGTTGTGGTCCGGATGCCGATTGATTGTTTTCAGACAATGATGGATGACACCCGCGTACAGCTCGCTCAAAAGTGTGGCGGCTTCATCGGTGCAGATTCTTTTTTTGATATTCATGGTTTTGCCTCCGTAATGTAGTGGATGGCGTGATGCAGGGGATGTCCCTGTGCATGCTCATCACGGCCCGGCAAGCTTGCTGATGCCCATATTAGCTTTCCGGAGGCGTAAGGGTCAAAACGGCAAATGCGGCAAAAAATATGACAAAACCGAAGATAATCAAACATTTGCATACAAATTTTCCGAATATGCGACAAAATGTAAGCGTTCTTATGTCATTCTGATAAAAAGTAGTATATATTTTTGTTAGACATTCCTAGTTGGGGGGATTTTATGGGAAATAAAGAAGCTAAAAATTATCGTAAGGTGCTGAATCGGCAATTGGCGCACCAATCCACTGAAAAGAGAAGCAAGCAGACTGAAGCGCATCACATAAGCGGTTCAGCGGCAACCAAAGATGTGGGCAAAATACTCGATCCAGCAACGTTGGATGCAATCATGTCGCATTTCCGCACGTCGCTTGAGGCATCGTTTGCGCATAAAAGCCAGAAGAATGAGGAGCCGGAACCATTCCTTGTCCTGCTCGATCCGGAAAGTATCCAGAGCTATCTGGATAAGGCTTGGGATCTGGACCGGTTTGTGCTGGACAACAGTTTTCTCTACCTGCTTAGTCTGGACCCTAAGCTGCACCGGACCGATTTCAAGACACTCATCTTCTTCAAGGACGGCCGCCTCATCAAGACACGCGAAAGCAGCAATAATGTGATGCGTTCGTTTTTTGAATTAATCGGGTTCAGTTATGATTTCATTCGGGGAATCTCGACGCGTGTCAACGGAAAAGAGGGCCATTGCGTGCCTTATATTCTCGGGAGATACAGTTTTTTGCCGTTGAGCGGACCGACCCGCAGGCAGAGTTCGTGGGTCAACCTTTCGAAGGTGCAGCATTATCGGGCTCTGAAAGGGGAAAAGGGGGTGGAAATCCATTGTGAAAATCAGCATGTTTTCCAGCTTCCGGTGCGCCCGCAATTTTTTGTCGATAAGGTCAAACAGGCTGGCCAGACTATCCATCGCCAAGAGCATCTTTTACGCAATGTTTTGAAGAATTTCGATTATGTCGACGGAAGGAAAGTGGAGCGTGAGAATAATCTGTTAGGGAATGCATTTCATGCGCACACCGATCGGATCTCGCTGATCTCGATGGAAGATTACATCCGGATTTTTCAATTTTCCTTTGCAGAGACGGCTTTGAAGCATCCTTCGTTGCGTGACAATCCAGTGACGGACGAAGCGCTGCACCTCTTGAGAGAGAATCTTTACGACGATTTGCCTCATCTCAGGAACACGGCGCGATAGCCAGCCGCACAGATTTTTGATTTGTATGCTATTGCAACAGCTATCATTTGTGATTCAGGTGGAAGTATTTTACAATGAGTTTAAAGAACACATCATCAGTAATGGGAGGAATCGTAATGGATAAAAGAATCGAAGGTACCTTTGCTAATCAGGAAATGGTGATCGATGAAATCACGCATCTGATCAAGCATGAGGGGTATGCGCCTGAGCAACTGCTGGTCATCACCCGCAACGGCAAAAGTAATTACATTACGGAAGAGACGGCGGTGCAGGTAATCATAACCGGGGAAGACCGCGAGGAAGATTCATTATGGGACAAGATCGTTAAATTCTTTACGGTTGATTTGGACGAAGAAGAGGAAGAAACTATTTTTGAACGTTACGGCATTGATGAGGATACGTACGAACGCTTTGAGGATGCGTTGGATGATGGGGAATTGTTGCTTCTGATCGATGATGCGGCTCCAATCAATGATGAGCATGCTGAGTTTCTTGTGCGCGATGGCATTTTGCCTGACGAAAAAGTCGTCCCTGTCGAAGCAGTCACAGCTGTCACTGCCACGAAACCGGATTGGACGCCTGCCGAAAGCGAGGAAGTCGGCGATGTGCCGGCTCATTCCATCGAAGCCGCGAAAAAAATTGAAGGCACTGAAGCTGAAGTTGCTGCGCCGACTCAACCAGCCGATGTGACCGACGATATCATGGGACAGCCAATCGAAACGGAAATCACTACTGTCGCTGCGACCAAACCGGATTGGACACCCGTAGACAGCGAAGAAGTCGGGGAAGTACCGGCTCATTTCATCGATGACGCGAAAAAACTGGAAGCCACCGAAGTTTCAGCTGAGTCACCGACTCAGCCCGCTGATTTGATCGACGATATCACCGGACAACCGATCGAAGCGGAAAAGGTAGCGGACCCTATGATGGCTGAGGACAATCAAAAACTTCCGGAGATGCAGTTCGACGAAGACGATTCCTTAGTGAAAATCGCGGAAGAGAAAGAACAGTTTTCCAAAGACCCGTTCGGAGGCGACACTGTCGTTGCCGCAGCCGGCGAAGATGCGGAAGATATCGAACCTGATTATGACGAGACGGACAAACCAAAACCGGCTCTGTGATTGATGAAAACACCAAAGGCTGCCTCGAAAATGGTATGCCACCCGTCAATAGGACAGTAAAATATTTAAACAGTTTTACAGACTGCTCCCCGTAATGTGGGGGCAGTTTTTTTCGTATATAAACCTGCCGCGCTTACGCTTGGCGGCCCACACGTTTTATGAGCGAAGCACAAACCGCTTCACTCACCAAACGTGAGGGTGCATTAGGCGGCCTCGAAATACTGGTCATGAAACTCCATTGGAGTCATGATATGCAACTTTCTTTGGATGCGTCTATTGTTGTAGTATTCCATATAATCGTGGATCATCTTAACCAAAGAAGAACGACTCGTAAATTTTCGACGGTAATATTTTTCACGCTTGATCAAGGCCCAAAACCCTTCCATAGGGCCATTATCAATACAACGGGCGACACGGGACATGCTTTGTATCATACCAGCCTCTTTCAAACGCGCATTGAATTGCTTGCTTGTATATTGAAATCCGCGGTCACTGTGAAACAACGGATGAGCATCTGGCTCATTTTGTATGGCCGCATCAAAAGTCTGGAGGACTAGCGGCATATCGTTTCGATCACTAATGATGTATGCGACAATTCGGCGGTCATAAAGATCTAAAATGGCACTCAAATATACTTTCTTGATTGCCGGTCCTTCGTAATACTTGAATTCGGTCACATCGGTCAACCATTTTT
>NZ_PXZT01000007.1 GCF_003008695.1 Trichococcus alkaliphilus
TCTGTAAAACTGTTTAAATATTTCACTGTCCTATTGACGGGTGGCATACCACAAGGAGACGGCCTATCTTAATTCCTATTAAAAATCGTATTTCTCAGCGCCAGCTCCTGTAGGCGTGGTAAGAACTCACGGGTCAGAGCAGTGGAAATTACTCTTTCCTATTCTCCCAAAATTTCTTGTAATCGCTGAACAATTTTCATCATTTCTGTTTGACTGACCGCGCGAATGTCAAATTCAATGATGCCGTTATTGGCTTGGTATTCACGTGTATAGATCGCTGGACTTTGCGCTTTTAGTTGTTGTATGACTTCTTTTGCGCTGATTGTTCCGGTCACTTTGACGCTGGCGCGATAAATTTCTCTGCCGGCGCTGTCTTGCACAATGGTGGCTTGTAAATCCGGTATTTGATTGATCCCTTCAACAAAAGGGACTAGACGCGCCTGCATCGATTCGCCACTTTCGCTGCCGTTAGTCAAATAATCCTCCACGGCTTGAGCAAGCCCTAAAATGTTGTCTTTGCCGATCTTCATGGCGCGGCCAATTCCTTTGCCTTGGAGTCGCACCCATCCGATTGCTCTTTTTTTCCCGACGACTAATCCGGCACTTGGTCCTTCGATCGCTTTGGCTCCCGAATAAATCACTAAGTCTGCCCCTGCTGCATAATAGTAGAATAAATCTTCTTCCGCCGCGGCATCGACAATCACTGGCAAATCGTATTTCCGAGCGACGGTCACCATTTCTTCCACTGTCAGCATACTCTTTTGTACGGTGTGGTGACTTTTGATGTAAAGCAGGGCAGCCGTTTCCTCGGTGATCATCATTTCCACGTGTTCCGCGGTGCACATATTTGCATATCCGGCTTCTACGACTTTGCCGCCCCCTTGCTCGACCATGACTTCGACGGGCGTACCGTAATCAACATTATGGCCTTTGGGTAAAATAATTTCTCGTTGCGTGATTTTTTCTGAATAGGGATGGTAAGCATGAAATAAGCTGCCTTTCCCGATCACGCCTGCCACGGATTGGGCGATGCCTGCTGAAGCAGAAGAAACAATTTGAACATCTTCGGCTTTGAGCAGTTCAGCCAAATAAGCGCCTACTTTCACCGACAGTTCTTCCATCTCGAAAAAATGTTCTCCTCCATATTGCTGGGCAGCCAAAACGGATGGGGATACTTTGGACACTCCTAAAATTGTCATTCTACCGGAAGCGTTGATCACTTCCTTTAAGCCAAATTTTTCGTAACTAATTGTCATAAAAATTCCCTCCGATGTGCCGAACTTATTCCATGGTGACTTTTCCGACTTTCAGCAGGTGCACATCCTTCTCCATGCAGTAGAGCCTGATCAAAGTCGTTGCCAAAAAGCAGCTGTACAGCGCCATTTCGCTTCCTGCCAGCTTGAATACGGCGATGTACAGAATGGCACCCAGAATGGAGGCCATCGCATAGACTTCTTTGCGGAATACATAAGGAATCTCCCGGGCGAACACATCCCGGATAAGTCCGCCACCGGTTCCGGTCAGGACCGCCAACGTCACCACAACATACCACTGCTGGAACCCAGTCCGCACCGCCACCTCTGCTCCGATGGCTGTAAACGCCCCGAGACCGATCGCATCAAAATACTGGAGCATCTTCGCCAACTTATTGATGTGCGTATAGAAAAGGATGACAAAGCCTGCGGAAAGCAGGCTGATAAGTGCATAGACGGGATTTTCCAATGATGCCGGCAAAGGCCGATCGATCAGCAGATCCCTGACGATCCCTCCACCCACCGAAGTCGTGATCGCAAATATCCCGATTCCGTAATAATCAAGATCCTTCTCGATTGCGGTCAATGCTCCCGACATCGCAAAGGCAATCGTACCGATAATTTCCACAATTGAAATAAATTCCATTCTATTGTCCCCCCTGATGATAATTTTCTGAAAATAGTATGTTTCGCAAAAAGTATAACGCAAAAGAATGCAAAGTCACTATAACTTTGCATTCTTTTTCATTCTATTTTTTAGCCTGTTTGCACAAACCTATTCCGTAGCTTCTACTTGCTCAGCCGCTTTCGGAGCCGTCAGCAAAATCGAAGCCAGCGCAATCATGCCAAAAGCCACATTCAGCAGCAACCCTGCTGAACCGGCCACTTCCATATTGCCTTGCGCTCCCAAAGCATTGAAAAGGCTGGAGGAAAGTGCGACCCCGACCGCTCCACCAAGAGAGCTGGCCATTTTGTAGATGCCGGATGCGCTGCCGACTTTATCAGCCGGAGCATTCGAAATCGCGGTATCCGTCGAAGGTGTCGCATAGATCCCCAAACCGAAGCCATACAGAGCATAGCCGACAAATACCAACAAGTTGTAGATGATTCCCGGTACAAAAGTGAAGGCCATCAAAGTAATACCGATCGTTGCGATGAATGATCCGGTCACCATCGGCTTGCGGGAACCGAATTTTTGCAAGGCTTTTTCACCCAAACGGATGGAGCTCAGGACGCAGACCAAGTAGCCGATCGTCAGCAAGCCGGATTGGAAAGAAGAGAAGCCGCGGCCCATTTGAACATAAGTGTTGGCAACCAACATTGTACCTGCAGAAGCATTCAACAAGAAGTTAGATAAAGTGGCACCACTGTAAGCTTTGTTTTTGAATAGAGAGAAGTCGATGAAGCTGTTTGTATGTCTTTTTTCGATATTCACAAAAAGGATCACTGAAATAACGAATGCCACAGCTAATCCCAAGATAATAGGATTTGTCCATCCCATGGTTCTTCCTTGGCTGATAAAAACATTGAAAGTCAGCATAGCAATCACGAAAGTAATCAGTCCGCCGACATCAAAAGGTTTCTTTTCGCCGACTGCTTCAAATTTACTTTCTGGAGTTCCTTTAAGCAAAAGCAGCCCGATAACAGCAACTACAATCGAAACGATGAAGATTGCACGCCAGCCGAAGTAAGTGGCTACTAAACCACCGAAGAAGGAACAAATTCCTGAGCCGCCCCAAGAACCGATTGACCAGAAGCTCAGCGCACGTTGTCTTTCAGCTCCATCGAAGTAAGTCTTCATCAAAGCCAAAGTAGCAGGCATGATGCATGCAGCAGATAGCCCTTGGATGATACGACCGATGATCAACAATGCTGGGCCCGTTGCCAATACTAAGCACAGAGAACCGATGATGCTCAGGATCATTCCGATATTCGTAACTTTTACGCGGCCATGTTTATCCGCAAGCCCACCAGCAACAACCATAAACATACCTGAGAATAAAGATGTCAAACTGATGGCAATGCCCAAGATACCGGATGAAATTCCCAAGTCTGCTTGGATGGCCGGTACGATGTTCACCATTGTTTGAGCAAACAACCAGAATGTTACAACCCCTGAAACAATCCCCAAAATAAGTCTATTATTTCCTTTGTATTGCGTTTCCACTATTTTTCACTGCTCCCTTTTAAGTAATCGATAACCAATGTCCCCATCGTTTCGGCTGCAATCAGCATACTGTCCTCATTGATCCTGAATTTCGGATGATGATGCGGATAAGCCTCGCCATCTTCCGGAGCCGCTCCGACATACAAAAAGACGCCCGGGCGTTCCTTCGCATAATAAGCAAAATCTTCCGAAGGCGGCTGCGCCTCGCAGCGTTCCACAGCCTCTACTCCCGGCAGTTCAGTAGTCTGCAGAGCCGATGCTGCGAAAGCCGTCATTTCCGGATCGTTGAACAGCACCGGATAGTCATTTTCGTAATCCAGTTCATAGGTCACATCGAACATGGCCGAGATGCCGTCCAGCTTCGCCCGGATTTCCTTTTCAATCAGCGTACGCGTTTCTTCGGACATTGAACGCACATCGCCCTCCAACACGACCGAATCTTTGATGACGTTGAACGAGCCTTTGCCGTCGAAACTGCCGATTGTGATCGAGCCGACATCGAAAGGATTCATACGGCGGCTGACGATGGATTGCACGGCTACGACAAAATAGCTGGCCGCCACGATGGCGTCGTTGGCTTTATGCGGCGATGAGCCATGCCCGCCGACGCCTTGGATCTTCACGCGGAAATTGGCGCGGCCGGTCTGGACGTTGCCTTCGCGATAGAACACTTTGCCGCTGTCCATCTGTGACATCACATGGATGCCGAATACCGTGTCGACGCCTTCCAAAGCGCCGTCCTTGATCATGCCGATCGCTCCGCCCGGCGGAACTTCTTCGGCAGGCTGATGCAGAACAACAATCTTTCCTTCGAGTTGTTCCTTCATCTCTATTAATGTTTCGGCAAGGGTCAGCATGTAGGCTGTATGCGCGTCATGTCCGCAGGCGTGCATGACTCCCGGCGTTTTTGAGGCAAATGGCAAGCCGGTTTCCTCTTGGATCGGCAACGCATCAAAGTCTGCTCGGATGGCGACTGTTTTTCCCGGTTTACCGCTGTCTATGGTCACGACGATGCCCAGTCCGCCGACATGGGTGCGGACTTGACACTCTTTCCCTGCATAAAAAGCTTCGATATACTTGGCCGTGTTCTCCTCCTGGAATGATAATTCCGGATGGGCATGCAAGTAGCGGTAGATTTCGATCATGCGCTCCTGCTTGTCGGCTAACGTGCTGAATAATTGCTTTTTGGTCGCTTCATTCATTTTTTTGCGCTCCCTTATTATTGACTGTTTGGAACTATCATATAGGTTTGTTATTGCTACGTTTCTTAATCACTCAGCTAGTATACCGCCACAAAAAAATAAGAAAAGGCTCGTTATTATGCAAAACATCCTGATTTTTGTCTTCGCATTTCCGGAAATCAGTTGGACAGCAATTTTGTGCGGATGATTTTTGTCTGAAAACCCTCTCATTTGAAGAGTGGCCCGCAAGCGGGCAGAAAAAAGCAAAGAATCGGACATCGAGAGGGCATTTGTGCTGGAGATTGTCCGATAACCCGAATGAATCGGACAACCTGACGGCATCCGACAAAAAAGGTTGTCTCGTGGGAGACAACCTTTTCTTCATTATTGTTCTGCTCAGCCGATTGCTCTGCGGAATTCGATGAACAGGATTGCGTTGCTACTCATCGAAGCATAGAAGGACCAATCCTTTTCGATCTGTTCATCCTCCAGCGTCAGAGTCGGCGTTGAGGATTGGACGATGTACTCCATCACTTCGAGGTCCATGCCGTGTTTGCTGTTCAACTGGCCCCACTTTGTGTAGAGCCCGCCATTTTGCTGATCGAATCGGTATTTCCGGACTTGGTATTCGCCGGGTTCCATGCCAATCAACCGCACATGCAGTTCATTGCTGCGGTTCCGCATGAACAATTCGTCGACTGAATAGCGAGGATTGAAGTGTTTTTCGTTGAAAAGTAGCAGTTGGTAGCCTTCTTCGTTTTCGGTCAGCACATAATGCTCCCCTTGAGCTCGCACTTGCCCCGTCATCCGTTCCTTGAACATCAGCGTGTAGAAAGCCGGCCGCTTGCCGTTGAAGAAATGGAACAGCTCCAGGCCCGCCACAGTCTTGTTGTGGTTCCCTCCGTAGCGCTCATGGAGTTCGCTGTTCAGCCAAAACCCGACGCCCGCTACTTCATTCCCCAAATCCAAAATAGTCCTCAGGATCAGCGCGCCCCGGAAAAAAGTTCCGTTTGTGTAGCGCGTGTTTCCGGTCAGCGTGTTCCAATTTTCCAGGTACAGCGGCTGATGCATCTGATGCTTTTTCAGGAATCGCTTCAGCTTCTGCGTTTTCCGCAGGATATAGCGTTGGCTGTTCAGGAAGTCTTCATCGCTGATTTCCGAAAAGTCGACGACCTCGTTCTGATCGGCATCATAGGTGATGAAGTCGATGCTGCCGGATTGGTGAAGTTGCCAGTGATGCGGCAAAGAAAGACTGTCTTTCTCCTCTTTGAAAGGAAGGAAGGTACCGATTTTCAGCTGAACGGCATGTTTCCGGATCGCTTCATGCAGTCTTAAATAGACGCGCTCCAATTCCTTGGACAGGACGGCCGTCTCTTTTTCAGCATAGAACACGACTTTCCATTGGTTGACAAATTTCCTGCCGAATACCTGCAGTGTGTGGATCAGGAACCCTTCAAGTTCTCTGAAATAGTGCTCTTCATTGTGGATGACTTCTTTATAAGTGATCCTCAAATATAGGCTAATTTCTTGTTCCTTCATGTACTGGACGGCCAAATCGGCGTTGGCATACTTCGGTGTGGTGGACACGAACTCATCCGTCTCGACTTCCGGCAATAAAGTGGATCCGCCAATCAGATTGCGCACACCCACAAAATCGACGCGCAGACGCTGCTTGGCAAGAAGCACTTGCTCCTTCACCTGCTCATTCAGGATTTCCTTCAGTTCCCCGATGAACACAATATGTTTTTCGCGCGCCAATGATCCGGCTCCGCTACTGTCTCCGACAACGATCTTGCATGCTTCTCCCGGCGTTTCGTCCGGCAATGCGCGCGGATTCAGTGGCTCTTCCAAATATTTCGTCAACTGCATCAGCGCTTCCGGCGAATCCAATTCCTTCCCCGCTTCCGTATTGGCGGTCACGGCTCCGAAGGCTTCGCTGTTCTCTTGTTTATGCTCCTTCCGGTACTGCACGGGAGTCTGATCGTAGACCGATTTGAAGGCTTCCGTAAAATTTCTCGCCGTCGAGAAGCCATTCCTCACGGCAATCTGGAACAAATTATCGGACGTATGCAGCAAGTCCTCCACGCAATGCTTCAACCGCACCATCTTCAGATACTGTAAAAAACCCATTCCGGTCGTCTGCTTGAAGTAGCGGGATAAATAGGTAGATGAGAGGTACTCGCTCTCGGCCATCTCCGCAAGCGTCAACGGTTCCGCATAGCGGAGCTCAATCGTATGGATTATCCGGGCGATCCGTTCATCGCTCGCTTCGCCCGCTCCTGTCTGCGGCCCCTCCTTTTTGAAGAAGCGGGTCACCAGCAACATCGTCTGAAAAAGGATACTGCGGGCCTCCAAAACGCTGCCTTCTTCCTGACGGGAATGGACGATGACTAGTTCTGCCAACAGCCTGCGCAGCTGCGCTACGACATCCCCTCGCCCCGGATCCAAATCTTTCGAGAAACATTCGAAGGAGTAATGGAAGTAATTCGGGTAGTTCATCACAAAAAAATGGCTGGGTATGCTCAGGCAAATGAGGATATTGTTTTCGCTGCCCCGGACAGTATAGTGGTCATTCCGGTTGATGAAGAGAATATCCCCTTCATCCAGAGCATAAATTTCCCCATTGACGGACACGCTTGCCCTTCCTTTGGTCACGAACAAAAGCCGCGTGCCGTAATACCGCTGCGGTGCAGCATAGCGGATATTCCCTATCGTGATATCATAATCTGCCCCGTGCTCTCTGATCATCCGTCCCTCTTCCTTTCCAGCAATTCTGTTGTACAACTCTTGTAGCTAACATATCAGAATTCCGGCCCGGATGCGAGCGCAAATGTTACTTTTTCAGATTCCTATTCTGTATCATTCCGTTCATTAGCATCATCACTGTAATTAGGTTAAAATAAATATGTAGACAAAAAATGTTATACAGCAAAAGAATAGGAGCTTATATTATGAAAAAGAAAATCTACTTGATCCTTCCTCTCATCATGTTTCTGGCTGCCTGTTCAAACGATACGAACGAGACTCCCCAAAGCGAAGTCACTCAATCATCAGTCAGCGAAAGCGCAGAAGTCATTAGTACGGAAGTTATCGACGACGAAACTGCATTTTTGGAACAAATTGCCGATTTTGATGCGGAGCATGAACCTTTCATCGTAGCCTATTACGATTCCCTCGATGCAATAAAGGAAAAGGTATCTGACGAGACGAATACTTTTGTTGATCCGGAACTTTCCGAAAGGGAACTGCAAATTAAGCTAGTTTTCAAAGGCGACGATGGTTATTACCGCGTGATACTAAGGCAAGAGTAACAATCTCTTCCTAAACCCGATACAAGGCACTCATGTCAGTCGATTGCGGAACACTGTCACCACGAAAGGCGACAGCTTAGTGTTTCGTTGACCATCCGGCTTACTCTTCCTTTCCAAAAGCCGAGATAAGCAGCTTATGTCGGCTAAATGCGCGTTATATTTACTGTAACAGCCGATGAGTCAACATACCCCAATATGAAAAAGACGCCACGATATCAAGAGCGTATTTTTCGTTATCCAACAACGCTAGTGGGACTCTTTCACTCACACCACAAACAAGCGCCTATTTCCGCTGTTTTTCCACAAAATCCTTCAGCACAACGACATGATTGATTGCCGGGTCCCGCGCGGCATATACCAATGTGACATCTGTCTCTTCCAACTGTTTCCGGATTTCCGCTACTGCAGCCGCTGTCTGCGGATTCGTCAACAGTTCTTCTTCATAGCGTTCCTTGAAGGCGGCAAATTTATCGAAATCGTGGTTGAACCACTTGCGCAGATCCGGCGACGGCGCGCTGTCCTTCAGCCACGCATCCAGCTGCGCGGCTTCCTTCTTGACTCCCCGCGGCCACAAGCGGTCGACCAGGATACGGAATCTATCCGCTTCTTCCGGAGATTCGTAGATACGTTTCATCTTCAACTCCATGTCCTTTCTCCTCTCATTCGCTTCTTTAAAACTGGACCATCAGTTCCAACATCTTATCCACTTGCGTCCGCTCCAGATTAAGGCACTTCTGCAACTTGGCGATTTCTTCCTCAAGCCGATGAACTTCCGCTATTTTGGCCAAAAGTTCCGTTTGATAGATCTCCTTACCAATCTTCGTCGCTTCCGCAACAGAAGACTTATGTTGCGTGTACTGATGATACAGCATGGCCTCGGCTTGGCTTTTTGGGCCGCCTGCAGCTTCCATTCTTTCATAACTTCTTTCGCAGCGCTCGAATTGTTCTTTTGTCATTGTCATCGTCGTTCCCTCCAGATTGCTTTTGGAAAACAAAAAACCCTTCTTATAACAAGAAGAGTCGGGAATGTCGCTTTGCTCTTCTTATCTCTCAGATTGCTCTGCAGGATTTAGCACCGTGCCCTTGCGCTCGCGCAGGGGTCGGTTGCTGAGATGTCATCGGGCCAGTCCCTCGATCTCTCGTGATAAAGAAGTTATTTAGTTTTCATGGATATTATGGCATACTGTTTCGCAGAATTCAACTTAGCTAATTTAATTGAATTCATCTATTTTTGTCATCTACATCTGTTCTACATACTTCCTTAGTATACTGAAGAAGGATCAAGCGATCCCACGTTGTTGATCATTCCTTTTGTCCGATCAACAACACGGAAACAGTCTCATAAACTATAGCCAGTTTATAAATAGGAAGGAAGAACTTACCCATGAAGAAAAAATATTTGATGATTGGCCTGATTTCTTTTACTGCATTGACCACCTTCGCTGTCGCAACTCCCGTAGAAGCAGCAATGATGGATACTACGACATTTGAAAATCACGGTCAGTATGTACGTAGCCATGCCACTCATCTTCGTCATCACGCGGCAGACGACCATCAGATGAACGGCGTAAGTATGCACGCCAGAGACAAAGATGAAAATCTTAGTTGTCCCGCTGAATAAATGACTCCATGCTATACTAAATGATTTCGTTCATCAGGCAACGAATCTTGGTTGATGAATATTTTTGAACGATATATTGATGCTAAAGATCCCCACAAGTCAGAATTTTTCTGACTTGTGGGGATCTTTTGTTTTACAGCTGCCAGGCTAGGAGTATTTCAACGCAATCTCTTCCACAAATTTGGTAACGTCCTTGAAGGCATCACAGCAATCTTCCAGCGATTTATAAATTTTGCTCAGGATGACGATGCTGACCGCATCTGCATTGCTCCGATAGAGATTGCGCATCGTTTGGATATACAGCAGATCGCCTTCCTTCTCACAGGCGTTGATCCGGTCAATGACTACGTGTATTTCTTTTTGCGATTTCTTGTAGGTTTTCAATAGCCTCACCGCCTCGAGCAGTTGCTTGGCTGACTTTTCGACCAGATCCAGGAATTGGTTGATTTCCGGAGTGATGTCCTGCGGTTGATAGATTTCAATGTGGATCATGACATCCTCAATCATGTCGATGGCATGATCCAGACTGGTGACCAACGCAATCACATCCTGCCTATCGAAAGGCGGCAACAGATCGTTATACATATAGCGCATAAGTCTGTATTTCGCGAGGTCGGCATTGTGTTCGATCTCATGCATCTCGTCCAGTTTTTGGCTGAGATCAGCAACCGGATACTCTGTCAGCACCTGCTTCAGGAATTCCGCCGATTGGACGCCCCATTCGGCAAGCTTGATGAACTCATCGAAATAATCCAACTTTTCCGTCTTCTTTTTGAACATAGTCGGCTCCCCCTAAAATATCCGAATGAACAGCTTTGCCATCAAATACCCGACAAGGCCGCAGCCTGGAAATGTCAACACCCACGTGAAAACCATTTCCTTGACCGTCAACCAGTTTACGCTCGACAAATGCCTGCCCGCGCCCACTCCCATGATGGCCGTTGTCTTCGTGTGGGTCGTGCTCACTGGCAGACCCAAGATGGAGGCCGTCAAGAGACTCAATGCCCCGGCAAAATCAGCGCTGAAGCCTTGATAGGTCTCCAGCTTCACCATATTGACCCCTACCGTCTTAATGATTTTCCCGCCGCCGATCGCTGTTCCCAAGGCCATGACCGTGGAACACAACAGCATCAACCAGATAGGAATCACGAAATCAGTGACAGCGTTTCCTTGCGACAAAGCGATGCCCAGCAAAAAAATCCCGATGAACTTTTGGCCGTCCTGGGCTCCATGCATGAAGGCCATCGCAGCCGCACCGGCTATTTGGCTGTTGCGGAAGAAAGTTGTCGTGCTTTGCCGTTCAATATCTTTGAACAGAGTGCCGACGAGTTTCACAACAAGGAACCCCAAAAATAAACCCAAAACGGTGGAAAGAACCAATCCATACAATACCTTGATCCATTCCGCCCCATTGATTCCACTGATGCCGCCCTGTAACGCGATCGCAGCCCCCGACACCCCCGCGATCAAGGCATGGCTTTCGCTTGTCGGGATGCCATAATACCAGGCCGCAGTGGCCCATACCACAATCGCAAAGAGTGCCGCACACAGCGCCACGATCGCATCTTCCGTATTTCCGCCAAAATCAACCATCTTCGCCATCGTCTGGGCAACTTTCGCATTGACTGCGGTCATCGCAAAGACACCTAAAAAATTGAACACCGCAGCCATCAGGATGGCATTCCGCGGAGTCATGCTTCTCGTTGAGACGCAGGTAGCGATGGCGTTTGGTGCATCTGTCCACCCATTCACCAAAACGACGCCCAGAGTCAAGGCCACCGTCACCGCAATAGCCGGGCTCGACAGCAGCAACTGAATGAATTCACCGAATGAAATCGCCATAAAGAATCCCTGCCTTTCCGGATTACAGTGAAATGAATGGTTTTACATCGGAATCCCGACTTCGATATGTTGGAAGGAATCCACATCAAACAATCCTTTATCCGTCAGTTTTAGCCGAGGGATGACCGGTAGGCAAAGAAACGATAGGATCATGAAAATGTTCTGCCCTTCCTCCGCCAGCGTAGCCAACTGTTCGTGCAGCCTATGCAATTCCTCGATCACTTCTTCATACGGTTTTTCCGACATGATGCCGCCGACCCGCAACGGTACCGACGCCAGCACTTTGCCGCCATCCACGATGACGAGTCCGCCTTGCATGCGTTCTGCTTCCTCGATCGCCAGCAGCATGTCTTCATCGTTGGTTCCGGCAACGACCAGATTATGCGAATCATGGGCTACGGTTGAGGCAATCGCGCCCCGTTTCAGCCCGAGACCGCTGACGATTCCAGCTCCTATGCTGCCGGTTTGGTGATGGCGCTCGCACACAACCATCTTCACTTGATCATTTTCTGTATCCGGAACAAAAAAGCCGTCTTCCGTCTGCACATCCGCTGCGATTTTCTCCGTAATGATTCGGCCCGGCACAACGCCGATGACCCACGCCTTTTGCCCATTTTGAAGCGGGATCTGCAAATCGCCTTTAGTCACTTTCTTCAAATTAAGGGAGGATCGGACAGCCTCCGGGACAGTTGCGCGGACGCTTCTTAAAGCCCCCAGATCCAGCAAGCGTCCGTCTTTGATGATTGTTTCAGGGCGTAGGGTCTCCAGGCTGTCCGTGATCAGGATATCCGCAAGATAACCGGGTGCGATGGCGCCTTTGTCATCGATGCCGTGGCACACCGCATTATTGAGCGTAGCCATTTGGATGGCGATCAGCGGGTCCAATCCTTGTTGGATGGCCAACTGAGCGGCATAATTGACGGTTCCTTCTTCGGCCAGTTCGTCCAGATGCTTATCATCCGTACAGAATGAAAAACGGCGGCTGTTTCTTTCATTGATGGCCGGCAACAGCGCCAACAGATCTTTTGCAGCCGATCCTTCGCGCACCAACACATGGATGCCCCGGCGTACACGTGCGATTGCTTCTTCTGCCGTCACCGCTTCATGATCGTTGCGGATTCCTGCCGTGCTGTACACATTCAAAGCGGCATCCGGCAAACCGGCCGCATGGCCATCGACCATCATTCCCGCGTCTATCGTCATGCGGATTTTTTCAAGCATATCCGGATTTGCATTCAAAACGGATGGATAATCCATCACTTCGGCCAAGCCGATGACGGTCGGATGGGTCAAATAAGGCCGGAGATCATCCGCTGTCAGCGTCGCGCCGTTCTGCTCGAAAGGCGTTGCCGGCACACACGAAGGCAACTTCATCAAGATATCCATGTCGGCATTGGCGGCGTCCTCCAGCATGAAGTCGATCCCGATTGTTCCTGCGACATTCGCGATTTCGTGCGGATCGGTCACAACGGTCGTCACGCCGTGCTTGATGAGCGCACGCGAAAATTCCGAAGGCGTCACCATCGTCGATTCGATGTGGATATGCCCATCGATAAAGCCCGGCATGACATACTTGCCTGAAGCATCCACCACTTGCTTTCCGTTTGGATAGGTTCCGATTCCGACGATGCAACCGTCCTTGATCGCAACGTCCGCCTCAAAGGTATCCAGCGAAAACACATCCACTACTGTTCCGTTTTGGATGATAAGGTCCGCTTCCTCCAGTTGCTGTGCAGCCTGGATCAATCTTTTCAATGCATCTGTCATACAAATTCCCCCTGGTTCTATTCGCTCTCTTAGTCAGCGAATCTCTCGTTGTTTCCTATATTATACACGATTCGCGTGTGGACCGATAAGCTTCTTAATCGTCGTGCAATGTACATCATTCATAAATTCCAGGTGATCGCTTTTTCCTATCAACCTTGTTCGATTATAACTGTTTGCTTCTTACATGCACTGGTGATAAGATTTCCTCATGCCTCGGAACGACAAAAAGTAAGAAAATGTCGATTTGAGGGCCAGCACCACAAGCGATAACTGCGTGGGGGAGTTTTTCAGGTCTAATGACCAGCAGCGTTTCAAATAAAAAAACAAAAACAGGAGTGAATATAATGAGGAAACTATTATCAAAAATCTTATTCGTGGGTACAGCAGGCTTGGCTTTGGCGGCATGCGGCGCAACAACAACTGACTCAAGTTCGGACAGTGCATCTACAGCATCCAGCACAGCCACAACAGGAAACGTCTTAAAAACGATCGAAGAAAACAAACAATTGCGCATCGGGGTGGAAGGCACTTACCCTCCATTCAGCTACCATGACACAGAAACAGGCGACTTGGTCGGTTTCGAAGTGGAAATCGCAGAAGTCATCGCAGAAGATTTGGGCGTGGAAGCTGTCTTCGTCGAAACAAAATGGGATTCCCTGATTGCTGGATTGGATGTCAATAAATACGATATCGTCATCAACAACGTTGGCGTCACTGAAGAACGCCAAGCGGTTTATGACTTCACCGATGCTTATTTCGAGTCCTATGGCCAATTAGCTGTCAGCGCAGACTCTGATATCCAAACTTTGGAAGACTACAGCGGCAAAAAATCAGCCCAATCCACTACAAGCAATTACGCACAGAACGCCCGCGACCTTGGCGCTGAAATCGTTCCTGTCGACGGATTCAATCAAGCGGTTGAATTGATCACTTCAGGCCGCGCGGACGGAACAATCAATGACTACATCACTTTCTTGACTTACTTTGAAGAATATCCAGATTCCACGTTAAAACTGATTGACGAAAAACTGCCTACAAATGATGAAGTCGGAATCATCCTGCAAAAAGAAAACACAGACCTGCAGGACAAACTGAACGAAATCATCGCAGCTCGTACGGAAGACGGCACTTTCAAAGCAATCTTCGAAAAATATCTAGGTGAAGACATCAGTGTCGGAGCCAACGAATAACAAAAACTGAACGGGCTCGTTCAGATTCACATTCAGAAAATCGTACCGAGTGCGCCCCTTAGAGCGCACTCGGTACGATTTGTCTGATTTATGGATGGTTAACCCTTAAAGCTAGCCATCATTGTTGGATGCATGGTACAATTTGGTATCTCGTGAACCACTTGCGGTGATGCTCTTTTGGACGTTGAATAGTTTTTTTATTTTTAATATAAAAAGGAACGGTGAGTAAATTTTGCAACATACATTATCCATAATCGAAAACGCCCTATGGCCAATTCTGGAAGCAGGATTTACCGTCACCATCCCCTTGGCGCTGATTTCCTTTGCCTTGTCACTTGTCCTGGCTGTCCTTACTGCAGTCATGCGGATTTCGAAAAGCAAAATATTAAAAGGGCTGGCTTGGTTCTATGTTTGGGTATTCCGCGGCACCCCGCTTTTGATCCAATTGTTCATCGTCTTCTTCGGTTTGCCGAAGCTGAACATCACCTTGGATGCGTGGACCGCTGCTATCCTGACTTTTGCCTTGAACAGCGGCGCCTATTCGGCCGAATCCATCCGTGGCGCGATTCTGTCCATCCCGAGAGGGCAATGGGAAGCGGCCGATTCCCTGGGCATGACTCACGGACAGGTACTGAAAAGGATCATCTTCCCGCAGACCATCCGGATCGCCTTGCCGGCTGTCATGAATGACTTCATCTCTTTGGTGAAATCGACCTCGCTGGCCTCCAGCATCACGATCATCGAAATGACGATGGTCGGGCAGCAGTTTGCTTCCGTTACCTATGAACCGCTGATTCTGTATATGGAAGTGGCTGTGATCTACCTCCTTATCAGTACAGTATTGACTTGGATCCAGGGCAAATTGGAAATCAGAACTTCCAAATATCTGAAAAAGGCGTGACGACATGATCGAAATCAAAAATATCCAAAAATCCTACGGTGACTTTCATGCCCTTAAGGACATCTCGTTGACGTTCAGAACCGGTGAAACGACTGTCATTGTCGGCCCATCCGGTTCGGGCAAGTCCACCCTGCTCCGCACCTTGAACCTTTTGGAAGTGCCCGAGAGCGGCATCCTGAAGAATGGCAATCTCGAGGTCGATTTCAGCTCCAAAATATCGAAAGAAACGATGATGGCCATCCGCAAAGAAACGGCGATGGTGTTCCAGAGCTTCAACCTCTTCCCGCATCTGTCAGTATTGGAAAATGTCATCGAAGGCCCTCTCACGGTCCTGAAGCTTTCTAAAACGGAAGCGACGGCCAGAGCCAAGAACCTGCTGACCAAAGTCGGCTTGGCCGACAAACTAGACCATTACCCGGATCAACTTTCTGGTGGCCAGCAGCAACGCGTAGCAATCGCGCGCGCCTTGGCCATGGAGCCGGATTTCGTCCTGTTCGATGAACCGACTTCTGCCCTCGATCCCGAATTGGAAGCAGAAGTGCTGCGCGTGCTGAAGGAACTCGCTTCCGAGAAGCTGTCCATGATTATCGTGACGCATAACCTTGATTTCGCGAGGGAAGCAGCAGACCGCATGCTCTTCCTAGAAGACGGTAAAGTCGGCTTCGACGGACCAACGAAGGACTTCTTCGAAAGCACAACCGACCCAAGAATCGCCCGCTTCATCAATAGCATAACGATATGAGAAAGAAGAAAGACTGGCCAAAAGCATCTTGGATGCCTGGTCAGTCTTTCTTCTTTTGTTGAGGCAGCAAAAATAACAAAGCAGGAAGTCTGTCACCAAGAGATTCCTTTACTCATATTTTGCCTTGTTCTCGATTTCAATGATCGTCATGATTGCGTAATTCGCCAAATCCATCAGCGTGTCTGTAATACTCTCGTCTTTAACCTCGGCCTCTTGCTTGATCAGTTGTTTGAAGCGATGCAGTTTATCATCCAATCGGACAGCCGGCATCATCAGTCCATACTCTTGGAAGCTGTCACCAAAACTATCCCCGTAGTCTTTGTTTTTTGCCGCATACAGCTGATTCAGCCTTTCGCATATTTCCCTGTGCTGCTCGACTTTCGTCATATCCCCACCGCTTTCTTTCTGATTCCCCATTGATTCTGTTTTTGATTATTCTTTATCGAGTACCCTGCCCACATCATCGCAGCAATTATATTCGAACTGGATCGTCAAGTGGGTCACACCGAAGCGCCCTTTCAATACCTGTTCCAGCTTCTCATAGACGTCGGACAGTTCACTGACCAAAATATCTTTTTGCAGATTTACGTGGGCTTCGAAAAAGACCGTGTGCTCGTCCAATGCCCAAATATGGACATGATGGATGTCCTTTATCGCATCCATCTTTTCTAGCTCCTCCGCTATTTCATCGATGTCCACTGTTTCTGGTGTTCCTTGCATCAGGATGTTCATCGACTCTTTCAATATTTCATAGCTTTCCTTGAGGATGTATATACCAATCAGCACCGTCAACAAAGGATCGATCCAATAAGCATCTAAGTAATAAATGACAATGCCGCCGACCATTACCCCGGCTGAGGAAAGGGCATCGCTCAGAAAATGCAGGTATACCGCCCGCATGTTCAAGTCATCTCCTGAGCTCTTATGCAGCAAGTATACGGCCACTGCATTGAGGACAATCCCGATGGAGGAGATCACGATGACCAGCAGAGCATTTATTTTCTCAGGCTGAATGAATTTAAAATAAGCTTCCCGGAAAAGGAAAAGGGATATGATGATCAGCAAGGTAGCATTGATGACCGCGGCTATGATGGTGGCTCGTCTGTAGCCGAAAGTGTTTTTCTTATCGTGTTTTTTTTCTGCCATCTTGACGGCAAACCAACTGATGACGATGGACAATACATCGTTAAGATTGTGGAGTGCATCGGAAAGCAGTGACAAGCTTCCCGAAAACCAGCCGCCCAAAACTTCGGCAATTGTCAGCAAAAACTTCAAGGCCATGGTTATGAGCAAATTTTTTCCTTTTACGCCATCCAGACCCTCCGGATGGCTAAGTTCATGGGTATGTTTAGTCATCGTTCACCCCTCCTATTGCGCGCAGCAAGCCTTTATCTATGACATAATCATACTCCAAATTTTATGAAATGGAAAAATCCACGGGCCGCTTTTCCCAACAAAAAAAGAGGCGTTCCTATTTTTGTTAGGAATTCCTCTTCATTTTTACATTATACGCTTTCCTACCTTGCTGGAATAAAAATTTATGTTCGCAAGGAAACAGCAGCAGCTTATATACTAGATTTACAGAGTAATCGCTAATTCGTCATACCCGGCATTACAGACATGCTATCGATGATTTCAGGATTCACCATGCCGAAAATCATGGCAATATGGGCAACGACCAGGAAGCCACCCACCAACATAAAGTGGATTTTCATCTTCTCTTCATCGGTTTTATTCCGGAACAGGACACCAATTTCCATAAGTGCGATCGGCAAAAGGAACAGGACACCGCTCAAGTAGAAGCCCACTGCCACAACGTCGACCCACGTATGCCAACCGTTTGTGGTAGTCAACGGGATCACCGCGTTAAACAACAGGTAGAAGAAAATACCCGTAAAATAGAAGCCGGCAAAGATTCCGACGACCTTGTTCAAAGTCCTCAGACCACCTGATCTAACCCTGTCAAAAATAATGAAAAATTCCGAAATCGTCAGCGTCTCCGCGCATATGACAGGGATGGCCATGAATATAATCAGATTCCAAGGCTGATTCGAAGCCAGTAAAGACATGTAATGAGTCATGCTCATTTTTGTTTCCTCCTCAAAGTAAAATAACTAAAAAATTGATAGTCTAAATATACCGAACGAATGTGTAGATTTGATGGAGATTAGGCGTCTTCATATGAGCTACATAATGGCCTGATATCCTGTAAATGTAGAAAAAAACAATCCGGAAAGAGGGGTCCAAATAATGCTGACAACCCAATTTATTATCTCAATACTGCTGATTTTCGTCTTAGTGATGTTGATTATGAATACAATCCGTAAACAGGATTCTGTCTTGAGAGCAGATCTGAAACGACTGCGGTCTGAAAATGAAGCTTTGAGGAAAGAACTTCTCAAACGCGGAATCGTTGAATATGTCTAATATCTAAACACAGATAGCCGAAACAACAGTTATCCAATACGTTCCCTATAAAAAAAACCAGCACGAAAACGAAAGTTCGATAGACGAACTCCGTTTTCGGGCTGGTTTATTTTGTTAAAATCAGTTGGTTTGATTTCACTGTTGCGCAGTTATTAAAAACCTTACGCTTCAGATTTAGTCGTTTTTGTATGAACAGCAATAATCCACGTATTTCTCTACGATCATCTTGAAGGATGAGTTTGCCGGAACGACATAGCTTTGGCCTTTGCTGTAAAGCGTGTATTCCGCTTCGCCCGGCAACATGACCGACATATCGCCGCCCAGGACTTCCATGATTTCCTCTGCATCGGTGTTGAATTCGTACTCGCCTGCCAACATGAAGCCAAGTGTCTTTTTCTCTCCGCTTTCGAACAAAACCGTTCTGCTGGTAACTTTCCCATCAAAATACACATTGGCTTCCTTGATTACTGTAACGTTTTTGAATTCCATTCTATTTCCTCCATTTGCTTGATTATTTTATGTTTTTCTTGCACGTATAACCTATTTCCTCAGTATCTTCTCCATGGTCTTCCCCTTGGCCAGCTCATCGACGAGTTTATCCAAGTAACGGATTTTCTGCATAAGTTTGTCTTCGATCTCTTCGACGCGGTATCCGCAAATGACCCCTGTGATAAGCGAAACGTTGGGATTCAGCTGTGGTGCCTGTGCAAAAAAGGTTTCGAAATCAACTTTATTATCCAGTTGTTGCTGCAGAGTTGCCTCATCATATCCGGTCAGCCAGAAAATGATTTCATCGACTTCTTCTTTGGTGCGGCCCTTTTTCTCGACCTTCTGTATATACAACGGATAAACGCTGGCAAACGACATTCCAAATATTTTCGTATTTTTCATGGGTGCTCCCTTCTGAATCTTCCTGAAGCTATTATTGGTACTTATGATTTTTATTATGCCATAAATCGCAGAAAAGCTCATCATTTATAAACAAGAAAAGCCGCATAAGCACATCATTAAGTGGATGGGCTTATACGGCTTGCATTCAGCTATAACACTTTTGATTTATTTTACGAAATGAAACCCTCACTCATGAACAGCAACATGAACCCACTAATCAAAAAGCATAATAAGGTGACGATAATGAGCAAAACGGAACGGTCTTTTCTTCTGAACAGCGCAATTACACCCGTCACAAATCCCACGAAAACAGCAATAATCCCTGCTATCGACAAAGAAAACAGGAGTATATCCGATAATGCTGGCTTACCCGTTCCCGTCATGAATATAGGATAGATGAGAACGATGTATACTGTCCAAGTTGCTATGAAAGTGACGAAAGCTCCTACCGAAATTTTGCCCATTTTTGTTTGTGGCAAAAATGTATATTTCATTTTCTGCGACTCCTTCCCCTTATTCAATGATGCCCAATATTCGTCCATCCCAAAACATCATACTGGTTCCAAACGTTTTCGCCTGCCACTGCGACAGTGCCATCTTTCCTCAATCCGAATGTATTACCGCCGGCGGTAATGGCTATCATCTCTTCCCATCCGGATACCTCGCATTGCCCTTCTTGATTGTATCCCATTGCAACAACCGTGCCGTCCGATTTCAAGCCCACCGTATGATGTGCTCCTGCTGCCACAGCGATGACATCCGTCCATCCGGATACATCCCCTTTACCGTAGCTGTTGTCTCCCGCAAACACGACGGTCCCGTCCGCCTTCAAACCTACCGCGTGCGAATCGCCTGCGGAAATGGCCACTATATCCGTCCATCCGGAGACAGGAAGTTGGTTCCGATCATTTTTCCCCGTGGCGACGACTTTCCCATCCGATTTCAGCCCCAGGGTATAGCCATTGCCCGCAGAAACGGCAACGATGTCTGCCCAATCCTGAACATTGCATTCTCCATTTTCGTTGTTTCCGGTCACGATCACCGTTCCGTCTGCCTTCAGACCAACCGTATGGCCGATTCCGGCTGATAACGCCAAAATATCTTTCCAATCCGCAACGGCGCTTTCTCCGCTAAGATTACTCCCGGTTGCCACCACCGTGCCATCCGATTTCAAGCCTACCGTGTGATAGGCTCCCGCTGATACAGAAACAATCTCTGACCAACTTCCGACATTCCCTTGCCCGGCTTCATTCCATCCTGCAGCAACGACCATGCCATCCTTTTTCAGCCCTACCGCATATCCACCGCCTGCGGAAAGGATTTCCTGTTGCGTAAAACTTGTGGAAAGCGGAAGCGTCAGCAGCTGGCCGATGTAAATCAGATTGGGATCATTGATTTGATTGTTTTTTACAAGTTGGTCCACTGTCACACCGTACCGAAGCGCGATTTCGGAGAGCGTATCCCCGGGCACAACCGTATACTTCATCCCGAATGATTGCGAGGAATCAGCACTAGCTGAGGCTATTACCGGAATAACGATTTTTTGCCCCAGCCTGATCATTCTGGGATGTACGATATCGTTTACCGCCACAAGCTGCCGCACGGTCACACCGTATTCGAGGGCAATTCTGTAAAGGGTATCGCCTGCTTTGACAGTATATACGATATTTTCCTGCTCTTCCTTTTGCGAATCAACAGCAAGAATATTTAGTGAAACCAGGCTGAAAAGGAACACTACCGAAACAGACACAGTGACAGCCGATTTTCGCATCCATTGCAAAAAATCCCGCATTTTCCTCTCCCTCATTTCCGAACCTACAACCAATGATATTGACTGAGCGGAAAACCCGTGATTATAGGTTTTCCGCTCAGTCAATCTTCTTTACCTTTTGAGTCATTCCTGTGAAATCACCATACTGCCATACTACAGCAGCTACATATCTATTCAAGCTGCTTCTTGTTGCTGCCGTCCAGGTTGATCCTGTATGCAGCACCTGAATACTCTCCGTAGTAAATGTATTCACCGTAAATGCCTAAGATATTCCACATTTCTACTTTATTCATTTTTGCTGCTGCAGTCCCGTCCAGATTAGCCCTATAGAGACCGCCGTCTTTACTGTAATAGAGCGAGTCCCCGTCTATAGCCGTAAAAACACCCTCCGCAAGTTTTGTTTGCTCAGTACCATCTGTTTTCAGCCTGTGTACGTTCTCATATTCACCATTTTCAGTTTTATCGCCGTAATAGATCCAGTCCCCTTCTACTGCGTGTAGGACTGCGTTGTCTGACAGTTTGATAGCCCCAGTGCCGTCAGTCTTCATTTTGATTAAACTTGTTCCATCCGCATAATAGATGCTGTCACCTGATACCTTCATATCTCCCTCAAAAGAGCTGATGTCAGCTATCTTGGTCTTCTCGCTGCCATCCGTTTTTGTCTTATAGATGCTTCCCGGTTTAGTGCTGTAGTAGATCCAGTCTCCCGACACTTCGAAACCGAACGAGCTTTCTTTGCCAACATCCACAACGTTGGCCGCTCCTGAACCATCCGTTTGAATCTTGCTGACACCACCAGCCATGTCTGAGTAATAGATGGTGTCCCCCTGAATTACCATATAGCCGCTCGCAAAATTGTCAGCAAGCCTGGTCTTTCCGGTCCAGTCAGTTTTCATTTTATAAAGGGCTTCTTCTTCAGTGTCTGTATAGTATATCCAGTCCCCGCTCTGTTTGATCATACCTATAGACGCGGTTTCTGATGAGCCGCAGCCAGTCAGCAGAGCCACGCCCAAAATGATCATCATAAGTAAACCAATATTCTTTTTCATGAGAGTTCCCCTTATCTACACCGACCCACAGCCATGCGTTTGCCAGACTAAATCCTGAACACCTCGAAATCCCTCATTCTTCTTTCATCAGCATTTCCATGAATTCCTCTCCGGTCATGGTTTCTTTTTCGAGAAGATATTTTGCAAGTTCATGCATTTTCGGTAAGTTTTCCTTGATGATTTCCTTGGCTTTTTCATGGGCAAATTTGATGATACGCAAAACCTCATCATCTATTTTTGCAGAGGTTTCATTCGATACAAGTGAGGTCACATCGGTGCCAAGATAGGGGTTATTGATCGTTTCCAGGGCCATCATGTCAAATTTTTCACTCATGCCGTAGCGCGTGACCATGGCCCGTGCAATAGCCGTTGCTGCCTCTATGTCATTTTCAGCCCCGGACGTGACCGTATTCAAAATGACCTCCTCGGCAGAACGACCGCCCATGTAGGTGACGATTTTATTCAGGAATTTTTCCCTGCTCATCAGAATCTGGTCTGTCTCTTCCGACTGCATCGTATAGCCGAGGACTCCGGATGTCCTTGGGATGATGCTGATTTTATTGACTGGTGCGGAATCGGTCTGTTTTGCGGCAACAATCGCATGGCCGATTTCATGGTACGCGATTGCCAGTTTGTCTTCTTTCGAAAGGATCGCATTTTTCCGTTGGTATCCGGCCAATATGATTTCCAGCGCATACTCCAGATCGGATTGATTAATCTTGCTGCGTCCTTCCTTCACGGCGTGTAAAGCGCCTTCATTTATCAGATTGGCAAGATCGGCTCCAGAGCTGCCGGGAGTATCCCTGGCAATCTCCTTCAAATCGACATCTTCATCCATTTTTACGGATTTTACATGAACCTCCAGAATCGCTTGCCTCCCGGCGATATCCGGCAGCTCAAGCGGGATGCGCCGGTCAAACCGTCCAGGTCGCAGCAGCGCTTTGTCGAGAACTTCAGGTTTATTCGTTGCCGCTAGGATCACCACACCTTTTTCCGAGGAGAAACCATCCATTTCATTCAATAGCTGGTTGAGCGTCTGGTCCCGCTCATCATTTCCAGTTATCCCTGACAGGTTACGGCTCTTGCCGATCGTATCGATTTCATCGATGAAGACGATGCAGGGGGCTTTTGCCTGCGCTTGATTGAACAAATCCCGCACCCTGGCTGCACCAACACCGACGAACATCTCCATGAATTCTGATCCCGAAATAGAGAAGAAGGGAACCCCGGCTTCTCCCGCGACTGCTTTTGCAAGAAGCGTTTTACCGGTCCCCGGAGGTCCAACAAGCAGAATCCCTTTTGGCATCTTCGCCCCGATTTCCCGGTACTTTTGGGGATTATGCAGAAAATCGATCACTTCCCAAAGCGCTTCTTTCGCTTCGTCCTGGCCGGCTACGTCCGCAAATGTTTTTCCTGTTTCAGATGCAGCATAAATCATGACGTTGCTTTTGCCGAATTTCATTTCGCTGCCGCCGCCGAGTCCCCCGACTCTTCCCTGCAGCCTGCGCATCATGAAGCCCCAGAAGACATACAATAACGCCAACGGCAGCATCCAGATCAGGAAAAAATCAACAAGAGGAGAACTTTCTTCGACAATCTCTTTCTCAAACTTCGCTTCAGTCAGCAGCAGTCGTTCAGTAAGCTGTGGATCCTCCATTCTGCCCGTAATGAAGCTACTCTCCTTCCCATCATCGTCCAGCGCCGTGAACTCTATCCGGTTTTCATCCACCAGAACCGACTCGACACTGCCTTCTTCAAGCATCATTACGAACGTTTTGTAATCCACTTCCGTTACCACATTTTCCTCTACACCAGGAAAAATGAAAAAATTCAGCAAAATCAGAAAAATCGCAGTTGTCACAGCAAAATTCAACCATTGTCTATTGACCTTAGGGGGCATTTTAGATTCCATCAGCTTATTCCTCCCCTTCTTAAAAAGAACTTTCCGTCATCCTTATTATCCCAGAAAAATAGGATATTACAAAAATTAGGCAGCTTTTGAATATAAGAAAAGACCAAGATTCCATTCAGGATCTTGGTCATTCTGCTATTCTGATTTTTCACACTTATAACTCCCATGTTCTCCAGAAGTAAAATTCAGTTTATTGATTTAGGTCAAGTCTATTTTTATTCATTAGTAATACACTTAGATTATCAAAACTCAGAAAGAAGGACTTCATATGTCAAAACACTCACCATTCAATGAAGTAAAGGAAACCATTTTCCCAACATTGGAGCAATACGTTCCGATTGTAGCACGCGTTCACGGAAAGAATCACCCGGAATTCCATGAGGTTCATCAGATATTCAATGCCATCATCGATAAGACAAAAGCAGCAGGCATAGTAAATCCTGATTTGAACGAGGAATTCATCAAATTACGTGAGATTTCAAATAACTATACAGTTCCGGACGATGTATGCGAAAGTTATGAAGCTGTCTACAAGATGTTAGCTGAAGTGGATGAAGCCTATCAAGCTGATTAATGATTAAGAAGGGAAAGAAATCTCTTATTCTTCCAAATACGAGATTTCTTTTTGGACGGCTACTTTTGTTCCACCAAATTCTTCCGCGATATAATCCTGTACTTCTTGACTGTGGTACAGCTCAGCCAATTTCAAAATATCAGGATCTTCAGCATTTTCTTTTTGCGTCACCAGAATATTGATGTTATTTTTGGTGTCCTCACTGACTTCCTCGTAATATAATGAATTTTCCAAAACGTTCAGCCCTCCTTCGAGAGCAACGGAATTACTGATTAAAGCAAGATCGACATCCGCCAAAATACGTGGTCCGGTGGTGTCATCAATTTCCACAAATTTAAGATTTTTCGGATTTCCCACAATATCAGCGGTGGTCCCCAAAGCGTCAAAGTCGTCCTCCAGCGTCAGCAACCCGGCTGCTTGCAATAACAACAGACCCCGTGAGGCATTCGAAGGATTGTCGGCAATAGCAACAACGGCGCCATCGGGAATTTCTTCAAGAGTTGTGTATTTTTCGGAATAGACGCCCATCGGTTCGAGATAAGTAGTCGCAAATGCCGTCAATTCTGCTCCAGTCTGCTCGTTAAAGGATTGCAGATACGCCCATGATTGAAAAGCATTCACAGCTACTTCCTCTTCGGCGGTTGCTGTGTTCAGTTGGGGACCTCCATCAATATCCTTTATTTCAAGTGAAAGCCCTGCTTTTTGGGCGGCTTCAGACTCCGCGATATATTCCCATATTTGCGCATCTGATGACTGCGACCCGATTGTGATGGTCTTGGAATCAGATGAAACGGCAGCCTCCGTTGAAGCTTCAGTAGCGGAACCCTCCGTATTTGCGCATCCCGCCAATACGGTCAACAGCGTCGCAGCTGTCAGTAAAATTTTCCGTTTATTGTTCAAATTAAACTCCCCTTTTCTTTTCAATTCATCGTCATGCCGCCCGTAACGTTGATCGCCTGGCCAGTCATATAGCTGGCTAAGGGACTCGCAAGGAACAAAACGACATTGGCTACATCTTCCGGCTGTGCTGTCCGCCCGAGCGGCACTTGCGAGCAATCTTCAGCATATATCTCATCGGCCGTCATGCCCCTGATTAATCCACCTTCGACCCTTTCGCGGTGCTTCATATCCGTTTCAACGATTCCCGGACAGATGGCATTCACAAGAATATGGTCTTTCGCCAGTTCTTTAGCCATTGTTTTCGTTAATCCAAGGACAGCATGTTTTGAAGCTACGTAGGCACCCATTGCCGTGTAGCCATTTTTGCCTGCTTGGGAAGAAATTTGAATGATACGCCCACCTTTTTTGGCTTGTTGCATGATTTTCCCTACTCGTCTGGAAGTGAGGAATACCCCTTTTGCATTGACAGCCATCACTTTCTCCCAGTCGGAAACAGAGCTGTCCACAATATAATCCATCGTGGAAGTTCCGGCACAATTCACCAAGATATCAACACCTGAAAAGTGTTCCAGACTATTATTGATCCAACGGTCGACAGATACCTCATCCGCTACATCCAACTGCGCAACTGACAGGTTTTCAGACACGTGCTCAAATTCCTTTTCGTACCCTAAATCGCCTGAAACAACGCTAGCTCCAGACTTCAACAAGAGCGCCACGATTCCTTCACCGATTCCGGTTTTCCCTCCCGTAACCAGCGCCACTTTCCCTGACAAATCTATCGAAATCACACGAAATCCCCCTCAAAACCCATTCGCTCTCTCAGTATTTCTTACTGCTGTAAAGCAAACTCAGCTATCCCTATACGTTGGAATGGGTCTCGGCTGATGCCTTTCTCCAAAACGATTTTCGCATATTCTTTCGCGGAAAATAACGAATGATCTTTATAATTGCCGCAGGAGACAGGGGTTACTGCCGGCACTTCCTCAGTTTCAAGAACGCGCTGCAAAGTTTTCTCCAATGATGCCGCTACTTTTTCAGGTTCATGCTCATCCCATAGGATCATGTAAAATCCGGTACGGCAGCCCATCGGTGAAATGTCGATGATGCCTTCAATCTCATCGCGCAAGTACGTTGCCAATAAATGTTCCAACGTATGCAAAGCTGCTGTCGGAAATGCATCTTCATTCGGCTGCAGGAAACGTAAATCATATTTTTGTACCGTGCTGCCTTTCTCGTTATGCTCAACCCCTGCTGGCCTTACATACGGCGCCTTCACTAGATTGTGATCCAATTCAAAACTTTCTACTTTTGCCATTTTTCATTTCCTCCAAACGCTTATTATTGAAACTATCTTTATCCAGATAATTTGAAATTTTATATATCTTTTTTTACATAAAAATAGTTTAACATTTGGATTGTTCCGCTGGATAATACGTAAAACCGAACACGTTTGATAGCAAAATCCGAATACTTATCCAGTATTCAGGAAAATGAAAGAGAACGTTTGTGGGTCGCCACCTTAGCTGTTATTGGGAAATTTGAGCATTAACGCTTTTGACCGCTTTCTCCGGTCAACAACCCTTTGGTCAGAAGTCCAAGCCGTATTTTAACCATCCGCTCCGGCGGGAAACGCTCGGCCGTAGTTGACTGACTTGTTTAGGGCGGTTACTCCGGCCACCCCGACTTCTCCGGAGAACAGCAAAGGCCGCCTCGAATGAGACGGCCTTTTTGTCAGGTTTGGTCTTTTATTGCTTTACGATCAACTGTTATCCTTTCACGACCCCCAGCGTTTCCAGCTTGCGGATAGGCTCAATCAAGTCCAGTTCATTAGCGATGACAAAATCGATGTCTTTATAGGCAAAACGAGCTTCTTCCCCTATGTCGCGTTTCCTTGTCTTCCCCAGAAAAATACCCTCCGATTCAAGATCGAGGAGCGTGTCCTCCACACTGAACGTTTCCATCGCCTCTTTCCTGCTCATCTGGCGGCCGGCCCCGTGCGAGCACGAGTGAAAACTCTCCGGATTCCCTTTCCCCTTGACCAAATAGGAACTCGTCCCCATTGCGCCCGGGATGATTCCCCATTCACCTTCCCTGACCCGGATGGCCCCTTTCCGATGCACCCAAACCATCTTCCCTGCATGTTCTTCATAAGCGGCATAATTATGGTGGCAGTCGATTGGTTCGGACAGTTCAATCTCAGTAAAATCTACATGTTCGGCAACAAGGCGACGAATGATTTCGATGACGATCCCCGTAATTTTTGCCCTGTTTTCTTTGGCGAACGCCATAGCAAACTCCATCCATCGGATATATTCCTTTCCGAGGTCGCTTTCCATCGGCAGGTAAGCCAAATTCCACTCCGGAGGAACGGGCGAATGCTGCTGTTTGTTCAGTTGCTTTGCCTTATCATCAAAATAATGACAGACAGCACCCCCGACATTCCGCGAACCGGTATGGACCATCACACCCAAGAACCCTTCTTCATCCGTTTGCAATTCGATGAAGTGATTCCCGCCGCCGAGCGTCCCTGCTTGAAAATAGGCCTCATCCAATACATAGGCAAGTTCCTTGGTTGGTCCAGTCTTTTCCTGTTCTTCCAGATACCAAGAAAACTGCCGGACAGCTTCGCTAGCTTGTTTACGTTTGTGCTTCTCATAGCCGTTCGGAATGCTCCGCAGAATAGTGTTGACGATGGTTTGCGCTAATTTCCCATCGGGCGTTTCTTCCGCAATAAGTATATCCACGGGAATATTGGTTTGCACAAAAGTCATTCCACAGCCGATATCGGCCCCGACTGCATTCGGGATGATCATTCCTTCAGCAGCTAAGATGCCTCCGATGGGCATGCCGTACCCCGCGTGGGCATCCGGCATGAGGGCGATGTGTTGGTAAGCAAATGGCAAATTAGCCAGATTTTTGGCTTGTTCCAGACAAATCCTATCCAGTTGGCTTGCATCCTCAAGCCAAATTTTGATCGGTACTTTCTGTTCAGATGGTTCGTACAGCGTGAACATATTTCATCTCCCATGCGTCGAAATTTGAATAACCATTAGCGTACTCGTTGAATCGGCTGATTCTGCCAAGCCTTAGCGAGTATCGTTTTTTCGAACACAAATTATTTCAGTTCCATCATATTTACGAAGGCAGCCGGCACCGTTATGGTTTCTCCAAGAGAAGAATCATAGCTTATCGTTCCAGCAGCCATTCCATAAATTCTGATAAAATCATTTTCTAAAATCCCGGATTCGATGATGTTCGATGGGTATTCCAGAAAAATAACAGCACCATCCATATCATCAACCGCCATCAGCAATTGCGAAGAAGCCTCACCCTGCATCACTTGGAGGACTCGCCCGGACATGGCAATCATTTCAGAATAATAGGTATCAGGTGCCTGTGCCAATTGATCATAGGTAATATCCGTCCGGTAATTTGCAGGATCTTTGAGTTTGGCCTCCGCTTCAGCCTGAGCTTCAGCGTTAGCCTTTTCTTCAGCCGCTTGGACGGCCGCTTCTACCCTCTTATCCGCCTCAGCTTGTTCTATGCTTGCTGCAGCCGCCATCTCTTCAAAGTTAGCTATTGCAGTTTGCGCTGCTGTTCCGGATGCGTTTGTTTCCACCGTTTCAGTTCCCCCGCCGAACACAGCCATCATCCCGACTGCCACAACAAAAATCAGCCAAAACCACCATTTTTTGAATAATAGTATTCCGTTTGCATCATTGCCTGTCTTCTTAACCAAGAAATCCACCTCCCGGATTCTGTTCCCTACAAATCTGCTCGTTCCTAATCCCTCTCCCGCCTCTTATTCCTGCGGCAGAAAGTCCCGATTTCTTCTTTTAAATTTAACTTCATTATACCGCCAAAGGTCATGTAAGCGGTATTGATATGGTATCTGGAATTTGTCCACCTATTTTGCGAAATCGAAAAAGAAGCACTTGTTAGAATTAAACCTCTAACAAGTGCTTCTTTTCAATTTGGATGGACCTGAGATAAAACTTTCAACCTCGCAGCCCTTAATACTTCATTTCAATCAGGAAGTCGCACGCAATAACTCTGCATCGCCATTGTACGTCAATGCTTGCGCGCCTTCTTCGCCGGTGCTTACGCGGATGACATTTTCAACATCATAGACAAATATCTTGCCGTCGCCGATATTTCCTGTATACAACGCTTTTCTGGCAGTTTCGATGACTTGCTGAAGCGGCACGTTGCTGATCACGACTTCTACCCGGACTTTAGGCAGCAAATCAGCATCTGTTTCCACCCCACGGTAATAAGTCGTATGCCCTTTTTGCACGCCGTACCCGAACACATTCACGACCGTCATGCCGGTGATGCCGATGCCGTTCAAAGCTTTTTTCAAATGATCGAATTTGCTCTCATTGATCAAGATTTCTACTTTGGTCATTTTTTTCGTTTTATGTGCCTTGCTGCCCGGGATCGCTGTCGCGTGGTTTTCCACCACAACTGCTTCGTCCATAGCAACAATTTCTGTACCGAACTGCTTTTTCGGAGAAATGGCTGGAGTGGCCGGAATGGCAACAGGTTCATGCGCACCAACAGCAAGGCCTGCAGCGCTGACCGAACCATAAGCCGTTTCTCCATGCAAGGAATAGTCCAATCCGTCTTCCTCTTCCTCCTCGGATGCCCTTACCGGCATAACGAGGCTGATAAGTTTCAGGATGACAAAGGAAACGATGGCTGAGTACGCAGTGACCGCAAGAATGCTGATGATTTCAGCGATCAGCAGGCCAGCATTTCCGTCCACCAATCCACCTGTAATATCTGGATTGATTGAGGATGTCGCGAAAATACCTGCTGAGATTCCGCCCCAAATTCCGCCGACACCATGACAGCCGAAAGCATCAAGTGCATCATCATAGCCGATTCTCTTTTTCAATTCAGTGACAGCGAAGAAACAAAGTATCCCGCCGACGAAACCGATGAGCAGAGCTGAGAATGGACTGACGTAACCGGCACTTTGCGTAATGGAGCCAAGTCCGGCGATGATCCCGCTGACCAAGCCTAAAGCAGTCGGTCTTTTGTGCAGGACCCATTCGCACATGAGCCAGCTGAATCCAGCAGCAGCTCCCGATACGGTCGTTGTGATGAACGCATTCATTGCAATGCCGTTGATGCTGAGCGCGCTGCCAGCATTGAAGCCGAACCATCCGAACAGCAACAGACCGGCACCGATCATCGTCATCGGGATGTTATGCGGTCGGACAGAGTCTTTGTTGGTTCTTTTACCGACAAAGATCGCAGCCACAAGCGCTGAAATGCCGGCGCTGACGTGTATGACCGTTCCGCCTGCGAAATCGAGGGCACCCATTTCACGGATCCAACCGCCGTTGCCCCATACCCAATGCGCGATCGGGTCATAGACCAAGGTTGTCCAAAGCAATACGAATGCCAGATACGCCGGGAATTTCATTCTTTCCGCAACGCTTCCGGAAATGATTGCAGGTGTAATGATCGCAAAAGCCAATTGAAACATCATGAATAACTGATGCGGGATTGTCGGAGCATAATCGACAGGGGCAAAACCAACATTTTTAAGAAAAGCAAATGAAAAGTCGCCGATGATTGCGTTGTCTCCTCCGAATGACAAGGAATAACCTAAAAGTATCCATTGTATAACCACAACTACAATAGCTGCATAACTATGCATGGTTGTGCTCAGAACATTTTTTGCTCTGACCATCCCTCCGTAAAATAAAGATAAAGCTGGGGTCATCAGCAGGACCATTACCGTTGCGAGGAACATGAAAGTCGTGTCCGCCATGTTGATATCCATTTAATTAATCTCCTTTGTTTTGAAAATATATAATTTGTTCAAACACTCTGGAGCAAATTATATAGCCAAAAAAGAAGATAGTCATTTCGATTCTCACAACTTATGGGACTATATGTAACACGGGGTTGGTACTACACGTAAAAACATGATAGCGCTCGCAAATATGCACGGTTTTAAAAGTTGCCTGGTGGTGTACATGTTTCTGTTCGTTCGCAAAAAACATACGCTACGTTTCGTTCGGAATAATCCGCCTCATCTCCCCTTCCGTCACGAGTAAGGAAGACAAGCCGAAAAGCCCATCAATTCAAGCTCCGACGCCTTTTTCATAGCGGAATTGATCCAAAAATATAAGCTTGTTCGTTACTTTTGTGCCCGAAAAAACAGGTACTCTGGGTGCAGAACATACATGTAATCTGTGGTTTCTTTTCATAATACATCCTCCGCCAAGCTACCTTCACTGTGTGAATAACCTCACATTAACTGCCACTGCCAAATAAAATAATCAGGAGTAAAAAACTTGTCCCATAAGGTTTTCTGATGGTTTCTATCAATAAAATGGGTAATTTCAGAAAAGTGAGTATTTGGTGATTGGATGACATAATGTAGGAATTCCGGTTTTAGCGATTTGTCCGTTTTTTCTGTTTTTTCCCAAAAATTGACTTCAGCATGAGAGTATTATTGCCTATTGACGTCAACTTTTCAGGTAATTGAGCCTGAAACAAAAAAAAACGAAAAGCCCATTGTTATAAGCTTTCCGCTTTGTCAATTCTATTCTCTTTTTTAAATATTTATGCATTTGACATTGCAATTAAGTTTCTCTTCATTGTTTATGGTTGCGGGCACGTTTAAAGATTATGCTCCATAGTATCCCAAATATAGTAAGTGAAATATAAACAATCGTTATAACCGCAACTTCGAACCTGTATTCTCTCTCAACCCCATATATGTAAGAAATCACAACAAAAGAGATTACTGTCAAAAGAAAGCTCAGAATAGCAGTCCAGCGTAAAGCGGTCATTATTCTACCTGCGCTATTCAGTGAAGGGGCTAATAGCACCAAGGACATTGTGATTAGGATATACCCGGCTTCTTCCAAAGCGATAAATACCCCATGCGGATTATATTGTGTAAGAAGTGCGATGCCATCCGCCTCTCCATTTATTATGCTTGGTTGAATAACCGATATTTGAACGAAATAATCTATGAATATTACTCCGGCTCCGATAACACTGAGAAGCAATGCGATGCGCTTGAATATATTTCCAGACTTACCCGCATATACCTCGACGCATGCCATAAAAACAATGTAGATCAACATGAGCAACATAGCAGGGTACATCCAATAATAATCTCTCGGAAAACGCGAAAGAATATCCGTATAAGGATAGCTGATGACTGTTCCTGTAGCTAAGGGTCCCGTCATCGGCGGAGTAAATCCTGCGATCAGAAGGGTACTCATTGCCACAACCGCTAAGGATAATGAACTAATAAAACCAACTGCATTTATCATATGCTCTTCTTTTTGCTGATTTAAAAGTGGTGTGCTCATTTATCTTCAACTCCTTGACAACAAATACTCCTAACTCCAATTAGCATTTGTTGAGTATTTTGTAATATTTTCAGTTAGATTTCACACCCATATACTCCATCAAATGCATTAATCCAGTTTGTATATACTATTTCGTTCATAATAGAATCGTCCATGCTCCACACGTTCATTATACGGCGCACATTTTCTTTTTTTAAAATATCAACCTCTTCAGTAACACTATACATGTATTAATTCCTCAGATGAGCCGGACGGCAAAAACAAAGCGGAATACCTATCGTGATGGGCTTTCCGCTTTATCGATTCTATTCTCTCATTTCTTAGTTCTATCTGTCTTTATAATTAGCATACCGTCATACCAATATTTCCCTCAAAGAAATTTGGTAGAACTTACACTCTCTTTCCGCTGATCAGTTGAACTATGACCAGAATGAGCGCAATGACCAAAAGAACGTGTATCAAAGCTCCTCCGGTAGCAGTAAAAAATCCAAGTGCCCATAAAACAAAGATGATCGCTGCAATTGTCCATAACAAATGAATCACCCTATTCCTTTTATTTTTTAAGATTACTCCTTGGAGATATGTTACACCTCTACATTGTCAAAGCCTGCTATCAACCAATCTACGGTTTTGTTTTGCTGTCGACATAGGTAAAATCCTCTGTGCCGGATTCGACACCCACGATATAGCTAGTCTCTTCCATTGTTTCTCTGTCATCAGAGAATTCTATTTTTTTATCCTCTTCTCCGCCCTTAGAATCCGTCGTCCGGATGGTTATCGTGTTATCTTCTTCATTGGACTCTACGACCACATAGGTCATTTCGGTTTTCGTACCCTCATCATCCATTTCGATCAGTTCGTTTTCAGTGAAGTAATAATCCGGGGATCCCATGGTATTAACCCAGTGTCCTACCAATGCTTCCTCAACTGTTTCTGGTTCTCTCTCAACGGTTACGGTGCAGCCTCCCAGCAAAATGAGGCCGAATAGCACAAGCATGTACATAAATACTTTGTTCCTTCTCATTTCAAACGCTCCCTTTTCTGTGTCATCCAAAGAAATAAAGTGACCATGAAACGATTTGACTGCAACCTGCTTCTAATATTTTACTATTGACGTGGCACCTGGCATGCTGTATTCCACGATATAGAAATGCTGATAATTCCGAAGCTCAATTGACTTTTCCGATAGCACCACTTCGTACTTGAACCTTTTTCCCATCACCCAACAGCGTCTTTTGCGTCATATTCGCATCCGAAGAGGAAGCGCTTTCATTCACAGCCTCATTTTACCACAAAAGCTACACTTCTGCGTATGAATAACACCTTGCTGCAATACCTCGATATACGCCGATTATTTCGTATTTAATAAACGTATCAGTGTCCGTTTCGGCAGGTCCGCGACTATCAAATAGGATATTCTGATGTAAAAAAAAAGCGGAAAGCCTGTCAATATAGGCTTTCCACTGAATAGATTCTGTTCTTTTTTCAGTAATTTCTGGTGAGGATGGTGTTGCTACTGCTATTTATATTTTATTTCTTATAGCCTTCCATTGGGGCAGCGCTTGCCAAGAACGCATCCGATGATGGCTTAGGATCCGTTGAGAGGTGAATCTGCCCTTTGTAGACACTGGTCAGATAGGTTTCCATTGCTCTCGGAATCGCTAGTTCTTCAAAGTCTGAAGGCGCAATAGTATAACGAATACTTTCCTCATCATTCACCATGACTTTTTGAACCCATTGTGGTTCCCGGATAAGCTCGCGGCCAAGAGCAACCAGTTCTAATCCATCATTCATAGCTTTTTGAACGTCGGCTGGAGTTTCCATGGAGCCCACACCAATCAACGGCAATTCACTATTTAAAACAGCCAGTATTTGTTCAACGATGGGAACCAAATTGGTTTTGTCGTTCATTGACGTCCGCGAAATATGACCGATTGATATATGAAGATAGTCAATCTGAGCTTTTTTTAGTTTTTCGATTAAAGCGAAAGTGTCTTCCAAACGTATTCCCGGAGTTTCGAATTCTTCCGGCGACACACGATAGCCAAGAAGAAACGGTTTCGACCCATGCTCTTTGATTACTTCTTGAACTCTTTTGACGACTGCTAAAGGAAAGCGACTGCGATTTTCAAAGCTACCGCCCCATTGGTCTGTTCTTCTGTTTGAATGAGGAGAAACAAATTGTTGCAGTAAATACGTATTGGCTCCGTGAAGTTCAACACCATCAAAACCAGCTTTGATTGCTCTTAACGTCGCTTCACCAAAATCCTCAATAATTTGTTCTATCTCAGGTTCCGTTAAGGCTCTGGGCGTTTCTGCTCCCTGTCTTTCAGCAGCTATTGCGCTGGCACTAACCGTTTGTTTCCCTCGCAAAACTCTTGAATTGCTCATTCGACCAGCATGGAATATTTGCAAGATTGCTTTTGTCCCATCCTGTTTAATTGCCGTTGCAATCTTGGCTAAATCAGGGATAAAACGATCATCTGTTGCGCTGAATGCTCCTTCAAATCCTTTACCGTCCTCTGATACATTGGCAACCGCAGTGATGATCATGCCTGGGCCGCCACCGCGACGATGATAATAATTCACCTCATCGGTTGTCACATGGCCATCATGAAAGCTTGACATGGTTGTCATAGGTGCCATCACGATTCTGTTTTTAAGTTCTAGACCATTCGAAAAACGATATGAATCCAAAAAATTGTATTTTGTCACTTTATATACTCTCCTATCTCAAGCGGATAACTTTTAATCTATTTGCAATTCCCGGGCTGTAGCCAATTGGCCTTCCCGTTACTCGACCATGTTCCTGTAGATTCGAGTTCTTTCACTTCCTACTGTTGTAGGTCCGCTGTGGCCGGAATAAAGGACAGTGTCTTCTGGTAAAGTTAAGATTTTTGTGATCACCTCTGTAAACAACTGAACTTCATCTCCTCCATAAAAATCGCTGATTCCTAAGCTTCCTTTAAAAATACTGTCTCCCACAAAGGCAGCCTGCTCCTCTTTGATGTAAAACACTACACCGTCTGTTGTGTGCCCGGGAACATGCATTACCTGAACCCTTATGTCAGGATTTGATTCTAAAGCAATCACGTCTCCATGCTTTATGTACTGCACATCTTTCAAAACTACTTCTAATCCATTTTCTTCCGACAAATTCCATTTAGGGTCCGTTATGTAGCGCTCCCCTTTTTCATGGATATAAATCGGTGCCTGCAGTTTTTGACTGACTTCTTCGGCAGCACCGATATGATCAAAATGCCCATGCGTGATCAGTATTTTTTCTATTTGAAAGCCATATCTTTCAATTACCTGTAGAATCAAATCTGCATTTGCTCCTGGGTCGATTAAAAATCCGTGTTTCGTTTCTTTATCAATCAAAAAATAGGCATTTGTTGTAAAAACACCTGTAACCGGCAGTGTATATATCATTAAATCCCTCTATTCTACTCAATGTAAAATGCTTGTTTATATACTACAGCCATCTATTCCGCAAGCCATTCCATCATTTAATAATTCCAGTTGTTGCTTTTCTTCATCCAGAATGTTCAATAAAGTCTCTTTGATAAAAACAGTGGGCTGTGCTCCTGATATTGCGTATTTTCGATTGATCAAAAAGTAAGGCACGGAACGTATCCCGAAAGAGGCAGCAGCCTTCTCATCTTGGCGCACTTCTGATGCGTAAAGGTCTGATTCAATCACTCTCCTTACTTCAAATTCCGAGATGCCCACTTCAGATGCAATTCCTATCAATACTTTTGGATCACTTAATTCTTTATTTTCATTAAAATATGCATGAAACAACTTCTCGGTAATTTCAAGGCCCTTTCCGCGTCCTTCTGCATGTTTTGTCAACCTGTGTGCATCCAGCATATTTGTGTACCGGGTTGTCTCGTAATGGAAAACCAGCCCAACATTTTTGGCTGCTTCGTTAACATTTTCTATCATCTGCATGGCTTGTTGACTATTATATCCATACTTTCGGGCGATACGCTCCGGAGTTGTACTTGTTACCTGAGCACTGGCTGTCACATCCAACTCGAAACTCTTCATTATAACTTCAATGGACTCGCTGTCTGGGATTCCCTTCATAGCCAACTCCAGATTTCTTTTACCTATATAGCAAAAAGGACATGCATAATCTGACCAAATCTCTATCTTCACAATTTACCTCCTTCTAAAATAATTACTTTCTTTTTTGTGAATATGCTATTATTATATTTGAAAATAATAGCGGAACAAGTACGCAAAAATAACAGAGTAACTATACAAAAAGATAGAATTGTGTACGATACAGGCTTACGCCCATAAAATTTTTTTTAGAAATGTGTGGTTAATACAATGCAGCATGATAACCCAGCTTTTTCCGATTGCCCTCTTGAATATGCCATCAGTATCCTCGGGGGAAAGTGGAAATCACGCGTACTCTGGACCATTTATACATCCAAGTCCATACGTTTCAACCAATTGAAACGGGAACTTAACGGTATCACTGATATGATGCTGACTAAAATCCTAAAAGAATTTGTTGCCCAAAACATTGTCATTCGTCTCCAATATAATGAGGTTCCGCCACGCGTTGAATACTCTTTATCCGAGAATGGTTTGAAATTAGTGGAATCCTTGAGTGAAATCCGAAAGTGGTCCCGCGAAGTTCACTGATATAGATAAGAACAGTAGCTGCGCTGGTAGAGTTGGTTAAGGTCTTTCGGACCCCAACATGCCGGCTTTTTGGTTTCTCCTGGATGGACTGGACCGCAAAAGAAAAGCGGAAAGCCTGTGGTTATAGGCTTTCCGCTCAATCTATATATTCTCTTTTTTAAGTCATTTCTGAAGCCAGCTCAGAAGGTATGCTATCTCAGTTAGCAAAGGCGCTTAACCCTTCATAACTATTGTTGTGGATCACATCGGATTTCAGGTAATCGATGATCGATTCCGGAATTTCCACGCCTTGAGACTTGTTTCTCTCATAGCGCTCGTTGGATCCTTGTCCAGGGTAACGGACGCTTGAATAGCCTGCAGCTGGTTTGATGGCGTTCAATTCCTCCATCGTTTGGCTGATATGCTGCTTGAAGGTATCGGCATCCCCGAAGCGCGCTGGATCCAGGATAATGTAGAGTTGACCCAGGTTGCGGCCAGTATGCAAGTCATTATACATGGAGCTGACGTGTTTCCCGAATGGCAAATTCATCAGGACACCGGAAAAGACGTCGACCATCATCATCAGGCCATAACCTTTAGGGCCGGCGATAGGCACTAACCCTCTCACTGCGTGCGGATCTGTTGTGGGTTGTCCTTCATCATCGACAGCCCAATCTGCCGGAATTTCACGACCTTTTGAGCGGGCATCCAAGATTTTCCCCCACGCCTGCACAGTGGTCGCCATATCAAATATCAGCGGCGTCTCGGTCGCACTCGGGGCACCGAAACCGAGCGGGTTGGTCCCGTAATACACTTCTGCGCCGCCAAAAGGCACAGCCATCGGGTCTGACTGCGTCATTGCCATACCGGCTAAACCCGCTTCGACAATTTTGCGCAAATAGTAGGACAATGTTCCCGTATGCCCACATTTGGACACGCCGACAACCGCCACACCGGATTCTTTCGCCATTTCGATGGCTGGTTCCAAGGCTAAATTCGCTACATACTGTCCTTGCGCATTGTCCCCATGGAAAACGCCTGAGCTTTCCCCGGTTTTTTCAAATTTGATTTCCGGCTCTAAAGTGATGCCGCCTTTATTGATCCGTTCCGAATAGTATTCCACTCGAACCGCGCCATGCGAATGCACACCACATAAGTCTGCATACACCAAGTGATTCGCTGTTTCGACTGCTTGGACTTCCGGCAAACCAGCTGCCTGGAGTTTATTTTGGATCAATCTGTGCAACTCATCCGGAGTCACTTTGATTAATTTTTCTTCCGACATGAACGATTCCTCCTTCATTTTCCCATGATGATGGCTAGACTGAATACGTGATGGGAGTCACCGAACAAACTGATTCCACCAACTCATAAAGCGCTACCATTTTATATATTCACATTATCATAAGAAAATTCGGATGGATTTAGCTAAAGTGTATAAACCGAATAAGGTTCCTTGGTCAAATCGAACAAAAAAAAGAAAGCGGAATGACAGTTGTTTATTAAAATTCTGCGAAAACACGCCAAACCGGCATAATATCCGTTATAATACAGGAGTACACGGCATGCAACGATGCCCAGAATCCGATATTTAAGGGAGATAAAATGAGAAATATAAAAATGACAATCGAGTATGATGGCGGCAGATACCTGGGCTGGCAAAGGCTCGGGGATTCGGACAAAACCATTCAAGGTAAAATAGAGAATATCCTGTCAGCAATGACAGGAGAAGGGATCGAAATCATCGGCTCGGGCCGGACCGATGCCGGCACCCACGCACGGGGGCAAGTCGCCAATTTCAAGACGACATCCAAAATGGATTTGAAGGCGATGCAGGACCATCTGATCCGTTACCTTCCGCGCGATATTGTCGTCAAGGAGCTGGAGGAGGTTCCGGAAAGGTTCCATGCCCGCTATCATGCAGTCGGAAAGACATACAGCTATCATGTCTGGAATAATGTCGTGCCTTCCGCATTTGAGCGCCATTACAGCTATCATTACCCTGGACACCTTGATGTCGACAGGATGAACGAGGCTTGCCAAAAGCTTGTCGGGAAGCATGACTTTATCGGTTTCTCTTCACTCAAAAAATCGAAAAAATCGACCGTCAGGACCATCAATGAAATCACGCTCCATCAGGAAGGCAATCTGCTGCACTTTGCGTTCACAGGGGAAGGCTTCCTCTACAATATGGTCCGGATCATGATGGGGACGATCCTGGAAATTGGGGCCGGGACGATGGAACCGGACTACATCGACGCCATCTTCAAGAGCGGGATCAGAAGCGAGGCCGGGATGACCGTGCCTTCTCACGGACTGTTTCTGGATGAAGTTTACTACGATTGATGGTAAGCGCAAAATATAAAAAAATAGACGAATACGCTGCGGTTTTTCGCAAGTATTCGGCTATTTTTCATTGGTTATCACAAACGCTGCTCTTATATTTTTTCTTGTGAAATTTGTAATAAAAATAAAATTTGGATGAAGGAAGTGTCCACATGCGTATTAATAAATTTATTAGTGAAGCAGGCCAAGCCTCCAGACGAGGCGCCGACAAGCTGATTACTGAGGGGCGCGTAACGATCAATGGAAAGCGGGCAACGATCGGCAGCCAAGTGGAGCCGGGGGATGATGTTCGCGTAAACGGAAACCAGCTTTTCGTAGCCCGTAACAATGTCTACATTGCCTTGAACAAACCTGTCGGCATCACGAGCACGACCGAAAAAGGCGTCAAGGGGAATATTGTCGATTTGGTCAACCATCCCTTCCGGGTTTTCCATATCGGGCGCCTCGATAAAGATTCCGAGGGCTTGATCCTGCTCACAAATGACGGCGATATCGTCAATGAAATCTTGCGTTCTGAGAACCAGCACGAGAAGGAATACATTGTTTCCGTAGACCGCCCGATCACGCCTGAATTCTTGAAGCAGATGTCAGAAGGGGTCAAAATATTGGATACGGTCACCCTGCCTTGCAAAGTGGAACAACTATCAAAATATGATTTTAAAATCATCTTAACCCAAGGGCTCAACCGTCAAATCCGCCGCATGTGCGAGGAATTGGGATACAACGTTTACCGATTGCAAAGAATCCGCATCATGAATATCCAATTGGACAATCTTCCTGTGGGACAATGGCGCTACCTGTCCAAGAAGGAAAAGGCGCAGTTATTCCAAGAATTGAACTACGAGCCTAAAGAATGGTAAAACTAGAGGATCAGAGTGGCCTCTAACCATCACCACCTCATTCATTTTCATATTCCGCAAAAATAAAGGCCAGAATCCGTTTAGGGAATCTTGGCCTTCTTTTTTGTAAGATAGTTCAAAAAGGAGCTATTCCTTTTTTAAGATTTCAGCAGGCGTTCATTCTCTTCTCCCTTTGAAAAATCAATAAGTCGATTTATTTTCAACTACTACGATTTTCCCTTTCATTGTGGGGTGTATTCCGCAAGAATAATCATAAGTTCCCGCTGTTGTAAACGTAAATTCAAATGTTTCTCCTTTTTCCAAATCAGGAGAGTTGAAGGCAGATGCTTTGATGTTGTGAACAGTAGCCTCGTTATTAGTCCATTCCACTACAGCGCCTTTTCGTACAGTTAGATTCGAGGGTTTAAAAGAAGAATTTTCGATGCTTACTGCAGGTGTTTGACTGTTTGTGGCATCAGTTGAATTTCCCGTGTTTGATGAGCAAGAAGTAAACACAACGGCAAAAAATAGCATCAGGAATACGCTAAACACTTTTTTCTTCATGATAATTCCTTCCCCTTTCCTTAAAAAAAGCCTATCAGAATAACATATACTCTAATGTGCTTTGAATACTCTTATTAAGTTTCATTTATTCTGCCAAAAGCAGTCAAAGCATCGGTGGCTCCGCCAATTATCACCACTACTGCTTGGATGCTTCATAGTATCCGGTAGTTACTTCGTCTTTATGTGCAGAAAAGGCACCTAACACTTCATTCTTTTCCTTTTCGGGCACGTGGAAGTAATCAAGCGTTTCGGCAAGTATATTAGCAACCGCGGCAAATTCATCAGGGGAAATATGCAGGTCAAAATGTGCTTTCTCCATTCCCATCTGTGTTTGCCCTGGCTTTGTGCCGATATAATTAAATGGTCCACCTGCAGCTGCGCTTACCCAAAGTGTCCTCATAAACTTCAGACCTGGCAATCTACCCAACTGCTTAGTGTGCCATTCCCTCAAATCTGGATTTTGCGACCCTTGCCCAGCAATCGGATCTTTGATGATTTCATCACTAAAACGGTCTACAACTGCGGCGATTGCAAATACTCCACCAAGGCGTTCGTACAAAGTCTTCTCTTCCATAATCTTATGCCTCCCTTATTAAATTAGTATTTTTGTAAATTTATCATACCGTTGATGCATTATTAATTCAGAATTACACCTTAATTGCATCTTCAGTTTTGGATAACATAATGGCTTGCTTCCATTTCTAGAGTTTTAAGCAAGCGCACTCTATGTGTCCGTTTACATTTCCGAACAACTCTTAAATGCACTCCTTTATTTCCTCAAATTATTAATCCGGTTTATTTTCCCCATTTTCCTTATAAAAAAATCGTGAGTTGCTTTGCATATTCATTATACAGCGCATATTTTCCTTTGTAAAAAAAATGCCGTATTGGCAGTCAATCAACCTTACTGTCATCACAGATTGGCTTCAGATGGTTTATAATACTTCAATGATGCCCCTTTACTACGGCAATCAGCTTTCGAGGTGAATTATCAGTTATACCTTATCCTATCTTTATCTGTGGGAATGCCATTAACTACTTTATTCCATTCCCCATCTTGGAATACATCATATTTTTCAAAAGCACAAGGCAATCCATTTGCAGTAAGTATGTCACTGCTATCCATAAGCTGAAAATGGAGATGGGGAGCAAAGGAATTGCCTGAATGACCCACTCTGCCAATAATCTCCCCTTTTTTTACGCTCTGACCAGTTGAAACCTGAATAGACCCTGTTTGAAGATGAACTAACGCAGCATATATATTTTCGCCACATGCCATTATGATGTAGTTGCCGGCAACCGATTGTATGTCGTCTTTTCTCGGATCAAAAAAATGAGCATTTTTATAAGCGTTAATCATATCTGACCACAAATTCGTCCGTGTTCGCTCTTTATAGCCATCCTTGGCTTGGATAATGATTCCATCGCAAGGTGCGTATACATCTTGTCCCCAACAATAATATTCATTCAACGGAACCCCAAAAAGAAGATATTGCGCCAAACTAACGCGATAAGCTGGTAAGCCCTTTCTTTTCCAGTCAACTTGTATAAAGTCATAAGCATATCTTGTTCCTAATCGGTTTGTGCCATGACTAGGAATTTTTGTCCCTGGAGTGTTTGGAGAAAGCCATTCTCCCCTCAAAGGAAATTCAACAATTATCGGCTCAAGTGTATTAATCATCTCATTTCTCCTCCCTGTACGATAATGATATAGGCAGACTTGGTATTTCCCTCAAAAATAGATTTCGTATTACAAAACCCCTTATTCATTACATAAGGGTAGAATACAATACTGAAACACCTGTGGCTAACTTAAACTCGAAATTTTTGCAGATAATTATTCTTGAGAAGCATTTTCTGGTATTATATTCTTATGACATTTTAATGGAGGAAAATCAAACATGTTGGAATTTAAACAAAATATACGGGGAAATGTGGCCCTTGGTGTAAACCCGCTTGGATGCAAGCAGGAAGTATTGAATGAAATCGAATATGTAAAAAACAAAGGAACTTTTGTAGGTCCGAAAAAGGTACTGATCATCGGTGCATCATCAAGCTATGGTTTAGCTACCCGGATCAGCCTGGCTTTCGGCGCGGGCGCGGACACGATCGGCGTTTCTTTTGAAAAGGGACCGAAGAACGAAAGGAATCTCGGCACAGCCGGTTGGTATAATAACATCGCTTTCCGTGAAGCCGCTGAAAAAGAAGGCCTGATCGCCAAAAATTTTGTGCAGGACGCCTTCAGCCACGAAAGCAAGCAAGAAGTCATCGAGTACATCAAGAACGAGTTTGGCGGCAAAGTAGACTTGATCGTTTACAGTCTGGCAAGCGGCAGAAGAACAGATCCCGATACCGGAGAGACATACACTTCCGCAATCAAAGCGCTTGGGGAGCCAGTGGTTGGCCCTAATATCAATATGCAAAATCAGGATTTCTATACCGAAACGTTGGAACCAGCAACTGACCAAGAAATCGCTGGCACGCTCAAAGTTATGGGTGGAGAAGACTGGCAATTATGGATGGAAGCGTTGAAAGAAGCCGATGTATTGGCCGATGGGGTCCTCACGACAAATTACTCTTATTTGGGAACAGAGCTGAACCGTCCTTACTACGGTGGCGGCACCCTTGGTCTTGCTAAAGCAGACTGTGATGAAAAGGCGAAGACTATCAATGCGTTGTTGGCTGACATCAACGGAAAAGCCCAGATTGTGGTGGCTACTGCCGTGACCACTAAAGCAAGCTCCGTGATTCCGTTCTTCCCTGTTTATTGCATCGGTCTTTACAAAGTCATGACGGAAAAAGGCACCCACGAAACACCGATCATGCACATCGACCGCATCTATCGCGACATGGTTTATGGTACTAAGGCTGAGTATGACGAAGCTGGCCGCCTGAGACCGGATAGCTGGGAACTTGACAGCGACACGCAAGCTAAAACGAAGGCACTGATCCAACAATTGAACAAAGAGAATTTCAATACTGATAAAGCAGCGTATGACATCCTTTACAAAGAGTTCTCAATTTTAAGTGGGTTCATGGTTGATGGCTATGTTGAGCAAGAAGTTACGATTGAAGATTTGAAAGCATTGGAATATTAAGCTATTTTGGTGACACCAATCACCCTCTATCCGCAATAATGAATGAAAGTCTTGGCTCTGAGAGTCAAGACTTTTCTGCTTCTACGGATAGCAACATAAGCGTTCCTCTTCAATTAATTTATCAGCATCCGTCTAGATATTGGGAGCAAATCAAAATAGTGTTATAATAATAGACAATGATACAGCACAATTGAATAAGCCTTTATTGATCAGAAACAACTATTGATTCTGTAAAAGAAAGAAGGAAAACGAATATGTTTAAAGTAAGAAATTTTGAAGATAACAATGATGTTAAGATTGTGGAAGAACTGGGAGCTTTTAAAGTAGTGGAATATTTGAAAGATTTGAGTGTCGATCATTTAACAGCTCAAGCCGCTTACTACGCTTCTGAAATGAATGTCAGAAGAAGGCAGCTGGTATGCGATGTCAGTCTTTCCGACATCACTGTTCAATCAGGAGCTATGCAATGGATGGTGGGTGATGTCAGTGCTACAACAGGGCTTAAAGGAGTGGGCGATCTCATTGGAAAAGCTTTCCGAGGAAAGGTTACTAATGAATCTGCAATTAAGCCTGAATACACCGGAACCGGCAAACTGGTATTAGAACCTACCTATAAGCATATTTTACTTATTGATGTTGATGACTGGAATGGCTCAATAGTGATTGAAGATGGGTTGTTTTTAGCTTGTGATTCAGAATTGAACCACAAAGCCGTTATGAAGTCTAACCTTTCTTCTATTGCAATGGGTGGAGAAGGTCTTTTCAACCTGGGTCTTTCTGGTGGGGGAATTGTCGCCCTTGAATCGTATGTACCGAGAGAAGAACTGATAGAAATAGAGTTGGAAAATGATGAATTAAAGATTGATGGAAATATGGCGATTGCTTGGTCTGGCAGCCTAGAATTTTCAGTGACACGATCAGGCAAGACACTCCTGGGTTCGGCCGCATCCGGCGAAGGTTTGGTTAACGTTTATCGCGGAACAGGCAAAGTTTTGATGGCGCCCGTTCTTCGATAAAAGAAAGTCGCTTTCGAATCCAGCAATAATTGAGTTCATTCAAAAAAGGATCGGAACAAAGTGTATCAAAAACACTTTGTTCCGATCCTTTTTCTTATCTGCCTGGATTGATTCCAAGCGAAATGCGGCCGAAGCGCGTGATGCGATCCAACACCCAGGCAGGACTCCACACGATCTTAATTTTGACCGCATTGATGAAATCCAGCGGCTCAAGCTGTTCATGGACGCCCTTTAAAATATGCTCCGAGCAAGAGCAGCCGGCACCTGTGAAGGTTAATCGGACAGTGCAAAGCCCGTCATCCTCCAGGTCGATGCCATAGATTAATCCGAGATTGACGATATCGAGACCGATTTCCGTATCCATGACGTTCATCAGTTGTTCTTCCAGTTCTTCAATGTGCTGGCCCGCTTGACCAGTATAAGCGATGGCTTGTTCCACTATGCAGCACGCCTCCTTTATTTGTCCTCAAATGGATTGCGGTTGAAAAAGTCGGTAACGGCGCCTTTTGATGCCGATGACACGATGTGTGCATATTTGCCCAGGACACCCCTTGATTTCAAAGGCGGCAACACCAGTTTTTCGCGGCGCTTAGCCAACTCTTCATCAGATACTTGCATCGTCAACTCACGCGTATCCTGGTCAATGATGATCGTATCATTCGTTTCCAGCAAGGCAATCGGGCCACCATCTTGTGCCTCCGGTGCGACATGCCCAACCACGAATCCGTGTGAACCGCCTGAAAAACGGCCATCTGTGATCAGACACACTTTGATGCCTTTTCCGGAAATGATGCTCGATAAGGACAACATTTCTGGCATACCTGGCCCACCTTTCGGCCCGACAAAGCGCACAACCACCACATCACCTTCAATAATCTCTCCGTTCAAGGTCGCTTCGATCGCCGCTTCTTCGGTGTTGAAAACCTTCGCCGGCCCTTCATGGCGTCGTTCCTTCAGTCCGGAAACTTTTACGACAGCGCCATCAGGAGCAAGATTGCCTTTCAAGACAATCAACGGGCCATCTTTGCGTTTCGGATTCTCAAGCGTCATAACCACATCTTGACCTTCTGCTAAAGGCGCCACGTTTTCCAAGTTTTCCGCCAGTGTCTTTCCAGTTACGGTCAAACAGTCGCCGTGCAACAAGCCGTTATCAAGCAAGTATTTTTGAACGGCGGGCACCCCTCCGACATTGTATAGATCTTGGAAGACATATTTTCCTGAAGGTTTCAGATTTGCCAAATGCGGTACCCGTTTTTGGATATCATTGAAGTCCTCAATCGCAAAGTCCACCTCAGCGGCATGGGCAATCGCCAATATATGCAAGATGGCGTTGGTCGATCCACCCAATGCCATCGTGATCACCACGGCATTCTCCAAAGATTTACGCGTGATGATGTCGCGCGGACGGATATTTTTTTCGATCAAGCCGATGATTGCTTCGCCTGCTTCGAAAACATCTTTCAATTTATCACCCGTTGCCGCAGGATTTGACGATGACCCCGGCAAGCCCAGCCCCATCGTTTCAATCGCCGATGCCATTGTGTTGGCCGTATACATACCGCCGCAAGCTCCTGGTCCAGGACAGGCGTTGCATTCGATCGCCCGTACTTCTTCTTCCGTCATTTCGCCGTTGTTCCACTTTCCGATGGCTTCAAAAACGGATACGAGATCGATGTCGTTGCCATCCTCATCTTGCCCCGGAGCAATCGTGCCCCCATAAACAAAAATGGATGGAATGTTCGCATTGGCCATCGCAATGACAGAGCCCGGCATGTTCTTGTCGCAGCCGCCGATGCTGATGAATGCGTCCAGATTTTGGCCGCCGACCGCAATTTCGATCGAATCCGCAATCAGATCGCGCGAAGGCAATGAATAGCTCATCCCCGGTGTCCCCATGGCGATGCCGTCTGAAACGGTCACTGTCGTAAACTGGATCGGCCAACCGCGCTGCTTTTTGATGCCGTCTTTTGCGATTGCAGCCAAGTCGTTCAAGTGGATATTGCAAGGTGTGTTCTCAGCCCAAGTGCTGATCACTCCGACCATAGGCTTTTTAAAGTCTTCGTCATGCATGCCTGTCGCGCGCAACATCGCACGGTTCGGCGACTTCACAACCCCATCATAGACGAAGCTGTTGATGCGTAAATCTTTTTTATTTTTTGCGTTATCCATTCCCAAACCCCTCCCGTAATTTCATGCACAAACACTTACTATTAATCGAATTTTAACATTTTTGTACATAAAAAACTAACGGGGTCCCTTGGGCGATTTAGGATATAACAGAGAGTGTTGCTTGAAAAACTAAATTCATGAATTCAGGCGCCACCATGTTGCGTCCTCAATTAATAATTTCGCCTTTATTATTGGCCAATTTTTCACGCCACTGCCGAAGTTCCTCCGGCGTTTGTCGCAACCAATCGGTTACTTCGCCAACAATTTTTAAAGGTGCTTGCGAGCGATAGGAACGTGTCAGATTTCCCGGGAATTTCTTGTCTGTAACATTTGGGTCATTCTCAAATTCCCCTGTCGGTTCCACAATATAAATACGTTCCCTTCCATTTCCTTTTGCTAATGCGGCTGCAAGTCCTGCTCCACTGACCAAGGCGGTGAAATAAATGTGGTTCATTTTAAGTTCGGATTTGTAATTCGATTCCCCTTTTGCTGTCAGTAGATCGCCAACCTGCAAGTCTGCTTTTGTCCCATGAAAAAAGGGGCCTGGGTCAGAAGTCGCAAGCTTATACGAATTTGACAAGTCAACGTTCTTTTTTGCCTTTTCAGAATCGGATAACGCCTCATAGCATTTAGCAATGTTCAAATATAACGATGGAAAAGCACTCTTAACTCCAGCATCATTCAGTTTTAACGCAAACTGCAAAGATGTTTCGAACCATTTTAATTTGTCTGAACTATTTTTTTTATCTCGGGCTACATAATAAGCTGCAATGAATTTTTCGAAATCGTCTGTTGCTTCACTCCAGGCTTCAAGAAATAGCAAGCTCGCCTCTTCAGGTTTGCCGCTGTCTTCCATGCCCATACCCCGAAGAAGCAGTTGAATGATTTTGTTGTTGGGATCGAATTGATTATCCATCTTCTTTCACCTCTTAATTATTGAACCGCCAACTGAACTATACTGATGCCCTGCTCCTCAAAAAGCCACTGCATTTTGTAACGTATAAATGCAGCTTACAAAAGCTACGAAAGTGAGAATGCTGACTCTTACTCACTTTTTCTTCTCTGTTTTCATGGCCTCTTGCTTCATTGGCTTTGGCATTTTTTCAATAGCATACCTTAATGCAGTTCTAGGCATTGTGTCCCGCTTGCTTAATACATACTGGTATACCTCATCTTCATACTTTGTGCATAAAGACTTCAGCATCCAGCCATACCCTTTTTGCACTAAATCCTCAGTATCCAATAATAAACTGTCGGCAATTTCGAATATATCGTCCTTAAATAGACCCTTTTTGGCTGGTATGATAAGCGATACAGCTGACGCCCGCCTAACCCATCTGTTTTGGGATTTTGTCCAATCTTTTAATTTTTCTATATACCCTGGATACATTTCCAAGAATGTTCCAACAGTGTGGTTACAGAAAGTATCACAAGTTGCCCAGTTGGTCACATATTCATTTACCCATCTTTCGAACAGAGGAAAATCATCTTCAGTGTACTGTTTCTTGATCGCATATGTCCAATTGCAGGCAATGAAAGCTTCCTCCATCATTCCGGAAATCCACAGTTGTTCGCATAAATCAAATATTTCTTTTTTTGAAAGCTTCTTGATGCTTTTAAATGCCTCTCTGGAAATTTTCGAGACTGTCATCGTTTTTACGCCATAGAACCTTACTTCTTCTTTAAAAAATCTTTTGCCGCTTTCCTTTGTCGTTTCGTCTGAATTATTGATTAGTTCCTGCCTTATCTGTTCGATTATGTTAGACATAGCCCACCACCCTCTCAAACTTTTACCCAATCTTTTTTATCAGTACGTTGAAGTAAGATCATTTCGCTTCATTATCTCAACACCGGTGATTTTAATCAACTTGTTGGGATTGTCCTTTTTTAAGTTTTCAAAAAAAATAACGAAAAGCATTTACTTAAGCTTTTCGTTATTCCCGTTCTGTTTTTTCCCGCATTGATGGTGGTTCAGAACTTTTAACCATCAATGCCATACGGCCAATCATAAAACACACTGCCTATAGAACAACAAATTTCCTCAATCGCGACTAAGTTGACTGTTTTTCCAACAATTTATCTAAACGCTCCCATGTCTCAGTGATACCACCTATCATGCCCGTATCGAGCAAACTTTTCAGCGCCTCAGCATCTTCGAGCTCCGTTTTACTGATAAGTTTCGTTTGATTGCCTAAATCCATGAAGTCCATCGTGATTTTACTGGCTGGCATATCAGGATCTACCCTTCCCGTCTTGTCAGAGAAGTAATCCATATATGCAATGCGTTCCGGTTCGACAATTTCTGTGTAGTTGGCTTTACCCCAATATACCATTCCGAATGTCTCTTGGCTGGGATCGGCTGACTGCATGCCATAATGCCATTCGCCACCTTCGCGAAAGTCCATCTTTGAATGCGGCAATTCAAAGCCGTGCGGGCCCCAAAATTCTTTTAGATATTCCGTGTCTGTAAACATCTTGAATACTTTTTCCCTTGGAGCATCAAAAAGCCGTTCCATTATCAGTATCCGTTCATTTTCTATGTGCCAAATAAGCTGATTCTGTGACATTGTCTTTCCTCCTCTATCAAAATGAAGCAATCAAAATGCAAAGGTGCTATCATTACTACACACCTATTGTAGAAGAAACAAAAAAAGAGTGTCAAATATTTAGGATTATTATGGCAGGTAACATAAGTTCCACCGAATTATTTCATCTCGTCCTACCCTCGCAGTATAATGACCTTAAAGAGGCTTATTCGCGAAGGAGCGGAAAAAAATGAAGAAAATCTTTTTTCTGGGGTTATCTGTGTCACTTCTATTAGCAGGTTGCTCGTCGCTAAAACAATCGCCAGCATCGGATAGCACTGAAGCAAGCAATCAGCATCGTGATGGAGCTGTGGAGTTAGCTGGAAATTTAGACGTGCCATGGTCAATTCAGAAGCATGAAGATGTTTTTTATATTAGTGAAAGACCGGGAAATATTGTAAGAATTGCAGGAAGTGAGTTAGAACGGCAAACAGTTCATTTAAGCGAAGACTTATCTGGTGGATCAGAGGCGGGATTACTTGGTTTTATCTTAGACCCAAACTTTGAAGAAAATAATGAAGCTTTTGCCTATTATACTTATTTGAACGCAAAAGGAGCCTTTAATAGAATCGTCAAATTGCGTTTGAAAAATAATGAATGGGCAGAAGTTGAAATATTGCTCGATCCACTTCCAGGAGGAAACTTTCATGACGGTGGCCGATTAGCCATCGGACCAGATAATAAATTGTATGTGACCGTAGGAGATGCCCATAACCTCAATGAGGTTCAGGAATTAGATTCATTGAATGGGAAAATTTTAAGATTAAATCTCGATGGGACAATACCTGAAGACAATCCATATGAAAGTAGCTATATTTTTAGCTATGGACACCGAAATCCACAAGGGCTAGTTTGGACTGCTGATGGGACAATGTACGCAAGTGAACATGGAAATAATGCCAACGATGAAATTAATATAATCGAAGCAGGCAAAAATTATGGCTGGCCGCTTATTGAAGGAACAGAAGAACAGGACGGTATGGAGGGTCCGTTATTTACCTCTGGTTCTGATGAAACTTGGGCTCCTTCTGGCATGGATGAGTGGAATAATCACTTATACGTAGCTGCATTGAGAGGGAGTGCTATTCTAGAGTTTGATTTAGAAAATCAAACTGTTCATTCTTTTATCGAAGACTATGGAAGAATAAGAGACGTTTTAATTGTTGGCGATGACCTATTTTTTATAACAAATAACCTTGATGGTAGAGGTAATGGATCTTCCGATGATGATAAATTATATCGAATAGAATTAAAATAAATATGAATAATAGGAATTCCATATGAGAGTATTTATTGTAGCTGCTCTCAACAAGTGGCACAGTTCTCAAGTAATTTCTTTGCACGATGATCCGTAAAGCAAAAACAAAGCGGGAAGCCCGTCATTATGGGATTTCCGCTTTATCGGTTCTATTCTCTTTTCAAGCCATTTCTACAAACCGCTCAGTAATACCTTCATACCGGCATTTTCCTCAAAAAAATGCCCCCTAAAAACGTGTTCTGATTCGCAAAATGTTCCGCCTAAGCTGCCAATCCCACACGGTCAAGAACAGGCCGTTTAGTGATTGTCCTCTTGGTACTCACCTTCTGGACGCGAATCATCACACTCTCTTATTTATGATAAGCATGTGCGTAACATTTTAAAAGGATATTTTCTCGGAACAGCCTTAACACGAAATTGTACCGTATTTTTTCATTTTGAAATTTTATAGGCTCATTTTGGTTTATTTAAAAGTACTCCCACTTCTTCCGCAACAAATTCTGCCTCCACAAGATTAGTCATTACTTTTATGTATTTTTTAATGTCATCAACACCATATTCAGGATGTTTTTGCACCATATGAGTTTGGTCGTTTCCCAGCCATGATGATGCCTTAGAAATACTTTGAAGTAAGGGATTTTCTAATCTTTTGATTGTTTCTCCTAATGGTTCACTTAATATTGAGTCTTTTTCTGTTCCATTATCCAGGTTTTTTGTAACATACTCTTTTACAAAAAACTCTAAAGCTTTTCTGTATCCCATACCAGCAAGTTCATTTAAATCAGATTCCTCTGCTTTTTGAGATTGAATTAGTATTCTTAAAAAATCAGGATACTCTTGCTGAACCTTTTCTGGAATATTTATATCATTAGAAAAATTGGGATAAGTATTTTGATAATGAGTATCAAATGAGCCACTATAATTATCCACACAAAAATATATATGCATAGATAAATTGTTACAATTAAGACATTCTGTTGTAATAGATAAAACATTCTGTCTTGTATTCATTGATCCAGTTAAAGGTTCTTGCCTACCTGTCTGATTACAATATGGACATTTAGTCATTACATCGACAGTACAGGTATCTTCAAATATATTTTTATTGTCATTTGGATCAATACGAAAATATTGCACGCTCATTTCCATGTAAAGGAATACCTCTTTTCGTTTAATTTTATAATTAAGAAAATATAGACCCCTGAATAATTTGTGTAGGTCCGGGCAAAATATCCCCTAACTACTTTCTATCACGTCATTTTTTATTACACAAACATCTGTTGCATAAGTCCTTTTTTCTGTTGCTTCAATGCTTCTATTTTTCGTATTGATATTTCAATCTTTATATCTAGAGCAGAAAGAACATCAGCAATCTTTTTTTGCTCATCTTCACAAGGTAATCTAATATTTTCCTTTTTATAATCTTTGAAATATATGTGCGGTATAGTACTCCCTGACACATATGACAAAAAATTAATAATTTGAAGCCTAAAATACAGAAATTTAATATCCACTGTATCTGTAGGAAGCAAATACCCCATCGTTCCTAAGACAGAAGATTTACCTTTGCAGTACCTAATTCTACCTACACCTGCTCCATCTTTTATAATAGAGACATACTCATTTTCCTGATCGTATTTGTCAATATTAAGTACCAAAGAATTAGCATCATACAAAGGGTATATTTCTTCACCGTTATATTCTTTGAAAGAATCCAAACTAATGTTAGATGATTTATATAAACATATCTCCTCTAACGTAATCTCTCTCCAGTCTGGATAATCGTTTCCATCATCGTCTTTGAACCGCAATTCTTGATTGAAGATTTTTTGTAACATGGCCTTCTTTAGTTCTTTGTAGTTATATAATTGTCGCTGATGAAGAGCGATAGTAATGTCTAACTGATTGAAGAAAGTACCTAGTTTAGTTTGCTCTTCCAATGGTGGAAGATTTATACCTGTTGAAAGAATGTTGCTGTTGTAAAGTCTCTTAATCGTGCTCCCTTCCAAGCCAGACCATTTAACAACTTGATAAAATTGCTTTAAGAACGAATTATCAATTAAGGACTTATCTGTTTTTAGCCAAACAATATTTGAATCCTGATAATAGGCTTTTTCACCTTCATAAACAACGGTTCTACCAATTGTTCCAGAAGCAGACATCAGAATATCTCCAATTTCGGGATATGGATAATTTTTTTTATATTCTTCGAATAATTCATTTGGAATAAAAGAATCCGGGCTGCCTCCAAAAGTTCCAATTTTATAAAAAGGAATATCACCAAATGCAGTTGTCTGATCTTTAAAAATCCTCTTGCACATAACAACTGAACCAACCTCACCTAACTTACGCTGTTCCCAAGTGTCAGCAAAGCCTTTAAAGCGAATGGTAGGAGTTTTGTGTTTTTTACTACTCATTCCCATCACCAACATTCATCAATTTCGCTAGTGCATTCTGCAATTCTCGGTCTACTTTTTCATTCGTTCCATGCAATTCTCCAAACATCGCAAACAGTTCTTTCTCCGCCTGCAGGATTTCTTTTTGGGTCTGTTGGATTGCGGTTGCAACTTCATCAAGCGAGATTTGTTCTTCTTCTTCAAACGTATCCACGTAACGAGGGATGTTCAGGTTAAAGTCATTCTCTTTGATTTCATCCAGAGTCGCTACATAGCTGTATTTGTCGACCGTTTCTCTTTTTTCGTAGGCAGAAACAATCTTTTCCACGTGTTCGTCCGTCAAGTTGTTTTGGTTCTTGGCTTTTTCGAAGTCATTTGAAGCATCGATGAAGAGAACCGTGTTGTCGTTTTGACGGCACTTCTTGAAGACTAGGATACAGGTTGGGATGCTGGTTCCGTAGAACACGTTAGCCGGTAATCCGATGACGGCATCCAAATAGTTCTTTTCTTCAATCAGGTACTGACGGATGGTCCCTTCAGCTGCGCCACGGAATAGGACACCATGCGGTAGGACAACTGCCATCGTACCATTGTCATCCAAGTGATAGATCATATGTTGCACAAAAGCAAAGTCCGCCTTCGATTTCGGAGCTAGTTTGCCGTAGCTACTGAAGCGTTCATCATCCAAAAACTTCGCATCGGCACTCCAGTTGGCGCTGTAGGGTGGATTGGCAACTACGGCCTCAAAGCGCATGTCCTCAAAATGTGGATGCTCCAACGTATCACCCAATTCTATGTCAAAGTCCTGAAAGGATACTTCATGCAGCAACATGTTCATGCGGGCTAAGTTGTAAGTGGTACTGTTAAGCTCTTGACCATAGTAGTGACGAACCTTTGCTTCATCCCCTATCCGAAGCAACAACGAACCAGAGCCGCACGTTGGGTCAAAGACATTTTTCAGGTCTGTTTTGTTGAGTGTAACGATTTTCGCTAAAATTTTGGACACTTGTTGAGGTGTGTAGAACTCGCCAGCTTTTTTACCTGCATTGGCCGCAAACTGTCCAATCAGATACTCATAGGCATCCCCCAGCACATCAATTTCCGCATCTTCATGCATGAAGTCGATCCCATTCAGGTGAATCATGACTTTTGCGATGAGGCTAGAACGGGCTTTTACCGAATTACCCAATCTGGATGAAGATAGATCCATGTCATCAAACAGGTGATTGAAATCCTCTTGGCTGTCATGCCCTAAAGTGGATTCTTCGATTTTGCTGATGGCTTTCTCCAACACTTCCACGTCAAAATTTCCTTGTTCGCCCTTTTCGATTTCTGCCACCATAGCCGAGAAGAGGTCCTGCGGTTCGATGACATAGCCGATTTGATCTATCAATTCCGCCTTCAACCCTTCACGTAGTTCTTCATCTTCAAAAGCTTTTTGATAAGAGATTTTGTCTACTGCGAGAAAATCATCAACCACTATTTTCTCTGTCTTTTCGGACAGGTAACGGTAAAAGATGAGTCCCAGAATGTAGTTACGGAATTCACTGGCATCCATCGTGCCTCTTAGATCATTGGCGATGGCCCATAGTTTCTTGTGTAGTTCTGCTTGCTGTGTTTTTTGCTTTTCAGTAATGCTCATGTGAGTCTCCCTTTTTCGTTTTCTTTCTTATACTGACATAAATTTCCGGGTATTTTCTAGGACAAATTCAAAAATACGATTGATTTTCTTACGTTTTTTCATGAAACTGTCGCTGATTTGATTTGAAACGCGTTCTCGATTTAGACTGCCACTGTATTCGTATTCCGCCAGAAATTCATTGACAATAGCCGGCTCCAGTTCCACATCTTGCGCAAAGTCGTAGATTTCCCCTTCACGTTCCTCTTCTTCGAAGGCGTTGTAAGCTTCGTCAACGTTGCTGTCCTTTTCAAGCGCTGGCAAAACGGTATCCAGGAACTTGCGAATCAGATCTGCTTTCAAGCGCAAGTCTTCATTGTCTGCCTGGTTCAATAGGCGGTGGATGGTTGCCACGTCCTTCTCGCGTTCGGCATCGTCCGCCAGATTGATGTTGCGGATGAGGTTCAGGATGTAGCTGACATTGATGGTGTCCGTTTGGATGACTTCGATCGCAAAGTCGATGTTGTCGAGGATGGAAACTTCCTCACCCTTCTTTTTCTTTTTCACCTTATCATAGATGGCGAAATACTTACTCTTAAAGTCCTGGTAGTTCTGTTCGACTATCCCGAGGGTATCTTCCAAAAATTCAAATTCATCGAATGTCCGCATCTTCAAAAGCAATTTCGACAGCTCCCTAAAGAGTACCACAAATTGATACTGGTCTTCTTCAGATTCCAATTGATCGACCGATTCGGGTGTCGGGGAAAGTTGCAGTAAGGACGCCAATGCTGAACGGAATTCGGCTAGGTATTCCCCATAGCTCGCCATCAGGACGATGTTGGTGTCGTTCGTTTTTGAATACAGTTTGATGGCTTCATCCGTTTGGTACTTCAGGTTGCGGTAGCACACGATGTTTCCATAGGGTTTGGTTTCTTTTTCGATCCGGTTGGTCCGTGAGTATGCTTGCAGCAAGGTGTGGTATTTCAGATTCCGATCCACGTACAATGTGTTGAGAGGCTTGCTGTCGAAACCCGTCAGAAACATGTCCACCACGATGAGGATGTCCAGTTTTTCGCCAGACACACCTTTCTTGATGCGTTTGGACACATCCGCAAAGTAGCCGCTGAAATTATCCGTTGCGAAATTCGTGTTGAAGGCTTCATTGTAGTCTTTCATGATTCGTTCTAGGCTGTCCCTTGAGTGCTCCGTTGTGATGTCTTCATTGCCGGGCTCGTTCGCGCCATAGGTGAAGATGCTGGACACAGTGACGCCTTTTGCGTGTTTCTTGAACAGGTCATAGTATTTGATCGCCATCTTGATGCTTTGGACAGTGAAGATAGCGGTGTATTGCTGGTCTTTGGTCTTCTTGCGGTGATTCTTCAGGATATGCTGAGTGATGTCCTCCAGACGTTCATCTGCCATCCACACTTCATTCGTGTTGATGCCTGCAACTCGTTCCTGATCCTCTTCGTCGAACTGGCCCCGGAAGGTGCTGATGTATTCCACCGAGAAACCCAATACATTCTCATCCCGGATGGCATCCTTGATCAGATAGCTATGCAGACATCTTTGGAAAATGTCCGCTGTCACCCGGCCGTCTTGACTAGGGTTCTCCGGAAAACGAGGGGTTCCCGTGAAGCCGAAATACTGGGCATTCTTGAAGTGCTTATGGATCAACTTGTGCATCTCACCAAATTGGGTCCGGTGGCATTCGTCAATGATGAACACAACCCGATCTTCCCGGTAGCTATCGATTACCTTACGGCCAGATTTGATGGCATTAGCCATCTTTTGGATGGTCGTCAGAATCAACGGTTTGGTCTTGTCCCCCATCTGTTTCAACAGTGTGTATGTGTTGTCGGTCATGTCCACCGAATCTGCTTCAAATTTGTTGAACTCCGCGAGTGTCTGAGAATCTAGGTCTCTTCTGTCCACTAGGAAGAACACTTTTTCGATGCCTTCCTCCTGAGCGATGATCTGACTAGCCTTAAATGAGGTCAGTGTTTTACCACTGCCTGTCGTATGCCAGATGTATCCGTTGTTCCGCGTTTCCAATGCTTGCCGAACCAATGCTTCCACTGCATAGACTTGATAGGGACGCATCACCATGAGGATCTTGTCCGTTTCGTTCAGTACCATGTAGCGGGCTATCATCTTCGCCAAATGGCATTTCTCCATGAAGCTGTCCGCAAATTCATTCAATAGGTTGATCCGGTTGTTGTCCACATCGGACCAGTAGAACATCTGGCTTTTCAGGATTTCTCCGTCGCTGTTGGAGAAATAGCGGGTTTCTTGGCTGTTGCTGATGATGAAGACTTGGATGTAGCGGAACAGTCCTGTGTAGGTATGTTTCCGATAGCGCATGATTTGGTTGAATGCTTCCGTCATGTCTACGCCACTTCGTTTCAGTTCCACTTGCACGAGCGGCAGACCATTGATCAGGATGGTCACGTCGTACCGATTGGCGTACTTGCCCTCCATGCTGATCTGATTGGTTACCTGGAAAGTGTTTTTGCACCATTCTTTGGTGTTGAATAGCTCTAAGTAGAGGTTCTTGCCGTTGTCGCGTTTTAGCAGCACCTTGTCCCGCAGGATCTTGGCACTGTCGAAGATGCTCTTGCCGTTGATCTGTGTCATCAGACGGTCAAATTCTTTATCTGTTAAGGGCTCATCCCCTATGTTGGCGCTGTTTCGTGTTTCCAGAATGGTACGGAAGTTCGCAATCATCGTTGCTTCGCTTTTCACTTCCGGAACCCATTGGTAGCCCTTTGAGACTAGTTGTTCGATTAGTTTGTTCTCTAATGCTGATTCACTCTGATAGCCCATTCTATCCCTTCTCCTCCGGTACGCAATGTCGCTTGATTGCCTTTTTTTCATTATCTCAATATTCCGTCAGTTATTCAATGTTATTCTGGCTATTAGGCGTGTCCTGATGCCGAATCTACTGGAACGAAAAAAAAAATAGGGTTCTTCAGATTGATTGATTACTTTTTGTCTCAGATCAACTGCCCTTTTCCGTCCCCTGTGCCCGGCCTCCTAGCCCGCACGTTTTTCTTATCTTTATTGAATTTCCCCGTTTTCCCGTTAATTTTAGCGGTTAGAGCTGCTTTTTTCATTTACCTTGGCGGTATGCTCTTTTGTAAAACTAACATTATTTTTATGGGAAAACGGGATTATTATAGTTTATATGTGTTAGTTACTTATCTATATTGAATCTTGTCATCCCCGTTTGCTTCCCGCACGCTTGGGGGCGGCTGGGAAGCTAAGGGATTTCCTCATTCGGGAGAGGGTGAAGAGCTAGGGTTTCCTCACCACCATCTGGGTACCACCTGCAACTAAGACAAGTGGGAAAGCAAAGTCCTACGGCTAGCCAGATCGGAAAGACTAGACATTCAGCAACTCCCGATTGTTGTAGGTTCTCCATTCCTTCACAGTATCAGACAAAACTCCTGAGTCAAAACAAAAGAGCCATCACCCTCGGTAGGTGATGACTCTTTTTCAGTGGCGTGATTCAGTTTTCTGACGAAGTCCTGGCTAAACACCAGATGGAGCGTCACTTCTTTACTCTTCTTATCGAACGTAATCTTTTCGATGAACACTTTGTAGATTTCTTTCAAATCTTTGTTTTGTTTGCCGTCAATGCTTCTACCGAGATGCTCAAGTGTTCTTTTCGCTTCTTCAAAGGAGACACTTTGGGCATCCCTACTTAGCTCCCTGTGCAGTTGCCGTTCCTTTTGCACAAGTTTCTGCTTCTCTTGTTCCAGTTGTTTGATCCGCTTATTCAGATCCGTAGCTATTTCAGGCGCTTCAAGCATCAAATCCAAAAGCTTCTCGGTACTACTTCCTTTTTGTTCGATCTCCACCTTGATCAGTTCCAACTCTCTTTTGACAGGTTTTTCTCGATCCTGCAGTTGTTGGTTCATTCGTTCCACTACTCTTTCCAATACTTCGGGTTGTGCCACAACTTCCTTTAGATTTTCGGCGACCTTGCTTTCGGCTAGCTCAGCCTGAATGCTATTAGCGTGGCACACAGAGGCTCCCTTATTTCGGAATTGGCTGCAGCTGTAGTACCGGATCTTTTTCTTTGTTCCATCCTTCAATTTGTTGTAGACATTGTTTATCACCATCGAAGATCCGCATTCAGGGCATCGAATCAGCCCTGTCAGAACGCTGGTGCCAGTTTTGTTCCAAGAGGGATGCTTACTGCTGGCCTTCAACTTCAGCTGAACCTTTTGCCACAGCGCCTCATCCACAATGGCTTCATGCTGTCCCTCGACAACGAAAGCATTCTCACTGAGTCCCTTCCTACGTTTGTCCGCCCACTTTTCGTATTTATTATATTGGATTTTGCCTATGTATGTCTGGTTGTAAAGAATGTCTTTGACCGCAATCGTACTAAACGGGTTCCCTTGTTTGGTCTTGTACCCGGACCGATTGAAGCTGTTTGCTATTGCCCGGTATCCCTTTCCAGTAGCCGCCTCTTGAAAAATCATGTGAATCAGTTTAGCTTCTTCTTTGTTGACTTGCAGAACTTTTTTGCCGTTTTCGTTTTCTACATTATCGTAACCAAGGATTCTGCCGCCATTCCAACCGCCATCAAAGGCTCTTTTAGTCATACCGAGTTTCACGTTTTCTGCGATTTGGTTTCGTTCCAATTCGTTGACCGATGCCATTATCTGCAACATGAAGCGTCCGGTGGTGGTATCTACCTGAAACTTCTCGCTGATGCTGTAAAAAGCAATGTCTTGTTTCTGTAAGACGTTTACGATTTCCAGCAGGTTCATCAGGTTTCTGGCAACCCGACTGATTTTCCAAACGACTACGGCATCGAACTGACCGCTTTCCGCATCCTGAAGTAGTTGCTGCATCTCAGGACGCCCTTTAATGTTCTTCCCGCTCTTGCCTCGATCGACGTACACTCCAACGCATTCCATGTTCTCCCGCTGGCAGTACTCTTGGATCGTTTGGATTTGTGCATCAATGGAGTAGCCTTCTTCCGCTTGCTCCTGCGTACTAACACGCACGTACCCTACACAGCGCTTCTTACGGAACGTTTGTGAAGGTGTGCTGTTCATCAGTAGTTGTTCCATGCCCTCACTCCTTTTTCTTACAAAATGTTTGTCTTCCATCCTTTTAGGTAAATGCCAAGTACTCTCTTTTGGTTATCTATTTCAATCCGATCAATGACTTCCTGAAAAAACTGGTATTGTTGCACAGTCGGCATCTGTTGTACAATTCCAATGTTTACTATTCGTTCAGTCAATTCTTTCAAATGGACCGTATCAGGAACCTCATCTTTCGGCTGGACAGCTTCATCCTCTGATTTGTACTGATTTAACCGCTTCAACTCATCCGCTAGTTGTTTAGCTGAAAACGTGCCTCTTTCAAAAGCCTCCAATGCTGTCTGTTTTCGGCTCTCGATACTTCCTATTTTTTTGGCGTGTTTTTCTTTTTTTTCTGTGAATTTTTGTTGTAGCTTACTTTGAATCCGCTCTAATCGTTCTTTATCGTTTAAAAAGGCCGCTACTGCAGTCACTACCTGTATTTCTGTCTTCTCAGCTCTCAGATGGATTCCCTCACAGCCAATTTTTCCGTTTGAGCTATTTGAGGAGCAGCCGTAGTAGTACAACTTTTTGTATCCCCTACTTTTTTGGTTGGGGCTCACGATGTGGATGGAAAGGTTGTTACCGCAATAGGGGCATTTAATTTTCTTTTGTAGCAGATTCCGCCTAAAATCTTTCTTCACCACATGCCTAGATTTCTGAATTTGTTGAACAGCAGCCTGCATCTCCGGCGTTACAATCGGTGAATGGCTTCCCTGCACTCGACCAAATTCATTTTCGATGTAACCAGAGTAGAACGGATTCGTGAGGATATTCCTTACGTTGTGCACCTTGAATGGGTTACCACGAAACAATACTCCTTTTGAAGAGAGACGGGAGCAAATTTTTTTATAGCCGCTGCCATTTATGTACAGATTGTAGACCGTTCTAACCGTTTCAGCTTCATCATCTAGGATTATTATCTTATCCTTCGTATAGTATCGGTAGCCAAAAGGAACACGCGCTGACAAATGGAAACCCATTTCATGTTTTTTTCGGAGCCCAATTCGCTGATTCTCCGAAATCAATTCCCTTTGAAGTTGCGCGACACTGCCCACCACAGAAATCTGAAATCTGGCCATGGAATCACCTGTTGCAGTAATCGGATCGGAAATGCTGATGATGGTTACATCGTACTGGATGCAGAAATCGTACAGGTCCAGCAAATCAGAAACGTTTCGACTGATTCGGTCTAGACGCCACACGTACAAAAAATCAACCGCTTTGGTTGCGATGCTTTCTTTCATTAAAGAAAAGCCCATACGCTCACTATTCCCCCCACTCGCCTTATCGTAAAAAATACGTTCCAATCGGTGGCTTCGTTTGTCGGCTTCACTGCGGATGATGTCTTCCTGCCAAGCAAGACTAGCTTGTTTCGTGGTTGATTGCCTTACATATCCGATTGCTTTACTTTTCATAGTATAAGATGCCCTCGCTACTTACTAGCGGGGCATCCATCACTCTCCTTCAACTGAAATCAAACCATTAGCTGCTACATCTTAATTTCTTCTACATGGTCCAAATGATGCCAAAGAGCAAGCAATTGCTCCGCTACGACATCAACAAACACATCCACGTCTTCAGTCATTGTTCTCTTCTCCTTCATTACGTATTTATTCGATCTCATCGGCGGGATTGCCTACACAGTGTTCTTCCTCGGAAAAATCATCTGGCCTAAAGGAGTAAGATGTTCCCGTCGATGGAAGCATCAGAGATGGGGGTTCTACGAAAAGATGATGGTACTCTCGAGGAACGACTATGCTGTACAGCGGGGTTTTCTTCCTACCGATCCCTTCAACATCCAAATTTTTTCTCACCGTTTGCCTTCCTGACTCGGTAACGAGCAGACCCTTTTTTGCCCAATCTTTCAGAATTACTTTAGCATCCTGGTATTTAAGCTCTGTCATCATGGGCTCGAAGTGTAATTTCAGTATGGAAACAACGATTTCAGTTTCAAAATTAGCTGATCGCTTCGTCGAAATTAGCCCTATCACTTCGTAAGGTATACGTCCCTGATTATCCCGGACAAGTTTCGCCTGATGCTCAACGAGATATTGCAACACATCATCGAACGCTTTTGTACCATGATCGCGATCATCGAAATTGTCCTTATCGTTTTCAAGTAACATCGCTCGGAGAGCATCGACGTTTATCTCAATTCCGGTATGAGCCGCCAACAAAGCTGCAGTGGCCATTATAGCTGCAAGTTTTATCGAAACCCGACGCGTCGTATCTGAAGCAGGCATTTGTTCGAGCAACAACTTCCGTTGACGTTCAAACTCTTCATCAATTGAATGAAGCCCTACTTCGAACAGGCGAGTAACAAAATGGGGCAGTAGATTCCCGTAATGGTTTGAAATAGCGCTTTTGATGTTCTCCGATTGTGCTGCATCTCTGGTCCATTGAACATGGGAGAACTCTAAGATCCTTACTCGGAGTCCGAGGTTATTTGCCAGCCTATTGAAGATCGACAACTCGCCTGTTGATAGAATGACCGTTGACCAATGTGCACTTTCGCGTAAACCACCATCTTTTGTGGATCGATCCTTCTGCTTGCCTTCTGCTAAAGAATACAACAACGCCGTTAAGTCAACAGTCCGCGACTGAGAAAGCTCGTCGAAGCAGATCGGGATGCCGTTTACGCCATCCAAAGCGCTCATCATGGAGTTGATAGTCGCATTCCAAGATTTGAGCAACCCCTTATTCGTGGAGGTCGGTGCACCCGCCACACTTAATGCCAACATGGCCGCCGTCGTTTTGCCGCTTGATGATTGTCCATTCAAGGCAACGAAGAGGGTCTTTAAGTCAGTGTGCTTCGACTCAAGATATGCGACAATGGGTGCTGTACACCCAAGCACAACTGCCAATTCCAACGGAATGTGTCCTTGAATATGTGTGCGGTACATGTTCAGCCACGCTTTCAGAGACCCTTTTGGAAATACATTTAACTTTGCACTTTCTGACAAAGAGTAACCTCTTTCTGGGATTGCTTTTGCATGGAAGAAAACCGGCTCGTCGCCAGTTTCCCCCCACCCAAACTGATTAAAAACGTTTTCCACCTGAGCATGCGCTCTACTTGCCAACAGAGCTTCCGTAACTTGACGCTTATTGGCCATTGTTATATCGAGACCATACTGTATAAGTTGTTCGCTTCTCTGGCTTGTTAGCTGATCACTAGAAATCCACTGCGTTTCAGTTTTCTGCGTACTAACTCTTCGGTATTCCAGCTCGAGGGATTCAACCCCAGTAGTTCGGTCAACCCGAATGCTTTTTACCCGTGCAAAATCGGCTATTTTCATGTATTTATCGGTTTCTTTACCGCGAACCAAGATTCCTTCTTCTCTGTCGATGCAAAATCGTCCGAACAACAGCCTTGAAGAATTATGCGTAGGTGTAGGCGTCAACTCATCTCTATCCATTAAAAGATTCCCCATACCCCATATCCGGCAGCTCAAATTCTTCGCGTTCAGTGTGTGGCTCTAAGTGGTATAAGGACTCATCAAAATTAACGCCACCATCAGAAGATGGCCAAGAATATGGATCATCTTGCACCGGATATTCAATTAGATTCCACAAATTTTTGAATGTGTAATCACCATTGGGAGATGTTTGCTCCACTATCGTAATGATAAACGTTCTGCCGATTATTTGACGGAGATCGATAGAGCCATCATTCGCAATGCGAATTCCATCACCCAGCGATTCAATTAATCGATCATAGTTGTATGGCGTTCTCGCTACAGATGTTATACCAGGGAAGTATGCTTGGTATAGTGAATCCAGACCTGAAATCACGTATGATGACAATCGTTCTTCAATTTGGAAGGTGATGATCAGATTTTGGTTAGCGTTGTCCGACTCTTTTACTTCCAATACTTTAGCGATAGCGTGCATCCGAGCGTTGCCGCCTGTAAGTTGTTTAATATTAATTGTTGTCATAGTTGTTTTCCTCCTGCTTATGTGCCTAAAGTGACGGTTTCTACTAAGCTCACACTGGCCAGCGGTTTAGCTTGCCTTAATAATATTTGATTTCTAGGATTTAGTATTCACCGTAACAACTTTAAATGTTATAAGTTACAAGGAAAAAATAGACAAAACAAAAAAGCGCAAAGAAGCGTGCTACCTGTAGCAAGCTTCTTTGCGATCTGTAGAAGGTAATATCCACAAAAGAACTAAATATAGTTACAAACAAAAAAATAAAAATTCTTTTTTTTCTTCATTATATAGAAAAATCGACAAACGGTTTTGGTTTCATATTGAATTCGTTCACTTTACAAACGATAAATATTACGAAAAAGAACTGAATTATTTTTGCTCTTTTAATAATTTTATTTTTTTACGAATACAACCATTTTATGTAAGGATCGTAAAGGTGATTATATTTTATCTCCAAAAAGTCTCAGCAATGAATTCAGCTAAACTTTTATCACTTTTATTGCCTCCAGCTACTATATGCATATAATTTGAAATATTCTTGAGAGGATTCAATTCCTTATCAAGTCTATCTTTATCTAGATCTGGAATAAAACTAGATAAATTAATCATTTCATTCTTCAGTTCCATTTCCAATGTCGGACTTGCATTGAATCGAAAAAGTTCATTAAAAACACCCTCTATTTTTTCAAGATCTTCTAAAGTTAGATCTCTAAGTAATTGGCTGAGCATTTCATACCTTTTTTTCCTAGTCTTCTTCCAATCTGTCCCTTCGAAGTTGTGGCTCTCTATATCATCTAGAAAATTAGATAGTAATAGAGAGCTTTCAATTTCAAAATGGCCCACAAAATTTAAATGATACACTTTGATATTGCCCACCAAATTATTGATTAATGCACCGAAATTTTCTTTTCCAGCACTTTCTCTTAAACACTTCAAAGTGTTTTGTAACACACAAAAAAATAGAAAGTCTGATAATACTTGCAGTGGAGTTTGGTTGATGACAGCTACTTTATCATGATTTGCCACATTAACTTGCTTATCTCGTCCAAGTATTTTCAGTAAATCACTCAACAAACTTGTATATGTAAGTTTCTCCTTATTAGCATTGTTTTTTTGATAGGCATACATCGGATGATATGACATAAGAATCAGTATAGCAATAGCTAGTGGTCTGGAATGAATTGCCCTATGCCGATAATCAGAAAACACCTTATCGTCAAAACCTGCACTTCGGTATGAATTTCCATCTTCCATCTGCCTAATCCATATAGGTCCTAATGATCGCCATATATAATCGTCTTCCTCATCTATCATACTTTTCCCTGTAGCAGTACAAGAGACGAGCGTTACAGCATCCAGTAGTAATCTGTGCATATATTTTACATTATTTTCTCTCATTTCAGAACCCAAACGTAACATTCGCTTATTTTCTCCAGGTTCATTCTTAGGTCTTAAATACAGTGAAAAATCATACAAATCAATTATCTTCATTTTAAACCCACATCCTTGCACAATAATATAAACTTATTATACAAGGATTTTGCAGTTAGTACATCGATTCTTCCTTCATTAATGATTTACACTCGATTTACTTACTTGTATTGGGTATCCTTAATTTATTGGGAATATGTTCCACGATTTCCTGACATTCGGAGACAACGGATGGCACATTTTCCCAACGTCTTCATCCCCTATGTAAACGCACATCGCGGGAGACTGATCTAATTTAGAAATCAGTCTCTCCACACGTTGCTTCACAACCTTATTTTTATCCGGCAAGCTTCCCCATCCGAAGATTACCGTTTTGCTTTTCCCTACACAATCCAAAATAGTGTCATCGTTCGTTTTATTGGTTGCATTCGCAAATGCTTTCATCCCTCTAGCTGAGATACCCACCTTCGAAAATAGGTTGACAGAGTAAAAAGATCCGTATCCCATTTTATACAAATGATTCGTGATTAACATTTGTGTTGTATCCGTAATCACAAGTTCAGCTGAACCGGGATATAGCGTTATTATGGTACACGTTGGTTTATCCTTGTCCCATTCCTTGTATAGGACATAGCGATGTTTAGCATCATCTGATTCAGTCACCTCTACTTTTATTGCAGCCGAAATCTGCTTAACCATCAAACCACCTTCTTTCCCTTTATCACTTCTTCTATGACAATTATTGAAACTGAAACTACAATTCTTAAAAGTAACCCCATCTTTTCAGTCCTTTCCGCTATCAGCCTTGAGTAGATTGGCGATGACTTTTAACCCTTCCAATACTACGAGCAGCAAATCGCTATCCACAGTACTTCTCCCCCTTTAAACAAACGCTTTATAAGAAGTAAGTTTATTATCTTTGAGCACCCCCAGAAGCTTCCATTCTCTGTTTGCTACATCTGTGATGATGTACACAATATATTCGTCGATGGCGTAGTAATGTACAAGAACTTCCGTTTCAGTATTAATCTCATCGAAAAAATCCGGCAAAAGATTCGAATCAAGTTCATCTCTTAACAGCAGAACGCTCTCAGTAGCGTAGTCAGCGCTGTTTGTGGAACAACCGAAATCCTTGTGCATCAAATCCATTACATACTGCAGTTTTCCCATGGTTTATCCTCCCCTTTACTTGCCGTCAAACACTCAGTCTTAAAGCAAGGCTCACAATGTCTTTGAAAAAATAAGATTGATTCTCTCGGAATTTTTCATCATCGGCCATGCCTACATGTACCCACCCGTTTTTAGCGAAACAAAATCATCATCGCCCAATATGATGTGGTCTAGCACATCGATGCCCAAGAGCTCCCCTGCTTCAGTCAATCTTGCTGTCATCACAAGATCAGCTTCAGATGGTTCAGGGTTCCCGCTTGGGTGCGTGTGACCTACCATGATGCGTGCTGAATTGGAGAGTATCGCCGTCTTAAATATTTCACGCGGATGCGCAATTGATGAGTTGATACTACCGATATGACAGCAATTGATGTTTGTAGGCTCGTTTTTAGTATTCAAACACAGCACAATCAGGTATTCACGATCGACATCCCCCAAAAACTGGCCCATCAATTGGTAGGCATCGTTCGGGCAGCTGATGGCACGGTACTTGTACAGTAAGGATTTGTCTTTCACCATCTGAATTTTCACAATGTCCACACGTTTGGCTGCTGTATTAGCTAATTCATCATCTGTATGTTGTTTTGATTGATTGCTGTATTGGTTTTTCATTTCAAAACTCCCCTTTTTAATAGTCTTCTGGAAAAAGCATCGTTTGGTAGTCTTCGTTGTCGATCACCCAGATGGTTTTAGTGATGCAGCAATCATTGGGCACCTTCAGAAGTGTCTCCTGGCTCCATTTAGGCTCTTCTTGGCCATGCACAACAAGCTGACCATATTCAGTGGCCTTTAACTCAAATTTCTGAAAGTAATCCATCTCATTCCCGTTCTGGACTTGATCGTCGATCAGGGACCACAGAAAGAACTGGGTTTCGATTGGAACGGTATTATCTACACTTCTGGTGACATAGCGGTTATTTTTTGATTGAAACATATTTCATCCCTCTTCCACTCGTTATTTTTAGGCAAAAAGAAAAAGGCCAAGATCCGCGTATGGAATCTTGGCCTTCTTATTTGTCTGATGGTTCACGGATATAATATATATTTCAAATCTTTATTGACTCGTTACCTGTTGGTTTAATTAATCTGCAAAACTATTTTGCGAATTCTTTTCACGTTCGTCCTCATTATCTTTTTTGGCAGTCCTGGCGATTAAATCTGTCAAAAATAGAATTGCTTCTGCTATTTGACCTTTATACTTCCAAAGTATAAGCAAAGCTTTTTTTATGGCCGCTACTTGTACTGAACTCATATATTTTTCTCCTTTAAACTTTTCTTAATGGCATGCTTTAGAACCATTCTTAACAGTTTATTTTTGGTGTTCTCTAATAGGTCTCTTATCAAAAGATCTCTGAGTTCAACACTAGTCAACTCTGGATTTTCTTCTAACTCCATTCTGGCTCTCATATATAATTTTTTTGGTTTTAAATTCAACTGAGACATAATCATGTCTTTAGAATCTTCTAATTCTTCAGGCAGTATCTCTCTAACAACTGTTTCATATCGTGCTTGTGCAGCTTCCAAACTATTCTTGGTTACAGTATTTAATTCATATTGCTTTTCTCCCACTTAATACATCCCCTTCCCAAGTTCCTTCTATACCTTAATATTACTATAAATATCAAAAATAAACTTAAATATATTTCCACATGCTAAAATAGCTTTCAACACTTTACAACTGCTTTATACCTAGGACCATAAAATTTTAGGTTATGATAGCTTGGGACACTTTAATGTTTGGTTGATTATTTGCCTTGTGAAGAATGACGCACAAAAGAATCTAGAATGCTCTCTGGAGTATGGCTCGAAGTTCTGTATTTTCAACCTGTTTTAGATTACAGCCTTAGATGATCCGGAAGGCAAAAACAAAGCGGAAAGCCCGTCATCATAGGCTTTCCGCTTTTTCGATTCTATTCTCTTTTTTAAGTCATTTCGGCAGATAGCTCAGGAATACCGTCAAACCGCCATTCCCTTCAAAAAAATGACCTCATTTGTGGTACGCATGCCCATGGATAATCCGGAAAGCGCGGTAGATCTGTTCGACGAGCACGAGGCGCATGAGTTGGTGCGGGTAGGTCAGTTTGCCGAAGGAGATGTGCTGGTTGGCGCGGGACAGGACGGCTTGGCTGAGGCCTAGCGAGCCGCCGATGATGAAGACGATGTCGCTTTTGCCGGAGGTGCCGAGTTTGTCGATTTCGTTGGCGAATTCGACGGAGTCGTACTGTTTGCCTTGGATTGCCATCGCGAAGACGTAGCTCTGTTCCGGGATTTTGGCGAGGATCTTTTCGCCCTCTCTGTCCTTGATGATTTCCATCTCTTTATCGCTCAGGTTTTCGGGCGCTTTTTCGTCCCCGACCTCGATAATCTGCAGCTTGCAGTAACTGCCCAGACGCTTCGTGTATTCGGCGATGCCCTCCTTCAGATATTTCTCCTTCAGTTTTCCGACCGTGATGATTTTTATGTTCATTCCATTTCGCTCCTTTTTCTTCTCAACTACTATCCTATGGGAACAAGTGCGATTTCGCAACCGTCTTTTTGTTTAACAGTTTTATGACTAAAATATATCCACAGTCTCAGTTTTATCTTTTTATTAACCAACATGGTTGTACAGTCTTATTATAATATGAAGGAAAGTGCAATTTTCGTCTGAAAAAGGCGTGAAAACCATTTGCTTTTTTCTGTAAATGATTTAAGATACTCTTATGCTTTTGAGTTGCTTAATCATGCAGTAGCATTATAATGAAGTTACAAATCCTATTCGCATGCTATTTGAGAGGAGAATTTGAACCATTGTGTTAAAGAAATTTTCGACTTGGTCTGTTTCGCAAAAGATCGCAACGAGCTTCGCCTTTGTCATCTTTACGGGCTCTCTTTTATTGACATTGCCTATCAGCCAATTACCCACATCAAATGCGACATATCTGGATAACCTGTTCACGTCTGTGTCCATGGTGTGCGTGACCGGATTGTTTACGGAGTCCGTCCATGATTCCTACACCGTTTTTGGGCAGATCGTCGGCATGGTGTTGATGCAGATCGGTGGACTTGGATTGATGACGCTGATTGCTTCCGTCATCACCCGGTTAAGGGGCCGCATGGGGCTCCGCAACCGGCTGGCCGTCCAGGAAGGAATCAACCGTGGCGATGCCCGCGGGTTCAGGGATTACCTTTCGGACATCCTGAAATATACGGCCGTCATCGAAGGGACTGGATTCCTCTTGCTGTCTTTCCGCTTCGTTCCTGAGTTGGGCTGGGCATCCGGCCTGTTCACCTCCCTCTTCCTTTCGATTTCCGCATTCTGTAATGCCGGATTCGATCCGATGGGGAACATCAGCTTGATCGAGTATGTCCATGACCCTTTGGTGAACTTCACCATCACTTCCCTTATCATCCTGGGCGGTATCGGTTTCTCGGTCTGGTTCGACGTATCAAAGAGTGTCAAATGTTATCTAGGCAAAAAATGCAGGCCTAGCCTTAGGATTTTCTTCCGCGGCTTGTCCCTGCATAGCCGTTTGGCGTTAGGTGTGACAGGGATCGTCATATTGGTGGGTATGCTGTTCTTTGTCGCCATCGAATACAATAATCCGGATTCGATTGGCACTTTCACATTCCCCCAAAAACTGATGACTGGCTATTTCCAGACAGTAACGATGCGTACCGCAGGCTTTGCGACTATCGACTACACACTGGTCTATCCGTTCACTTTGTTCTGGTTCATCATCACGATGTTCATCGGAGGCTCTCCCGGCGGTACTGCCGGTGGTTTGAAGACGACTACATTCGCCATCATTGTGCTGTTGCTCTATAACGAGCTGCGCGGCCAAAGCAATGTGAACATTGCGAACCATACCATCAGCGTTCAGCAGGTTCGCCAAGCCTTTGTAATCTTCATGGCTCTTCTGGGAACTTTGATTCTCGGCACCAGCCTATTAAGTATCCTGAACCCTGAAGTCGACTTCATCTATATTCTGTTTGAATCCATTTCCGCGCTTGCGACAGTTGGAGTCAGCGCAAACCTGACGCCTACTTTGGGGCGTCTGAGTCAAGCAGTCATTATGTTTTTGATGTTCGCAGGCCGCATAGGCCCGATTACTTTGGTGGATAGTTTAGCCAGAAGCACGCAAAAAGTTCATGATGTTGAATTTTCTAAAGGAAATATCCTGATCGGATAATAGCAAAGAGGAGCGTATCTAAATATGAGTAAATTGGTTGGAATTTTGGGTCTTGGTATTTTCGGATCGACAATCGCAAAAACATTGAGCGAATTCGATGCGGATGTTATCGCTGTCGACAAGGATCCTGAGAACGTAAACCGTCTGGAACCCTTCATTACAAAAGGAATCATCGGAGATGTAACGGATTTGGCCTTACTGGAATCGATCGGACTCTCCGACTGCGATGTGGTCGTGATCGCTACCGGTACCGTATTGGAAGCAAGCGTGCTGGCCGTCATGAACTGCAAAAAACTTGGCATCAAGCATATCATCGCAAAAGCCAAAAATAAAAATTACCGTGAGGTTTTGGAGGCGATCGGCGCCGACACGGTCATCCTGCCAGAAAAGGAAACTGGGATGCGCGTCGCCAAAAACATCCTCCGTACAAACATTGAAGATGTGGTGAACTTGGATGACCAAACTTCAATCATCGAATTCTATCCTCCAGCTAAATGGGTGGGCAGAACACTAGGTGATTTGGATCTGCGCAACAAATACGACATCAATATCATCGGACTCCGCCAACACCGCGGAGAGCACCTGAACGTGTCCTTCACGGGCGATTACATTGTGGATAAAGACATCGTACTTGTGGGTATCACTGAATCCGACGTCTTCGAACGTTATGACTACTTGAACCAACTGACTTGATTTTCTGCAGCATCCCATTTTCGGGATGCTGTTTTTTTAGGTTTGCTGATAGGAAATCAGATTATTGGTTCCCATATTTTGGATTACGGCTTCGGTTATACCCACTTCACACACCCAACTCACACCTTATCCACAAAAGTTATGCACATGTACACACGTTCCCCCGTTATCTAGTGGTAGCATTATTTTTGGCCACATCATATTGATTATCCTTAAAATGAATTATCCTCCTACGAACACAGTTATACACATGGCCTATTGAGCAATCAAATCGATTTATTCCCCTTATTTACCAACGATTATTCAGATTTTTTCACATGGCCGCATACTCTTATGCACAGACTTCGCCGATTTCTGTGCATAACTTCCATTTTCAGAAAGCACCGCTCCCATCATCATTTACGCGTTTTGCACACAAAAACTTTTTTTCCACAGAAATTATCCACAAACGAAGAACACCCCGCATGGTTTCTCTCAAGAGAAGCCATGCGGGGTGTTCGACATTACATCCATTTATCTTTTCAGCTTATTCGGCCGAGGTCTGTCCTTCAGTCAGGGTCACGGTCGTTGACTGCAACGTGCCTGCGCGATAGTAGGCTATTTCCACATCGGTTCCTACTTCCAGTGCATAAAGGATTTTACGTAGGTCGACGATGCTCGTTACCGCTTCGCCGTTCATTTCCGTAATGACGTCGTATTGTTCCAATCCGCCCAATTCGGCTGCGGATAAAGCCTGGACTTCGGCGATGACGACGCCTGCCGTCACATCCTCAGGCAGAGTCAGAACGGAGCTTTGTTGAGCTGCCGAAATCTGGGAGAGATCCAGCATGGACACGCCCAGGATCGGACGGATGATTTCGCCGTTTTGTTCCAATTCGTTGATGATGGTCAGGACGTCATTGCTCGGGATTGCGAAGCCCATCCCTTCGACGTCCGAATCGGATATCTTCATCGAGTTGATGCCGATGACCTGTCCGGCGATGTTGATCAGAGCGCCACCGGAATTACCCGGGTTGATCGCTGCATCCGTTTGGAGCGCCGTCACATCCCAGTCAACGATGCTGTCCCCGTCCACATCTGTGGACACGGAACGGTTTTTGGCTGAAATGATTCCTTGAGTGACCGAAGTCGCAAACTCGGTTCCAAGCGGAGAGCCGATTGCGATGGCCGGTTCGCCGACATTCACGGCGTCCGAATCACCGAAGGAAGCCACCGCGGTGACACTTGTCGCCGGGATTGTCAAGACGGCCAAATCGGTCCAGACATCACTGCCGACGACAGTCGCGACTTCTTTCGTGCCGTCCTTCATCAGGATCTCCAGCTCATCCGCCCCGTCTATGACGTGGTTGTTCGTAACGATATAGGCGAGATCGTCCTCAATCTTATAGATGACGCCGCTGCCCTCACTCGATGTCTCCAAAGCTCCGTTTGTGGTGTCAGAAGAGTTCTGCGGCAGGTCGAAGCCGAACATATTCGTGTTGCCTGCCTGCATATTGATGATGGATACGACCGCATCCTGCACTTTCTCCACAGCGGCAGTCGTGTCGGTCGTCACATTGACGGCGACATCCGTCACGGTTTCATTGACGGATGTGTTCCCGTTGTCGCCTGTTCCTGATCCGTTGCCGAGGATGCCCGATCCGAACAGCAAGCCTGCTCCAATCAGGGCGACCATCCCGCCTCCGATCAATCCGCCGACGATGCCGTTCCTGATCGGTGAATTTTTGCGGTCTTTCGGACGTCTGGATGTGTCTTCGGTTTCGTTGACCGTGTTGTATACGCGCGCGCGTTCCTCTTTGTTCATGGTCGGCCTAGCGATTGCGGCTGCCTCAACTTCCGGCTCTTCATTGGCCGTTTCTTCGACCGCAGTGTATTCTGCCTCTATTTCGGTTTCTTCGGATAAGTCTTCCTGATTATGATCAGCAGATGGAGCGTCGGTGGCAGTCGATTCTATTTCGGTTTCCGTTTCATTGTATGCTTCTTCTTGATTAAGCGGATTTTTTTTATTTTCTTCGTCCCTGTCCATGATGGTTCCTCCTTATCGTTCTACAAGATCAGTATAGTTCCTTATTTTGAATAAATTATGAAGATAGTAAGAGAATATTTCGGAAAATGGATTCTCGATGAGATTATTGTATCATATCCACGTATGCAAAAAGGAGCGGAATCCCTCGATCCGCCCTCTTGCGCTTGCAATCCCGCCTATCGACTAGACTCTGAAAAGTTCAGTCGGCTCATCCGGATCGGTATCATATACAAAAAAATCTTCATTGACGCCCATGCCTTTTTGCATCAGAATGCTTTCGGCGGTATGGTGCGCCAAGGTCTTGATGTTGTTGTCCCGGCTCAAATGCCCGAGATAGATGCGCTTCGTCCTGTCGCCCAGCATTTCGGCGACGGCGGCAGCCCCATCCTCATTGGACAGATGACCTTCATCCCCCAAAATGCGCTGTTTCAGTGACCAAGGGTACCCGCCCATGCGCAGCAATTCCAGATCGTGATTGCTTTCGATGAGATACGCATCCGCATCCCTCAAAAGGCCGCGCAAGCGATCGCTGACATAGCCGGTATCGGTCAACATGACCATCTGCTTGCCTTCATGATGGAAGGAGTAGAATTGCGGTTCGGCAGCATCATGGGAAACGCCATAGCTTTGGATATCGACATCGCCCAAGGTCAGCACCTGGCCCATCTCGAAGATGTGCTTCTGCTCGGTTTTGACGTTGCCGATGATGTGATCCATCGCCTTCCACGTCGCTTCGTTCGCATAAAGATCCATGTGGTACTTGCGCGCCAGGACGCCCAAGCCGTGTACGTGATCGCGGTGTTCATGCGTAACGAGGATCGTGTCCACATCCGCAAGGTTGCGATCGATTTTCGCCATCAGACCGGCGATTTTCTTGCCGCTCAACCCGCAGTCCACCAATATTTTCCGTTTGGGCGTCTCGATATAGGTGCAGTTGCCGGAACTGCCGCTCGCCAGATAGCTGACGCGCATGCCCTCTTTTTCTATTGTCTCAATCAAACTTAGCCCCTCCAATACATCCATAAGTGTAACTTATTTCTTGGAAAATGCCAGTAATTTTTCTCCATGTTAGGAAAAGTTAATCTTTGGCACCGCATGGGGGGCCCAAGCCGAAAGCCGTTTATTTTTTTGGTTTGCGCCAAGCCTTCTTGGCGATTTTGAGCGCGCGCAGCTGGGCTGTCTTCTTCGATCGGTTCTGTTGGCTCTGCACCAGGATTGCATCCAACAAGGTGATCCCCTCTTCCACGAAATCGCCCTTGTTCAGCATGACGCACTCCGCTTGTCCGGCCATCGTCGCATCCGACATTTCCGCCCGCGTGGGTACACCGTTCTTAACCATGTTCTCGAGTACCTGTGTGCTCCAGATGACGGGAATATGCGCAGCCTCGCAGATCCAGAGTATTTCTTCCTGAAGTTCCGACAGCCTCAAAAACCCGGCCTCAGCAGCCAAGTCCCCGCGGGCGATCATGATTGCCAAAGGATTTTTGCTGGCTGCGGCCACGATCAGCTCCGGCAGATGGTTCACGGCTTCCACCGTTTCAATTTTGATTACAATCGGGATAGCTGCGGCTGCTTCATTTCCGACCTGCTCCACTAAAGTCTTCTGGATAGCGGCAATGTCCTTGCTGCCGCGGACAAAAGAGAAGCCCAGGATGTCGGCATCCTTTTCGGCCACCAGTAAGTCTTCGCGATCCTTATCCGTCAAGATCGGCATCCTAAAAGTTGATTCCGGGAAATTGAGCCCTTTCTGCGCCTTCACTCTGATACCCTTTGGCTTGGCCACTTTTCCGACCTGCACGACGACGCCTTGCGGTTTCTGTTCCACAACACGCCCTTCCAGTACGCCGTCATCCAAAATGACCGGACTGTCGACCTTCAGCTCATCAAAGAGATTCAGGCTTTCGCTGAACAAAATGATCGGATAGTGTTTCAGATCTTTGAAGGAAGCATCCGCAGTCAGAAAGAAAAAGTCGCTAACCTTGAGGCGCGGTTTCTCCTTTTCGCTGATGACGGCATCAACCCGGATCTTTGGACCCGCGATGTCAAAATAGATGCGACAACTTTTACCGGCAGTTTTTTTTGCTTCCTGCAGTTTTTCGACCATCTTAAGCCAGACGACGCTATCGTCATGGGCGCAGTTGATGCGGGCGATGTCCATACCGCGCTCCAGCAGGCGGACGAGAAAGTTTTTATCTTGTGCGGCCTGTTCCGGAAGAGTGACCATGATCCGGGTCGACCGGTGCTTCGGCGGTTCACCTAATAAGGCATTCGCCTCGTTTGCCAATTTTTTTCGGCCCGGGAATTTCTCGGTTGTCTTAGGATAGTCATCCAACTGCTTGATTTCCCCTGACATCAACGCTAAGTTGCGGACGATCGCATCCAGCTGTTGGAGCACTTTCGATTCCGTCCGGCCCAGTGAGGATAAGCCCCATTTGGACAGGCGGCTCTGCAAGGGACGGATATCCCTGCTGCGCAACGCCAGATAGTAAGCCAGGTTTTTGCCGCTGAGCTGGAAGGAAGTTCTGGAAATGTCCGGCTTCCATTCCGCATAAAGGGCATTGCCTTCCTCATAGACCGCCTGACGCAGCGCCAGCATCTCCTGATAAAGCGACTGCAATTCATTCTGTTCTTTCTCTTTCATTCTGTTCGCACCTCGACCTTTCATCTTTTATCAAATAAAGGATTGTCTGCTGGAATGTAGCCCGGTATCTGAAACAAAAACACCCTGCTCTGCTTCAGAATAGGATGTTTTCGAAAGTATGGACGGCGTTCGTCAGAAAGCCCCGCCGCCGGAACCGCCACCCGACCCACCGGATGAGCCACCACCGAAACCGCCGCCGAAGCCGCTGCTGTTCGAGGAAGTCGGCATCGATTTGGTTACGCCTGTGTTGATGCTGTTGTTCAGCGTGGACAGGAAGATAGCGTTGTTCATGTAGTAATAGCTGCCGAAAGCGGAAGCCTGGATCTCATTGACGGGGAACTCGACCTGCATCTGCTTCATGACTTTGTCGGCCACACCCAAAGAGACGGCATAGACCAAGAAATGATCCCACAGAGCGATGGACCCGACCTCGCGCATCGGAAAGTCACCCACGTCCTTCAGCATGTTGCGGAAACCTGCCCATTCCTGCTTCGCGCGTTCACCGTCGGCCGTCATGATTGGCTTGACAGCCACTGTCATGAGTTGGATGAAGCTGAGCGCCGCACCCAGAGCTGCAAGGATGATTGCCCACGCGGTGAATGTGCCGCTCATGATGCCGAAGAACACAATAGCACCCAATAGGAAGATATTTGCGACAAAAGCCAAGACCGCGAAGGCGACAGCTTTCTTGTTGTCCTTCGAACGATAGTTCTGCCGTTTCGGCGTGGCGACATCCATTACGCGCTCTTGCCATTTGACCCGATTTTCATTGAAGCGTTTGGCTTCCGTCGAATTATCGGCGATGTTCTCGATATCATCGAGCGTGACGCTCTCCCCATCCCCAACATCGCTGATGAACCAATCCAAAAGCAGCTTTTCATGGCTCAGGAGCGGGGCATTTTTCGTGTCCTTGATCTTCATCAGACGGAAGGAGTCTTCAGGCGCTTTTTCCCGCCCAAAAATCCCTTTTTGGGGAATCTGCACAGGCGAAATCGTCAGATAACCTTTCCGCACCAGATCCAGAATAGTGGCCGAAATGTCAGCAGCTTGCACATTTCCGCTGAAGACGGCACCGTTCATGACGGCAGGCGTCATGTCCTCAGGCAGTTCATAGATATGGTCCGGCAGATGGATTTCCTGCGGGATTTCTTTTTGCCTTGCTCTCCTTACCCATAAGAACACCAGGACCGGCAGAACCGGCGCGACTACAGCCAAGACCGCGCTGAGGATTCCGAAGAGCCACGCATTGCGTTGCTCTTCCTCGGCCAATGCGGCTTCCTGCGCCAATATTTCATCGAATTTGTCCTCATTCACCACATTCGGATTGTCTGCGGTGATGCTGGTCGGGAAAATCACATGGGCTTCGACGAATTGATTGGCCGGATTCTGCGGGACATACAGCAGGACTTTTTGATTGTCTTCCAGCGTCACTGTACTGTTCTCACCGCCGCCGTGGCCCCAAGCACGCAATTCCTCTTCACCGGTCGCTTCCGGCAAAAGAACGGTGACGTCCACATCGTTCAATGGATCCTCCCAAGCGGAACCGATGACTTTGCGGTTGAACTCAGCGATGTCGTTGTAGTTCGTGATGATTTCAGGAATGCGGTATTGATAGATGACCGTCTGGATCTCATCCGTCATTTTGTTGTACACAGTGAAATTCAGGAAATCACCGGTATTTTCCAGTTTGAACGTCCCCGATTCCTCCGTATCGCTCAAAGCAAAAGGGAAAGGATTTTCCGAAAGATAGCCTTGCATCGACACTTTGACATCTGTCGGATCCGCTACCTCCGAAATATCCAAATCATACAGCACCCCATTGAATTCCCCTTCAAAATCGTAAGTGATGCTCTCAGTGAAAAAGGCGCTGCCATCCCGCTGTATTTCGACCAATACATCATAATTCGTAATCTCATAGGAACGGGCCTGTACTTCCTTCTGTCCAAATCCAATCAAAAAAAAGAACATGAACAGCACAATCGAGCCTATCCGTTTCATTGTTACCTTCCCCTTCCGATACCCTCCATCAAGCTTGTCGCTTCTGATACCCCCATTTTAACAAACTTAACCAAGTTAAAAAAGGAAGAACCTCATTTCGAGATCCTTCCTTTTGTTTGTGTTCGTTAAAAAAGTAATAGCCGTTTCAATCCAGTGCATTGTCTGTTTGCGAAGCGTCCTCTTCCTCCAGCAACAAGGCACTGCTGTTGGCTGTCTTCGCCTTGATTTGCGCTTCGGCTGATGGAAGCGAAACACTGGACGTCGTGATGATGCTGCCGGTCAAGGCGTCAACCCGTCTGATTTCCACAGGAGCGTTTTCTATTTTTATCTCGATGTACCACATCGGGCTGTAGATATCCATATCCGACAAACTCAACGTGCGGTAATACGTCAACTGCACCATCCGAACGGTGGAATTTGAGGGAATCTGGTTGTTGAGGTACAGCGCTTCGACCGCCCGCTTCTGCGAAATCACGGTCCTGCTGCTGCCTTGGACTTCCGCCACACCCGCAAATGTCTGTTCATAGGAAATGACCTCATAATCGGGATCCAAATTGAATGTGATGCTGCCCGTACTGTCGCCGATGGGAATACTGTTTGCGACTTGCGCGTACACAAGTTGTCTTTTGAGCGGCAAATACGTAAGGAAGGTATATTCAGCTCCGTAGAGAACGTTGCCTTGCAAGATGAAATCCGTAATCGGCGTTCGGTCGACAATCGTCAAATCTGCCGCATCGATCTCAAGCGGGATCGGCTCGGACAAGGTGCTGAACAACACCCCATCTTCAAAGACAGTCGTCTGATTCACCAGTTTAGATTGATCGGCTTCCAGCGTAGCGCCTTTGTCCGTCTTCAGCAAAGGAATCTTCTCCTGATCGGTCGACAAAGTCGGAAAGCTGATCTCATCGGCCTTCATTGCCTCTTCGATGTTCAGCGTTGTGCTTTCGCTGCCGAAGCTCAATGTCGTCGCATTTTTCTCCAACAACACGCTGAGCAGATAGATGTTCAAAGCTGCGAAGGTGAGGATAAAAATGATTTTGATGCGTCTAAAGTCCACTATCATCCGCCTCCGTTTCCGTTCCGCCGATCCATTGGTCCAGCGACTTCCATGAGCCGTCGATCTGAATGAACCATTTTGGCGTCAGATTGACGAGACGGTTGGATTCTTCACTGAATGTCCAATCATACCCCAATGCGATCATCTGAATCTCTTGGCTGCTGTAGCCACCGGCATCCAGCGCGGCCAAAAGGTCTGTCCCGCTCAATAGCGTGACATCCTCTCTACGATCCGTCAGCGGCGTCTGGATAACTTGGGTCAGGAATTGCAGTTCCGTCATGGATGACCCGGACATATGGATCCGCGTCAAACCGTAATCGACTTCCCCGAAAATCGGATAGCCGTTCACGTATCTTCGGTAATAAACGTTATCCGTGCCCTCATCGAACCCATAGAAGTAAAAAGGATTCGTCCAATTGTCCAACATTTTTATTTCATGGAAACTGTCGCGGATCAATCGATAATCAGGCAACTCCTCAGCATCGAGGATGTTGCGGTAATAGCTCAACTGCCCGGTTTCCTTGTGAATGCTCAATTCGGAGATGTTATCACTGTAACTCACGAATTCATCGTTTCCGTTATCCTTCAGGTCGGTAGTGTCATTGAAAAGCAGATCGATAAAATAGCTGTTTGAAGGCTTTTCAACCAGATAGACCAACTTTTGGATCGTGATTGCTTCTTTCGGAAGGTAGGAGATGGCTGATTCGGATTCATACGATTCCACTTCCATGTACGCATCCTTTTGTCCTTCGTAAAGGTCCACCAACGGCTGCAGTACATTATCCGGCCGCGATACGGTGAACACTTGCTTCGTTTCATCATTCAACAGATAGATGGGATCCTCTTCCTTTGAGTTGAGGATGATCCGATTGATTGTGTCAGCATAATAGTCCTCCTGGAGATTCGTGAAATAACGCGAAAGCAACTCCAGTGGAACTTCCTCGGCAAAGCGGATCTCCAGTTGGGTAGGCGCCAGAATAAGCGCATCAAACTCCTCCTGCGTGTAAGTTGAGACATCTTCGATCCCTTCAAACAAACTCTCACCCAACAGCTCATTCACGCTCTTCATGATTTCCGGCGTTTGCGTCAAGTAGATGCGCTTATCCGTATGGACGATCATCCTTATCGGCGCAAAGACATCCTCTATCTTCTTCGTGTTGGTCAAATTGGCAGAGACAGATGTCGTCGAATTCTGGCTTAACCCGATTGTACTCGGAGTGGAAAGGATCCTGACAGTCAGGAACAGGCTGATTGCGACCAACGTGTATAATAGAGCACTCAGCATCGGTGATTCTTTTTGTCTCATTCCCACTCATCCTCCTCGTCCATCGGAATGTAAGGCAAGGAAATAAAGAAAGTGGACCCTTTATTTTCCACACTGGTTACCCAGATTTTTCCGCCGTGCAACTGGACGACCTCTTTGGAAATGGCCAATCCCAGTCCCGTGCCGCCCATCGAACGGGCGCGCGCCTTGTCCACCCGATAGAATCGGTCAAAGACATGGCCGATGTCCTTGCGCGGAATGCCCAAACCCTCATCGGTGATGCTGATGACGACACTGTTGTGCGTCTCCATCAGTCTGCAGGTGATTTTCCCGCCGTCCGGAGAATATTTGATGGCATTGTTCATGATATTGTCGATCACTTGGATAAATTTATCCTGATCGATTTCGACCCACAGCGTACGTTGCGTGAAGTCCCGTTCGATCTTATATTTTTTGTTGCGGTACTGTTCCGATTTCAACACCACTTCGAAGCGATCGATTATATGCGCGACCAGCTCATTGATGCTGACGAACTCCAGGTTCAGTTCCTGTTTGCCTTGGTCCATCCGGGAGAGATTCAGTAAATCGGTGATCATCCGGATCATCCGATCGGTCTCGGTGGAAATGACCTTCAGAAATTCCGGGGCGATATCCTTATCTTCCCAAGCACCGTCAATCAGCGATTCTGTATAACTTTTCACGCTCGTCAACGGTGTACGCAATTCATGGGATACATTGGAAACGAAACTACGGCGTTCCTGTTCGACTTTTTCCTGCTCCGTGATGTCGGAAAGCACACAGACCAATCCGCTGATGAAGCCGGATTCCCGCTGGATGACGGAAAATTCCCCGCGCAGGATCGTATCCTGATCTTCTGTCGGGATGTTCAGGATCAATTCATCCTGCGTCTCCAACAACTGGCGGAAAGTGAATTTCTCGCCCAGTTTCAGCACTTTCATAATCGATTGCCCGATCGCTTTGTCCTGGGAAATCGAGAGCAGATCCATCGCCCGGCTGTTGATGATGATGATCTTGCCGCGGCGGTCGGTGGCCAATACGCCATCCGTCATGTGCCGCAGGACGCTGTCCAACCTTTGGCGCTCCGATTCTGTCGTTTCCTGGGCATCCTTGACTTTGTAGGACAGATCGTTGATGGTATCAGCCAATTCGCCCAATTCATCCGCTCCATAGACGGTCACCTTGCCGGAATAATCCCCATCGGCAATATTGGCCGTCTGCCTACGCATCTCCGAGATGGGACGCGTGATACCGCGGGAGATGATCACAGCCAGCACAATCGTGATGATGATCGCCACTACTGAAGCATTCAGAAAGATGCTCACCGTCTGGCTCATCTGCGAATAGACCGATTCGATATTCGATTCCATCACCAATACCCCGATAAGGGTACCCGTATTGTCAGTCGAATAGATCGGACTGATGTTCTTCAGCACGCGGCTGTTCGTGTCTTCCTTCACATATTGGTATGAGGAGGGTGCATCCAGAAGAATGACTTGTTGGACATCCCGATCGGTCGACTTCGTTCCGATCAAAGATTGCAGCGTTTGGTCATTGATTCCGAGAATATACCCCTGCTCATCCATGACCTGCGTTTCCAGGATGTTAGCGCCCGTAAAATCGCTGAGGATGGTCTGCACCGACTCCTCCAGTTTTTCCGTATCATCGGCCATCAGGATCGGCTGCAGCGTTTTCTCCAGAAAGCCCGCATTCAGGGTCATCTGGCTGTCGAAGTTGCTGATCATTTTTGTTTCCAGTTCACGGATAAAATAAGCCCCGATCAGTTGCAGGGATACCAACAGGAGGAGAATGAACAGCATCGGTATCTTGAAATGAATGGAATGAACCAAACGTATCTTTTTGTTCATATATTGTTACTCCTGATCCGGATTCTTCAAGAAGTAGCCTACTCCTCTTCGCGTGATCAACCAAGTCGGATGGCTCGGTGTATCTTCGATTTTTTCGCGCAGTCTGCGGACTGTCACATCGACAGTGCGGACATCGCCGAAATAATCATATCCCCATACAGTCTGCAGAAGATGCTCCCGCGTCATCACTTGGCCGATGTGTTTCGCCAAATAATGCAATAATTCGAATTCGCGGTGGGTCAACTCGATCTCTACCCCGCGCTTCGACACGATGTAGGCATCTTCATGGATGATCAGTGCTCCGATTTTGATTTCGTTCGTATCGTCTTCTTCAGGCGGTGCCGCAACCGGAGAGGCTTGTCTCCTCAAGTTCGCTTTTACGCGCGCGACCAATTCCCGGTTAGAAAATGGTTTCGTGACATAGTCATCCGCACCCAATTCAAGCCCAAGCACTTTGTCGATTTCAGAGTCTTTAGCTGTCAGCATGATGATCGGCACGTCGCTCGTCTTGCGGATTTCCCGGCAGACTTCCAATCCGTCCATCTTGGGCAGCATCAGATCCAGCAGGATGATATCCGGTCCCACTTCCGCAAACTGCGCCAAGGCTTCTTCACCATCAAATGCAGTGAAGACATCATAACCTTCTTTGGTCAGATTAAACTTGATTATATCTGAGATTGGTTTTTCATCGTCTACCACTAATACCTTTTTCATCTTCAAACCTCCTTATTTCTTGCAACTCTCTGTCCCTTTCGGAACGTCTACTCTTTATTATACAATTGCAGCCGCTTATGTGCAAAGCGTTCCTGAATTATAAACCCGCAGAACCTGCACGACTGTACAAAAAAGGACGAGCCATCAATCGTTTTCCTGACTGATGGCTCATCCCCCTATTTGACGTTATGGCATTCGTTCATTGATTCATCAGCTGTGGATGATGACCGGAACCCCGATACCGATCATCCCAAACAGCTCAGCCATTACCCCCGGTGGCGTATTGACACAACCATTCGAGCCGGCAGTAAGCCAATATTCACCGCCGTAAGCAGGCTGCCAAGATGAATCGTGGATACCAATGCCTGTCCACTCGACAGGCATCCAGTATTCGACAGGCGATTCGTAATCCTTTTCGGTTCTCGGATTGTAGCCTTTCAAAACGGCATCCTCTTCTTTGTTCCAGATATAGAAGACACCTGTCGGAGTCGGTGACATCGGATGACCGGAAACGATATCCGTCTCAAGCACAACGACGCCATCTTGGTAATACCACATGTGCTGGCTTGAAAGATCCACTTCGACATAGGTGGTGCCGATGTCCGCGCCATCCGCATGATAGCCGGTGCCGTTGTAGTTCGGCGTTACCGTCACGTCTTCCCCTGCCAAAACATAGCTGATCAGGTTGTCCGTTTCAGCTGCGACAGCCAGCGTCCATCCATATGTGCCGGATGGGACCTGGACCGTTTCACCGTCCGTCGCCAAGAAATCCCGCGTACGGGAATAGGTGCTGTATTTGTCGCTCAGTCCCTGCAGATAGGCTGAAACACCTTCGCGATTCACGGACACTTCACCGTTCTCGTCTATGCCCAACCATTCGACGATGGCTGTTTGCGGCACAGTCTCTGTCTGCCCGGAAATGGTATATTGGATAACCGTATCCGTCAAATCATCCAGCTTCTGCAACGTTTCCGCCAGAATCGGATCATCCGCGGTTAATGTCGGTTGTTGATAAGCCTGTGCAAGATCGATTTCGGTTTCTCCGGCAATGATCGCTTCCAGCATCGTTGCCTTCAACAATTCCAGATCGACCATATTCCCTGCGGTTTCAGGCGAAATTTCATAGCCTTCCGTTCCTTTGACGACTGTAGCGTTCACAGGGGCCGTGCGACTCTCGTTCTCCAACGGCATCGCCGCCAAAATATTGGCTAAAGCCGTTTCGTCCACGGATACGCCACTCAGATCGGTTTCTTCCTGTTTATCTTGGAACAACAAAATCGGCCAATCCCAAGCGTTTTGTTCCGCCTTCATCGTTTCCAATTTCTCGGTGTTGTCGATGGAAACACCCAGGTCAGCAGGTGTGAATGCAAAGATAGTTTCTCCGCTTTCGACGATTTGGATCTGCGCTTGTGCGATTGCTGCAGTTGTCTCTTCTTTTGCTTGGGCTACGGTATCATTCGATATGTCAATGCCATCCAGCATCGTGTTCGGTAAGAATTTATCCTCATAATAGCTACCTGCACCAAAGTATCCGGCTGCGACCAATAAGACCGCTGTAGCGCCAATGATGATGGGTTTCTTTTTCACTGTCCAGACCACCTTCTCGTTTTGTTACGATTCGATTACATTTGTGTTACAAAAAATTGTAACTTACTTTTTATTACTTTACCATGTTTTCTTTAAAAAGCAACCTATTTTATCTTAATTTTTTTATAATAGGCTAGCTTCTTAGACATTAATCATAATACCAATACGGATGAAATGCAAACAGACACGCCTCCGTTTTCATTTGTTTTGGGCGACAAAAACGGCCTGTCTCATTATGAGGCAGGCCTGCATTCCTATGCGCGCTTCTGGTTCTCTGCTTTGATTTCATCGAGGATATAGCCGAAATCGAAGTCTTCTTTTTTGACGATCAGCAACAGGCCGTCGCCAAGAGGTACGAGGGACGTTTCCAATGCCGGGTGGTCCAGCACGGTATCCATCAGCTTATTCAGGCGACGGTGAATCTTGCGGACCCTTTTCGGAACGTCAGCCTCATCATCCAGGATCGTTCCTCCTTGGAAGACATCATCGATGACCAGCATGCCGTCTTTCTTCAGCAGCCTCATGCAATGGGGCAAAAATTCATAATATTTGGATTTCGCGCTGTCCATAAAGATAAAATCATACGGGCCTTCCAAGGTAGGCAGAACTTCGGCCGCATCGCCTTCCAAAAGCGTCACCTTGTCTGCGATGCCCAATTTCTCAAAGTTCGCTTTTGCGTGGTTGATCATGACCTCAAAACGATCGATGGTCGTGACATGGCCTGCCGGTCCGACATGCTGCGCCATCAGGCTGCCTGAGAAGCCGATTGCCGCTCCGATTTCCAATATTTGTTCAGGTTTGATCTGCCCCAGCAGCATATTCAGGAAAACAGCTGTTTCATGCGGGATGATCGGCACGCCTCTTTCATTCGCTGTCTTTTCCAGTTCCCCCAATTCTCCAGGGAAACGTTTCAGTCTGTCGCGCATAAAAGCGACCAGTTCTTTCTTTACGACGGGTCTGTCCATCATTTCGTTCAATGCCATACTTTTTTCTCCTTATCAGATACTCTTTTATCAATGGCAACAAGGCTGGGAATGGATCCCAGCCTTGCGCTTATTCATCGTCTACAACCACTGTTTGGACAGGCTCTCTCGTGACACGGATGCCACGGATCCGGCCGCTTTCGACCTGAGTAGTCGTCAGCAGGTACTCTCCAGTCTGAATCGTCGCATGCTCATCATCTTTCGGAAAATAACCGAGTTCCTCGATCATGTATCCGGCTATCGTATCCACTTCTTCGGATGCGATAGCCGTCTTGAACAATTGATTGAACTTGTCCAGCGGCATGCGTCCATTCACGACATAATGATTGTCATCGATTTTTTTCGACAGGCGGTAAATTTCATCATATTCATCTTCAATGTCCCCAACGATTTCCTCCAAAAGGTCCTCGAGGGTGATGATCCCCTCCACGCCACCGTATTCATCCTTGATGATGGCCATATGCGTGTGGGTCTTGCGGAACTCGACCAAGAGATCATCGATATAAATAGTGGAAGGGACGAACAAAGGTGTATTGACCAACTCACGGAAAGCGATCCGCTCGAAACCGACTTCCTTTGACGCCTTCAAAACATTTTTCATATGCAGAACGCCGATGATGTTGTCCTTGTCTTCCTCATAGACCGGAATCCGGGAATATTGGCTGTTCAGAACCAGCGCGATGTTGTATTCCAGATCATCATCCAAATCCATCATCAAGGTATCGGTACGCGGCACCATCAATTCGCGGGCAAGCTTCGTATCCAACGAAAGCACCCCCTGCATCATCGTGAACTCTGATGGGTCGATGACCCCTTCGCCTCGGCTCTGTGCCAGGATGGCCTTCATTTCATCACGGGTGAGCTTCTCTTCCTCATTCGTGAATTCGATCGGCGTCAGCTTCTTCAGGATACCGGTCGAAAATGACAAAAGCCAAACGAACGGCTTGAAGAGCGTCTTGACGACAACGATAGGGCCAGCCGTGTGGCGCGCAATGGTTTCTGGCATCTGCAAGGCGATCTGTTTAGGGTACAGTTCACCAAACACGAGTGTGATGTAGGAAAGGACAACGGTGATGATGATCATCGCTATCGTTTTGCCGCCGGTGACGCTTCCCAACAACGGTTCGATATAGCCGACGAAATTGGATGAAGCCGACGCACTGCTGAAGAATCCGGCAAATGTGATGGCAACTTGGATAGTGGCCAAGAAATCATCCGGATTCTCCAAGAGACGCAAAACCTTTTGTGATTTCTTGTCGCCGTCTTTGGCCAGCTTCTCGATTTTGGAACGGTTGATGGAAACAAATGCCAATTCGGCTGAGGCGAAATAAGCATTCAGTAAAGTCAGGGTTAGGATCAATGCTATTTTTGATAGTAACGACTGGCCTTCGGGGTCTGGGTTCATATGATTTTTTTCTCCTTTTTCATGATGACTCACGCAACTGGGGCATGCCCTGAAACAAGGCGCTGTGCAGTTGCATAAAAAAATATAGATGCTGTTCAATTATATACTACTTAATATAGTGAACTCCGCTCGAAAAATCAAGAAATTTTTCATACGGCACCTGCTGGAGCTTTCCGGCTCTTAATCCTTCAGCTTTCCGGTACCGACAAGTGTTCTCATCCCAATCTAATGTTTACTAAAGGCTGCCACCACATTGGAAGGGCTTTACTGCTTGATTTATCAAATGTTTAAGAATTTCCAACTATGCGTTTATAACCGTTGCTTTTTTTTATTTTAATGTTATTATCACATTAGACAACCGTGTTTTTAGGAGGATTTTAAATATATGCTTATCCGATCACTTGCCATCCCCAAAAGGGAGTTGACCATCGTCAAGGAGTCAGCCACGCTTCGGGATGCACTGGATATCCTTGAAGATTCCGGCTACCGTTGCGTTCCAATTTTGGACGAAACAGAAACCATTTTTCGTGGGAATATCTACAAAATGCATATCTATCGGCACAAAGCGAACGGCGGCGACATGAACCTGCCTGTCACGCATCTGCTGAAGAATGCCACAAAATTCATTTCGATAGACAGTTCATTCTTTAAGGTATTTTTTACCATCAAAGAGTTGCCTTACATTTCCGTTTTGAATAAGGACATGACCTTTTATGGCATCCTGACTCACAATGCCTTGTTGAACATGTTGGCCCAATCATGGAGCATCGATGTTGGTAGCTATGTGCTGACGGTCATCGCGCCCGGTCAGAAAGGCGATCTGTACCACATCACCAAAATCATCAACCGCTACTCCTCCATCGCCAGCTGCATTTCCCTGGACATAAACCGGGAAGACGCGTTGCGCAGGGTATTGGTCACTTTACCCGCCGGAACACCCAAGCAGGTGCTGGACTCCATCGTAAAGGCGCTGGAGCGCAAGGATTTCCGCGTGACGGAAATCGAAAACCTGCAAGTCGATTTCTGAAATCCAACCCGTCACATTAAGTGTCCGAAGCGGCGCTTTCCCGGCGAGGAAGCCTTCAGCGGGAATTCTGCTCATGACGCCTGCTCGATCTAAGACCTAATAAAAAAGTCGGACGAAGCCTTGTGCTTGTCCGACTTTTTTCGCGCGCACCCGGATTAGCGGGTAGCGCCATTCAGATAGGGGTTTGAATAGATTTCTTCCCTTACTGTCGTAGGATCGCCGTGTCCGGGGAACAGTACCGTTTCCCCCGGAAGAGGTACGATATATTTCTGGATTCCTTCGATCAAAGTTTCATGGCTGCCGCCCGGCAAATCGCTGCGACCGACGCTTCCTTTGAAGATGACATCCCCAACGATCGCGAACCCGTTCTCGCGGAAAATGAAGACGGTACTTCCTGGCGAATGCCCGGGAATATGTTGCATCTCAAAACGGAATTCACCGATTTCGTAAGGTCCCATCTCCTCGAAGAAGACATCCGCTTCCTTCGCCAGTCGGACATCGGGAACGTTCGGATTGCGTGCTGATCCATTCAGTTCCGGATCCAACAGCCATTCCCGTTCGATAGGATTTTGATAGACGGGAACATCGTATTTTTCTCGGATCGTTTCGAGGGCTCCGATGTGATCATAGTGCGCATGTGTCAACACGATCGCTATCGGATGCAACTCATTCTCTTCGATGGCTGCGATGATGTCCTCCGCTTGCTCACCTGGATCAAAGATGATCGTATCATTCTCATGGTCGCCGATCAAAAAATAACAGTTTTCTTGGATAGGACCGACTGTAATTGCGTACATTTCCATATGTTGTTGCCTCCCTCTTTTTCGATTACCTCTCTATTATAAGAGAACGATGAGAAATATCCTAGCAAAAAACAGGGATTTTTGCTGTTCATCCAGCAAAAGCCCCCGTTCTCCAGTTTTCTCATATGATTTTTTAATGGATCAGGCCATTTTTTCGGCAAAACCGATGATCTTGTTCATGTATTTCATAAGCGGTGCTGACACAACTAGCACGACAGCTTCACCGAATGCCGCTGTCACAAAGCTGAACCAGAAAGGCAAATCAAGAACGATATAGAGCTCGATTGCGACAAGAACCATCGTCACCGTGAAGACGAACGCGGTCATCATCATGCGTTTCATTTCAGAATCGTTGGGTTTGAACAATTTTTCCAGAATAAGGAAAGAGATCAATGTCTGGCCAAATCCGAACACCAAGTCCCAAGCTCCTAATGTTGAAAAAATCAGGTTGGCGATAAATACACCAGCCAAAACACCGTATTTATAATCTTTGTGGTAACCCACCAAATGATTCAGCATTTCTGAAACGCGGAATTGGACGGCACCGAACGACATAAAAGCAAAAATTCCTGTCAACGCAACATACAGCGCTGCGATAATTGTATTGATAACCATTTTTCTTGTACTCAACCTAAAAACCTCCTAGTTTTTTTTCGTGGGATGGTAGACGAACCACGCAATCATCCGAGAGCTAAAACAGTTTACCACACATGTTCGCTTTTGAAAACGACTAACGGCGCATTTTCATCTGATTTTCATTACCAAAAAAAGCTGCCTACCCCTGACAGGCACCGACAGCTTAACTGATTTTTCTGTTTTCTATTTGTAGACGCGCGGAACGCGCGCGTTGATTCCCGTCAAGAGTTCATAGCCGATTGTATCGATCGTTACCGCCATTTCGGAGGGATTGTTGACGAGTCCCCCGTTTTCCCCCAAGAGCGTCACTTTCGTCCCGACCGGATATTCTTTCGGCAGACTGATCATGCATTGATCCATGCAGATGACTCCGCGGATTGGGCAGCGTTGGCCATCAACGATGACCGTCTGATGGCGAAGATCCCGTCTCCACCCGTCGGCATAGCCGATCGGAAGTGTAGCGATCCATTCTCCCTCAAAAGAACGGTAGCGGGCGCCGTATGCAATCGTGTCGCCTTCATGCATCTGTTTGACATAACTGATCTGGGTATCCAACTGTACAGATGGTTTCAATTCATAAGGAAGCTCCAACACGGTGTCGGAAGGGTTGTAGCCGTACATTGCGATTCCGACGCGGACCGCATCCGTCCGGAACGCTTCATGCCAAAGCGAAATCGCGGAATTCGCCAGATGTACAATCGGCGGGCGTTGCGCCATTGCCTGCAAAATTTCTTCAAACAAAGCCAGCTGGCGCTCCACCAATGTTGGATCTTCACCGTCGGCAGTTGCGAAGTGCGTAAAGATGCCTTCGAAAACAAAGCCATCCAGTTCAGCAAGGCGCGCTTCGAAGGCTTTGACCTCCTCGACCGTGCGCAGACCGATGCGGCCCATCCCGGTGTCGATGGCCAAATGCACGCGGACCGGCAGCTCCGTTTTACGTTTCTGCAAATACGGCAAAGCCGCTTCCAGCCATTCCGCTGCAGTGACAGCCACGCTGATTCCGTTATCCGCTATGAGCGCAGCGTCTTCTGCTTCCGTTGGGCCCACAACCATGATGAAGTCATCGGACAGCCCATTTTCCCGCAGCTCCATCGCCTCATCCAACAGCGCGACACAGAATCCGTCCACGCCCGCTTCCTTCGCCTTTTTCGCGACCGGGACGGCCCCCAGTCCATAGGCATCCGCTTTGACTACCGCGAAAAATTTCTTTCCGGGCGACAAGCCCTTCCTGATTTGTTGGATGTTCCACGAAATAGCTTCCAAATCGACAGTTTCTATTGTGGGACGGTGCTTTCCTACTACCATGGTTAAAACCCCTTTACTTTTCTAATACCACTTGCGCGGCAATGATATTCCCCGAATGGGTGATGGAAACGAATCCTGTCCCATCAAACGGAGATTTGGTTATTTCAGGCTTCCGGTTCTCTCCGGGCAAAATTTCGATATCTTGGAAAGACAGCTTGCCGATGCCTGTGCCGTAAGCCTTCGAGAAAGCTTCCTTCGCGGCATAGCGTCCGGCCAGAAATTCCATTTGGCGTGATCCGCTCAGAGCCAAGAACAACTTCAGTTCCGCTTCGGTCAGAACCCGTTCCGCAAAACCCGAACGCCGATCATAGGCTTTCGTGATGCGGTCCAGCTCAGTTACGTCCAATCCTATTCCATAAATCATTCCAATCACCGCCTATTCTGCATGCATTGTTCTCATTTTACCAAAAACAAAAAAAATTTCCAGCATAAGAAAAACCTCTTCCCCAATTGGCCTACGCCAGGGGAAGAGGTTTTTGATCACGAATTAGTCGTTGTTGCTGCGGATAGTGAAGCTATGGCTGCTTTTTTTAGGTGCGCCGGCGCTGCCGCCGCCACGTTTGTCATCATAGCGTTTGCCGCCGGAGCGTGGTTTGCTGTCGCTTGAGCGATTTTTGTTGCCACTGCGTTCCCCGCTGCGTTCGCCACTGCCGCTGCCGCGTCTTTCTGATGAACTACGGTTACCTTTGTAGCCGCCGCCTGTGCTCTTACCTTTGTAACCACCGCCGCCTTTACCTTTTCTTGAAGGCAATGGGCGTTCTGGTGTGATCTTAACAGGAACATCAGTAGCATCTTTAGAAAGACTCTTCAAGAATGCTGCTACCAAATCTTCAGCAGTGTGCTCTTCAAGCAAACGAACAGCTGCACGTTGATATTTGTCTGTTTCTGTTTCTTTCACCAATGATTCCACTTCATCCATAGCTGATTTTACTTGGCCACGGAAAGCTTCTTCATCACTTGGTGGTTGTAATGGAGTGATCGGTTTTTTGGTTAAGTTTTCGATTGTACGCAAGTAATCCATTTCGTTTGGTGTAACGAAAGTCACTGACATACCTTCTTTACCGGCACGACCAGTACGGCCGATACGGTGAACATAGCTTTCTGGATCTTGCGGGATATCGTAGTTATACACGTGTGTAACACCTGTAACATCCAATCCACGCGCAGCAACGTCAGTCGCTACTAAGAAATCCAAATCGCCTGTTTTGAATGCATTCAAAACACTCATACGTTTTTGTTGTGTCAAATCGCCATGGATTCCTTCTGCACGGTAACCGCGTAGTTCCAATCCTTTAGACAATTCATCAACACGACGTTTTGTACGGCCGAATACAATAGCCAATTCCGGATTTTGAACATCGAACAAACGAGTCATTGTATCGAATTTTTCAAAATCTTTACATTTGACGAAATATTGATCAATTAAGTTAGCTGAAGCGTGAGATGCTTTAATTTTTACGTGTTCTGGAGCATGCATGAATTTAACACCGATTTTTTTGATCTGGTCAGGCATCGTTGCTGAGAACAACAATGTTTGACGCTCAGACGGTGTTTCACTAAGGATGCTTTCGATGTCTTCCAAGAAGCCCATGTTCAACATTTCATCTGCTTCATCCAAAACTAGCGTTTCAATATGATCCAAACGAATTGTTTTGCGTTTGATATGATCCAATAAACGGCCTGGTGTCCCAACAATAATTTGCGGTTTGTTTTTTAAAGCGCGAATTTGACGGCTGATATCTGCTCCACCATAAACAACTTGTACTGATACATGTTTGTCTTTGCCTAAGCGATAAAGTTCTTCTTGTGTTTGAATCGCTAATTCACGCGTTGGCGCGATAACAATCCCTTGGATGGCTTTGTTTTCTGTGTTGATTTTTTGCAACATCGGCAATCCAAAAGCAGCTGTTTTACCAGTACCTGTTTGTGCTTGGCCGATAACGTCTAATCCTTTGAGTGCCAAAGGAATAGTTTCCGTTTGGATGGGTGTTGCTTCCTCGAAGCCCATTGTCTCAATTGACTGTAATAATACTGCATCTAAACCTAATTCTGAAAATTTCATGTTTCCTCCTAATTTTGAGAAACTAAAATTTAGAGAGTCTTTTCTTTTACCCGTATCTAAATACGGTTCATAATCTTATAAATAAAAGATAAACCTTTTTTACTTAATCCCTTGAATAGAAAGCTTGATAAATCAAACATTCTGCACTTCGCAGAAAAAACCCTCTTATTTCTCTATTCTTACCATCAGCAATAATAACACGTTCCGCAGAGTTTTACAAATCATTTTCTCTTAAAATAATGAAATTTCTTACAAAAAAACCTTGTTGTAAGGATATTTCCAATGAAAATGACAAGTGATTCTACAATTTACCGACAATTGACACATGCGCTCCAAATTGGCTGAAAAAGGGATCTCCTTGCTTCTGCGACGACACGACCCATCCAAATTCCCTTACATTTCCTATTATACACGCAAAGCTGCCACAACCGCCAATAAATCAGTGCCGAAACTGGATTTGATCAGCACTTGATCGGCTTGTTGAAGCTCTGCCTTCAGCTTATCGATCAATGGCGCCTTCTCCCCAACATAATGATAAAGTTTCCCTTCCGGAAAGGCAGTCTTTAAGTTTTCATAAAGAGCGGCCATTTCCGTGCCGTACAGATAGACTTGATCAAACTCCGCAGGAGAAATTTCAGCCGCCAAGGCAGCGTGCATTTCAGCAGAACGTTCGCCCAATTCCCGGATATCCCCGAGCACCGCAATTTTCTTGCCCTCACGCGGCAGATGCGCGAATGACCGCAGCACGGCCGTCATCGAAGTCGGACTGGCATTGTACGCATCATTCAACAGTTGTGAGCCATTTACCCCATCCAACCACTGCGTGCGGTTGGCGGTCAGCTGAAAGGTCGCCAATGCTTCTTTCACTTCAGCGATCGTCATGCCCAACACCTGGGCAGCGGCTAATGCGGCCAAAGCATTCCGGACATTGTACACACCCAATACAGGAATTTCTAGATCGACATTCGGATCCAAGTTCACATGGAAAGTTGTTCTGGTTTTGCCAGGAACGATGGAATAGGCATAGACCGCATCCGTTTCGTCCGTCCCGAAAGTCAGCTGACGGAAGTTGCTTTCCTGAGGCAGCTCTTCCGTAATCAAGGGCTCATCACCAGGATAAATGAACGTCCCTTCCGGCTTCAGCCCCTCCAAAATTTCCAACTTGGCTTTGGCGATGCCTCGGCGGCTCCCGAGGAATTCCAGATGGCTGTCCCCTATCAACGTGATGATGGCGACATCCGGTTTTGCCAATCGGCTCAACAAGCTGATTTCGCCGAAGTTACTCATGCCCATTTCAAGCACCAGCACTTCCGTATCTTCCGGCATCTCCAGAATGGTCATCGGCATGCCGATTTCATTATTGTAATTGCCTTCCGTTTTATGGACACGGAAACGCGCGGACAGGACGGCAGCCGTCATGTCCTTGGTGGTCGTTTTCCCGTTACTGCCGGTGATCGCGACCACTTTTGGTTGGATCATATTCAGGTAGGCTTCCGCCAGTTTTTGCAAAGCTTCCAGCGTGTCGTCCACCAGAATGACGGCAATATCTTCAGGCGCTTCTCCCGCTGCACGGCTCCATAAAGTTGCTGCTGCTCCGTTTTTGATTGCCGATTGGACATAATCATGGCCGTCCGTTTCCCCTTGCAAAGGCACAAACAAACTGTCGGGCGTTGCTTTACGGGAGTCGAAGACGACAGCATTTATTTCAGCGAAGCGGTTGGCCGACGTATAGTCGATTGCTCCTACAGCTTTCACAACATCGATGATGCGTAATGGTTTCATATTCGGTTCCTCATTTCCGGTCATTTCTCAGAAATTCTTCTGCACTGTATTAAAAAGGCCGTTCTTCCCCTGGGTTCGCAGCAAGCATTCCATGCTTTTGGTGCTGCTGACGATCAGGAAAATCACGGCCTTTCTTTGTTTATTCTACAAATTGATAGGATAGTTTTTCTTCATGGCGTTTCAAAGCCAACTGGATCAACTCTTCCACAAGATCACTGTACTTCAATCCCGTGTGTTCCCAAAGCAACGGATACATGCTGCGGGAAGTGAAGCCAGGCAAAGTATTGACTTCATTGATGTAGATTTCATTGTTTTTGGTCACAAAGAAGTCGCAACGGCTCAAACCGCTGCCGTCAAGCGCTTGGAAAGCGATTGTTGCATAATTCTGCAATTTGGCGGTGATTTCTTCCGGTAATTCAGCAGGAATCTGCAGCAGCACTTCTTCATTGCCGTACTTCTCTTCGTAGTCATAGAAATCTTTGGTTTTAACGATTTCACCGGGTACGGAGGTATGGACATCGTCATTTCCCAATACCGCGATTTCGATTTCACGAGCTTCGATGCCTTGTTCAACGACCACACGACGGTCATAGCGGAAAGCCGTTTCGATAGCTGCGGTCAACTCTTCAAGATTCGTAGCTTTGGAGATGCCGACGCTTGAGCCCATATTGGCTGGCTTTATGTACATCGGATAAATCAAGCTGCCTTCGCATTGGATGAAGATTTTCTCGCGATCATTTTTCCAGTCGTTACGGGTAACGGCAACGTAAGGCACTTGCGGCAAACCTGCTTGTTGGAAAAGATGCTTGCTGACGATTTTGTCCATTCCGCTGGCGCTGGCAAGGACACCGCAGCCGACATACGGCATATTCAGGACTTCAAACAGCCCTTGCACCGTTCCATCTTCTCCGTTGGGGCCATGCAATACGGGGAAAATGACAGCATCCTCAGACTGGATGTCTGCTGGTGAAATAAGTTCGCCATAGGATTTGCCATCCTGCGAATCGGCGAAGCGTTTCTCGGAACCCGGCTCTAAATATAGGTTTTCAGAGAATGCAACGGGTTCAGAAAGGGATTGCCCTTGAATCCATGCGCCTGCCTTGGTGATATAGACGGGCACAACTTCATAATAGTTGAAATAGATCGCCTTTATGATCGAATGTGCTGTCAGGATCGAAATATCGTGCTCAGCGCTCTTTCCGCCGTAAATCAAATAAATTTTCATCGAGAAATCCTCCGAATTTTTTGATAACTACTTTAATCAAGACATATTGTACCACATTTATTTTTTGCCTAAAATGATTTTTGTGAAAAGTGGCTTTGCATCCCTGTTTCTCGGACCAAACGGCTGATTCCGGCTCAATGGATACAGAAAAAGCCTAAGTTCCGGCTTAGGCTTTCATTCGAAGTCTATGTCTATTTTCCATTCATTGCGTTCCATGTCATAACAGATGGTGCCCACCGAATCCTTTTCGTTGAAACGGCCGCCAATGCTGGCGTAACGGTCTTCCGCGATGAACAATGGGATGCAGTATGAATTTTCTTCGATGCTCATCTGCCTGAAGGAGATAACGGCTCCTTCTTTGAAGATCGGAATGAATTCTTTCACGCGTTCGATAGGGAATGGCGCAATTTCTTTGTCTTTCTGATAAAAACGCTTCTTCTCATTCACTTTTTCCCTCAACTTGACGGTGATGGCTTCGGCGAACAACTCATGGAATTGCTCCAGGTAGCGGTAATACATTTTTATGAAGCCATTCGGCAACGTGAGGTATATGTAGTTGTTTTGTAATTTGTAATAGAACGGTGAGTGCAAGTGCGTATGCGCATGGGCGATATACAGGATCTCGGATATTTCGATTGGGGTGAGGAGATGCAACATATCCACATTCACAAAATCAATCCATTTTCCCATAGCGGTTTGATTGTCCGTCCCTTTTTGGAAGAACGCTTTTACGTTTTCTTGGCCTTTGATAACCTGAAAACCGGTATGATTATCATATGTTCCGATGCTTTTTCTTCCGTCCACCAGCAATAAGTTTTCCGGAAGCTTCCGGGCTAACTTTGTGTAATCCTTCACCGCTATCCCTTTGCTCAAAACATAATTGCTGACTGTTTCATAGTGAACATATAACATATCTTCGCTCATGAATGATCCCCCCCTTTCCGAAATATCCCTTATTATCATTCTACTACGTGCAAAACCGATTAAGGTATCAGTACCATGTTAATATTATTACAAATCCGTATCTTTTACAAAGATAATTTGCCTTTTTCTCCTATTTTTTTTCACAGCAACAAATTGAAAGGGTTTACACTCCAAAAACCGAACTTTATTTGTGTAATTTAGATAAAACGTCCGAAAAAAAGAAGCTATTTACATAGCTTCTAATCGTTTGATTCGGTTTGCCGTTGAAGGGTGGGTCGAAAACAAGCCATCGCTTTCTGTTTCGCCCTCCTTCATCCGTTTGAAAGGATTCACAATATAGAGCGATGCGCTGGCAGCATTTGCTGCTTCCATCGGATCGCTTGTCGCTATTTTGCTTAAAGCGGATTTCAGTCCTTCCGGGTTGCGTGTGAACTCAATTGCACTCGCATCAGCCAGATACTCCCGGTTGCGGGAGAGTGCCAAGCGGATGATGGTGGCCACAAAGGGTGAAAGAACCAGGATCAGCAAGGAAAGGATCAGCAATATGATACCCGCCCCTCCGCTGTTATCGCTTCTGCGTCGGCGGCCGCCGCCACCCCAAAACATCATCCGGGTGCTGAACTGGGCCAAAAACGCAATCAACCCCGCGATCGCCAAAGCGACAGTGGATAAGCGGATGTCATAGTTTCGGATATGCGCAAATTCATGCGCCAAGACACCCGTCAGTTCTTCCCGGTTCAGTTTCTTAAGCAATCCCGTCGTCACGGCGACGGATGCCTTTTCCGGCGAATTTCCTGCCGCAAACGCATTTGGGCTTTCATCCTCGATGATGAAGATTCTCGGAAAAGGCAACCGTGTCACGATCGTCATTTCCTCGACGATATTCCAGAGCATCGGGTATTGCGCCTTATCCGTTATTTCCTTGGCATTGTTCAGGCTCATGACCACTTGTGTGGATTGTGCCACCATAATGACGACGTAAGCCAATCCGATGATCAAAGCAAGCGCAACACCGGACAAGGCGTTATCCCAATTCAAATAGCCGATGGCAGCCCCCAATGCCGCAAACAGGAGAAAAAACAGGAATACGATCAGCACGGTGCGCCGTTTATTCTGCTCAATTTGTTGATGGAGCAAAGGTACTCACCAACTTTCCATCAAAATCATATTTTCTCAGAACGATACTTTCGGTACATTTTTTTCTTCTTCCGGAGTTGCCAAAACGACTTCCGGACGGAAACCATGGACATTTGCCACAATATTGCTCGGGAATGTCCCTAATTTGATGTTGTATTGCGTAACGCTCGAATTGTACAATTGGCGCGCATAAGCAATCTTATTTTCCGTTGCGGACAATTCTTCCTGTAATGCCAAGAAGTTTTGGTTCGCCTTCAGATCGGGATACGCCTCAGCCAAAGCAAAAACGGTCCGCAATTGGCTCGACAGTTGATTGGACAGTTCCATCTTTTTGGCCGGATCCTCGGTTCCCATATCCGAAATCATGTTCCGCAAATTGATGACCTTCGTCAAAGTTTCCTGCTCATGTTTCGCATAGCCTTTGACTGTCTCAACGATGTTCGGGATCAGATCGTTCCTGCGTTTCAACTGGACATCGATCTGGCTCCATGCTTCGGTTACCCACAATTTATTTTTCACAAGACTGTTATACAACGAGATCCATACTGCCCCGATGATCGCTGCCACTACAATGATTCCTATTAACCAATCCATTTTGCTCACAGCTCCTTTTCTCTCTTGCCGACTTAACGGCTGACCTAGACAAATTTCCGTCTACACCTTTCATTATAGAAGAGTATTTTCGTTTTGTAAAAAAATAGACTAACCATCTCCTCACCGAAAAGTGCTGGCGTATGTGATATCATGAAGGAAAGAAAATCAGATGAGGTGTCCGTATGTATTTCATCCCGCAACAAACCAAAATAAATCTGCCTATCCTATTCAAAACCGACCCACTGTACAAAGACATCACCGCAGCCGAACTGCCTAGGGCCTATCTTGACCTGCTGGCGGAACAGAACGGCGGCTATCTGCTGTGCTCCCGCATCCCGACCACAGAACCGACCTCCGACGGCATCGATTATGCAGCTGTCCATTCAATCCTCGGGCTTCACGACGATCCCAAGAACAGCCTGTATGCCCAACAAGACATTGCCTATACGGCGGGGCTGCCGGATTATTTTGTGATTTTCAGCAGCAACGGCAACCAGCTCTTCGCCTTCGATTATTCAAAACTGTCCCCCTCCGGCGAACCGAGTATCAGGCACATCGATATTGAAACGGACAATTGGCAGACTGTCGCTGCGGACTTCGCTCAATTCCTGCGCATCCTGACACCGGGACCGCTGACCGTTCCAGAGGAAATCCGGCTCACGCACACGGAAGGTGCGCACGCTTTTTTATTGGCCGACTCCATGGGTTTGCCGGGGCTGTTTTTACACTTCGAGGATGACCCTGACAAACAATGGTACCTCCAATGGATCGCTCATTTTTCCGTCCATCCCGATGCGGAATGCCGAAAAATCGCCTGCGAAGCGCTGGAAACGCAGATCCTCTACTTCAGGAATGAACTGCCGGATACAGTAACGGATGTGCTGGAGAACTTTCTGGCTGATCCGGATCCTGCGATCCAAGTGCTGGCCAGAACGCTGGAAAAAGAACTCGTGGATGAGTGAATGCGTGCGAGTGTACGCGGACAGTGCGCACTCGTTTCGCTCGCCGAAGAAGGGCTCGCAGAATCGGCGCCAGCTCCGATGAGGAATCGCTCGCCGGAGGAGGTGCCGCGAAAATGCCGTCACTTCCGACAGGGAAGGGCTCGTCGGAGCAGGACCCGAAAAATCAGTCGGAACTCCGGCGAAGCCTCTGTTCACCGGAGGAGCGGTGTACCTCCGGTGAAGCGGTCATTCATCGGAGACAGGAACCTCATAACAACAGCTAAAAGCAGAGGAGTGCCGCAACGCGGCACTCCTCTGCTTTTGTCGTTACCCTTGTTCCTTCAGCCACTGTTGGTACAGGTTCTTCGTCTTGTGGCCTTTGCCGAGGATGTCGAGCATCTCCGTTCTGCGTTTTGCTTGCGTAGCGGCTTGTTTGGCGCTGTAGATGTAGCGGGCCCAATCCCGCTGGTAGCCCGGCGTCAGTTCCGCATACAGCTTCGCGGCATCCGGATGCTCTGCCTCCAGATATCCCTTCACATCCGGGATGAATTTTTCATAGTCGGCCACATTGCTGCTGTTCGCTTTCGTTGGTTTTCCTTTTCCTTTGACATCATTTTTCAGACCGACGAGCGTGAATGTGTCATCCAACTTGACCATCCGCGCAAATTTCAGAGTGCTGTCGCCGACATAGCCGTTGCCGTCTTCCACGCCCAGACTCGGAAAGATGGCATCGCGATGCACCGATGTTTCATAGGTCTTGTTCCCGATTTTTGGATAAGCGATGTAAAGATAACCTTCCGGATTCAGGCGCTCCGCTTTGATCGTATCCCAGACGCGTTCATTCAGTTCCTCCAGCGTCAAGACATAGGAAAAAATCAGATCGTATTTCCCGGAATCCAAATCCGTATCATAGGAATCCAAGTCCGCAAAATCGTCAGACATGGCACGCTCTTTCCTCAGAACGGCACGCTTTTGGAATTTTTCGAATCCCAGCCGCTTAGTGAGGGAAGTCGAAGACGGGAGCGGTTTTCCAGCGACTTGTTCCCCATAAAGTTGGTGCGCATGAGCGATGTCTTCCCGGATCATCTCCTCCAGCACAGCTGTATCGATATCGGAAAGCTTATTGACGTACACGCAACCCTTTCCGATTTTGTGTTTGCCGAGCTTCGCAAGCAGTTCTTCCCGTTTTCCATCCGGCAGCATAAAATAAAACGTCAGCGCCGTTTTGCGGGGCGAAAAAGCAGCCAACGGAGCATCGCCTTCATGGCCGCTCGCGTACCGGTAATGATATTTCCCGAATCCGATGATGCTCGGCCCCCACATTTTGGCTTCCTCTCCGGTCACTTCCGCAAACAACGACAACAGCGCGTAAGCATCCTCTTTCTTTTGCGGCTGCTGGATTTCCTCGATGAACTCCTGCACAGACACTTCAGTAGGCTTGGTTTTAGGTTCGTATGCCATCTTCGCTTCTCCTCTCGTTCCTTCTTAAAGCTATCATAGCAAACCAATAGACCACCCGCAAAATCCAAGCCTCGACGACAGCCGGTTCACCGGAAATATACCGCTTCTCCGGCGAACACAGGCTTCGCAGGAGTTCGTCCCACATTTTCTCCTTTACCTCCGACGGGGCCGTGCTCATCGGAGCTGCGCCCATCAAATTACCGGCGTACTCCGGGGAGCGGGCCCTCCCCGGAGCTGACGCACGTACCCAGAAAATACCGGTAGAAACAAAAAAAGAGCCCTCCCGAAACCGGGAAAGCCCTCACGAAGATTATGCTTCTTCTTCGTTGTTTTTGAAACCATATTTTTTGTTGAAGCGGTCCACACGGCCATCGGCTTGCGTGAATTTTTGACGTCCTGTATAGAATGGGTGTGAATCTGAAGAAATTTCTACACGGATCATTGGGTAAGTGTTGCCATCTTCCCATTCAACTTTTTCGCTTGAACCTTTTGTTGAACCTGATAAAAATTTGAATCCTGTAGTTGTATCCATGAACACAACTGTTTGGTAATTTGGATGGATTTCTTGTTTCATGTCTCTTTCGCTCCTTTTTGCCCTGGATTATTTACTAAGCCAGAGTTGTCTTTTTGTAATAAAAGGCCTACCGCAGGGTAATCCTTTTTAACGTTAAAAGGATACCACGCAAACAGCAAGAATGCAACGACAAATTTAAAAAACACGTTTTCCCCATCCAAGCAGCAGTGAGGAAAACGTGTTTGCTTTATTTGTCGAGAATGGCTGCAATCTCTTCTTCGGAAAGGCTGCTGTCGGCATTCAGGTTCGTGAATTGGCCCGGACCATCGATCCTCACAAGAGCAGGCACCGTACGGACGCCCATTCTGTCGCGCAGACTTTGGATCGCCGGGTCTGTCGGCGTGTTCAGGCTGTCCAGATAATGGATCGTCAGGTTCTTTTCTTTGCGGACTTTGTCTAATTTAGGGACAAATTTCCGGCAATACGGGCAAACGGCTTTCCCGAGATAAACGACCGCTTTTTCGCCGGCAGCCAATTTTTCTTCAAACTCTTCAGCCGTGATTTTTATGAATTCTTTTGTGTCTTCTTCGTAATTTCCTTTATTGAAAAGCATTTGAAAACCTCCAGTTTTGCGTTTTGATAGTCCCACTATACCGGTAAGCTGCAAAAAATGCTCATGATTTGCTCACACGCCTTCCGGCACGTTTTCTATTTCATCAATGCAATCCGGGTCAGCAAAGCTTCATTGTTTTCGGTCGTGTTCATCTGTTTCAGGAAGCTCTCGGTGTATTCCAAAGCATCTCCGCGCATACCACGGCGGACTTTGTAGATACTCTCCATCGTTTTCGCATCCAGCAGGAGGTCTTCTCTGCGGGTGCCCGATTTTTTGATATCGATGGCTGGGAAAATGCGTCGTTCCGCCAATTCACGGGAAAGCACAAGCTCCATGTTCCCTGTTCCTTTGAATTCTTCATAGATGACTTCATCCATCCGGCTGCCGGTGTCGACAAGCGCGGTTGCGATGATCGTCAGACTGCCGCCATCCTCGATATTCCGGGCTGCACCAAAGAAACGTTTCGGGCGATAAAAGGCTGCCGGATCGATCCCTCCGCTTAACGTACGGCCGCTTGGCGGAATAACCAAGTTATAGGCACGCGCCAAACGCGTCAGGCTATCCATCAAGATGACCACATCACGTTTGTCTTCGACAAGGCGCATGGCTCTTTCCAGGACGAGTTCCGCCACCCGGACATGATTTGCCGGTTGCTGGTCGAAAGTCGAGGAGACGACATCGCCCTTGACACTGCGCTCGATATCCGTCACTTCTTCCGGACGCTCATCGATGAGCAGCATGATCAATTCGACATCGGGATGATTGGTGGTGATGCCGTTCGCGATTTCTTTCAGCAAAGTCGTTTTCCCTGCTTTAGGAGGCGCAACGATCATCCCACGTTGACCGAAGCCGATGGGCGAGAACAAATCGACCATCCTAGCGGTTACGTTTGTCCGTGTGTTTTCCAACTTCATCTGATGGTTTGGGTAAATGGGCGTCAATCCTGGGAAGTGCGAGCGCTCTTTGGCTTGATCAGGCCGTTTTCCGTTCACCGTGCTGACTTGCATCAGGCCGTAATAACGTTCGGACGCTTTCGGAGGTCTGGCCTTTCCGGCTACTTTGTCCCCATTGCGGAGATCGAAGCGTCTGATTTGCGACGTCGATATGTAAATGTCTTCTTGGCTCGGCGAATAGTTGATTGGCCTTAAAAAACCGAATCCTTCCTGAGCAACGATATCTAAAATGCCCTCGGTCATGAAGAATCCCTGTTTCTCCTCTTGGGCACGGATGACCGCCAAGGACAACTCTTTTTTGTTCATTTGGCTGTAGTAGGGGATCTTCAGTTCTCTGGCATAAGTGTATATTTCTTTCAGCGTCTTACTTTCCAACTCGTGCAAGGTAAGCATATCTTCCAAACAGCTCCACCTTCCTCTCTTATCATTCTTATGATGCTTGTTTCTGGCAAAGGCAATATACAAAATATTCAAAACACCTCCAAAGTCGTTTGCTGCTTTGAAGGTGCTCCTTATTATCATGTTGCGCGAAGAAGTTTATTCTTCGTCTTCAATCATTTTGATGTCTGCGCCCAAAGCGGTCAGTTTTTCGACGATATGATCATACCCGCGCAGGATGTTCTCGATTCCAGAAATTGTGGTTGTGCCTTCCGCCATCAATCCGGCGATGACCAGACACGCTCCAGCACGCAGATCGCTGGCTGTAACTTCCGCACCTGTCAATTTGTTGGGACCTTGCATGAAGATCATGTCACTTTCAACCTTGGCCTTCGCACCCATCCTGCGGAGCTCCGGGATATGGTTGACGCGCTTCGGATAGATTGTGTCGACGATGGTGCCCTCACCGCTCGCTTTCAACAAGAGCGGAGTCAGTGGTTGCTGCAAGTCTGTCGCAAAACCAGGGTAAGGCAACGTCTTGATGTGGACCATCTTCAGGTTATCGGATTTTTTGACCAGGATGCTGTCCTCACCGATTTCCATCTCTACGCCCATTTCTTCCATTTTTGCGATTAGGCTTTCGATATGCTCGACGATCACATTTTTCACCAACACACGCTCCCCCATCGCTGCGGCAGCGGCCAGATATGTCCCTGCTTCGATGCGGTCAGGTATTACGGTGTGTCTGCAGCCATGTAAGCTTTCCACGCCTTCGATCCGGATGATGTCCGTCCCGGCTCCGCGGATTTTCGCGCCCATGTTGTTCAATAAGATACAGACATCAATGATTTCCGGCTCTTTGGCCACATTCTCGATGATTGTTTTGCCTTTAGCTTTGACCGCAGCCAAGATGATGTTGATCGTCGCTCCGATCGAAACCACATCAAGATAGATGCGATCGCCTTTCAAACCTTCTTCCGGCGTAGTCAGATAGATGGCGCCCATTTCATTGCGCACCGTCGCGCCCAACGCCTCGAAACCTTTGATATGCTGATCGATCGGTCTTGGGCCCAAGAAACAGCCTCCAGGCATACCGATGACGCCTTCACCAAATTTTGAAAGGATGGCTCCCATGAAATAATACGAAGCACGCAAGCTTTTGATTTTTCCGGTAGGCATCGGAATGGAAATCATGTTGGTCGGATCGATCGTGATGATGCCCTCATCCTCATCAAAAGACACTTCGACGTTGAAGTCCTCAAGGATATCAATAAGGGAGTGCACATCCTGAATGTTGGGGATGCCTTCCAAGATGACTGGGGAGTCCGCCAAAATGGCAGCCGGGATCAGCGCAACCGTACTGTTTTTCGCTCCGCTGATGGTGATTTCACCATTCAACGGTTTATTCCCCTCTATAACTAATTTTTTCATAAAAAAGCCTCACTTCATGTGTAGTTGCCGAACGACAAATCGTCCGGAAATAAATGGAATCGCTCGCACGAATTGCCCGTAACGGGAAAAACGGCGCAACGATACCGAAATACCATTATTTTTAGTTTTATTCGATTGTTGGTTGATCATTTACAATTCTAACAAAAATACAGGGTCCATTACTAGTTTTTTTATGCAATCGTCTGCTTTCCGCTATATTTCTCAATTTGATACGGTCGAACAGCGTAAAAAAGGTGTCTATCACGCTTCAACTGAAGACAACTGCCCTACCTTATGATGTAATGTTAACACAAACTCAGAAATATATGGAAAATGAGGCGCCGATGCAAGAACGTTCGGGAAAAAATAAGAACAAAAAAGGAGATCCGGAACATAGGCCCCAGACCTCCTCGAAGATCGTTTGATTAAATTAAGCTTTGTTGCTTGAACCGAAAACTTGCATTCTTTCTTTAACGACAGCAACGATTGCTTCTTTACCAGGTCCGATAACTTTACGAGGATCGTAAACGTTAGCGTCTGTAGCTAATTTTTCTCTTACAGCAGCTGTAAAGACTTGTTGGCATTCAGTGTTCACGTTGATTTTTGAATGTCCGAACTCGATAGCTTTTTTGACTTGGTGTTCTGGAATTCCTGAACCACCGTGCAATACTAATGGTTTGTGAGTCAATTCAGAAATTTCTTTCATTTCGTCGAAACCAAGTACAGGTTCGCCAGAGTAAGGTCCGTGTACAGAACCTAATGCAGCAGCCAATGCATCGATGTCTGTTTCAGTAGTCAAACGTAAGCATTCAGCTGGATCAGCGTATTGGATTCCGCCAGTGATTCCATCTTCAGTTCCGCCGACAGTTCCGATTTCAGCTTCTACAGAAGCGCCTTTAGAATGTGCGTACTCAACTACTAATTTAGTTTGAGCAATGTTTTCATCGATAGGGTAATGTGATTTGTCGATCATTACAGACGAGTAACCAGCATCGATAGCGGATTTGCAGCTTTCAAAGCTTGTACCGTGGTCAAGATGCAATGCTACAGGAACAGTGATGTCCATAGTTTCTAGTAAAGCATTAGTCATAGCTGCAACAACTAAATGTCCGCCCATGTATTTTGCTGCGCCTTCAGAAACACCCAAAATAACTGGAGATTTTTCTTCTTGTGCGGCTTGCAATACAGCTTGCGTCCACTCAAGGTTGTTGATGTTGAATTGTCCTACGGCATACTTTCCTTCTAACGCTTTGTTTAACATATCTGTCATACTTACTAAACGACTCATTCTTGTTGCCTCCTTGGAATCCATTGGTCTATATTTCTTACAACACACCTATTTTAGCAGAAAATGAAAATATTTACTACCTTTTCAGTCAAACCTGCTCATTAAAATACAATATCAGTCAAATCGGGAGAGGAATGTCCCGCTTATTTGCCTGCGTTTTCCAAAGATGCCGCAATGAAGCCGTCAAAGATCGGCTGTGGTCTGTTCGGGCGTGAGATGAACTCAGGATGGAACTGGGCAGCAATATAGAACGGATGGTTTTTCAATTCAACAATTTCCACCAAGCGTTGATCAGGGGATACGCCTGAGAAGACCATTCCTTTTTCAGCCAGGATTTCACGGTAAGCATTGTTGAACTCATAACGATGGCGATGACGCTCTTGGACCATATCGGCGTTGTGGTAAAGTTTCTTAGCCAACGTGCCTTCCTTCAACTCGCAAGGATACAGGCCCAAACGCAATGTGCCACCCATTTCATCGATGTTCTCTTGGTCTGGCATCAGATCGATGATGTTATTTTTGCATTCCGGATTGGTTTCCGCTGAATCCGCGTCTTCCAAACCGACAACGTTACGGGCAAACTCCACACAAGCCAATTGCATGCCCAGACAGATACCGAAGAACGGCACATTGTTTTCGCGTGCGTATTGGATGGCAGCGATCTTGCCTTCGATGCCGCGGTCTCCGAAGCCACCAGGGACAAGGATTCCGTCTGCAGTAGCCAAGTGCTCCTGCGCATTCGCAGTAGTCACTTCTTCCGCGTTGATCCATTGGATGTCGATTTCAGTATTGTGCGCATAACCGGCATGTTTCAATGCTTCAGCCACAGACAAGTAAGCATCCTGCAGTTCCACATATTTTCCGACAAGAGCGATTTTAGTCGTTTTTTCAAGGCTTTGGACTTTTTCGACCAAGGCTTTCCAATCCGTCATGTCGGCTGGCGGCAGATCGGACAGGCCAAGATAATCGCAGACGATCTGGTCCATGTTCTGTTCCTGCAGCATCAAAGGAATTTCGTACAACGTCTCTACGTCACGGGATTCGATGACCGCTTCAGGTTTCACATCACAGAAGGATGCCAATTTGTTTTTGATGTGTTGCGGCAATGGCATTTCTGTACGCACAACCAAGATGTTCGGTTGGATACCAAGGCTGCGTAATTCCTTGACGCTGTGCTGTGTCGGTTTTGTCTTCAGTTCGCCGGCTGCGCGCAAATAAGGGATCAAGGTTGTATGGATATACAGCACATTTTCAGCGCCTACTTCCATACGCATTTGACGCAAAGCTTCCAGGAATGGCAAAGATTCGATATCCCCGACGGTTCCGCCTACTTCAGTGATGACGATGTCCGAATCTGTCGTTTCGCCGGCACGCATAATTTTTTCTTTGATTTCATTCGTGATGTGCGGGATGACTTGGACAGTAGCCCCTAGATAGTCCCCTTTGCGTTCTTTACGGATGACTTCGGAATAAACCTTTCCGGTCGTCACATTTGAATATTGATTCAGGTTTATGTCTATGAAACGTTCATAGTGGCCTAAGTCCAAATCGGTTTCGGTGCCGTCATCAGTGACGAACACTTCCCCATGTTGGTAAGGACTCATCGTTCCTGGATCCACATTGATGTAAGGGTCGAATTTTTGGATTGTGATCTTTAATCCACGGTTTTTCAGCAAACGTCCCAAAGACGCCGCAACGATACCTTTACCGATTGAAGATACTACCCCGCCTGTTACAAAAATATACTTAGTCATTTTTTTCTTCCCCCTGTTTTTAAATGTGCAAAATTATGTCCGAAGGATTCTCCAACGCTGCAATAAACAAAATAAAGCTCCCTGTTCTTAAGAACAGGGAGCCGTAAAAATTCAACGTATACTTTCCAAAAAGAAATACTTTTTGGGAGCCCAATGAAGATGATACCTCCAATTACATAAGGTGTCAAGAAAGAATTGGAGACCGGGGGAATGATTACTCCTCTTCGTCCTTTTCTTCCGCAACGAACTCTTCTTCCTCTTCGAACTCTTCTTCCTCTTCAAGATCTTCCTCTTCGATGATCAAAGTCAAATCTTCTTCGATGCCACTCGTGATGTCATCATCGTCATCCGTGATATCCACAGCGTCGACATCATCGACTTCATCCTCATCCACATCGATTTCTTCGTCTTCATCAGCAACGTCGATATCTTCCGGATCGTCATCATTATAATCGATTACATCATCATCATCTTCTGATGTAGCGAATGCATTCAGCTTTTTGCGTTTCTTGCGGCGGACTTTCACTTCATCCTCATCGATACTGGAAAGAATCTCTTCATCGATTGAATCAATTGGATACCATGAACGCAATCCCCAACGATTTTCTCCTAAAGAAATAAAGCTGCCATCAATGTTCAAGTCAGTGTAGAAACGTGTCATCTTGCCTTCCAATTCTTCTTCCGACATTTCAAGATAGTCCTGTATCTGAACCAATAATTGGTTAAAGTCCAGTACGTCACCGTTTTCTTCGAAAATTGCGTGTGCAACTTCTATCATTGACAATTCGTTTTTGCTAGTACCATCTAATTGCTTCAATTTCAATGGTGTCACGTCCTTTCAAAAGTTTACTCTTAATCATACAATACTCAGGTGGTAAATTGCAATTCAATTCGATAATCTCCAAATTTTTGTTCGTTCATTTGGAGTTCGTAATGCAAGGTGACTTTTCCGGCAAACGGCTTTTCCTTGAACTCCAGCAACATTTCATGGGTGATCGTTTCGATTTCCATCAGTCCGGCCGGCGTCGGGAGCATGGCCATGCCTTTTCCTTCTGCATCGAAGGTCATGCGGCTCGTCTGTTCCATTCTGCGGATGATCGTCACTTTCCCTTCACGGGACAGTTTGAAAGTGACCGGTACAGCTGTTTCGGCTTCGATATAGCGCAGATAGAGCCAATTGCCCATTTCCACGATTTGACCCATTCCTTCATATAGGAAGCTTTCCTGCTCCCCTTCTTGCTTCACCAGCGTTTCCAATTGGAACTCGATGGGCATTCCTTCTTTTAAAGACAAGCTTTTCCACCTCTTTGACCATCGTGCTGAAGCCTAGCGGCCGCACGTGTTTTTCAAATACAGTATAGCGGTAAAAATGAGCGCTGGTCAATCATTTGCGGGCTGATTTTCCAAAATGCGAAGAAATCCTGCCTTTCGCTGCAATTCACCCTCAAATCTTTCCTGAACTTTGCTATAATGGGAGCAGAAACAGCCACAAAGATAAGGAAACGCATATGACAAGCCATTTAAAAAACAACATTTATCATATCTACGATACTTCACATGGAGCATTCGGCACCGATGCCCTTTCGCACTTCGCGATGGGCGATGCTTTGATCAGATTGGTCGGGAACGCTGAAGCTCCAGCAGCTCTGCATTTTTGGCCGATGGAAAACCTGGTCATCCTCGGCATGATGGACACGCGCCTGCCCCATCTGGAGGACGGCCTGCGTTACTTACGGAGCGTCCCGACCGGTATCGTCGTCCGCAACGCCGGCGGATTGGCCGTCGTTGCCGATGAAGGGATCCTGAATTTCTCCTTGGTGCTTCCCGAAACCGAGAATGCCAAACTCACGATCCATGACGGTTATGTCCTCATGAAGGAACTGGTTGAGCAGACTTTTTCCGATTCCGAACAAACGATCGAAGCTTTCGAAATCAGCGATTCTTATTGCCCGGGCGACTTCGACCTGAGCATCAACGGCAAAAAATTCGCCGGCATCGCGCAACGCCGTTTCAAAAACGGCGTTGCCATCATGATCTATATGAGCGTAACCGGCAATCAGCAACAACGCGGGGAAATGATCCGCCGCTTCTACGAAGAAAGCCTGCAAGGCGAGGAGACCCGCTGGCATTTCCCGGCCGTCGACCCCGCTTCCATGGCGAACTTGGCGGAATTGTTGGACAAACCGTTGACAGTAGCCGCTGTTAAGGAACGGATCCTGTCCGTTTTCACCAACAACGGCAATACGCTCCTGCCTGGGGAATACACGGAGCGTCTGATGTCGGAATATGAAACAGCCTATGCGAAAATGAAGAAACGCAATGAACAAGTCAATCAGGAACAGCAGACCTAAACGGAATGACAGAAAGAGGCGATGCGATTTGAGTACACACTATACCGCGGAATTATTGCCGAAAGAAAAAGTATTCCGTGACCCTGTCCATGACTACATCCATATCCAGTACCGGATCATCATGGACTTGATCAATGCACCTGAATTCCAGCGTTTGCGCCGGATCAAGCAATTAGGGACTTCTTCCTATACTTTCCACGGCGCCGAACACTCCCGCTTCAATCATTCTTTGGGAGTCTACGAAATCGCCCGCCGGATCTGCGATAAATTTGTCCGGAATTACCCCAGCAAAGAGCCTGGGGACGGCCTTTGGGACGATGGGGAGCGGCTCGTTACGCTTTGCGCCGCTTTATTGCACGACATCGGCCACGGTCCGTTCTCGCATACCTTCGAAAAAATATTCGATACGGACCATGAAGCCATCACAATCGAGATCATCACCTCACCGGATACCGAAATCAATCGGATCCTGCAGCAGATCGGTCCTGATTTTCCGAATCAAGTGGCCGCTGTCATCGCCAAAACCTACGATAATCCGCAAGTGGTGCAGCTGATCTCCAGCCAGATCGATGCGGATCGGATGGATTACCTGCTGCGCGATGCCTATTATTCCGGCGTCACTTACGGCAATTTCGACCTGACGAGGATTTTGCGTGTAATCAGGCCTTACGAGAACGGGATCGCCTTTGACATTTCCGGCATGCATGCGGTGGAGGATTATATCGTCAGCCGTTATCAAATGTATATGCAGATCTATTTCCATCCGGTTTCCCGCGGCATGGAGGTCGTTCTGAGCCATCTGTTGAAGCGCGCGAAGGATGTCTATTTGGATGAAAAAACCGAATTCCGGCATACCGCCACATTCCTGACGCCGTTCTTCAAGCAGACTTGGACGCTGAAAGATTACCTGCGTTTGGATGACGGGGTCCTGACGACCTACTTCAACCATTGGCTAGACGAAAAAGATCCGATTCTGAACGATCTGGCCCATCGCTTCGTCAACCGTCATCCTTTCAAATCAGTCCGCTACACAAAAGGACGCGATGATGCTACACTGGAACGCATGAGTGCACTCATTGAGCGCATGGGCTTCAACAAGGACTACTACACCGCTGTCAACAACAGTTATGACCTGCCTTATGATCTGTACCGGCCGTACCAGGCCACCACCAGGACCCAGATTGAGCTTGTCCAGAAAAACGGCAGTTTCCTGGAGCTATCGCAAGCAAGTTCGATCGTATCGGCTTTGACGGGCAAGGTCCGCGGGGATGAACGTTTCTACTTCCCGCGCGAAATCACCCATAGCGACGAGGAGGCGGGCATCAATCTGTTCGAGTCCCTGTCGCAGGAATTTTCAACCTTTTTCGAGAACGATGAAATTTTACCAACCCAACAAACAGGAGGCACACTATGAACATCAAATTAATCGCCATCGACATCGACGGCACATTGGTAGACCCGGAGTTCAAAATCACCCCGGATGTAAAAGCAGCCATTACGGAAGCACGTGAACAAGGCGTCAAAATCGTACTCTGCACCGGCAGACCGTTCCCAGGCGTGAAACGCTATATCAAAGAATTGGAATTGGATCAAGACGAAGATTACGTCATCACCTACAACGGCTCTTTGGTGCTGTCCACCGCAACAAATGAAGTGCTCGTTTCGCATACGTTGGATTACAGCGACTTCGTCAGAATCAACGAATTAGCTGACAAGTTCAACGTGCATACGCACGGGATCGACAACGAAGCCATCTACACTGCAAACAAAGACATCAGCATCTTCACGACACGCGAGTCTTTCATTACGACGATGCCGATCCGCTATCGCTCATTGGCTGAATTGCCGGAAGATAAACTGTTCACGAAAATCATGTTCATCGACCAGCCTGAGCTGTTGGATATCCTGATTCCAGCTATTCCAGCGCAGTTCCATGAAGACTATGTGATTGTCCGCAGCGAACCGCATTTCCTGGAAGTGCTGAACAAAGATGCCGGTAAAGCCAGCGCTTTGGTCGAATTGGCCGCATTGTTGAATATTGATGCGGAAAACATCATGGCCATCGGCGACAACGAGAACGACCTAAGCATGATCGAATATGCAGGCGTAGGCGTCGCGATGGGCAATGCTGTAGACAAAGTCAAGGAAGCTGCGGATTTCATCACCACATCCAACGCTGAAAGCGGCGTAGCGCACGCAATCCGGACCTACCTTAACAAATAAACCGAATTTTTTCTGAGATGCTACATTTTGTTGAAGGGGGTCCTTCGACAAAATGTGGCATTATTTTAATTAAGTGTGAAGCAGGTGCCTGATATGGACAATCATTCTGCGGGGTTCGGAAAAACCCTCTTACGGATAAGGAAAAACAAACGCTATTCCCAACAATACATGGCGGAAAACAAAATCCATCAATCCACCTATTCCAAGATGGAAAGGGATCTGATCGAGCCGACGCTAGGCAACTATCGGCATCTTTTGAGCAGGCTGGACATGACCGATGAAGAGTTCCATTACATCATGCATGAATACAATTATTCCGAAAAGGAGCAATTGGTGGCCGCCTTCCTGAACCTGTCCTTCAACGATGTCCGCCTCTTGAAGGAAATCCGGGAGAAAGCCTTGAATTATTTGGGGGTCCACACCGATTACATCATCGCCGACATCGTCCATTTGACGGATGCTCTGATCATTTTGTCCGAAACGGGAGATATTCTGAGCGCCCGGAAAGAAGCGATCCCGGTATGGGAAAGGCTCGAAAAGCTTGACGGTTGGTATTTGGTGGAATTGGGGATGATCAACGCCATGCTGTTTCTGTTTCCTATCGACGAAGCCATCCTCATCTCGGAGACCGCCTCCACACAAACGAAAAAATATGCAGGCCATCCTTCGGCCACCAAAATCGCAATCTCGCTGCGCTATAATTTGTGCTTATTGCTGTTGAAAAATAAACGCTATGAAGAGACGATTGCCTGCATCGATGAGCTTATCCCGGCTGCTAAGCAGGCCGGCTCCTACAGACACTTGTCCGTCTGCTACCTCAGAAAAGGTTTCGCCTTGGCAAAGTCGGGAAAGCCCGCTGGCAAGCAGATGATCGACCAAGCTTTCCGATTGATCGACGCGGCGGATGACCCGGCTTTCAAAGTAGCTCTTGAAAATGAATACAATCTTCTGGAAGTGGCGGCCTCTAAATGACGCCGTCTTTTTGCGTCCGATTGCAGGCAACCCTTGATTTGCGTGGCAATTGTTATGCTTATAGGAATATTTTGTAGTGACGCGAAAAATCTGTAATAAAATGAAAGCAACCATGGGAAAACTGTCCTGACAATTCCCGAAATGACCATTTCATGAAAGGAAGGCAGGGAAAGTCCATGAATCCAAAACGATGTAACCTTTGCGCCTATATACTGAGCTGTGCCTGCCTGATCGGAATGGTACAGTATCCGGAAGTTTCAAAATCCTGGTGGCTCACAATCGGCATATGCAGCGGTTTGTTGTTTATCTCCAGCAACTGCATGGAATCCGCGCAGCATTGGACCTTCCTTGGCATCGATGCCTTGAATCTGATCGTGCTGGCCTTGCTTATCCAGGTCCTTCCGCCAAGTTTGGGGGTGGCTTTGAATGTCGTTGTGCTCTTGGCCATCCTGCTGCTCATCTATGTCAAAAGCACCTTTCACGAAAAATAGCTGATCTTGTATTCATTGTTTCCGGTCGCAAGCTTGCCTGTTCCGAGAAAGGGGGCTCACCTATGAATTGGATCCGTCTGATCATCGGCGATATATGGTTTCTATAGCAAATCGATTACGAAAAAAATAAGCCAAGGCTGGGGTTTTCATCCCGGCCTTGGCTTATTTCATGATGGAATCCTTAAGCTTCTTCGCCTATGAATTCGCCATTTTTGGTCAAATGTTGTTTCGAAATTTCATTCAGGATCACGTGCACGCTTTCCTTCGATACGTTGGCATTTTTTACGACAGCATCCACGACATCGCGCATCAAGCCTTGCTTCTGCTCGTCGGTTCTGCCTTCCAGCAATTCAATGTGAACATATGGCATTTCAATTCCCTCTTTTCGCTTTATGGTTTCGACTCAGGTCCATTTTATCAATGTTTGGATTGGATTGCATCTCTATTTGGAGGCGATATAAGTCTTCAGACGTTCAGCCGCCTCAGCGACCATGTCCGTGCTCAGCGCATAGCTCATGCGGACATAGCCTTCTCCGCCGGGTCCGAAGATCGATCCAGGCAGCATGCCCACTTTGGCGTTCATGCCGATTTCACGACAGAAAGCCTTATCGTCCGTACCGAATTTCGACGGAATCTTCGCAAAAGCATAGAAAGCACCTTTCAGTGCGGGAACCTCAAAGCCGGCTTCCTGCAAAGCGGGAACGAGGATGTTTCTTCTTTTCTCATATTCTGAACGCATCTTTTCGACATCCGGCGCGCTGTTGCGGAACGCCTCCTCGGCAGCCCGGTTGGAAACCGTTACGCCTGTCGTCACCAACTGCTGATGGGCCAAGAACAAGGTCTTCATCCATTTCGCATCCGCTGCAAGCACTCCGACGCGCCAGCCTGTCATCGCAAAGGCTTTCGAAGCCCCTTGGAACAAAATCGTGCGGTCGCGCAGCAGGGTCGCGATCGACGTATGCTTTTCTCCGTAGGTGATTTCGCTGTAGATTTCATCGCTCAGCACAAAGATGTCGTACTGCTTGATTGCGTCGGCCAAAGCCGTCAGTTCTTCTTTTGTATAGGTAGCGCCTGTTGGATTGCTCGGGTAGTTCAAAAAGATCGCTTTGACATTTTTGTTTTCAGCCATCGTCTTGTGCAGCAGCTCCGGCGTCATCAAAAAGTCGGTCTCGGAAGTATCGACGAGGATGCATTCGCCGCGGTTCAGTTCCACCGCATAGCTGTATAATGGAAAGAACGGCGACGGGATGATGACCTGATCTCCCGGATTCAACAAGCCGAAAGCCGCGGCAAAGAGCCCTTCAGTGGCACCCACCGTCATCACGATCTCCGTTTCGGGATCGTAGTGCAGATCATATTGCTTTTCAAGGAATTCGCTGACTGCTTTACGGACGCCGATTTCGCCGGAAGTGTGCGCATAATGGGACGCATTGTCTTCGATCGCCTTGATGGCGGCTTGCTTGACGTTTTCGGGCATATCAAAATCCGGTTCCCCGATCGTCATCGGAATGCAGTCTTCCACACTGCGGAATAATTCATCAAATTCGCGGATCTGCGAAGGTTTGATGCGGGAAAATAGTTCATTCGTTGTCAAAGCCATGTAGTACATCCTCCATCCAAGTGTGCATCACCGCCAGAAACCCCTCGGCGCATGCTTTTTATAAGTTCATATCCTTTTTCTCACATAATTTTAATATTAATCAGAATACGACTATTCTGTCCATAAGTCAAGCGTACCATGGCATTTCCCATTTCAAGAGAGCGTTTTCTATTCCGCAAAATGAGAATCCCTGAAAATTTTCTGTTTTTTTCTAATCTTATCTGTTGACAAAGAAAGCGGGATTGGGTATATTAATCACATCAAAAACACAGCGAAGAGAAGAGTAAATCATTCCACTCCTTCATTAGAGAGCTTGGTCAGGTGAAAGCAAGCAAGGAAGTGTTGGTTGAAGATGGTCTCAGAGTGGCTTGTCCGAAGAGTAACTTCTTAAGACAGGACGGGAACGCCCGTTACAGTGTCTCAGTATGACTTGCAGCAATTTGCAGGCGCACTGGCTAAGGCGGATGCAGCGATGCTTTCGTGAACTAAGGTGGTAACACGAGATCGAACTTTGACCTCTCGTCCTTATCTTGCGCATAAAAGATGCAGCAGATAAGGCGAGAGTTTTTTGATTTTATGATAAAATGTAAACGCAAGGAAGAGGAAAGTAAAAACCGCAACGTATCACAGCGAGCCTGGATGGATGAGAACAGGTATACGGAACGGTTTTGAAGATGGCCTCGGAGCGGGAAGGATGAGCTGCACAAGCGGTAAATCCTTCAAGGGAGCACCCTTTATCGTGCACGAGTGAAGCAAGCCTTCACTCATGGAGGAATCCTGCCGTGAGGGGGATTCGAACAAAGGTGGTAACACGAAGCGTCCGCATTCGTCCTTAACGTCATAATTTTTTGATGTAGGATGGATGCTTTTTTTATTAGAGGAGGAAAGATACATGATCAGTCTACAGGATATCTCAGTGACTTTTAAAGCTGACAAAAACAAAGCCATCCATGCCGTACAGCATGTTTCGCTGGAAGTCGATAAAGGCGACGTCTACGGCATCGTCGGATACAGCGGCGCCGGCAAAAGTACATTAGTAAGGACCATCAATCTTCTGCAGCGTCCGACCGAAGGAAAAGTCATCGTGAGCGGAAAAGACATGATGGCATTGAACGACAAGGACTTGCGTGAGTCGCGCAAAAAAATCGGGATGATTTTCCAGCATTTCAATCTGATGCGCTCCCGCACCATTCACGACAACGTCGCATTTCCCTTGAAGAATTCTTCCTTAAGTAAACAGGCAATCCACGACAAGGTAACAGACCTTCTTTCATTAGTAGGGTTGTCCGAAAAAGCCAATGCTTACCCTTCCCAATTATCCGGCGGGCAAAAGCAGCGTGTGGCCATCGCCCGCGCCTTGGCGAATGATCCGGAAGTGCTGCTTTGCGACGAAGCGACCAGCGCGTTGGATCCGAAGACGACTTCTTCGATACTGGCTCTATTGAAAGAGCTGAACAAAAGATTGAACCTGACGATCGTCATCATCACCCATGAGATGCAGGTCGTGAAGGAAATCTGCAACAAAGTGGCTGTGATGGAAGACGGCGGCGTAATCGAATACGGATCAATTTTGGACATCTTCACGAAGCCGCAGAACCAATTGACGAAGGACTTCATCGATACAGCAACACATGTCGAACACGGCATCGAGACGGTCATCACCCATCCAACCATCCTGAACCTGAACGAACATGATGTGCTGACAAAACTTTCATTCGTCGGCGGTTCCACAGGCGAGCCGCTTATCGCCAAACTGGCCAATACATTCAATGTCCAAGGCAATATACTCTTCGGGAATGTTGAGATACTGCAGGACACGCCGGTCGGCACCCTGCTCCTCGTCCTGAGCGGGACACCGGAAGCGATTGCCAAAGCCGTCCGCTACCTGCAGGACAATGGCGTGACGGTGGAGATCATCACCGCTGAAATCATCGCCGAAAAGAAAAATAAAGGAGGCGACGAAGAATGAACACATTCATGACAACCTTTCTCCCTAACGTCTCTGAAATTTGGGATGAAGTGCTCCTGAGCACCTGGGAAACCTTATACATGACACTCATTGCCGGACTGATCGCTGGTGGGCTTGGCGTCATCCTAGGCGTCATCTTACTGGTCACAGAAGATGGCGGCATCCTGGAGAACAAACATCTGTACAACGTTCTGGATAAGCTGGTCAACATCTTCCGGTCGCTGCCTTTCATCATCCTGATGGCACTGATTGTACCGTTCACGCGTTTTGTGGTCGGCACTTCGATCGGAACGACCGCATCAATCGTGCCACTAGTGGTAGCGACCGTTCCCTTCTATGCCCGTCAGATCCAAAATGCCTTGGTTGAAGTCGATCCCGGCGTCATCGAGGCGGCCCAATCAATGGGTGCCAGCCCTTGGGAAATCATCTTCCGTGTCTACCTGAAGGAAGGATTGGCCGGCATCATCCGCGTGTCATCCGTAACGATCATCAACCTGATCGGTTTGACGGCAATGGCTGGAGCCATTGGCGGAGGCGGCTTGGGTAACCTGGCCATCACCCGCGGCTACAACCGATTCCAGAACGACGTGACCTTGGTCGCAACCATCATCATCCTTATAATCGTATTCATCAGCCAAGCCATCGGAAATGCCTTGGTCAAAAAAGTAAGTCATTAAAAAATAAAAAAACAAAATCGGAGGAAACAAATCATGAAAAAGAAAAACGTATTATTCTCAGGTGTTGCAGCACTTACCTTATTTTTAGCAGCTTGCGGAAGCAGCGACTCGAACACGGACTCAGCAGCGGATACTGCTTCTTCAGATAACGAAGCAGTGAAAATCGGCGTAGTCAGCGAAGTCGAAGTTGAAGTCTGGGAAGATGTAGCCAGCCGTTTGGAAGCGAAAGGGATCGAATTGGAAATCGTCCAATTCACTGACTATGTACAACCTAACGTCGCGTTGGAGAATGGCGACATCGACCTGAACGCATTCCAGCACGTTGCTTATCTTGAAGATTTCAACGCCAATAACAAATCTGATCTGACTCCTATCGGCTTCACTTATGTTTCTCCACTTGGCTTGTATTCCGAAAAAGTTACCGACTATGCGGACATCGCCGACGGAGCGAAAATCGCCATCCCTAACGATGTAACCAACGGCGGTCGCGCGCTCTTGTTGTTGCAAGCAATCGGCCTGATCAAAGTCGACGAAGCAAAAGGAACAACACCGACAGTCAGCGACATCACAGAAAACCCGAAAAACATCAGCTTTGAAGAATTGGATGCTGCACAAGTCGCACGCTCCCTTCCTGATGTGGACGCAGCGATCATCAACACGAACTACGCTACTGATGCAGACCTGAATCCTAAAGAAGACGCCTTATTCCTTGATACTGACAACATTGCAAGCGTTGCGGACGTCTACAAAAACGTTGTAGCGGCACGTTCAGCAGATGTCGACAACGAAACCTACAAACAAGTCGTTGCGGAATACCAAACATCCGAAACCGCAGCGATCCTGGACGATGTCACAGAAGGCAACGACGTACCCGCTTGGGAACAGTAAGACCCATTAACTTGTTTACAAAAATCACGTTTGCAGACGTGATGTAAAAATAAAAAAACAATCGGAGGAATTACATTATGAAAAAGAGCAAATTATTTGGTGGCCTAGTCCTTACAGCTTCATTGTTCCTGGCAGCATGCGGAAATGGCGGTACAACCGCTGATTCATCCGCTGCGGAGTCAAGCAGCTCAGTTGCAGCAGAACCAACTACAGTCAAAATCGGCCTTGTCAGCGAATCCGCTGTCGAAATCTGGGAAGCCGTCGCAGTGCGTCTGGAAGACGAGAACATCGATCTTGAAATCGTCAAATTCACTGACTACAACCAACCGAACATCGCGTTGGATAACGGTGAACTCGACTTGAACGCATTCCAGCACGTAGCCTTCCTGGAAAACTACAACGCAAACAACGACGCAGACCTGACGCCTCTTGGATTCACTTTTGTGTCTCCATTAGGGATCTACTCTAACAACTATACGGATTACAGCGAAATTCAAGACGGCGACACGATCGCAATCCCGAATGACGTAACCAACGGCGGACGCGCGTTGTTGCTGTTGCAAGCCATCGACTTGATCACTTTGGACAACGCAACAGGCACAACGCCAACCGTAAACGACATCATCGAAAACCCTAAGAACCTGAACATCGAAGAATTGGATGCTGCACAATTGCCGCGTTCGCTTGAAGATGCAGGCGCTGCAGTCATCAACACCAACTTCGCTGTCGATGCTGGACTTGTACCGACTGAAGATGCCCTGTACTTGGATACAGACAACATCCAGGAAGTCTTGGACATCTACAAAAACGTTATTGCTGCCCGTGCAGAAGACGTTGACAATGAAGTCTACAAAAAAGTTGTAGCGGCATACCAAACAGAAGAAACAAAAGCTTTGATCGCAGAAACAACTGCAAACACAGATATCCCTGCTTGGGACTAAGCGAAAACCGTTCTTCATCTTCAACAGCCTGAAAACATACTAAATTTACGAGTAGCATCAAGCAGTCGCGTTTCTTTTCGCGCCGCTCTTGATGCTATCTTTATATACAAAGGAGCCCTTTACTGATGAAAAATAAGACATTTCTAGCAACCTTGACCCTTTCAGCCAGCCTTTTCCTTGCCGCTTGCGGTAGCGCAGCATCCGATTCCTCGTCCAGCGACGTGACATCTGCCGAAGCGACTGAGCCCGTCAAAGTCACATTGGGTGTCGTCGGCGAAGTCAACGAGCCTTGGGATTACGTCATCGAAGAGCTGAAAGAAAAAGAAAACATCGAAGTCGAACTGGTCAAATTCACCGACTACACGACTCCTAACAATGCTTTGGCCGAAGGTGAAATCGATCTGAGTTCTTTCCAGACAGAGATCTTCATGGACAACTACAACAAAGATCATGGAACAGAATTGACGACCATCGGCTATACGGTAATGGCTCCTTTAGGGCTTTATTCCGAAAAAATCACGGACATCAGCGAACTGAAGGACGGCGACACTATCGCCATCCCAAACGACGTCTCCAACGAAGGCCGCGCTTTGATTCTGCTGCAGACAGCCGGATTGATCACGCTTGATCCTGAAGCCGGTTTGGTTCCGACAACCGAAGATGTCGTCGAAAACAAATTGAACCTGCAGTTCCAGACGCTTGAATCCAACCAGACCGCCCGCGCTTTGCAGGACGTGACAGCTTCCGTCATCAACAGCGGCATGGCCGTGGATGCTGGCTTCATCCCAAGTGAAGATGCCGTCTTCCTTGAGCCGGTAACCGCTGATTCCAAACCCTATTACAACGTCATCGCAGCACTTGCCGAAGACGTCGACAACGAAACCTTCCAAACGATCGTAGCCTACTACCAATCCGAAGGAACGGCCAAAGTCATCGAAGAAGCTTCAAAAGGCTCGCAATTCCCGGTTTGGGACGAAGCAAAATAATATAGATAATCAAACCATTTCGAGGGGCTTGGGCCATTTGCCCATAGCCCCTTTCCTATACAGAATCAAGGAGGAACCATCCATGACAATCAGCCAACAACAGATCCACGAAGAAGTTAGCGATATCTACGACTACATCATCGCCCTGCGCCGCCATTTCCACCGTCATCCGGAGCCAAGCCTGAAGGAGTTCGAAACGATTCAACGCATAAAGGAGGAAGTCGAAGAAATCGGCGTGCCTTACATAAATGTCGGCGAGACCGGCATCCTGGCCACCTTAGTCGGCGGAAAAGGTTCAGGCAAAACCATCCTATTGCGTGCCGATATCGATGCGCTGCCTCTGCCTGATGAGACCGGCAAACCCTACGCATCCGTCAATCCCGGTTTCAACCATGCCTGCGGGCACGACGGGCATACCGCTTCCTTGTTGGGCGCGCTGAAAATCCTGAAGGAACATCAGGATGAGTTCTCCGGCACGATCCAGTTCGCCTTCCAGCCTGCGGAAGAAATCGGTGCCGGAGCGCGCCAATTCGTGCGCGGCGGCTATATCGACGGCATCGACCATGTCTTCGGCATCCATCTGCAATCCGGCACGCAAGTGGGCAAAATCGTCGCTACACCGGGCCCTTCCAACGCGTCCTGCGACATCTTCAAGATCAAAGTTTTCGGCAAGAGCGGACATGTCTCGCGTCCGGATCTGGGGCGCGATGCCTTGGTCAGCGCAGCCTCCATCGTAACGGAACTCCAGACCATCGTTGCCAGGGAAGTGAAACCCACAGATGAAGTCGTCGTCGGCATCGGGGTGCTGCGCGCCGGGACCAACTACAACATCATCGCCAACGAAGCCGAGATCGAAGGCACCGTCCGCACCTTCAGCCATGAAGTCCGGGCGCAAGTGCTGGAGGCTGTTGAAAGGATCGCCCGGAATGTTTCCGATGCGCACCGCACAACCATCGAATTCTCCAACTACGATGCCGCAGCACCGCTGATCAACGACATCCAGGCAGCCAACCATGCCATCCGGGTCGCTTCAGACATCGTCGGCATCGAGAACGTCATCACTGACAGCCCGAAAAGCATGGGCGCCGACGACTTTGCAGATTACTTGGCGGTCGCGCCCGGTGTCTACTGCTTCATCGGCACGCAAAGCAGCGAAGAGACAGCATACGGCCATCATCACGAGAAATTCGACATCGATGAAAAAGGCTTGGCCATCGCGACGGAACTGCATATTTCCTATGCGCTGGAATACCTTGCAAGTCCATTTTAATGCACAAAAAACGCACTGACCTTTTGGAACGATACTCCAAAAAATCGGTGCGTTTTTTAGTTTTTTTATACGTATGCTTCCCGGGGTCAGCATCCTGCTTATCCGAAATCGATGCTGCCTTCGGCGTTGTAGAATTCGCGCCAATCGACGAAGCCGGCATCCAGCCCGCGGAGCAACACTTCGGCTGTGCCGATATTGGTGGCCAACGGGATTTCATAGACATCGCTCAAACGGATCAAAGCGGTTACATCCGGTTCATGAGGCATAGCGGCCAACGGATCCCGCAGGAAGATGACCAGATCCATTTGATTTTCCGAAATCATGGCACCTATCTGCTGATCCCCTCCAAGCGGACCTGACTTGAAACGGTGTACATTCAATCCGGTTGCTTCCATGATGCGTGTGCCGGTCGTGCCAGTCGCAAACAATACATGTTCTTCCAGGATCGCTTTATAGGCGGTACATAATTGAATCATCAAATCCTTTTTACGGTCATGCGCAATTAATGCTACTTTCATTCGAGTTCCTCCCTGCAATTTTTATAAGAACAGTATATCATTTCGCGGGTTTCATGGTCGAACCCGTCGCAATATTTTTCTTTTCTGTACCGAAATAACCAAAATATATACGGATTTCTTCATATTATCTTCACAATTCAGGACTATTATACAGATAGGCCAATCACAACAATCTTTTTACTCTTCTTTACTCCTCCAAAGTAAAGAACAACTCCTTTATGCCACCGCTCTTCTGAGCGGTGGTTTTTTGTGGAAATGAAGGGACTGTCCAGGGCGCCCCAGCTCCGGTGAGTGGTTGGTCCGCCGGAGGTGAGGTAGCGAGCTAAACTTCGACCTCCGATGAGGCCCGCCTCGTCGTAGTTGGGCGGGATAATCTACCTCCACCTCCGGCGAGCCTCGCTTGGCCGGAGGTGGAGAGCCCTCTGGCTGCGCGGCCGCAGGCTGATGCGGTCAACATTACCGAACACAAAAAAGCTCAGCGGGATATCGCTGAGCTTTTTCATTCATAAAATTTAAGCCAATTCTTCCCCGTTAGAAGCAATAACCTTTTTGTACCAATCGAAGGAATCCTTTTTGCTTCTTTCCAGTGTTCCGTTGCCTTCATTGTCCCGGTCTACATAGATGAAGCCGTAACGTTTCTTCATTTCGCCTGTCGTGAAGGATACGCAGTCGATACAACCCCATGGCGTGTAGCCCATCAGATCGACGCCGTCTTCTTCGACAGCTTTTTTCATTTCTTCAATATGCGTCTTAAGGTAGTCGATGCGGTAAGGGTCGTGGCAGCTGCCGTCCTCTTCCTTGACGTCGATGGCACCGAAGCCGTTTTCGACGATGAATAATGGTTTTTCATAGCGTTCGTAGAACAGATTCAATGTGTAACGCAAGCCTTCTGGATCGATCGCCCAGCCCCAGTCGGACTCTTCGATGAATGGATTTTTCACGGAATGTGCGCTGGAACCGTCCAGAGCTTTTGATACATCTTTATTTACGGTCGAATCGACGCAGTTGCTCATATAGTAAGAGAAGCCGATATAGTCAACGGTGCCCTCAGCCAAAGCTTTTTTGTCTGCTTCAGTGATGTCCAGGTTGAAGCCTTTGCGTTCGAACATCTTCGTAGCGTAGGCAGGATAGTGACCGCGGCATTGCACATCGCAGAAGAACCAGCGATCGTGCATCATTTGATTCGACAATACCATATCAGCAGGACGAGAAGAATACGGATAGATTGGCACCATCGCGATCATATTCCCGATTTGGAAATCCGGGTTGATTTCTTTGCCTATTTTAACGGCCAAAGCGCTGGCGACCAATTCATAGTGCCCGCATTGATACATCGCTTCTTCCGGATTCGGATAATCGCCGAAATGCGCGCCGGAGTTGGTCCAGCCAAAGATATCGTTCTTGTAGTTCATTTGGTTGTTGATTTCATTGAAGGTCATCCAATATTTCACTTTGTCTTTGTAGCGCTTGAAGCAGACTTCCGCAAATTTGACGAAGAAATCGATCGTCTTGCGGTTCATGAAGCCGCCATATTCCTTGGCCAAGTGGTATGGCATCTCAAAGTGGGAAAGCGTGATGACCGGTTCGATGCCGTACTTCAACAATTCATCGAAGACATCATCGTAGAACTGCAAGCCTTCTTCATTCGGCTCCGCTTCATCGCCGTTCGGGAAGATGCGTGACCAAGCGATCGAAGTACGGAAGCATTTGAAGCCCATTTCCGCGAACAAAGCGATATCCTCTTTGTAACGTCCGTAGAAGTCGATGCCGACGTGGTTCGGGTAATAATTGCCTTCGACCACACCGTCCGTGATGACGCGGGGAACGCCGTGCGCTCCGGCTGTCATGACGTCCGCCACGCTCAAGCCTTTGGAAGTGTTCAAAACCCCTCCTTCAAACTGATGCGCCGCTAATGCGCCGCCCCATAAAAAATCTTTATCCAATGCCATAATGATCGCTCCTCTTATTTATATTTGATTTTATAAGCCAAGATAATTGATGCCAACACAAAGGTGATGCCGTTCGCTGCGATGATGGCATAATCCTGGATGTTCCACCCGTGGATCAACCACAGAAACACGCCGACCACAAACATTGCATACATGCCCAATGAGATGCCGGAGGTGTCCTTGGTTTTGATGATCTGCCACGCCTGCGGAACGAAGGACAACGTTGTTAAAACAGCTGCGATGAACCCTATCATTTTTTCTCCCCCTACCGATATGGATGTGCGGCTCAAATGACCAGCGAAGTGGCTACATTCTTTTACTACTCGATTATAATAGATAGCGGAACAGAAACAATAACTTCCGAACACTCCGTAACACCGTTTACAAATTTCCCATTTTTTTGATCCGGATTATCAAATAACATTCACAAATATGATAGGATAATAGTGAGGTTCAGAAGAAACACGCGAGGGGGATGCGGATGCTTATCAGAGAACGGCTGGAGAATTTCGAATTTTCCAACAGCGAACAAAAGATAGTGACCTATATACTTGAGAAAAAAGCGGCCATCGAGGAAATGACCACCAAAGAGATTGCCGAGGCGACGTACACTTCTCCTTCCACATTGGTAAGGATTGCCCACAAGATGAACTTCAGCGGGTGGAGCGATTTGAAGGAAGCCTTCCTGAAAGAAGAAGAATATTTGCAGAAACATTTCAGTGAAATAAACGCCAATCTGCCTTTTCATCGTAATGATACCATCATGGCGATTGCAAGTAAAATTGCTGCCTTGGAAAAGGAATCCATCGATGATACCTTGTCGCTGATCACCCATGACGACCTGCAGAAGGCCATCCAGATCATCCGGAAGTCTTCCTATACCAGTCTTTTTGCAGTCAGCAACAACCTTTTGATCACGCAGGAATTCCAACACAACATGTCGCGGATCAAAAAACGGGTGGAAATCTGCTTGCTGCAGGGCGAAACGATCTTCAAGGCGCACCTGGCGGATCCTTCCTCTTGCGCAATCATCGTCTCCTATTCCGGAGAAACTGCGATATTGAACGAAACAATCCATTATTTAAAAGCGAACAATATCCCCATCATCGCCATCACCAATATCGGGGACAATACGACCGCCCGGCTTGCGGATTGCGTGCTCAGAATCTGCACAAGGGAGAAGCTCTATTCAAAAATCGCCACCTTCTCCACCGACAGCGCTATCGTGTACCTGCTGGATGTGCTCTATTCCTGCATCTTCGCGCTTGATTACGATGCCAACCTGCAGCTTCGGATCAGCACTTCCAAGATGATCGAAGCCGGCCGATCCTCAACGGTGGATATCATCAAGGAAGAGGATCACGTTTCGAGATGATAAAATATCAATTGTGTCCGTAAAAACAGCAAAAATAATTTAGATTTTCTTCACGCTTTTTTCACACGTGAGGACTATTATAAGTTCAAGCCAATCAAACAATCTTTTTACTCTTCTCTCTTCTTTACTCCTCCAATGTAAAGAGCAACCGCAAAAAACCATCGCCTCAACCTGGCGATGGTTTTTTTGTATGCTAGTCAGCCCAGCTTTTTCGTCATGATGAAGTCGGTCTGTTCATCTTCGCCCATGAAAAACGAATGCGAACCGGTATGGATGAAGCCCATCTTTTCATAAAACGCGATGGCATTCACATTGTGTTCCCAAACCCCGAGCCAGATCAGTTCCTTGCCTTGAGCGCAGGCGATTTCGATCGCTTTGTCGATCAGATATTTCCCGAGTCCTCTGCGCTTGAAGGGCGGTCGGATATAGATCCGCTCCACTTCCAATGAATCGGCACCCATCTCTTCCGTCAAGGCTGCATCGACATTGAACTTCATATAGCCCGCAAGTTCTTCCCCGTCATAAATAAAATAGAAAGTCGAACCTTTAGTCGAAAGTTCCCCCTTCAGCTTTTCCGGATCGTAGGCTTTGTCCAGATATGCCTGCAGGTCTTCCGGCGTGTTGTGGGCCGCGAAAGTATCCGTGAACGTTTCGATGCCGATTGCTTGAAGATCCGCCAAATCTTTGCTGCCGCATTTTTTCAGTGTGATTGCCATATTGCCCACTCCTTATTCCTGTTTCAGTAGTTTCGTTTGTTGCCTTTTTTCACGTATTCCCAGTCGCCTTCGACGTTTTTCCGGACCTTTTGGAGCAATCCAATCAGAACTGCCGCTTCCTCTTCCGATAATCCCTGCAGCGCCACCCGTTCCGAGTGCTCATTTTCTCTGCTTATGTTCGGAGAGATCGCTTTTCCTTTTTCCGTCGGGAAGATCCGTTTGATCTTTCTGTTTGCGTAGTCGGCTTTCTTTTCGATGAAACCGTTCGCTTCCAGTTTTTTGATGGCACGCGAAGCCGTCGTGCGGTCCACTTTGATCATATCCGCCAGTTTTTCCTGGATGATGCCCGGATTTTCGCAGATGCGGATGAGGTACAAGTATTGCCCCCTAGTCAGGTCGAACTCCTTGAACTCGATGTTCGCGATCGAATCCAAAGCCCTGCCGATAATGCCGATTTCGCGGAGAATTTCCTCCATACCACTCACCTGCCTTATTCTTGAAATGTAGATAAATCATAACGGGTTTTTATTGCATTTGCAACAAATTATTTTTATGGAATAAAAAAAAGAGCTGGAACAGAAGTTCCAACCCTATCCTTTCAGCATCCCTTTATAATGGGCAACTTTGCCTTTCATTTGCGCCAAGGTCTCCTGCAGTCCTCGGATCCTCTTTTCAAGCAGGTCGCACTCGTCGTCCCACAGATCCCTCCTGGCCGGAACGGTATGGAGACCTTCTGCGCACAGGCGCACATAATCGATCAACGGTTCGATCGACACCCCCGCCGATCGAACCTCAATCACGAAATCCAGCCACTTCAGATCCTCATCCGAATACTCCCGGATCCCGCCTCCGACCCGCTTCACGGGAGGAATCAACCCAATCCGTTCATAATAACGCAAACTATCGATCGATACATGCTTCTCTTTGCTGACTTGAACGATTTTCATCTTTATCCCCTACGCTTTCAGCTTTCTTCCGGAGCGACTTCATTCAGACAATTCAACGCCGTCAATGTCCGCGGATACCCGATGAACGGCAACAGGACAGTGATCGTATCCAACAGCTTTTGCTTGTCATTGCCGACGCGGAGGTTGTTGCGGATATGCCCCTTCAGTTGCTGCTCCGCCCCGCCCATCGAAGCAAGCATAACAAAAATCTGCAGTTCCCGTTCCTGGATCGATAAGCCGCTGCGCGTAAAGAAATCGCCAAAACAGTTGTCCGCCAGGAAAGTGGCGAACTGCTTCTGGTTCTGCGGCATCGTGTCCAACATGTTGTCCACTGCATCCCCTGCAGCTTCGCGAACGATTTCCAAGCCCTTCTCAAAACGGTTTCCGATTGTTGTGGTGGATTGACCCTCCAACGGCAGCGTGATCCCTCTTTCCTCCAACACTTCGTTTGCCGCATGCAGGAAATCGAACACTTTCCCTAAACCGGCATAAGGGACGGCCTGATAGACGATCTCCTTCACCTCGACCGGTGTGACGCCTACATTCAAAGCCCCCTTCGCCATCGCCTTGAACTCGTTCACGCATTGCATGGCGATCAAAGCAGCCAACAGCACTTTTTGCCGTTCCTTCACATCCAAACTGGTGTATTGCAGCACTTCATCAAACGCAAAATTATCGAATACCTCAATCAGTTCCGGATCCTTCTCGGCTAAAATCGACACGTGCCCGGGAAACAGTTCATCATGGTTCTTTTTTGCAGTTTCGGTCATTTTCATCATATATCCCTCCTTCTTTATCTTTTTGTTACTCCCAGTGTAAATCCTGGAGTGGACTCCAAGTCAACCATAACAATGACTTATGAAAGATATTTTTAAAACGGCAAAAAACACTTGTCTTGGAGTGAACTCCAAAAGTTACAATAGGGGTATAATAATAACAAAACAGCTGGAGGCGCTAACATGGAATATGTGAAATTTGGGAATACCGGCATGGAAGTCTCAAAACTTTGTCTGGGTTGCATGGGATTCGGGGAACCGGAACGCGGTCGGGAAAAATGGTCGATAGGTGAAACGGAAAGCCGCGAAATCATCAAAAAAGCTTTGGACTCCGGAATCAATTTCTTTGATACAGCGAACCTGTATTCAGCCGGATCCAGTGAAGAAATCGTCGGAAAGGCTTTGAAGGATTTCGCCAACCGCGATGAAATCGTTCTGGCTTCCAAGCTCTATTTCCCGATGTTCGACCGACCTAACGCTAAAGGCTTGTCCCGCAAAAGCATCTTCGCCGAAATCGATCACTCTCTGAAAAGATTGCAGACGGATTATCTGGACTTATACATCATCCACCGCTGGGATTACGGCACGCCGATCGAAGAGACAATGGAAGCACTGCACGACTTGGTAAAAATGGGGAAAGTGCGCTATATAGGAGCATCTTCCATGCATGCTTGGCAATTTGCAAAAGCCCAATTCATCGCCGAGAAGAACGGTTGGACGAAATTTGTTTCCATGCAGAACCTTTACAACCTGCTCTATCGGGAAGAAGAACGGGAAATGATCCCTTTGCTGCAGGACCAAAAAATTGCGATGACGCCTTGGAGCCCATTGGCAGGAGGACGATTGACAAGGGATATCGGTGCCGTCACAGCCCGTGCCAGCCAGTCTGCACAAATCGATCTACCTGCATACATTGTGGCTTCCGATAATGAAGTCATTTCGAGGGTCCATAAATTGGCGGACGAGCGCGGCGTTACCCGCGGACAAGTCGCGACGGCCTGGATGCTGAGCAAAGACTACGTCACCTCCCCTCTAATCGGAGCAACAAAAGTGAAATATCTTGACGATGCCTTGGGAGCATTCGAAGTCGCCTTGAGCGCCGAAGAAATCAAATATTTAGAAGAAGCTTACGTTCCGAGGACTATCTCGGGGTACAGATAGGGAATTTTATCAACGCAAAGAAATAACGCCCAGAAAAATCATCTCTCTGGGCGTTATTTCTTTGGGCTGATTGTCTGATTGAAATGAAGGTACATTATAATTTACATTTCTAATGGCAGTTCCCCGTCGGAAATACTGATAAATAATGGGTGTTCCTGATATCGGTCATTGGGATAATGAAGCGAGAAATTCCAAGTGCCGTCCATTTTTTGAAAAATCATACCGTGACCGCCATTTTCAATGAGTAGCTTGCTTTCATGTTTCCAGGGGCCTTGAATTTTTCCAGATTCAGAATAGGCCACACCTACTGAATAACCTTTCCCCGCCCAACTGGACCACAACATTACTAAATTGCCATTTCTTGCTTTGAATAAACTTGGGCCATCGGAAAAATATGCTTCGCCATCAATACCAAATTCAGACTTAGCAAATGGAACCGGAAGTGCCCACTTTGCATCGTTAGCGGCGAACAGCTTAAAAGGATCTCCAACAGTGGATTCCCAATCGTCGGAGAGTTGGATGGCGCACATATCGCCAGTTATTGTATCCTGTAACGTATTGGAATAAACCAAATACCCATATCCATCTTCTTCATAAATCGTTCCATCAATACATTCTCGATCTGATGGTGTCAACTGGGAACAATAATGAAAGGGACCTAATGGCGAATCAGCTTTTAATAGATTTACCGATTTCTTTCTGTTTTCTGCTCCTAGTGTAGCTACCAGATAGAAACTTCCCTCTTTATAATAGCATTCGGGTGCCCAATAACTTTGATCTGCCCAGAAATCCTCTTCTTTACGGAATATTTCAAAGGGCCCCTCCCAATTGTCCAAATCAGCACTGACGTAGCAATCAAATCCATCCATTTCGCCCCAACAACTTTTACTCCGTGTTCCGTAAAGATAATATTTGTCTTCATGCAACAAAACATAAGGGTCTCTGATGATGATTTCTTCAGTTTTCATGTGTAGCCTTCCTTCGTACAGAATTAAGTATCCGATAAAATTAATCTTTGATACTCCATATATAATCGATCGATATACCCATATTGTAATCGCATTCAATTCATGTGATAATGTTTATTTTAGGGGATAATCCGACAAAATTAGTCATTATTCGTGACAGAAGTTAAGAAATGAGTGAGCCGCGGTGAAGAAAAGTATTTACACACCTTATTATTTTATTCAAGATTATTTGACTGAGTATTTTTTAGCGTTTGAAAAGAAAACAACAGTTGTCAAAGCAATTCAATCTTCATATATGGGAAATAAAATATCTACAACTCCGTTTATACCAAATTTTTCTAGTTGGGACGTATCCGATAGAGAGCAGTTAGTTCAGCTTTTTTCAGAAAACACGATCGATATCTCGCCGATCATCCGTGATCCAAAAAGATTTACAACAAATGTATCTGAAGACTACTTCATTTTCTCTGACAGGGACGCCAAAATATTGCTTCATTTTTATAATGAAGCAGCTCACACTCATAGTCATAATTATTTTGAAATAAACTATGTTTTAAAAGGCAGCATGAAATTTGAATGTGTGGGAGAAATCAGAACAATGAATGAAGGCGAACTATGTATTATTGCTCCCGAAACAAACCATACTATAGTAGCAGATGATCAGAGCATTGTAATATGTATAGTAATCAAAAAAAGTACATTCCATACTTCATTTTTTGATATCTTACGTTATGATAGCCTGCTGTCGCAATTCTTTCACAATAGTTTATACACCTCCAATAAAAATTACTTGCTGTTTGTAGTTCCACCTAGTGAGAAATTTTGCGAAATCATCAAGAATATTTTTATTGAGTCCCACTCCAATGAACCGAATGCAAATGCCGTTTGCTGCAGCTACATCAATATATTTTTGAATGAAGTGTTAAGAAATTTTAGCAACACCTATCTGTACTTCAAGCCCACAAACACGATTTCTTCGCAAATCACTCCCATACTGGCATACATAAAAAATAACTACCAATCTGTATCGTTGCAATTTCTAGCTGAAAAATTCAATTATGATGCGGCATACTTAGGCAAACAGATAAAAAGATTGACGGGATCTTCCTATAATGAAATTGTAAACAAGTATAAAGTGGATAATGCAGTGCTATTACTGAAGTATTCTGAGAAAAAAATATCAGAAATTAGCGAAGCTGTCGGATACAACTCTACTGACCATTTTTCTCGGTGTTTCAAAGATGAATTTTATGTTTCACCAATACAATACCGAAAGAAAATCCAATCAAATCTTGAAAATGAAGATTATTTTCATTAAAACGCAAAAAAAAGATGCATCAAACGTCCGAAAACGTTGATGCATCAGTATACCGGCGGCCGGGGTCGAACCGGCACGCCCTTGCGGGCACTGGATTTTG
>NZ_PXZT01000008.1 GCF_003008695.1 Trichococcus alkaliphilus
ATTTTTGTTAATCCTTTTATGTTATCTAAGCTACTTTTTCAGCAGCCTCAAAGTACTTTGGCGGGCTATTTCAGTCCAAACAACAGTCATAAAACCCGCCGAAACCACTTTGACGGGGAATCTCGCCACGAACTCGAATCCCAGAGACAAACAGATAACAATACCATTAAACAAAAGAAACGGAGCAGTCTCATTTCGAGGCAGCTCCGTTTTTTCGCACTTCTGAGGGCAAACAATGGAATCTGTTTTTATAGCACGTATAGAAATAGGTCTTGTTCGAGAAGCCGACTTCGGTCAGGATCGTCTGGATCGGGATTTCGGTGGATTCGATGAGCAGGTTGGCCTTCAGCAGCCGCTTTTCGTTCAACAGTTCCGTGAATGTCTGGCCGCTGCGCTTTTTGATCATGTTGCTCAAGTAATTCTTGTTGAAGTTCAGCCGTTTGGAGGCAGCATCCAGGGTCAGCGTCGTGAACTCGGAATCAATCAGCTGGAGGACCTCGTAAAAGGGGTCCTTTTTGCTGAACGTTTCGCTGTACTCGTGCGGAAGCGAGCGCGCTAATTCGTAAAGCAGGATCGGCAGGTAGCTGCTGATGATCTTTCCGGAAAAGACCTTCGGGAAGAAATATTCGTCGGCCATATTGTTGATGATCTGCTTGATGTGCTCATTCTGTTCATTGCGGAACAAAATAAAATTCGCGGCGTTCGTGTCCAGCGGGTTGTTCGTCAGCAGGATTTTGTAGAGGATGCTGTCGTTGTGGTTCATGTTCATCAGCCAGTTGATCGAGATGCTTTTGTTGTTGAAAAGGATGTTCAAAAGCAGGTCGTTCTTGCCGAGCGCCTCGATGGAATGCTCGCTGCCGGTGTCCATAAGCAGGATATCGCCTTCCCTCAACAGGTAAGGGACTCCGTTGATGATCTGGCGGCATTCGCCCTTGACGATGTAGTTGAGCTCGAGGAATTGGTGCGAGTGCTCCGGATAGGCGGCATAGCGGTTGTGTTTGCTGATGTAGATATCCTTGTTTTCGAAAAACAGATGCTCCTTGATCTTTGGCACCCGGATCACTTCCCCCTCCAGCTCCGGCAGATCGGGCACAAATTTATGCCGCTTTTTCTGTTCCTTTTCGATGACAGATTCCTGCGATAACAGCGCAATCAGATCCATTTGGACACCTCCTGTATATTTGGTACTCACAACTCATTCAGTGACATTGTAGCATAAATCCAGAAGTTGTTTAATAGTAATGTAAACAATTACAAGGTGGAGGTGTGAAACAAGTATATGAAGTACTATACGATGATAGATATCGGCGCCTCCAGCGGGCGGATCATGCTGGCGGAAATAGATAATAAACAATTGGCGTTGCAGGAAGTGCACCGTTTCAAAAATGGCTTCAGCCGCATCGACGGATCGGACAGATGGGATATCGAAACCATTTTCCAGGAAATCCTGACGGGACTATCCAAACTGAAGGCACTCGGCGTGACGGAATGCCATCTCGGGATCGATACATGGGCGGTCGACTACTGCCTGATCGGAACGGACGGCCAATTGCTGCAGCTGCCGATCAGTTACCGGGACGAACGCACGAAAAATACGATGGAAAAAGTGGCACAAGTGATCGGCAAAGAGACGATCTACGCCAAAACGGGCATCCAGTTCCTGAACTTCAATACATTGTATCAACTGTATGAAGAGGACAAGGACTTGTTGGCCAGGACGGACAAAATACTGATGATACCGGATTATCTGGCATATCGGTTGACCGGTGAGATGGTCGGAGAAGTGACGAACGTGTCCTCTTCGCAGATGCTGAATCTCGAAACCGGCGAGTTCGATAACGACTTGCTTGAACTTGTCGGCATCCCGAGAGCGAAGTTTCCGGAACTGGTTGTGCCAGGAACGAAAATCGGCGATGTGAAGGCTGATCTGATGGAAAGCTATGATTTGCCCAAAATCGAAGTGATCGCTGCGGCGACGCATGATACGGCATCCGCCATCGTCGGCGTGCCGGCGCTGGGCGGGAAATGGGCCTACCTCAGCAGCGGAACCTGGTCATTGATCGGTGTCGAAAACGACGCACCGATCAACGGCCGTCCCGCCTACGAAGCGAACTTCACGAATGAGTGGGGCGCTTACGGGACCTATCGTTTCCTGAAGAACATCACCGGCATGTGGTTCGTGCAGGAAATCGCGCGCAACCTGGATTACCGCCACTCCTACGGTGAAATGGCGCAGATGGCTTACGCGGTTGAACCGTTCCTGCAGTATGTCGATCTGAACGATCCGCGCTTCCTCAATCCGGCAAACATGATTGAGGAAATCCAAGCCTACTGCCGCGAACGGGGCGAAATCGTTCCGGAAACAACCGGTGAATTGGTGATGTGCGTGTACAGCAATCTGGCCTTGGCCTATGCGCATGAACTGAAGAAAGTCGAAGCATTAACGAAGGAAACGATTGATGTGTTGCACATCGTCGGCGGCGGAGCGAACGTCAAACTCCTGAATCAGCTGACAGCCGATGTCACCGGGAAGTTGGTCGTTGCCGGACCTACCGAAGGCACCGCAATCGGAAACCTGATCGTGCAGATGATCGCAGCTGGAGAATTTGCTGACCTGGCGGAAGCCAGAACTTGGCTGAGAAGTCAGATCCACGTTGAAGAATATCCACCAAACCCGATCGCAGACCGGGAGCACTTAAAAAAATACGAAGAAAAGATTGGAGTATAGACAGATGACAAAACCTATTGAAGAAGCATACACTTTAGCAAAACAAAAATACGCCGCCATCGGTGTGGATACAGATGCAGTACTTGAAAAACTGAGCCAAATCAAGGTTTCATTGCAATGCTGGCAAGGGGACGATGTATTGGGATTCATGTTCCCTGATCAAGCCTTGACCGGCGGGATTTCCGTCAGCGGCAACTACCCAGGCAAAGCAACGACACCAGCACAACTGCGTGCCGATTTGGATAAAGCTTTGAGCCTGATCCCCGGTAACCATAAAGTGAATCTGCATGCCATCTATGTGGATACAGACGAAAAAATCGACTTGGATCAGATCGAACCGAAGCACTACGGAAAATGGGTGCAATGGGCAAAAGAAAAAGGTCTTGGATTGGATTTCAACCCTACCTGCTTCTCACATCCAAAATCGACAGACGGCACGTTGTCCAGCAGCGACCCTGAAACACAAGCATTCTGGATCGAGCACGTGAAACGCAGTCGTAAAGTGGCCGCTTACTTCGGCGAAGAACTGAACCAAACTTGCGTAAACAACATCTGGATCCCGGATGGCTACAAAGACAATCCAATCGACAAAATGTCTCCGCGTGTACGCCTGCGCGATGCGTTGGATCAATGTTTGGAAGAGAAATTCGATGATGCGCACATGTTGGACGCAGTCGAAGGAAAACTCTTCGGCATCGGTGCTGAAAGCTTCACGACCGGTTCCAACGATTTCTACCTGTCTTACGCATTAACAAGGGACATCTTGTGGACAATTGATGCGGGACATTTCCACCCAACCGAGGATGTTTCCGATAAATTCACGGCCTTCCTGCCTTTCGGCAAAGGTTTGATGCTGCACGTGAGCCGTCCGATTCGTTGGGATTCCGATCACGTGGTCATCTTGGATGAAGCGACTACCCGCATCGGCGAAACATTGGTGCGCAACGACTTGTTGGACAAAACGTTCATCGGCATGGACTTCTTCGATGCAACAATCAACCGTGTCGCAGCCATGGTCATCGGCGCGCGCAGCACCTTGAAATCCTTGTTGTTGGGTATGTTGAGCCCGATCGAAACATTGAAGGATGCCGAAAGCACTGGCGACTTCACAACACGTTTGGCTGTCACGGAAGAAATGAAATCTTATCCATTCGGCGCTGTCTGGGAATTCTATTGCCAACAACAAAATGTTCCGGCTGGTACGGAATGGCTGACTGAAGTAAAAAACTACGAACAAAAAATTCTGACGGAACGTAAATAAGGGGGAAACCATCAAAATGAAAAACATTTTAGAAGCACCATTCATCAAAGAAGTCATGCTGTTGACGGACGTCATGTACAAATTCGGCTGGCACGAAAGAAACAGCGGCAACTTGTCCTACTTGCTGAAAGAAGAGGAAATCACGGAATATCTGGATCTTAACGAAGTGAAACGCAACATTCCGATCGCTTTCGACGGAAAAGCTTTGGCCGGGAAATATTTCTTGGTCACCGGAACAGGTAAATTCTTCAAAAACGTCATCCATGACCCGGCTGATGTCTTGGGAATCCTGAAAGTGACTGCGGAAGGCAACAGTGTAGACCTGTTATGGGGATACGAAAATGGAGCGGCTCCTACAAGCGAATTGCCTGCTCATTTGATGTCACACATTTCGCGCTTGTCGGTCGATCCTGAAAACCGTGTCGTTTACCACTGCCACGCCACTAACCTGTTGGCGATGTCATTCTCTTGCGAGTTGGATGAAAGAAGCTTCACGCGCATCCTTTGGAAAATGTGTACTGAGTCATTGGTCGTGTTCCCTGAAGGCGTGGGCATCCTGCCTTGGTTGATGCCTGGAACGAACGAAATTGGCGAAGCAACTGCTGAGAAAATGAAGGAGTACCGTCTGATCGTATGGCCGCACCATGGTTTGTATGCAGCCGGAAAAGATTTGGAAGAGTGCTTCGGTTTGGTCGAAACTGCTGAAAAATCAGCTACAGTATACACGCTTGTACAATCACAAGGCGGCATCAGACAGGAAATCACTGATGAGCAATTAAGCAATCTGGGCAAACGTTTCTCTGTAACCCCAAGAGCGGGTTACTTGAAATAAGTGCTGCCGCAATTTCGTGACTTCAGTCATGAGTTAGGCAGCACGGTCTGGTTTCATTCTTTTTGTTTTGTGAACGCATGTTCGTAGGTGTATAATGAAGCCAAAGAGGTGCGTATCATGCTAAAAGCCTATCAGTTCCGCTTGTATCCCAATCAGGAACAGAAAATTTATTTCGCCAATTGTTTTGGCTCCGCACGGTTCATCTTCAATCAGATGTTGGCTAACCGAAAAGAAATTTACGAAACCTATAAAGATGACAGAGAACTGCTGAAAGCCATCAATCCGAGGACCTATACTTCCTTCAAAGAAGAATTTCCGTTCCTGAAAGAAGTGGACAACCTGGCTTTGGCGAATGCCGGCCAAAACCTGAATAAGGCCTACCAGAATTTCTTCCGCGACAAGTCTGTCGGTTTTCCGAAATTCAAAGCCAAGCACAAATCAAAAGCATCCTACACCACCAACAACCAGGGCGGAACCATCCGCATCGAAAACGGAAAAATCAGACTGCCGAAGATTGGTTTCGTCACAATCAAACAGCACCGGGATTTTGATGGGCTAATCAAATCCTGCACGATTTCGATGAACAAGGCCGGCAACTACTTCATTTCTATTTTGGTGGAACAAGAAACGCCTGAATGGCTACCGGCGGAACATAAGATCGGCATCGATCTTGGCCTTTCCGATTTTGCCGTCACCACAAATGATGCGGGCAACATCGAAAAACACCCGAATCCAAAGTGTTTGCGGAAATCCGAAAAGAAAGTCAAGAAAGCCCAACGCGCCTTGTCCCGCAAGCAAAAAGGCAGCAAGAACCGTGAAAAGGCACGCTTAGTACTTGCCAAAAAACACGAAAAGATTGCGAACCAACGCAAGGACTTCCTGCACAAACTCTCCAACCGGATCACAGACGAAAACCAAGTCATCGTGATCGAGACGTTGCGGAGCTCCAATCTGATGAAGAACCACAGACTTGCGAAAGCAATCGGGGATGTCAGTTGGTTCGAATTCAGCCGACAGTTGGCGTACAAAGCGGAATGGAAAGGCCGAACGCTCATCAAGGCGGACAGGTTCTATCCGTCCAGCCAAATTTGTTCCGCTTGTGGACACCGCGACGGCAAGAAGGCTTTGCATATCCGTGATTGGACCTGTCCGAACTGCGGCACAACCCATGACCGGGACATCAATGCCAGCAAGAACCTCTTGGCTTTGGCCAAGTAAAAAAACCACTGAGGCAGGGACTGCCTTTTGAGCCTACTCCATATCCATTCCCGCTGTCTGTAAAGACATCCGCAGGCAAGGAAGGAGGTCGTAGGAAGCTCGCGACTTGAGTCGTAAGTAGTTCACCATCTAATCTTATCAAAAGGGGATAACGCAAAATGGCAACTTTTTATGTACCAGCAACAAACCTTATCGGAATAGGCTGCATCAAGGAATTAGGCAGCAATGTGAAGGATCTTGGCTACAAGAAAGCTTTGTTCGTTACGGATAACTTCTTGGCCAAAAGCGAAATGATTGACGTTGTCTTGGCAGAATTGGACAAAGCCGCTATCGATTATGTGATTTATGTGGATGTCGATCCGAACCCGACCTGCAAAAACGTGAATGAAGGCGTGGCTATGGCGCAAGCGGAAAACTGCGACTTCATCATTTCCTTCGGCGGCGGTTCTCCGCAGGATGCAGCGAGCGCTATCAGCATCATCCTGACGAACGGCGGCAAACCGCAGGATTACGAAGGTTTGCATAAATCGGCAAAGGCCGGCTTACCGGTTGTGGCAATCAACACGACTGCCGGAACATCCGCTGAAATCACGATCAACTACGTCATCACCGACGAAGATCGCAAAGTGAAGATGGTTATGGTCGACAAAAACAGCTTGGCGAAGATTTCCGTGAACGACCCTGAATTGATGCTGACGATGCCGAAATCATTGACTGCGGCGACCGGGATGGATGCTTTGACGCATGCGATCGAATCGATGGTAACGCCTGGCGCTTACCCTGTGACCGAAGTCTTGGCTTCCGGAGCGATCGAATTGATCCGCGAATACTTGCCGAAAGCTGTAGAAAACGGAACTGACTTGGATGCGCGCGACAAAATGGTCAACGCCATCTTCTTGGGCGGAATGGCATTCAACAATGCCGGCCTTGGTTATGTGCATTCGATGGCTCACCAATTGGGTGCCGTCTACCACTTGCCGCACGGTGTCTGCTGTGCGATGCTGTTGCCGATCGTGGAAGCTGAAAATGCTAAATTTGCACCTGAACGTTTCCGCAAAGTAGCGAAAGCATTAGGATTGGCAGTGACAGCTGACGTATCCGATCAAGCCTGCGCAGACTACACGGTCGAAGAAATCAAACGTTTGTCCAAAGTTGTCGGTATTCCAACATCATTGAATGAGCTGGGCATCAAGGAAGAGGAATTCGATTATGACTACCTGTCCAAAAATGCCATGATCGATGCCTGCGCACCAGGAAACCCATTCACTCCGACATTAGAAGAAACGATTGCGATGTACAAAAAATTGTTCCAATAATCCAAACCTGAGCTAAAAAACAACTTTTTCAAAAATTTCAGATAATCCGAATTTGTCCAAAATAAGGTTATCCATACTAAAGAAGAGCCATCTCGATTTTTGAGGCGGCTCTTCTTTGCTGTGCCAAAAGACGGTTATAGAACTGGATGTCGGTTGTTGAGGATGCCATGAATAGCAAACAGCCGACAGAAGCTCGAACTCTAGGCTGTTCGTACCACGAAGCGCTCGGAACAGTCGACAAAAGTCGGATCTCTCAACATTTCGCGAAGTGAAACGCTCGAAACAGCCGACAAAACCTGGCTCAACTCCGGCTAATCTGGATTGGCCCACTTACTCATATAGCATAAATCTATAACTGCGTATATTTATTAAGTGTTATCCTATATCCATTTTCCATGGCATACTGGAGCAACCTTCTGATAGAAGCTGATCAGCAACTATCGGGACAGCGGTAAGACATCATGTTCGCAGTTTTCCCTGATGACTGGGAAGGGACTTGAAATAGCAGGAACCAAAAAAATGAAATGGAGGAATTCAAAATGAACAGTTCACTAATCGGTTTTCCAAGAGTAGGCAAAGGGCGCGAGTTGAAGTTCGCATCCGAAAAATATTTCAGAAAAGAAATTTCAGTAGAAGAGTTGGAGAAAGTCGCAAAGGGTCTTAAGATAATGCACTGGAATCTGCAGCAGGCTGCCGGCATCACCCATATCCCTTCGAATGATTTTTCATATTACGACAACTTGCTGGATGTGACTGTCTTGTTGAATGCGCTGCCCAACAGCTACAGACAGCTGGGCTTGAACGAGCGCGACACTTATTTCGCGGCTGCGCGCGGCTACCAGGGCGAAGCCGGCGACGTCAAAGCGTTGGCGATGAAGAAATGGTTCAACACCAATTATCATTATTTGGTTCCTGAGCTGTCCGACGACACCGAAATCAAATTGGCGGGCGACAAGCCTTTCGCCGAGTATGAAGAAGCAAAAGAAATCGGCGTGCTGACCAAACCGGTCATCATCGGCGGATTCACTTTCCTGAAACTGGCCAAATATAAAGGTTCCAAAACAATAAATGATTTTGCCGACCAAGTGGCAAATGCCTACATCGCAATACTCGACCGGTTCAATGAGCAAGGCGTGGCGTGGGTGCAGTTCGATGAACCGAGCTTGGTCACCGATCTGTCCGATGAAGATGTGGCGTTGTTTGCTTCCCTGTACGAAAAGGTGCTGGCACATAAGGGCAACGTAAAAGTATTGTTGCAGACATACTTCGGGGATATCAGGGACAGCTACGAAGAAGTGATCGGGCTGGACTTCGATGGCATCGGCCTTGACTTCATCGAAGGCAAGCAAACGGTGGAACTTTTGGAAAGACATGGCTTTCCGGCTGATAAAACTTTGTTTGCCGGCGTCCTGAACGGGAAAAACATCTGGAAGAGCGACTACAAAAAGGTCATCGACTTGGTCAATGGGCTGGAAAAGTACAGCAACGACATCGTCATCAGCACTTCGTGTTCATTGCTGCATGTTCCCTACACGCTGGAAAATGAGACGAGCTTGCCTGATGAAGTATCCCAGTATTTCGCGTTCGCGAAGGAAAGACTGCAGGAAATCAAGGAACTGACGGAATTGATCGGAACTTCCGGATATGAAGAGCTGGAAGCCTATCTTGCGAATCAGCAAGTCTTTTCAGCGGACCGGGTCTATGAAGACAAGCACGTGCAAGCGTCCGTAGCAAGCTTGACAGAAAGAGATTTTGTCAGAAACGTTCCGAGAAAAAAACGGAGAGCGATCCAAAAGGAGAAACTGCAACTGGGTCTGTTGCCGACAACGACGATTGGTTCCTTCCCGCAGACGAGGGAAGTCAAGCAGAACCGCAGCAAGTACCGCAAAGGCGCGATCTCAAAAGCCGAATATGATGAAAACATCAAAGGATTCATCAAAGAATGCATCGATCTGCAGGAGGAACTGGGGCTGGATGTGCTGGTCCACGGCGAATCCGAGCGCAATGACATGGTTGAATTCTTCGGTGAAAACCTGGCAGGATACGTATTTACCGAAAAAGCCTGGGTACAGTCCTACGGAACAAGATGCGTCAAGCCACCGATCATCTTCGGTGATATCCGACGCGAAAACCCGATTACCGTGTTCTATTCGAAATATGCGCAGAGTCTTTCCGACAAACCGGTCAAAGGGATGCTGACAGGTCCGGTGACGATCCTGAACTGGTCGTTCCCACGTGAGGACATTTCGCTGAGGGAGATGGCTTTCCAGATCGGTCTGGCGATCCGCGAAGAGGTTCTCGATTTGGAGGAAGCGGGCATCAAAATCATCCAGATCGATGAAGCGGCTCTGAAGGAGAAGTTACCAATCCGCAGAGAAGAATGGGCGAGCGAGTACCTTGATTGGGCGATTCCGGCATTCCGCCTTTGCCACAGTGGTGTGAGGCCGGAGACGCAGGTGCATACGCATATGTGCTACAGCGAATTCGAGGAGATCGTAAAGGATATCGACAACATGGATGCGGATGTCATTTCCTTCGAAGCCTCCCGTTCCAAACTGACGATCATCGATGCCTTGAAGGCTAACAAATTCGAAACGGAAGTCGGACCGGGCGTATATGACATCCACTCGCCGCGCGTGCCTAGTGTCGAAGAAATGGTGGCGGTATTGAAGAACGCGCTGACGAAGATAGATGAAGAAAACCTATGGATCAATCCGGATTGCGGACTGAAAACCAGAGGCATCAAAGAAACGAAAGAAAGTCTGGCCAATCTTGTGGCGGCGGCGAAAATCATCAAAGACGCAGTTTTGGTCTGAAAAGAGGTGAAGGCTGATGAAAATAGAATCCAAATTCCAAAAGAAAAAACCGGTGCTTTCCTTCGAAATTTTTCCGCCGAAGCGCGATAAAGCGATCCAGAACATCGACGAGACACTGGCGATCCTGAGCGAACTGAACCCTGATTTCATCAGCGTCACTTTCGGCGCCGGCGGAAGCCATACGAATAACCAGACCGTCGCCTTGGCAAAACGGATCAAGCATCAATTCGGTATCGATCCGCTCGTGCATCTGACTTGTCTGAATTCCTCGAAATTCGAAATCTGCGAGCTGTTGGAAGAACTGAAGGACGCGGATATCGACAGCATCCTGGCCTTGCGCGGGGATGTCAATCCGGAGGTGGAAGCAAAGAAGGATTTCCGATATGCCAGCGATTTGGTGAAATTCATCAGGCAATACGGCGACTTTTCCATCAGCGGCGCCTGTTATCCGGAATGCCATACGGAATCGAAGAACAAAGTCGAGGATATCGCCCATCTGAAGGAGAAAGTGGATAGCGGGGTGCAACATCTGATTTCCCAGCTTTTCTTCGACAACAATGTCTTCTACTCCTTCCAGGAGCATATCCAGATTGCCGGCATGCAGGTGCCGGTCGAGGCGGGCATCATGCCTGTCATCAATAAAGCGCAGATCGAAAGGATGGTGACGCTCTGCGGGGCCTCCTTGCCGGAAAAATTTTCCCGAGTGATGCACAAATACGAAGACAACAAAGAGGCCCTTTTCGATGCCGGCATGGCCTATGCGATCAATCAGATTGTCGATTTGTTGGCGCATGATGTGGATGGCATCCATATCTACACGATGAACAATCCAATCGTCGCAAAAAGGATCTGCGACGGGATCAAAAATTTGATCTGAATGCGAATTCGTCGGGCGCCGCTTATCGGAGTAGGGCGGCCTGCGCGTCGTCCTGTTCCGGCGAGGGATCGCTCCCCGGAGGACGACGGTGACTTGCAGGCTCACCTCCGACGAGCACCGTCTTATCGGAGGACAGATCTTAAATGTGGGCCGACCTCCGGCGAAGCCTCCGTTCGCCGGAGGAGGCATCTCATCCCGCCGCATTTATCAGATTTTTTCAGAAAAAAGAGAGCTCCCGCCATTTCCGGCGGGAGCTCTCTTTTTTTCTTAGTTACTTTGTGTATTTTTTTTGGTCTGGAAACGCGGTCTTTGTGCGGCTTTTTGGCCGCCTCTTGGACCTTGCTGGTTTTTGACGCGGGTTCCGTTACTGCGCGCGGCAACCGGTTTTTTCGGTTGCGGTGCAGCTGCCTTCGTGCCTTCTTTCAACAGGAAAGGCTGATCTGTTACGACCGGAACTTTTCTCTGGATAAGTTTTTCTATGTCACGCAACAAAGATGCTTCGGTTTCATCACAGAATGAGATGGCTTTTCCGCCGCGTCCTGCGCGTCCTGTACGGCCGATACGGTGAACATAGGTTTCCGGAACTTCAGGCAAATCAAACAGAATAACATGCGAAAGTTCAGGCACATCGATACCACGGGCTGCAATATCTGTCGCTACAAGAACGCTGGTTTTTTTGGTCTTGAAGTTTTCCAAAGCTCGTTGACGCGCGGTCTGGGATTTGTTTCCGTGGATCGCTTCGGCTGAAAGGCCTGCTTGCAAAAGCTTTTTGACGATCTTGTTGGCGCCATGCTTCGTTCTTGAGAAGACAAGGGATCGCTCCATTGAATCTTCCTTCAACAGGTGGATAAGCAGGTCGGTTTTGTCGGTCTTGGCTACAGGGTAAACGCTCTGGTGGATGATTTCCACAGTCGAGGAAACCGGAGTGACTTCGACTTTCACCGGATTTGACAAAATAGTGCCGGCAAGTTTTTCGATCTCATTCGGCATAGTGGCCGAGAAGAACATGCTCTGACGTTTCTTAGGCAATTCGCGGATAATGCGGCGTACATCATGCAGCATCCCCATGTCCAACATCATATCCGCTTCATCCAAAACAAAGAAATCTACTTGATTCAGTTTGATGTATCCTTGTCCGATAAGATCCAACAGTCTGCCTGGTGTCGCGACCAGGATATCCGTTCCGCGTTTCAGCGCGGCTGTCTGAGGATTCTGGGAAACACCACCGAAAATGACTTGAATCTTCAATGGAAGGTATTTAGCGTAAATTTGGAAGCTTTCCCCGATTTGCAGGGCAAGTTCACGGGTAGGAGCAAGGATCAGCGCTTTGATGGCGCCTTTTCCAGCGGTTTCTTGTTCCGTCAGGTTCTGAAGAATCGGTAGGGCAAAGGCAGCGGTCTTACCGGTACCAGTTTGGGCACACCCCAACAAATCCTTGTTGTTCATCAGATGCGGAATGGCATCTTCTTGGATGGGCGTAGCTTTCGTGTAGCCAGCTTCTTTCAGTGCGCGCAATAGGTGCTGGTTTAATTCTAGTTCTTTAAATAACAAATGGTTCTCCTTCAGCATGTTCTACATGCATTTGATTTTAGTGGGTATGTTTCGGGTCAGGCCAGTTTGGGAAAGAGAGTGGGACTCTCGTTTGCCAAATTCCTCACCGCGAAACGTTATATAGGTTCTCTGAGCAACAGCGTGACTGGCCTACTATATCACAAATGGAAGCAAAAGTCATAGCATTCCGCTTTTGGGTGGAATAATAAGGGTGCAAACAAGGCACGAAAGAGTAGTCAAACCCGAAAAAAGCCCGCCAAAATCAATTTGGCGGGCTAGCATATAGAATTTTCGTCAGAATCCCTCGACAGGTCCTAGAGCAGTTCCCATTTCTTCGCCGCTTCTGATTTGCGCTTGAGGCTGTTGAGGTTTTTTGTGTATTCGCGCGCGTAGAGAATCGAGAACAGCGTATCCAGGATGTATTCGAAGGATATCTGCGATGAGAAGGTGCCGACTTTGAAGAAGTCGAACTCATCATAAGGCACCTCGATCACAAGGTCGCACAGCTTGCTTGTTGGTTGCTCCGTATTTGCGGTCAGCAGGATGCAAGGTATCTTCATGGAATTCAAATATTTGATGATTTTTCTGTGGGTCGCTGAATTGCCGCCGTAGCTGATGAACAGGGCACAATCATTCTTACCCATGCTTAATGTATTCCAGGCCGCTTCGCCGTATTCGTCGGCGATGACCAAATGCTTGTTGATCTTGATGAATTTATTCTGGTAGCTGCGGGCGCGGATCTGGGAATCGCCTGTCGCGAAAAGAAAGATCTTATCCGCCTTTTGCAGCAAATCAGCCGCTTTGTTCAGTTTGTCCTTTTCCAGTTTCACCAAGGTTTTTCTGATCGTTTCGATCGTGAGGTCGGCCATTTTTTTGGCGATGTCCATCGAGCCGTCCATCGGCAGGAACGGGAAGTTGGGATCGACGTTTGTGGGCGTGTGTTTGCTGCTTTGGATTTCATGGATCAGCGCCACCTTGAAGCTCCGATAGCCTGAAAAACCCAGTTTCTGGCTCAGTCGGATGATCGCTGAATGGGAAGTGAATGTATTTTCTGCAAGCTGTTGGATCACCATATCGGGCACATCATCCAAGTTTGTCAAAATGTAATCAGCGATTCTATGCTCGGTGTCCGTAAAACTTTCTTTCAATTTCAATTTTTTCAGCAAACTCATCCTGTTCCCTCCATATATGTAATGTATCCAGCAACGATTCGATCCGCTTGTCCGATCCGGCATTTCCTTCAATATAAGCAATAAACCCGGAAAAGGCAACTGCGAACAGTGAATGGCAAAGGGTATTCACATGCGCGCTGAACATTATGTTCAGTGTTTTACAAACAATTCGGACTTGCATTGAACAGCAGGTCCTATCTGGTGTAAAAGCGTTTTCGTTGAAGTTATTATTCCCTATAATGAGGCCATGCAAGAGAAATGGAGGAATTATCTTATGTTAACAATCGCTTATATCGGCGGCGGGAAAAGCGCCCACCGTTATCACATGCCCTTCTCCCTGAAAAACGAAAACATCCGCGTCAAGACAATCTTTTCTCCAGTACAAAATGATGCTTGGGAAAAAGTGCCAGGAGTTCTTTACACAGACAATATTGAAGACATCTGGAACGATGATGAAGTCCAATTGGTCGTGGTGTCCACGCCATCCGACTTCCATTATCAATATGGGAAAATGGCCCTGGAAAAAGGCAAAAACGCGCTGGTTGAAAAACCTTTCACGAACACATCCGCAGAAGCCAAAGAACTGTTTGCCTTGGCGAAAGAAAAAAATCTCTTTATCCAGTGCTACCAAAACCGCAGATTCGACTCTGACTTCCTGACTGTCCAAAAAGTTATCGAGAGCGGCGTGTTGGGGGATATCTTGGAAGTCGAAATGCACTACGACTACTTCAGACCGGAAATTCCGGAGTCCATCACAAGCTTCTCTAAGATCAACAGCTACCTGTATGGGCATGGCTGCCATACAATCGATCAGGTCTTGTCCTACTTCGGCAATCCGGAAAGCATCACGTATGATGTCAGACAGCTTTTGGGCAAAGGCCGCTTCAACGATTACTTCGATTTGGACTTCTTCTATGATACGAAGAAAATTTCCGTCAAATCCAGCTATTTCCACCTGAAAGAACGTCCAAGTTTTATCGTCACCGGGAAAAAGGGCTCATTCGTCAAGCAGACCAAGGATCGTCAAGAGGAGCACTTGAAAGTATTCCATATGCCTTCGAATGCTGATTTCGGGATCGATTTGCCGGAACATTACGGCATCCTAACTTATATGGATGATGCGGGCCGTTACCACGAAGAAAAAGTCGTTTCCGAAGTTGGAGATTACGGCCGGATCTATGCCGGTGTCTATGAGTCGATTGTGAACGGAAAAGAAAAGATCGTCAAAGATGAAGAGACCATCCGCCAGATTGAAATTCTTGAAGAAGGCATCAACACGATTAAGGAATAATATTAGGAGGTTATAAAAAATGGAGAACTTATTAAATGTCCTTGAGGAAAAATTGACTCCCATAGCCGTGAAATTGGAACAAAACCGCTATTTGAGCGCTGTAAAGAACAGCTTTATGTCAGCGATGCCGCTTTTGATCATCGGGTCTTTCTTTATCCTATTAGCTTACTTGCCGATTAACGCTTATACCGAATTCATGCTGAACACGTTCGGAGCCGATTGGCAACGGATGTTCACAATCCCCAACAACATTTCCATGAGCATGATGACCATTTACGTTGTAGTCGGGATAGGTAATGAATTAGCTAAATCGTACGGATTGGACAGTATGGCCGGCATCTTTGCGGCAATGGCATCCTTTTTCGTAGTCACACCGATGCACGCTTTTGCAGAGGAAGGCTTGGGAATCGGGATTCCATTAGGGAACTTGGGAGCTGCCGGATTATTTGTTGGCATCCTGGTTGCAATCGTTGCAGTCGAAATCATGCGATTTACCGACAAAATGGGTTGGAAAATCAAAATGCCCGATTCGGTTCCACAAAACGTATCGAAGTCCTTCTCATCCTTGATTCCGGTTGCTCTGGTCATCATTTTCTTCAACTTCGTGCGCATAGGCTTTGAGCAGACCAGCTACGGCGACGTACAGACGTTCATTTTTAACAACTTGCAGACACCATTGACTGCACTGGGCAGCACTTTGCCGGCGACTATCGTTGTGCTCATTATTGAAGGTGTCCTCTGGTCATTTGGTTTGCATGGTGCGAATATCGTCGGCAGTGTGATGCAACCGATCTGGTTGACGCTGACTGCCGAAAATGCTGCAGCGGTGGCCGCAGGACAGGTAATACCGAATATCGTGAACTATCAATTCTACAGCAATTTCGTCAAAGTCGGCGGCTCTGGTGCCACATTCGGTCTCTGCTTGTTGCTCTTATTCGCAGCCAAATCGAAGCAATTCAGAGCATTGGGCAAATTGTCGATTGGTCCGGAAATCTTTACGATCAATGAATCGATCATTTTCGGTATGCCGATTGTCCTGAATCCGATCATGATCGTGCCATTCCTTTTGGCACCGCTTGTCTTGAGTACCGTTGCTTATTTCTCCATGAGCACTGGCCTCGTGCCATATACAAATGGAGTGAATATCCCCTGGACCACTCCACCAGTCATTTCAGGCTTCCTGGTTTCGGGCTGGAGAGGGGCTGTGCTGAACATCGTGCAGATCGCACTTTCAGCTGCCATCTACTTCCCATTCTTCAAAATAGCTGATAATTTGGCTGTCAAACAGGAACTGGAAAATGAAGAAGAGCAACAGCATCAAATGGAAGCTGTTGAAGCATAGAAATTCAATAAAATATTAATTGGAATACAAAGAATCGAAAAAGGGGTCATACATTATGAAGCTTGCAATACTAGGATCAGGACAAATCGTCATGGATTTTCTGACGATGGCGAAGGACTTGCCGGATACGGAATTGGTCAGCATGTTCGGCATCGAAGCGGAACGCGTGAAAATGGAGGGCCTGGCAAACACATACGGCATCGGGAAAGTGTTTACGGACTACGAAGAGGTCCTGAATGATCCGGAGTGCGACACCATCTATGTGGGACTGCCCAATCATCTGCACTACACATTTACGAAGAAAGCTTTAGAGAACGGTAAACATGTGATCTGCGAAAAACCATTCACGATCAAGTCGGCTGAATTGATCGAACTGAAAGAACTAGCAGAAAGCAAAAAACTGATCCTGGTTGAAGCGATCACGACAAGATATCTGTCCAACTACTTGGCGATCAAGGAGCAAATCCCGCAATTGGGGGATCTGAAGATCATCGAATGCAACTACTCGCAGTATTCATCCAGATACGATGCCTTCAAGAAAGGGGAAGTACTGCCTGCCTTCAGTCCGAAAGCGGGCGGCGGAGCCTTGATGGACATCAATATCTACAATATCCATTTTGTCGTCGGGATTCTGGGTAAACCTGACTCGGTGAAGTACCTTGCGAATGTCGAGCGAGGGATCGATACATCCGGAATTCTGCTGTTGGATTACCCAGGCTGCAAAGTGGTCTGCATCGGGGCGAAGGATTCAGCTGCACCGATAAGATCCATGATTCAGGGCGATAAAGGGTCCGTTGTGCTGAATGGCCCGCCGAATCTCTGCAACTCCTTTGATGTAAACATGAACGGGCAGGGGAGTCAATCGATGGACAAGAAAGTCCACCCGCACCGGATGTATGAGGAATTCCGCGAATTTGCGCGGATGATCGACGAAATGGATCTTGCGAAAGCCAAGGATATGCTTGAACAAAGCCAAGTCGTGATGGAAATCGCCGAAGAAGCGCTAGCAGGAGCCGGGATCGTTTTAGGATGATAAAAAATTAAATAAAAAAAGGAAACTGCCGGGGTTCTTCCGGCAGTTTTTTATGGAAAGGTAAATGCATAATGGACAAAGTCGAGGTATTGGAACAGGAAAAGACACTGCAATTTGAAGCCTTTACGCATGAAATGGGTTTGGAAATCGCGCTGCGCGTCATAAACAAGGTCAAGGACCAAGCACCAAAGTCTGTAGGCATAAGAATCGTACACAATGACTTATTGATCCTGCATTACTTGATGGACGGCAGAAAAGAGAGCCCTTGGTTGAACCGGAAGGAAAAGACTGTATTGGATAGCGGGCACAGTTCGCTCTATACCTTCCTTTTTATGGATGAAGTACCTGAATACAAAGAGTGGGAGAGAAGCGAAGAATACGCCATCTGCGGCGGCGGCTTTCCGATCATCGAAGATGGACAAGTCACAGGTGTCATCTGCGTTTCCGGATTGGAACATCTGGAGGACCACAGATTGATCGTCGAATCGATGGAAGAAGTGTTGGCCGCGCAATATTAAGGCTGTTGTTGACGGATATGAGAATAATCAATAAGACCGCACTGAAATGGAGAATGAACTCCATTTCGGTGCGGTCTATTTTTAATCAAACATTTTTTCTTTGAACAGCGGGAATTCAACTCGTCAATGACTAGTCCTGGATTTCATCCAATCTTTTCAGATGCTTTTCGGCAATCTTTTTCACTTTGTCAACGCGGTTCGTGTATTTTTCGATATCGCTGAGGTAATCGGTCGTCATCCAAGCCGTCACGATTTCAAGTGCCAGCGCCGAACCAATGATCTTTCCGCCAAGGCAGAGGACATTCGTGTCGGAGTGGGAACGCGCCAGTTTCGCGCAGAAAGGATCCTGGCAGACCGCTGCATAGACGCCGTAGATTTTGTTGGCGATCATGGCGCTGCCGTAACCGACGCCATCCACAAAGATGCCGCGGTCGGCTTTTCCTTCCGCCACAGCCAGGGAGGCAGGGTAAACAAAATCGGACAGGTCACAAGGTTCTTCGTTGTAAGGTCCGAAGTCGAGCACTTCATGGCCTTCCTTTTCGAGTAAAGCTTTGACTTCTTCTTTCAATGCGAAGCCGGCATGGTCGCTGGAAACGGCAATTTTCATTTAAATCCCTCCATTATCTGTCATCATTCAACCAAAGTATAAGCCAAATGGCGGGAGTAGTACAGACTGAGTTTACAGATCAAGGCACCTCCAAATTTTGAATAAATACATAATATGCATTTAGAGCATTTTTGTATATGTTTTTGATGTAGTTTTACAGATTTATTTTGATTATAGTAAGCGTATACTAAAAAACAAGGCGGGGAAACGCATGGAAATCATGGATATAAAATTTAATGGCATTGTGGAACCTATCGGGTATCATTTTGAGCCATTGATTGTCAGTTGGGCGATCGACAACGGGTTAGGGAAAATGCAAAAAGAGGCAAGTCTCCAGGTAGCTGCCGATCACGAATTCAAGGATATTGTGCTTGAGAAAAATGGTGATTTGGACAGTTCAGGGGAAACGTTGACGCTTCGGTTGAAGCCCAGAACACGCTATTATGTGCAGATTCGTGTAACTGCTGAAGATGGTGAATTGGCTGAATCGACAAGCTTTTTTGAGACAGGAAAAATGGATGAAGCCTGGGACGCTGAGTGGATCGGGCCGAAGGTGCAGGAAGAAATCCATCCGATTCTGTTCAAGGATTTCGAGCTGAGCCATCAAGTGAAGGAAGCCCGCCTGTATATCAGTGGGGTTGGGCTTTACGAAGCAAGCCTGAACGGAAAGAAGATCGGAAATGATGTGCTGGCGCCGTTCGTCAACAACTACGAAGCTTTCATCCAAATCCAAACGTATGACGTAACAGAAGCCTTGGAGCAAAGCAATCAGCTGGCGATCATGTTGGGAAACGGCTGGTACAAAGGGAGATTCGGCCTAAGCGGCGAGAATGCTTATTTCGGGGACAAATTTGCGGCAATCGCTGAACTGGTTGTGAGTTACGAAAACGGGACGGAAGAGCGGATCGCGACGGATCTCAGCTGGAAAGCGACGTTGAGCGATATCACGAACAGCGGTATCTATGATGGCGAAACGATCGACCGGACACTTGATAAAGCGGGGCGCAGTGATGAGGTGGCGATCGTCGGCATTCCAAAAGAAAAATTGAAGGACCGCGTAAGCCCGGGGTTGAGCATTCATGAAGTAGTGCCTTTGAAGGAAGTCATCAAGACCCCGAATGGCGAGACGGTCCTTGATTTCGGGCAGAACTTTGCCGGCTGGCTAGCGTTTGATGCCGATTTTCCGGAAGGGACCGAGGTGCACTTTGAATTCGGGGAAATACTGCAGCAAGGCAATTTTTATAATGAGAATTACGGCACTGCCACAGCAGGCTTCCGTTACATTTCCAATGGAACAGCCGAAACGGTTCACCCGCATTTCACTTACTTTGGCTTCCGATATGCGCGTGTGACGGGCTGGCCGGCAGACAAGCAAATAGCCGTGCGCGGGTTGGCCATCTATTCCGATATGACGCGAACAGGCATCATCGAAACGGGCAATGCTAAAGTGAATCAACTGTATTCAAACTCGCTTTGGGGGCTCAAATCAAACTTCCTCGATATGCCGACCGATTGTCCGCAAAGGGCTGAGCGTTTGGGCTGGACCGGGGACGCGCAAGTATTTGCCCCGACAGCAAGTTATCATATGGACACGCGCGCTTTTTACCGTAAATATCTGATCGATATGCGTACGGAACAGGAAAAGCTGTCGGGAAGCATCCCAAATTATATGCCGGCGATGGCTACTCAAGGTGGCGCAGCTGTCTGGGGAGATGCAGCGACGTTCATTCCTAAAGCTTTATGGACTGCCTATGGGAACAAGGAAGAAGTCGGGCAGTACTACCCGCTGATGAAAGACTGGGTGGATTGGACCGGTTCTAAAATCGAAAAAGCGCATGGTTCGAAAACGGAGCTCAATGCCGGTGGATTCCAGTTCGGGGATTGGCTGGCTTTGGATGGTGCGACTCCTTCATCATTCAAAGGAAGCACTGACGATACGTTTATTGCTTCAGCTTATTATTATGAAAGTCTGTGCATCGTCGCGGACGTCGCAGCTTTGATTGGGAATGAGTCTGACGCGGCTTATTATCGCGGCCTCAGCGAACAAGTCCGGGAGCGGATCTTGTTCGAGTATGTGACCCCATCCGGACGCTTGTCCATCGACACCCAATCGGGGTACATCATTGCTTTGAAGTTCAAACTATTCCGTGAGCGCGGAGTGGTCATTGAGCAGCTGAAAACCCGGTTGAAAAAAGATCTGTATAAAATCAAATCCGGTTTCGTGGGGACTCCGATTTTTTGCCAAGTGCTGTCGGAGAATGGCATGGTCGATCTGGCCTATGAGTTCCTGCTCAATGAAGGCTTTCCGGGCTGGTTGTATGCGGTGAATCTTGGCGCGACGACAATCTGGGAGCGCTGGAACAGCGTAATGCCTGATGGCACCATGAATCCTGCAGGCATGAATTCCCTGAACCACTACAGTTACGGATCTGTCATCGAGTTTGTCTATAAATACGTGGTGGGCATCCAACCGTTGGAAGCCGGTTTCCGTACCGCAAGATTAGCGCCCAATCCAAATGTAAAATTGGGATATGCCCGCGGAAGCTATCAGTCAGCTGCCGGCAGATTCGTCAGCGAATGGAAGATACTTAAAAATGGCGAACTGAGCTGCTATTTCGAAGTGCCTTTTGGCGCGCAGGCTGAAATCGTGTTGCCATACTCCGATCAGGAACCGATCAAAGTGGCGTCAGGCATTTACGAGTACACTTACCAACCGACAAAGGATCTGAGCGTGCTTTATGATTCGGATACACGCCTTTCGACCATCAAGAACGAGAACAAGGAGCTGTTCGAAGAAATTTTGGGCATCCATGAACGCATCAGAGGCTTCATGGCATTTGCCGATGAAGAACAGCAGAACCTCTCATTGAAGCAACTTTCAAAATTATTTTACACTGGCATAACTGCAGAGATGGTAGCCGAGGCCGAAGGTATAATGAAAAAATCAAATCGCATCTGACACAAAAAGCAAAGGCCCAAAAGCCTTTGCTTTTTTGGAGGGAGTTGATAAAATGGGCATGAAGAACAGAGGAGTGAAAAAAATGTCCGCAGCACAAGATGTTCTGGAAAACTTGCTGGAAGAAACACCGCTTGAAGTTGAAATGAAAACCATGACGGCGGAACAAATAACCGCTAAATTCCAAAATCAAGCGGCAACAGCCGGCTATCTGCTTGATTTCCATTTGTCTGATGAGGATTTTTTTGTGGACCATCAAATCTTCATGAACCGGCATGCCCGCTATTTTGCCATGCCCACCCATTCGCATGCATTTCTCGAGCTGAATTACCTTCTGCAAGGGCAATGCACCCAGTGGATCGGTCAGGAAAAAATCCAGATGAAGCAGGGCGATTTGCTGATGATCGATCCGGGAACCGGCCATTCCATCGATAAACTCGGTGAACAGGACATCCTGATCAACATCTTGATCAAATCGGACGCCATCAACACGAAGGTACTCCAAAGGATGGCCCAGCGGCACAGTTTGATCACTGATTTTTTGTTGACAGTAGGCAAAAAAAATAGCCGTCACCGGCCCTATCTGCATTTCAGCACGGCCGATAATCAGCGGATCAGCAATTGCCTGTCCTATTTGCTTACCGATTATTTTGGAGGGGAAACGCCTAAATTCGAGAAAGTGGAGCTTTGGTTATTGGTTATCCTGGCTGAACTGGAGGATATCATGTCAAGCGAAGCCGGGGAACTCCCTTTCAACAAGAAGGTGATCGATGCCCTGGAGATCATCGACAGTGAATATGCCAGCATCACGCTGGAAGGCCTGGGGAAAAAGTTGAATTTCAACAAAAATTACCTCAGCAATCTGCTGAAGCAAGAAACGGGTCTGACCTTCAAAGAGTGGGTCACGAAACGAAGACTGCAAAAGTCCTACGATCTGCTGATCGGGACCGACAAACCTATCGAAAAAATCGTTGCAGAGCTTGGCATCACCAGCCCGAGTTATTTCTTCAAGATATTCAAGAATGAGTACGGAGAGACACCAAATCATATAAGGAAAAAAATGCACCGAAACAAAAAGCTATGAGAAATTTCATGGCTTTTTTGATTGGATTATTCGAAAACTTTCAGTCAAACAAGAACGACCTGTGATTTGGACAGTAGCCGCTTTGGTTCTGCCATTGTTCGGGATGCTCTGATTCGGTAGGATGAAGGTGTAAACTAGGATTCTTCGAATGGAGCAGACAAATGAGCGAAATAAAAGGATTGGTATTTGATTTGGACGGTGTCATCACCGATACAGCGGAACGGCATTATCTGGCATGGAAAGGGATAGCGGATCGATTGGGGATCGCGATCGACCGCGAATGGAACGAGCGCCTCAAAGGCATCAGCAGAACGGAATCCTTGGAACTGATATTGGCCGAGGATCCGACCCTTCTCCTTGATGGGGAAGAAAAAGAACAGCTGTTGGAAGAAAAAAATGCGCATTATCTGGAGTTGATTGCGGAAATCACAGCAGCGGACATCCTGCCCGGGATTCCGGAACTTCTGGAAGAGGCCAAAAGCATAGGCTACCGCATGGCGATCGCCTCCGCCAGCAAAAATGCGCCGCTCATTCTGGAAAGGCTGGGTCTCTCGGCTGCCTTCGATGCCATCTTCGACCCGGAAGCTTTGACCTACAACAAGCCGCATCCGGAGATCTTTGAAAGGGCGGCTCAGGCTTTGAGTCTGGAAACACACGCATGCATCGGCTTCGAAGATTCGTTGGCGGGCATCGAAGGGATCAAACGGTCCGGTATGCCTGCCGTCGCCATCGGCATCCCAGCTTTTGGCGAGTGGCTCCCCGACATTGAAGTGACGGCTACAAAAGAATTAAACCTGAAAGAAATTGTGCGCGAAGTGACGATGAAGGAGCGTGTTGAAGGATGATCGATTTGAAGGGGAATCCTTTTTATCTGAAGGATGAACAAATAGCATGGGTAAACCGGACGTTGGCAAGCTTGACGTTGGATGAAAAAGTGGGGCAGCTGTTCTGCCCAATCGGCATGTTCACGGATGAAAAGGCGCTGTTTGACTTGGCTGTGAACAAAAAAATCGGCGGCTTGCTGTTCCGTCCTGGAAAAGGCGAAGAAGTGCAGGAAGCGCACCGCTATCTGCAACAACAGGCCAAGATTCCTTTGCTGATTGCAGCCAACTTGGAAGCGGGGGGTACAGGAAGCGCCGTTGACGGTACGCGCATCGGCAATCCGATGTTGTTGGCGGCTGGTCAGGATGCCGAATTTGGGCACCATCTCGGTGAAGTCTGCGCCAAGGAAGGTTCGGCGGTGGGCGTGAACTGGGCCTTCGCGCCGGTCGTGGACATCGATTACAATTTCCACAACCCGATCACGAATATACGCACGTACGGCAGCGATCCCGATACCGTCCTGAACTATGCGCAAGGATTCGTTGAAGGCGTGCAGAAAAACGGGGTGGCGGCTTCAATCAAGCACTTCCCCGGTGACGGCATCGACTTCCGCGATCAGCATCTGGTGACTACTGTCAACTCTTTGCCGCTTAAGGAATGGCGAAATACATACGGGAAAGTCTACTCGGGCCTGATTGAAGCAGGTGCGCTTTCGGTTATGATCGGCCATATCGCCTTGCCTGCTGTACAGAAATCAGAAGAAGATGCTTTTCTGCCGGCTACCTTATCTCCAGCCATTATGCAGGAACTATTGCGCAAGGAACTAGGATTCAACGGCGTCATCACAAGCGATGCGACGCCGATGGTCGGATTTTGCGCGGCGATGGAGCGGAGTTTGGCCGTCCCGACGGCGATTGCTGCCGGGTGCGATATCTTCTTATTCAACAAAGACTTGGAGGAGGATATCCGTTTCATGAAGGAAGGGATTGCGAACGGCATCCTGACATCAGAACGCATCGATGAAGCCGTCACCCGCATTCTGGCGATGAAGGCAGCCTTGCGCTTGCCAGAAAAACAAGCGGAAGCAAGGTTGGTTCCGGAAAAAGAGGAACTGGCTGTCCTGCAAGCGGAACAACACGTCCAGTGGGCTACAGAATCCGCCGACAAAGGCATCACCCTAGTTAAGGATACAGCCGGCAACCTGCCATTGCGCCCAGAAGCGACACCGCGTCTGTTGCTGCAACTGATCGGTCCATATGAAGAGTCGAACCGCCAGATCTTTTTAAAAGTGCTGCCACTTTTGGAAAAAGAAGGCTTCATTGTGACGCTTTATCAGCCGGAAGATTTCACGACCGGATTCGAGACCGTTTCCCAGTTCCGTTCAAAATATGATGCTGTCCTCTATCTGGCCAATGTCGAAAACCGCAGCAACGCCACAACGACAAGAATCAACTGGTACACCTTCTTCGGTCTGGGAAACAATATCCCGTGGTTTGTCGATGAAGTACCGACCATATTCGCTAGCCTGGCCAATCCCTACCATCTGATGGATGTGCCGATGGTGAAGACCTACATCAATGCCTACGACAATCACCAGGTGGTCATCGAAGCGCTCGTAGCCAAGCTTCTGGGCAAGAGCGATTTCAAGGGTGTGAGTCCGATCGATCCTTATTGCGGGCTGATGGATGCCCGCAGATAGATTTTTTAGCGCCCAACCAGATGAGTCCGGTTGGGTTTTTCTGTATAATGGTGGGTGAGATAATATTAGAGAGGAGCGACAAAATGTTTGAACTGGACCGTTTTTTAAGGGAAGAAACCAAAGTCGAAAAAGAGCAGCGGAAGTCCGGGTTCAATGTGACCGATCCGGATATCCTCGACGAACTGATTTTGAGTGGGAGTAAGTTCCGCTTGAATGGCGATTTCCTTCTGAGTGAGGAAATGTTCTTCAAAAAAGGCGACGTCAATATCCGTAAGCATAATCGCTATTCCGATATGCCCTTGCACCACCATCAGTTCTTGGAATTGAACTATATGTATTCCGGATCTTGCACCCAGGAAGTCAGCGGTGAAAAAATCGTCCTCAACGAAGGGGACATCATCATGCTGGATCGGGGCAGTTCGCACTCCTTCCAAGCGTTGGGAGAAAACGACATCCTCATCAATGTCCTGTTGAAAGTGGAGACGATCAATACAAAAATCCTTCAGCAACTCGTGCGTAAACGCGGTGTATTGACTGAGTTTCTGGTGTTGGCAAGCCAACGCACCCATGAAGAGGATCAGTTTTTGGTCTTCCGGACGGGAGAAAATACAAAAGTCCAAACCTTCATGCATTACATCCTGGAGGAATACTACGGCGGAGCTGAACCGAAGATAGAAGTGATCCACCTCTATCTTCCGTTGCTGTTCATGGAACTGGCGCGCACGTTCGAAGAAGAGACAAAAGGGCAGCAACGCCACCAGAATCAGGTTGTAACGGAAGCACTGGCGATCATCGAAAAGGATTATCGCACGCTTTCTTTGGAAATGCTGGCGCAACAATTGGGATTCAACAAAAATTATCTGGGGAATCTAATCAAAAAAGAGACGGGGGACACTTTCAAGCAATTGCTGCAGCGCCAACGCATGCTGCACGCACATCATCTGCTGGTCTTTTCAAATTATTCGATGGAGGAAATATCCGAGGAAATCGGCTACCTGGACACGAGCTATTTCTTCCGGTCCTTCAAAAAAACGCACGGCAAGACGCCGGGGCAGGTCCGCGAGGAAGCGTTGCACCGGGACCTGTAGTTTGACCACTTTGTTCTGTTCATGCGACATTGTAAGCCTTTGCAGAAAGCGGTTTAATAAGAGTGTAAACAAAGCAGAACAAAGGAGAGAATAATTATGGCAACTGAAACAAGAATTTTGGACCAAGCAGATGAAAATAAGCTGCCGCTGAGCGAGAAGCTGACGTTCGGTTTTGGGAATCTGGCGGCCAATCTGATGCTTACGACGGCCAGTTCCTTCATCACTTATTACTATACCGATGTGGTCGGCCTGAGCGCAGTCATCGTCGGGAACATCCTCTTGTGGGCGCGAATTTTTGATGGCGCTTCTGATTTGGCGATGGGTGCGATCGTCGACAAGACGCGTTCGAAACACGGAAAAGCCAGGCCTTGGATTTTATGGATGGCGATCCCTTATGCGTTTGCAATGATACTCTTATTCACTTCTCCGGATTTCCTGGGATCGACTGGTAAAGCCATCTATGCTTTTGTTACTTATGTGATTGCTTTGGCCGGTGTCTACACGGCGACGATGGTTCCCTATAACGCAATGATCGGTACTACGACCTCGAACCCTGTCGATCGCGGCAACCTATCGACATCCCGGACCCTGGCTGGATTTGTGGGGGCGATGGGAGTGACTGCAGTAGTTCTTCCGGTCGTCAACTTCTTTGGTGGTGATAAGCAGGCTTGGACGTGGATGGCAGCTGTTTTCGGTGTGATCTCGACAGTGCTGTTGCTGATCCTGTTCAAAAATTCGAAGGAACGCGTCATCGAGTCTACTGTAGCTTTCGAAAAGGTGCCGTTGAAAACAAACATCCAGGCGTTGTTGCAGAATAAATACTGGATAATCATGATCTTGTATATGCTGATCAGTTTCATCAGTTCCGGTTTGCAAGGCATCAACATTTTCTATGCCCAATGGATTTTGGGGGATCCTGCGAAGGTGGCGGTGATCGGAATTCTGTCCTTCATGCCGATTGCGATAGGGGCAGTATTCATGCCGATACTGCTGAGCAAATTCAGCAAAAAGACGATCACTTTGGCCGGAGGCATCGTGATGATGGTTGGCTTACTGATCATCGCGGCGTTCCCGGAAAACTTTACGATGATCATGGTTGGTTTGATTATCCGCGGACTCGGCATCGCGCCGGGAGCTGTTGCAGGCTTCGCCATGCTGGGTGACGTTGCCGATTACGGCGAATGGAAAACGGGCATCCGCAGTGAAGGCTTGATTTTCTCGGCAGGAACGTTTGCCGAAAAAGTCGGCTCCGGAGTGGGCGGTCTGATTCTGGGTGTCGTTCTGGGACTTGGCGGCTATGTGTCACAAGGGGCAATGCAATCCGCGGAAGCTTTATTCGCAATCAAGGCGATCTTCGCATACATACCGATCGCGTTCACAGCAATCTGCATTTTGTTGATCCTGTTCTATGACTTGGACAAAAAACTTCCTGAAATTGCGGAAGACTTGAAAGCGAAACGAGTGAACGGATAATGTTACAGGCTGCCGTATCATAGGCAGCCTATTTTTTAAGACAGGAGCACACACAATGAATATATATAATCTGAAAACCAATCACATCCTGAATCCCATCGGCTTTTTGATGGACACAGTGACATTATCGTGGATAATTGACGCACCGTTTGAGGAAGAACTGCAGGGGACCCGTGTCCTCATCGCGCTGGATGAGAACTTTGAAGAAGTCATCCACGACAGCGGGATGCATAGCGATTTGGATCCGCTGTGCTATCAACCGAAAATCAATCTTCTGCCGCGCACACGCTACTTCTGGAAAGTGACCGTGAAGAACGCTGGCGGAGCTGAACATTCTTCTGCAGTCCAGTTCTTCGAGACGGCGAAGGAAGAGGAACAATGGACCGGGAAATGGATCGAACCTGCCCGTCAGTTGGAACGGATGCCGCTTGTGCGGAAACAGTTCACTTTGTCTTCAAAACCGATCCGCAAGGCGCGCGTTTATGCGACAGGATTGGGCATTTATGAACTGTACCTGAACGGAGAAAAAATCGGCGACGAATATTTGGCTCCCGGTTTCCATTCCTATGATTTTTGGCAGCAATACCAGACGTACAATGTGACTGCTGCCCTTAAAGCGGACGGCAACGCCATCGGCTTCATGCTGGGGGACGGATGGTACAAAGGCCGCTTCGGTTTCGACGGCGGATACGAAGACTTGTACGGGGACCAGTTCCGTCTGATTGCGGAATGCATCGTCACCTATGAGGATGGAACGGAAGAAATCATCGCCAGCGATGATTCGTGGGAAGTCGCGGAGGGACCACTTGTCTCCAGCAGCATCTACGACGGGGAATTCTATGACGCGAACCTTGAAATCGATGGATGGAATGAATACAGTGAAGCAGAAGCAGACGCCCGTTGGGAAGCGATGCAACTGAGCGACGCAAACAGGGAAAAACTTCAAGCGCGATTGAGTGTTCCTGTCAAAATCGTGGATGCCTTCGTTCCGGAATTGATCCTGACGCCGGCAGGGGAACAGGTACTGGACTTCAAACAGAACATGACCGGATGGGTCACCTTCACCTCGGATGTGCCAAAAGGAACAATCATCACCTATGAAGTCGGCGAAGTGCTGCAGGAAGACAACTTCTACCGCGATAATCTGCGCACGGCGGAAGCGAAATTCACCTACATCAGCAACGGAAAGACTGCAGAAGTGCGTCCGTACTTCACTTTCTACGGCTTCCGCTACGCCAAAATAACCGGTGTTGATCTTTTGAACCAGGATTTCGGCTTCAAGGGGTATGTATTGCAGAGCGAACTGGAAGAGACGAGCGGCATGATCACAGCCAATCCGGATGTGAACCAATTGCTGAAGAATGCGCTTTGGGGGCAAAAAGGCAATTTCCTGGATGTGCCGACGGATTGCCCGCAACGGGATGAGCGCATGGGCTGGACAGGCGATGCGCAGATTTTTGCCCGCACAGCCAGCTATAATATGCATACACCGGCTTTCTACAAAAAATTCATGCACGATCTGCGTCTAGAGCAAAAAGCGCTCAATGGATCCGTTCCATTTGTGGTTCCGCAGATCAAACCGAAAGATGATGCCGGTTTTGTGACCGGTGCCGGAGCCGCGGCCTGGTCGGATGCGGCGACGGTCATTCCATGGGTACTCTATGAGCAGTACGGGGATCGTTCCTTGCTGAAGGAACAATATCAAACCATGAAGGATTGGGTGGACTATATCGTTCGCGAAGATATGAAATCCGGAGGCAAACGCCTTTGGACGACCGGCTTCCAGTTCGGCGACTGGTTGGCGTTGGACGGGGACAATCCGCACTCGCCGATGGGGGGCACTGATACGTCGCTGGTTGCATCCGTGTACTACTATCATTCGGTTTCCTTGCTGGCGCGGGCCGCTGAGGTTTTGGGAAATGCGCATGATGCGTTGGCGTACACCAAATTGGCTGGGGAAGTGAAAAAAGCCATCCAAAACGAATACTTGACCACCACGGGACGCTTGGCGGTAACGACCCAGACTGCCTACATCCTGTTCCACTACTTCGATCTCTGCCCGGAGACGTTCAAAGAGCGGATGACGAAAGACTTCTATGATAAAGTCATATCCAGCGGTGTACACCTGCAGACCGGGTTCGTCGGGACGCCGTATTTTGCGGAAGCTTTGAGCAAGAACGGGATGAACGAATTGGCGTATGGTTTGTTGCTGAATGAGGACTATCCGAGCTGGTTGTTCGCGGTTAAAATGGGTGCGACCACCATCTGGGAACGCTGGAACTCGATTCTACCGGACGGGAAAATCTCCGGAACGGATATGAACTCATTGAACCACTATGCTTATGGATCGATTGTGGAGTGGTTGTACCGTTGCGTCCTGGGCATCCAGGCAGACAGCGAGCAGCCAGGATACAAACATTTCTTCCTGACGCCGCAACCAAGTGCGCAGTTGGGCAAAGCGGAAGGCTATTACCACTCCGTTTCCGGCCGTATCGAAAGCGCGTGGGAACTATTGGCGGACGGACAATTGGATTTCGTATTCCGCGTGCCTTTCGGGACGACCGCAACCATCACCCTGCCGGATCTGTCGCTTGCAGAAGCGCAGAAAACGAAGTGGCTCGAAGCTGCGATCGCTGCTGAGGATGGGGTAACAGTAACTGTCATAGCAGGTGAATACCGCGTCACGTACATGCCGACCCGGAACTATCGCCCTGAAGTCACAACCGAGTTGTCTTTCCGCGAGTTGCTGGAGTACACACCGGCCCGAAAAGTGATCTTCGAACAGTTGCCGATGATGCGCAACAACGATATCGCCTTGCAGTATCTGGATGTGCCGTTGGAGACATTTAAGGAGTTGCCGATCCTTTCCAATTTTGTCAGCGAACAAGCGTTGGAACGGATGAATGCGTCTTTTGCCTGAATGCTCGGATAGTTTGGAAGCACAAAATTTTTACTGATTATAGATGATTTGCAGGGTGTTTAATTGAAAAGAAGAGGCCATCTGATTAAACCGAGGTGGCCTCTTTTGTCGCGTACATAAGCGTGAGTAAATCTGACATGAACATTCAATCGAAGACAAAGGTGATTAACATGTGTGAGGTTTCCTTACTCAAAAGGATAGGAGAAGTTTGAATTTCTGGAAAAACTGCTCTAATATTCATTTATAGCAAATTTAATGTTAGAAGTTTTCACAAAAAGTTATTCAAGTGTGGAACTTTATCAATAAAGGAGGAAAACAAATGAAGGCAGTCATACTTCAAAACTGGCGTCCGGATTCTTCGAATTATAATTTCCAAAATCTTTTGAATGCGTGGGAAGGGATAACCGATATACCGGAGATAACCAGCTATCGGGTCGAAATCGTCCATGATTCTTCCTTCGAGTCGTATGACCAGGCCATCGGCGATGCCGAAATCGTCATCGGCTTTTTCATCACCGAAGAGAATTTCAATGAGGAATTATTCGTCCGCCATCCAAATATCCGCTACTTGGCTACGTTGTCCCACGGCTATGCCGAGATGGATAAGGCTTTGACGCAGAAGTATGGTGTGACCGTGACGAATACCATCTATGGTGCGGAAGCGATAGCCGAATTCACGTTAGGGCTATTGTTCGATATCTGCAAAAATGTTCAAACGAACAGCGACATCGTTAAAAATACAGATTGGACGGATCCGCAGCCCGGCAGTTGGTTCATTCCCGCCACAAGGCAACTGGAAATCAGCGGCAAAACGATCGGCATTATCGGATTGGGGAACATCGGCTTCCAGTTGGCCCGCAAGTCCGATGCTTTGGGGATGCATGTCCTCGGCTACAGCCGCACTTATAAAGAAGGTCTGGCGTATCAGTTCATTGAGCAAGTTTCCCTGGAACAGTTGTTGGAGGAGTCGGACATCATATCGATCAACACGCCTTTGACAAGCCAAACCTATCATTTGATCGATTCTGCGGCTATCGATCAGATGAAGCATGGTGTGATCCTTTTGAACACGGCCCGCGGAGAGATCATCGACGAGTTGGCGTTGACCGAAGCGTTGAAATCAGGAAAAATCTATGCGGCCGGCTTGGATGTCCTCTCGGAAGAACCGCCCACAAAAAATATCGAACTGTTCCAGTTGGATAACGTCAAGATCACCCAACATATCGCATGGGGTTCGCAGGAAACCAACTTGCGTGCCATCGAGATTGCCTTGGAAAATCTGGTCAACTACCTTGAGGATCAACCGACGAGCGTCATCAGCTGAATCGGTAAAATTTTGGAAAAAGTTCTTTCCGGCAGGATTTGGAAAGAACTTTTTTTGCAATTCAAAGCTATCTTGTGATTTGATTCTGGTTAAAGAATTGGATACTATTAAGTTGGGGACGCACTGACTAAATGCTAGCGCCGACCAAAAGAGGAGGCTAAAAAAATATATGGATATATTTGATGCGCATTTTCATATTATCGATCCTAGATTCCCATTATTTGCAAATGAAGGCTTTTTGCCGGATCCTTATCGTTTTTCTGATTATGAAGCCAGCCTGACTTCGTTAGACATCAACTGCGTAGGCGGCGCCATTGTTTCCGGATCTTTCCAAGGCTATGATCAAAGCTATCTGATTGAGACACTGAAGAATATCCCAGACAGCTTTGTAGGCGTTGCACAAGTCCCAGCAGTCATTTCTGACATGGAACTGGATTATCTAAATGAACAAAGAGTGCGTGCTGTTCGCTTTAATCTCTTTAGAGGAATGGCGGGTCAAAACTTCGATGAAATGTTGGTGCTTTCGAAGCGGGTTTTCGAGAACTTTGGCTGGCATACAGAAATTTATATGGATGCCAGAAATATTGAAGACCTTTACCCATTCCTAAGCAGAATTCCCAAGCTCGTAATCGATCATCTAGGAATGAACCAGGTTGAAAGCGATAAAATTCGATTACTGGTCGAGACCGGGACAATTTTTAAGGCAACCGGCTTTGGCAGAATCAATATGGACCCTATTCCTGTCATGAAAGAAATGCTTGCAATCAATCCGGGAAGTGTCATCTTTGGGACCGACCTTCCAGGAACGCGGGCAAGAAGGCCTATTTTGCGTTCGGATATTGAGTTGATTGAATCCAATTTTACAGAAAAAGAGAGCCAGCTGATTTTTAAGGAAACTGCTGAAAAACTTTACCTTCATCACTGAATGTCAAAACATAACAAAAGCCTTGTGCTGATATAATGGAACTGTAGAGAAATTCGTTGCTGACGCGCTGGAATGCTTTTTCTGAACGGATGGGGGATGCGATATGCAAGTCGATTGGGCCACAATGAGCGGCAACTATGCGAATTTTGCCGGGATACTTGCCGGGTTTGTGTTCAGCGGCATTTTCTTGCTTCTTGAGGACGAGAAAAGGGACGCATCCGAGGTCATCAGCATCCTTTTTGTCGGATTTTTTGGGCTGGTGCTCACAGCCTTTTTGTTTTCGAACATCAGCGGGATGGAAGCGGAGGCGCTTGATCAAGACCGAATACGGATGGTGAGCTTTCATATGGTGATAGCCAGCATCATCTTCTCGATCGCGATCATGCAAATGTTCCTGAGCCTTGTTTTCATATTCATCCTTTATCAACTGCCGGAGCAGGTCATCAGTCTGGGGAAAACGATCTATTACGGCTCTTCCCTTATCGCAACGATGTTTGTGATAAGAACGATTCCGGCTCTGTATACTGACGAGACTATCTTGTCAACGCTACCCCGAAATTTGTATCTTGCGGTAGCTATTACAGCGGTATTTTCGTTTATCCTCAGCAGACTTTTCAGGAGGAAACTGGATGCCCTGTTCGAACGCTACTTCATCATGATCATAACCGCCACCTTCCTGTTCATGCTGCTGCTCGTTGTCCTTTACAACACACAGCTCCACCTGAAGGATATTCCCGTTATCGTTGACCAGATTATCATGGGGATGTTCACAATCAACATGATGATCAACAACTTCAGTATCAACCATGAATACCGGATGATGCAGTTTCAAGGTGAAAAATGAGCGTTTTATGTCCGTTTGGTGATTTTTATTTTGATTTTCCGATTGTTTCGAGTACAATGTAAGAAAAGGATTGGGGTGAAAGTATGAAGTCAAGTCAAGGGATCGTATACAAGAGAAGGCAGCACATCTTGAAGGCTCTTCAAGAAAAGAAAGTAGTGTTAGTGGAAGATTTGGCGAAGGAACTGGATGTCTCGGAAATCACCGTCAGACGTGATCTGCAGAGTTTTGACGATCAGCATCTGATCGAACGCTTTTATGGAGGCGCACGTTTGCTGGAGGGATCTTTTCAAAAAGAAGAGTACCCGGCAGTCAAGCCACATCGTTCAAAAAAACAGGAAATCGCTAAGTTGGCTGCCACCTTGGTCCATGATCATGATATGATCTTCATCAATTCGGGATCGACCGCATTCCTCTTGCTCAACTATCTGTCGGACCGGAATGTCACCATCATAACGAACAACGGCCGGGCAATCTTCAGAAATCCGTCCTCGAAAGCGGAAATCGTGCTGTCGGGCGGAGAAATATACGAAAAGAAAAAATCACTCGTTGGGGATTTCGCCTTGTACACCTTCTCAAAGGTGACGGCAAATATCTGTTTTCTGGGTGTGGGTGGCATCAACGAAAAAGGGATCACGACCTATGCCTTGCCGGAAACGGCAGTCAACAGATTGATTTTGGAGCGGACGAACGGGCCGCGCATCGTAGTGGCGGAAGGCAGCAAAGTGGGACGGGAACAAAATTTTTCCACCGCCAGCATCAGCCTCATCACACATCTGGTCACTGACCGCTCTGCGGATAAAGAGGAGATCCAGAAGATCGAAGCTAAGGGCGTCAAGGTACTGTATGTTACCGAAGTCAACGTCAACGGTGAGAACGAAATCAGCATCGAAGAGTGAATATAATAGAATACAAATACAGCGACAAAATACGACGGGGATCCTCGTCAGTGTTTTGTCGCTTTTTTATTGGAATCGGCATACACGCCTTTATGGAAGCGATCATAAAGAAGAATCCTGATGTACGAATCGTTCATAACCTATGAAACGATCATAAAAATAAGCTAAAGATTGTTTGTTTAGGACCTATTGCGACTGAAAGCGTTTTATTGTATGATTACTTCATCGAAAGAAATGTTCATTGTATGAACGTTTTAAGATCGGTGTACATAAAATAAGAAAAAGTGATCATAACGATTACGCAGAAGGAGAATGACGAATGGCTAATGTTAATGAGATTACAAAAGAATCTTGGGTATTGAGTACCTTTCCTGAATGGGGCACTTGGCTTAATGAAGAAATCGAAGACACAGTGGTTGCAGAAAATACATTCGCAATGTGGTGGCTAGGCTGTACAGGCATTTGGTTGAAATCACATGAATCGACAAATATCCTTTGTGATTTGTGGTGCGGCACAGGCAAACAATCCCACGGCAGCGGCAAGATGAAGGACGGCCACCAAATGCAGCGCATGAGCGGCGTTCAAAATATGCAGCCTAACCTCAGAGCACAGCCTTTTGTCATTGATCCTTTCGCAGTGAAGAACGTGGATGCATTGGTCGTTACGCATATCCATTCCGATCACTTGGACATCAACACAGCAGCGGCTGTTCTGAAAAACTCGAGCGACGCGGTTAAATTCGTAGGACCGCAAGCGGTTGTGGATACTTGGATCGGCTGGGGAGTTCCTGAAGAGAAATGCGTAGTCGTGAAACCGGGAGACAGCGTCAAAATCAAAGACATCGAGATTGTCGCGCTGGAAGCATTCGACCGCACAGCTTTGGTTACGGCTTCTGAAGGAGAAATTTTAAGAGGGAAGATGCCGCAGGACATGGATTTGATCGCAGTGAACTACTTGTTCAAAACTTCAGGCGGAAACTTGTATCACGCAGGCGATTCCCATTACTGCAACTATTTCGCAAAACACGGAAACGATCACCAAGTGGATGTCTGCTTAGGGGCATTCGGCGAAAACCCACGCGGAATCACCGACAAGGTCACTTCAGTGGACATGCTGAGAATGGCAGAATCTTTGAACGCGAAAGTAGTTATCCCGGTCCACTATGACATCTGGTCGAACTTCCAGGCGGATCCTAAAGAACTGATTGAACTGTGGAAATTCAAAAAAGACCGTCTTCAATACGGATTCAAGCCATACATCTGGCAAGTCGGCGGCAAATTCGTCTATCCGAATGACAAAGACAAAATGGAGTTCAATTTCAACCGCGGATTTGACGATGTGTTCAGCGTCGAAAATGATTTGCCTTTCACTTCATTCCTATAAGAACAAGCACCTAAGAGGAGAGATCATATGTTAGATGAAGTCATCAAAAATCAAAGGTATTCTTTCCACGAGGGATTCGATAGTTGGCAAGACAGCATCCGTGCTGCTTGTCAACCTCTTATCGAAGAAGGCGCCATCGAGAGCGCTTATCCCGAGTACATCATCGAAAACGTCAACGAATTCGGACCTTACATCGTCATCGCGCCGGATATCTGCATCCCGCATGCACAAGAAGGTAAGGGCGTAAATGAAACCGCTATCTGCTTCATGCGTACGAAAGTGCCTGTGAACTTCGGGCCGGCAGCCGAGTACGAGGCAAGCATCTTCTTCGTCCTGGCATCGACGGACAATGAGAAACATCTGGCGAACCTATCCACCCTTGTGACGTTGCTGTCTGATGAAAGTGTTGTGGATGCCTTTATTCAAGCTAACTCTGTCGCTGATTTAGAAAAAATTATGGAAATCGAGGGTGAATATCTTGGAACTACTAATTAGTGTATGGACATTCTTTCAAGTTAATATCTTAACGCAACCTGCTTTTTTCCTTGGTATTATCGTATTCGTCGGCTATTTGTTGTTGGGCAGACCCGTATATGACGCTCTTGCCGGATTCATCAAGGCAACCGTCGGATATTTAGTCTTAAATGTAGCGGCTGGCGGTTTAGTCGGAAATTTCCGTCCGATCCTGGCAGGTTTAAAAGAACGTTTCAACTTATCGGCAGTCGTAATCGATCCTTATTTTGGACAAACGGCTGCGCAACAAGCGATTGAAGGAGCCGGACGTTCCTTCAGCCTCATGGTTATCGTGTTACTTATCGCTTTCATGGTGAATATTGTTTTAGTCATTTTCCGTAAATATACCAAAGTCCGGACCGTGTTCATCACCGGCCATATCATGGTGCAACAGTCCTCCACTGCTTTATGGCTTGTCTTGTTCGCTTTTCCTGAATTGCAGGATGCGGGCGTAATCATCATGTTGGGCCTTTTGTTGGGAACGTATTGGTCAGTCTTCTCTAATCTGACTGTAGAAGCAACGCAAGATTTGACTGAAGGCGGCGGCTTTGCCATCGGTCATCAGCAAATGTTCGGTGTCTGGTTGACCGATAAATTTGCAGGGAAATTCAGCAAAAACAGCAAAAAATTAGAAGACGTCACGCTGCCAGGGTTCCTTTCCATCTTCAAAGAAAGCGTCGTTTCTACAAGCATTCTGATGTTCCTGTTCTTCGGCATCATCATGGGTATCCTCGGGAAAGATCTGATGATGACCATCGATGCTACTTATACAGGCGAACGTAACTACATATTCTACATCCTTGAAAAATCGTTGTACTTCGCAGTCTATCTGCAAATTTTACAATTGGGTGTCCGCATGTTCGTATCAGAATTGACGGAATCCTTCCAAGGGATCTCCAACAAACTGTTGCCTGGTTCCATGCCGGCAATCGACTGTGCGGCAACTTATGGATTCGGTCCAGGAAACGCCGTCACATTCGGCTTCCTGTTCGGAGCTTTGGGACAATTCTTGGCGATCATCGGCTTGGTGGTATTCAAGAGCCCTGTGTTGGTCATCACCGGATTCGTACCTGTATTCTTTGACAATGCAACCTTTGCTGTATACGCAAACCACAAAGGCGGCATGAAAGCCGCAATGATCATCCCATTCATTTCTGGTGTCATTCAAGTAATCGGTGGCGGTTTGGCTGCCTACATCTTCCAGCTTTCCCAATTCGGCGGCTGGCATGGTAACTTCGACTGGGATACTTTATGGTTAGGATACGGAGTCATCATGAAATACGGCGGATATGCCGGTGTCGCTGCACTTGTCATCGGGATGCTGTTGATACCGCAATTGCAATACCGCAAAAACAAAAAACACTACTTCATGATCGCAGAAGATTATGAGCAATACAAAGAAGAAATCGAAGCTGAAAACCAAACTGAATTCAGCGCAGAAATAGCTTAAATGAAAAACCAAGATCAGGATATATAATAGGAGGAATTGATTATGAAAGTACTAGCTGCATGTGGAAGTGGAATGGGTTCAAGCCAAATCATCAAAATGAAAATTACGAATGTCTTCAAAAAATTGAACATCCCTTTGGAAATCCACCATTGTGCGGTTTCCGAAGCAAAAACTTTGGCACCGAGCTACGATGTGGTTGTTTGCTCGAACTCACTCTTGGACGTATTCAAAAATGTGGATCAAAGCAAAACGAAAATCATCGGGTTGAAAAATCTCTTATCCGAAAAAGAGATTGAAGAAAAAGTCCGCGAAATCGTCTTGGGCGAATAGGCGGTGCTCCCATGACATATACTGAATTGAAAAAAAGAGTGCTGGAAGCTAACCTGCAGTTGCCTGAATACGGGCTGGTGAAATTTACCTGGGGCAATGTTTCCGAAATAGACCGTGAAAAACAAATCATAGCAATCAAACCATCCGGGGTTGAATATGCTGATATGACTTTTGAAGACATCGTTATCGTCGATATGGACGGAACTGTAGTGGAAGGCAGCCTGAAACCCTCTTCGGATTTGGATACGCATCTTGAACTCTACAGAAACTTCAAGGATATCGGTGGCGTGGTTCATACGCACTCTCCTTGGGCAACCACCTTGGCGCAAGGGGGAGCAGCGATTCCGGCCTACGGAACTACGCAAGGGGATTACTTCTACGGAACGATCCCTTGCACCCGCCGGATGACGAGTGAAGAAATCGCGGGATCCTACGAACTGGAAACAGGCAAGGTGATAGTAGAAACATTTGCAGCCATCGATGAGAATCAAGTTCCGGGCGTGCTGGTCCACAGCCATGGCCCTTTCGCTTGGGGGAAGGATGCCTTTGAGGCGGTCCACAATATGGTCGTCATGGAAGAAGTTGCCATGATGTCTTGGCGCAACCGTGTTATGAATCCAGGGATCGAAAGTATGCAGCAAGAACTGTTGGACAAACATTTTCTTCGAAAACACGGTCCGGGAGCCTACTACGGACAGGTCAAGGAGGAGCAACATGACTTACACGTTAGGAATCTATGAAAAATCGATGCCGGGCAATCTGAGCTGGAAGGAAAAGCTGTCGGTTGCGAAAAATGCCGGCTATGATTTTTTGGAAATGAGTGTCGATGAAACCGACGAAAAACTGGCACGGATCGAATGGAGCAAACAAGAGCGGAAAGAACTTCTGGATGCCATGTATGAAGTCGGACTGCCGATCCGCTCCATGTGTCTCAGCGGCCATCGGAAATATCCGCTAGGTTCGCATGACCCGCTCATCCGTGAAAAAAGCTTGGAGATCATGGAAAAAGCCATCGATCTGGCGGATGATTTGGGAATACGCATCATCCAATTGGCAGGCTACGATGTCTATTATGAAGACGGTGATCAGCAGACCAAGGAATACTTCATCGAAAATCTGCAGAAAGCCGTCGATATGGCGAGCAAAAAAGGCATTCTGTTGGGGTTCGAGACGATGGAAACGCCGTTCATGAACACCGTTGAGAAGGCGATGGAATATGTGGACATCATCCAATCGCCGTATCTGCAAGTCTACCCGGACACAGGGAACTTGAAGAATGCTTCCTTGTCCTGCACGAACTCCGTCTGTGAAGATATCCAAACGGGCAGGGGACATATGGTTGCAGCACATCTGAAGGAAACAATCCCGGGTCATTTCCGTGAAATCCCCTTCGGTACGGGACATGTATCTTTCGAAGAAACGATCAAAACGATGTGGAAAGAAGGCGTCCGCCGCTTTGTTGCCGAATTCTGGTATACCGGTCAAGAAAATTGGCTGGAAGACATCCAGTTCGCCCACACCTTCTTAAGAGGGAAATTTCAAAAAGTTGGCCATTAATTGAGTTTGGTTGAAGGTCAAATGACCTTCAACCATTTTTTAGGAAGAGAGGATATATGGAAATATGCAAAATACATTTGATCAAATCGACGAGTTGGCGGTAAATACCGTACGCACACTTAGCATTGAGGCAGTACAGAAAGCCAATTCAGGGCATCCCGGATTACCGATGGGAGCAGCGCCAATGGCCTATGCTTTATGGACAAAGCATTTAAAAGTCAATCCAAAAAACAGCAAATGGGTAGACCGTGACCGTTTCGTCCTATCTGCTGGACACGGGTCCTCCTTGTTGTACAGCTTATTGCATTTAGCTGGCTTCGCTATAAGCATGGATGACGTGAAGAACTTCCGCCAATTCGGCAGCAAAACACCTGGACACCCGGAAGTGCATGACACAGACGGCGTGGAAGCAACGACTGGTCCTTTGGGCCAAGGGATCGCGAATGCAGTCGGTTTCGCGATGGCTGAAGCGCATTTGGCTGCTACTTACAACAAAGAGAATTTCCCGGTTGTGGATCACTATACGTACTTCCTGAACGGCGACGGCGATCTGATGGAAGGCATCTCCCACGAAGCAGCCAGCTTGGCTGGCCACTTGAAATTGGGCAAACTGATCGGTTTGTATGACTCCAACGACATTTCCCTTGACGGCCCGACATCGAAATCATTCACTGAAGATGTGGCTGCCCGTTTCGAAGCGTACGGTTGGCAACATATCTTGGTGAAGGACGGCAATGATCTGGAAGCCATCTCCAAAGCCATCGAAGAAGCGAAAGCTGAAACCGAAAAACCAACTTTGATCGAAATCAAAACCATCATTGGCTTTGGAGCTCCTGACGCAGGAACGCACAAAGTGCATGGTGCTCCCCTGGGAGCGGAAGGCGTTGCTTTCGCGAAAGCGGCTTATGGCTGTTCGGAAGAAGCTTTCTGTGTGCCTACTGAAGTGGCAGCCCGTTTCGACGAAACAACGGTTGCAGAAGGCCAGCAGGCTGAAGCGGCTTGGACAGCGATGTTCGATGACTATAAAGCAGCTTATCCGGAATTGGCTCACACATTCGAAACGGCGATGGCAGGCAAATTGCCTGAAGGCTGGCAAGGCAAATTGCCGACTTATGAAGTGGGCAGCGCAGCCAAAGCAAGCCGTGTAACCAGTGCTGAAGCGATTCAAGCATTGAGTGAAGCCGTACCTTTCTTCTGGGGTGGTTCTGCGGACTTATCGTCCTCAAACAACACAATGATCAAAGAAGCATCCGATTTTGAGCCGGGCAACTATGCCGGACGCAACATCTGGTACGGTGTGCGTGAATTCGCGATGGCCGCCATCATGAACGGAATCATTCTGCATGGCGGAACCAGAACGTATGTAGGAACATTCTTCGTCTTCACTGACTACTTGCGCCCAGCGATGCGTTTGGCTGCCATTTCGCACTTGCCAGGCACTTACGTGATGACGCATGACTCAATCGCGGTCGGCGAAGACGGCCCGACGCATGAGCCAGTGGAACACTTGTCCAGCTACCGCGGCATGCCGAACTTGACGGTTCTGCGTCCGGCCGACGGCAACGAAGTCAGTGCAGCATGGGAAATCGCAGTGTCTTCAGCGGACAAACCAACGATGTTGGTGCTGACGCGCCAAAACTTGCCTGTTTTGGAAGGCACAAAAGAAATGGCCCGCGAAGGCGTGAAGAAGGGTGCTTACGTGCTTTCTCCACAACAAGGCGAAACGCCTGCCGGCATCCTGATCGCAACCGGTTCGGAAGTGAACTTGGCTGTGGAAGCGCAGCAACAATTGCGTGAAGCCGGAGTGGACGTCTCTGTTGTCTCCATGCCGAGTTTCGATCTGTTCGAAGCGCAGGATGCAGCCTACAAAGAGACTGTCTTGCCTGGCGCAGTCCGCAACCGCATGTCCATCGAAACGGGCACGACCTTCGGTTGGGAACGCTATGTCGGTCTTGACGGACTGGCTTACGGCATCGATACTTACGGCGCAAGCGGCAACGGGAACACGGTGATGGCTGAGTTTGGCTTTACGACCGAAAAAGTGGTTGCGGCCTATCAAGCGAAGTTCGTAAATTAAGCTGATTATAGACGCACTTGAGCGAGGCTAATGATGAAGGGAGCAAAAATGATGAAAATAACCAAGAAGAAATTGGATGATATGTATCGCAGTTATTGCGCCAGTTACATCACGATTGGCGGCGAAACGTGCGCGTTGATCGCGAGCGAAGAGGAAGGCTACCCTTGCTACATGTACTCAGGCAAGGATTTCGAAAAAAAAGAAACCGTTTGGGAAAAGGGCGGTGGCTGCATGTCCATCATCCCTATCCCGAACAAAAGCAATGAATTTCTGGCCATCGTCGATTTTTACCTGAAGGTCAGCCCAAGCAAAGCAAAAGTCGTCTGGGGCAAGTATGATCCCGAGACCGGCTGGGAAATCAAGGATGTGCTTTACCTGCCTTATCTGCACCGTTTCGACATCTATGATGTGGATGGCGTGAACTACTTTGTCGGCGCCACGATAGCGGATGACAAGGATTTCAAAGACGATTGGTCGAGATCAGGCAGCATCTATTATGGTGTCCTGCCGGAAGACCCTACCGAAGGCGTCGAGCTGAAGGTTTTAGGGAAAGGCTATTTCCGCAACCATGGTTACTACAAGGACTATGAAGGCGACAAACCGGTCGGCTACTTTACAAGTAATCAAGGGATCATCAAAGTGACGCCTTTTGCTGATAAAGAATGGGAAATCGAGCAGATTTTGGACACTCCGATCGGCGAAGTTGCATTATTTGATATCGACTCGGACGGGGAAAAAGAAATGATCACGATCGAGCCTTTCCATGGCGACAGCATCAAAATCTACAAAAAGACGGCATCCGGATACGAAGCGGTCTATGAATATCCGCATAAAATCGATTTCGCCCATACATTGGTGGGCACGACACTAAGGGGCGTTCCTAGTTTTGTCGGAGGCATCCGCCGCGAAAACTGCGACCTGTTCTACATTCAATATGTGGACGGGGAGTTTAAAACCGAAATCGTCGACAAGGGCTGCGGCCCATCCAATATCATGGTTGTGAACGAGGCGGATCGGGACATCATCGTAGCCGCCAACCATACAGGCAACGAAGCCGCGATTTATATAGTGGAAGATTGATGCGACGGGAATTTTCGTCTGGCGGACATCTGACTGTAGTGTTCTCCTCCGGTGAACGGAGGCTTCGCCGAAGTTCGGCCAACATTATTGGTTGTGATCTCCGGCGAGGTCCGCTTCGCAGGAGCTGAGGCCGGTTCTGAATAGTGTCCTCCCGTGGGCAGCCGCCTCTCCGGAGCTTGATGTCCGGCAATCTAGATTTCCTCCGACTAACGGCCACCGCTAATTTTTTTCACTAATACAATAAAATCCAAAAAAGAATGTTCGGCCCCATTTTCAAGGCCGGACATTCTTTTTTGTGCAATTATTGGTGCAGTCTCTCATACAACTCATCAGCAACGGGTTCCAGCCATTCGGGCTTTCCGGCGGTGATGGCGATGTGCTCGAACCAACTATCCTTGGCGGCACCGTGCCAATGTTTCACGCCGTCATGGGTAACGATGACATCCCCGGGTTTCAATGCTTGGGCAGGCTTGCCGTCTTCCTGATACCAACCCTCTCCGCCTGTGACCAACAGGATTTGGTAGCCGTCGTGATGGATATGCCAATTGTTGCGGCAACCCGGTTCAAAGGTCACATTGCCGACGCCAACAGCCACTTCTGGGTCCGCAACCAGTGAATTAAAATAGCTTTGACCGACAAAGTACTGCGCGTAAGCTGTATTTTTATCACCGATTGGGAAAATGACGCCTTTTTTTACTTCTTCGTTTTTTGACATAAATTATTCCTCCTATAAATTAATCTTTGTATATTTCTTTGGCGATGTTGAAAGCGGACCAAGCTTTTGGCCAGCCGACATAGAACGCGAGCTGGGTTATGATTTCCACAATCTCATCTTTTGTCACGCTGTTTTCCTTGGCTTTGCTTAAATGGAACGGAAGCTGTTCAAAGTTTCCGCCTGTGATCAACGCTGTGACTGTGACGATGGAACGATCGCGCGGCGCGAATTCCTTATCCCGCGACCAGACTTGCCCAAACAGGACATCGTCATTCAATTCAGCAAATTTTGGCGCAAAATCGCCTAATAAATCTCTTCCTGCTGTAACTTTTGCCATAAAATCATCTCCTTACGAATGTTAAATTCAGCATACTCCCTAGAGTGCACTTTAAGTCAAGGGCGAACGCAACATTTTTTTGCTGTTCTACATTTAGAGAATCGGGGAAGCACATGGCCTGTTCAATTTGAGCATTCTCTGAAAAGGGTAGAAAATTCGGGCTTGATTTAAGAGCTTCTATTCGATTGCTTGTTATATATTAGTGTACAATGAGAGTATTCTATCTTAGTGATAGAGCTAGCTGAATTCTATTACTTTTTTTTGGTACGGCAGGATGTATAGAAATTTGAAAGAGGTGGCCTATGGATAAGAAAAGAATTGTAATTTATACGCTATTATTTATAGCAACATTAGCAATAGCGACACAAGGATTCACGAATACAGGTTTGGACGGACTGCTTGTCCCGTTAATTTTTACCTTTGCTTACTTTACGATCATTTTTATTATCGCAACAGTAATCAAAAACAATTCAATTGTCGATATTGGTTGGGGGATGGGGTTTGTTGTGGGGAGTTGGCTTACACTGCTTGTGACTGAAAATCCCACAGTTCTATCGTATGCTATCGTTGGATTCATTAGTGTGTGGGGCCTTAGGTTGTCACTCCGTTTATTAAAAAGAAATTATGGAAAACCCGAAGATTTCAGATACGCACAGTGGCGTGAAGAGTGGGGTGATAAAGTAGTCATCACCGCCTTTTTTAGAGTGTTTGTAGTTCAGGGTATCATTAACTTTATTGTTGGATCTGCAAGCTATGTGGTAATCAAATACAACGAATTTAGTTTTGATTCAGCTCACCGCTATTCCGTTTATGCTGCATTATTCATTGCGCTGGTAGGACTGTTCTTTGAAGTAGTTGGTGATGAACAACTAAGACGACACATCAATAAAAAAACACATTCACTTCTGCAATCAGGATTATGGTCAGTCACACGTCATCCAAACTATTTTGGTGAAATCCTGATTTGGATTGGATTATATGCTAGTGGTATTACGTTGTTCTTCACTGATTCCATCAACCCTTATTATTATATGTTATTAGTCATCTCGCCTATTTTAATGAGTACCGTATTAATCAAAGTATCAACTCCATTACTGGAGAAAAATATGGAGAAATACGATGGATGGGAAGAATACACCAAAAGAGTTCCAATGCTTTTTCCTTTCATAAAAAAATAAGAAAAATGGTTCCGTTTATCAGAAAGCTGATGATGGAACCATTTTTCTCTTTCTCTAGTTTAATATCCGATCCAATTCTTCTGCTATCATTTGATACCCTGAACCATTTGGATGAAATTCATCTGGAGAGAGATAGTCGGTTAAATGGTATTTAAACAAATCATAAGTCGGTACATAGGCAAATTTAACATCTGAATCGACAATTAGGCTCGTTTCATAGTTCCAGTCTAAAAGAAATCTGGTTTTTTCTGGATCCTCTTTGCTGTATGGATCGTATAAACCGATCAACGCTAACTGTACATCTGGATTTATATCTCTGATTTCTTTTATGATAAGTTCTAGATTTTCTTTGTAGTTTTTGAGCGCTTCTTCAAATGCAAGCGTTAAAGAGACCCTGTCTTCATAGTCTAAACGATTTAAATCATTTCCTCCAATTGAAATAATAATCAAATTTGCCTTTGAAATACTAGCTTTATTTTCTGCACTTTTAATCAACGTTACGAGTTCATTACTTTCATAGCTTGGTACTGAAATATTTATGCTGGTTTTTTCGTTTCCATCCTTTTCATCAATTAAATTGAGGTATCTTTTTCCTATACCTAAATTTTCTTCATCCCCTATTCCAAATCCTATTGAGTCGCCAAGAATGAGTATGTCAGAAGATGCTGCTGACATACTCTCTCCTTCTTCTGGTTTATTGGTTGAGCTTTCTAGCTGTTGTTCTGTAGGAACGCTTTCTTCACTCTTACTTAAAACTATAGAGGCAATAAAACCTGATATAAATACAATCGATAAAGCTATTGAAATAAATAATAATAGCGGCCATATTACTTTTTTATACATAGTTATTCTCCTTAATAGTCCATTTAAACGAGGACATCTTTACGATTAAATACTACAAAACTTATTATCAATGATAATACAGCCCAAGCACTTAATGTAAGAATAGAAAAGTTTAAACTCATTCCTTCAATAGGCTGATAGGATCCAGTTAAATAGCGAGTAAGATCTAAATTGGTCACAAAAAAATATTTGACTAATTTCCATTCAGATAAGAAAAACTGTAAAAATTGCCCGCCAATCAGAGATGCCATCAATATACCTATAGCTGACGAACTATTATCAACTAGTACTGAAATCATCAGGGTTATCGAGGCTATTATGATAGACACGAACCACAACAGCGAATATATCAATAAAGTGTATTGAAACCGAGAAATCAATATCGTTGAATCTGAATTTAATTTACCCTCAACCAAACGAAAACCAGTTACTATAGGTTCACTAAATCCCCATTGTTGAAAAAACAAATAGGATACTAAAGTAGATAAGACAGCAATGATAAACACTAAAATTGTAGTCATAAGTATGAGCGCCAAATACTTACTGAATAATATTTTCCATCTAGGTACTGCTCTCGTGAGTAAAATTTTAATCGTTTTTTTAGAGAATTCATTTGAAACTAAATCTGCAGCTAAAATTACAATGAGAAGCGGTATAAATAGTGTAATCCCTTGTTCTACAAATTGAACATTAAATTTGGAAGCTGTTGGCGTTATAGGATTGATATCGTTCTTAATAAAATAATTCAATTGCTGAATTTCTCTATCGATGGATGCTCTGACTTCTTCTGGTATGAATTCATTATTGCTCCGTTCTTCAAGATCATCAAGCCGTTGAGTAGCAAGGCCTTTCCAATCGTATGCTACACCGCCAGATTCCGCTTCAAATTTTTGTATATTATTATCATAAGAATATTTTTGTCCATATGAAAGCAAACTCACAAAAATTAAAAGTAACATAACGATCAGGAGCATTTTTTTCTTTAATAAAATTTTTATTATCTCATTTTGTGTTAACGAAATCATGCTATCCCACCTTTATCCGATTTTATGTTTATCTGTAAGGGTTAAAAATAAATCTTCTAACGTTCTCTTTTTATTTTCAACATATTTGATCTCTATTCCCGAATAAATGAAAGCTTTATTTATTTCTGAGAGCCTTCCCACGTCAGCTAATGCGGTTACATTTTTTGCATCAATTGTTGAATCGAGGGTGAACTTATTTTTAAGGACGGATTGAGCCTTTTTGGGATCATTTACTGTCCAAACAACTTCACCAGTAGCTAAAACCTCATCAATTGATGCATTTCTAATAATACTTCCGTTATCTATAATACTGACTCGGTCGCACATCAATTGAACCTCACTAATTATATGCGAAGAAATCAACACAGAAATGCCTTTTTCTTTAGCTAATGTTTTTATGATTTCTCTAAACTCATGTATGCCTTGAGGATCCAGTCCGTTTGTAGGTTCATCTAAAATCAATAGTTTTGGTTTGTGGATCAGTGCTTGCGCTAAACCGATTCTTTGTTTCATCCCCATTGAATAAACATCAACTTTATCATGAATACGATTTCCCATACCGACTAATTCTACAGCTTCATCGATATCTTTTTTAGTGACACCCTTTGACATACTACCTAATATTTCAAGATTCCTATACCCGCTCATATAATCATAAAGATCAGGACCTTCAATGATGCACCCTACATTAGACATAGCTTTTACATAGTCTTTTTTTATGGAATACCCACAGATTTTTATATCTCCGGAAGTAGGCTTTGATAAGCCTACGATCATCCTTAAAGTTGTTGTTTTTCCAGATCCATTAGGTCCTAGAAAACCTAATATTTCTCCCTTTTTAATATCAAAACTGACATCTTTTATAATGAGCTTTTTCTTGATTCGTTTGGTTACATTTGAAACTTTCAGCACCGATGTATCCATAGTAGACCTCTTTTCAAAGATTGTTTTACTTCTCATAAGAAATTACCAAAAGAATGGATTATTATATCTTTCCTAATAGCACAAGCTAGCAGTGAATCAAAAAGATTGAGTGATAAGTATTGTCGGATTTTACTGGCGCTAAGCTGATTGCGTAGATTGTTACTGAATAAAGTATACAATATATGAGGAAAAATACCCCTCTGCAAGCTATCGGTTGACTCAAATTGATTTTGTCGCTTGACTTAACGTCAAGGTTAAGGTGTACGCTCTGTATGTATCAGAGAGGGGTAATGAATGATGGAACATCTTAATCAACAGCTATTCACCGGGGAACGGGCTCTATTCAAAGGAAAAGACCTGCAGATCAGCCATTCAGTTTTTGCGGACGGAGAGTCTCCGTTGAAGGAAAGCAGCAACATCGGACTCGATAACACGATCTTCCGCTGGAAATATCCATTGTGGTATGCGCGGAACATCCAGGCAAACAACATCACTTTAGTGGAAACTGCGCGTTCCGGGATTTGGTATACGCAGGGCATCACCATCACCAACAGCATGATCCAAGCGCCCAAGACATTCAGGAGAGCCACCGATATCACACTGGAACGTGTGGAACTGCCAAATGCCCAAGAGACGTTGTGGAACTGCAACGATATCACGCTGAAACACGTAAACGCAGCAGGCGACTATTTTGCGATGAACAGCGAAAACATCCAAATCGAGCACTTTACGTTGTCGGGCAACTACGCCTTTGACGGTGCCAAGAATATCGAGATTTCGCATGCCAAATTGCTTTCAAAAGATGCTTTCTGGAACTGCGAGAATGTGGTCGTAAGGGATTCGACGATCATCGGCGAATATCTGGGTTGGAATTCGAAAAACATCACCTTCATCGACTGCATCATCGAGAGCAACCAAGGCATGTGCTATATGGAAAACGTGAAGATGGAGAATTGCACGATCATCAACACGGATCTGGCGTTCGAATATTCGACGGTCGACGTTCAAGCGAACAGCCGCATCGACAGTGTCAAGAATCCGATCAGCGGTATGATAGCTGCTACGGGAATCGGCGAACTGATTCTGGATGATCCGGAAATCGCGTCCGAGAACACCAAATACCAGCTTGCGGAGGGCCGGGAATATGCCATTCGATTTTGATCAAATCATCGACAGACGGAACACCAACTCTTATAAGTGGGACGTCAAAGCGGACGAGCTGCCGATGTGGGTGGCGGACATGGACTTCGGGACGGCGCCTGCTGTCATCGACGCCATCGAAAAGCGTCTGCGGCAAGGCGTTTTCGGCTATAATACCGTTCCGGACAGTTTTCGGGAGAGCATCATCCGTTGGTGGCAGAGGCGGCATCAATTTACGATGGAAAAAGAATGGATTCTCTATTGCATAGGCGTCGTCCCGGCCATCTCTTCGATCATTCGGAAAATGACGGAAATAGGCGATGACATTGTCGTTCTTTCGCCGGTCTACAACATCTTTTACAATTCCATACTGAACAACGGTCGGAAAGTCTTGGCGAGCGAATTGCGCTATGAAGACGGAAGCTATGCCATCGATTTCGTGGTTCTGGAAGAAAAACTATCCCGCAGTACGACTTCGCTGTTCATTTTCTGCAATCCGCACAATCCGATCGGAAAAGTCTGGGATCGGCCGACGCTGGAACGGATCGCCGAACTGTGCATCAAGCATGATGTGCTGGTCGTAAGCGACGAAATCCATTGCGATCTGATGCATATCGACCACGCGTACATCCCCTTTGCCTCCGTTTCCGAGGAAATTGCTGACCGGACAATCACGTGCATTGCGCCGACAAAAGCATTCAATCTTGCCGGGCTGCAGACTGCGGCGATCGTCATCCCGAATCCTGAAATCAGAAAACTGGTGGACAGAGGGATCAACACGGATGAAGTGGCGGAGCCCAATACCTTCGCAATCCAAGCGGCTGAAGCGGCTTTCGGCGAAGGGGAGGAATGGCTGGAAGAACTGCGGGAATATTTGGAACAGAACAGACAATTTTTGGTCGGTTCTTTGAAGGAACTTGTTCCCGAAGTCCATGTGATCGAGGCTGAGGCAACCTATCTGGCCTGGATCGATTGCTCAGAGATAACGGAGGACACGAAGGAGTTGTGCGCGTTCATCAGGGAGAAAACCGGACTGTATCTTTCCGCAGGGGATATCTTCGGCGGCAACGGTTCGCGTTTTGTTCGCTGGAATTACGCCTGCCCGAAAGCACTCTTGGGTGACGGCATCCAACGGTTTGTTGAAGGAGTAGCGTTGTACCAAAAGGACAGATGCCGTTGAGGACAACTGTTCCTATAGACACCTGAACCCGCAATCGTCAGCACACTGCTTTTCTCCGGTGAACACAGGCTTCGCCGGAGTTCGGCCCACATTCTGGGGTGTGTTCTCCTGCGAGAATTTCTTTATCGGAGTTGAGGTCAAGTGTTGCCGGTGTCCTCCGGCTAGCGGATCGCTCATCGGAGGAAGGGACGCAAGCTGCGGCGCCATGCAGGGTGCGTCCTTGTCCTGTTTCGGTTTTACGGCCGGAGCTTGATGTGAGATACTTGAACCGAAGCGATTGCAGCCCCGCTGTGCTGAAAAAACGGCTCTGTAATCGGAAGACGACTCGGCAGGATTAAAGCCGAATCAAGGGATAGGAGAGTATTGACTATGGAGTTGCGCGTTCTGAATTATTTTTTGACAGTGGTTTATGAAGAGAACATCACTAGTGCCGCTGAAAAGTTGCACATCACCCAGCCGACCTTGTCGCGCCAACTGATGCAGTTGGAAGAGGAATTAGGCGTTTCTTTGTTCCGGCGCGGCAAAAAGAAAATCACGTTGACCAGCGAAGGATTGCTGCTGAAAAGACGGGCGGAGGAAATCCTCGATCTGACCAGCAGGACCGAACTGGAGCTGAAGGAGCAGAAAACGCTCATGAACGGCGAAATCGCCATCGGTGGTGGAGAAACGCAGTCCATGCGCGTTTTGGCTGATTTCATCAAAGCTTTCAGCACGGAATATCCGCAAGTGACGTACAAATTGTACAGTGCCGATGCCGATGACATCAAGGATCGGGTCAATAAAGGGCTGTTGGACATCTGCCTGCTGACGGAGCCGGTTGATGTCGATAAATATGATTTCATCCGGATTCCCCAGAAAGAACGCTGGGGTGTCATCATGCGGAAGGACAGTCCGCTGGCGCAGAAGCGCTCCATTGCACCTGAGGATCTGTTGGCTTATCCGATCCTGATTCCGGGGAGAGCATTGGTCCAGAACGAACTGGACAATTGGTTCGGCGACGCCTACGGGGCCTTGCATATCATCGGGCGCTACAATCTGATCTACAATGCGGCCATCCTGGTGGAAGCGGGTGTCGGGTTTGCGTTATGTCTGGAAAAACTTGTCCCGGTCAGTGAGGAAACCGAGCTTTGCTTCCGGACCTTGGCGCCTGCCTTGGAGACAGGCGTGGTCATCGCCTGGAAAAAGAATCAGATTTTCCCGCCGGCAGTGGCTAAATTCATCGAGCTTCTTAAGAATGCCTTCAGAGCATGATCAATCATGCGAAAAAACTATTATCTTTTTCTACGGTTGCGTTTTAAACTGGTATTAAGAAAAATGATGTATGCATTATAGGCATGGATATTCAGAAAGGAAGATCATCAGTATGGATATGAGGACACTCAAGAAGCTTGCGCTGTTGTCCAGCTCATTTGTTGTTGTTTCCGGTGGAGCCATCGCGGTGAATGTACCCGCCATCGCCCGGGATTTTCCGGAAATCCCGTTGCCGTTGGTGGAATCTTTGACAACGATGCCTTCCCTGTTCTTGATCGTTTCGGTTCTGCTCAGCCACGCCATCGCAAGGAAAGTCGGCTATAAGAGGACGGTTCTTGTCGGGCTGGCCACGGTTCTGGTTTCAGGCTTGGTTCCGGTATTTGTGCATCATTTCTGGATCATTTTTCTTTCCAGGGCACTCTTCGGATTCGGGATCGGACTTTTCAATTCGCTCCTGGTCAGTTTTATCCGGCATTCTTATGAGGGGGCCGAGAGGGCGACGATGATCGGGCTGCAGAGCGCCTTCGAAGGCATCGGCGGGATGACCATTTCCTTCCTTGTGGGGCAGCTGCTGAAGATCGACTGGCAAACTTCCTTTTGGGTCTACTTAGCGGCTCTGCCGGCGATGCTTCTGTTCGCGGCCTTGGTTCCGGATATCCCGGCTGAACCGGCTGACGTTTCCAGTCAGCCACAGCAAACGGATCCTTTGAGTACACGCAGCAAGGCGATGGACAAGGCGGTTTTCGCCTACCTGACCCTGCTCGTTGTGGCGGTGATGTTCTATATGACAATCACGGTCCGGGTCACGCCGCTCATGCTGGCGAACGGTTACGGCGATGCTACGAACGGAAGCTATATCCTTTCCCTGATTGGCATCGGTGCAATGACGGCCGGTTTTTTGTTCGGAAAAGTTTTTGGGGCTGTCGGGAAATATACTTTGCCGCTTGCCTTGTTCGGGATGGGAATGGCTCTTGTGACGATCGGGCTCTCGGACACTGTCTGGCTGACCGGTTTGGCTGCTGCATTCTGCGGCTTCTCCTTCCGTACTTTCATCCCTTATCTCTTCAACAAAGTCAACAGCTCGGCGTCGGGGAACGCGAATGCCGCCACGTCGTTGCTGCTGGTCGGATTCAATATCGGCGCAGCCTTTTCCCCTTACGGTATCGTTCTGGTGGAGCGCCTGTTCCGGCTGGCTTCAGAACGGGGGATTTTTTTCCTGGAAGGGGCACTGCTGCTGGGCGGCGGTATCCTCGGTGGCGGCTATCATTTTCTGGCGAAGCATGCTGAAACGAGTGCGGAGGAAGTGTGAGCAGCTAAGTTTCGGCGCAACATTGATCTCAATGAAGCGCTGAAACATGGTCCTTGCTGGTCCTGCTTAGCGAATTGTGTTATTTTGGAGATGTGAACGTATTCATTTTGCGAAAAAAAAAACTGAGACTGCATGAAAAAGCTAGACAATTTTAAGGAGGAAAAGAAAATGGCAACACACAAACAAGCCGTTCCACCACCTACCGTATTTTTTGGAGAAGAAGCTTTTCAACCGATCGACCACACGGAAGTCCGCTGGCTGGGCAGCGGCGGGATGTTCGTGAACACCCGCGGCACCTGCATCATGATGGATCCGATGCTGAAGGACTTCGATATGCCGCTTTTGATCGACATGCCGATTGCGCCTGAAAATATCCCGCATCTGGATGCTGTGCTGATTACGCACTGCGACAATGACCATTACAGCGTGCCATCACTGCACGCGATGGAGCATGTCTCCAAGGCATTCCACGGGCCGCATTATGTGGCAGAACTGATGCAGGCGGAAGGGTTTCCGGCAAACGGGCATGATATCGGGGACACGTTCGAAGTTGGCCCTGCAAAAATAACGCTGACGCCGGCGGACCATGCTTGGCAGAATGAAAAAGCAAAATACAATTACCGGGTATTCCGGTTGGAGGATTACTGCGGCTTTTGGATTGAGACGCCGGATGGGATCATCTGGGCACCGGGCGATTCCCGTTTGATGAAGGAGCACCTGGAGATGCCGCAGCCGGATGCGATCCTCTTTGACTTTTCCGACAACGAGTGGCATATCGGATTGGAAGGGGCGATCCAAATGGCGAACACTTATCCTGAAGCGCATCTGATCCTATGCCATTGGGGCACGGTGGATGCACCTGATCTGAACGTTTTCAACGCCGATCCGCAATCCTTGTACGACCGGGTGGTTAATCCGGAAAGGATCCATGCTTATGCTCCAGGGCAGCCATTCAGCCTGAAAAAATCCTAAATGATGGGAGATTTGCGGATGAAACGATTATATTTGGTCCGTCACGGGGAAACCTTGTTCAATATTCAAGGAAAGATTCAGGGATGGAGCGACTCACCTTTGACGCAACGGGGCATCAAACAGGCTCAGGCTGTGCGGGATTATTTCGAATCGGAAGGCATCAGCTTCGATCATGCATACAGTTCGACATCGGAAAGGGCGAGCGATACGTTGGAACTGATTACCGACATGCCCTATGCCCGTCTGAAAGGCTTGAAGGAGGTCAATTACGGCTTCTTCGAAGGGGAGCGGGAGATGCTCAAACCGAAGGAACCACAGGAAATCGTGTCATTCTTTGTGCCGTTCGGCGGGGAAAATACGAATGATGTGGCGGAACGGATGGCACAGACACTGACCGAAGTGATGGAGCAGGATGATCATACGAACGTTTTGGCAGTTTCGCACAGTGGCGCCTGCTACAACTTTCTGAAGCTTTGGCAAGACCCGGCGGAGGAGTTGGCGAAGGGATTCCCGAACGGGAGCATCTTCGTTTACGGATACAAAGAGAAGGTATTCCAATTGGAGGAAGTAATCCGGCCGGTTTTATAGCGCAATAAGACTGTACGTTTAAGAGGAACGGAGGAAAAAAGATGGAGTATGTAAAATTCGGCAACACAGGGATGGACGTATCACGAATCTGTTTGGGCTGCATGAGCTTCGGGGATCCGGATACATGGCTGCACAAATGGGCGTTGAATGAAGAAGAAAGCAGACCAATCATCAAACGCGCTTTGGAGTTGGGCATCAATTTCTTTGATACAGCGAATGTCTACTCGCTAGGAAAAAGCGAAGAAATCCTCGGACGTGCCATCAAAGACTTTGCGAAGCGTGACGAGGTGGTCATCGCGACGAAGGTACACGGCCAGATGCATGAGGGCCCGAACGGTTCCGGGCTGTCCCGCAAGTCCATCCTGAGCGAAATCGACAACAGCCTGAAGCGCCTGGATATGGATTATGTGGATCTCTACATCATCCACCGTTGGGACTACAATACACCGATCGAGGAAACGATGGAAGCCCTGCATGATGTGGTGAAATCCGGGAAGGCTCGTTACATCGGAGCTTCCGCGATGTATGCATGGCAATTCCAAAAAGCGCTGCACGTAGCGGAAAAGAACGGCTGGACGCGCTTCGTGTCGATGCAGGACCATCTGAACCTGCTTTACCGTGAAGAGGAGCGGGAAATGCTGCCGCTTTGCAGGGAAGAAAAAATCGCTGTGACCCCGTACAGTCCGATGGCATCAGGCCGATTGACACGCGACTGGTCGGAGACGTCCAAGCGGATGGAAACGGACAATGTGGCGCGTTCGAAGTATGATGCCACTGCCGATAAGGACCGGATCATCGTCGAACGGTTGGCGCAAGTAGCCGCCGACAGAGGTGTTTCCCGCGTCGAAATCGCCTTGGCTTGGCTCCTGCAGAAGGAACCGGTCGTAGCGCCGATCATCGGAGCGACCAAACTAGAACATCTGGAAAAACCGGTGGAAGCCGTATCTCTCAAGCTGACCGATGCCGAAGTCGCCTTTCTGGAAGAACCGTATGTCCCGCATTTGATTGTCGGGCATAACTGAGGCATTTCGGCATGCGGAAAAATCATCCTTGAGACTGATTCATATACTTTAAATAAGCAGTATACTTTGTTCACGATAACCGGACGAGGCATAGAGCTATGTGTGTCTATAGAATGGTTGTCCAAATCAATCAGCAAAGGAAAATGCAAAATGAAAGTAAAAAAGAAAATCAGTCTGACACCTTTTAGTAAAGTCAAGTCACTTATACTTTCCCTGTTCGATTCCAAAGTCGACGGCAAGAAAAAATGGCTGGTGTTGGGGATCATTCTTTATATCATCAGTCCAATCGACATTATCCCGGATTTTATCCCGATGGCCGGTTATGCGGATGATGTGCTGTTGCCGATCCTGTTTTTGGTCGCTGAAAAATTATTGAGCGACGGAGCGATTGAAGAAAAAGAACGCCCAATCAAAGAAGCCAAAAAAATATAATTCATGGATTTTCTGGCCCCGTTCCTCGCCTAAATGGCAAAGGAGCGGGGCTTTTTCGCGTTTTGTACCTTGAGCACCCGGTTGGACGTGGCTTCTGCATTCCTTTAGAATAATCATATGGATTCAATATAAGCTATTCTGAAGGCGAGGAAAACAATAAATGAATGAAACAATCGAGCGCATCATGGCGCATCGCACGGTAAGGGATTTTGAAGACAGGGCATTGAGCCCTGAACAGATAGAAACGATTGTCCGCAGCGCCCAGGCGGCTTCCACATCGAGTTTTGTGCAGGCTTATTCCATCATCGGAGTAACAGATCCTGACAAAAAACGCGAATTGGCGAAAATCGCACGCAACCAACATTTTGTTGCCGAGAACGGCCATTTCTTCGTATTTTGCGCCGACTTGCATCGCCACGATGTGATCGGAAAAATGGAAGGGAAGGATGTTGCAGCCTCGCTCGAGAGCACTGAAAAATTCATGGTCAGTGTGGTTGATGCATCCCTTGCGGCCCAAAATGCCGCTCTGGCCGCTGAAGCGATGGGTCTCGGGATCTGTTACGTCGGAGGCTTGCGGAATGACCTTGAAAAAGTCAGCGAACTCCTGAAGATTCCCGATAAAGTGATCCCGCTCTTCGGACTGGCTGTTGGGTACCCAGCCAGCGTCAACGATCAGAAGCCGCGCTTGCCTTTCGAGCATATTTATCATGAAAATGAGTATCAACAGAATAAGGCAGTCTATAAGGAACAACTGGAGAAGTACAACGAAGAAATCCAAGAGTACTATCGGTCGCGGACTGAAGGCGAACGCTGCGATACGTGGACCGGACAGATGGCAGAGATGCTCTCCCATCCGCAACGCATGTACATGCATGATTTCGTCAAAAAGCAAGGGATGAACAAACATTGACTGTTTTGAGCTTTGCAGAAGTGAATTCCGTATTTTGAAACACTCAACTGGAATTTAGTTTTTCAAATAACATTTCACCTTAGCTTATCATGAATTAATCTTTTCTCTTGCATCGAACGGATATTCGTGTTATAGTTACCTTTCAACGTCCAAGAACATATGCAACTGATATGTATGGAACCATGGCTTTTCTCTATTCTGCAGCGGATGCTGCAGGCAAACGGAACCAAAAATAAGCGAAGTTAAATTTATATGTAGCGCCACACTGTGGTGCCCGCAACATGAATTTCCAAGATTTAGATTTGATAGTGAAAAAGCCGCGATTCCTGTACAGGAATACCTTTTTCTTTCTTATGATAATAAGTAGAGACGGAAAGGTACTCAATTGAGTGCCTTTTTGATTTCTCTGAATACAGAAAAAAAGGATATATGAGGGGGTTGAAAGATAGTAGCGTACGCATATGGTTACGCTAAAGAAGGAGCAAGAAATATATGAAGAACATCGTCTATACGAATTCGCAGAACGTGACTATTGAAATATCATGGGAAGCGTATTACAAAGAGATCGACATGCGCAAACAAGAGCGTTTGAAGAAAAAACAAGCGCAGACAAGCGGCAAATAAGGTCTAAGCGGCTCTCCATGATCGGAGAGCTGCAAATCAAAAAGTTCGGGATCCCTAACTCACAATTGATGAGTCAGCGGCTTCCGGGCTTTTTTTTTCATGTTTCCGTTTCCTGAAGGATTCGGGTTTCTGTATCCTAATATTGCGTGCGGTTCGGACAATAATTTCCAGTTATTCCTATCGGTTTCATGGTATCATCATTGGAAGATGCCTTACTAGAGGCGCAGTGAAAAATATCAGATTAGAAGAAGGAATATAACAATGGATGAAAAGAAATCAGCGGTTTATCAAGAAATACTGTTTTACGGAATTGCGGCAATCCTGATGGGTATTCTGGTGGGGGCCTTGGATGCTTTGTTTGGCGAAGTCCTCATTCTGATCACTCAGTTCCGCGGGCGGCACATCGCAGGATTGTTGCCGTTCCTCGCAATTGCTGGCTTGGTGATCGTCTATGTCTACCAAAAATTCGGCAAAAACAGCAACAAGGGAATGGGGTTAATCTTTTCCGCGGGGAACAAGCAGGATGAAGAAATACCGAAACGGCTGATTCCACTAGTCATTGGTGGCACTTGGCTGACCCATCTATTCGGCGGCAGCGCTGGCCGAGAGGGTGTAGCCGTGCAGATCGGTGCGACCGTCGGCTATACCTTCGGGAAAAAATTCCCTTTCCAAGATTCAAAAAAAATCCTATTGGTTGCTGGGATGGCGGCCGGGTTTGCGGGCTTGTTCCAGACACCGATTGCGGCGACCTTTTTCGCTTTGGAGGTGCTGATGGTCGGCATGATCGAATACCGCGCGCTTTTCCCCGCAGCGTTAAGCGCCTTTGTGGCTTCCTATACCTCGCATTTGCTCGGGTTGGAAAAATTTTCGGTGAACTTGAATGTGGCTGTGCCGGTCGATTTGTCTTTTGCTGGAAAGATTGTCCTCTTGGGCATCGTCTTCGGCGCTGTCGGCGGGTTGTTCGCCAAGTTGCTGAAGAACACGAAAGGCTGGATGGCTCAAAAGATAGCTGATCCTTACAGAAGGATTTTCGTGGTGGGCGTGCTGCTGACCATCGCGATGTTTGCTTTGCATATGGGGCGCTACTCGGGCTTGGGCACCAATCTGATCAGCGCCAGTTTTGATGAAGGCACAATCTACGGTTACGACTGGTTGCTGAAGCTGGTGCTGACGATCGTGACTCTGGCAGCGGGATTCCAGGGCGGGGAAGTCACGCCGTTGTTCTCGATTGGCGCAAGCTTGGGCTATTGGTTGGCTCCGTTGTTCGGCTTGCCGCCGGAATTTGTGGCCGCTTTGGGATACGCAAGCGTCTTCTCATCCGCGACGAACACCTTCATCGCGCCCGTCTTCATAGGCGCCGAGGTCTTCGGATATGACACGTTGCCGTATTTTTTTGCGATCGTGTCGGTCGCCTACGTGTTCAATAGCGGGCATTCCATCTATGCGCAGGAAAAATCCGAGAGCGATTATTTGCAATAGTCAGTCGGAAAAATCAGGGTTGCCTATGCTTTCGATGCAGGCTGTCTCTAAAATGAGACAGTCTTTTTGCATTTTTTAATGCAATGCAGTTCCGCGATTCCCACACGCAATTTCAGTTTCTCGAACCCCCCTGATCCGCTAAAATTAGCTTTTCGCATCTGACGAAATTATAATGGTCTATGAAGAGATTTTCTTCAGCAGCACCCAGATCAGAATCAAAAAAATCCAAATAGAACGGAGAATAAGCATGGGCATCGGAGCATTTTCCCTCAGTTTGACGGTCAAGGACATACATGTATCAAAGGCATTTTACGAAAAATTGGGCTTCAGCACATTCGGCGGGGACATCGATCAGAATTGGCTGATCATGAAGAACGAGGATTGCATCATCGGGCTGTTCCAGGGTATGTTCGAGAAAAACATGCTGACGTTCAATCCCGGCTGGAACAGCGATGCGGAAGAAGTGAATTCGTTCAAGGACGTCCGTGAGCTGCAGGAGGAATTGCGGGGAAAAGGCATCACTTTTGTTTCGGAAGCCGATCCTGATACGAAAGGGCCCGCGAGCTTCATCATTGAGGATCCCGACGGCAATCCGATTCTCGTCGACCAGCACAGATGACTTTCCTTTTGCGCGAACGCCTTTGCCAATTGCACGCTACATAAGCCAGTTGCAGCAACTGATTTGCGAAAAATAGGAGGTCATCGCGTTATGGGAAGAGTCATTCATTTTGAGATTCACGTGGACAATATGGAGAGGGCAAAGCTTTTCTATGGCGATGTTTTCGGATGGACGTTCGAAGATTGGACCGCATATGTAGGTGCGCCTTATTTTGGGGCAATCACGGGCGATACGAGCGAACCGGGCATCAACGGTGCTTTGATGCAGCGCCAAAGTCCTCCGCCTGAAAGCGATCAAGCTTTGAACGCCTTTGTCTGCACGATGGGGACCGAAGATTACGATGCGACCGAAGCGCTGATTCTGGAGAAGGGCGGTAAAGTCTCGATACCGAAGAATGCGCTGACCGGGATGGCTTGGCAGGGGTACTACTTCGATACGGAAGGGAATCTGTTCGGAATCCATCAGCCGGACCTGAATGCAAAATAACCATTACCCATTACAATAAAATAAGGAGCCGGGCGCTAGATCCAATTAGGATTTAGCACCCGGCTCCTTTTCAATTCATTACCTTGCAGTGATGTTCATCTTTTTCAGGATTGCCGACAGTGGCAATGAAATCGCTATTCCGACTGCATTCTGGACGAGGTTTCCGGGAATCGAAGCGAACGGTGTGATGGCATTTCCGTAAAGAATCCATTCGCACAGATAATAACCGACCAGCATGATGGGAACCGAAAGCAGTGTGGCCAAAAGGTTCACGGCAAAGCTGTTCCCTTGGCGGCCCTTCGACCATGCCAGTTTTCCGACCAGATAGCCTTGCAACCCGCGTGTAACCAACGTGAAGGGAGCCCACAAAACCCAACCGGCCATGAGGTCGAAGATGGCCATGCCGACCGCTCCGGCGATGGCGCCTTTTTTCGGCCCGAACAGGATAGATGCGAGGAAGAGCATCGCAGTGCCGAGGTGGATCAATCCGCCGTTTGCCGTGATAGGCAATTTGATGTTCAGGAAGACTGTCGCAACGAATACGAGCGCAATCAGGATTGCGGTCAGAACCAAATCATAAGTGCGTGTGTTTGAATAACCTTGTGCTTTTTGCATAGTGAAGCCTCCTATTTGTTTTCTTTATAGCTTTTGATGAACAGCTGGGCCAAATCGCCTTTTCTTGCGAAGCCCAGATCGCACAGGCCATTGTCGATGATGGCCAAAACATAGACAAGTTTGTCCAAGAAGGCATTTTCACCCATATGGCCGATGCGCAGGATCACGTCTGCATATTGCGCCAACGAAGTGGCGACAAGCAGATCGTAGTGTTCGCTGAGGTGCTCCTGCAGGCGAAGGGCGCCGATTTCGTCAGGTATCCGGATGGCGGTGACGGTATTGGAACGGTCGGAATCCAGGAACAACTCCAATCCGTATGCTTGAGCGGCATCGCGCACGGCGGAAGCGATCCTGTCATGGCGTGCGAAGACTGTCTCGACGCCTTCCTCGAGGATGTTGTCCAAAGCGGCATCGAGCGCCGCAACATCGCCCGCAGAAGTCGTGTAAGGCAAGTATTCTTTTTCCGCGTACCCTTTGAAGACCTGTAGATTGGCATAAAAGGAAGCGATAGGCGTTTTGCGGTTGTCCATCGCTTTTTGGGCGTCTTCACTGACGGAAACGATGGCCAGTCCAACCGGGGCCGAAATGGCTTTTTGCGTTCCGCCGCAACAGATATCGATTTTGTTTTCATCCACATTGATCGGCTCGCCGACCATTCCTGCGACGGAATCGACCACCGTCAGAATGCCATATTCCTTCAGTAAAGGACATAACTCAGCCACGTTGTTCAGTACCGATGTCGGCGTGTCGCAATGAACCAAGGTGGCATATTTGAAGTCAGAATCCTGCTCCAGAAAGGAGCGGACCGCTTCGGTAGAGATGCCACTGTGGCGATCGAAACTCAGGACGACTGGCACGCCACCATAGATGCTGACGAAATCCTTGAAGCCTTCGCCATAGATGCCGTTGTCCAGCACGAGCACGCGATCGCCGGGTTCCGTCAGACTCGCACAAGCGGCCTCAAGAGCCAGAATCCCTTCGCCGGCAAGCAACAGGACCTCATTCGTGGTGCCCATGATTTGCCCCATTTTTTGGCTGACCTCCCGGTAATAGCGGACGAACGTTTTGTCAAAGTCGCTGTTGTTGGTTCTTTTTGCGCGGGCCAAACGCACATTTTCGCGCACCTCTGTCGGACCCGGGGCGTAATTCGGTTGGTATCTCATCAGGATGTCCTCCTTATCGTTTGGTATATTGCTGATAATTTTAGCAAATGAAAAGGGCTATGAAACCGTCCAATCCGACATAAAATGAGGGGTCCAATTTGGCCAGAAATGGCTTTACGCATGCGTTTTGCAAATGTTAACGCAACCAATTTTGGGTTGCGTAAGTTTTCCCGCAAATATCTTGTTTTTTTTCGGGGATTGGAGGACTCCCAGAAGCTTATACTGTGGGAAAGGACAGGCAAAGAGGCCTGTCGATCAGCTTACAGCAAACGCTGCGAAACCAAGTACAGTGAGGAGCACTCCGATGCAAGGCATTAGCGAGATTCAAAAAGACCTATCATCCTATACATTGAAAAATCTTGCCATATTCGCAATGTTTTTCGATCATATCTTTGCGGTATTTGTGCCGCAGGACAGCCTTGAAGGTGTGGCGCTGCGGATAGCGGGGCGGATCGCCGCACCGATCATGTGCTATATGATTGCGGAAGGCTATCATTACACATCCGATTTGAAAAAATATATCTTGCGGTTAATGCTGTTTGCCGCAGTCTCGCATTTTCCGTATGTCTGGTATTTCGGCCTCCCGTGGTGGCAAGCCACGAGCGTCATCTGGGGATTGGCGCTGGGGTTGGTTGCATTGGCAGCGGCAAAACGGGAGGACTGGTCCCTTCCGCTTAAAGCAACAATCGTTTTGCTGTGCTGTCTGTTGGCGGTCCCGGCTGATTGGAATTATGTAGCGGTCTTGTGGATCCTGTTTTTTGGATTGTTCAGGGGACAAACCGAAAAGCAGCTGCTGAGCTTTGCAGTGATAGGGACTTTATTCCACATCATCCCTTCCATCAGCGCAATCGGTTGGACGCAATCCTACCAAGTCGGTATTTTTCTGGCGGTACCGCTGCTGCTTTTCTACAAAGGCCGTCAAGGGAAGAAATCCAACGTGATGAAATGGGGCTTCTATGCTTTCTATCCGTTCCATCTGTTGCTGTTGGAACTAGTAAAAATGATCGTATCCGCGTAATGGAGGACTGCATATAAATGAAAATCAATAAAAATTGGCCCCGCGCTGTCATCGGCATCCTGATGGTTGCTGTGCTGTCCGCTTGCTCCGGCTCGGATGAACAGACGGAAACAGAGGAGTCGGAGAGCACTCCGACAAGTTCGGCTGTCGAAGCGGTGGCTTCAAAAGAAGCGGCTGTGGTCCAGCCGGAAGAGCCGGAACCGTTGGTGTATGAAGGAAATCTGGAACTTCCCGTCAACGGGGCGACCGGCTATGCTTCGGTCCGGATGGATCTGAAGGCGACTGCCGATGCCGGGTCCGAGACGGTTGTTGCCTTGGAGGCGGGGACCGCTCTTGAGGTGCTCGAGGAAGTGGGCGATTGGTGGTATGTCCAGACCGCAACGGAATCCGGCTGGGTGCAACATCTTTATTGTTTCATCAACCTTCCGGACGTGATCCCTTCCATCATTTATGACAATACGAACACATACGCATCCAAGTTCATTTCTTCCGGAAAAGCGATCCCTGGCATAACGGGTCAGGCGCTTTATGACGGGAAAGCATACAATATGCGGCTGGAGAAAGTGTCCGATATCGTGCCGGTGCTTTACAGCATGTCAAAGAAAATCCATCTGGCGCAACAAGCCGCCTTGGCGGAGGGGAACACCTTGGTCATCTATGAGGGGTATCGCCCTTATTCCGTCCAACAGATGACGGTGGCTGCTTTGACGAATCTGGCTGCAGCCGATCCTGAAGTGATGGCCGGGATCAATACCTATCCTTGGGACACCAATTGGTTCATCGCGACAAGCGTTTCAAATCATCAGATGGGCTATGCCATCGATGTCACTCTGGCGAAAATAACGGAACAGCAGGAAATCGTCATCGGCGATTATGCCGCGACTGCCATTACGGGCTACACGGAATACTCGATGCCCACAACCATCCATGAATTGAGCATGGCTTCGGCTACGTTCACCGGACCGGTCAAATCCAGTTCCCCGACCGCTTGGGTCCAAGCCACTTTGGCTGATACGATGAATGAGGCGGCCATCCTCCTGCAGCGCTACAGCACGGATGCCGGCCTTACTCCCTTGGCTTCGGAATGGTGGCATTTCAATGATCTCGATGCGCGTTTCGCCACCGAGGAAAACAGCAGCAAAGGCGAATACCTTTTGGATGCAACCATGAGCGAGGCTCCGGAATCGGCTAATTGATGTACAGGCTCTTGCAGAAATGAACATAAAAAGAGGCACAATCGAATTTTTTTCGATCGTGCCTCTTTACTTACTATAATGTGCTGAATCTTGATGGTCCCTACTGGGATTGAACCAGCGACCCCTACCATGTCAAGGTAGTGCTCTCCCGCTGAGCTAAGGAACCGATAGACAGATGAATCACCTGCTCGTATATTTGATTATAACATATTTGCGTGATAAGTGAAGAGGGAAATTAAAAAAAATGAGGAACGAATAAGGCATGCATTCCATCAGACAACAAGGTATACTGGAAAAGGATAATTGAAAAGGAAAATTTGGAGGCATAATATGGACAACAATGATATATTGATCCGCTTGCGCTATGCGCTGGACATCAAGGATGCGGATATGGTGGAAGTGTTCCGCTTAGGCGGACTCGAATTGACGAAGGAAGCAGTACAGAAGATGTTGCTGAAATCGAAAAAAGATGAAGCAACGGATACTGCCGGGGCTACAGCCCCATCGGAAGACGATCAACTGGCTTGCGACAATGCGACTCTTGAATCGTTCTTGAATGGACTCATCACTTCCCAACGCGGCAAACCGCAAGTGAATCCCGGCGAACCGGAACCAAAGCCGGAATTTGTGCTGAACAACGGGAACGTCAACAATCTGCTGCTGAAGAAAGTCAAAATTGCGCTGACTTTGACGAACGAAGATATGCTTGAAATCCTGGAATCGGCAGGCGTCACCGTATCAAAAAGCGAACTGAGCGCTGTTCTGCGCAAAGAAGGGCACCGCAACTACAAGCCTTGCGGCGACCGCTATGCGCGCAATTTCCTGAAAGGGCTGGCGCTGCGCTACCGCGGCTAATAAAAAAGAACCAAACGAAAAGGCCGTCTCTCGCGAGATGGCCTTTTCGTTTGGTTCTATGGATTCATGTTCATCCAGCTGCCCAAATGATGGATGCCGATGCCGCTGAATGCACGGTTTTTGCTGTAGTATTGTCTGACGAGGCTGAGTTCGTTGTACATGTAGGCATTGCCCTCTTCGAAGAAGGTCACATAAGTCGGATCGCCTATGTTTTCCGTTTCCACGGCGATTGTCGCACTCACATTGTACTGGCGAGCAAGATTCATTTCGGTTTCGGCGATTTGATTGATTCCGTTGGCTCCGATAGCAAAATCCCGATAGGCCATTATGGTGACTGTCTTGATGTTGGTGAAGATCCATTCGGCCAGATTTCCGCTTCCGTAAGCTGTGCTGTATTGCACTTCATGGAACCAGAATGGGATGTCGATGGCCAAGTTCAGCTGCAGGTTGGCGGCTTGGGTTTTGGCGTTCATCAGGAAATCCTGATAGCGTTCCAATACGCCGTTCGGGTCCGTGCCGTAGCCGGTGCTGTAGTGGTAAGGCTCCACATCAAGATGCATGCCCTTGAAGCGCGCTTCCGCAGTGGAGTTCGCTTGATAGTCTGCAAGCCAAGCATAGAAGGCATTCTGGGAAATATAACCGTCCGGCATGACCCATTCAGGAGATCCTTCCAAAGCGTGCACGGCGATATTGTTGGCTGCCGCTCTGCTGATGAAGCTCTGGTAATAGCTGTAGTCGATACCGTAGTTCACTTGCAGGTGGACGTCGGTGACATTGTTGGCCACCAAGAAATTCAACAGGTTGTCGCTGTTGTCGATGATTTCGTACGTGTTCCACAGCCAAGTGGAATAGCTTTGGGTGCTTGTGACTGCGGCAACACTGCTCTTGTTTGGAGCGGCCTTAGCGACTGTCGACGGAACGAACAGCATGGCGAGGAGAAGGAAAAGTGGGATCAACTTAAATTTCTTCATAAACAATTTACCTCACAATCAATTTTTTTATTAATTATACAACTGAATGTGCATATCCTTTAACACAAAAGTGGTGAATATTTATCGCTCTTCTGAAAGAAAAATGACTAAGGTAGAAAGAACGGGATTCAAACGAAAAATAAGAGTCCCTCTCTAACCTTATCGACAGCAAATTTTCCGGAATGTTATCCGATCAAGTATTTCGAAAAGAGTCACTTTGCGACTTCGGTATTCTTTTTGTATTTTTTACATAAAGTAGCTAAATAATGATAAGGTAAATGTTATATTATTTGCAAAAGTAAAAAAATGATAAAACATTACAGTGATTTCTGGACGAAGGGAAATATAAGATGAGAAGGATGAGCAGAAAACAAAAAATGGCGGAAACGATTTTCGCACTGCTCAGTGCAACCACGGCGCTGCTGTTTTTTGTGATACACAACAACACGGTCACCGAAGCGGAAGCCGCTTTTTATGAAGAAGGTGGACTCCGTTTTGTCTCCAAAGCTTCGGATAAGGAGTTTTCCATCTACAAGGACAGCGGATGGGAAAATGAATTTCTGGAAGGGGTAAACATTGGCGCGGCCAAACCCGGTTATTTCCCAGGGGAACTCGGGATAACCGAAGAAGATTACTTGCGTTGGTTCGGCTACATCAGCGACATGAATGCGGAGGTCATCCGGGTTTATACGACCTTGAATCCCGCTTTTTATGATGCGCTGTATGCGTTCAACCGGACGGCCGAGCAGCCGCTCTATCTGATGCAGGGGGTATGGATCAATGAGGACGATATCGCTGCACTTCAGGATGCCTATGCCGAGGATGGAAAGATCAAGCGGGATTTTATAACGGATGCCAAAAATCTGGTCGATATTTTCCACGGGAATGTCGATTTGCCTGAAAAGGCGGGATTCGCCAGCGGCAAGTACACGAAAGACATTTCACCCTACGTCATCGGCTGGATTATGGGAATCGAATGGGATCCGGCATTTGTGGAGACGACGAACCTGAATAATCCGGAAAAGACGAGCTATGCAGGAGAATTTCTCTATACGGAAGACGCCTCGCCCTTCGAAGTCTTTTTGAGCGAAGCTGGAGATGCCGTGCTGAGTTATGAAGCAGCCGAATATCAGACGACAAGGGCGCTGGGCTTCACGAATTGGGTGACGACCGACATGCTGGAGCATCCCAGCGAGCCATATGAAAAAGAAGACAAAGCGGTGGTGAACACGGAACACATCAAGGCTCAGGACGCATTCCCTGCTGGGCTCTTCGCCGCCTATCACATTTATCCCTACTATCCGGATTTCCTGAGCTACGAAGAGGGATATATCCAGGATGTGGATGAGAACGGGGAAATCAATACTTACCGCGCCTATCTGGAGGATCTGATGGCGGAACACACAGTCCCCGTAATGGTTGCGGAATTCGGTGTGCCGGCATCAAGGGGGAAAGCCCATGAGAGCCTCTATTCCGGATATGACCAGGGCAATCATGACGAGATGGAACAAGGGGAAATGATGGTGGATCTGTTGCAGGATATCCATTCGGAAGGATACTGCGGCGGTTTGGTCTTTACGTGGCAGGACGAGTGGTTCAAACGGACCTGGAATACGATGGATTTCGATCTGGCCGACCGGCGCGCGTATTGGTCCAATCCCCAGACGAATGAACAGGGATTCGGCCTGATGGCTTTCGACCCCGGCGAGGAAACATCCGCCCATTATGTGGACGGGGATATTTCGGACTGGAGCAAAGCAGAACCGATCACGGAGACCCAAGACGGCTCCTTATATGCGGCATCCGATGAAAAGTACCTTTACCTCATGGTCGAGACCGATGGATTTGCGTTCGGTGCCGACACGCTCTGTATCCCGATCGATACGATCGCGGACCAAGGGAATACTGCAGCCGTGGAGCACCAACTCCAATTCACCAGCGGAGCCGATTTTTTGATCCGAATCGCCGGCGAGGATGACGCCCGGATTCTGGTGGACGCCTATTATGATTCATTCCATTACCTCTATGCCGAGCAATTGGGGATGGTCGCAAAAAATCCGGCTTATACGCTCAAGGATTCTGGCCTCTTCAATCCGATGCTGCATTGCCTTTCCAGTGAAATTTTCCTGCCCGCATCCCAGCAGACTGTGCCTTTCTCTTCCTACGAGACGGGCTTGCTGTCCCTCGGTGATGCAAACCCGCAGCATGCTGACTATAATTCCTTGACCGATTATGCAGTCAAGGACGGCAATGTCGAGATCCGGATTCCCTGGCAGCTCCTGAACGTCATGGATCCGTCCACCAAGCAAATCATGGGCGATCTATACGAGAACGGCAAAATCCAAGCGGAGGCGACGAAGCAATTCAAGATAGGGATGGCTTTCCAAGATTCAGCTGAAGTGAAAGAAACGTCAATCAAAATGGCAAGTTATAAATGGTCAGCATGGGACATGCCGACTTATCACGAGCGGCTGAAACCATCCTATTATATCGTTCAGGAAGCCTTTAAAATGTTGGACGAGCATGCCAGTGCGGACTGAAGGCAGCATTAGCATGCGCAACAGAAAATAGATTTTTCCATTCCAAGGGAAAATCTGTTTTTCCGCATTCAAAGAAGGTTTGATGGGTGGGAAAAGGCCACCCAGGATTCAAAAAAATAAGCCATCCTGTAACAGGAATTTAACGTTATTTTAATGTAGGGATGTGCTATAATTCTGTTAATTTACCAAACAAAATATCATAAAATTAATAGGAAGCTAAATAGAGGGATAAAATAATGGCAAATCGACTGACCGATAGGATGATTACAGAAGGTTTATATGCAGTGGGGAAAAACGTCGATTGCAATTCTTATTTGCTGATGGAAGCTGGAAACGGTATCCTGATCGATCCGGGTCCGGTTGCGGGATTTGAAGCGGTCTTCGCGGATGTGGAGAGACTGTTGCCTTTGGACAGAATCACACATGTGATCGTGCAGCACCAAAGTTCAGTCTGCTGGGCCAGCGTGATACTTTGGGAACAAAAAGGATTGAAGGCTACGGTTGTCACGCATGGGGTGACAGCGCAAAACATGCGTCACTTTGGTGTGTCGTCGGCCTATCATCTGATCGATGAGCAAGGCTTTGAACTCAGGTTGCCATCCGGCAGGAATCTTCAATTTTTTGTTCCTCCTTATATCCACCTTGAAGGCATTTTCATTACCTATGATGCGCTGTCGAAGACACTTTTTTCGGGAAATCTATTTACAGCCTTCATGAAACGCCACCAAGAATCGCTCGTGGAGGAGGGTTACGAAGGCCAGTACCTGACGTACGGCGAGTGGATGCAATCGTTGATGAACAGATTGCTTCGCAGTGATATCGACAGGATTGCGCCGAGGTTGGGAAATCTGGTCGACAGCGATATTACGGCATTCATCAGCAAGTTGCATGAATGGGAATACGGAAACGGGAATGAACACAAGCTATCGTCTTCAAAACGCTACCTGCTGGCCTGTAACCGTGTGGTAGAAAAGCTGCATACGCTTTACGATCCGAGTGACATCAATGCGCTCTTGAAAAAGGAAGGTGTCCTGATAGATGAGCAGAGCGAACTTATCTTGGATTATGGCGCTTCTGGAGTGGCATCCTGGAACAAACTTTTTGAGGTCATTTTCCGTGAAAAGGGATTGGCGCTCTTGGAAATGCTGGAGCCTTTGACCCAGTCCATCAGACGGGAACATGCGATACCGGTCCCTGAAATCATCCATTCCAAATTGCTCAAAAGGGACAAAAAAATCAAGGAAATCAACGACAAGTACCGGAAATTGGAAACCTTCAACAAAAATCTGGTGGCAAGCATGGAAAAAATCCAGGATAAATTCATCCGTTGCCCGATAACGGGGCTTTTCAATGAAATGTTCTTTTTGGATTACATGAAGAATGCGTACGGTGATTTCCCTCATGCTGCGCTTTGCCTTATCGATATCGACAATCTGGCCGACATCAGACTGCAGTACGGCACCCGCTACCGGGACGAAACACTGAAGAATCTCGCCTATCTGCTGAAACGGGATAAGGGAGAAAAGCACCGGGTCTTCAAACTGCAGGATTCGCTCTTCGCATACTTCATCACGGAGACGGAACGGCTGGAGGCGATAGCGATAGCCGAGCAATTCAGGAAAAATACGGGCCAATCCAACCTGTTCCGGGACCGGATTACCCTTTCGGTAGGCATGGTATTTTTTGATGAAGTGACCGAAGACTTGGAAAAGCCGGAAAGCATCACAGAATTTCTCAATAATACGGCCTATAACCGTCTGCGGATCGCCAAATTGACCGGGAACAGTGTCTGCAGTGAGACAACGGCAAAACAAAACGAAGAAGCCGTCAAAAACGTGCTCTTGGTGGATGAGGACGAACTCACATTGGATCTGCTGAAGCGCGCTTTGGAGAAGGAAGGTTTCAGCGTCCGCACTGCGAGGGACGGACTGGAGGCACTGGCATTGACGAAACAGGAAAGGATCAGTCTGGTCATTTCGGAGCTGATGATGCCGAAGATGGACGGACTGCTGCTGAAAGAGAATCTTTCTTTCGATTCGGAGCGCAACAGGATCCCGTTCATTCTGATGTCCCACCAAAAGGACAAAATGACGGTGGAGCGGGCTTTCGAAATGCAAGTGAGGCATTATCTGAAGAAACCGTTCATGTTCACGGAACTGATCGGCATCACAAAAAATATACTGAGGGGCAGTGAGTGACGTGACTATGGATGCAAGAACGATTCTTTTCGCTATGCTCGCCATTTCATTGCTCATTGTCTGGCTGATTTTGATGATTTTCTTCAATAAGCAAGGGCATGATGATCGGAAACTGATGACCGCCGAAATGGATCGGTTCATCATCGATGGGGTTCTCGGCAAGGAAGGGATCCTTTTCAAAAAAGACGCGAAACTTTTCATGAAAAGATACACTGATCTGAAGCAAATCATCACGATGGATGCGGATAAGGAAGCAGCTTTCACGAATGTCATCGAAACATTCGAGCTGGAAGATTTTTATCGGAAGCGTCTGCGTTCGCGCTTGAAGTACCGACGCATCGAAGCAGCTGTGCATCTGGGCGTCATCGGAACGGAAACGGCGCGCAAAGCGATCGAGGATGCCCTCTACAAGGAACGCTATCATTCGGCCAAGCTCTATTACATTCATACTTTGGTGGGGATCAAACACCCATGCTCCATTCCGCCCATCGCACATAGCCTGTTGGACGCGCCGCAATGGTACCGCGAAAAGGTCCACCCTTTGCTGAATGAGTATGGAAGGGCGTCCTTTGAGTTTTTTGCGCAGATCAAGGACAGCAAACGCAGTGAATACAAGGAGTTGATCATCGGATTCGCGGAAGCTTACCCGATTGAGGCGCTGCAGGATTATCTCCGCGATATCGCGCGGGATCCCGAAGAGGATGAAGCCATCCGTTACAAAGCGGCTTCCGTCCTGATTAAGGTCTATTTCATCGAAATCGATCGCCCGGAATATCTGGTACACCCGGACCCTTACATCCGCGGACTCTCCATCCGTGCTTACGGAGAGAACCCATCTGCAGAGAATCTGTATGTCCTGATTCCTTTGCTTGCGGAGGATGAAGATAGGGCGGCAGCCATGGAAGCAATCGGTAAGATCCTCGCCCAGAGGCCGCCGCAAGTCTGCATTCTGCTCGAAGAATTCCGCAAGTACAGCAACGAAAATGTCCGCAGCGGTTTGGCTGAGCTGATTGCTAAACGGGTGGACTACATGATGCTGAAGGTTTCATCGGAAAACAAGGAAGATTTCAAATCAATCATCAAGGAAATCATGCTGCGGGGAAAAAACAGCAACATCATCAGCTTCCTGAACAAGAACTGCGACCCTGAAATCGAGCTGGAGATGATTTCGATCCTGAGGGACGTGTTCGATAAAAGCCCGGAAGTCAAGCTGGCCTACCGCACCTACCTGAATGAGCCGCTGTTGAAGAAATGCGGTCAGACGCGTTGTGTTCCCGAATCGTTGAAAAGGGAAGAGAAACAGAACAGGCGGGTCATCGTTTATCTGTACTTCCTGTTGCTTGTGCTTTTCTTCAGTTTCCCGGCAGTGTATGCTATCCGCCATAGCGATCTGCTGTTCACGTTGCCTTGGCTGGAGCAGCTGAAGGTATACGTGCTCGATTTCAATTATTATTTGGCTTACTATTCCATCGCGGTGAACAGCATCTATCTGCTCCTGTTGGTCTGTTCTTTCTTCGGTGTCAGGCAACAGGCCCAGTACTGGAAACTGAAGAAGATGCCTTTCCTGTTCAAGAAAAAAATGATGCCTTCCGTCTCGATCATCGCACCGGCTTTCAATGAGGAGGCCTCGATCATCGAGAGCGCAAACTCGCTGATGAATCTAAAGTATCCGGATTATGAGCTGATCATCGTCAACGATGGTTCCAAGGATCAGACGTTGCAGACGCTCATCCAATATTTTGGGCTGGAAAAAGTCGATCAGACGGTGAACGAAAGCTTGAAGACAAGGCCAATCAAAGGGATCTATCGGAATGAATCGCTGCCGAAACTGACGGTTGTCGACAAGGAGAACGGCGGAAAAGCCGACTCTCTGAACACAGGCATCAACCTTTCCGCAAAAGAATACTTCTGCGGAATCGACTCGGATTCCTTGCTGGAGCCGGATGCCCTGCTCAAATTGGCTTCGCTCATTCTTGACGAAGAAGTCGAATGTCCCGCATTGGGCGGCAACATCTTCCCTGTCAACGGCTGCACTATCGATAAAGGCATGCTGACGGATCTGAGGATCCCTGAAAGCAGGGTCGCGCGCTTGCAGATGATCGAGTACATCCGCGCCTTCATGGCCGGACGCGTCGGCTGGGCGCAATTGGATTGCCTGTTGATCATTTCCGGCGCATTCGGGCTCTTCAAAAGGGATCGCATCATCGAAATCGGTGGTTATCTGACCAGCAGTGGAGAGTATCAAAAGGATACGGTCGGGGAGGATATGGAGTTGGTCGTCCGGCTGAATCGCCATATGCTCGAGAAAAAACAGAAATTCAAAATCAAGTATAGCTACAACGCCAATTGCTGGACGGAAGTGCCAGAGACGTTTCGTGTGCTGAAACGCCAGCGGGACCGTTGGCACAGGGGCCTGATCGACATTTTGACGTTCCACAACAAGATGATCGGGAACCCCCGCTACGGAAAAGCCGGAACGATCGCGATGCCTTACTTCTTCATTTTTGAAATGATGGGTCCGCTCGTGGAAATGCAAGGCTATGTGATGGTTTTTCTGGCCGCAGTGTTCGGGATGTTGAACCGGGAAATCGCGGGTATATTGTTCGTCTCCATCATCCTGATGGGAATCCTGATTTCCGTAGCTTCCTTGTATCTGGCGGAAAAGGAATCGGACTACTTCACTTTCAAAGAATTGGCCATATTGGTCTTCTATGCCTTCATCGAGAATTTCGGACTCCGCCAACTGATCAGCTTCTGGAGAGTGACGGGTTACGTGAACTCTCTCAAGAAGCCGAAGGGCTGGGGTAAAATGGAACGCAAAGGCTTTGCAGTGAAGACGGACCTTGCGGATGTGCCGAGTCTGTAATGCTTAAAAACAAAAAACATGATTCCCCGCAAAGGAGAATCATGTTTTTTCTTATTTCGAATACAGCAGGAAGGCTTTCGGCACAGGCGCGCTGAAGCGGACGAGTTCGCCCGTCGCAGGATGAATGAATGCGAGTGTGGAAGCGTGAAGCCCCAAACGTTTCATCGGATTGGTGCGGGCACCGTACTTCTTATCCCCGGCAACCGGGTGGCCCAAAGATTCCATGTGGACGCGGATCTGATTCTTCCGCCCGGTCTCCAACTGAACTTCCAGGAGCGAGTATTCCTTGTTGGCGCGAATCTTCCGGTAATGGGTCACGGCATGCTTGCCACCGTTGTCTTTCGGACTGGAATGGACTTTCATCGCTTTGCTCTCGGTCAGCCAAGAGGAGATGGTGCCGGCATCATTCTTGATTTCGCCCTCGACAAGAGCGGTATAGATGCGTTCTTTGACGAGTTCCTTCCAATCATTTTGCAGCTTCTCTTTCAGTTCTTCGGATTTTGCGAAAAGCATGACGCCGGATGTATCCCGGTCCAGGCGATGCACGACAAAAATCCGGTTCGCTTTGTTGTCTTCTTTGACGTAGTGGCTCAATTGGCGGTAAGCGGTCGGTTCCTTTGGATCGTCCGTTGCCATCGACAACAGGCCGGCATCCTTATTGATCACGATGATCGATTCGTCCTCAAATAGGATCTTGAGGCCTGACAGAGAAGTTTTTTTGATGGCTTCCTTGTTTGCCAAAATGCCGACAGTCTGTCCGGGTTCCAAGGGGTGGTTGTGTTTGGTGATGGACTTGCCGTCGACCGTCACTTGTCCGCGGGTAAGGATCGACTTGACGGAATTGCGGCTTTGCTTGCTGAGGATCTGCAGCAAAAAGGGCAACAATTCGCTTGGCTCGGTCACAGGGTATTGTGTAACCCCTTTGGTGGACGGGTTTTTTTGGGGTTCTATCGCCTGATCCTGACGATTGCGTTTATTGTTGATTGGTTTTTTTTGGTTTGTTTTTTTCATATCGTTCGCTCCTGACTCTGTTCGCCGCCTGATTGTAGCGGTCGTCTCTTCTGAAGTATAACAGAAAACCGGGCATCCATCCCGCATAATCAGGACAAAAACGCAGCAAGTGGCATATAATTGGAGCAGAAGAATCAAAAGGAAGCGAGGGAGCAGTCATGGACCATATCAGCATCATCGGCGCCAAGGAAGGAAATCTGAAGAACATCAGCGTGAACCTGCCCCGGAATAAATGGATCGTCCTCACAGGGGTATCCGGTTCCGGCAAAACGACGCTGGCGATGGATGTGCTCTATCAGGAATGCCAGCGCCAATATCTGGAGGCGATCGGCTACCAAGGGATCCGCAAACCGAACATCGATGCGATCCGCAATGTGTCTCCCGCCATCCAAATCCAGCAGCAGGCTTACAATAAAAATCCGCGTTCGACTGTGGGAACGGTAACGGACATCTATACCGACCTGCGGATGTTGTTCGAGAAGCTAAGTTCCAGACGCTGCCCGGCTTGCCGGAAGGATTTCAGTTCGGCGGATTGCCGCGAGGAAACCGAAAAAACAGCCGATGACTTCAAGGTGTTCCAGTATTGCCCGCACTGTGATCAGCGGATGGAGAAGCTGACCCGCACCCATTTTTCCTACAACACCCGAGAAGGTGCTTGCGCAACTTGCCAGGGCATGGGGGAAGTGCTGACGATCGATGAGAAGCGGGTGCTCCATGAAGAGCTGGCGCTTGAAGAGGGCGCGGTCGTTTTTTGGGAAAAACGCTACCGGGATTACCAGTTGGAGTCTCTCTATGCCGCTTGCGCCCATTACGGAATTCCGCTAGAAAAAAATATGCCTGTGAAGGACTTTACGCCGGCACAGCGCGCGCTGTTGCTGCAGGGGGCCGAAAGCGAAGCGGTGCATCGGCTGTTCCCGGATGTGCCGGTACCCCGGACGGTTGCGGAAGGCCGCTACGAAGGCGTGTTGCCGAACCTTTGGCGCAGAATGGCGGATCAAAAAGGGGCTTCCAAACTCCGGGAAGCTTACTTTGAATCTGCCACCTGCCCGGAATGCCAGGGCGAACGGTTGAATGAACTGAGCAGGAGTGTGACGGTTAACGGGACGCGCTTGCCTGAACTGTCCGGGTCCTCATTGATCGACCTCATGGATTGGGTCAGCAAGCTCGAAGTAAACCTGCAACAAACGGAGCAACTACTGGCGGGCGTTTATGTGGCGGATCTGAAGACCAAACTGAAACGGATCCTGAAGTTGGGATTGGGCTATCTGTCGCTCGACAGGCAGACGATGACACTGTCAGGAGGGGAAGCGCAGCGTCTGCGTTTGGCTGCTGTCCTCGATTCGGATCTGACGGGTGTCATCTACATCTTGGATGAACCGACAATCAGTCTGCATCCAAAAGATACCGAAGGGCTCCTTGCTGTCCTGCGGTCGCTTAGGGATAAAGGGAATACGGTGCTCGTCATCGAACATGACACAGCCGTCATGGCGGCCGCGGACTACCTGGTGGATATCGGTCCGGGAGCGGGGAAATACGGGGGCGAAGTCATCGGGGAGGGAACGCTCCAGCAAATCAAAGATCAAGCGACATCCATCACCGGTGCCTACCTGAACAGCAAGCCGGAACCGCGCAAACTTTTCCGCAAAGGAACAGGGGATGCTATTGAGGTGAGCCAAGCGGACAAGCATAACCTCCGGAATCTTACAGTCCGTTTCCCCAACGGCTGCCTCATTTGTGTCACCGGCGTATCGGGTTCCGGGAAATCGACGCTCGTCTTCGATGTGCTGGCGAAAGGGGACACTACCGAATCACAGAACTCGAATCAGGTGCGCGGGACCGGCTCATTCGACCAGATCGTTATCGTGGAACAGGCACCGCTCACCCGAATGAAGCGTTCGAATGTTGCGACCTATTCGGACGCCTACACGGAAATTCGGAAAATCTTCGGCAGCCAGCAGACTGCCATTGAAAATGGAATGACAGCCAATCGCTTCTCCTTCAATGTGAAAGGGGGGCGCTGCGATCATTGCGAAGGCTTGGGCGTCGTCACAACCAACCTGTTGTTTTTTGAAGATCAGGAAGTCCCATGTCCGGTCTGTTCGGGCAAACGCTTCAAGGACGAAGTGTTGTCCGTGACCTACCGCGGCCATTCGATCACTGCAGTGCTTGGCTTATCCGTTGAGGAAGGCGCGGAATTGTTTTCGGATTCGCCTAAAATCAGTGCCATCCTGACTCTGCTGCAGGATGTCGGGCTCGGCTACCTCGAGCTCGGCCAGACGACAACGACTTTATCCGGCGGCGAAGCGCAACGGCTTAAGTTGGCAGTGGAACTCCTTGCAAATCAAGGGAAAAAGAATCTTTATCTGATTGATGAACCGACTACCGGTCTGCACCCGCTCGATGTCGAAAAATTCCTGAAATTGTTGGATCGGATGGTTGATTCCGGAAGCACGGTGGTTGTTGTGGAACACAATCAACAGATCATCGGGGCGGCGGATTGGATCATCGATCTTGGTCCGGGAGGCGGGGATGCCGGCGGTAGGGTCATTGCGGAAGGAACCCCATCCGATATCCGAAAAGACATCAATTCGGCGACCGGAAAATTCATTTGATCCAGTAAAAGTGAAAATGATTGACAGATGCCGAGAAAATCGCTATCTTATTAGAAAGCGATTAGGAAAAGAAGGGGAGGCAGAACCATGCAGAAGATGATGTGTTGTATGTGCGGATGTAAGAAACATGCAGGAATATTCTTATCATCTTTTGATCTCCACAACCGGCTGTTTTTGCCGGCTCTGTAAAGGGGATTATGGGGCAGATTGTGCATCCGCATCCAAGTGAAGCGCTGAAATGATGATGAATACTCGTGCATGTGTGTTTTGTTGACGCGCATGCACTTTTTTTGTGGAAATGATGGGAACCCATCGGAAAATAGAGCGAGGTGGCAAAAATATGAATCTTCAGCAATTGCGATACGTCATAACAGTGGCGAAATACGGCACTTTTCGGGAAGCCGCAAGGCAATTATATATGGCGCAGTCCAGTCTGTCGTCAAGCATCAAAGATCTGGAGGAAGAATATGGCATCCAGATCTTCGAGCGTTCCAAAAAAGGCATCGAAATAACCAAAGAAGGGGCTATGCTTTTGGAATTCGCCGATCAGATCGTAGCCCAAGCGGACCAATTGGATTACCGCTATCTGTCTGCAACCGAAAACAGGAGACTGTTTTCCGTTTCGAGCCAGCACTATGATTTTGCTTCGGAAGGCTTTGCCCGACTGGTTTCGGAAAAGAAGGAAGAATCGTTGAATTTCCGTTTCCTAGAGACGAGCACTTCCAAAGTGATGGAGGATGTGCGGGACGCCGTCAGTGAAGTCGGCTTCATCTATCTGAATGATTTCAACGGGAAAGTCATCAAACAGTATCTCGAAGCGTTCGACCTGAAGTTCGATCCGCTGATCGCGTTCCAACCGCATGTATTCCTCAGCGAGTTCCATCCGTTGGCGAAGAAGGAGAGAATAACGCAGGAGGAACTCCATCCGTACCCTGTCATTTCCTTCGATCAAAGCAAAAACAGCACGCTGCAGTTGATGGAGGAATCGATCCAGGTCGATCAGAATGTCCAACGGATCAGCGCAAGCGACCGCGCGACCGTGTTGAATCTGTTGTCAGTGACGAACGGTTATTTGGTCGGTTCAGGTCTCCTGAAATCGAACACGCAGGACCATATCATCGTGGTGCCGATGGATGTCGATCAAAAAAATACGATCGGCTTCATCTATTCGAAAGTGCGGCCGCTCAGCGCAATCTCCAAGCGCTATATGGAGATCGTAAGGGAATTGTTGGAGGGGGATCAACGAATCGAATTGACGTCTTCTGAAGACTGAATCAAGAATTTATGACGGTTATTGTTCAACCAAATATACAAAATGGCCATCCAAAAAGAGCGCATTCGCCCTCTGTGGATGGCCATTTTATATGGAAAATATTTCAGTTGTACACGGAAAAATTGGGGTCACTCTGTAAAAAGATTATCGATATTCATCCGCAGTACGCGATCGATGCTCGGATTGCCATGGTCGCGATAAGGATATGCCGCAGATTCGAAGAGGATGTAGAGATGCTTTCCATCCACGACAATTTGCTCCATATAGGAAGGCATTGTGATTTCGGTATTCGCATTTTTGTCCGTGAAGTCTTCATTTTCCTTAAGACGATCAAAGGAAAGCAGGGTTGAGTCATGCTTTCTGCCAGAAGAACGTGACAGCATCAGCTTTTCCTGATAAAAAGCCAGGCCTTGGATTTCTTTTCCGATCTTGTCGACGTCGTCAGGATAGGCTTCTTCCGTGCTTTTTCCCGTATCGAGCGCATGGACTTCCTTTCCGTCCTCATTTTCTTTTGTGGAGATTGCGTACCGGTGCATGACACTCGTCTCTTCGTCATCGAAATGCGCCACGTAGAGGTCATCGCCGTGGACCGTGATTGTAGAAGCGCGCTTGATGTCCGGAAGGTTGATACTATCGGTATACGTGATTGGTTCTGAGGAGGCTGTGAAATCATAGGTTTCGATGTCCGCCAATGACAGGGTGATGACTTGCGCGGTATCGTCTTTTTCTGACGTGACCCACAGCAGGTCGTGGTTGTTGTCAAAAGCCAGGCCACCTACATGCGGGATGCCGTCCAGGACGATTTCCTTGATGAAGGACCCGCTCTTTTTGTCCAACACATAGATGACGGAATTGTGTGATTTGGTTTTGCAATAAGCCGATATGAACAAGTAATCTTTGTTCACGGCCAACCCTTGCGGAGTCATAGTGGTGCAGATATCCGTTCCCTCGTGTTCATAATGGAGCGTCAATGTTTCATCCATACCAGGGATGACATAAGTATTTTTTTCCGGGTCGACACCTGCCTCTTCAAAAACCGCCTTGTACAGTTCAGGGTGCTTGGTCAATCCATCCTCCAGTGACTCGAATGAGCCGAGGCTGGCTTCCGTGTTCGTTTCATCGGCAAAAGCCAACCTTTCGATTTTTCCGTTCTTTGTGAGGAGGATGAGCCCGATAATGCCCACCAAAACCACGCCGATCAGGACGAGCTTGATGTTTCTCTTTTTCTTTTCCACAGTATCACTTCCCGATTTGAATATTTAAATTAGCCATTCAGCTTTTCTAATATATTACTACAGGAGTGGGTAAGCGACTAACGAAAAGCTTCCGGCCACGCTTATTCCTGATAGGATTTGAGTACTTCCTGAAGCGGGATTTTGGCGATTTTCCGCCTGCTTATGTAGGTGCCGGCAAAGAAGATGAGGACCAGGATCACCAATGTCTGCAGCAGGAAAATCGGTCTGTACTGCAGGGGGAGGATGACGCCGTATTCCTCCGTGAAGAACCGCATCATCAGGTTCAGTATACCCAAAGCGATGGGGATACTGATCAGATAGGAAATCAGGGCATAAAAGAAATAGCTGTTCAAAATCATCGCATTGACTTCCCGGCGTTTGTAGCCCATCACTTTGAGCAACGAAATCACATAGTAATTTTTTTCGACCGTGAAGGAAGTGAGCACGAAGAGAATACTCGCCGCGATGACTGCAGATCCGCCGATCATGATGTTTGAGATGAACTGCGTGTAGTTGGACATCGCCTTCGATTGTTCGATGAGCCCGGACTTGCTGATGATTGTGCTGTAGTAGGCATCGGACGGCTTTTTGAGCGAATAGATGCCGCTGTACAGGCGCGAAGTGCTATTTTCCGACAATATATTGCTGAGCTTTTCGATGTTCAGGTACACCTTGTCGGAAATGTATTCATCGGTCACGCCTTTGACAAGGAAGGGGAAAGTGTCGTCGTTCACTTCCAAACGGATAGTATCGCCTTCTTCGAGTCCGAGCTTGATGCTGAGCCGTTTCGTGATCACGGCGCCGTTCTGGATATTTACGGTTATGTCATTACCGTCCTCATCATACAGGCTGTAAAGTTTGTTGCGTGAAGACAGCCCTTGCAGCGATACAACGTTGCCGTCGAGAGCAGCGAAGGGATAGATGAGGAATTTTTCGTCCCCGGGCTGCGTTTCGGGCAGCCTTTCTGTGACGTCGAGATAGGCCTCATATTCGTAGTCGACCTTGTTCAGATAGTCGACCGTCATCCGATCGACCATGCCGCCCATCATGAAGGAAAAGCTCATCAGGATCGTCGAGAACATGATGCCCAAAAAGAAAATGAAGAAGCTGCCGGTGCTCTTGATGGCATGCAGATATTTGAATTTTGTGCTCCCTTTAGCATTGGAAAGGACCCGGCTGAGGTACCGGCCGATCCGGTTGATCGACTTGCCCTCATGCGGCTTCAGCAGTTCCAAGGCATTCTCGCCGAGGATCCGGTAGATGATGATCCAGGAAACCAAGGAGAAGAACAGGAGCGGCACCAGGATCGCAGTGGCGAAGACGGTGAAGCTCTGGGCGATTTTGACTTGGGGCAGGAGATAGAAATCCAGATACAATTTTTTCAACGGCTCGGAATAGAGCGATCCGATGAAGTAGCCAAGGACCAGCATAAGGGCAGCGAAGACCATCATCGCGACGAAATAAGGCCGGGCTATTTCGGAACGGCGGTAGCCGAGCGCCTTGAGGATGCCGATCTGGCCTCTTTCGGCAAGGAGCAGGTTGTAGATCAGGATCGATACGATGATGACGGCGATAGCCGCGATGAAGATACTGAGTCCCAAAGCCATAACTTTTCCTTGGGTGAGTTCATCATAGATGGCACCGCTCCTCATGCTGGTCTGCGTATCTGTAATCTGGCTGACGAAAGGCAGCGCATCTTTGTCGTAGGTCGTGTCTATACTTTCTCCGGTCAGGTTCATGCCGGCCAAACGGAAACTCTCTTTGTCGTCGAAGTTTTCATATTCTTTATCAGACATGAGCAATAGTGTCTGCAGCCCGGTATCCAAGTTGAAGGTTTCATCGAACATAGGAAGGGTGTAATCTGGGAAAAGCACAAAGCCCGTCACGCGGTAGCTTTTGTTTTTGATGATAAGGGCGTCCCCGAGGGTGAGTCCGTTCTTGTCGGCATAGACTTTTGTCAAGGCGACTTCGTTGTCGGCTGAGGGTTTGCGGCCTTCCTCCATATAGGAAAGATTGATTGTTTCGCCATCCTTCACGAGCAGCGCTTTATGCGACTGCCCTTGGTAGGTGTAGGAGGTGTTTTTGTATTCCCTCAGTTCGAGGCTGACATCGCGATAGCGCGCTTCAAATTCGGCGATCCGGTTGTCCATGAGCTTATAGAAAGTAGCGGGCTCGACTTTCTTGATGTCGCTGAGCGAGTAGAAGCCTCTGACCAGCAGCGCCGCCGCGATGGGGTAGGCTGCTTCTTCCAGCGTTACCCGGTTCAGCATCTCAACGGCAAAGTCCTCCTGGTTGTAATCCGCCAAGTACGCTTCCGTCGGTTCTTCGATGCCGCTCAATCCGTAGAACATCATGGTGTAGGTGGCGGAGCTCAGGATGATGATGAATCCGATGGCAACCAGCTGCATCCATTTTTTCCGCAAGGTATTGATGACATTTTTCAGCAGCATGATCCGCACCTCCCCCTATCCCCAAGAGATGTCCTGGGCATTCTTTTTGACTTCGTTGAGGATGACTTCCGTGATTTGACCCGAGTTCATCTTGATGACCTTGTCCGCCATTTCAGCGATGCCCAGGTTATGGGTGATCACGATGACGGTTTTGTTGTAGTCCTCGTTCAGGTTCTGCAGCAGCTGCAGAATCTTTTTTGAATTTTCTTCATCCAGCGAGCCGGTGGGTTCGTCGCAGAAGATGATGTCGGGATTCTTGGCCAGGCTCCTGACGATTGAAACCCGTTGCTGTTCCCCTCCGGAGAGCTGGCTGGGATATTTGTTGCGGGCTTTTTCCAGACCGACCTTTTCGAGCAGGTCGCCTATGTCGAGCGGAGCGGTGCCTATGTCCGAGCCAATCTGGATGTTCTCGTAGACGTTCAGGTTCTGCAGCAGGTTGTATTGCTGAAAGATGAAGCCCAGATGTTTCCTTCTGAAGGCGGTCATCTCCTCTTCGTCCAGGTTTGTCAGCGTCTCGCCCCGGAAGGTGATTTCCCCCGAAGTGACGGTGTCCAAGCCGCTGATGACGTTCAGCAGGGTGCTCTTGCCGCTGCCGCTGGGGCCGAGGATGACGACAAATTCGCCCTCTTCGATGGTGAGGTTGACGTCCTTCAGGGCGTAGGTTTCCACGTCACCGGTCTTGTAAGTTTTCGTCACATTGGTCATCGTAATCATCGCAGCCACCCTCTTCTGAAATCGCTTCAATCAGTTCAAGTATATTTGTGTCGGGAAATTTTGTCAAAAAATTGAGAATGGAAAATCCTTTGCTGAAATAGCTAAAATAGGAGATACCCAAAAAGATGAATTATCCAGAATGGTTTTGTATGCGCTGACAATGTCTTCACGGATGCATCGGTCGATATGGTAAAATTGAGATACCGAAACGATGGAATCAACTGGATTATCCAGAAATTGCGCGAGGGGGTCTTCTTTATGGGGAAATTGAAAGCTATCATATTCAAATCAAAAAAATCGATCATTGTCACCGCGGTCCTTCTGCTGACTTTACTGGTGGGTGGAGGTACTGCCTACTGGTGGTATCAGAATGCCCAAGTCCAGGAAGTGTCGGTGCATACGGCCTGGAAAGGGCAATTGGCTAAGTATGTGCCGATAACCGGCGACATCGAAGCCAGCAGCAGGAGTAGCCTTTATCCCTCGCCCACAGCCAAGATTGTTGAAGTGTTGGCGGAGGAAGGGCAGGCAGTCAAGAAAGGCGATGTGCTGGCGAGGATTGATACGACCGAGTACCGCACCCAAATGGATAAGCAGGTCATCAATCTTGCGAATGCAGAGGCGACGCTTGCCTATCTTTCCGGGAGCAGCGCAGAAATGGATAAGGCATCCTCCCAGAATGCGGTGAGCCAAGCGGGGATTGCGCTGGAAACTGCCCAATCAAATTATAGTGCGGCGCAAGGGAATCTGGATGACATCAATACGCTCAATGCGAATGCCATCAGCCAGGCTAACATAGCCCTGGAGAATGCTCAGTCGAATTATGCTGCGGCCAACTCCAATCTATCGGCGCGGGGAACGCTCTACGACAACGCTGTGAGCCAAGCTCAAATAGTCTTGGAGAGTGCCCAATCGAATGCTGCCGCATTAGCGGATAAACTGCATAACGTCGAAATAGCCAACGCGAATGCGGTCGGCCAAGCCGAACTGACTTTGGAAAATGCGAAGGCGCATTACTGGATCGCAAAAAAGAATTTGGATGATCTGGAAAATGCCCTGCATGAAGCCAAATGTGCGTTGGAAACAGCTAAAGCAACCTATGAGAGTGCAAAACTGAATCTGGATATCGTCAAAACCTTGTACGACGCCGATCCGATTCTGTACGCAGTGGACTATCAGTTGGCGCAACAGGCTGTCACCGCTGCCGAAACGGCGGTATGGAATGCGGAACTGACTTTTGATAGCGCTGAAATGGGCTATCAAGCCGGCTATGATACGGCGAAATTGGCGGTGATCGATGCTGAAACAGCTGTCCGCAGCGCAGAAATCGCTCTTTCGAATGCCGAAAACGCAGCCGACGCTGAATATGCTGCAGCCGCAAAAGCGGTTTCGGACAGCGAAGCTGCTGTGAACAACGCGGAAATCGCTCTTTCGAACGCCGAAAGCGCGGGCTCTCTTGAATATGCTGCAGCTGAAAAAGCCGTCAGCGACAGCGAAGCCGCTGTCCGTAACGCGGAAATCAGCGTTTCAAATGCCAGAAGCGGCGCTGCCGTAAAGTACGAGGCGGCGATCAAGGCAATCAGCGATGGCGAAAAATCCGTCCGGAGCGCGGAAATCGCTCTCTCGAATCTGAACACCACGGCAACGTTTTCGAGCGCGACAGCGGAGGAAAGAATCTCCAATCAGGCCGACCAGATTGCTCTCCTGAAAACAGACCTCGCCTACTTGAACAAAAAAATAGAGGAGAGCGATCTGAAGGCCAATGTCGACGGCATCGTGACGAAGATGGACGTCGTTGCGAATGAATATCCTCAGGTCGGCGATGCCATCATCGTCGATGGGGCGACCGAATATGTGATCAGCTTGGCTGTCAGCCAGTATGACAGCGTCAATATGCGGGTAGGCCAGAAGGCGACAGTTAAGGTGAAAGGGGTCGCTGCGGAATATGATGGGGTTGTCTCGGAAATCGGCCAATCGGCGGAAAAATCCGCGACATCCGCAGACCAGGATGCGAAAGTTGCGGTAAAAGTCACGATCACCAATCCTGACGAAAACATCAAAGTAGGCTATGAAGCCGATGCGGAAATCATAACGGTCGAAAGGCTTGATGCTCTGCGCGTGAACTATGAGGCCGTCCAAATCGAAGCGGAATCCGGAAAAGCGTATGTGTATGTGGTGGACAGCAGAAACCGAGTCGAAAAAAGGTACATCGAAACCGGGCTGGAAACAGAATATGACATCGAAGTAGTAGACGGTCTGGTGGAAGGTGAGCGATACGTTGCTGATCCGAACAAAGATATTGTGGATGGTGTCAAGGTAAAGGACAGCGGTGACGCCGAGTGACGGATCCGCCTGAAAGAGAGACAGAGGGGAGGGTGAGCGGTCGTGAAAAAAGGAGTAAGGCGGTGGCTTGTATCCAGTTTCATGGTGATTTTTTGTTCGGGCTGCAGCACCCCGCCATCTTTGGTGGGGAGTCAGGTTGAAAGTTCCTTGATAAATGAAAGCAAGCAGACATCCATCCCTCCCTTAGCCGATATTTCCCAAGGCGAAAAGGCAGATTCGGCAACACCGATTTTCATTACGGTAAACGAGACTGCGACTATCTTTCGGGAAGGCTATCCCATCGATACGCTTCCGTGGGACATGGAGGGCCAGGAGACAATCGGACAATCGGATGATTACATCGGGCGCATCATAACAATTGCCAGGAAGACAAGTGACGGAGAGTACGCTTATGTGTGGATAGCGGGATTGGGATTTGGTTGGATCGAAAGCGCAGCGCTCAAAGAAGCGGATTTCCAGCCAACAGCTGATTCGGATTACATCACACTTGGCGATTCCCCAATCACCAGCCTGCCGGGAAACAGCGAGGAAGCTGCTGTTATAGGCAACACCTCGGACCGGATCGGAGAAAGGGTGCGCCTTGCCTTTGCGTCGGCCGACGGGGAATATTTTTATGCCACAACACTCACCAATGAAGGCATCGGCTGGCTGGAAAAAGAGCTGTTGGGCTTGGTTGGTGAGGAACAAGTAGGCGTGATTGCAGCTGAAGGTTTTACAGTCGATACGCTTGTGTGGGGAACACCGGGAAGTGAGACGGTGGCTTTAACCGGCGAACAGTTTGGAGCGTATATCACGGTCAAGGGTTCACTGTCGGACGGCAGCTATACCTTGCTCTTCAAGGACGGAAATGTCTGGGGCTGGGTCGATACGCGCGCCATCGAAATCCGTGATGACATCCTGATTGCGGAAGCTACCGACTACATCACTGCCGGCCAATACTCGATTTCGAGCCAGCCACCGGAACTGTCGGCATCGGTCCAGTTGGGCACTACGAAGGACGTCCTTGGCGCGAATGCAACTATCATCTATGAAACAATGGATGGATCGAGCGTTTATGCCGCTTATCTTGGGTGGATCGACAGGCAAGCTTTCGGCTTCGAAAACGGCGACTACATCGGCGTCATTACGGCCGGGAGCTACTCGGTCGACAGCCTTCCTTTGGGCACGCCTGATTATGAAACAATCGGTTACTCCGATAGCTATGCAGGCAAGGAATTATTGGTCAAAGGAACCACTCAGAACGGACTCTATTCCTTGCTCTGGATGCAAGGAAGCCCATTGGGTTGGGTGGACAGCCGAGCTGTCAAGCCGTTCGATGTTGTTCCCGTGTCTTACTCCGCCGTCATTTCTGATGGTGGCTATTCCATCGACAGTCTGCCTTGGGGCGAATTCGGAGCAAAAGAATTCGGCTCCACAGCGGAATATCTTGACGAGACCGTTTCAATCAGCAAAGAGACGGTCAGTGGAGACTATCTGTATGCCGAATGGAATGGGGAAGAGCTAGGATGGATCGATCATCGGGCCTTTGGGAAGTGACTCCCTATCCATGACTAAAGAGATAGCGTATAATGGAAGAACGGAATCAGGCACAGCGCAATCGGCCTGAGGAGTGGATCAACACTTCTAATAATGATCAGAAAGAGGATTTTACCATGTCGAAGTTAGGTTTGCAGCTCAGCCCGGCAGACAGCGAAAGCAAATGTTGGGTGGCGGAAATTACCGGTGCGGACGAAGTGTACATTTTAAAAAGGGACTTCATCCCAGCCGAACCGGAGGGCGGATGGGTCCTCTACGATGGCTGGTACCAATTGAACGGGGCGGTGCCCGGCGTTACGGAATTCAAAAAAGAATATATCCGCATCAAGGACGGAAAAGTCAGAAGAAACCTTCCATTCCGGGAACTCGTCGAAAGCCTGGATGAAATAAAAGCAGGTGAAGGCCCCCGTGTCGAAAGGATGCGCAAGGAAATCATCGCCATTTTGGATGAAATAAAAGAAGCGGCCTACTGTGAGCCGGTAGTAGAAGGCATCGAAAAACAAAAGGAAGACCTGGATATGGCGGATGAGCCGGACCAGATCAAAAATGCGCTCTACACGCTGAAAAAACAAAAGCAATCCTATATCCAGCAGTACCGAAAGATGTTCAACCTATAGGACGTTGAAGGATTTCTATCGCCACAAAATTATCCTGCTGAAAATAGCGTTCCATCGCCAGTGTGTTGGAGAGGATGATCAAGATGAACAAAGATATCAGTGGTTGCTGTTCTGGCGAACAGGCCTGCTGCCAGCCAGAACAAATGAAAAAGCAGATAGTCATCGATTTTCTGTATCTGGATTTGTCCACGTGCAGCCGGTGTCAGGGGACTGAAACCAGTCTGGAACAGGCTATCGGCGACGTTGCCGCAGTCTTGAGGGCGGCAGGCTATGAGATACAGTTGCGCAAAATCAATATCACATCAGAAGAATTGGCAATCCAGCATCGATTCCTTAGTTCTCCGACAATCCGGATCAATGGGAATGACATCAATTTGTCCCTCAAGGAATCGAGATGCCAAGAATGCGGGGATTTGTGCGGCGAAGAAACAGACTGCAGAATCTGGACGCATAACGGCAAGGAGTTCGCCGAGCCACCCAAGGAATTGATCATTGATGCCATCCTAAAAGCAATCTATGGAGAAAAGCAAAGCAATGCCAGTTTATCAGAAGAATACAGGTTGCCCGAAAATATCAGGAAATTTTTCAGCGGCGTGGATTGTTGAGTATGTGCCCGGCAAGCAAGATACATCAAAATGAAGAAAAGTAGCAAAAAAATACTGAAAACAACAAGATTTCCGGTATAATCTTACTTTAAATGAAAAGAATGAAAGGCGGTCGAAGCATGATCAGAAAAGCAACGCCAGCGGATCTGCCCGCAATCATGGAAATCATCAATGAGGCGAAAGTCACGCTAAAGGCGTCCGGCATCGATCAATGGCAAAAAGGGTATCCGAACGAAGCAGTCATTCTTCAGGATATCAACGGAGGATACAGCTATATATACCTGCGGGATGGCGTTCCCGGGGCAACTTTTGCATTTTTTTACGGCGTGGACCCTACCTATAAAGTCATCACTGAGGGCCAATGGTTGACGGATAATCCTTACAGTGTCATCCATCGCATCACGATCAAAGACGCATTCCGAGGCCAGGGCGTCCTTGGAGAAATCGTCGAATGGGCTGCGGATGAATCGCGTAAAAAAGGCTACTCCAGCATGCGTATCGATACGCATCCGGATAACAAAAGCATGCAGCGTGCCCTGCAGAAATCCGGGTATGCCTACTGCGGCCACATCCTGACAAGCATCAGCGATATGCGTTGGGCATATGAAAAAGTTCTCTGAAATAAGTGTGGATAAGCGAAAAGGATTGCGCCCGAACCTAACGGTGCAATCCTTTTCGTATGGAACCAAGCATCTGATCGATAAAACCGAAGGAGCGAAGAAATAATGGACCTGCAACTGAAAAATTTACCTTTGAACGAGGAACTGATCCAGACAGTGCTCCGTTGGGAAAATGACCCGGCTATTTCTCCGTTCATCATCCCACACTACGAAGAAAGCGAGCCGCCTTTGATTACGGAAGAGGGCGTCCGCGAAAGCCTCAGCAATCCGGACAAGCGCAATTATTTCATCTGCGTGGATGAAAAACCGGTCGGGATCGCGTCGATCATCCACGACTTTCCCGTCCTGCTGAAGAAGGACGGAAATACAGCCTGGTTGGGCATCTACATCGGCGTTCCGGAGTGGCGCAGCAAGGGCATCGGCAAAACGGTCATGGCCCTGTATGAAGAAGAATGCCGGAGTCTAGGCTATCAGCGGATAGAGCTGGGAGTCTTTTCCCACAATGCCGGCGCAATCAGATTGTACGAAAGATCCGGCTTCACACAAATAGGCGTCATCCCTCACTTCACCTATTCCCAAGGAGAATGGCGCGACGATATCCGGATGGAGAAGATCCTCAGTTCCGTTCTAGGGTAAACCCTCTGCGGAAATCTTTTGAAGGGAGGAAAAACAACGGATGAAAAAATGGATGTTGGTTAGGAAAAAAGCTATACTATTGACCTTGTTTGCGGCGTTGTTGGGGATGCTGACGATGTTCAGCTACAATAACTACGCGTGGTACGAAGAACCAATCGCCAAAATCATTGCAGCGGAAGCCGTTGGAACCGATGAAACAATCGGCGCCAATCGAGAAAGCTATCCCGTATACAACCAAAAACTGACGGCTGTACTGATGAACGGGGTGTCGAAAGGGGCGCAGGTCTTGATAGAAAACAACTATTCCGATTCACTTGCCTATAGCCAGATGTACCGTTCAGGCGATGAAGTGTTCCTTTCCCTTAGCGAGAGTGATTCGGGTGCAGTGACAGGTAAAATTTCCGGAGTAAAGCGGGATAAATATGTTGCCCTTTTGGGTGCCTTGTTTCTTTTCGTGCTTGTGGCGGTAGCGGGGAAAAAAGGCCTGCTTTCCCTCGTCAGTATTGCAGGGAACATTTTGCTGTTCAGTGTCGCTCTGGACAGTTATGAGATTGCGGATAATGCACAATTATTACGGATCAGCAGTGCTGCGGTGATCGGGTGGACCGTCCTTACGCTACTCCTGGTCAGCGGCAGAAACAGAAAGACTTACGCAGCCATCCTTTCCACTTTAATCGGAACATTCATGACTTTGATCATCGCCTACGGGGTCATTGCCTTGACGAACGGGCAGGGCCTGCGCTATGAGGAAATGCAGTTTGTGACGCATTATCCGCGGCGCATCTTCCTGTCGAGCATTCTGATCGGCTCGCTGGGTGCGGTGATGGATGTCGCTATCACGATGACCGCGGCCATCCAGGAACTGTACGAAAAGGACCCCGCGATATCCGCCAGAGCTTTATTCCAGTCCGGACGCGAAATCGGCAAGGACATCATGGGGACGATGGCGAATGTGTTGCTTTTTGCCTATGTCAGCGGAGCGATCCCGACGCTCGTTTTTTATTTGGAGAACGGCTCCGATGTATTCCACACCTTTTCGATGCAATTATCTTTGGAAATCACCCGAGCCTTGGCGGGCAGTATCGGTATCGTTTTGACGGTGCCATTAGCAATGTTCACAGCAGTCCGTCTGATTCCCAAGAAAGCGGGTGACCATCGATGAGCGTGCAGCTGGTATTGGCGCTGTTGCTTTTGCTTCTGATGGGGGCGGTGGGCGGCAGACGAGGGATTTCTTCGTTCCTGTCGCTGTTTTTCAATTTTGCGGTACTCTATGTATTGGTGTTGCTGTTGATCAATGGCTTTCCTTCTCTTTTTGTGACCTTGCTGGCTTGTGCGGTGGTTGGTTACATCAATTTATTCTACATAAACGGCGTGAACGTAAAGACCAAGGCGGCTTTTATCGCCACGATCTTCACAACTTTTTTCTTGCTGTTGTTGATCATTATCGTGCATCGGTTTGCGATGATACAGGGCTTTGGTCCCGAGGAAGTCGAAGAGTACACCACGCTTTCCTTTTTTGTGAATGTGGATTTCGTCCAAATCGGTATTTGCACGATGATAACAGGAACGATAGCGGCCATCACGGATACGGCCATCTCCATTTCATCCTCATTGCATGAAGTCCATCACCGCAATCCACAGTTGAGCGAAAAGGAATTGTTCCGGTCAGGGATGACGATCGGCAAAGACATCATCGGAACGACGACGAATACGCTGTATTTTTCATTCATCGGCGGTTATCTCGCGCTTTTCCTCTGGTTCAGGGATCTGTCCTATTCTTTTGGGGAGGCGTTGAACGCAAAGGTGCTTGTCTCGGAAGTCCTTTCCATGTTCGTCATCGGCATTGGAGTGACCGGAATCATCCCGCTTACCGCTTGGGTCACGGCGCGCATGCTGTTGAACAAATCATCGCGGGCTTAAAATACGTATTGCCAACCAAGGAAAATGCTCTATAATTGTTAGAGTTGAAATCAAAGCGTTACGGATGAGTCAGCTGACTCATTTCTGCATCCTGAAGAGGCGCGTAACGGCACAAGTATACAGATACACCATTCAGATATTGGAGGAAAACAGATGAAGAAAATCGGCTTTGATCCACAGAAATACATTGAAGAACAATCGAAATATATCCTGGAACGGGTCAACAATTATGATAAATTGTATCTTGAGTTCGGAGGGAAACTGATCGGCGACAAGCATGCGAAACGCGTATTGCCGGGATTCGATGAAGATGCCAAAATCAAATTGCTGCAGAAATTGAAGGACCAAGCGGAGATCCTGATCTGTGTGTATGCAGGCGATATCGAACGCAACAAAATCCGCGGCGACTACGGCATCACCTACGACATGGATGTTTTCCGTCTGATCGATGAGCTGAGGGAATACGAATTGGCCGTCAACAGTGTCGTCATCACGCGCTACAACGGACAGCCGGCCACAAAAGTGTTCATCAACAAACTCGAAAAACGCGATATCAAAGTCTATACCCATGGCGCCATTGAAGGTTATCCTTCCAGTATCGAAACGATCGTCAGCGAAGAAGGCTTCGGCCAGAACACCTATATTCCGACGACCAAGCCGATTGTCGTCGTTACTGCTCCGGGTCCCGGCAGCGGAAAGTTGGCTACCTGCCTAAACCAGCTGTACCACGAACGCCGTCAAGGGCGCGCAGCCGGCTATTCCAAGTTCGAGACTTTCCCGGTATGGAATGTTCCTTTGAAGCACCCGTTGAACATCGCCTATGAAGCCGCAACTGTCGATTTGAAGGACGTCAACATGATGGACAACTACCATTTTGAGACCTACAACGAAGTGGCTGTCAACTACAACCGCGATCTGGAGACTTTCCCTGTCATCAAACGGATCATCGAGCGCATCACCGGCAAGGAATCCGTCTACCAATCACCGACGGACATGGGCGTCAATCGCGTCGGCTTCGGCATCACCGACGACGAAGCAATCCGGGAAGCGTCGAAGCAGGAAATCATCCGCCGCAGCTTCGACACGGAATGCGACTACAAGAAAGGCCTGAGCGATGAAGAGACGCGCAACCATATGCGCCTGATCATGGAAGAGGTCGAATTGAAGCAGGAAGACCGGGTTCCCGTCAAGCCTGCCCGCGAATATGCGAAGCGTTTGATGAAACACGCTGTGGACAACGAAATTCCTGCGGTCATCGCTTTCGAACTGAACGATGGACGGATCGTCACTGGCAGAACTTCCGATCTGATGGATGCTTCTTCTTCCGCCATCCTGAATGCGATCAAAGCTTTGGCGAACATTTCCGACGACATCCTGTTGCTGTCCCCGGTCATTCTGGAGCCGATCAAAAAACTGAAGAGCGATGGCTTGCATAAGCGCATCCCGACCTTGACGGCGAATGAAATCCTGATCGCCTTGTCCATTTCAGCGGTCACCAATCCGACTGCCCAACTGGCTTACGATAAACTTTCCGAGCTGAAGGATGTGCAGGCACACTCGACCGTCATCCTGAACAAAGATGACGATCAGATCCTTCGCAACCTTGGCATGGACATCACTTGCGATCCTGTTTACCCGTCCGAAAATCTTTACTACGTTTAATAGAGTGTTCTGATTTGCGGAATCCCCTGCAAATCAGAACACGTTTGCGATAAACCGTCAGAAACTAATTTCAAAGGCTATCCGCTCCCTGTCTATTTCAGGAGCGGATAGCTTTTTTTCAGGAATGATGCGGATTGTTATTGGTCTTCAAAATGGATGCCCCTGGGACCGACAGAGGTGGAGAAGACGACCTGCGTGTAGGTCTTGCCGAACTGCTGCAGCTCCCCGATGAAAGTATCCAATTCATTCGTCGTCGGAAAGGCGACTTTCAGGAGCATCGAAAATTCTCCGGTCACGCAGTTGCATTCCAACACATTGGGGATGCTGTCCACAAAAGGATAAAAAACAGGCTTCTGTTTGGGGCTGACCTCCAGATTGATGAAAGCCTTGATGTTGTAGCCCAACGTCTGCAGGTTCAGATGGGCGCCGTAATCCGTGATGATGCCGCTCCTTTCCAGTTGGGCGATCCTTGCGGAAATAGCCGGAGAAGACAAAAAGGTGGCCTCGCCGATTTCTTTCAGGGAAGCCCGCGCATTTGTCTGCAGAATATTCAAAATTTGCTTATCGATTTTATCCATTAGAGGCTCCTTCCCTTGTTCTTGTTTGCTTTGTATTCTTAAGATTCTATATCAGTCAGGGCAGGGGACGCAAACGAATGCTGACATGACTTAAGAAAATAAAGTTACATGGGAAATTTCGTGTGATTCTTCTGTGAAAATGTCGAATATGCGGGTTTTGTTCGCAACTTCCTTTGAGCTGTTTCATTCAGTTTTCAGGGGTGGTATTGTTTGCACTATGAATTACAGAAAAATTTCAGGGGGCAAACAGAGATGAACATGAGAATTGAAGCAGACTCGATCGGAACGTTAGCAGTACCCACAGAAGCGTATTATGGTGTGCAATCGTCGCGTGCAAAGGAAAATTTCTCCATCACGGGCACGAAGTTGCATCCGGAATTGATCAGCAATCTGGCTAGAATAAAGAAAGCCGCAGCTATTGTGAACGCTCAGTCGGGGAACCTGACAGTCGGAAAAAAGGATGCGATTGTCCAAGCCTGCGACGAAATTGTGGCGGGACGTTTTCATGAAGCATTCATCGTGGATGCCATCCAAGGCGGTGCCGGGACTTCGGCCAATATGAACGCCAACGAAGTCATCGCCAATCGCGCCATCGAAATTTTGGGCGGGAGAAAGGGCGATTACCGCATCGTTCATCCGAATGACGATGTGAATCTCTGCCAGTCCACCAACGATGTCTTCCCGACTGCGGGGAAAATGACCGTCCTTCAGCTTCTGCCTGAACTGATTGCCGAACTGGAAAAGCTGGAACGGGCATTGGGGGTTAAGGCCGAAGAATTCGCCGGGGTCATCAAGATGGGGCGGACGCAAATGCAGGATGCGGTCCCGACTACGCTAGGGAGAACGTTCCAAGCTTATCAGTCCTTCGTCAAAAGGGATATCCACCACCTCATGAGTGCTGCAGAAGAGATGAAGAGCATCAATCTCGGCGGGACCGCTATCGGCAATGCCATCAATACGACTCCGGAATACTTGGAGAACATAACCGCATTCGTGAGTGAAGAAGCGGGGATTGCATTCATGCAGGCGGAGGATCTTTTCGATGCGACCCAGAACGTGGACGGTTTCGTCAGGGTGTCGGCGGCAATCAAGACGGCAGCGGTGAACTTATCGAAGATGAGCAATGATCTGCGCTTGTTGTCGAGCGGTCCAAGGGCTGGAATCGGTGAAATCAGTTTGCCGGCCAAACAAAATGGCTCTTCGATAATGCCGGGAAAAGTGAATCCGGTGATACCCGAAGTCGTTTCGCAAGTCGCTTTCCGCGTGATCGGAAACGATCTCACCCTCACGATGGCTGCCGAGTCCGGACAGTTGGAGCTGAATGCCTTCGAGCCGATCATTTTCCATTCGTTGTTTGAATCGATTGATTGCTTGGGGCATGCGGTCGCTACGCTGACCGTCAACTGCATCCAAGGCATCCAAGCCAATGAGATGGCCTGCTACAAACAGGTGGAAGAGAGCGCCGGCATCGCGACGGCCCTCTGCCCGATGATCGGCTACCAAAAAGCCAGCGCAATCGCCAAAGAATCACTGAAGACAGGCAAGACCGTCAGGGAATTGGTGCTTGAAAAAGGACTGTTCTCGGTTGAGGAAACAGACAGCATCCTTGATCTCAAACGCATGGCCGGCATACCGGCGGAGCTAGTCTTGCTGGCAGGCAAGGCTGTCTGATTGAATTGTAGGGACCGCCAGAATGCCTGACAGGTTGATCCAAGGCTTTCTGACGGTCCCAAATTTATAATCCCACAATACAGCAGCAGTTTTCGAACCGAACTTCATCGGCCGAAAGCGGGATTATTTAATCATTTTATAATTGTATTCCCTAACTATTATTGCTAAAATAAGCGAAGCAGAGTCCTTTAAACTAATCCTGAGAGATTAAAAAGGGTAACAAATCGAATATTTGATACCTTAGGTCCTTTTGCGAATATCATAATTCAAGGGCTTTTTTTTGCGCCTATAGGAGGAAATATAGAATGTCTTCAAAGAAAATTATTCAGGTTGACGAAAAGGTGCCTGCAAATTTGCTGATTCCGCTTAGTTTGCAACATACTTTCGCAATGTTCGGTGCGTCTGTGCTTGTGCCTATCATTTTCGGTATTGATCCGAGCATCGTATTATTGATGAACGGAGTCGCCACGCTATTATTCATTTGGATCACAAAAGGGAAATCGCCGGCCTATCTTGGTTCAAGCTTTGCCTTCATCGGACCGACGAGCATCATCATCGCTAACCAAGGTTTTGAGTATGCGCAGGGCGGTTTCGTCGTCTTAGGTATTATTGGCTGTATCATGGCCTTCGTCATCTATCGTGTCGGCACAAAGTGGATCGATGTTGTCCTTCCGCCTGCAGCGATGGGGGCCGTTGTTGCCTTGATCGGTCTGGAACTGGCTCACCTTACGATTCAAGGGGGATCAATCGGCGCAAACTTGATGACCGATACTGCGACAGCACAGAATTTCGCTGTCTTCTTCATTACTTTGGGAACGGCTGTCCTAGGTTCCGTACTCTTCAAAGGTTTCTTGTCCACTATCCCTATTCTGATCGCCATCGTCGTTGGCTATATTTCTGCGATTGCGTTCGGCATGGTCGACTTCACTCCGGTAATGGAAGCATCTTTGTTTACGATGCCCCATTTCCAATTGGCGAAATTTGATATGAATGCCATCTTGACGATGCTTCCGGTTTTGCTTGTGCTGACTTCAGAGCATATTGGACACCAGGTGGTCACTTCCAACGTCGTCGGCCGCGATCTGATCAAAGATCCGGGCTTGCACCGTTCGTTGTTTGCTGATTACTTTGCATCTGCTTTATCCGGTTTGATCGGTGGTGTTCCGACAACGACTTACGGCGAGAACATCGGAGTAATGGCCATCACACGTGTCTACAGCGTGCGCGTCATCGCCGGCGCTGCGATTTTCTCCATGGTCATGTCCTTCTTCGGACCGTTGGCGGCACTGATTTCCACAATTCCTGGTGACGTCATCGGTGGCGTTACGTTCTTGCTTTACGGCATGATCGGCACCAGCGGTTTGCGCTTATTGGTTGAAGAAAAAGTGGACTACAGCAAATCCAAGAATCTGATCCTGACATCCATCGTTTTCGTCACTGGATTAAGCGGCTTGACAGTTCAATTTGCAGGCATCCAATTAAGCGGAATGGTCTTAGCCAGTGTGGTCGGCATCATTTTGAGCTTATCTTTCTACCTGTTTGATAAAGCAGGCTGGATGAACGAAACAGACTAAGAACATAGGCTGTTTGATAATAGTAGCTGCAAGCAGGCTCTTATCGGATCCAACCTTCCCCACTCCATCAGCTTATTAAATTTTATGACGGCTCCAACCCGGTATTCCCCGGACTGGAGCCGTCATTTTCGCTTTTTTGAACAGCAGTAGTATAATTGAGGCAAATGAGAAGGCTGACTTTCATGCCGACAGATGAGGGGAGTTGAGCGCATGTTGACGAGTAGAATGAAGATTTCTATCGTTGTGGGAGCTCTTTTGGGCATAGTCTGCATCGTGGGTGCCCAATTGCGTTCCGGATTTGAGAAGGAGGCGCTGTATCTGTTCGCCTTCTGGTATAACCGGCTGTTGATGGGTGTCGTCATCGGTTTTGCAAGCGAAATGCAGGAGTTGAAACGAGCATTGGGGCGTGGAGCCATCCTGGGGCTGTTGGTTTCCTTCGCCTTTTATAGCGCTACAGGATTCGAAGATGTTGTCGGTTTTGTAGCGGGTATCGGTTACTGTGTCATCATTGAATATGTCGCCTACAAGTTCGCCGATAGGGGCTGATGATTTGAAATCCAGAATCAAGGAAATTTCGGAAGAATTGAAATTGGTCATCTCAGGAAAGACTTTCGATGCTTTATTGCCTCCCTTGTTGTTTGCCGTCGTTAATGGCAGATATCAGTTGACTGTCGCCAGTATTTTGGCGATTACGTTGGCTTTGTTATTGGGAATCATCCGGTTGGCACGGAAGCAACCGTTGCGTTATGCCGTGGGTGGTTTGGTTGGTGTTATGTTTGCCTCCGGAATCGCATATTTCTCGAATAATGCCGCCAATTATTATCTTCCCAAAATAGCGACCAGCGCGCTGTTCGTATTGGCGGCGCTGGTGAGCATCGTTCTTGGGAAACCGATGGCCGCGTTGACGAGCCATTTGACGCGCGGGTGGGATTTGGATTGGTATTGGCGCAAGGACGTGAAGCCGGCCTATCAGGAAGTGACGGTTCTTTGGTTTCTGTTTTTTCTGATGCGCCTGGCCTTGCAGATCATCCTTTTCAGGCGTGGCGATATTGTTGAGTTGGCTTGGACCAATACGCTCTTGGGGCTTCCGTTCACGATTGCAGGATTGATCCTCAGCTATCTCTACGGCATTTGGCGCCTCCGCAACCTCAAAGGACCTAGCGTGGAGGAACACCGGGAAGGAAAACCGCAACCGTGGGAAGGGCAGACACGTGGTTTTTAATCAGAAGGATTTCAGAAAGAAGGCATTTTGATGGATAAAGTGGGAATAGCCGCAGTAAAGGGCCGCTCTGCCAATCGCATTCCCAAAAGATACTTGTTTTTATTGCTGAGTCTGTTGCTCTTTGGTTGTGGAACCTCCAATGATGACAATACAAGTGAAACTGATTTGGAAGAACTGAGCAAAATCGAAGTGACCGAATACGAAGGAAAAGATTTGTCTTCTTTGACCGATTTTCGGGAAAATTCAATCAAAGGCCCCCAGTACATAGACGTAGATGCCTACACGCTGACGATCGACGGCTTGGTCGAGCAGCCCGTTTCTTTATCCTACGATGAAGTGTTGGACAATCAGAAGTACACAAAGGTTGTGACACTGCATTGCGTGGAAGGATGGAGCGTCGATATCCTTTGGGAGGGGGTTCTGCTTGCGGACCTGTTCGAAGGAGTGGACGTTCAGGAAAACGCCGATACGGTCATTTTTTATTCGGAGGATGGCTACAGCACATCCCTGCCGCTGCGGACGATCATGGACAGGCAACTGATGATCGCCTACAAAATGAATGGGGTTGTCCTGCCACCCGAAAGAGGCTTTCCGTTCCAGCTGGTAGCGGAAGATAAGCTGGGATACAAATGGATCAAATGGATCACCCGCATTGAGTTGTCCGATGACGCGGACTATAAAGGCTATTGGGAACAACGGGGCTTTGACAATGAGGCGGATGTCAAACCGTGAGAAGAGAGGCTACAGAGAAGCTTAGGCTGTATCCACGCATAATGCTTCTTCCAAGAAAGACAGAGTGACCGGGGCTGCTGTCCTGGCCACTTTTTCGGCAGAAGTCAGTTTTCCCAAAACTATAGGCTGGAGTCCCGGCATTTGGTATGATGGACTTATCATTTTTACAAGGTCCGCCTTATACATGAAGAATGATCGACGCTAGAGCATAAAAATAATAATATTGATGAGGATATGTATGATACTTGTAATAGATAATTATGATTCCTTCACCTACAACCTCGTCCAATACCTGAAGCAATTGGATGAGAACGTTGTGGTGAAACGGAACGATAAGATAACAATCGAAGAGATAGCGGCAATGGATCCGCTGATGATCCTGATTTCCCCGGGCCCCAAGACGCCAAAAGAAGCGGGCGTCAGTCTGGATGTCGTCAGACGCTTTGCAGGGGCTATCCCGATTCTGGGCATCTGCCTGGGGCATCAGACGATCGCCGGTTTGTTCGGCGCGGCAATCGTGAAGGCGAAAGAGCCTGTCCATGGGAAGGTTCATGCCATCCAACACACCGGAAAAGGCGTCTTCCAAGGCTTGAAAAGTCCGCTGAACGTCACAAGATACCATTCCTTGATCGTGGAAAAGGGGAGCCTCCCGGAAAGTCTGGAGGTCACCGCCTGGACGGAGGATGGCGAAATCATGGGCTTTCTTCATCGGGAAGAGCTGATCGAGGGGGTACAGTTCCATCCCGAGGCGATCCTGACGGAGCATGGGTTGGATATGTTGCGCAACTTTTATGAGCGCGCCAAAAAAAAGCGGAAAGGGGCGATTGTTGATGGGAAAAAGAACGACTGACATCGTGATCAAGGAAATCGTTACCGGACTTTCGAGCTTCGAACTGTTCTCTTTGTTCCGCGACCGCAAGCATTGTTTTTTCCTTGACAGCGGGATGGATCCGGAAAAGTTGGGACGCTATTCATTCATCGGATTCGGTCCCGAAATGACGCTGACTGCCAAAGCTGGCGTGGATGCTTTTGCAGAACTGAAAGCACTGTTGGAAGAATATCAGCTGGAGTATGCAGGCGAGCTTCCTTTCATCGGCGGAGCTGTCGGTTACTTCGGCTATGAGTTGCGCCATCAGGTGGAACGGTTGCCGAATGAAGCGCACGATGATGTCCAGATTCCGAACAGCTTCTTTGGCATCTATGACGGTGCGATTGTGGTGGACCATCTTTTGGGCAAGGTCCATCTTGCTTCGCCGGGTCTTTTTGGCGACCCGGAAAAGTGGGTGGCTGAGGCGGAAAAGGTCATCATGGCTGCGGAAGGGTTGCATTTTCCGGTTCAGGTCTCGGAATTGGCTGGCGCTGCCAGGCCGAAGCTCACCGCGAATATGACCAAAAGCTACTATTTGAACGCGATCGCGCGCATCAAGGAGTACATCCGTTCCGGCGACATCTATCAGGTCAACATGACCCAACGCTTCCAATGCCGGACGGAAGCATCGCCCTACGAGCTGTACACGCGCTTGCGCGACATCAATCCCGCGCCGTTCGCTGCCTACATCGACTTCGGCATGGGCCAGCTTTTGAGCAGTTCGCCGGAGCGGTTCCTGCAGATCCGCAACGGCAAGGTTCAGACTCGGCCGATCAAAGGCACACGGCCGCGGGGCGCCACCGAGCAGGAGGATAGAGTGAACCGCCAGGAGCTGTTGGAAAGCGAGAAGGACCGTGCCGAATTGCTGATGATTGTCGATCTGATGCGCAATGATTTGGGTCGGGTCTGCAAAACCGGCAGCGTCAAGGTCACGGAAATGTACCATATCGAGGACTACAGCACGGTTTTTCAGCTCGTCTCGACAATCGAAGGGGAGCTGGAGGAAGGCATCCACGCGCTCGATTGCATCAAAGCAGCCTTCCCGGGCGGATCGATAACGGGCGCGCCGAAAATCAGGGCGATGGAAATCATCGATGAAATCGAGCCGACCCAGCGCAACGTCTATACCGGATCGATTGGCTATGTCGGCTTCAATGGCGATGCCGATCTGAATATCGTCATCCGGACGATTCTGCAGAAAGGCGACACGGCCTATTTTCAGGTCGGCGGCGGAATCGTCTGGGATTCGGATGCGGAAATGGAATACGAGGAGACGCTTGTGAAGGCGAAGGCACTCATCGAGGCGCTGCAAGCGGAATTACCGGAAGGGGAAAACGAATGAAAGTATTTTTGAATACGGCCTATCTTGAAGAAGATGCAGCGCTGATCAGTCCGCTGTCCCCAGGCTTCATGTACGGATACGGGGTTTTTGAGACAATCCGCGTTTCCGGTAAACAAGCGCTGTTTCTGGACCAACATTACACACGCATGGTCCGTGCGCTGTCGGTTCTGGGGATGACTTGCCCCTATCAAGAAACCGACCTCCAGCCGATCATCGAAAAATTGCTGGAGCTGAATGGCGTTTCCGAAGGTTTCGTAAAGGTCGTCTGCAGCAAACCGACCCCGAAAAAACAGGTGCATCAGGAAGCGGATATCCTGATCCTGACAGGAACGAAAACCTACAAAGAGGAATATACAACAGGTCTGAAAGTATGCCTGGCCGATGCGAGAAGGAACGAATTCTCCAAAATAGTCGGCATCAAAAGCATGAGTTATACGGAAAACATCCTGGAAAAAGAAGCAGCCGTAAAGAAAGGCTTTCATGAAGCTCTTTTCCTGAATACGCAAGGACTGGTTGCCGAGGGATGCGTCGCAAATATTTTTTGGGTCAAGGCTCGCGAGGTCTACACACCCGCTGCGGCCTGCGGCATCCTTGAGGGGACAGCCAGGGCAAGGGTCATACAACAGTGCATGGAGTTGGGGATGCCAATCCATGAAGGCAGCTATCATTCGGAAGAACTGTTTGACGCAGATGAGATTTTTTTGACCAATGCTCTGATGGGGATTATGCCAGTCAGCCGTTTGGAGGATAAGTTGTTCAATCCGGGCGACTATCCTGTGACTACAAAATTGCGGAGAAGTACGAATTTTTGAGCACACCCGCTTGGAAAAGAAAGGAAAACCGATTAGATGGAAAAATGCGATCAAATCGAAAGAAGTCTCATCAAAAAATACCGGAAATCCTTATGGCGGCCCTTCATAAAAGCGATCCAGGAATATGAACTGATCCAAGACGGCGACAAGATAGCCGTCTGCATCTCCGGCGGGAAGGATTCGATGCTGATGGCCAAACTGATGCAGGAGCTGCAACGGCATGGCACGATACGATTCGAGCTGGTCTTTTTGGCGATGAATCCGGGATACAGTGAACAGAACCAGCAACAGATTTTGGATAATGCCGCATTGATGGACATCCCACTGACCGTTTTCGAGTCCTCCATTTTTGATGTCGTTGAGAATGTGGACTCGTCACCCTGTTATCTTTGCGCGCGCATGCGCAGGGGCAGTCTGTACCAAAAAGCCCAGGAGCTCGGCTGCAACAAGATCGCTTTGGGACATCATTTCGATGACGTCATCGAGACGATCCTGATGAACATGTTCTACGGCGGGACCATCGAGACGATGATGCCGAAACTGCATAGCCGGAACTTCGAAGGGATGGAGCTGATCCGGCCGCTTTATCATGTGAAGGAAGCGGATATCATCGCCTGGAAGGACTACCATCAATTGACATTCCTCCAGTGCGCCTGCCGTTTCACGGAAATGTACGATAATCAACCGAGCGATATCGGAGGTTTCAAGCGCAAAGAGATGAAGGCATTGATCGGCCAACTGCGCGAAACGAGTCCGCTCATCGACGCGAATATCTTCCAGAGTGTGCAGAGCGTGAACCTCGAAAAAATCATTTCTTCCCGAGATCGGGACGGAAGGCATCATTTTCTTGAAAAATACGCGGATGGGGCTGAAAGGCCGCTGCCAGATATGGTAGAATGAGTCGAACCTCCGCAAAATCGGAGAACATTAATAGGGAGTTGAATGAAATGACCTTGTCATTCGAAGAAAAAAAAGCGATATTTGATGATTATAAAGAACTGACGGCTGTTCCGGTCTCGATGAACCGGATCAATTATCATTTCAATGCGAGTGCGGTGGACCACAAAATCGCCGTCCGCTTCCTGCATCCAAACGGCAATGCCTTCATTTATGCAGGCTACCTGCCGAAAGAAGAGACGGATAAAGGCTATATTTCCGTATTGGAAAGCGACGAAGGAACGATCCGTTTCCTGCTGGAAAAGGCGATTTCCTTTCTGAAAAAAACCGAAGACGGCTATGAGGAAGGCTACTCGGAAAAATGGGTGGATCGGTCCGGAGATGTTCTGTTGCTGATCTACGATAATCCGATGTGGTCGGTTGCGTTGAAGAACGGTCAAATGGAAGGAATCTTCAAGACCCGTGATGCGGCTGTCGGTTATCTGAATGATGAAGGTTTCTCGCGAACCAATTAACCGCTAAAAGCATGCGAAAGGAAGGCTGGTATGGGAATCAGACAAATGCTTGCGGACTATTCTCCCTTTAATGAACAGGAAGAAAAGGACCGTGAGCTGATGCTTCGGTATCTGGATCAATTCGATGATTTGTTCAAGCGTGAGAATGAGTTCGCCCACTTCACCGCTTCGAGTTGGGTCGTCAATCGCGACCGTACCAAGGTGCTGATGGTCTACCATAACATCTACCGTTCCTGGTCCTGGATCGGCGGCCACATGGATGGGGAAACCGACTTCCTGGCAACGGCGATCCGGGAAACGAAGGAAGAGACGGGTATCGAGCAGGTAAAGCCGATTTCGCAGAAGCTCTTTTCGCTCGAAATATTGAGTGTGGATGGGCACGTCAAAAACGGCAAACAGATAGGGACGCATGTGCATCTGAATCTGACCTACCTGCTGGAAGCGGACGAGACGCAACGGACGAGCGTCAAACCTGACGAAAACAGTGGGGTCGCTTGGATGGGATTGGAAGAGGCGCTTTCCAAGTGCAGCGAGCCTTACATGAAGGGCATTTACGCCAAGCTGAACGATAAATTGAACAGAATGCAATAGCCGCTCAGCGCCGATGGTTCTCATTTTCCATCGGCAACGAAAAGTGGCATAATGGCAGTGGAGAGCACCGACTGCGCCGAAGAACATATTCGGCGGGTCGGTGCAGCCGCTGTTTTTTTTTGTCCATTTGCACTGTCGGGGTCGGTAATCATAAGATTAGGGAGGATTTAACTTATGAATAAAATTGTTCCGCATTTTTGGTTTGATACGCAGGCTGTAGAAGCAGCTGAATTCTATACCTCACTGTTCGATAATTCCAAAATCACAAACGTCAGCCAAATCCAGAATCCACCACCATATGGAACGGCCGATATTGTCTCAATGACGTTGGCTGGTCAGGATTTCATGGCGATCGCGGCAGGACCGTATTTCCGCTTCAATCCGTCCATTTCAATCCGAATCGATTGCGCATCGATGAAGGAAGTCGATTTCCTTTGGGAAAAGCTTTCCGATGGCGGCGCGGTGCTCATGCCGTTGGACGCTTACCCCTTCAGCAAAAGGTATGGTTGGACAGCGGACCGTTACGGCCTGTCTTGGCAGATCATGCACGTCGGCGAACGGGAGATAGAACAGAAATTGACTCCGACGCTGATGTTCACCAAAAAACAATGCGGCAAAGCAGAGGAGGCGATCCTTTTCTATGAGGCTGTGTTCTCAGATACCTCAATCGATGCAATGGATTACTACGGAGTGGGGGAGGAACCGGATGCGCCCGGGACGGTAAGATTCGCTTCTTTCAAGTTGGAAGGCCAAACGTTCGCAGCCATGGACAGTGCTCAGGCCCATGATTTTGAATTCAATGAAGCTATCTCTTTCATCGTCAATTGCGAAAATCAGGAAGAAATTGATTACTATTGGGAAGCCCTGTCGTATGTCCCGGAAGCGGAAAACTGCGGATGGCTGAAGGATAAATACGGGGTATCTTGGCAGATCGTTCCAACGGACATGAACGAGATGCTGCAGACAGCGGATCCTGAAAAATTGGCACGCGTCACAGAGGCGACTCTGAAAATGAAAAAATTGGATCTTGCGGAACTGAGAAGAGTTTACGAAGCCTAGTCACTGTTTTTTTGCATGGTTGCATGAAAGAAGGATGCAGGATGAAAAGAGTGAAAAAGACGGTTTGGTGGAAAGGTGTTTTTTGGAGCATCAACTTGTTATTTTTGGCGATTTTGTTGGGATTTTCTGGAGTAGCTTCGGCCACGACCCTAAATGAGGAGAATCTGGATCATTTGGCTGCCGGTGAGACGATTGAAGGACCGGGTTTCTTTGCGGGTAATGTGGTGAAAGTCGATGGAAATGTGGAAGGGACGACGTTTGTGTCCGGGCAGGATGTCCGGATCAACGGCAACATCAACGGCGATCTTTTTGTGGCTGCCCAAACAATTTCCATTAACGGGACGGTGACCGGCAATATTTATGGAGCTGGGCAAGCACTTACCTTTGATGGGCAATCGGAAAGCGATGTTTTCTTTGCCGGTCAGAATATCTCCGTCGGACAGGATGCGTCCATTGGCAGGGACTTGTTTGCGGCGGGCGCAACCATCCTTCAAGAAGGGATCATCCAACGCAACCTCTTCGGGGGCGGAGCCGAGATTGTGCTCAGCGGACAGATCGGCGGGGACGCCAATCTTCAGACGGATAGTCTGAAACTTCAGGACGGCGCGAACATAGCGGGCGACCTCAACTACAAGGGTGAAAACGAAGCTGACATCGGGACCGGCGCAACGATCGCTGGAGACACCGATTGGGAATTTGCCGAAACGATGAACGTGGACAGAGAAGTCGCGGTGAAAGAGACGAGAACTCCGGTAAGGAAATTTTTCTGGTTCCTCTGGAGCTTGGCGAGCGCTTTGCTGATCTGGTTCCTGATTCGAATCTGGCGCCCCGCTTTCTGGCAAAACACAACCCAGCCCTTGGTTGAACAGCCGCTGAAGACGTTGGGTGTTGGTCTGCTGACATTGTTGGTGGTGCCGCCGATGATCATCTTGGCGATGGTCACCGTCATCGGGATTCCGATCGCGGTCATCCTTGGCGCCGTTTATCCGATCGCTTTGTATCTGTCGCGGATCATCGTGGCGGTTTTCATCGGACAGTGGTTGGCGAAACGCTTCAAATGGCCCGAGCTGCATAAAGGCGTCTGGCTGGTATTGTTGGGATTGATCATCCTCGGCGTTTTACGGATGCCACCTTACATCGGCTTCCTGAGTTCCTTGCTGATCGTGATGGCAGGGTTGGGGTCGCTCGTGATGGCCCATCATCGAGCTGCACCTGAAACAGCAAGCGTGCAGACCGAATTGGATCTGTAGCCGGATCAGCAGGACGGAAACTGGAATGGAAATGCGAACGCATCATTTTCTTCCCGGGAACGCGCACTTTTTGATATAATGGACCCTGAGGTGAATCTATGAAATTCGTAGTGGCAAGGACATTCAAAAAGAACGGCAGTGCAGCGATTGCAATCGATGCGGTACCATCCATTATGGGCTATTCGGAAGAATTGGAGCAACGTTTCGGCCGGAAAATCGAGGTGCTCCTCCTGAGCGGGGACTCCGCGGAAGCCCTGGAAGAGGCGTGGCCGGAGTACGCACCCATCGCGGTGGTTGACAACAAAGAAACATTCGAACGCACGATTGAAGAAAAAGTCAGCCGGAAAAAATAGCATCGGATCGGCGCGGAAGCATATGGAAATGCTGCCGCGCCGGTCTTTTTTTGTTTTAATTCTCCGTTGAACCTCAGTCTGGTATAATCGATTCAGAAGCAAAGAAGCCAAAACACATGACCGCTTCGGGGGTCAAAGCAGCGAGAGGAGGAGCCTTTTACCGCGCGTATCCGCCATTTAGGGAATCCGGACAGGTAAGGCAAGAAACATGACCTTAAAACAACTAAGATATATGCTGGCAGTCGCGCAGTACAAATCGATCAACGAAGCCGCAAAAAAATGCTTCATTTCACAACCTAGCCTATCAAACGCCATCAAGGACCTTGAGGAAGAAATCGGTCTGGAGCTGTTCATCCGGACCGCCAAAGGCATCACTTTGACCGCAGAAGGCAGCGAATTCCTGAAGTACGCCCAGCAGGTGATCGAGCAAGCGGAGTTGCTGGAACAGCGCTACCTCGACAAGAAACCGGCCAAACAATTGTGTTCCATTTCGACCCAACATTACGCGTTCGCCGTCAGCGCGTTCGTCAACATGATCAAAAAGAGCGGAGCGGATGAATACAAGTTCACCTTGCGTGAGACGCGTACCCATGAAATCATCGAGGACGTCAAAAGTTTCCAGAGTGAAATCGGCATCCTCTATCTGGATTCGTTCAACCGCAATGCGCTAAAAAAAATCCTGCAGGAGAGCCAATTGGAGTTCCATCCTTTGTTTGAAGCGGAACCGCACATCTTTGTCAGCGTCCGTAATCCATTGGCGTCCAAACAGCGTGTTACCTTGGCGGACCTCGAGGATTATCCCTACCTGTCATTCGAACAGGGCGAGCATAATTCCTTCTATTTTTCTGAAGAGATTCTCAGCACCGTTTTCCATAAAAAAAGCATCCTCGTCAGCGACCGCGCGACTTTGTTCAATTTGGTGATCGGTTTGGATGGATATACCATCTCCACAGGCGTACTTAGTGAAGAGCTGAACGGCACGGACATCGTTTCGGTGCCGTTGGATGTCGAGGACCGGATGGTGATCGGTTGGATCGCCAACAAGAAAGCCGGAATCAGCCGGCAGGCAGCCGCCTATATCAAGGAGCTGAAGGCAGTGATCCGGACCTATGGGAATTAACAGGTTCGGTCTATTTTGGGTATAGTCTTTTTCTATAACTAAGTATATTTTTTTGGTGTTACTCTATATCTTCATTCCGTGTCATACTATTGGAAATAAATGACTTCTTGCGGGAAGTCATCAACTGACATGATCAATTGTACACAAAGTAAGTGCGCTCAAAATGCCGCACCTTGAACAAATTGAAGGAGGACATGACTATGAAGATTAGAGATATGATCAGCAAAGGGGAACCGACCGTTTCGTTTGAAATTTTTCCGCCGAAGAGCAGCTATTCCCTTGACACCGTGTTCGACACTTTGCATGACCTGAAGGGCTTGCATCCCGATTTCATTTCCGTGACGTACGGCGCAGGCGGTACTGCCCAAAGCAACACGGTTGAAATCGCATCGCGCATCAAGAAGGATTTCGGCATCGAATCGATCGCCCATTTGACAGGCTGCACCTCGACAAAAGAGGGCATGAAACGGACACTGGCATCAATCAAGGATAGCGGCATCGAAAACATCCTGGCTTTGCGCGGGGATATACCCCAGGAGAAATTGGCGGACAAGAATTGGAATCCGGAATATCGTTATGCATCCGAACTGATCGACGACATCAAAGCGGCAGGCGATTTTTCGATCGGAGCGGCCTGCTATCCGGAAGGGCATATCGATTCCATAAACAAAGTGGATGACCTGAAAAATCTGAAAAGGAAAATGGACCACGGCGCGGACTTCATGATCACGCAGCTTTTCTACGACAACGATCTTTTCTATCAGTTCAAGGAGAAATTGGATCTCATCGGCATCGAACAACCGGTCATCGCCGGGATATTGCCGGTGCTGAACATCAAACAGGTGAAACGGATTCAGGAAATTTCTGGCTGCAACCTGCCGCCGAAATTCCTGCGGATACTTGATAGATACGCGCACGATCCGGCATCGCTGCAGGAAGCCGGCATCGCTTATGCAGTCGATCAGATCATCGACTTGCTATCTTCAGGGGTGGATGGCGTCCACATCTACACGATGAACAAGCCTGATGCGACAAGAAGAATCATGGAAAACATCTCCTGTGTCCGCAAGGCGGTCTGCAGAAAAGAGCCGCAAAGATGAAGACGGATCTGAAGCTGGTCGCAAAGTATCTAGGCTTCGGCAACAAACAACCCGACGAACGGACAAAGAACGATATGGAGATGATCGCCGCTCAGTTTGAGCAGGCGGTCACCGGGAAATGGACTTATGGGCATTATCTTCTGGACCACTCCGTTGAGGGCGTAATTAAGCTGGTGGGGACTGCAGTGGTGCTGGAAGGGAAAAGCATCACCCGTACGCTTAAGCGATGCAATGAGGTCTACATCATGGTCTGCACATTAGGCGCGCAGGGGGATCTCCTCATCGAGCGCAATAAAATGATGTCGCCGACCTTGGGCATGATCGCTGATGCCTGTGCATCCGCATTCGTCGAGACGATCGCGGACAGTTGCCAACAGGAAATCGAAAGCCAGTTGCCAGCGGGAGCCGCATTGACTTTCCGTTACGCGCCCGGATACGGGGATCTTCCTTTGGCCACCAACAAAACGCTGCTCGGGGAATTGCAGTCCGACAAGCGGATCGGGGTCCATCTGACGGATTCGATGCTGATGACGCCAAGAAAATCGATTGTGGCGATATTGGGCGTTCTGGAGGAAGGGACATCCAAAGGCAAGAACCATCGTTGCGGGAATACCAGCTGCAGCGAGTGCGATCTGAACGACAGCTGCACGGCCAGAAGTTAAGTTAGGGGGCAAAGGAATGGATATCAGGAAACAAGTTGGAGAAGAACTGCTTCTCTTTGATGGTGCGATGGGCACGATGCTCCAGACATACGGGATGAAAGCCGGCAAAAATCCGGAAGCGTTGAATCTGGAGGATCCCGAGCTGCTCGGCCGGATCCATCGGGAGTACGTCGAAGCCGGTGCGCAGTTCATCACGACAAATACATTCGGCGCGAATGCCTACAAACTGCAGGAGACCGGCTACTCCGTTACGGAAGTGGTGACTGCTGCAGTTGAGATCGCAAAAGCCGCAACGGCAGGGACAAGGGCGCAGGTAGCGCTCGATATCGGACCGGTAGGGAAGATGATGAAACCGATCGGATTGCTGGATTTCGACCAGGCTTACGACTATTTCCGCGAGCAAGTGACGATTGGGGCTGCGGCCGGAGCGGATCTGATCCTCATCGAAACGATGTCGGATCTGGCGGAAATGCGCGCGGCCGTGTTGGCTGCGAAAGAGAACTGCGACCTGCCGATCTTCGCGACGATGACCTTTACGGATGATGGCAATACCTTGACCGGAACCGAGCCGGAGATCATGGCCCTCTCTTTGGATGCGTTGGGTGTGGATGTGCTGGGCGTAAACTGCTCATTGGGCCCAAAGGAACTGATTCCCATCATCAAAAGGATCTTGGCCTTCACGAACACACCGGTGATGGTGCAGGCGAATGCCGGCATTCCTGTGACGGAAGCGGGCGTCGCCAAATATAACGTCGTTTCCGCGGACTACCTTGAGGTCGCGAAGGAATTGGCCGGTTTGGGAGTTTCTGTGATCGGGGGCTGCTGCGGCACGACACCGGAGTACATCCGCGATCTGCAGCAGGCCAAAGCGCTTTTTGTTAAAAGGGAAGTCAATAAATTGAAGCGGTATGTCTGTTCCGCGCAGAAAAAGGTTTGCCTGGATGGCCAGATCACCCTCATTGGTGAGCGGATCAACCCATCAGGCAACAAAGCTTTGAAGGAACAATTCGTGGCAGGCAATCCGTTGGCGGCCATCAAAGTCGCTTTTGAACAGGTCCAAAAAGGTGCGGATGTTTTGGACATCAACACCTCTTTGCCGATGATCGACGAAACGGACTATATGACAAAAATAATCGATGGGATGAGTGGACTGGTGGAAGCGCCGCTGCAATTCGATTCGACCAAACCGGAAGTGCTTGAAGCAGCTTTGAGGCGCTACAGCGGCGTCGCAATCGTCAACTCGGTCAACGGGAAAGAATCCTCGATGGCCGAAATCTATCCAATCGTCCAGAAATACGGCGCCTTTGTCGTGGCCTTGTGTCTGGATGAAGCGGGCATCCCGGATGATGCGGATGGCCGTACAAAGGTCGCCCAAAAGCTGATCGATCGAGCGGGAGAATACGGCATCGGGTCCGAAAGATTGCTCGTCGATTGCCTTGTGCTCACAGCGGCTGCCCAACAGAAAGCGGTCATGGAGACGTTGAAGGCCTTGCGTTGGGTCAAGGAAAACACGCAAGCTTTGACCACCTTGGGACTGAGCAATGTTTCCTATGGACTGCCTTTCCGTGCCTTGATCAACCGTACCTATTTTGCCATGGCGCTGACTTCGGGACTGGATACGGTCATCATCAACCCAGGGGCCGACGGAATCGTCGACACGATGCGCGCCTTCAATGTTCTGTCCGGACAAGATGAAGGTGCCATCGACTATATCGACTACAACAACAAAAAGGCTGTGGTCAAATCCGATGGGCCCAAGCAGGAAAACGTGGTCCGTTCCTACCGGGAAATGCTCTTGGAGGGCGACGAAACAGGTATCATGAAGGCAACAAATGCGCTGCTTAAAGACAATACGCCATTGGCTGTCGTGGACGATCACATCGTGCCGGCATTGGATGAAGTCGGCAAACTCTATGAACAGAAGAACATCTTCCTGCCTCAGTTGATCCGCGCCGCCGAAACGGCCGGCAAAGCCTTCGAAACGATCCGCGCAAAACTTGCGGCCGGCAATGAGAAGCTGGAATCGAAGGGAACCATCGTCATGGCCACCGTAAGAGGGGATATCCATGATATCGGAAAAAATCTGGCCAAAGTCCTGCTTGAAAACTATGGCTACGACGTCATCGACCTCGGCAAGGATGTCCCTATCGAGGAGGTTGTGGCAGTTGCCAAGCAACATCAAGTCAAATTGGTCGGTTTGTCTGCATTGATGACGACGACCGTCACGGCGATGGAGGATACGATCACAGCCTTGCGCGAGGCTGGTTTGCCTGTGAAGGTCTTCGTCGGGGGAGCCGTACTGACAGAAAAGTATGCAAAAGCCATCGGAGCGGATTACTACTGCAAAGATGCCCGAGCCGGCGTCACCGTAGCAGAAGAAGTCTTCAGCATAAATTAAAAAATCCCGGAAGAGGATCCATTCAAAATGGATCTCTTCCGGGATTTTTCTGTTAGGCTGGATGTCTCGTCTTATTCATGGCATCCGGTTTTGATCTTAAGATAACAGCACTGATAAGGAGCGCAACCGCATAAAGAGCCAGGACGACATAAAGAACATTGTTGTAAGAATCAGTTTTAGCGATGATAAAGGCACTCAATTGGTTCCCCGAAAGCCCGGCAAAAGCCCAAGCCGACAAAGCCAGTCCGTGGATGGTGCTGATGCTGTTCATCCCGAAGCGGTCAGCAAGCAGTGGTGGAAGGCTGGAGAAACCGCCGCCGTAGCCGGCGTTGATGACACAAAGCGTAATGATGACTAACGGAGCGATTGCGTTGTTGATGCCGTTCGCCAAAAGCGTAAGCGCCGTAGCAGCAATCGACAGACTGAAAATCCAGATATAAATGGTGTTTCTGTCCTTCAACCTGTCTCCGAAGGATGCAAAGCCAAGCCGGCCACTTGCGTTGAAGAGCGCCGTCAATGAGCTGATCACTCCGACTGCACCGAAGCCGATGAAGTGCAACAAATCCTTCTCCTGCGAGATGAGCGCCAAGCCGCAAGTGATGTTGATGAAGAACATCAACCAGATGCCGATGAAGGTTTTGTTCTTGAAGATGTCGAGGATATTCTCACCCTTCTTCTTCTGAACGGGCACCTCCACCCAATCGGACGGTTTTTTCAACAGTAGATGGCCTAAGAACATCATGATGAAATAGACAACCGCCAGGATATAGAATAGTTTGTAAAGCCGAGTCGGGTCAACGAGCGTACCATCCGCGTTTGTCGCACCCAAAAGCATCTCGATGATCGGACTGGCGATGACCTTTGCCAATCCGAATCCGGCCACCGCTATCCCTGTGGCCAAGCCTTTATTGTTTTTGAACCAGAGCATCAGGGTTTTGACCGGCGAGAGATAGCCGATGCCGCAACCGATGCCCATCAGGACACCATAAGTCATAAAAATGCCGATCAGCGATTTCTGCTGGATGAAAAATCCGGTTCCGGCCATTCCGGCGGCAAAACATACGGCCGCAATCAGGGAAGATTTGTGGATGTCCTTCTCGACGACCCTGCCCGCGAAGGCAGCCGACATGCCAAGGAAGAAGATGGCGATGCTGAAAGCCCATTCTACCTCGCCTTTCGGCCTGCCGATATATTCGGCGATGCCCCCCTTCAGCAAAGACCAGCAGTAGACTGTTCCGATGCTGCAATGGATCAGCAATGCCGGGACAGCGGCACGCATCCATTTATTTTCGATGTTGTTCATTTTGAAGCCCCCCTTAGGTAATGATAGTATGGATTGCGTGAATATTTTATCAAGCTATCGTCATCATACTATCGATTTACAGGTAATGCAATCGCTTTCTGACGCGGCCGGGAATAGGCAGTTTGTCCAATCAACAATGTTATTCCCTGGGAGGCCGCGCTGACGGAATTTTCTGGAAAAATCGAATATTTGTCGGTAAAATGAACTATGGACAGTGAAGGAGGAATCAGTGGATGAAAGTTGAAATCAGGAAAGCGGATCTTCAGGATTTGGCTGCACTGAAAAGAATCGAGGATGCATGTTTTCCGGAAGCCGAGGCGGCGACGCTTGAATCACTCAGCGAGCGGCTGCAACTGTTTCCTGAAAGCTTCCTTGTTGCCGAACTCGAGGGCGAACTGGTGGGGTTCGTGAACGGAGCCGTCATCGATGAACCGATCATCCGCGATGCCCACTACCATGATGCTGCCCTGCATAATCCGGATGGCGCTTATCAAAGCGTATTCGGTTTGGATGTGGATCCGGTATTCAGAAGGCAAGGGATTGCTGGGAAGTTGTTGACGGCACTGATCGATGCGGCCAGGAAAGCGGGCAGACAAGGCTTGACGCTGTGCTGCAAAGAGGGAAAGATCCCTTACTACGAGAAGTTCGGGTTGGTGAACAGCGGCAGATCGAGCTCCACGCACGGGAATGCCGTGTGGTACGATATGATTCTGCACTTTGAAGAAAGAAGGGGAGAGCAAATGGATCCGAAAATCATATTGGCAAGTCAGTCGCCAAGACGCAGCGAATTGCTGTCCTTATGCATAAAGGACTTTGCGGTCCAGGCTGCGGATATCGACGAAAAAGCGATAGAAGAACGCGTTCTCTCCGAAGCAGGGCAGGAAACGTTCCTGGACACTGCCACGGAACTGGTGGAAACGTTGGCGCGGGAAAAAGCGGCGGTTATCCATCGCGAGAACAGGGAAGCGATGGTCATCGGTTCGGACACTGTGGTCGTGTTGGACGAAAAGATCCTCGGTAAACCGGTTGATGAGGCCGATGCCTATGCGATGCTGCGTGCCATGGCAGGAAAGACCCATTCGGTCCTGACTGGTGTCAGTATTTTATGGGGCGAAAAGGAAGAGACCTTTGCTTCTGAGACGAAAGTCAGCTTATTTGAGTGGGATGATCGGATGGCGAGGGAAGTGAAGGCATACGTGGCATTGGGCAAGCCGATGGACAAAGCCGGAGCATACGGTATCCAGGAGGAAGCGGCGCTCTGGGTTTCCGGTATCGAAGGGGACTACAATACGATTGTCGGATTTCCGATCGCCTTGGTCGATAAAGCAATCCATCGTTTGCTGACGAAAGCACAGACAGAGAAGTAGTTGTTGAAAGCAAGAAAAAACGATCGTGATCAGCTGGATGCAGCTAACTCGATCGTTTTTTTGTTTTTACTCGCGTATTTAGGACTTGGAATCGGAAAGTTCGATGTGGCGGATGACGCGCGCCGGATTCCCAGCAATCACGACATTATCCGGGAAGGATTTGGTCACGACGCTGCCCATACCCACGACGACATTGTCCCCCAACGTTACACCCGGACCGATCACGGAAGAGCCGCCGATCCAGACATTGTTCCCGATCGTGATCGGTTTGCCGTATTCCCAGCCGCTGTTCCGTTCGACCGGATCGAGCGGATGGGTGGCGGTATAGAGGCTGACATTCGGCGCGATCATCACGTTGTCCCCGAATGTGACCGGGCACGTATCGAGTATCGTGCAATTGAAGTTCGCATAGAAATTCTCGCCGACAAAAATATTGAAGCCGTAGTCCAGCGAAAATGTCGGTTCGATATAAATATTTTCCCCAGTTTTTCCGAACCAGTTTTTCAACAGCTCACTGCGCTTGCGGGCATCCGTTTCGTTGTTGAAAAGGTGCATCTTTTCCCGGGAAATGTGCCGCATCGAGGAAAGCTCCGGATTGCTGGAAAAATAAAGTTCACCGGCGATCATTTTTTCTAGTTCTGATTTCATTTTATAATCTCCTTACGTATAGGGCAGTAAATTTTTGGGTTATCTTTACTAATTATAGCGAAACATTTACTCATTTGATATACGAAATAAATCAGGCGCTATTTTATTTTTGCGTTTACAAAAAATTTTGACTGGATCAAAGAATATTAGGCTTTTCAGAGATCCGTCTCATTTATTTTGGATTGTGGAGCATAGATGCAGTAAAATGTGTGTAAGCGATAACATTTTCGAAGTGGATGATAGGGGTTGGTGAGATGAAGGAAGCTATGTTGTACGAAAAACTGGGGGATGGCAGAGTACGGTGCGGAGTCTGCCCGCATCGTTGCATCATCTCGGAAGGCAAGCGGGGCATCTGCGCAGTCAGGGAGAACCGGGAGGGGACTCTGTATGCATTGAATTACGGGAAAGCAATCGCTGTCGCAATTGATCCCGTCGAGAAGAAGCCGCTCAATCATTTCCTTCCCGGCACCACAGTTTATTCGTTCGCTACAATTGGCTGTAATCTGCGCTGTCTCTGGTGCCAGAACTGGGCGATTTCGCAGGCCTCCAAACCGAATCGGCCGATTTATGGGGAGGACATCAGCCCGGCAGAGCATGTGCGGAGGGCTTTGGCTGCCGGCTGTCCTTCCATCGCCTATACGTATACGGAACCGATCATCTTTGTCGAATACGCGCTCGACACGATGAAGCTGGCCCGTGAAGCGGGATTGAAGAATATCTGGAAGACGGCTGGCTATGCGACGAAGGAAACGCTGGATGCCATCATTCCTTATCTGGACGCCGTCAATGTCGATCTGAAGGGCACTGATGACGAAGTGTACAAAGAATATTGCGGCGGCACAGCGCAACCGGTGCTGGATACGATTATCCGATTTCATGAATCAGGCGTGCATCTCGAAATCGCCACGCTCGTTGTACCTGGTGTGAATGACCGTGTCGATCAACTCGAACGGATGGCGCGCTTCATCGCCGAGGAGGTCGGCAAAGAAGTGCCTTGGCATGTCAACCGCTTCTTCCCTGGTTGGAAAATGATGGACACAGCCATCACTTCGATGGAGACTCTGGAAACAGCCGCAGCGCTTGGGGGAAAATTCGGATTGCTGCACGTGCACATCGGGAACGTCTGAAAAGGAGGGATCCCTTATGTTGGTTTTTGGCGTCATCAGCCCGCATCCGCCGCTCATCATTCCGGAAATAGGCGGGAAGGACATCGAAAGGGTAAAACGCACAGTGGCGGCTTTGGAGATGGCAGCCGAAAGACTCGCCGCTGCAAAGCCGGACCATCTGCTCATCATATCGCCGCATGAAGGCCATGGCTTTGAAGTGCCAATGCATTACCTCGACAGACAACTGCCGCCCAACTTGGAAACGGAAAAGATTTTGGTGACAGTGCCTTCCTACGAGCACTACTATGAATGGGGAAAGCGCTATGGGGAAGCTTGCGACCAATCAGATCTGCGCACTGCCATCATCGCCTCTGCCGATCTGTCGCACGTGCTGAAGCCGGAGGGGCCTTACGGCTACCATTCGGCGGGGCCTTTGTTTGATAAATTAGCGATCAAAGCCATTAAGGAAAAGGATGCCGGACAGCTGTTGCGGTTGAATGCCGGGTTCCTCGAAAGTGCGGCGGAGTGCGGGCTGCGTTCCATCCTGTTCCTGATGGGAGCGTTCGAAGGCAGGGAATATGAAGCGGAAATGCTCTCCTACGAAGGTCCTTTCGGGGTCGGTTACCTTGTCGCAACCCTCATGCCTTCGGAGTCCGAAGAGCAAATCAAGGATGCGCGAAGTTTATAAAACAAGTTTTGGAAGGTTGCGTCATTCATTTTTTAGTAAAAAGAGGCGATAAAGTATGAAGAGAACATTTTTCACCTCGGAATCGGTCATGGAGGGGCATCCTGATAAACTCTGCGACCAGATAGCCGACGGGATATTGGATGCCATTCTGGCGGATGACCCGTTCGCGCGGGTGGCTTGCGACGTTTCCGCCAGCACCGGCTTGATCACGGTTTTCGGCCAGATCACGACTGTAAGCACGGTTGATATCCCGGTCATCGTGCGGTCCATCATCCAGGATGTCGGCTATACGGACAGCGACTTTGGCATCGATGGGAAGGCCTGTTCCGTCCTGATCGGTTTGGACAGGCAATCAGCGGATATCGCTGCAGGGGTAGGCTCCTCTTTGGAAAAGCGGCTCGGTTCAAATGACGAAACGGACCGGTTGGGAGCCGGCGATCAGGGGCTGATGTTCGGCTATGCCTGCAAGGAAACGCCGGAGCTGATGCCGCTGCCGATCACGTTGGCGCATAAGCTGGCCGAGAAGGTTGCAGAGCTGCGGAAATCAGGGGAGCTGCCCTATCTGAGGCCGGACGGCAAAACACAGGTGACCGTGGAGTATGCGGGCGACCGCGTCAAAAGGGTCGAAGCGGTCGTCATCGCCTGTCAGCATGACGAGTCGGTCGGTCAGGGACAAATCAGAGACGATATGCTCCGGAAGGTGATTTCAGCCGTAATCCCTTCTGAGCTTTTGGATGATCAGACGAAATATTTCGTCAATGCGACCGGCCGTTTCGTTATCGGCGGTCCTGCCGGCGACTCGGGATGGACCGGCAAAAAGATCATCGTCGATACTTATGGCGGCTTTGCGCGGCATGGCGGAGGCTCCTTTTCCGGCAAAGACCCGACCAAAGTCGACCGCTCCGCTGCCTACGCTGCTCGATATGTAGCGAAGAACGTTGTGGCTGCAGGTTTGGCCGACAGATGTGAGATCCAGCTGGCCTACGTCATCGGGGTGGCCAGGCCCGTTTCCGTCCGAGTCGAAACTTTTGGGACGGCCAGCATCGCTGAAGAACAGATCGAAGAATTGATCAAAAAATACTTCGACCTGCGTCCAGCTGCAATCATCCGCGATTTCGATCTGCGGAAGCCGATCTACAGAAAGCTAGCCTGCTACGGTCATTTCGGCAGGCCCGAATTGGGTCTTCCATGGGAGCGGACCGAAAAGGCCGCTTTGATGGCGGAAGAAGCGATGGAGTCGAAACGATCGCCGAAAGGTCATGGGGATGAAGGACTTGGACAATAAGCTAGACAGGCCGGAAATCAAACGTTTGCTTCCGTATGTATGGTGATCCAGTGACTGGGGAGCTTGCCTATATCGAAAACAAATAACCCTCCGGACGATCCGCAACAGCGGAACGGTCAGAGGGCTATTTTTCTTATTTATTCAAGTATTCTGTCAGTCCGGCGTTCCGGAGCTTGCAGGATGGGCATTCGCCGCAACCGCCGGGAACACCCATATAACAAGTATGTGTATGTTCCTCGATGTAGGCGAGGCAACCCAGCTGATCCGCCAGTTCCCATGTTTGAGCCTTCGTCAGGTACATCAACGGCGTTTCAACGTTGAAATTGTAGTCCATGGCTAGGTTCAGGGTCACGTTCATCGATTTGACGAACACGTCCCGGCAGTCCGGATAGCCGCTGAAGTCCGTTTCGCATACGCCTAGGATGATGGTGCGGATGCCTTTGGACTTGGCGAAGATGCCGGCCAACAACAGGAACAGGGCGTTCCGGCCGTCGACGAAGGTGTTCGGGTAGTCTTCGGTATCGGCTTCCTTGATTGTCTGCGATTCGTCCATCAAGGCGTTGGTCGTTACTTTGCCCATGACATTCGCGTCCAGGGTGTGGTGTTCGACCCCAAGATCTTTGGCGATCCAGGCCGCCCGTTCCAGTTCGATGCCATGGCGCTGGCCATAGCTGAAGGAAAGGGCCATGGTGTTTGCCGCACCATACTTTTGGATGGCTTGAATCAGGCAAGTCGTGGAATCCTGCCCGCCTGAAAAGACGACCAAGGCTTGTTTTTGTGCTGTCCCATTCATGTTTTCCATCTAGCGGTTATCGACTTTCTCAGGATAAAGATCGTGCTGCGCCAAGCGTTGCCAAGCCACGTCAGCCCATTTGGTGCCGGGTTTGCCGTAGTTGCAGTACGGATCGATCGAGATGCCGCCTCTCGGTGTGAATTTGCCCCACACCTCGATGTATTTCGGCGCCATCAAAGCGATCAGATCCTTCATGATGATGTTCATGCAATCCTCGTGGAAGTCGCCGTGGTTACGGAAACTGAAAAGGTAGAGCTTCAACGATTTGCTTTCGACCATGATCTCTCCCGGAACGTAGGAAATGTAGATGGTCGCAAAATCGGGCTGCCCCGTCATCGGGCACAAGCTCGTGAATTCAGGGCAGTTGAATTTCACGAAGTAATCATTGTCCGGATGCTTGTTCGGAAAAGTCTCAAGGACTTTCGGATCGTAGTCCTGAGGGTATTTAGTCTGTTGGTTGCCCAATTGGGTGATGCCGTTCAGATCGGCTTCATTTCTGCCTGCTGTCATTGTTGCTCCTCCTTGCGCTCAGGATTTCAGAAGCGCGCTTTTATAGAATCGTTTTTCCAGTGCCTGCACCAAAAAGTAGCCGACGAATGCCGGTACCGATTGGCCGATGCAAAGGCTGACGACAAGCGGCAGGAATGGGATTGCCAACAGCTGCGACAAATATATCGGCACAACGATTCCAGGGATGAAGATGATCGGCAAGATCAGACACCACTTCGGCAAGTTGTATTTGCGGACAGCGTAGACGAGCGAAGCCGTAATGATGCCTACGAGGGTTCCACCAAGCATGTCGATGATCCCCAGTCCGCCGAAGAACAGGTTCGACATAAGATTGGCGAGGCCTGCCGGGATGATCAGGAACGGGTTAAAATAAGCTAGGGCGTAAAGAGTTGTGGCGATGCGGATTTGATATTGTCCAAAAGCGAAAGATTGCGTCAGAGCCATGATGACGATGTACATAGCGATATACATTGCTGAGAAAGTCAATTTTTGTGTTTTTGTGAATGATTTTTGCATCGGTCCACCTCCTAATATTTTTTTCAACGCCTTACAAGAATAGGCACAAAAAAAGACGCACGGATGCCGAGAAGGTTGTCTCTAAGGAGAAAACAAGCCATCTCAAAAAACATTCCTGCGTTTTGATTGCATGATTCTATTACCCTAGTTTTATTTTACGACAGGATGGTTACGAACTGTCCCGAACAGTTTAACAAATATCGGCGAAGTTGCCAAGGGTGGTTTTCAATATTCATGGACCCAAGTTTGTATAAGGGGATTTATTTTATTATAATGAAGCTAAAGATAGCGCAATCATAGTCGCATGAAAGGGTCAGTAGGTTCAATCAGCAGGAAGGATGAATAAAATGGACTACATCAAAAGCCACATCAAGAAAAGCATTTTTATCGAAGCACCGTTGGGAAAAGTATGGCAATATGCCGCCAATGTGGGCAATTGGCAAGACATTCATGAGGGCCTGAAAATCGTCAAGCAGATCAGCGGGGACGGCGGCATGTCCAGTGTCTACAAGGCAGAATACGACATGTTCGGAAAAATGGTGCCGGTGAACATCGAGGTGCAGCAGGCGGAACTTTTCCCTGAGGAATTCGTCATGCGCGCAGCCATCCGGGTGGACACGGTCGATCCAGCCGAGGATTCTTTCGTGAGGCAAAATTACACGGCCAAAGCGGAGGAAGGCGGAACGACTTTGAATTTGGAAAGCATCCAGAATATTCCTTATGTCGATAAGAATAAATCGTTCGACAAGGAAGTTTACCAGGACAAACGGGATGAGATGGCGCAACAAGCAATCGAGCGGATCAGGCTTTTCTGCGAAGAATGAACTGGCGCAAATGGTGATGGTGGAACTGGAAGCGGAACCCTTTGCGGGATTCAGATCCGGTTCCGTTTTTAATTCCGTCCTGGACACTCGTTTTCACAAAAACGCGGATTTATTACGTTTTTCCTGTTATACTGAGACGACAAATCAAAAGTGAAAGTAGGACAAGATGAATTATACAACATTTGAAGACTTCGCAATCAGTGAAGAAATCGTTACGGCACTAAAGGCATTGCGTTATTTCAAACCGACGCAAGTACAACAGGAGGTCATCCCGATGACCTTAAAGGGCAAAGATATCATTGTCGAATCGCAGACTGGCAGCGGCAAGACCGTCAGTTTCGGCGTACCGTTGTGCGAAAGTGTGAATTGGGAAGAAAACCGTCCGCAGGCGCTGATTTTGGTTCCGACAAGGGAGCTGGCTTTGCAGGTGAAAGAGGACATCACCAACATCGGACGGCTGAAGCGGATCAAGGCTACTGCTGTCTTCGGAAAGACTTCCTTCGATACGCAAAAATCGGAATTGAGACAGAAAAGCCATATCGTAGTCGGCACTCCGGGCAGGGTATTGGATCATCTGCAAAAAGGGACAATGAAATTTGACAAGATACGCTACCTGGTCCTTGATGAAGCGGATGAGATGCTGAATATGGGCTTCATTGAGCAAGTGGAAGCCATCATCGATTTCCTTCCGAAACAAAGACAAACGCTGCTCTTCTCCGCGACCATGCCGAATGAAGTGGTGCGTTTGGCCAGCTTCTATATGAAGAACGACCGCGTATCGGTGAAAATGGAAAGCGACGAGGCATCCAAGCCGAAGATTCTGCAATCCTTCATCCGTGTCCAAGAGTCGGGCAAACCCAAGCAACTATTGGATCTGCTGACCGTTGAGAATCCGGACAGCTGCATCATCTTCTGCAATACGCAGGAAGCCGTAAACGGACTGTACACATTTTTGAGCAAAGCTGGTTTGCCGATCGATAAGATGCATGGCGGGATGGTGCAGGATGACCGCACAGCCGTCATGGAAGATTTCCGCAAAGGCAGGCTGCGTTATTTGGTGGCTACGGATGTGGCTGCGCGCGGGATTGACGTCGATAACGTGACGCATGTCGTCAATTATGATGTCCCCGAGGAGAAAGAGAGCTTTATCCACCGTACCGGCAGGACCGGCCGCGCAGGTAAAACAGGGATAGCCTTGACCTTGGTTACGCCTAATGAGGAAAGAAGCTGGCAGGCAGTGCAAGACTTCGCTCAGCAGGAAATCACCGAAATCAATCCGCCGAGCGCCCGCTTCGTGCAGCATCATAAAGCGACTTTCGAAAAGAAACTGCAGGAACGCCCCGTCATCAAACAGGCACGCAACCGGGAATTGAACAAGGACATCACCAAAGTCTATTTCAACGGCGGCAAGAAGAAAAAACTGCGCGCCATCGATTTCGTCGGCACGCTGACCAATATTCCCGGCATCGATGCGGATGATATCGGCATCATCACAATCCAGGAAAACGTGACCTACATCGAAATCCTGAACGGCAAAGGCCCCTTTGTGATTTCCGAGATGCAGAACCGCACCGTCAAAGGCAAAGCGCTGAAAGTGCATAAAGCAAAGAAATAGATGCAGCAAAATTGAACGATTGATTGCGAAACGACCCGCATGTCTCCGTTAATTGAGGAGCTTGTCGGGTCGTTTTGATGCGCTTGCCTCAAGATTTCGGGTGGCATTCCTGCCCGGCAGAGGCTATACTAGGAATCAGAAAGTGGTGAACCAATTGAAACCAGTCGTATCGTATGAAGAAATAGAACAGCAACGCGGAGACAAATCGATTCTGTATGTGGATGTCAGGAGTCCTTCCGAATTTGCGAAGTCAACCATACCGGGCGCCGTAAACGTGCCGGTCCTGGACGATGAGGATAGGAAAACAGTGGGGACGCTTTACGTCGCCGGCAAGATCGACGATGCTAAAAGCTACGGCATCCAAACCATTTCCCCAAGATTACCGGAAATGTTCAGCCTCTTCCAGGAATACACGAAGGCCTACGACCAAGTCGTCATCTTCTGCAGCAGAGGAGGATTCCGCAGCAATTCGATTTTTTCCTTGCTCAAATCCTTGGGGATGAATGTTTACCGGATGGAAGGCGGCTACAAAAACTACCGCAGCACGATCAACAATTTGATTCCCATATTGTTCGAAAAGGTCCAGTTTGTGACACTCTACGGCAATACCGGGACCGGGAAAACAGCCATCCTGGAGGAACTTAAGAAGCGTGGAGCCAATGTGCTTGATCTGGAAGCCTGCGCCAACAACAGGGGATCTGTCTTCGGGGGCGTCGGCCTCAAGAAGAAGCAGCCACACAACCAAAAAATGTTCGAAAGTCTGTTGGTCGAGAGCGCCGCTGGCTGGAGGGAGCCGCTGGTCGTCTTTACTGAAGGCGAAAGCAAGCGGATCGGACAGGCCGTATTACCGCCTTCGTTGATTGATGCGATGCAGAGAGGCCTGAACCTGAACATCGAGGCTTCATTGGATTACCGGATCGGACAGATCAAAAAGGATTACCTCCACAGCAACGAAGCGGAGCTCCTAGCAGCGTTGGACCGATTGAAATCCTATTTGAACGAAGCGCGTGTCGAGGGATACAAGGAGCAGGTGCGCCAGCACGATTTCGATGCGGTTATCGAAGATCTGTTGGTGAAATACTACGATCCCCGCTACAACTTCAACAAAAAGGAATTTTCTGCCATCTTCCGGAACGAAGATGCCGCAGCAACGGCTGAAGGCATTTTGGAATGGATGAAGCAAAGGAACGATTGATAAAAAAACAGAGCAGCTAGCCCGTGAAAGCGGGTGGCTGCTCTGTTTTTTTGGATATTTTACAAGAAGGTACTCGTCAAATTGAGCCGTTCGTGCTCTGGTTGTCTGATTTTTCGTGGTTATCGGACAATGCGAAGAACATCCGAGGTCCGGTTGTCCGATTATTTCCGGTTATCGGACAATGCGAAGAACATTCGAGCTCCGGTTGTCCGATTATTTCTGGTTATCGGACAACTAGTAGCCTTCTTCCGCCAAAATCCTAAGCGCGTTGGCTGCATAGTCGATTTCCTCCACCGTGTTGAAGCTGGAGAAGCTGAAGCGGACCATGCCGGTTTTTTCTGTTCCGAAAGCTTGATGGATGAGCGGTGCGCAATGAGCGCCCGGGCGAACCGCTATCGCGTAATCCATGAAGAGCGCATCGCTGAGGTCGCCGGAGGACCAACCTTCGAGATTGAGCGAAACGACCGGCGCGCGCTCCACGTTTTTTTCGAAACTGCCGTAGATGATGATTCCCGGGATGTCCTTGATCAGGTCATGGAAGCGGAAAGTCAGTCTCTGCAGTTTCCGGATGATTGTATCCAGGCCTTTTTGCTGGATGTAATCCAAACCGGCGGAAAGGCCCGCCAAGCCATGGACATTCTGCGTTCCCGGCTCGAACAAAGTCGGCATCTCTGTCGGGTAATGCTTGTCGAAAGAATGGAAGCCGCTGCCGCCGGTGAAGACCGGCACTAACGCCAAGTGTCTGTCGCCGAGGCAGATGCCGCCGGTTCCTTGCGGGCCGTAGAGTCCTTTGTGGCCGGTGAAGCAGAGGACATCGATGTGCTGAAGGACCATATCGATGTCGAGTACGCCTGCGCTCTGGGAAGCGTCGACGATGAACAGCAGATCGTGCTCCCGGCAAAAAGCGCCGATCCGTTCCAGATCCGCCGCATTACCGGTGACATTTGAAGCATGGTTGACCACTACGGCACGGGTATCGGGGCGCAACAGGCGCTCGAAATCGGGATAAAGGAGCGTGCCAAATGCATCAACGCCGACAAAGGACAGGGCAGCGCCCTGTTCCTCAAGTTGGTAAAGCGGACGCAGGACTGCATTGTGCTCCGTCACAGTGGTGATGATGTGGTCCGCCGGCTTCAGCAAACCCTTCAGGACCATGTTCAGCGAGGCTGTGGCGTTTGCTGTATAGGCGACATTTGCCGAATCCGGCACACCAAATAGATTTGCTGTTTTCTGGCGCAACGTTTCCGTAAACCGCAATGCGTTCAAGGAAACGGTATGGCTTCCCCGGGCCGGGTTGCCGAGCTGACCATCGGCGATGGCGTGATAGACAGCTTCAGCCACCGCGGACGGTTTTTTCAGTGTTGTTGCGCTGTTATCGAAATAATAGAGTTCAGTCATGCCATGCCTCCACGGATTTTTTCCGGCTCTCAAAACGGACTTCGTAGCAGCCATCATTGGAGATGGAACGCTCCGACAGCAACAAGCGGACAGCAGTAAGTTCGGCAAGGTGCGTCTGCAGCACAAGACCGCAACCGGCCGAAATCTGTTCCGGCATGGGAATCAGCCGGCATTCCCGACCGGCATCCAGGACAACGGCTTCAGCGGCTGCGGCGGCCTGGGACGTCGGAAACGCGACGATGCCGTAATGTTTACGGTCGATCATGGCGATACGGTCTTGGATGTGCGCAGGATTTCAACGATGCGGTACATGTTCGTGAAAGTGCCCACCGCCAATTTGTCCTTCACGCCGTAGAATTCTCCGCAGATGCCGCACGTGAGGACCTCGACGCCGTCTTCCTCCAGCGCTTTTAGGTCGTTCAACACGGCCGATCCTTCAGTCGTCAGCAGCGCGCCGGCATTGTAGCAGAGCACTTTTTCGGGCAGGACTTCCTGTTCGGTCAGGGAGAAGAGGAAGCTTTTCATCAGCGTACGGCCCAATTCCTCGCTGCCGTTGCCGATGAAGTCGCTGTTCAATACGACGACATAACTTGCTCCGGATGATGCGACTTTGTCGGCGGCTTGCTCCGGAAGCACAGTGTGTTCGGCGGCGTGTGAGTCATTGCCGGCGTTCGGATCGGAAAGCTGCACTTCATAAAGGGAATCATTGATTTTTTTGACTTGGACGGTAAGCTTCAGCTGCTCCGCCATCTTGGCAAGGTTCTGCGTCGCAATCTCATTATCCACGCTGATGAACACGGTCTCCCCGTTGCTCTCCTTCAAAGCCCGTTTGGTCAGAATGACCGGCATCGGACAAGCTTGTCCGACTGCATCTATTTTTTTCATGCTCTTTTCCTCCTGGTTAAATCATATTTTTGTCATGCTTTGATCAATGGACGACCGTGATTTTCTTGGCATCCTTTACGATAACCTCGCCGATGATGCCGCAGGGCAGGCCCAATGCTTCGATTTCGGCAAGCAGAGCGGCCGCTTCTTCGACAGGAACACTCACAAGCAGGCCGCCGGATGTCTGCGGATCGAAAAGTACTTCCTCCATCGCATAGTCAGCAATCTGAAAATCCACATCAGCTTCCAAGTGATTGCGGTTGCGCTGTCCGCCGGCTGTGATCAGGAATTCCTGGGCTCCCTGATAGGCTCCGCTAAGGCAAGGCACGCTGTCGGCGTAGACAGTCGCAGAACAGCGATCGCTGACCATTTCCGACAGATGGCCCAACAGGCCGAAACCGGTGATATCCGTGCAGCTGTGGACGGTATACTTTTTCAGGACTTCCGCCGCATAACGGTTCAGCGTCGTCATCGAAGTGACCGCCTGATCGAAGGATTCCTGCGCCATTTCACCAGCGCTGTAGGCCGTCGTGATGATGCCGGTTCCCAGTGGTTTCGTCAGCAGCAGAACATCGCCAGGCACGCACGTGTCATTCCGGTAGATACGATCGGGATGGACTTTTCCCAATACTGAGAGGCCGTATTTGGGCTGGGGGTCGTGGATCGAATGTCCGCCGACCAGCACGCCGCCTGCCTCCTGGACTTTCTTGAAGCCGCCCGCCAAAATTTTCCCGAGTGTATCGGTGCTTTTTGTTTCGGGCCAGCAGACGATGTTCATAGCGGTCAACACTTCGCCGCCCATCGCAAATACATCGCTCAAGGCGTTGGCTGCGGCGATTTCCCCGAAAAGCGAGGCATCCGCCACCATTGCGGGAAAGAAGTCCAACGTCTGGATCATGGCCGTTTCGGCGTCTATCCGGAACACAGCCGCATCATCGGACGAGTCGAAACCGACTAAAAAATTCGGATTCTCCTGTTTCGGAAACTGGCTGAGCAGATCGCCCAGAACGCCGGGACCGATCTTCGCATTGCACCCCCCGCAGATAAATAGTTCATTTGATAATTCCTGTTCCATATTTCTCACTCCTGTAGGTCATGACATGTTCACCTTACAATTATATACCACACGTCAAAACATAAGGCGGATAATCTGCATATTTTATTAGTAGGGGATTTGCTCAGGTGCGCGCCGTACTATTTTTCTGTGAAAAAATAGGCCGCGGATGTGATATGATGAGGGGGTCATTTCTGACGGTTTGCCATGGCTTTCTTGAGTGAAGGCAAGGCCGTTCAGGAATATTCGGTTAACGGGAAAAGATAAACAATTAAGGATGGGTGCAAGTGGTGGATAAAGAATTACTGTACGGTACGCTAAAAAAATATTTCGGATATGACAGCTTCCGGGAAGGCCAAGAGGAATTGATCACGAATACCCTGCAAGGGAAGGACGTGCTCGGAATCATGCCGACGAGCGGAGGAAAGTCGCTCTGCTACCAACTGCCGGCTTTGCTGCTGGACGGCATGACGATCGTCGTTTCCCCGTTGGTGTCCTTAATGAAGGATCAGGTAGACAGTTTGCGGGAAATGGGGATTCCCGCGGCATACCTGAACAGCACGCTCTCCAGAGAAGAGTTCCTGCAATTGATGGATGATATGCGCTCCGGCCAGCTCAAACTGCTCTACATCGCGCCGGAACGGATAGACAACGAGTCATTCATGAATGCTCTGCGCTTTGTGAAGGTGCCGTTGCTGGTGGTCGATGAGGCCCACTGTATCTCGCAATGGGGCAGCGATTTCCGTCCTGCCTACCAAGGCGTGGCCCGGCTGTATGATCTGTTCGACAGACGTCCGATGGTTGCCGCCTTCACCGCTACGGCGACCGAACCGGTCCAGGACGATATCCTGGTCCAATTGCGTCTGCAGAATCCGTTCCGGTTGGTGACCGGTTTCGACCGCAGTAATTTGGCCTTCAGCGTGGAAAAACCCGCCGACAAGTTCAAGTTCCTCGTGAAGGACCTCAACCCGAAGGAAGCGAGCATCATCTATTGTTCGACCAGAAAAAATGTGGAGTCGGTCCAAAAAAAATTGGAACAAAAGGGCTTTGCCGTGACACTTTACCATGCTGGGCTGCCGGAACACGAGCGCCAGCGGAACCAGGATGATTTCCTGTTCGATCGCAAACCGATCATGGTCGCAACGAATGCTTTTGGCATGGGGATCGACAAAAGCAATGTGCGGACCGTTTACCACTACAACATGCCCAAAAATATCGAAAGCTATTACCAAGAAGCCGGAAGGGCGGGGCGTGACGGAGAGGAAGCGCGTGTCATCCTGCTGTTTTCGACGCAGGACATCATCATCAACCAGTTGCTGAACAGCAAGACGAATGACAGCGAAGCGACCAATAAATTGAACAAGATGATCAATTATTGTTACACGAACCAATGCCTGCGCAGGTACATTTTGGAATATTTCGGCGAAACGACAGCTGAGCTGAATTGCCAACACTGCTCCAATTGCCTGCGCCGCACGGAACAGATAGACATCACCGAAGAAGCCCAGAAAATCCTGTCCTGCGTCGTGCGGGTGCGCGGACGATACGGCGTCCAGAAGATCATCGGCATCCTGACGGGGAGCAAACAGAAAGGCATCACCGACTTCGGGCTGGATAAGCTGAAGACATACGGCCTGATGAGCGCCTATAATGATGGGGAAATCCGCGAAATGATCGGGGTATTGATCGCTGATGAATACCTGCAGGTGACGGGCGATCAGTATCCTTTGATCCAAGTCACTCCGAAAGCGCTGGAAGTCCTGAAGGAAGGGAAAAAAGTCGGGATGTCCTATGCGGTCGAGACCGGCAGGGGCACCGCCAAACAGAGCGGAGGCGGCTTGTACGATACCGAGCTTTTCGACCGGCTGCGCAGTGTACGTACGGAAATGGCGAACGAGCATGGGATCCCTTCCTATATCGTCTTTTCGGACAGCACGCTGCATGAGATGGCCCGCAACTTTCCGACTGATGATGACGGCTTCCTGCGCCTATCCGGGGTCGGCGAAACGAAGCTCGAGCGCTACGGTGAAGTGTTCATGGGTGTCATTTCCGATTATCTGAAGGAAATTCCTGATGCCGAATCGGTTCTGCAGCAGAAACTACTGGAACAGAAAGAGCAGGAAGGCAATCCGGAAACCGCGGAAAAACGCCCGAAACCGGCGCAGAAAAATTACGCCGGCACTACCTTTGAGGAGACCTACCGCCTGTATCAAGAAGGCAAGACAGTCGAAGAAATCATCGCCATCAGAGGATTGGCGCGGATGACCATCGAAAACCATTTCCGCCATTTGGCTGAGTTGTCGGCATACGAAATGCGTTTGACGGATTTCGTCACGGATGAGCAGACGGAGGCCATCGCCAGAGCGATCGAGGAAGCCGAGGATCAGCACCTGAAACCCCTCAAGGAAAAGCTGGGGGACGACTACAGCTATTTCCAGATCGGGATGGTGCTGGCTTTCCGGAAAAGAGAACAGTAGAATGCATCAGAAAAAGTTTGGGGCCGCTTCATTTTTGAAGCGTCCCTGAACTTTTTTTAGTTATCCGGGTCTTTGGCCCGCTTGTGTTTTTTTTAACGGGGTATTGTTTGGTATAATGGAAGAAAGAGAGCGGTTACGAATGGACGCTCCATTTCCTGTCGCTTACGGTCCTGCCGGGAGGGATTATTATGAGAAGGAACATTTTGTTTATTCTGTTGGGGTTGTTCATTGTTGCCGGATTAGCCCCTGCCCGCATCGCGGCTCCAGCATATTCGTTGGAGAACGGTGCTGTTGTCCAGAAAAGTTTGCTGGGGCTTTACGATCCAGCGTACCTAAATATAGATGGAACGCTTGCCGAACCCGGCAAGGATTATGTCGCGCTGCAGACAAGAAGCGTTGCTGCCCTTTCGGGGGCGCAGGAAATCCCGCTATCCCCGGCAACCGCCGGCAGCGCGGAATTGACTTATACGACTTACGTTCAGGACAGCGGTTGGCAGTCCGAGGTTCAGGAAGGCGCAATCAGCGGCGGGGCGGCATTACCGATCGAAGCCATCCAGGTGCGCCTGATCCAATTGGCTGAAGCGGGCAGCGTTTCATACCGGACCTATAGGCAAGACCGCGGGTGGTCAGGCTATGCTACGAACGGCGAGACGGCCGGAACGACAGGGTCCGGGGAAGCGCTCGAAGCTGTGCAATTCAAACTGACGGGTGCTTTGGCCGTTCAGTACGATCTTTATTATCGGGTCCAAACGAACCGATTCGGGTGGCTGGATTGGGCTAGAAACGGCGAGACAGCCGGAACGGAAGGTTTCCGCTATCCAATCGAAGGGGTCGAAATCGTTCTGATGAACAAGGAACAGACTTTTTTAGGCAAACGTGAGCAGAGCTTCATCAAACTCACCGAACCGGTCCTTTCCTACGGCAGTTATCTGACAGATTCGGGCTGGCAGGATCCGGTCCTCAATCCGGCGCAAAGCGGCTCCCCGGATTCCTCGCAATCGTTGGAAGGTTTGCAGGCGAAATTGGCTTCCCAGCCCTATCCGGGATCGGTTTCCTATCGTGCCGCCACAAGTGAAAACGGTTGGTTTGAATGGACACAGGACGGATTGGAAGCCGGACTGCCAGGAACAGGTCAACGCATCGAGCGGATCGAAATGCAGTTGACGGATGAACTGGCTGCGCATTATGATATCTATTATCAGGTCCATGTGCCCGGCATGGGCTGGCTGGATTGGGCCAAGAATGGCGAAACGGCCGGAACACAAGGATACGACTATGACGTCAGCGCCGTCCAGATGCAATTGGTCCAAAAAGATGCGGCAGCGCCGGGGAACACGGCAGTCGCCTTCATGAAATACATACCGAAACCGCCGCCCGTTCCGGTTACCCCGGTTGCTCCACCTGTCCCAATCTATCCGACGGGACCCGATTGGACGGTGCAGGATGGCATCTTCCGGACGAACGCCGGCACCAACTATCATGTCGGCTCCAGTTACATCATCATCAGCATCGCCTATCAACGTGTTTGGGCCTACATCGGCAACCAACAGATCGTCAATGCTCCGGTCATAACCGGCCGACCTTCGATGCCGACGCCTAGAGGGCTGTTCGCGATCCAGCCGTATAAGGAATCGCCGAGCGTGCTGATCGGTGAAGATTATGAGTCGCCGGTCCAATATTGGATCCCATTTTTGGGGAATGCATACGGCTTGCATGACGCCTCTTGGCAAACCCAAGGCTTCGGCGGCGACCTTTACCTGTATTTGGGATCGCACGGCTGCGTCAATACCCCTTACTATGCGGTCCAAACGCTTTACAATACCTATTCCGTCGGCACCCCGGTCGTGGTATATTGACCGGAAGTTGCCGGCCATGTCAAAAATAAAATTTGAACAAGCAGGTGAATGCGTGACTAAGAAAAAGATATTGATGATCGGAACGGGCGGTACGATCGCCTCCAAAATAACACCGAACGGGCTCGATCCCCAACTGACATCCGAAGAGATATTGGCCTTTATTCCTGGCATCTCAGAAATATGCGAGGTCGATACCCTGCAGATCTGCAATATCGACAGCACCAACATCGCGCCCGACATCTGGGTGCTGATGACGGACACGATCCGGGAAAAGTATGAACAATACGACGGGTTTGTCGTCACCCACGGAACCGATACGATGGCTTATACGGCTGCCGCGCTTTCCTACATGATCCAGGATTCTCCCAAACCGATCATCATTACCGGTGCCCAAAAACCGATCAATGTAGAAATCACCGATTCGAAGACAAATCTCTTCGACAGTTTCCTGTACGCATCGTTCGATTCCGCCAGCGGTGTGCAGATCGTCTTCAACGGGAAGGTCATCCTCGGAACAAGGGCAAGGAAGACGCATTCCAAAAGCTTCCAGGCTTTTTCCAGCATCAATTACCCTTATTTGGCGATCATCCAGGATGGACGCGTGATCTCCTACATCACAAAAGAAAAAGCGTCAGCACCGCGTTTCTACGACAGTCTGGATGCGAAGGTCGCGTTGTTCAAGCTGACGCCGGGAGTGGATTCGGATATTCTTGCTTACATGCTTGAGCGGAACGATGCAATCATCATCGAAAGCTACGGAGTGGGCGGGATCCCTTCGGCGCCGGAGTACGGGTATTTCGAGGTCATCAATCACTGGATCGGTCAAGGGAAGACGGTGGTCATGACTACGCAGGTCCCGAATGAGGGCAGCGACATGGAAATCTACAAAGTCGGCCACGAACTGAAATCGCGGGTCAATATTTTGGAAGCCTACGATATGATCACCGAAGCGGTCGTATGCAAACTGATGTGGATATTGGGCCAGACCCAAGATCCGGCACGGATCAAGGAACTTTTCTACACCACAATCAGCAACGATATCCTTTATTGAAATGACAAAAAAGCAAGGGCAGTCCCGAAAATGGTATGCCACCCGTCAATAGGACAGTAAAATATTTAAACAGTTT
>NZ_PXZT01000009.1 GCF_003008695.1 Trichococcus alkaliphilus
TATATAAGACTTGAAGTAATTCATTGTCCTATATAGAGGGAGCATATCAAATTGAGGTGACCCCTAAAAAGCTAGGATTCTTTGACCGATTGGACTTCGTACCCCAACTTTTGGATTGTTTCGCTGATGTCGTTCCCTGAAGTTTTATTGCCATCGAATTCGGCTTTGACTTTGCTGGAGTTGAACAACACTTTGACGGTTTCGACCCCATCGATTTTGCTGACGGCTGATTCGATTTTCTTGATGCAGGATGGGCAAGTGACGGGTCCTAATTGGATAACGGCTTGGCTCATGGTTTATTCCTCCTATTTGTCTGGTATGACTATAGTATAAGCGGAAAATCCTAGAAAGGACTTGACCGGCATCAAGTATTCGAAATCATTTTTGAGGATTGAGATTCCAGCTGTGCAGCTGCACTGTTCCTTTGTTTTGCGGAACAACAAACAGCCTTTGTAAGCGGTACATTCTTATTTTCCGGGACATATCTTTGCCTGTCTGATTGGCCTATACTAATGACATCAATCAGCAACCGGTAACTGCGGCACATCCGCATTCCGGAGCGTTTGGAACGACTCGGCAGCCAACAGCTATGCGTGTTCTTTGCTGGTCCATCAAAATGAGAAAGAAGGAATCATCATGGCCTACAAAGTTGTCATCCCAGAAAATATCAGTGCATTAGGAAAGGACTTTCTGCAAGACAAAGGGTACGAGATCGTCGTCGGAAACGGGAACATCAGCGTCGAGTACCTGAAGGAATTGGTTGCCGATGCTGATGCCATTCTGGTCAGGCCAAATGCACCATACCCTGAAGAAGTTCTGTCAGCCGCCAAAAAGTTAAAAGTCATCGGTGTCCATGGCGTAGATTACGGCAATGTCGACACAAGTTATTGCGTCAAACGGAGAATCCCGATCACAACAACGCCTGCAGCGACTTGCAATGCGGTAGCAGAACGGACGTTGGGGTTCATTATGAGCCTCGCGCATCAGATTCCGTTCATGGACCAACAAGTGCGCCATGACAATTGGGGCGCGCGCTACGAGCACAAGGGTACGGAGCTGAAAGGCAAGACACTCGGATTGATCGGCCTTGGACGCATCGGTTCGCTGGTTGCCCGCAAAGCGACAAACGGATTCGACATGAAGGTGATTGCTTATGATGAATTTCTTGTGAAAAATGAATACGCAGGCTTTGTGACTTGCGCTAGTTCGATCGAGGAAGTTTTGGCAAAATCCGATTTCGTTTCCTTGCATGTCCCTGTCACAGCGGAAACAACAGGAATGATCAATCAGGAAACCCTACGCTTGATGAAACCGAACGCCTACTTAATCAATTGCGCCCGCGGAGAACTCGTCAACGAGGAGGCGCTCCATGAAGCCTTGAAGAGCGGCGTCATCAACGGTGCTGCCCTGGATGTCTTTCAAGAGGAGCCGATTGCGCAGGATCATCCTTTCTTCGAATTGGACAACCTGATCATGACACCGCATAACGCCATCATCACGCATGAAGCGATGGATCTGATGGGCTACCACGCTGCTGTCGGAATCGATGATGTGCTGAACGGCAGACAATCGCAATGGCAGGAGCGCTTGGTGCAAGCGGCTGTGGCAGAACAGGTTCAATAGAGCGGAAATAAGCTGGAAAATAGAGTGGAAAAGCCATCCGGACTGGATGGCTTTTCCACTCTATTTGTTTATACTCACAATGTCTTCATTGCTTCCTCGATCGGATCAAGTTCATCCACTTCGGTCACGTGGGCTTCCGTTTCGGCATCGAATTTTTCCTCAACTTCAGCAGCCTTCGAGGCGAATTGTTGCTTCACCGTGTCTGTCGTTTCTTGGGCCATTTCTTTGGCTTGATCGACGGCTTCTTTTGCAGTTTCCTTGGCTTTATCGGTGTAGTCCATCACCTTGTCCAACGTCTCATCGGCTTTGTCGGCCAAATCTTTGCGAATTTCTTTTCCTGGCTTAGGTGACAATAGTAGGGCGATTCCTCCGCCAATCACAAGCCCTCTGACGAAACTAGAAAATTTTCCCATTCTTGGTTCCTCCTTTTTCATGCGGCAACGCGAACGCTGCCGTCGGACATCAAGACAAACGAGTGTTGACCAAAAACCTATCTGAATGTGTGCAGTACCAACATTTCCTTCTGCCATCAGTATATAACACACCAAAAATTAAGCAAAACAATAACCACCAACTGCACTAAATATCGCTCATCTTCTTGTTGATCTGAACCATGCTCAAGCGGCCGGTGTGCTCCAGCATGTATTCGTAATTGGCCAAGTAATCCTTTTCGAAGATGCCGCTGTAGAAAAGATCAAGGATATAGCTGAAACCGGCGGATGAAGCGAATTGGCCGATTTTTGAATAATATTTTTCCCAAGGCGGGATGAAGAAATTGTAGTCGCAGGCTTCGCTGAGGCTGTTCTGTCCGAATGACGTGATCGAGATCGTCTTCGTTCCGCCGTAGCGGCACAATTTGGCATCGCCGATCGTTTCATGGGTTTCGCCGGTATAGGACAGCAGAATCGCCACGTTTTCCTCGGAGGAACGGCTGGCGTAATAGTCCTGTTCGCCCGGTCCGCTGGCGACAATCACGCGTTTGCCGATGCGCATGCAATGGTACTGGAACTCCTTGGCATGGGCAATCGTCGAATGGGAACAGTAGACGTTGATTGTTTCGGCCGACTCCAAGAGCGCGATGGCCTCCTGCAAACATGCGTAATCCAAAAAGCTTTTTGTCTCTTCGATGGCGGCTTCCTTCAAGGCTGCGATATTGGTTGCGATCTTCTGCACTTTGTCGCCTCTTTGGATCGGAAAGTTGGCATCCAATTTTTCGGACGAGGGAAAGTCCGACTTTTGTTCCGTCAAGTACTTCAGTTTGAAATCGTTGAAGCCTTTGTAACCGAGCTTTTGGCAGACTCGGACGACGGTGGCGTTCGACGTGAAGGTGTGCTTCGCCACTTGTAAAGTCGTCATATCGACGACACTGTCAAAATGATTGATGAAATATTCCACTACTGCCTTTTCCGTTCCGGAAAAAGATTCCGAAGCAAGCTTCGTCTGCAAATCCATTCTGCTCTTCACCTCATTCGATATGCTGTAATCCGTAATGCCGTTACAAGCAAACGGCAGGATAAAAACAAATTATGTAACCGCTTTCCGAATGCTTCCGGAAGTATATACGCGGGTTCTCTTAATCGTTATGATAGCATTAATAACGGCTTTAGAGGAGGAAAAAAATGAGTAGATTTCCAAAAGGATTTTTGTGGGGCGGGGCGATCGCCGCGAATCAGGCGGAAGGCGCTTATCTGGAGGATGGCAAGGGCTTGGCCATCTCCGATGTGTTGACGAGCGGGGTGCTGTCGCAACCTGATGAAACAATCGATCCGGATAAATTCTATCCGAGCCATGAAGCGATCGACTTTTACCACCGCTATCAGGAAGACCTGCAGTATATGGAGGAAATGGGCTTCAAGGCTTTCCGGACATCGATTTCCTGGGCGCGCATCTTCCCGACAGGCGAAGAAGCTGAGCCGAACGAAAAAGGGCTGCAGTTCTATGATGACTTGTTTGCGGAAATGCTGAAGCGCGGCATGGAGCCGGTGGTGACTTTGTCGCATTACGAAACGCCTTACGCCTTGGTGCAGAAATACAACGGCTGGGAAAGCCGCGAGCTGATCGGGCTGTTCGAGAAATATTGCAGCACCGTATTCGAACGCTACAAGGACAAAGTCAGCTATTGGATGACCTTCAACGAAATCAACAACATGCACACGATCCCTTTTGCGGCAGGCGCCGTGATTTTGGATGAGACGGATGAGAACGAGAAGCTGCGCGTCATCTATCAGGCTTCGCACAACATGTTCGTCGCCAGCGCCCGGGTCAACAAGCTTTGCCACGAAATCATGCCGGAAGCGCAGATCGGCTGCATGCTTTCCTTGAGCGCGGTCTACCCGAACACCTGCAAACCGGAGGACATCTTCGGGGCGATGTCGTTGCGAAGACGTTCCTTGTTCTTCAGCGATGTGATGCTGCGAGGGAAATACCCGTCCTATGCCAACCGCATTTTTGAGGAGTACGGCATCCAGCTCGAGATGGACGAAAACGATCTGGCGGAAATCGCTGCTTATCCGAGCGATTACCTTGGCTTCAGCTATTACCGCAGCACGACCTACAAGGACGGCATGAAGATCCTGGGCAACACGGGCGGCATCATCGGCGAGAAGAATCCATACCTGGATGAAACGCCTTGGGGCTGGCAGATCGATCCGCTGGGACTGCGTTACGTCTGCAATGAGCTCTACGACCGCTATCAAAAACCATTATTCATCGTGGAAAACGGCATGGGCAGCAACGACGAGGTGACGGAGGACAACAAAATCCATGACGACTACCGTATCGATTACACCAAGAAACATCTGGTCGAAATGGCCGAGGCATTGAAGGACGGCGTTCCGATTATGGGCTACACCTACTGGGGACCGATCGATATCGTCAGCGCCGGTACCGGCGAGATGAAGAAACGTTATGGCTTCGTCTACGTCGACAAGGACAATGCAGGCAATGGCTCGCTGAAGCGCCTCAAGAAGGACAGCTTCTATTGGTACCAGGAAGTCATCGCAACAAACGGAGAAAGCCTGTTCTAATAGGACAGGTTGATCATAGCAAGACAGTTCGAAACAGTTGAAGGAGGAATTTTAATGAGTTTCATGGACAAACTTAGCTCAGGGATCGATGTCGTCGCCGAAAAGGTCGAGGGGAACAAATATCTCCGCGCCATCAAGGATGCGTTCACCGCCTACATGCCTTTCATCATCATCGGCTCGTTCGCATTGCTTTTCAATGTGCTGCTGACCAGCCCGACTACCGGACTTGCCCAGTTCGCGCCGTTCAGTTTCTTGACCGCGTTGGCACCGGCATTCAGCACGATCAATTTCGCAACGATGGACATCATGTCCCTGCTCATTCCTTTATTTTTGGCGTCAAATCTTGCAAAAAGCAATAATACGAATCCATTGATCACAAGCGCGGTCGCATTGATCGCTTACGTCATTGTGGTTCCGCAATTCTTCACTACGACAGTCGATGGCGTGCAGCAGGTCGTCAAAGGTTTGCCTGCAACCAGCACAAACGCTTCCGGCTTGTTCATCGGCATGATCTTGACAATCCTTGTCGTCGAACTGTTCACGAAATTATCCAATGTGGAGGCGTTGCGCATCAAAATGCCGCCGAGCGTTCCGGGCGGAATCGTCGCATCCTTCAACGTGCTGCTGCCGATTTTTGTGACCCTGATCATTGTGGCACTTACAGCCCAGTTGTTCCTGAACTCCACAGGCATGTACATGAACGAATTCATCTACAAAATCGTGCAGGCGCCACTGGAAAGATTGGTCCAAAGCCCTGGCGGCATCATGCTACTGGTTATCGTCAGCCAAATCTTCTGGCTGGTGGGTATCCACGGCGGCTTGATCATTTCGCCGATCCGCAATCCGTTATTGATCGCTGCTTTGGCGAACAATATCGCAGCCGTACAAGCTGGAGAAACAGCTACGAATCCTGTAACCATGGGATTCTGGATGTCCTTCATCGTTCCTGGCGGTGCCGGATTGACGTTATCGCTGCTGATTGCCATCCTGATTGCTTCCAAGCGCGATGACCATAAGGCCGTCGCCAAAGTATCCTTCATGCCCGGTTTGTTCGGGATCAGCGAGCCTGTCGTTTTCGGCCTGCCTTTAGTATTGAATCCAGTGTTTGCGATTCCGTTCGTCTTCGCCTCCAGCATCGGCACGGCAATCGCGCTGTTCTTCAACCAGATCGGCTTCCTGCAGCCGAACACTGTAGACGTGCCGTTCGGGCTTCCGCTTGGCGTAGGCGCGTTCCTTGGCTACGGCATCAACGGCGTCATCGTGCAGCTGCTGATCATGGCCTTGGGTGTCGTGATGTATATGCCGTTCGTCCTGGCAGCAAATAAAGCGACGGTTGCAGCAGAGGAAACGGAAACCGAAACTGAAAGCCAAATTGCCACAGAAAAATTCTAAGCAAAGCATAACCAAAACAGAAAAGGGGACATATAAATGAAAAGTTACTATCCGAAAGATTTTCTCTGGGGCGGCGCCATCGCCGCCAACCAGGCGGAAGGTGCCTGGAACGTGGACGGGAAAGGCATGTCGGTAGCCGATGTCGCCCGTTTCAAACCGAGCATCTCGGTCGAGGACTACAAATCGCAATGGCATGTTTCGTTGGAGGACATCGCCATCGCGAAGGAGACCGACGATGTCGTTTATTATCCGAAAAGAAGAGGCATCGACTTCTTCCACCGCTACAAGGAAGATATTGCTTTGTTTGGTGAAATGGGCTTCAAAGTGCTGCGCGTTTCGATTGCCTGGACGCGGATCTTCCCGAACGGAAACGAAGCAGAGCCGAACCAAAAAGGCTTGGACTACTACCGCGAGCTGCTGGAGACGCTGCGTGCGCACGACATCGAACCGTTGGTGACGCTGTCGCATTATGAAATGCCGCTTTATCTGGTGGATAACTACGATGGTTGGGTTTCACGTGAAGTCGTCGGCTTCTTCACCAAATTCAGCGAAACTGTCTTCCGTGAGTACAAGGACTTGGTGACATACTGGCTCACTTTCAATGAAATCGATAGCGTCTTCCGCCATCCGTTCACGACAGTCGGCGTGCTCGAAGAGAAATACGCTGACAAAAAAGCCGCAGAGGAAGCCATCTACCAAGCGCTCCATCACCAATTCGTGGCCAGTGCGGAAGCGACCAAACTGTTGCGCGAAATCATCCCGGGTGCGCAGATGGGCGCGATGTTGACGAAGACGATGACCTATGCCGAAGCTTGCGATCCGGATGAGGTGCTGATGGCGCAAAAAGCCAACCGCGACAATCATTTCTACGCGGATGTGCAGATTTTCGGGGAATATCCGAAGCATGTATTGAACTATTTCGAAGAGAACGGTTTCAAGATCGATAGGGCAGAGGAAGATCTGAAGTTATTGAAAGAATACACGGTCGACTTCCTTTCCTTCAGCTACTACATGTCGATGGTCGTATCGAAAAATGCGTCCCAACGCGAAAAAGTCGGCGGAAACCTGATGACTGGCGTGAAGAATCCATACCTGGATACCTCTGAATGGGGCTGGCAAGTCGATCCGGTCGGGCTGCGCATTTCCCTGATCGATCTCTATGATAAGTACCGCATCCCGCTGTTCATCGTCGAGAACGGCATCGGCTCGACCGATGTGCTGACCGAGGACGGCACGGTTATTGACGATTACCGGATTGCTTATTTCCGCGACCATTTCGAACAAATGAACTTGGCCCTCAAGGATGGGGTCGAATTGATGGGGTACACTTCGTGGGGCTGCATCGACATCGTCAGCGCTTCGACTTCCCAGATGACGAAACGCTACGGCTTCATCTATGTGGATGCCGATGATCTCGGCAACGGCACTTACGACCGCTTCAAAAAGAAATCCTTCCATTGGTACAAGGATGTCATCGAAACGAACGGTGCCAGCCTGTACGAATGATTAAGGATTGTAAGGGTTTTTGATAGGAAAGGTAAGGCGCTCTTCATCGGGGCGTCTTTTTGTTTGGCGATGTGGCTGCGCTTCGAACATGTGAGAAAATCATTTTTCTCCGATTGCTCAACTCCGATGAGCGGATGCTGGCCGGAGTTGGATGTCTTGCGGGGGTCTGCCCTCCGGCGAAGCCGCTGTGGTCGGAGGTGATGATCTTTTTAGAGCCCTATCTCCGGCAGAGAGGGGTTCCCCGGAGAAAAACAAGCTCGCCTATATTTTGTCTGAGAGTCCACAATAATTCGACTTCTTGTCTAACAATATTTACATTGTCCATCCAAAAGTGTTAGTATTATTAATGTAACCGATACCGGGAAGATTCAAATGATTGGTAGCGGTTGCTGAAAGCTTTTGCATAAGCGAAAGCAATGAAACTGTATGTAACATTTTAGTATAAAAAGATCTAGGAGGATGGACAATGGCTTTAAGAGAAGACTTTTTATGGGGCGGCGCTACTGCTGCCAATCAGTGTGAAGGTGGATACAACGAAGGTGGACGCGGTTTGGCGAACGTTGACGTTGTTCCCGTCGGCAAGGACAGAGGGGCCGTCATCACAGGCAAAATGAAAATGTTCGATTTTGACGATGAGCATTTCTATCCTGCATTGGAAGCTATCGACATGTATCACCGCTATAAAGAAGACATCGCATTATTTGGCGAAATGGGCTTCAAAACATACCGTTTATCAATCGCGTGGACACGCATCTTCCCTAAAGGCGACGAGCAAGAGCCGAATGAAGAAGGTCTGAAATTCTACGAAGACTTATTCAAAGAGTGCCATAAATACGGAATCGAGCCATTAGTGACAATCACGCATTTCGATTGCCCAATGCACTTGATCACAGAGTACGGCGGCTGGCGCAACCGTAAAATGGTCGGATTCTATGAGAATCTGTGCCATGCGATTTTCAACCGCTACAAAGGTCTTGTTAAATATTGGTTGACTTTCAATGAAATCAACATGATTTTGCATGCACCATTCATGGGTGCCGGTCTGTACTTCGAAGAAGGCGAAAACGAAGAACAAGTCAAATTCCAATCTGCGCATCATGAGTTGATGGCTAGCGCAATCGCTACCCGCATCGCGCATGAAGTGGATCCTGAAAACCAAGTGGGTTGTATGTTGGCTGCCGGGAACTACTATCCATATACTTGCGATCCTAAAGACGTATTCAAAGCGCAAGAAGAAGACCGTGAAAACTACTTCTTCATCGACGTGCAATCACGCGGCGAATACCCTGCTTACGCACTGAAAAAATTGGAGCGCGAAGGCATCAAAATCGAGATGGAGGAAGGCGACAAAGAAATCCTGAAAGCAAACACAGTCGATTTCATTTCCTTCTCCTACTATTCTTCACGCGTAGCTTCCGCTGATCCTGAAGTGAACGCAAAAACAGCAGGCAACATTTTTGAATCCGTGAAAAATCCTTATTTAGATGCGAGCGAATGGGGCTGGCAGATCGATCCATTGGGACTGCGCATCACGATGAATGCGATGTACGATCGCTACCAAAAACCATTGTTCATCGTTGAAAATGGCTTGGGAGCTGTCGATGTGCCGGACGAAAACGGCTATGTCGAAGACGATTACCGCATCGCCTACATGGCTGCGCATATCGAAGCTATGAAAGATGCCGTGAACTTGGACGGTGTTGATCTGTTGGGTTACACTAGCTGGGGCTGTATCGACCTTGTCAGCGCGGGAACAGGCGAAATGAAGAAACGTTACGGTTTCATCTACGTCGACCGCGACAACGAAGGTAACGGCACGCTGAAACGTACGAAGAAAAAATCTTTCGACTGGTACAAACAAGTCATCGCCAGCAACGGAGAAGATTTGTCCGTCTAAGGACCAATTGTTTCGCTTGCTGACGCAAGCGGATAATGCATAAGACAATAAAAAGAGCAGCAGCGAGGCATTTTTTGCCTCTCTGCTGCTCTTTTTTGTGGTGTGATCGCCGCTGGGGTTGTCAACTCCCGCGAGGGCCTGTTCATCGGAGATGATGAATAAAACCTGATCGCTATCTTCGGCGAGAATCCGCTCATCGGAGTTGGCGACTGAAACCGACCAGTCAGCTCCGATGAAGCCGTTCCGTTTATTTTTTCCGGTAAAATGCGGTCGGTCTTCCGACCGTCCCGTATTCCAGCCGCATTTCGATGACCTGTTTGTCCTCCAGATAGCGCAGATACTTCCGGACCGACACATGCGACAGGTTCGCCAGACTGGTGATGTCATTCACGGTGAAATCACCTTTCTGTTGGTCGATGCAGGACATGATCATGGTCAACGTCGATGGGGTCAGGCCTTTGTCGATGGCGTCATCATCCTTTTCTTCCGGTTGATTATCCAGCGATCGGAACTGATCCAGCTGTTTTTGCGTAATTGGCTTCCGGGAATTGAGCAGTTCCTGGCGCTGCACGAAAGCCTCGATACTCTTCTCGAAGCGTTTGAACTGAAAAGGCTTGAGGATGTAGTCGACAATGCCGCACTGCAGGCCGATCCGGATGGCTTCCTGTTCGCCGGCTGCCGTGATCATGATCAGATCGGCCGGGTAATCCCTTTTCCGCAGCGCCCGGATCAGATCTAAGCCGCTTTTCCCCTGGATGTTGACGTCGACCAACAGCAGGTCGTAAGTGTGCTTACTGGTCAGCCGGATGGCCTCCTCAAAGCTGCCGCAAGTCCCCGATACGACGAAGCCGGGTATTTTCTCCAGATAACGACGATTGATGGACAATACCATCGGGTCGTCCTCCACAATCAATACATGATAGACCATCATTTACCATCCTTTCGGTACGCCGTCTTCAAAGAAATCTTAATACGGCGCTCATTACTTTCGATTTCCAGTTGTCCGTCCACTCTTTTCAGCAGTTGGGCAATGACCGGCGCGTGCAGTTCTTCGGTAAGCCGCTCCTTCATGGCGGGCTCCAGCTGCAATTCGTAAACGGTCTCCAACTGGTCGTTCCAGAAGCCGAAATGGATCTGCAGGTCATCCGCCAACCTGTTTTCCAAAATAAATTGGTCCAGGAACCGGATGATGTTGATCCAGCACTGGACAGCCGTATGATCGGTGGTCGGCGGCACATCCGGGTAGACTTCGATCATGAACGGATAGTTCTGCTCCGTGAACTTGCTGCGCTCGCCGATCAGAAAGCCTGCGATGACCGGGTTTTTGACCAGGAAGATCATGCGGTGCGAAAATTCCTGCTCCGGTTCGAGGATTTTGCCGAGGTAGTCGTTCAATTCCTCGTATTCCTCCAGATCCGCCAAGCCGTAGATGACATGCAGCTTGTTCAGGAAGTCATGCGACTGCGTCTGCAAGGTGGTGGTGTAAGTGGCTGCGTTGAACAACTGATCCGTCAGCAGATAGAGCTCCGTGGCGTCGCGCATCAGGATGATCTGGCCGATGACCTTCTTGGCGACAGTGATCGGAGCGGTCGAAAGCAAGTAGTCCACGCCGTCCTGATGATAGATCTGGTCGGTCGTTTTGTTTTTTCCACTTAACAGCCTTAGGTCCTGTGCAACAGGCAAGAGCGATTGGATGGGCAGGCCGATGATGGCCTCATCCAACTCGTCCCGTTGGAACAGTTTTTTCGCCTCCAGATTGGAAAGGACGACCCGGTTGTCCTTGTCGGTGACGATGATGGCGTCCTTCGTGTTCTCCAGCATCGCATTGCGTTCCTCCAATAATCGGGCTATTTCGATGGGCTCCAGATTGTACATTTGGTTTTTGAGCTGGAAAGCCGTGAAGATCGCGGCGGCCGCGCCGAACAGCAGGCTGACCGCGAAGCTGACGGAGAAGGGCTGCATCGTTTTCTTGGCGATCGAAGCGAGCGTTGTCGTTTTGATGCCGATCGCGACGACGCCGATTTCCACGTTTTCCGCATTGAAGACAGGGACGAAGGCGCGCAATGATTGGCCAAGCGTGCCTTGCGCTATTGAAGTCGTCTCCTGTCCCGAAAGCGCCGCTTCTTCATCGCCGCCCTGGAAAGGGGCGTTGATTTTTTCCGGATCGGGATGGGTCAGGCGGATGCGGTCCATCGTCATGACCACGACGAAGTCCAACTGGTAGGTTTCGGTTATTTGATTAGCGTAGGCCTGCACTTCCGGATTGGTGGCTCCGTCGCTAAGCGTCTGGATCACCAGAGGTTGCGCGGCCACGATTTCGGCGATGGAAAGGAGCTGTTCCTCTTCCTGCGTCTGCGTCGCTTCATAGATGCGGTTCGTCAGCGAGAGGTAAAGGACGCTGACAGTCAGAGCCACCGTGACCAATACCATCAAGGTGAGCTTCACCCATAAGCGCTGGTTTTTCCATTTTTGCTTCAGTTTGATCATTCGTCCATGTTCCCTTCCTATTACACAGCCATTATACCAAACGAAAAGTAGGCGTTCTCAATTTAATTAATTGAATAACACTTAAATTAATTAAATAATCTATTTTAAATCTGTAAGCGGTAGCATAATGAAACCATGTTAAAGAAAGCGCTTCAAGATTGCGGTTAATCAAAAGGAGGAGAAGGAAAGTGAGAGACACGACAAAAGAATTGGAGCTTGAACAGCTCCCGGGCATTTCAGAGTTGACGGTTTTCGACAGATTCAAGAATGCGAAGGTAGGCGCGATTCCGTTGCCGACTTATCTCGTGATGTCAGCCATTATAATAGCTTCTGCGTATCTGGGCGAATTGCCCGTCAACATGTTGGGCGGTTTCGCAGTCATCTTGAGTTTGGGTTGGCTTTTAGGAGGAATCGGCGCAAGCATTCCGGGATTGAAAAATTTCGGGGGATCGGCCATCCTTTCGTTGATGGTACCATCAATCATGGTATTCATGAATATATTCAATCAAAATACGCTGGATGCAGCGAACATGCTGATGAGGGAAGCGAACTTCCTGTATTTCTACATCGCTTGTCTTGTCTGCGGAAGTATTCTGGGGATGCACCGCAAGATTCTGGTGCAAGGCTTGATCCGGATGATCATCCCGATGGCAGTGGCGATGATTTCTGCCTTGATTGTCGGAACTTCAGTCGGAACTTTGTTGGGATTGGGATTTGAGCATACGCTCTTCTACATCGTGACACCGATCATCGCCGGCGGAATCGGCGAAGGCATATTGCCACTATCGTTAGGTTACAGCGCCATCACCGGCATCCCTAGTGGAGAATTGGTAGGACAATTGATTCCAGCGACCATCATCGGTAACTTCTTCGCGATCATCTGCTCCGGTATTTTGAACCGTTTGGGCGAAAAATATCCTGAGAAAAGCGGCAAAGGCCAATTGATCAAATTCGGCGGCGACGCTGATATGGCTGATGCCATGCAGGAAGACAAGAGCCCGCTGGACATCAAATTGATGGGCGCTGGCGTGTTGACGGCCTGCACACTCTTCATCGCAGGCGGACTTTTGGAAAGACTTACGGGTTTCCCGGGACCGGTCCTGATGATCCTGATCGCTGCAAGCATCAAATACTTGAGCCTGTTGCCTAAAGATGTTGAAAAAGGTTCGAAACAGTTGTACAAATTCGTTTCCGGCAACTTCACTTTCCCGTTGATGGTCGGCTTGGGCTTGCTGTACATCCCGCTTAAAGACGTCGTTGGCATGCTTTCTTGGCAGTATTTCGTGGTCGTGATCTCAGTCGTGTTGACTGTAGTGCTGACCGGTTTCTTCGTAGGTGGGAAAATGAATATGAACCCGATCGAAGCAGCAATCGTAACGGCTTGCCAAAGCGGCATGGGCGGAACCGGGGATGTCGCCATCCTATCTGCTTCCAACCGTATGAATCTGATGCCGTTTGCCCAAGTAGCTACACGTTTGGGTGGAGCCATCACCGTCATTTCCATGACATCCTTATTGCGTTTCCTATTCTAACAACATAAAAAAACTAAAACGAGAAGAAAGAGAGAGTGTTCATTATGACAAATGTAAATGAAAAAGCATTGGCTATCAGCAAAAAATTCGGCGGTAAATTGGAGGTCATCTCAAAAGTGCCGATCGAAACAATGGAAGATCTGAGCATCGCCTATACACCGGGTGTCGCAGCTGTCTGCATGGAAATCGCGAACAACAAAGAATCCGTCTATACTTATACCACTAAAAAGAACCTCGTTGCCGTCGTAACGGATGGATCGGCTGTCCTGGGCTTGGGCAATATCGGACCGGAAGCAGCCATTCCGGTTATGGAAGGCAAAGCGGCCTTGTTCAAACGCTTCGGGAATGTGGATGCTGTGCCGATTTCCTTGAATACGCAGGATGTTGAAGAAATCATCTCGCACGTTGCTGCCATCGCACCTTCTTTCGGCGGGATCAACCTGGAAGACATCAGCGCGCCTCGCTGCTTCGAAATCGAACGCCGCTTGAAAGAGATGTTGGACATTCCGGTCTTCCATGATGACCAACACGGGACCGCGATCATTGTGCTGGCTGCCCTTTATAATTCCTTGCGCCTGACAGGCAAAAAAATCGATGAGATTCAAGTGGTCGTCAATGGCGGCGGTGCTGCAGGGATCGCCATCAGCCAAATGTTCCTTTCCGCAGGCATCAAGAATCTGATGGTCGTGGATCGCACCGGCATCATTTCCGAAACCGATCCTGAATTGGCCGAACGCCATGTGGAAATCTCAAAAGTGACGAACCGCAGCTTCCGGACCGGCACTTTGGAGGATGCAGTTGTCGGGATGGATGTATTCGTCGGCGTATCCGCGCCAGGCGTCCTGAAGAAGGAATGGATCGCAACCATGAACGAAAAACCGGTCATCTTCGCGATGGCGAACCCGACACCGGAAATCTTCCCGGATGAAGCAAAAGCAGGCGGAGCCTATATCGTCGGCACTGGCCGCAGCGACTTCCCGAACCAAATCAACAATGTGCTCGCATTCCCGGGAATCTTCCGCGGCGCACTGGATGCCCGTGCTAAAGACATCACGATCGAAATGCAGCTTGCCGCAGCGCGCGGCATCGCTAGCATCGTCAGCGATGAGGAACTGAACGTCGACTACATCATGCCGGATGTCTTCACTCCGGGAGTGGCGGACATCGTAGCCGCCAGCGTTAGGAACGCAGTCAAAAAAGAGGAAGTACTTGTTTAGAAGATACATTTAGAGCAGAGAAGGTGCCGATCAGCGTCGGCGCCTTCTTTTTTCGCGGTTTTCGGTAATTTTAGGGTTGGTTCGGAGGATTGTCGGCTGAACAGAGGACAAAGAATGTAGAACAACCGAGACAATTCGGGGGCGTCGACTGAACGGAGGACGGAGAATGCAGAACAGCCGAGACGATTCGATGGCGTCGGCTAAACAGAAAAATATGATAGCAAAACAGCCGACGAACGCCAGCCTGGGAGCGGAATTGAAGCGGTTGGGATATTAGAACGAGACAACAACTCAAAATACAAATCAAAACCACCCGTAGCAACATAACGGGTGGTTTTGATTTTAGTTGTCTGTTCTCATTTTCAGGTTCTGGATGTTCAGGAAGTTCTGCGTGGACCTGGCCACACCCCCGAACAAGGTCGCTTTTCGCTTGAGCGAGCTGCTGACGACACTGGTGTCACATGAAAATTTACCTTTGAGATCACCCTTAAGAATACTGATCAATTCAGGGATTTGCGAATAAATGGAACTGTTGATAACCACGAGATCTGGTTCGTAGATCACCGCCAGATTATTAACGGCGATGCTCAAATAATGCGCATTGGTCCGAAGTGTTTCTTGGACAATGGGATCGCCTTTTTTGTAGCGTTCGATCACTACCGACGAATTGACGTCCGGCAACACAAGCATCTGTTCCAATTCGCTGTAGATGGCCTGGTGGGATGCGTATTGTTCGAGGCAACCTTCATTGCCGCATGGACACTTCCGGCCATCAGGGTAGAGGATACTGTGGCCAATTTCACCGGCTATACCTTTTTTCCCGGTCCTCAGCTTCCCATTTTCGACAATTCCGGCTCCGATGCCCGTATGGATGCTCAGGCTGACGACGCTGTCCGAAATGGATCCAAAAGTATATTCACCGAGCGCCGCCAGATTCGCTTCATTTTCCAAATACACATAAAAGGGATAAATTTCTTCTAATTGAGACTTCAGATCGCTCTGCAAAGTATAGTTGGGCGTAAAGATGATCTCTTCCTGATTGACGAGTCCGTGGATCGCAACGCAGACTCCCGTGATGCCGTGCGGCGTTTCCACAGCATGTTGGGTCAATTTTTCAACCATTTCCGTGATATAGTCGAGGACATTTTCGGAAGAAACTTTGATGCCTCTGATTTCGGATTCATAAAGCACCTTTCCATCGATATAAGCGATGAGCCCCTCTATGTAATTGGGTGCGACATCCAAGGAAAGGGTAAGCGCAGCTTTTCCATTGAAAGTGAGCATGATGGGCTTCCTGCCGCCGATTCGGGCTGCGTCGCCGACCCGGTCCTCATGGATCAATCCGTCGTCCAACAGTTTCTTGGTGATCGCGGACACGGAAGCTTTGTTCAGTCCGATATGGACGGATAATTCAGCACGGGAAATTTCTTTTTGGCCAATGATTGCATTCAAAATGGTGGCCTCGTTGTTTTCTCGGATCGTATATTTGCTATGAATCAATAAAACCACTCCTTCTTCCTTCGTTATCTATCATATATCTTCTGAAAGCGCTTGACAACAAAAAAATAATCGTTTATATTATGTTCATGAGTTAGTTGAGCGAACTAACCCAAAGACAAGATAACATTTTTGAGGAGGAAAAGAAATGAGTTATTTTTCAACAGTAAATAAAATTAAATATGAAGGCGCTTCCGCGGAAAATCCGTTTGCGTTCCGCCATTACAATCCGTCAGAAGTCGTGATGGGCAAAACGATGAAGGAGCATTTACGCTTTGGTGTCGCTTACTGGCACACAATGACGCAGGACGGTTCTGATCCTTTCGGAAGCCCTACGAATATCCGCACATGGGAAGGGTCCACTCCGATGGAAACTGCAAAAAACCGTGTGGAAGCTTTCTTTGAAATTTTGGAAAAATTGGATGTTGAATTCTTCTGCTTCCACGATGTCGATATCGCACCAGAAGGAAATTCACTGGAAGAATTTTTCAATAATATCGATGAGATCACGGATCTGATCAAAGCGAAAATGGATCAAACCGGCATCAAACTGTTGTGGAATACAGCCAACATGTTCTCCCATCCGCGCTATGTGAACGGGGCAGCTTCCTCCAACAGTGCTGAAGTTTTTGCCTATGCAGCGGCACAAGTGAAAAAAGGTTTGGACATCAGCAAGAAATTGGACGGCGCAAACTATGTTTTCTGGGGCGGCCGTGAAGGCTATGAGTCCTTATTGAATACGGACATGAAATTCGAACAGGACAACATTGCTCGTTTGTTCAAAATGGCAGTTGCTTACGGCGAGAAAATCGGCCACAAACCACAGTTCCTGATTGAACCAAAACCGATGGAGCCATCCAAACACCAATACGACTTCGATGCTGCAACAACAATGGCCTTTATCCAAAAATATGGTTTGGAAGGCGACTTCAAACTGAACTTGGAAGCAAACCATGCGACATTGGCTGGACATACGTTTGAGCATGAGATGAATGTGGCCCGTTGCTACGATGCGCTAGGATCGATCGATGCCAACCAAGGCGACATGTTGTTGGGCTGGGATACAGACGAATTCCCGACGAACATCTACGATACGACATTGGCTATGTATGAAATCCTTGAGAACGGTGGGATTGCGCCAGGCGGAATCAACTTCGATTCCAAAGTACGCCGCTCCTCATTCGAGATGGAAGATCTGTTATTGGCACATATCGCCGGGATGGACACTTTTGCCCGCGGATTGAAAGCTGCTGCCAAGTTGAAAGAGGAACGTTTCTTCGATGATCTGAAAGACAAACGCTATGCTAGCTACAACGATGGTGTCGGTGCAAGGATCTTGTCGGATCAAGAAACGTTGGAATCATTGACAGAGTATTCCATGCAAAACGGAGACATCAAACTGGAGTCGAGCCATCTTGAATTCGTCAAATCCCGCTTGAACGATTACCTAGTATAATCCATTCCAAAGTCGTTCGGCTGATGGATGCAACAGAAGAGGAGCAGAAATTATGGCGTATGTGTTAGGAATTGACTTGGGAACAAGTTCATTGAAGGGTCTGCTGCTGGATGAGCAAGGCAAATCAGTGGCTTCCGCCCAAAAAGAGTATCCGCTGATCCATCCGAAATCCGGCTACAGCGAGCAGGATCCGGGACAATGGATCCTGGCCTGCGAATATGTACTGGACAGGCTGAAGGAGGAGGTTGCGGACTTCACCGAAAAATTGGAGGGGATCAGCTTCTCCGGCCAGATGCACAGTTTGGTTGTGTTGGATGAAGAGAATAATGTCCTCCGCAATGCGATTCTGTGGAATGACGTCAGGACAACCAAACAGTGCAAGGCGATCACGGATGCCTTCGGAGAAGAACTGCTTGCGATCACAAAAAACATCGCGTTGGAAGGATTCACTTTGCCGAAAATTCTGTGGATCCAGGAAAACGAGCCGGAAATCTGGGACAAGGTGCGGCATATGTTGCTTCCAAAGGATTATCTGGGATATTGGATGACCGGCACTATGCATATGGATTACTCGGATGCAGCCGGCACGCTGCTTCTGGATGTGGAAAAGAAAGAATGGTCCAAAGCTGTTCTCGAAAAATTCCGCATCCCGGAAACCCATTTGCCTGAATTGATCGAATCATCGGGCACGACCGGAAACCTGCGGCCGGAACTGGCGAACCGATTCGGATTTGAAAAGGAAGTAAAAATATTTGCGGGTGGGGCGGATAACGCCTGCGCTGCGATTGGCGCCGGTATCGTGAACGCTGAGATAGGTATGGCCAGCATCGGAACATCCGGTGTGTTCCTCGCATTCGAGGATTCGGCTGATCAGGATTATCAAGGCAAATTGCACCTGTTCAACCACACGATAGAGGATGGCTACTATTCGATGGGAGTCACCTTGGCAGCTGGCCACAGCCTCAACTGGTTCAAGGAGACGTTCGCACCGAACAGTACGTTCGAGGAACTGCTGGAAGGGATGGATGCGATCAAACCGGGTGCGGATGGTTTGTTGTTCACCCCTTATATCGTCGGGGAACGGACACCGCATGTCGATAGCCGGATCCGCGGCAGTTTTATCGGGATGGACACGAATCATACGATCAAACATTTTGCGCGAGCGGTCCTGGAAGGTATCACCTTCTCCTTGAAGGATTCGCAAGTATTGATGGAGAAAGTGGCAGGCAAATCCTTCAAACGGATCGTTTCCGTTGGTGGGGGCGCCAAAAATCCGGATTGGCTGCAGATCCAAGCAGATGTTTTCGATGCCGAAATCACTTGTCTGGAAACTGAACAGGGACCTGGGTTAGGTGCTGCAATGCTGGCTGCGGTCGGACTCGGCTGGTTCCCGACAGTGACTGCGTGCGCGGACATATTTGTTGCCTACAAAGATGTCGTACGGCCTATTCCGGAAAACGTTGCAGCCTACCAAAAAATATATGCACTGTATACGCAAGTTTACGGAGCTACAAAAGAATTGTGTCATGTGTTGGCGAAAGAATAACAGTCTATTTGTGCAGAAATTTGAGCGTGCAACCTTAAGGTATTGGGTTTGAATCATGGGAACGAATCATGGCTGGATGGTATGAAACTATCCAGCCATGATTCGCGAAATGATGCCAAGGAACGGACAATCCATTTAATGTAAGCGTTATTTTTTATTGGCGTGGTACAGATGTAAAATTAATCAGCAGTGGAGGAATTTGGAATGAAATTCAGTTTGAAAAAAGGTATCCTTGCAACAGCAACTTTGTTATCTGCAGTGGTCTTGGGAGCTTGCGGAAGTGGTAACGCTTCTACCGGAGAAAGTGGTTATGTCGGGATTGCGATGCCAACGAAATCGATGGAACGATGGATTTCGGACGGCAACAACATGGTGACGGAATTGGAGAAGCTGGGCTATAAAACGGACTTGCAATACGGAGAAGACAAAGTCGAAAATCAGATAGCGCAAATCGAGAACATGATCACAAAAGGCGTGGATCTTTTGGTGATAGCCCCCATCGATGGCTCTGCTTTAACAAACGTTTTGGAAAAAGCTGCGAACGAGGATATTGAAGTCATCGCCTACGACCGTCTGTTGATGAATTCCGAGCACGTGGATTATTATGCTACATTCGACAACTTCGGCGTTGGGGTCCTGCAGGCTTCCTATATCGAAGATGCATTGAACTTGAGCGAAGGTGAAGGCCCTTATAATATTGAATTATTCAGTGGATCTCCAGATGACAATAATGCTTTGATCAATTACGATGGTGTGATGTCCGTGTTCCAACAATACCTTGATAGCGGCCAACTGGTTGTTCGTTCCGGTCAAACAAAATTCAGCCAAATTGCTACACTGCGTTGGGACGGATCGACTGCACAAGGACGGATGGATAATCTGTTGAGCGCAAACTATTCAGATGAAACATTGGATGCCGTCTTGTCTCCCAATGATACGATCAGTTTAGGGGTGATCTCTTCCTTGAAAGGGGTAGGCTACGGATCGGCAGACAAACCGATGCCGGTCATCACCGGGCAAGATGCAGACCAAGCTGGTGTGAAATCAATCATTGCAGGCGAACAAACGCAGACAGTATTCAAAGATACGCGTATCTTGGCAAAAAATACAATCGAAATGATCGAAGCTATTTTCAAGGGTGAAGAAGTGCCGGTTAATGATACCGAAACCTACGATAACAGTGTTAAAGTAGTGCCTACCTATTTGGCAAACCCAATCTCTGTCGATAAAGAGAACTATAAAGCTGAACTGATCGATACGGAATATTACACAGAAGAAGATTTAGCACAGTAAGCAGAATGCACGAAGAAGGGGTTGTCTCATTCGGGACAGCCCCTTCTTCGTGCATTCATTTTAGCGTTTTGTAAAACTTTATTTGGTGTGATGGATGCGAGAAAAATACCGCGAACGTTCTCCTCCAGTGAACGGAGGCTACGCCGGAGGACGCCCCACATTTGAATTCTGTGTTCCGACGAGGACAGGCTCGCAGGAGAAGAGCCCGCAAGATACCGCTGTACCCCGGTGTGGGAAGCCTCACCGGAGGAGGGCATCCGATCCGGTCGCTCAACTCCGGTCAGCGGCCACCTCAGCCACTTCCTCAAACACCCAAGCATCATAGGGCTGCAGCTGCACCCGCTTTTCGATAACCTGCTGCTCGGAATTCGTCAGCAGCAAGTGCCAGTTTTTGTTGGATACCCGTGTCGGTAGATCGATTTGGCAAGGTTTCCGGCTCAGATTCGTGAGAACGAGGACCTGTTTTGTATCCGATTTCCGCAAATAAGCGAATACTTGCGGATGATTTTTCAGAATCAGTTCGAAGGTACTATCGGAAAATACGGGCTGATTTTTTCTTAACCGGATCAATTGTTTGTAGTGACTCAAAACGGATTGTTCATCTTTTTCCTGCTCGGCGATATTCAAATGTTCAGCGTTACTGTTCACTGCCATCCATGGCAACAACTCAGAAAAGCCACCGAACATGCCGCCTTCCCATTGCAGCGGCGTGCGCGAGTGATCCCGCGTCCAATGGGTGACGTTCCGCAATGCATCTTCCGGGGAAGAGCCGCTATCCAAGAGAATGCGGTAGAGATTGTGCGAATCCTGGGCGTCGACTTGCTCCATCGACTCGAAAGCGAAATTGGTCATACCGATTTCCTGGCCTTGGTAAATGAAGGGTGTCCCTTTCAGCAGCATGTACATCGTGGCGATCGCTTTGGCAGATTTGGGCGATTCATCACCCAGAATCGAAGCGATCCTCGGATTATCATGATTCTCCACGTATAAGGCGTTCCATCCATTCGACCCCAAGTCCTTTTGCCAACGGGAAAGCACCTTTTTGAATCCCAACAGATTGAGCCGTTCTGCACCCGGCTGACCTTCGCGCACGTTATGCTCCAACTCGAAGATCATGTTCAAATAGCCGTCTTCTTTGGTCCAATTCACCGCTTTTTTGCTGGAAACACCGCTTGCTTCTCCGACCGTCATGATGGGGTACGCATCAAAAATTTCCTTCAGTTCTTGCATATAGACTTCGATTCCCGAGACATTCATGAAGGGTGCCCAAGGATTATCGGTGATTTTGAAATCCCACGGTTCTTTCTGGATATGACTGATCGCATCCAAACGGAAGCCGTCTATCCCCAAGTCCAGCCACCAGCGGATCATCCCGTAGATTTCCTCCCGCACTTTCGGGTTTTTCCAATTCAGATCGGGCTGTTCGGGTGCGAAGACATGGAAGTAGGCCTGGCCCGAACCTTCGTAAGTCCAGGTCGATCCGCCGAAGAAACTTTTCCAAGCGTTCGGCATCTTGTTTTCCGTGGCATCCGCCCACAAATAATAATCGCGGTACGGGTTACTTTTGCCTTTTTTCGCTTCCAAGAACCAAGGATGCTGATCGCTTGTATGGTTCACGACCAGATCCATGATGATTTTGATGCCTGCAGTGTGGGCCGTGTCCAACAGTTCCTCGAAGTCGGCCATCGTCCCGAAATCGGGATGGATGTCCTGGTAATCGGAAATGTCATAGCCGTTATCGACATTCGGCGAAGCATAGACTGGGTTCAACCAAATGAAATCCACGCCCAATGACTTCAGATAAGGCAACTTTTCGATGATCCCCTGAAGGTCGCCGATGCCGTCGTGGTTGGCATCCCGAAAACTCCGCGGGTAAATCTGATAGCCTACCGCATTTTTCCACCATCCACTCATGCTTTCACCTTCACAACAAAGGCTTGCCAAGGTTTCAGCTGCAGGTCCTTCAAACTCGTAATCTCATCCCCGTCATTCTGGATGATGACTTCGACTATCTCATCATCGACTGAGAACGGCTGCGTCTCATCGGAAAAATTGGTCATGACCAGCCAACGCTCGCCTTCATATTCCCGGTAATAGCTGATGACTTCGTCGACGGTATCCGCCAGCTCGAAATCGCCCCAAACGATGATCGGATGCTCTTTGCGCAAACGAATTAGCTTTTGGTACGTATAAAAAATCGAATCCGGGTCCGCCAATACAGCCTCGGCATTGATGACCGGATAATTTTCATTCACGCCGATCCAAGGGGTGCCTGTCGTGAATCCTCCGTTCGAGGAAGCGTCCCATTGCATCGGGCGGCGGGCATTGTCGCGGCCTTTGGTGTTGATTGATGCCAGGATATCCGCCTCGGAATAGCCTTTCGCCAAGCGCTCGTGGTACATATTGATCGTTTCGATGTCCCCTGCTTCCGCAATGGATGTGATCGGTGTATTGGTCATGCCGATTTCTTCGCCTTGATAGATGTAAGGGGTGCCCTTCATCATGTGCAACAGGATCGCCAGCATTTTGGCGCTTTGCGAGCGGTAAGCCTGGTCGTTCCCCCAACGCGAGAGCATCCGCGGCAAATCGTGATTGTTCCAGAACAAAGAGTTCCAGCCGTCCTGCCCGAGTTCCGTCTGCCATTTCGCGAGGATCCGCTTCAGTTCGGCCACCCGCATCGGTTGCAGATCCCACTTTTCGCCGTCCGGTTTTTGGTCCAAGCCGATGTGTTCGAATTGGAAAACCATGGACAGTTCCTTGCGTTCGGGAGCGGAATACAATTTGGCGATTTCCGGGGTCGCTCCCCAGGTTTCGCCGACGGTCAAAAGATCGTGATTGCCGAAAGTCGCATGATGCATTTCCTGCAGGAATTCATGCAGCTGCGGGCCGTTGCCGGTGATCCCCTTTTCGGGTATTTTGCCGATCAGGTCGATGACATCCATTCGGAAACCGCCGATGCCTTTAGCGATCCAGCTGTTCATCATCGCGTAGATTTCCTGGCGCATCTTTTGATTCTGCCAGTTCAGATCCGGCTGTTTTTTGCTGAAAAGATGCAAATAATACTGTCCGCTCGTGGCATCCCATTCCCATGCCGGACCGGAGAAGGCTGAGCCCAATCCATTCGGCACGCCGCCGTCCGCGGCGGGATCAGCCCAAACATAATAGTCGCGGTAAGGATTGTCTTTGCCTTTTTTGGCTTCAACGTACCAGGCGTGCTCATCCGAAGTATGGTTGACCACCAGATCCATCACCACTTTGATGTTGCGCTTGTCGGCTTCCGCGATGAAATGCTCCATCTCTGCCATCGTGCCGAATTCATCGAGAATGGCTTCGTAATCGGAAATGTCATACCCGTTGTCGTCGTTCGGCGACTGGTAGACAGGCGAAAGCCAAATCGTCCCGATCCCCAATTTTTCCAGGTAGTCCAACTTTTCGGTCATGCCAGTGATATCGCCGATACCGTCGCCGTTGCTGTCTTTGAAGCTCCGCGGATAGATCTGATAAACGACAACCTCTTGCCACCAATGTTTTTCCATGCTGCAACCTCATTCCTTAGTCATTTGATAAAATCTATTGCCTAACTGCACGCCGCAACGGGCAGGGATTATTCTTTCATCAACACAAAACCTTTGCGTTCCAATTCGACCGATCCGTCCGACACGTCCGCAAGGTTCGAGAACAAAGCCTCCCCGATCAGCTCGACCCGTGCCGTGTGTTCGCCGGTATTGAAGGCACCGCGGATGACCTCGCCGCCCAGCATGCGCTCCAAAATGATCACGCCCGATTCTTCGGACACTTGACGCCAATAAACGGTGCCTTCCGAAAGGATCCTTTGCTGCTCTTTGCGGAGGCCATTCAGTTGTTTTACGAATTGGTGCAGATTGCGGTCCTGTTTTTCTTCTTCCCAGACCATGCACTTGCGGCAATCCGGGTCCATCCCGCCGGTCAAGCCGATTTCATCCCCGTAGTACAGGCATGGGACCCCAGGCTGAATATAAGTAAACGCCATTGCTTGTTTCATGATGTCTTTGTCCTCATTGGCTTCCGTCAACAGCCGCGGCGTATCATGGGAATCCAAAATGTTGAACTGCATCTGGTTCGTCTGATCGCGGTAGAGCATCAACTGGTTGTTCATTTCCGACACCATTTTACTCAATGATAGTTCATTCTTCACGAAATAGCCCATGATCGCATCGGTGAAGGCGTAGTTCATGACTGCATGGAATTCGTCGCCCTGCAGCCAGTTTTGGGAAGAGTGCCAAATCTCGCCGAGAATGTAGAAATCTTTTTTGGCTTCATCGCAGACGATCCGGAATTTTTTCCAAAAAGCGTGGTCGACTTCGTTCGCGACATCCAAACGCCAAGCGTCGATATCGAAGGCCTCGATCCAGTAACGGGCGATGTTCAGCAGATAATCCTGAACTTCCGGATTGGCCGTATTCAGTTTCGGCATATGCGGGTTGGCGGCAAAAACATCGTAGTTGATGTCATAAGCATCCTCAAAATTTTCGCCCCGTTTGTACGAAGCCGGGAACTCATTGATGTGGAACCAATCGACATATTTCGAATCTTCGCCGTTTTTAAGCACGTCCTGCCATTGCGGAGAAGAGTCACCGATATGGTTAAAGACGGCATCCAGCATGACTTTTATGCCGCGCCTGTGGCATTCGTCCACGAGTTTTTTGAACGTTTCGGCATCGCCGAAGGCCGGGTCGATTTTCAGGTAATCGATCGTGTCGTACTTGTGGTTGGAAGAAGCTTCAAAAATCGGGCAGAAATATATCCCGTTGATTCCCAGGTCCTCCAAATAATCAAGCTTGTCGATGACCCCCTGCAGGTCGCCGCCGAAGAAGTTCTGTCTATTCGGGTCTTCCGAGCCCCAAGCCAGCGTGCCTTCCGGATCGTTGCTAGGATCTCCGTTGGCGAAACGCTCCGGGAAAATCTGATACCAAATGGTTTCTTTGACCCATTCAGGTGTTTTGTAGCGATCGACTTCATGGAAGAAGGGCATCCGGAAGTAATTATTCGGCATCCGCAAATACTCCTCTTCTAATGGGTAAACACCGTGATCGCCATAGAAGACGGAGATTCCGTCATGGCCTGTTAAGGCGAACGCATAGGATAAGCGTTTTAAAGGTGCGTTCACTTGCACAAACCAGTAATCGTAAAGATCGGTGGAAAGTGTTTTGATCATCTGAAGCGGTTTGCGGAACCACTCCTCTTTGTCCAAAAAATAAGGGTCCCCGTAAAGCAGCCCCATCTCTCTAACGTCTCCACGGGCGGTACGCAAACGGACGTGCATCGTTTCTGGGTCATATAGATAGGCAAACTCGCTTTCGGGACGATGGTAAAGTGCTGAAGTGTTCATAGTAGTATCGGCTCCTTTTCACTCTTTGTTTTCCCACATTGTGGCACAACAGATAATCGGTTGCAAGAACTTTTAGCAATCGGTTGCATTTTATTTTTTGGGTGGAGAATCATGTGCATTGGCTCGTGGACTATTGAAAACCCTTGGTATACATATGTAATTAAACTTTTCGCAATCGATCTGACTCATCAAAAAAATAAACCGTTTTCTTTTTATGAGAAATAACGCTTGACTATTTAAGCAATCGGTTGCATAATCAGACTTGTAAAGGAAATTCATTTCAAGGGGGACAAGTAAGTGAAGACGAATTGGAAAAAATATTTTGGAAGCGGTTTAATCTTGGGGGCATCTGCATTAATCTTGGGCGCATGCGGAGGCACAGCTGATACAAGCGACACAGGCTCGGCTGAGAATACATCCGGGGAAGTCGTTGTAGAAGGCGATGTTAAATTGTGGGTGGACACGGATCACGTGGAAGTCTTCAAAGGAATCGTGGCTGACTTCGAAAAAGAATTCCCTGAAGTTACCGTTGAAGTGGCAGCAGGAAGCTCAGCGGATGCAAAAAAAGATGTCTCGAAAGATCCGAAAGCGGCTGCCGATGTTTTCATGATGCCGCATGACCAGGTCGGTCAAATGGCTGAAGCCGGTCTGTTGTACCCGAATACAAAATACGCAGATGAAGTAAAAGCAAACAACGTGGAATCGGCTGTGGAAGGCGTAACGTGGAACGATGAGCTTTACGGCTACCCATACGGCGTTGAATCGCAAGTTCTCTACTATAACAAAGCGAAACTGACTGAAGACGATGTGAAGAGCTGGACGACATTGTCTGAAAAAGGCAAAATCGGCACAAACTTTGCTGAAGCCGGAGCCAACTATATCTTCGGACCGCTGTTCATGAGTAACGGTCTTTACTTGTACGGCGAAACCGGTGAAGATCCAAGCGGAACCAATTTTAACAGCGAAAAAGGTGCTGAAGTGCTTGCATGGATCGCAGCTCAAAAGAACAATCCAGGCGTGATCCAATCTGGTGCTGAAGCTTTGGCCAACTTGGAAGCAGGCGTTTCCGATGCTTTCCTTTCCGGTCCTTGGTCGAAAAATGATGTCACCAAAGCATTGGGCGAAAACATGGGCGTTGCGGCTTATCCGACAGTCGATTTCGGCAGCGGAGAAGTTCAGATGAAAGCTTTCTTGGGCGTCAAATTGTTTGCTGTAAACCAACAGACAGATGCTCCTTTAGCATCCATGGCTTTGGCTAACTACCTATCCAACGAAACTTCCCAATTGACTGAATTCCAGGAAATGGGCGTCATCCCATCTAACAAAGTCGTTCAGGAAACAGCGGAAGTGCAAGAAGACGTTGTTGCAAAAGCGGTTATGGAAATGTCTCAACCCACTCATTCAGTCGTAATGCCTAAAGTTCCGGAAATCGTTTCGTTCTGGCCAGCAATGGATGCCATCATTAATGATGCATACAAAGGCAACATCACAGAATCCGAGTACATGGAAAAACTGGACAAATTGGTCGAAGACACATCCAAAGTAACAGAACCTAAAGAAGAAAAAGAATAAAGCAAGAAAAGCGGAACGGGTTCGTTCAGCACTGAAAGAAATTTAGGAAATCGTGCCACGCAACGTTCCCTACGGTCACCTTGTACTGGGACTCTAAGGGATGAATCCCTTAGAGTCCCATGCAACTGAGCATCGAAGAGCGCAATAGGTACGATTTATCTAATTTCAGAAGGGCTAACCCGTGAAGCTAGCCAACAATATATCAAGCAGGGAGGGCGAAAGATCACGCATCTTTCGTCCCTCTTATTTAAATGATGAAAGTGAGTGGGGAAGCCATGTTCAAGAAAAAAAGTTACGGCCAGCAGATGACCTTTCGGGAATTGTTCAAAGAAGGGGACGTCGCAACAAAACTTTCCTTTGTTGTCATGGGAGCTGCCAATCTTGCCAATAAACAATACTTAAAGGGTTTGATTTTTCTGTTTTCGCAGATCGCCTTCTTCTATTGGCTGATCCGCAACGGAGTGCACGCGCTGTCCATGTTGGCGACGTTGGGTACTCAGGGGCAAGGGCTCGTTTTTGATGAACGCTTGGGGATTGAAGTGCTGCAAGAGGGCGACAACTCGATGTTACTGCTATTATTCGGCATTGCTGCCATTGTAATTTGTGTACTCCTTGTTGGTTTGTACATCATCAATCTGAAAAGTGCACGGCATATCCATGAGCTTAAAGTAGCGGATGAAAAGATTCCGAGCACGATGGATGATTTGGCGAGTCTGCTGAACGAACGGTTCTATCTTACTCTGATGACGATTCCGTTGTTGGGCGTACTGCTGTTTACGGTCCTGCCGTTGCTTTACATGATCTCGATCGCCTTCACTAACTATGACCACACGCATTTGCCGCCGAAAAACCTCTTCACTTGGGTCGGCTTGGTGAACTTCGGTAACGTCATTTCCGGAAATATGGCAGACACCTTCTTCCCGGTTTTGGGCTGGACGCTGATCTGGGCTACTCTGGCGACGGTCACTTGTTTTTTCTTCGGCATCCTGCTGGCACTTTTGATCAACACCAAAGGCCTGAAATTCAAAGGCGTTTGGCGCACGATTTTCGTCGTCACGATGGCAGTGCCGCAGTTCATCTCGCTGCTGGTTATGCGCAATCTCTTGAATGGCGCGGGTCCCATCAACGCAACGCTGCTGAACCTGGGCCTGATCGATTCGGCCATTCCGTTTTTGACGGATCCGATTTGGGCAAAAATTACGGTCATTGTCGTCAATATGTGGATCGGGATTCCGGCAACGATGCTGGTTTCGACGGGGATCATCCAAAATCTGCCGACTGATCAGATCGAGGCTGCACGGATCGACGGCGCGAACAAACTGCAGATTTTCAGGAACATCACTTTCCCGCAAATTCTGTTCGTGATGATGCCAGCGTTGATCCAACAGTTCATCGGAAACATCAACAACTTCAACGTCATTTTCTTGTTGACCGGAGGCGGACCTTCGAATTCCGACTTTTACGGAGCGGGTTCGACGGACTTGCTGGTTACGTGGCTGTACAACTTGACGGTCAACACGATGGACTACAACTTGGCATCCGTCATCGGTATCCTGATCTTCATCCTGTCCGCAGCGTTCAGTCTGCTGGCCTACACAAGAACGAATTCATTCAAGGAGGGCTAAAAACATGGCAAAAGCAAAGAAAACAACAGGATACAAAGCGCAGCGGCGGTATTCGCTGGCTGCAGTCTACGCAGTCCTGGCTGTCCTGTCGGTCGTTTGGCTGTTCCCTATCGTATGGATCGTTTTGACTAGCTTCCGGGCAGAGGGCGGGGCGTTCGTTCCGTACATCATTCCAAAATCATTCACGTTGGAAAACTACAGGATTCTGCTGCAGAACACAACCGGCAATTATCCGTTTGTGCGCTGGTTCCTGAACACGCTGTTTGTTTCCGTGATCAGCTGCATCCTGTCGACTTTCATCACAATCGCAATGGCGTACGCATTGTCGCGCCTGCGCTTCAAGATGCGGAAACCGTTCCTGAAAGTTGCGTTGGTCCTGAACATGTTCCCCGGATTCATGAGCATGATCGCCGTGTACTACATCCTGAAAGCCCTGAATCTGACGGAAAGCCTGCTTGCTTTGATTTTGGTCTACTCCGCGGGCTCCGCGCTCGGCTTCTACATCGCCAAAGGATTCTTCGATACAATCCCGATGGCGCTGGATGAATCGGCCATGATCGACGGCGCCAACAAATGGCAGATTTTCACGAAAATCACGCTGCCGTTGTCCAAACCGATCATCGTGTACACGTCTTTGCTGGCTTTCATGGGACCGTGGATGGACTTCATCTTCGCCAAAATCATCATGGGCGACAACATCCCGAACTACACGATAGCGATCGGGCTGTTCACGATGATGACCCGCACGACCGCGAACTCGCTGTTCATGGCGTTCACCGCAGGCTGCGTGCTGATCGCCATCCCGATCACGATCCTGTTTATCTTCATGCAACGTTTCTATGTAGAAGGCGTGACTTCCGGATCAGTCAAAGGATAAAAATGTATAGCAGAAAAGCCCAAAAGGCGCTCTTGCCGGAGCGCCTTTTGGGCTTTTCTGCGTTTTATTTTTGTGGCGTGGAGCGATTTTGTCGTGTAAACATGGATACTTTGGAGTTATCCATGTTCAGGCCGGTATTCGGGCTCGAAAAGATGAATACTTTGGATTTATTCATGTTTAGGACAGTATTCAGGCCCGAAAAGATGAATACTTTTCATTTATTCATGGTTTCAATCGACATTTCACCGCGCGTTCAATCAGACAGCGTGCGCCAAGCCCTTCACGATTTGAGCTAATGCTTCATTAATCGGAGTGGCTGGGTGGCCGAGCAATTTTTCGAAATCATCGCTTTCGACATCCAACGAACCTTCGCGGATGCTCTTTTGGATAGCGAGCAGGATCGGGATGACGAAATCCGGAACGCCGGCACCGCATCTACTTTATTTCTGAATGATTTTAGAAATTCAATGACTATTCAACACCTAATAATGCTTCTTCAACACCTAATAATGCTTCTTCATCAACTGATTTGATATCTAAAACTTTAAAAAATGGATAATAGATTAAAACAGAAAGAGTTACTAGAACCATTTGAAGTAAAATACCTGTAATGCCACATACTAGGAATCCATCTAATAAAACTGGTGTCCCTATGACATAGGTAGCGATTTGTGGAACTGAAACAATTCCAATGCTCATTGTAAAATAAGCAACTAATACATTGACAATTGGTACTACTAAAAATGGAATTGCCATATAAGGATTCAATACAATAGGCATACCGAATAGTAATGGTTCATTAATACCGCATAAAGATGGTGCAATTGATAATCTACCCAGTGTTTTATATCGTTTACTTTTAGAGAATAATAACATGTTAATTGATAAACCTAGTGTACCTCCATTTCCACCAATTAAAGTTATAAGGAAGAATGAGAATGTTAAAATATGTGTAGGAGATTGTCCACTAGCAAATGCAGATTGGTTAGCAATACCATTTTGTAAATATAACATTAAGATAAATGGTGTAAAGATTTGTCCGCCATGAACACCAAACAACCAGAATAAACTGATAAAAAATGAGAATATTACTAATGTCATAATATTTCCGGAGAATCCAGCAAATGGAATTTTAATCATATTATAGATAAATTCTGTAGCCGATGTTTTCAAGAAGGTCACACATAAAGCGTTAATTACAACTGCAGCAGAAATTGATAATACACTAGGAATTACTGCAGTAAAAGCGTCAGATACTGCTGGAGGTGTACCATTTGGCATAGTAATCTTAACATCTTTTTTAATACAAAAGGTATAGATCATACCAACGATGTATCCAATTAAGATTGCTGTAAAAATACCACTAGCTCCTAAAAAGTCAAAAGAAATATAGCTTGTTTCTTCTACTACAGCTAATGGTGTTAATACTAAAAATGCAATAATTGAACATAATCCTGCACCAACTGCTTGTGCATCTAATTTTTTTACTTTCATATAGTTATAACCAAAAGAGAAAGAAATATAAATTCCCATTAAACCTGTTGTAAATTTTTCTACCACTGATAGAAATGGTTTAACACCTAACGATGTTAAAAACTCTTGATATGAGCCAATATTTAACGAACTAATTAAAGAAAAAAACGCTCCTCCAATGATAACTCCCATAATCATTGTGAAAGATGAACTGATAATTTTCATGAAATCGCTTTCGGAAATTTTTCTAGCTGACGGTTCAACTTTCTCATTCATAAACGAAACTATTTTATCCATAAATGTCATACTCCCCTCTGATATTTAAGTCTTCTCCATTTGATTCAAATACTTGTTTCATATATCCATATGATTTTTTTATAATACGTTCTTTTGTCCCTCTCCCTTCATTATCCATATCAACATAAATAAACCCATATCTTTTGTCCATTTCTCCTCCACCATTAGAGACTAAATCGATAATACCCCAAGATGTATAACCCATTATTGGTACACCATCTTCTTCAACTGCTTTTTTTAATTGAACAAAATGATCATGAAAGTATTCTATACGATAATCATCAATAATTTTTCCATCTTCTAGTTTATCTACTGCACCTATGCCATTTTCAACTACAAATAACGGGATTTGATATTTATCATAAAGATCATTTAAAATAACTCTAAGTCCAATTGGATCTACTTGCCATCCCCAATCAGAATCTTTTAAATAAGGGTTTCTAATTGCGCTAATTACATTTCCACCTGTTTCATCAGCATTGACACGCGTTGTTGCAACACTAGTGTTATAGTAGCTAAATCCTAAATAATCAACGGTACCTTCTTTTAATATATCGTCATCTTCAGGTTGAATATGAATATTTATATTTTTTCTTTCGAAATATTTTAATAAATAATTAGGATATGCTCCTCTAACTTGTATATCAATAGCATAATCTCTCCATTCTCTACTAAGTTCAATTCTTCTTAAAGAGTCAAGAGGATTACATGTTTCTGGATACCAATAGAAATTAGCTTCCATCATCCCAATTTTAAAATTAGGATTAATCTTATGTCCGATGATAACTGTTTTAGCAGACGCTAAAAAGATATGATGATTTACTTGAAATCTTGCATCTAGACTGTTTTTAGTTGTTCCAGTACACTCATAGTCATGTAAAATATTTACTTCGTTGAAAGTTAACCAATATTTTACTAGATCCTTATATCTAGTCATAATTGTTTCTGAATAATTCACAAAGAAATCAACAGTTTTTCTATTCAACCATCCATCATAAGTTTGTGAAATATAAGCGGGAATGTCGAAATGACACATAGTAACCAGTGGTTCAATTCCATACTTTTTACATTCTTTAAAAACATCTTCATAGAATTTTAATCCTTCTTCATTAGGTTCTTTTTCATCACCTTTAGGAAAGATTCTTGACCATGAAATAGCTAATCTGAAACATTTCAAGCCCATACCAGCCATTAATTTAATATCTTCTTTGTAATGATGATAAAAATCTACTGCATTATGACTAGGGTAATATGTATCATCATATATACATCCCTTCGCACCTTCTGGAATACTTATTCCATGAAATGATTTTTTTGCATCAAATCTTTCCCCATTACTTAATTTAAGTGTGATCCTACGAGGATTTTGTCTATTCCCAGAAGTTAAATAATCAGTATTCGCTAAACCACGATTACCTAAATTATAACCTCCTTCGAATTGGTGAGCTGACGTTGCTCCACCCCATAGAAAATCTTTTGAAAAACTCATTTTTATAATTCATTCCTTTCGCTTCGCTCAAGGCACACCACGGGATGAAGATGGTGCTATGCCTTCGGCGTTTTATTGTACTATTCATTTTGGAATAATCTACATATACTACAAATCACGGAGAGAATAGTAAGCGCTTGCTAAAAGCAGCGCACTATTTAAGACCGCTTCTTGTTCAAATTGCTAATACCATCGTACGGAGTGAGAACTATCTAGAACGCCGGAATAAATATCTGCAACTGAAGAAACGGTGCAGTCATAAAAAGCAATTATTGCTATTTCACGCAAGTTGCTTACTGCCATTTATTACATGCTTCTTCTCTTTATCGTACAGAGAATGTGCGTCTTAATCGAAAAATGACCGTTTAAGAAGCTGTAGAATTTTCAAACTTCTCCTCTCTTATGTATTAAAGAATTGCTAGCTAGTCTTCGTTAATAGTTTAACAAATGGAAAATTTATTGGAAGTTCAACAAAATAACGCTAACTGGTCAAATTTTGAACAGTATAAAAAAAGTATGATTAATACTTTTTGGCATTCTCTATATGTTTTTCTTGTACTATAATTAATAGAATTATTATTTAAAACATTTAGACATTTTAATACTTTAAAATCAAAGGAGAAGAACGATATGACACAATTACTATATATTTTAATGAACTATTTGAATAATTCATTTAAAAAAGATACTAATTACTACATAGCACAAACACTTACACATAATATTGATAAAATATCTAATTGGAGTTTAGAGTATGCAGCTATTTGCTGTAATGTATCTGTCTCTACTTTAAATCGTTTTTTTCATGATATAGGCTATAAGAATTTCTCGAGAATGAAAGAAATAATTTACTATAATGAAGAATATAAAAGCATACGTTTAAATTCCGACTCAATGGATAAAGCTGTTGAAGCAATTAAACAAACATTGGATAATATAAATAAAATAGATTTAGAAGTTTTTAATGAAATCGCTGATTATATTTTTAAAAGTAAACAAGTAATATTTTACGCATATGGTGAAAACTTGAACTTTACACTTAAAACTCAAGTTGAGCTTATGTTAAATGGAAAGTATAGTATTTCAAGAATTGATATTTTAAGACAAATGGATTTAATTAAGGAAGTAGATGAAGATGATTTAATCATTTGTATTAGTATTTCTGGAAGAAGTATTGCGAACAAAGATTTGAAAACCATAATTAATACTAAAAACTGTAAAAGCATTCTCATTACCCAAATACAAGATTGTTCTTCATTCGACTATTTTGATTTTATCTTAAATTTAGGCCCTAATTATGGTTATAATTCTTCAAAATATGCAGTAGAATACTTAATGGATCTTATTTGTAGCGCTTATAAATCAAGAGTAAATTTTTTGTGAAATATAATATAACTCAAATTTCGAAACCTGAAACCGAATTCAAACCATTGGTATAACAACATCCCAGTTTATTTGTTTATGCAGCTAATGCCTATGAGGCACTGCTATTAACCGGAATAAGAGCGCACTAAAAAAAGATAAGCGAATTATTGGAGAATCTATCTGTCTAAGAGAGTGTGAACCCTTTCTTCAGGGAATGAAGGTTCAGATGTAGAAAATTCCTTCATACAGTTCCCGACCAAAAAATATAGTGTCCAGAAATAAACCATTTTCTGGACAGTGTAAAAACTAATTTTTTTACTATCAAATGACCTCGTTTGGGAAGCGGGGGATTTGGTGATTGCCCAGGAAGGTAGTCTTGTCTATATAGCGGAGTGTCTGATTCTTTTCTATCACCATTAACAGGTGCTGTGCTAAAATCTACGTGTATAATGATACTGATGAATGACACGCTCGAATCCGGTCCTATGGGAAAGCTGCGTTGGTCGACCATTCAAAGTGTGATAAATAAACAGATAACAGAGGATACCCCATGAGCGAAAAACTATTAAAGGATCTATTTTTTAAAGAATATTATTTCTCGGATTTTTATTTTTTTAATGTGGGATACGAGAAATGCCAGAGCAGGCATCGATTTGGCCCTTCGTTACGGGACAACTACATCGTGCATTTTGTGATCAGCGGAAAAGGGCGGTATACCGTGAACGATACAACACATCACTTGGGTGCGGGTGATTTTTTTCTGATCCGTCCGAATGAACTGGTCGATTATGAAGCGGATGCGGAAGAGCCCTGGGAATACTATTGGATAGGATTTTCGGGCAGCAAGGTGAAAGAAATACTCCATACAAACGGCATCGGGGCTAAAGACTATATAGGCCAAGTTGGCAGGAAAGAAGCGTTGCGGGAAAAATTCGAGCGTTTTATGCAATCCGACTTTTTTGATGATTCTCAAAAACTAGTAAATCAGGCGCTCTTCTATGACATTTTTTCGTTCTTCAAAATCCATAATGAAAATATGGAAATGGGGGTCCGAGTCAGCCGAACGAAAAAATACAGCGAAGCCTTTTTGTTGTATGTGGAAAATAATTATTATCGCGAGGATTTGACGATCGAAGAAATTGCGAAATCGATGTACCTGCATCCCTCCTATTTCAGCCAGGTGATCAAAGAGGAGTTGGGTTTGAACGCCCTCAAATATTTGAACCTGTACCGCATGAACAAAGCCAGCCAACTGCTGAAAACGACGGAATTGTCGGTGGAGGAAATAGCAAGCGCGGTAGGATATCAGAATAGGCACTCTTTTTCGAGGGCCTTCAAGAGCAGATTTCACAGTTCGCCGACCGAATATAAGGCTGAAAAATAAGACCTACAAAATTGTACCCTGCAGCTAAAATCATGCACTTTTGTTTCAGTAAGAATAAACTATACTGAAGACATCAAATGGAAAAAGGAGCATGGATATGGTTAAAATTTGTTTTATTGGTGCAGGCAGTACAATTTTTGCAAGGAATGTTTTAGGGGATGCGATGTTGACGCCGAGTCTTCAATATGCAGAAATCGCATTATACGATATTGATGAGAAAAGATTAAATGAATCCGAATTGATGCTTAAGGCTATCAACAAAAACTCGAACCAAAACCGCGCCAACATACAATCTTTCAGCGATAGAAAAGAAGCTTTGAGAGATGCGAATTTCGTCATCAATGCGATTCAAGTGGGCGGGTACAAACCGAGCACTGTGATTGATTTTGAGATCCCCAAGAAATACGGCTTGCAGCAGACGATCGGGGACACGACCGGTATCGGCGGCATTTTCAGAGGATTGCGCACACTTCCAGTCATGTTTGAATTTGCCAAAGACATGGAGGAGGTTTGTCCGGATGCATGGTTATTGAACTACACCAATCCGATGGCTATTTTAACGATGGGCATGCTGAAAGGGACGAAAATCAAAACTGTCGGCTTGTGCCACAGTGTCCAAGTGTGTGTGCCGGAACTGTTCGAACATCTGGGGATAAAAGAGCAATACAATCTGGATGAATTCCAATGGAAAATCGCCGGCATCAACCATATGGCGTGGCTGTTGGAAATTAACCGAAACGGAAAAGATTTCTACCCTGAAATTCGCAGTCTGGCTTCAAAAATCGCTAATCCACATAAGGATTCTGTGCGCTTTGAATTGATGAAACATTTTGGCTACTATATCACGGAATCCAGTGAGCATAACGCAGAGTACCATCCTTATTTTATCAAAAAGAATTATCCGCAGCTGATTGATCAATTGCAAATCCCGATTGATGAATATTTAAGAAGATGCGTTACCCAAATCGAAGGTTGGGAACTTCAAAGAGAAGAGATCGTCAATAACGGTTCGCTGGAACATACAAGAAGCCGCGAATATGCCTCTTACATCATGGATGCGATTACAACAGGAAATCCGACTGTGATTGCTGGAAATGTTCTGAATAAAGGTCTGATCACCAACTTGCCGGAAGATTGCTGTGTGGAAGTTCCTTGTCTGGTGGACAAAAATGGCGTTCAACCTACCTATGTAGGCAAGCTTCCTACGCAATTGGCAGCATTGAATCGAACAAACATCAATGTCCAGGAACTGACGGTTGAAGCTGCAATGACACTGGAAAAGGATAAAATCTATCAAGCGGCATTGTTGGATCCGCATGCGAGTTCAGAACTGTCCATTTCAGAAATAAAAGCAATGGTGGACGAATTGATCGCTGCCCATGGCGATTATCTGCCGACTTATAAATGAGAGAAAACAGGTGCGCCCAGGCGATTGGCTTCAGCGCACCATCTGATAAATAGAACGTCTTGAAATACAACAAAACGAAATGAAGAGCAGCCTGTTGTGCTCTCCATTTCGTTTTTTTGTTTATTTTGAATTAGGCTTCGCATGTTTCGGATGCGCGTGGTTGGCCTGAGAAATTTCCCGGGAAATGGTAAAAAGGCCAGTGTGAGAACGCTTTCCCTAAAGGGGCTCTGGGCATTGTTGGGGCTTTTTGCCCGTGCTATAGTAGTCACATGAAAAGGATTTCAAAAAACAAAAGGAGATGAAAAATGATGATGCAGAAATTGCAGCGCTTTGGTGGCGCCATGTTTACACCTGTTTTATTATTCGCTTTTGCAGGGATTATCTTGTCGCTCTCGATCATGTTCCAAAATGAAATGTTAGTTGGTGGTATCGCTGCGGAAGGGACAATATGGAAAAACTTCTGGGCGGTTGTTGAATCCGGTGGGTGGACAGTTTTTAATCAGATTGAGTTATTATTCGTTATCGGTTTACCTATGGGATTGGCGCAAAAAGCAAATGCTCGCGCAGCTTTAGAGTCCTTCGTTGTCTATACGACATTCAACAACTTCTTAAGCAAAATTCTTCAGCTGATGGGACCGACATTCAATGTTGACTTCACCCAAGAAGTCGGTGGTAACAGTGGATTGAAAATGATTGCCGGTACTAAGACGCTGGACACCAATCTAATCGGCGCAATCTTGATTGCAGCAATCGTTGTCTGGATCCACAATCGCTATTTCGAAAAGAAACTGCCTGATTGGATTGGTATTTTCCAAGGTTCATCACTGGTTGTGATCATCGGGTTCTTCCTGATGCTGCCTATAGCATTCTTGACGGCATGGATTTGGCCGATCATTCAAAGTGGTATCGGATCTGCTCAAGGCTTCATGGCCAGTTCCGGTACATTCGGTGTTTGGTTGTACGTGTTCCTCGAACGGATTTTGATTCCGACGGGCTTGCACCACTTCATTTACCAACCGTTCATTTTTGGGCCAGCGGTAGTCGAAGGTGGGTTCGCTTTGCATAATGTTTCCAAACTGTTCGCACCGCTGGGGATTGCAGCTGCCTTTTATACGACAGCCAGTCCTGAGAAGCGCAAGAAAACATTGGCACTGTTGATTCCAACGGCGTTGACCGCCATTCTTTCCGGGATCACGGAACCGTTCGAATTCACGTTCCTTTTCATTGCACCGCAGTTGTTCTTGGTACATTCCTTGTTGGCAGCAACTTTAGGCGCGACCGTATATGCTTTCGGAGTTGTCGGAGATATCGGTGGCGGGTTGATCACAAACCTGTCGCAGTTCATCATTCCGATGTCGATCAATCATATGGGATCGGTCCTAACCTTATTCGCAGTCGGCTTTACTTTCAGTGTCATCTACTTCTTTGTGTTCCGATTCGCCATTCTGAAATATGACCTGAAAACACCTGGTCGTGAAGATGCGGAAGAGGTCAAGATGTACAGCAAACAAGAATATCGGGATAAGCAAGCCAAGAAAAATGCTGGCGCGCTGGCAGGCAATCCTTACGCTGTAAGTGCTGCGCATTATATGGAAGCGTTAGGCGGTGCTGATAATATTGTCGAAGTGAACAACTGTGCGACAAGGTTGCGTGTCACGGTGGCGGATGAAGCATTGGTGGCGCCTGATGCGGAATTCAAAGAAGGTGGCGCACATGGACTCGTCAGAAATGGAAGGGCGTTCCAAGTGATAGTGGGGCTGGATGTTCCGCAGGTCCGGGAAGCATTCGATCAGCTGGTCGCACAAAAACCGATTTAACAACATATCCAACAGATTCATCATAAAAAACTAAGTTAACAATAGAAAGGGAGAATAAACATGGAATTAAAAAAACAATCGATCGCTATCGCAGGCGGAGGCAGTACTTTTACACCGGGAATCATCATGATGTTGTTGGAAAATCTGGAGATTTTTCCGATCAGACAAATCAAATTCTATGACAATGATCCGGAGAGACAAAAGCAAATCGCGGATGCATGCGAAATTATCCTAAAAGAACGTGCACCTGAAATCACTTTTGTCGCAACGACTGATCCCGAAACGGCCTTTACAGATATCGATTTCGTGATGGCCCATATCCGCGTCGGCAAATACGCGATGCGTGAGAAAGATGAAAAAATCCCTTTGAAATACGGTGTCATCGGCCAAGAGACTTGTGGACCGGGCGGGATTGCGTACGGCATGCGTTCGATCGGGGGCGTGCTGGAGTTGGTGGATTACATGGAGCAATTTTCTCCTGATGCATGGATGCTGAACTACTCCAATCCGGCAGCGATTGTAGCCGAAGCAACGCGTAAACTGCGTCCGAACAGCAAAATCATCAACATATGCGACATGCCTGTAGGTATCGAACATCGCATGGCGGAAATTCTTGGAATGAAATCCCGCAAAGAACTTTCCATACGCTACTATGGATTGAACCACTTCGGCTGGTGGACAGATATCCGTGATAAAGACGGCAATGACCTGATGCCTGCAATCCAAAAGCATGTCAAGGAGCACGGCTATATCACGCCTGCCGAGCTGGAAGGAAAGGGCAGCGAGGAAGTGGAAGCAAGCTGGGTGCACACATTCGGAAAAGCTAAAGAAGTTTATCCACTGGATCCAAAAACCTTGCCAAATACTTATTTGAAGTACTACTTATTCCCGCAAGATGAAGTCGAAAAAGCCAATCCTGAATATACGCGCGCCAACGAGGTGATGGATCACCGCGAGAAGATGGTCTTTGGGGAATGCAATCGCATTGCGCAACTTGGGACAGCGGTGAATTCAGAACTGGAAATGGACGATCACGCTTCTTACATCGTCGATCTGGCGCGGGCGATTGCGTACAACACAAAAGAGCGCATGCTGCTGATTGTGCCGAATAATGGCGCTATCTCCAACTTTGATCCGACAGCGATGGTGGAAATTCCGTGCATCGTTGGTTCGAATGGTCCGGAGCCACTAGTTCAAGGCGAAATTCCTCGTTTCCAAAAAGGCTTGATGGAACAGCAAGTCGCTGTGGAAAAACTGGTTGTGGAAGCTTGGGAAGAAGGTTCCTACCAAAAATTGTGGCAGGCACTGACTGTTTCCCGCATCGTGCCGAATGCGCGTGTAGCCAAAAACATTCTGGATGATTTCATTGCTGTCAACACGGAGTTTTGGCCAACTTTAAACTAAGAGTACCCTCCTGAAACAGACACTTCATATGATACAATAGAGTCGCACACCAAAGAGAGTTGCTCTTGGTAGGCGACTCTTTGTTTTCGGAGGGATAGGGATGGAATTAGAAGGCATCATCAATCAGCACTTCAACGAACTGAATGAAAATGAAAAAGCCATTATTGAATACATCATCAAGAACAAGGCGGATTGCCAAGAACTGACCATCATCGAATTGGCGAAAGCGACGCTGACATCGAAATCCTCCATCTTGCGCTTGACGCAAAAGCTGGGATTCAGCGGATACAGTGAGTTCAAATACAGCATCCGAAAAGATATTTCCAAGCAAGCTATCGTTGGACAGGAATACGATTTGTACAGCATGCAGATCAAAGACATTGAAGCGACAAAGAAAATTTTTGAACAAACTGAATTGACACCGATCCTAAAGCAAATGCAGGAAGCGGAGCGGATTTTTTGCTATGGGACCGGCTGGGGGCAACGGAATGTACTGGCTGACTTTTTGCGCTCCATGATCTCTGTCGGCAGATATCCCATTCTGTTAGAAGCCAAAAGGGAATTGGAAATGGCATCCAAAAGCGACATCAAGCCATCTGATTTGTTGATCGTGGTTTCATTGAGCGGGGACATACGCGAAGTCGAAAAAGAAATGGGCATTTTGAAGCTGAAAGGTATTCCGATTGTCTCGATCACCAGCCTCAGCAATAACAGTCTGGCATCGCTAGGAAAACATAATCTATATTTCCAAAGCACTCCGGTCATGCAGGGCGATACCGAAATTGTTTCCTTCCTGCCCATCCACCTGACTTTGGACAGCTTGTACAGGAAATATGTGGATTACACCAATAGCCTACTCAAGCAGTGACGTCAGAGCGGATAACGCTGCGACTTAGCCCGCCAAACGTGATTTGGCGGGCTTTTTGGACCGGATTCGACCAGAAATAACCTTCCAAAACTGCTTTGGAAGGTTATTTCTGTGGAGCTCGCTGTGTTTTTTCCCGCCAAAATGCTTTTGGCGGGGAATTCCGCATTTCACGGCGCCCTCCGCCTCCGTGCCCAACAAGACTAAATGTAAAAAGAAGGTCTACCTCGCGCGAGGTAGACCTTCTTTCATCCAAATAGATTAAGTTCAGGCGTACGTTACAGCAACCCCGTAATGATCAGACACGCAAGGCAACTTCTTCCCGTCGAACTTGACTTCATATTTTTCGACCGCTTGCGGCTGATCCGAGAAGGTGTAGTCGATGCGCAGCGGCAATTCGTTTCCTTCCCAACCGTCAATCGCCGGTGGGACTGTCACGGATCCTTCTCGCGTTGCAGCGACGGCGTAGGCATCTTGCCAGCCGGCATTCGTGATCAGGTCGTAGCCTTCGTTGCGGACATCGGCCGGGTTATTGACGTCACCCATCACGTAGATGGGCTTGATGCCGCGCAGTTTTTTGATGCCGGCCTCAACGGAAGCCCACTCCCTCAGGAACGGATTTTCTTCCTCCTCTTTCCACCAGGACAGGTGGACGGAGACGAATGCGGCTGCTTCGGTCTCGAGGACCAAAGCGCGGCGTGTGTGGATGCTTTCGAAATCATTGACTATAGAAAGTTGGACCTGATCGACTGATTGAATCGGCGCTTTGCTGAGGATGGCGACCCCTTCATCGAAGCGGAAGTAGCCTTGGTGGCACGGCACCCACGACCAATGGTAGACAAGGCCTTTCTCCGCCAGGGCTTTCACCAAGAAGTAGGCGAAGTTATCCGATTTGATCGGGATTTCGTTCTGGGTGGGCAGATACCCTTCCGGTTCACTGATGACCGGGCCGGAAGAGAGCTGATTCACTTCCTGCAATGCGATTGCGTCATATTGGTTTTCCAGGATGTCGGCAACAAGAGGGGCAAACAGGCTAGGATCTGCTGTTTGGACCCAGCTGTACGTATTCAAAGTCAGTAGTTTCATGTGGTCCTCACCTTTCTATTTTCCTAATAAATCTATTATATCAGATTTCAGGACATCTGCTTGAGGGCCGTACACGACTTGGATGCCTTTTCCTTTGCGGATGACGCCGCGTGCGCCCAATGTGGACCATTTTTTGTCTTCCGCAACTTGTGTTTCATCTTTGACCGTTACGCGCAAACGTGTCATGCACGCATCGACTTCAGAAATGTTGTCCTGCCCGCCGAATGCGCCAATGATGTTCCAAACAAGTTTGTCGTTATCGGATGCATCAGCGTTGCCTGCCGTTGTTGCAGTGGAAGGAACAGCTTCTTCGCCTTCTCCATCGAAGTCCGTATAGTTGCCCAAACGGCCAGGCGTTGCGAATTTGAAGCGTTTGATCATGAAGTTGGCAACGAAGTACATAATCACAGCAAATGCGAGCGTCACCCAGATGTAGTTGACGACATCCAACCATAAGCCAGCTTTCAAGGACATCGGGATGCGGGTCAGGAATTCCAGCGTACCGAAGGAGTGGACGCGCAGGCTGATGATGTCGGCCATGGCAAATGCGGCTCCTTGCAGGACTGCGTAAACGCCGTAAAGCAGCGGTGCAGCGAACATGAACATGTACTCAAGCGGCTCAGTAACACCTGTCAAGAAAACAGCGATGGCTGCCGAGAAGAACATGGATTTGTATTTCGGACGTTTGTCAGCATCGACGTTGCGGTACATAGCATAAGCCAAGCCCATCAAGCTGCCGGCTGCGCCGATCATTTGACCGACTTTGAAGCGGGCCGGAGTGAATGCGTTAAGCAACTCATTGTAGCCTGCGGTATCGCCGGCATTGTTCAAGTTCACCAAATCGCTGGCCCAAGCCAACCAAAGCGGATCTTGGCCGAACACTTGTGAACCTGCGGCAGCGCCTGTCAACATTGTGTAGGTTCCACCCAAAGAAGTATAGTTCATCGGAATCGTCAACATGTGGTGCAATCCGAAAGGCAACAACAAACGTTCCAGTGTACCGTAGACGAACGGCGCCAAGATCGGTGCTGTATCTGCGGAGTCAGCGATCCAAATCCCGAAATTATTGATGCCGGTCTGAACAACTGGCCAGATGATTGCCAAGACAAGGGATATTAGAACGGACCAACCAATGACGACGAAAGGCACGAAGCGTTTGCCGTTGAAGAAGGACAACGCATCAGGAAGCTTGCGGTAGTTATAGTACTTATTGAAGATAACCGCACCGACAAACCCGGCGATGATACCGACGAAAACCCCCATATTCAAGGCAGGTGCGCCCAAAACGTTAGTGAAGTAGCCATTGACCAGGATATCCTGGCCGAACAAGGTTTTGGTTGTCGCGCCGTCCGTAGCCAACATATCTCCGGTTACTGCGAAAAGTTTACCGGTCGTGCGGTTGATCAGGATGAAGGCAAGCAAAGCTGCGAAGGCTCCGCCGGCACGCTCTTTCGCCCAAGATCCCCCGATGGCGACGGCGAACAGGATATGCAGGTTGACGATGACAGCCCAGCCCAGGTCTTCGATGACCCCAGCCGTTGTAAGCAACAATTGGACATCCCCCGAGAACATAGCGATCATCTTGCCGATACTGATCATCAAACCAGCTGCCGGCATGACCGCGATAACAACCATCAAAGCTTTACCGAATTTTTGCCAAAAATCAAACGTAAATATTTTCTTCATTTTAAAACTCCTCTCAAATTTGCCAGTGCAATCGATTGCAACGTTTACGATTCGAAGTATAGACCATATCCAGAAATTATGCAAGCGTTCTATTTCAGAATAATTCGGTTTTTTCAACGGTTATTCAGCGAATAGATGAAGGGAAAAACGAAAATCCCGATAAATAACGCAACGGAAATAATAATGCAACTTTTGCATTGACAATGCAACCGATTGCACTTAAACTAAGGGGGAAGAACAAATAAGGGGGAAGCAATGATGACACAACAAATTTTTGAGATCGATCCATGGAAAGTGACAACCAGACAATTAGATAAAGAAAACCGCCGCCTGCAGGAAAGTTTGACCAGCCTCGGCAACGGCTATATGGGCATGCGCGGAAACTTCGAGGAAGCCTACTCGGGCGATCACCATCAAGGTACTTATGTGGCGGGCGTCTGGTATCCGGATAAAACCCGCGTCGGCTGGTGGAAAAACGGTTATCCGGAATATTTCGGAAAAGTGATCAATGCGATGAATTTCCTGTATATGCACATCTTTGTGGACGGGGAAGAAATCGATCTGCATAAGGATACAGTGAAAGACTTTGCCTTGACGTTGGATATGGAAAAAGGCCGCTTGGAACGCTTCTTTACGGTAGTGAAGAACGGTAAAGAAGTCACGGTCCATTTCACGCGCTTCCTGAGCATCGACATTAAGGAACTTTGCGCCATCAAAGTGGAAATCACGGCTTCCGAAAATGCCGCAATCCGCATCGAAAGCGCTCTGGACGGGAATGTCCAAAACGAGGATGCCAACTATGATGAAATGTTCTGGGAATGGGTCGAACAGACTGACGATACGTTGGTCGTCGAAACGATCCCGAACAACTTCGGCATCGAACGTTTCAGCGTAGCTGCCACGATGCACCACAAAGCGACAGGCTTCAATCCAAAAGGCAACAACAGCAAGGAATTGTTCGTCTCCCAAGTATTCGAAGGGGAAGCTGGAAACGGCCAAGTCCTTTCATTAGAGAAATACGTGACGCTGACAACGAGCCGCGATCATGCGAAGGACCAACTTGCAGCAACTGCTGAAGAAATCTACGCAACAAAAGTAGCAGGCCAAAGTTTCGAAGCGTTGGAAGCAAAACAAGCGAATCTGTGGGCCAAACGTTGGGAACTGGCGGATGTCGAAATCGGCGGCGATGACGAAGCGCAACAAGGCATTCGTTTCAACCTGTTCCAACTGTTCTCCACTTATTATGGAGAAGATGAACGCTTGAACATCGGACCGAAAGGCTTCACCGGCGAGAAATACGGCGGTGCTACTTACTGGGATACGGAAGCTTACGGCGTGCCGTTCTACTTGGCGGTAACCGAGCCGGAAGTTACCCGCAACCTTTTGAAATACCGCCACAATCAATTACCGGGAGCTTTCCACAATGCCGCGCAACAAGGATTGAAGGGCGCGTTATATCCGATGGTGACCTTCACCGGTGTGGAATGCCACAATGAATGGGAAATCACGTTTGAGGAAATCCACCGCAACGGTGCGATCCCTTACGCAATCTACAATTACACAGCTTATACAGGTGATGAAAGCTATTTGGCCGAAGAAGGGCTGGAAGTGCTCAGTGCTGTGAGCCGTTTCTGGGCGGACCGTGTACACTTCTCACAAAACAAGCAATGCTACATGATCCATGGCGTAACCGGCCCTAATGAGTACGAAAACAACATCAACAACAACTGGTACACAAACCGCTTGGCTGTCTGGGTGCTGCGTTATACCTTGGAAAGCCTGGAGAAATATCCGGAACGCGCAGAAGCGTTGGGCATCACCGCAACTGAAAAAGAACAATGGCAGGATATCATCGACAATATGTACTTCCCGTACGATGAAGAGCGCCAAGTTTTCGTGCAGCACGATACTTTCCTTGATAAGGATCTGAAACCGGTCAGCGCGCTGGACAAGGCTGATTTGCCTTTGAACCAACACTGGTCATGGGACAAGATTTTGCGTTCTTGCTTCATCAAGCAAGCGGACGTCCTGCAAGGGATCTACCTGTTCGGTGACGAATTCACGATGGAAGAAAAAGAACGCAACTTCGACTTCTACGAACCGATGACCGTGCATGAATCAAGCTTGTCGCCATGCATCCACGCCATCCTTGCGGCCGAACTGAGCAAAGAAGAAAAAGCTATGGATCTTTACCGACGCACAGCGCGCTTGGATTTGGACAACTACAACAACGATACTGAAGACGGCTTGCATATCACATCGATGACCGGCAGCTGGTTGACGATTGCGGAAGGCTTCGCCGGCATGCGCGCCAAAGACGGTCTGCGTTTCGCGCCATTCTTGCCGAAAGACTGGACGAACTACCAATTCCACATCAACTATCGTGGCCGCCTGATCCTGATCGCAGTGAACGAAGAAACTGTCAGCCTGACGTTGGTGAAAGGCGAAGCGTTGCCTGTACGCATCTACGACGAAGAGCTGCAGCTGAAAGATGAAATCAAAGTCGCACTGAAAAAGACCGTGTCCGTATGAGCGACACCAAAGGAGAGAAAGAAATGTTGAAAGCAGTATTGTTCGATTTGGACGGCGTCATCACCGACACCGCCAAATTCCATTTTTTGGCCTGGCGTGAGCTCGGAGCGGACTTGGGGATCACCGTCGACGAAGCCTTCAATGAAGAACTGAAGGGCGTCAGCCGGATGGATTCGCTGGAGCGCATCCTCGCATACGGCGGCTTGGCTGACAAATATTCTTTGGCTGAAAAAGAAGCCTTCTGCACAAAGAAAAATGACCATTATCTGGAATTGATCCAGGAAATGACACCGGCCGACATCCTGCCAGGGATCCTGCCGCTTTTGGAAGAACTGCGCGAAGCGGGTCTGAAGACAATCATCACCTCAGCCAGCAAGAATGCACCCGGCATCCTGGCGTTGCTGCAGGTGAAGGACTACTTCGACGGCATCGTCGACCCGGCCTCAGTTGCTGCCGGCAAACCGGCTCCGGACATCTTCTTAGCCGGCGCGGAGTTGGCAGGGGCAAAACCGGCTGAGTGTATCGGTGTGGAAGATGCCGCTTCAGGCGTGGATGCCATCAAAGCCGCCAAAATCACCGCGGTCGCAATCGGTGATGCAGCCGTGCTGGGGCATGCCGACCGCGTGTTGGCGGACACGAGCGAATTGTCGCTTGCCGCCTTGCGCGATACCTGGGAGAAGGCGATTTAAAATGGGAAGCATAACGATCCGCGAATGGGGCAACATCGGAACGGAAAAAGTCATGTGCATCACCTTGAGCCAGCCGAACGGGATGTCCGTCAGCTGCATCAACTACGGCGCCCGGCTGATCCGTTTGCTGGTTCCGGACCGGGAAGGCCAGAGTGAAAATGTTGTCCTGGGCTTGGCTGATGCCGAAGCCTACGGAAACGACCGCGCTTCCTTCGGCGCCACCGTCGGACCGGTTGCCGGCCGGATCGCCGGCGGCAAGTGGGGAACGGTGCAGCTCGAGCAGAATGCCGGCGAACACCATATCCATGGCGGCAATCGCGGCTGGGGCCAACAGTTCTGGGACTTCACGACTGAAGAGACTAAAGAAGCGATTACCGTCACTTTTTCGTTGGAATCAACACCGGAAACAGTTGGTTATCCTGGCCGTCTGCAGGCGAAAGTCAGCTATTCCCTCGATAAGGAAGGCTGCCTGACGATCACGATGGAAGGCATCAGCCGGGACACTGAAGAAACGCTGTTCAATCCGACCAGCCATATCTATTTCAACCTGAGTGGCGACGCCAAGCACCCGATAACCGACCATGTTTTGCAGCTGTCCTGCGAGGAAGTGCTGGAGCTGGATGCCGATAAGCTTCCGACCGGGACGAAACAGGCGGTAACAGGAACAGCTTTTGATTTCCGCGAAGCGACTGTACTCGGCGAAACCATTCGCAAACGTCCGCAAGGATTTGATGATGTTTTCCTGGTGCAGCTGGGCCGACAGCCGCAGCTGATCCTCAGCGATGAGGAGAGCGGCCGACAACTGGAACTCTCCAGCAACCGCAGCAGCATCGTGCTTTTTTCGACGACGGACATGAACGAACCGTACCTTGTGAACGGCCGCCCGATGCGGAGCCATTTGGGCTTGGCGATCGAAGCGCAGGAAGTGCCGGATGCCATCCACCATCAAGGTTGGAACAATATCGTCCTGGCGCCAAATACTTTGGCGGCAAGGGTTCAAAATTACACTTTTAAATGGTAATCTAAAGATACAAAAATGAACTCTGAGGAAAATGCCTATGACAGTTACAATAAAAGATGTCGCCAGAGAAGCAGGTGTCGCGACTTCAACCGTTTCACGCACGTTGAAGGACAGTCCGCTGATCAGCGAAAACACAAAAGTGAAAGTGCGCCAAGCGATGCAGAAACTGGGCTACACGCCCAACTTCGCTGCCCAGAACCTGGCCAACAAGTCCACGCAGACGATCGGCGTGATTCTGCCGGTAGCGACGATGGGGAACCCTGCGCAGAACCCACTCTTCCTGGAGATGATCCAGGAAATCGGCGTCGTCTGCAACGAACAGAAATACATGATTTCCTTGGCTACCGGTAAAACGATGGCGGAACTGAAGGACAGCGTGCGCCTGATGCACCAACGCAAACTGGTCGATGGCTTCATCCTGTTGTATTCGGAGGCGAAGGACCCGATCCGCAAGTTCCTGCATGATGAAAAGATTCCCTACGCTTTGCTGGGGAAACCCGATGTCTACGAGAACGAAACAATCTATATCGATAACGACAACCGCCTGTCCGGCAAAACGGCGACGGACTGCCTGATCCGCCATGGGCACCAAAGGATCGGCTTCGTCGGTCTGACGCCTTCGCAAATGGTCGACAAGGAACGCTACAAGGGCTATTCCGATGCCTTGCGCGACGCCGATCTGACCGTCCATCCGTCACTCTACTTCGAAACGCCGGATGACTTCATGGCTTTCCAAGAGTTCCTCGAAGAAACCAAGCCGACCGGACTTGTCGTCGGCGATGACCGCCTTGCTTTGAGGGTCCTGCAGTATCTGCAGCTGGACAAGTACAAAGTTCCGGACGACATCTCCTTGGTCAGCTTCAACAATTCCGTCTTTGCGACATTGTCCCATCCATTCCTGACGACCATCGACATCCATGTCCAGGAACTGGCCAGACAAGCCGCCGCCCTCCTGATCCGCCAACTCAACGAACCGAGCGCCTTGCTGCCGAAAATGATCGTGCCGCATGAAGTGATCGAGCGGGAGACGGTTATGAGGGTGCGGGAGGAATAATTCCTTAATAGATAAATTCTTATACCAGCAAGCTCTTAGCTTCCGATATCCGATCGGCGACTAGGGGCTTTTTGATGTCGTTCATTATTGAGTATCACGGTTAAAGCCATCTCGTCGGGAAATCTGATCATTTCGGAAGCTGAATTCCCGGTGAGGTGGCTCCATAAACGGGAATTCAGCCCGTTCGTGAAGATGGGGGTTTCGGGATAAGTTTGTACTGTGCATGCTGAGGTTGCTCCTTGGATTTTTTTATGCATTAGAACACCTCATTTTACGCTTTAGTAAATAGCCGCGGTAAAATCATGGGAAAACTAAGTGAAAAAATTTTTTTGAAGGGAAATTGAGGGCTCTTTTATGGTATAAGGAATGCTATAATTAAGTTAGTCTACCTAAATTCTAATAGCATTTAGAATGTGAAAAAGGTGTAGCTGAAGGTTAGAATGCTAAATAATGCCAGATAAATTAACGTTGAAAAATAGGTGGTCGATTCTATTGAATTATCAATACCTCAATCAGTTGGATAGAGAAGTGCCGTATTTAAAAAATAAATATCATAAACTGCTGTATCTTTACGAGTACAAAAAAGGTGACACATTAAAATACTATAGTGAAGCAAATAAAGTCCCTTATATTAATGTGAACCTGTATCTTTCTGAAAATTTGGCTGACGTGAAACCTAATCGACGTCCGTATAAAGTGGTAGATCTTATGAATTTACTTGGTGATACAGAGGATGACATCCTCTGTTTAGATTATTTTGAAATTCTTTTTGAACCTTCACTCATGCTGCAGGCTTTCGATATTTTTAAAAATCTTAGCAAAAGAAAAGTAGTGTTGGTTGCGTGGCGAGATGAAATAAAGGATGGATACTTGATACATGCTAAACCTGGGCATCCAGAATATACAAAAGAATTGATTGCTGATACGACTATTATTTATTAATGAGGGGGAACAGTTTTGGTCAAATATAGAGATTTAGTTCAATTCGAACCAATTGAATCAGTGATTCAATTGAAGGATGCAAACGACTTAGAAAGAGCGTTCCATTTACTGGATACTTATGTCATTTCGGACAGAATGGCTGAGCAATTAAATCATATGATTATCAACCAGCTTCAATTTGAAAGAGCCACTGATAATAAGGGGTTATTGATTGTAGGTAATTATGGGACAGGTAAGTCTCATTTAATGAGTGTTATTTCCACAATTGCTGAGCGGGAAGGGGCTAGTGAGCATATTCAAAATGCTGTAGTAGCTGAAACGGCAAAAGATATTGAAGGAAGATTCAAAGTTATACGTTTGGAAATTGGAAGCGTCGGTACTTCATTACGAGATATTCTTTGCTCCTCAATCGAAGATGGATTAGCAGATATGGATGTGGATTTTACATTTCCTGATTTTGACAAAATAACAAATAATAAAGACTCGCTAGAAGAAATGATGGGTTTATTTAATGAGAAGTATCCAAATCATGGATTGTTAATTGTAGTGGATGAGCTTTTAGATTATTTGCGTGGCCGTAAAGAACAAGAATTAACGCTCGATTTAGGGTTTTTACGTGAAATTGGAGAAATCAGTAATAATACAAGATTCCGGTTTATTGCAGGTATTCAAGAGATGCTTTTTGACAATCCAAGATTTAGTTACGTAGCGGAACCGTTGCGCCGCGTAAAGGAGAGGTTCGAACAAGTTCGCATCATTCGTGAAGATATTGCGTATGTCGTTTCGGAACGACTATTGAAAAAAACGGATGAACAAAAAGCACTGATTCGAGAACACTTATCAAGTTATAAGAGTTTGTATAATCGCTTAAACGAAGACATGGAAAAATTTGTAAATTTATATCCGATCCACCCTAGCTATTTAGCAGCCTTTGAAAAAGTGAACAACATCGAAAAGCGTGTGGCCTTAAAAACAATCAGTATTGAAATGAATCAAATCATTGATGAAGATGTCCCGGAGTATGAAACAGGCATCATTTCGTATGATAGCTATTGGCGTTTCATTGAAGAAGATCCTTCCTATAAGGCAATACCTGAAGTAGCCGAGGTATTGGAAAAAGTCAAGATTGTAAAAGACCGTGTTCAAAATGCCTATGCGAAACGTCTTTATAAACCAATGGCATTACGAATTGTTAATGCATTAGCCTTAAATAGGCTCTCTACCGCTGATATCTATGATCCAGTTGGGTTAACTGCAGAGGAATTACGAGATGACTTGTTTCTTAGTATTCCTGGAGACAATGAAATGCTGATTGAAATAGAGGATCCATCTGATTTTTTAAAAGGCACCATAGATGTTGCTACGAAAGAGATTCAAAAAACTGTCAGTTTTCAATATTTATCAACGAATGAATCGAATGGTCAATATTATTTGGATCTAAAGAAAGACATTGATGTGGATAGCCTCATTACACAAAGAGCGGAAATGATCGAAGAAGATAAGCTCGATCGCTATTATTTTGAGCTATTAAAAAGAGCGATTACCCTGGATGATAATACCTATGTCACAGGATATAAAATCTGGAGATATGATCTGCCTTGGGATGCGCACCATGTGAAACGACAAGGCTACCTTTTTCTAGGTGCTCCAAATGAACGATCAACGGCTCAGCCCGAGCGTGATTTTTATATCTACATGCTTCGCCCATACTTAAAAGCAAACTTTAAAGATGAACAAAAGCCAGATGAAATATTTTTCGAGTTAAACCATTCAGATGACCGCTTTGAGCAAATTTTGAAACGGTATGCTGCCGCAGACGATTTAAAAATAGATGCAACGCCAGCGATGAAAAACCTTTACCAACGTAAAATAGACAGTTACTTTAAAGAGTTAACGAAATGGCTGAATGATAATTTTGTCACTACGTTTAACATTACATACAGAGGGAAAAAAGGATCCGTTTTAGATTTCGGGATGTTTATACCTGGGGATGCAACAATTCAAGAAATCATTAATGTTGTAGCAGAAGGACTACTTACCGATTGGTTCGCTCAAAAATACCCTGACTATCCTATTTTTAGCGAAATTAAAGATGGTTATTTATCAAAATCAAATTTGGAAACATATGTAAGGTATGCTCTTCAATACGTAACAGGAACTGAGACAAAAATGGGACAGGCAATACTTAATGGCCTTGTTTTATTGGATCATTCGAATAAAGTCACGACAAAAAAATCAGGTTATGCAACGTGGGTTAAAGCCTTGATAGAAGCTAAAGGACAAGGACAAGTATTAAATTATAACGAACTGATTGAAACAATCTATATTCGTGGTGTGGAAGACTTGCAATACACGAAAGAGTTTCGACTGGAACCTGAATTACTTGTCGTTGTATTGGCTGCAATGATAAGTGCGGGTGACTTAGAGGTAATAATTGATGCTAAGACTTATAATGCGACCAACTTGAACGAATACATTCAATTGCCTATATCGAAACTTACACACTTTAGTCATGTAAAAAAACCGACAGACCTTCCTTATCAGGAATTAAGTTCGGTATTACGATTATTCGACGTCTCATTGCCAAATTATGAAGAAGATGCCTTATCGCGAGCAATTATGATTTTGACAACAACTGTAAATGATAAAATAGATGACACATTAAAGACTATTCAAATCATAAAAACTGGGTTTCCTATGTGGGAAGGTACATTGTTATCTCCTCAAGAAATTCAAGAAAATGTCCAAAATTTAGAGGAATTCAAAGAGTTTTGTGAAACTATCAAACGATATAATACACCTGCAAAAATGCATAATTTTAAATACGATATTGCAACTATCGAAAAACAAGGTGTTGCACTAAACAGGTTGAAAGAGTTTACAACTCTCAAAAAAATCATTGAAGAATGTATGCAGGTTGTTAATTATATTCAATTGGCACAACCTACAATGGGATTACAGACACAATGGGCCCAACAAGCAACAGAAGCACTTGATGAATTAGCGCATGCATTAAAGAGCCAACAGAATCACATGCCAATGCTGCAAAGATTACTTGATTTAAAGCAAGAATATATTCACACCTATATCGAACAGCATGATAAATCACGTTTAAATGCGACTGAAAATAATTTAAAGAAAAAACTCCTCTCGTCAAATGAACTAAATGTTTTAAAACAGTTAGCAAATCATATTTCGATTTTACCTGCTGAACAAATTCAAAATTGGGAGAAGTCATTACAATCTTTAAAGGAGTGTTATTCTGTAACAGCTGAGTCTTTGCAACATACCCCATTATGCAATAACTGCAGATATCGCATGAATGAAGTATCAACCAATGAAAAAGTAATGCTAAGAAATCTGAAGGAACAATTACCCGTAATTTATGAACGTTGGATGGATACAATGTTGACGAGTTTACATGATCCCTCCGTAAAGGAAAACATTGAACTACTACAAGCCAATCAAAAAGAACTAGTTGAACAATTTATGCAGACCGGGCAATTACCATTGCCTCTAGATATTCGCTTCGTTCAAGCGATTAACGATCTATTAAAAGGATTCAATAAAATTGAGATTACGCTTGATGATTTAGAAAAAATGATGGCCAATGGAAGCCCGCTGACAATAGAAGAATTACGTAAACGATTTGACGAATTAATTAGTCACGCTGTGGGTAATAACGCCACAAATCAAGTCCGCATCACATTGAAAAAATAAAAGGAGCAATTCTAAATGACAAACAATTCGGAACAGCTCTCATTAATAAATGAACAGCCAAAAGCAGACAATACAACTGTTGTCTGCCTAGGCATGACGTTTGAAAATGAAGAGGCAAGAAGAGAATACTTCAGCGAAGAATTACGAAAAAAACTACCAGAGTTAAAAAAAATTGACGGTTATCCTATAGGAGAAGATGAGGATATTATCGCATTGTCTGATCCTCCATATTATACAGCTTGCCCAAACCCCTGGATTAACGAATTTATCGAAAAGTGGGAAAAAGAAAAAATAGGGAGATATGATAAAAATTTAGGAGAAGAGTACCATAGGGGGCCATTTTCGGCAGATGTAAGTGAGGGAAAGAGTGACAAAATTTATAATGTTCACAGCTACCATACAAAGGTTCCGCACAAAGCTGTAATGAGATATATTCTTCATTACACTAATCCTGGTGATATTGTAATGGATGGATTCTCAGGTACAGGTATGACGGGAGTGGCTGCAAGATACTGTTCAGACAAAAGTGAAGTGGAAAAGCTAGGATATTTAGTGGATTCAACAGGGAATATTATTGATGAAGATGGTGAAATTTTTTCCCGAATTGGTGTTCGTAATACTATTTTATCTGATTTATCACCTACTGCTACGTTAATCTCACATAGTTATAATACTGAGTTAAAGAATGACGATTTCGAAAAAGAAGCTAAAAAAATAATGCAAGAACTTGAGGAAGAATATTCTTGGATGTTCGAAACCACAGATGATAATCATAAAAAATTCCCAATAAATTATATGGTGTGGAGTGATAATTTTGTATGTCCGTATTGTCAAAAAGAATTAATTTTTTGGGATATTTCTGTTGATGTAGAAGAGAAGAACATGTTGAAAGAATATCATTGTACCCACTGTAACGCTCAAGTGAACAAGCGAGAATTAGAAATTGTATTCACGCATCAATATGATTCCGCACTTGATAAAGTAGTTAAAGTTGCTAAACAAACTCCGGTATTAATTAACTACACAGATGGTAAAAATAAAATAAATAAAGTTCCTGATAAATTTGATTATGAATTACAAGGGAAAATTGAAAATATAAAAATCAACGGATTTGTACCAATCAGTGAAATACCTCAAGGGGATAAGACTGAAGAGCCAAGAAAACGCGGCATAAAATTTATACATCAATTTTATACAAAAAGAAATCTAATAATAATGTCTAGCTTTTGTGAAAAAATAAAACATTCAAAGTATAAGAATTTATTCCTTAATATTATGAGAAGTAGTTGTTCTTATTCTAATAGAATGGTAAAAGTTAACATACCTCGGCTATTGGATAAAGGGGGAATCTTCTCGTTTGGATTCGTAAGTGGTACTTTTTATATACCTAGTTTAAATGGAGATAGATCAATGTTAGATGCGCTTAAAAGTAAAATGAAAAACGTGATTTCAACAATTGATGACTATAAAGGAGAACACGTGATTTCAAATCAGAGTACAAGTTCTTTATCTAACATAAAGCCTGAATCTATAGACTATATATTTATTGATCCCCCTTTTGGGGCAAATTTAATGTATTCTGAACTTAATTTCTTGTCAGATTCTTGGCTAGGGGTTTATACAAATAATTATAGCGAAGCTATTATTAATAAAACACAGAATAAGAATCTTCTTTCTTATCAAAATTTAATGCTAGAATGTTTTAAAGAACTTCATCGAATATTAAAACCAAATCGCTGGATAACGATTGAATTTAGTAATTCAAAAGCAAGTGTATGGAATGCCATACGAGAAGCATTAGAGAAATCAGGTTTTGTTATTGCCAATGTATCTTCTTTAGATAAAAAGCAGGGTTCTTTTAATGCGATAACTTCTACAACAGCGGTTAAACAAGATTTAGTGATTTCAGCATATAAACCAACAAAAAATTTAAAGAATGCTTTTGAAGATCCAAAAAACATAAGTGAATTGCCTTGGATTTTCGTACAAAATCATATTTCAAATCTAGCGCTACCTATTGTGAATAAAAATCAAATTACGATTTCTATCGAACGTACACCTCGTATCCTTTTTGACCGAATGATTGCATATCATGTACAAAATGGTTTGCCTGTCCCGATTTCATCAGCAGAATTCCAGCTGGGTGTAACACAAAGATTCCCTATGCGTGATGGGATGGCCTTTTTGGAATCTCAAATAGCTGAATATGATAAGAAACGTATCCTTGTAAAGGATTTTTCTCAAATCAGTTTATTTGTATCAGATGAGAACAGCGCGATTGAGTGGATTCGTCAGCAATTGATGAAAAAACCTCAGACGCGTCAAGACTTACATTCTCAGTTTATGAAGGAAATACAGCACATTGCGAAGCATGAGCAATTACCTGAATTAGATGATTTACTCGTACAAAATTTTCTTCGCTATGAAGGTGATACAGCTGTACCCGACCAAATTGCAGGTTATTTACGTCGTAATTATCATGAATATCGTGGACTTGACAATGATAATGATAAGCTAAAAGTAAGGGCTATGAATTGTTGGTATGTTCCTGATCCGAATAAGCAAGCTGATTTAGAAAAATTAAGGGAGAAAACTCTTTTACGTGAATTTGAAAGCTATGTAGAAGAACTTGGGACAAATAAAAAGAAATTAAGTCATTTCCGTACGGAAGCCGTACGTGCAGGATTCAAAAAAGCGTGGACTGAGAAAGATTATAACAAGATTGTAACTGTAGGTGACCGTTTACCCGAAACGGTTATACAAGAGGATGACAAGTTATTGATGTATTATGATAATGCACAAATCCGTATAGATATGTAATAGAAAGAAGGTGATTTGATTGAACTGGCAGGAGAAAATTACTAATTATTTTGCTAATAAGGGATCAGTCTATATTGTATTTGACGAACATAGACTGTTGAATGATAAAAAATTACAGGACTTACTTAAGAAGCAAAAATTTGAGATTTATTTTTATGATGATCCAATCTGTTTTCGATATGTGTATGAAACTACGTTGAGGCACATTGAAAGAGCTAACCGTCCTACTACACTTATTGTAATTCAAGACCGCCAGTTCAATCAAATACCCTATGATATATATCAAGATGCGAATTGCATTACTTTATCGTTAGCATCAATTTTTCCGAAATTTGCTGGTTCAATTGTTCTGCAATGCCCCACTGAACTGTACGAAAAAATGTATGGAGCGCATTCACGATGCTCAAGTTTGCTCTCTGATAATGATACAATTGACTTTATTTTGCGAGAAGTTTTTTCTATTGATGCCGTTAAGTTTGCAGATGAGGTCAGCGTGGTGAAAGCTGCTTTGATATATTTTGAAGGATTTAGTGAGCCGTTGCCAAGAGATTTTATAAACTATCTAAGTCAGATGACAAAGGATGTATCTTCTGAGGTTTTCGGTTGTTTTACCTCCCAAGATGTTTTGGTAAGACGCTTGAATGAACAGTGGAAGGTATACATAATGAGCTATGTGGATGATCAGTTAGCTGAGGACAGCATCGGCTTGCATAAGAGTTACTTCAGCGATCCCTACATTCGAGCGCACATAGGGAATTTTATTTCACCTATAGAAGTTTTATCAGATAAAGATTATGAAAAATGGATGTTACCTGGCCTAATAGTGAAAGATGCCAATACGGAGTATATTAAAAGTGAAAGAAAGGTTCTATTCCGTGAGACATACGAAGCATTTGATATGACCGATTGGATTAAATTTGCGAGCGGACTAGGACATATAAAAAATCAATTACTGAAAAAAGAGGCACTGGATGCTGAATTCAAGGCACAAGCCGCTATTGCGAATAAGGCATTTGAACAATGGATGTATTCGAAATACCAAGATTTGAGCACATTACCTATCTTGCCTAAACCTAAAATGCTGCACCAGATTCCATGGTATCTTGAGCGGAAATTGAATAATAAAGTTGCACTTATCGTAATGGATGGCATGAGCTATACACAGTGGTATCAAATCCAAGAAGTTTTAGCTAAAGATAATTGGCTTTTTGATGAAAGTGGTGTTTTCTCTTGGGTACCAACTATAACTCCTGTAGCAAGACAGGCGATTTTTTCCGGGAAAGTACCAAGGGAATATGCTGATTCAATTAATACAACGAATAAAGAAGGTAAACTTTGGAAAGAATTTTGGGTGCATCAGGGGTTGCAAGAACGTAACATAGCCTATGAAAAATCATTAGGCCTAAAGGAATTCGAAAAAAATGACTTTCCATTTGTCATTTCTCCATTTATTAAAGTTTACGGAGCCGTCATTGATGTAATCGATAAATTTATGCATGGGGCAAAACAAGGAAATCGCACGATGACATCCGAAGTAGATAATTGGCTGTCCACACAATATTTTCAGAATCTATTGAAACTGTTGCATAATGAGAAATTTGATATTTATGTCACTGCAGATCACGGAAATGTAGAGTGTCAAGGGAGAGGTCGGATATTTCAAGGCGTGACTGTAGAATCCGCCAACCAGCGATTAAGAATTTATCAATCTGATAATATACGGAAACATACAGCCGCCGAACACCCAGATACATTAGTTTGGGATAATGTGAATTTACCAGATGATTATTACGTGTTGCTAGCGAAAAACAATGATGCATTTGTACTGAAAAATGATAGAATTATTACTCATGGTGGCATTCATATAGAAGAAGTGATTGTCCCGTTTGTTAGAATATATCGTTAGAAGGAAAGTAGGCACATTAATGGTGAAACCCGTTGGATTTGATCAAAAAATACAATTTCAACATTTGGATTTTCTTGCTAAAAATCTAAAAAATTATAACTCTAAGGATATTTACAGGGTTCTAGAAGAACATCTACTTTCGTCAATAAAAGGAGATAAATCTAGAAAAAATGCAATCACAATGCTCATGAAAATTTGGAAGTTGGCAGAACCTAATATTGAAGAAATCCAAGGTACCATTATTGGGGAATATCCTTATCTTTCTAATTCGGAGCAAAGGTGCGTTCATTATTGCTTAACGTGCATTGCCTATCCTTTTTATCGAGAACAAATGAATTTTATTGGTAAATACTTAAAGATGGCGGATGCGGTTAAAAGCAAAGTACTTATTTCCCAAATGAAAAGTCTATACGGAGACCGAAGACGTGTAGAAGTCGCATCCAGCGCAGTCTTGTCATCCTCAAAAGACTGGGGCATCATTACTATGGATAAACCTGGTGTATACAGCGCAACGGCACATAGGTTAGTAGTAAATGATAAACTAGTAAAAAATCTATTGATTGAAGTTTTAATGGAACACTTAAGCACAAATACAGTCAGCGTCGAAATGGTAAACGCAAGTGCGTTATTTTTCCCCTTCGATTATCACATTACTGCTGGAGACATAGACACCAAGCGCTTTACTATCATTAATAATATACGAGATACATTAATTGAACGGAATCCCAAAAACCCTTATTCATATGAGTAAGGGTTTTTCCATAGGAGGTCAGTAAATGAATATCAATGATATTATCAAAGGCCCTTTCTTTCCGGAAGCCATTGAAGTGAAAAAAATAGACTCTTTTGGTGATGAGTACTTATTGTTGGAAGGTATTGGATGCCAAACGAATCAATACTATGAACGATTATTTACACAAGGTGAATTACATTCTATATCCGTTATCAGTACCGCCGAGGAAACAGATAATCAGACGACGGGTAAATCCATTCAAAGCCGCTTTCTACATTTGATGTTAAACCTAGAAGGCAAACATTCGCAGAAAAGAGCGATAGGGAATCAGCAAATTATGCCTCTACCTCATCAAATTGAAGCGGTATATAGAAAGATGCTTCAGTCACCAAATGTACGCTATTTATTAGCGGATGATCCAGGTGCCGGAAAGACCATTATGTCCGGAATGCTCATTAAAGAGTTGAAAGCAAGAGAGAGCATTAAACGGGTTTTAATATTAGTTCCTCCAATAGTCTTAGTACAGTGGCAAGAAGAATTGGAGCAAAAATTTCAAGAACCTTTTAAAATAATTAATCGAGCAACGTTGGGCGAATATGGCAACACCAATCCATTCATAGAAAATGATTGTTGTTTAGTTTCTATGTATTGGGCTAGCCGTGAAGACATTAAGCATTTGATTCTTGAAGCATCTTTTGATCTGGTTGTCGTTGATGAAGCGCATAAAATGGCTGCTTATACATATGGAAAAGTTAAGCCAAAGACAAACAAAACTAAATTATATAACTTGGGTGAAAGTTTACTATCTAAATCTGAAAATTGTTTGCTATTAACGGCTACGCCACATAAAGGGAATGCTGAAAATTACCGTTTGTTAATGAAACTTATTGATTCAGATTTATTTAATCATCTGTTACCTGAAGAAACACTTAGAGATAAGAGTAATCCATATATTATTCGACGTCTAAAAGAATCGATGGTCAATTTTGATGGCACACCAATATTTGCAAAGCGAACAACAAAGACAGTTCTGTATACACTGACTGATGAAGAAATGGAACTTTATGATGCTGTAACTGATTATGTTCGACAACATTTTAATCGTGCAATCAATGCGGGGAAAAATAGCACGGCTTTTGCGATGATGCTGATGCAAAGACGCATGAGTTCTTCTGTTGAAGCTATTCATAAATCCTTAATTCGAAGAAGAGGCCGCTTAACTGAGCTCCTTAGTGATACTGAAGAAAGAAGAAAAAAATATGCTGATCAGGTTGAAAACTATTACCAAGATAGCCTGAATGAAGAAGTTGATAATGCTGAAGATACGCTGGATCATGAACTGGAATTATCCATCGATGAAATAGATATCGATGCTTTAAATGATGAAATTGGTGAGTTAGAACATCTGATTAAAATGACCGCAGATTTGAAGCAATATGGCATTGAGAAAAAATATCTCGAACTTGAGCAAATGCTATTTGGTGTAGATGGATTGGTATATACTGGAGAAAAAATATTGATCTTTACGGAGTCAGTAGACACTTTGAATTTTCTGTCAGAAAAACTATCTGAACGTGTACGTCCGATTGCCAAAATTGTAGGCAGTTATTCAATGGAGGAAAGGCGTAAACAAGTAGAGTTGTTCAAAACAACTGCGCAAATAATGCTGGCAACAGATGCGGGAGGAGAATCGATTAACTTACAATTTTGTAATCAAATGATCAATTATGATATTCCGTGGAATCCAAATAGATTAGAGCAGAGGATGGGACGTATACATCGTATTGGTCAGAAAAACGAGGTCTTTGTTTTCAACCTAGTAGCTAACGGTACACGCGAAGGCTATGTGATGAGTAAGTTGCTGGAAAAGCTAGAAACTATGAAGCTGGATCTAGGTAATGATTTGGTTTATAACTTTATGGGAGAACTATTGGACGGAGAGCAAACTCTGGCAGATTTAATGAGAGATGCGATACTCCATCGGGAAAATCTTGAGGAAATCGTGTCTAAGATGGATAGAAGCATAAGCGATGAACACAAGAAATTATTAAATAGCATGCAGGAATTGCAATTGAGTGAAGATACTGTTGATGTAGGTAAATTAAAACAAGAGCAATATGAGGTAGAAATAAACAAAATTTCAAATCGATTACTGGTACCGTACATAAATTATGCGTTCAATAAAAATAATGTGAAAGTTTTTCATGCACAAAATGATAGATTCCATCGCGTTGATCGTTTTCCTAAAATGATAAGAGATAAATATACGAGGCAGCTTAAGTTAGATGGATCGTACCATTATACGGGGTTCAGTGATTATATAAATGAGGAGATAAAACTAATAGACAGCGAACATCCTTTAGTGACATTAGCAAATCAATTGCTAGAGGCCAATAATGATTTCGCCGCCTTTAAAAGGTACCTGTTAACATATACTGTTCCGGAAAAGCTGGAACTGAGTGTGTATCAAGTGAAATTACAAGATGGAACGGGTAAAGAACTTCAAAATAAGCTGATTATTCTTGGTGAACGACAAGATGGTTCCATCCTTGGAATAAGTCCCTACTGGTTAGCTTTAGATAGATTTCCAGATAGTATTACAGAAATGCCAATAACTGATGACCATATCTTTAAAAAAGAGGTTTTGCAATCCAGTTTAGAAGAGAAGCGTCAGTTAGAGTTAATGAGATCAAACCAACTCAATAAATTGCATGATTATCTCATAAATTCATTTGAATCTCAGTACAATGACATATATGAAAAATTAGTTCAATATCAATTGAACAACATTGATAATCGGAACTCCATTCTTATTAATCAAATGAATTCCCAGCTTATTGATGTTGAAATCCAAAAACAAAGCCGAGTTGAATTACTCAATCGACAACGAACTATTACAATGATGCCACCTAAAAAAATAGCTCAGTTTGAACTGATCCCAAATGGAAGTTCTATGCGCGTTATAGCAGAAGATTATATTGAGATGATTGTACAATATGAAAAAGCCAATGGCCGTAAAATAGTAAAAAACTTTGATAATTTATCCCTAGTGGACTTCTACAGCGAACGATACAATGGCGAAGAACGATTCATTATACTAACGAATCATGCAAACTATGTATTTAGTGAAGAATATATGGAAGACTTGAAACATATTGTTGATAAGACTTATGTGTATTCCATTTCAAATGAGGGGATTATAGAAAATAAACTTTTATAGAAAGTTTACGGCCAAAGAGTAATATCTAATATTGTAAATGTGCACGAAAAAAGTTATACATCACGTGTATTAAACCAAGACTATTTAGTTGAGTATTTGTTGTTTCGCCAGTTAAGTAACTTTATATGATTGGAGCGGAATAGATGGCCAGAAATTTACGATTCAGTGAAATGAGTTTGGAAGAATTATTGGTTGAAATGCATAGAATGGAACTGATAAGAGAAGATGACGTCAATGGTAATGAAGATGGCTATTGGCGCGAAATCGAATTACACAAGAAGGTCTTACGAGTCTCGCGTGAATTGAAGAATCCTAAGATTAATGGTGGCAAGTCCTCGAATGACATTGATATAGATACTACTGATGTTAAACGTAAGTTATCCAAGTTACTCCTCAATCACGGTTCAGAAATGAAGTCTCGTGGGCAAGGCAGTAGGTTAGAGGCTGAAAAAGCATTGAAAGAGGCACTTTTTCTGGCATGGCGGCATACCGATTAGCGTTTATATATTATCGTATGAATGATTATAAAAAAGCTATTCAATATTTTAATGCGGCACTTGAAAATACAATTCATGATGAACCTATCTTTTGTTTATCGAATCGAGAAACCTACTACGCCAGATTGTATTTAATGACGTGTTATTTGCACGAAGTCGATAATTTGAATGATGAGTTAGAATTTTCTGCAACCAGTAAAAAATATCCTGTCCTTCCGAACTATACTTCCTACGGAATTAAGGATTTTATATCAGTTCTGGGTTTAGACCTTACGGATCAGGAGTACGAACTGCTCACCGATAAAGGAAGTCAGTATATTTCATATGAAGATGCAATGGGCTATTTCCATAAAGAAGAGCGTCCAGAAGATACCTTGATTGTTTGGTTTGATGGTGTCAACAGCAAGGTAGCTTTCAATCAAGAGGAGCAACTTTTCCGCAGTGAATTCAAAGCAAAGCAACTAGTATATCTGCTACGGTTTACTTCGCAAAACAATCCTGGTAATGAGCATAATATGCAGAACTGCTTTGAGGAACTATCCAACAGTCCTTTTGTAACGAATGACAGATTAAGGACAGCCATCAGTAAGGAAAAGCGTCTTATCTCCAGCTTGGATCCGGAATTAGATGTCATCAGTACTAGTAAATCGCCATATCCCAGTGGCTATTATTACAATAAAAAAGTGCCATATATGATCATTTGTCGTTCGGAAGAAGCCTCCTTGTTATACAAATAAAACCATCATAAAAATTGTGACAACCCCTTCACACCCATTTTCTATAATTAAGACATAAAAGAGAGAGGTTGTGATTGAAGTGGTTAAATCAATGGATGCGTTATTAGTGGAACAAGGTTTTATTTTTTCTCAGGTGGATAGCAGCACGCTAGATTTTCGCAATGAATCAGAATTGAACGTAGAATTCCTGAAGAAAGTCCTTAACAAAAGTAATTGGCGTCATGAATGGCAAGGAAGACTTCTGACAGTTGGAGATACTTTTTGGAACGAAAAAGTATGGCTTACCCATTGTGCTGTCGGGGGTAGAGGCAGAACCGAAATGTGCGGCTATTTCGATGAAGAGAACAGCGTTTCTTTGGAGATGTTGGATCTGTACATCAGTGGTTTGGTAAGACAATTAAATCGCCTGGGCTGCAAGACAATCATGAGCTGTGATGGAGAAGGCGAACGCATACCGAATATCGTATTTGCAACAGAGAATGATACGGAAAGAGCTGCTTTGTTGATGGCGGAGGTTGGACTCGAATATAGAGTTAAGTTAGCGCGCAAGACAATTGTCATCCTAAAGGAAAGAGAAGAGTTTTTAGGCTTTTTCAGCTTGCTGAACGGGCTATCAGAAAAGCTGAATGCAATCTCTACTGAGCACCTTGAGAGAGCAGTGTTTGAAAATGTCGTTGAAGAACTGCTCGAAATTCCTGGTGTAAGTGGATATGAATCTGTCATCCGCAACCATGTGATGAAGAAACTAGCGAAATTAACTGATGAAATGACAGTTGACGATTATGGGAATGTTTTGGCTGAGGTCACCTTCGGGAGAGGTAGCAGAGAACCTTCCTTGACGATTATGCTGAACGGTCATTTGGATGTAGTGGATGAAATAGAGGTCGGGAGAGAAATACTGAAGTGCGGTCCTGTCTGGACTTCCAGCACCGGTATTCTGGGTGCGGACGACAGAGCCGGAATAGGCGTTATTCTGCACACCTTGAAACAGTTACAACGGATGGAATTTCGCGCTCCTGTTAAAGTGAAGATTGCCTTCACGGTTGAGGAAGAAGTCGGATTATGCGGTGCAAAATCGGTGTCTTCAGAATTTTTGGAGGACATCCAAGCTGCCTTAGTAGTGGACCGTAGAGGAAGAGGCGATGTCGTTACTGGCACACGCGGAATCGGTTTTTGCGACGAACTATTCGGAGAGATGCTCGCACTCATCGGAAATTTAGGTGAAGAAAAACGTTGGGAATCAACATTAGGCGGGAGTAGTGACACACGCATTTGGGCACAACAAGGGATCCAAAGTGTAAATCTATCGGTTGGCTATCAAAATGAGCACACGAGCCGAGAAGAGCTAAACCTTGATGATGCATTTGCGACAGCCAATCTGCTCAAGAAGGTATTCCTCCATCTTGACCTGCTAAAGAGCGCACTACGCGGAATTCGCGGGGCAACACCAAATACGAATGAGCGCCTTCGCCGGACTCAACGCAAAGCGGTATCGTCTGCGGTTTAAAAACTATTAAGCATAAAACTAGGAGTGGTTATTCTGATTGCGGGAATAATTTTGTAATCGGAGGGAAAGCTCGGATTATTGAATTATTTCCGCTTTTTTGTAAAATAAATGTTGCATATTGAATTTATTTATTTTATAAGTAGATATTTATTGATATAATCAAATTAACATTATTTTCACAGCTTTTTATTATTCAGAAAAATAAGTATAGACCCAATATTTTTCAAGTTTTGATTAAATTAATTGAATGAAGGTGATAGGAATGGATAGTCAATTAGCTGAACAACTAACCACTATTTTCCCAGACAAAGTGATACCTGAAAGCATTCAACAATTTTACATGAAGATTGAAGAACACCATATTTTAGATGATATATCGGCATATTCTGCTCTGTATCAGGATAAGGAAAAATTAAAAAAGCTACTAAATTTGAATGGATTTTCCTGCAATTGGCCAACAAAAACCTTAAGCCGTATAGACCATAAACATGGAGGGGAAGCTTCGTTTGTCCAAGTGAATGCAAGCGCTATCAATTCGGTGGAGAATAAGCCAAGTAAGACACTTACGGACACTCCGGCGTGGGATGATGACTTTGATCTTGATGATTTTTTGGAGTCCGAAGAGTTTTCCACGAGCATGCAACAGAATGCTGATTTAAGTGACTTTAGGTTCAATAAAGAAATGATACGTGACTATCAACAGGATAACCAAGATGTTTTGAAGGAAGCAATCGTAGAAAATAATCAACGTTTGGTATGGAAAATTGTGCAGAGGTACAAGCGACACAACACTTCAATCAGTTTAACGGAGGAAGACCTGATGATATCAGGGAATATAGGCCTGCTTAAAGCTATTGAGAGATTCGATCCTGACATGGGTTTTGAGTTTTCCACGTATGCATCCAACTGGATAAGGCAAAGCATAGCTAGGGATATTATGGATTATGGTTACATGATTCGACTCCCTGTACATTTAGGCGAGCGTTTGAATAAATTAAAGCGCGTTGAGAGTGAGTTTCAGATCAAATATCCAAACTATTCTATTGAGGAAATTTGTGCTGTTCTAGAGATGAGTAAAGAGGAGTACTTGAAACTGAAGACTTATGAATATCAGTACCGAAATATGGCTAGTACTGATAAAGCTGTAGGTGAGGACGGGGATACTGCTTTATTAGATTTGCTTCAGAATAGGCATGCAGTTTTATCTGATGATTCAGATAACGAATTACTGAGAGCGCCTGAAGAATTAGCTATCAATAAAGCAGTAGCAGCATCAATCAACAACTTGCTAGTTGATACTTTGACTGAGACAGAATGCAGTGTAGTAAAAATGAGACTTGGCCTTGATGGCGAGGAAGAAAATACTCTAGAGAAAATTGGTGGAAAATTTGGCTTGACTAGGGAACGCATTCGCCAGATTGAGTCGAAGGCTCTGAAGAAAATAAGGAAAAAAATGAACTACTTAATAGCTACGAAGGGGGATTATTTGTGATTCAAACTTTAACAGACCAGACACTGCTTGATTATGCTGCTGATCAAAAGGCCTCAAATAAGAAAATAATCTATGTTTTGAAAGGTTTCGACATCTCGCAGATTGAGGCTTTAAGTAATAAGTTGTTTCAGTTTCCTGTCTATGAGAACCTAGAAATATTACTTGAAAACAAAGCGAAAATGACAGTAGATATAGTGCTTAAAGCAACTGCTGCAGAATCAGACTACTATTGGTGCACATACGAAGAATTCATGACGGCTCAAGATACGCTCTATGATTTTTTTGAATGTGAATGCATTGAGAATAATCTGTACAATAAATTATATCCCTATCAAAATACGTTGACTGATATATTCGCGGTTTATGAAGAGATTTATCACAATGATGATGAGGAAATTTCTGCATCGCAGGAAGAAAAATTGAATGCCGTTTCGATCTACTATGGGAAAATCTACTATAATGCCTCGAATGAAAAATATTACGTGACCTATGAAGCTCCAAAAATAGATTTCAATAAAATCATTCCATTCATCGACAAAAGCAATTTGAAAGTCGTCCCTATCATCAATGATTATTTGAGTGAGGAGGAGCTATATTCATTTGAGGTAGGCGATAGCGAAGATGAATTTCTTCATTTTACCGAAAAAATGGAGAATGGAAATATAGCTAAGAAAATCAGGATATTTTTTGCTGATGAAAGAGGGAGCTTGCCCAACAACTACGATGAGCGGATCGCAATCATGCAGTACATTGCTGGGGATGAATACCAGATATTTTTGGCTACGAAACAATTAAACTCAAGAACAATCGAGCGCGAAAATGAATACAAAGAAATTTTGAAGGCCTATTGGGGGTACGACTCTTTTAAAGAATTAAAGATGTACAAGGACATTGAGACAATGGGAAAAGAAACAATTGAAGTGTCTCAAGCTCAGATTATTGATGATATCATTGAGCAATCGGAAAATTCTATCCAAGGTCGAAGTTTTCGAGACGTATATGTTACTTCTTCCACTGGATCCGGAAAGTCTGTCATGTTTCAAATACCAGCACTGTACTTAGCCAACAAGTTTAAAGGCAACGGTTTTTTAACAATCGTAATCTCACCTTTGATCGGCTTGATGGATGATCAAGTAAAAAGTATGGAGTTGCGAAATATAAGCAATGCTAAAACGATCCACTCAAACTTATCCCAAATGGAAAAAGAAGAGATTATTTCGGGAGTTCAAGCCGGTACGGTAGACATTCTGTATATATCAACGGAGACTTTGCAGAGTCGCTCGGATATCGGGATGCTCATTGGACAACGAAGAGTAGGATTGTTGGTTGTGGATGAGGCTCATATTGTAACGACTTGGGGCAAATCGTTCCGTGCAGATTACTGGTATATGGGATCTTACTTGGCAAAAATGAGGAAAAAGCAGACTTTCCCCATCGTGACATTTACTGCAACTGCAATATACGGCGGTAAAGAAGACATGTACTTAGAAACAAGGGATAGCTTGAATATGGTCAATCCAATCGCTTATTTCGGTTATGTGAAACGCGATGATATTCTCATGTGTGTGCAGTCATCGCAAAAAGAGTTTACAAAATATTCCCGAGAATACATAAAAACTAAATTTGAAATAATGGGCAAACGTTTAAAGAGCTTTGATCGGAAAAATGAAAAAACTCTTGTCTATTTTCCGACTGTCAGAACGTTGAACATGTTCAACAGTCATTTAAGGCAGAATTATTCATCGATTGCGGAAAAGACGGCGCTTTATTATGGCAGCCTGGACAAACATGAGAAAAAAGAGAGCCTAAAGGAATTTAAAGATGGTGACGCTAAAGTCATGCTGGCTACTAAAGCATTCGGAATGGGGATCGATATACCTGACATCCACAATGTGTATCATTATGCACCTACCGGCAATGTCATAGATTACATCCAAGAAATAGGACGAGCTGCCAGAAGCTTGCCTGAAGGTTATGCTTGGTTCGATTTTTTGCCTCAAGATTTCACAGAAGTAAAAAGATTACACGGTATGTCCACTATAAAGAAACAGCAATTAATTGAAGTAATGAGAAAGATAGTGTCTCTTTATGAGCAAAAGAAAAATAGAAATATCGTGGTTAGTGCGGATGACTTCAAATACATATTCAATCAGAATGAATTAGAGGATTCGGATATCGACAATAAGTTGAAAATAACGTTATTGATGATTGAAAAAGATTTTGAATCCACGAAAAAATTGAGCTATGCACCGTTTGTTGCCAGGCCTAGAGCCATGTATGGGAATGAGCTTGTCTTTCTCTCAAAAAAAGGAAAAAAATTATTGGAGTCATCAAAACTGAAAAAGTATTTTAAGGAAGAAAAGCAACTTGATACTGACTATTATGATTCGATTTGTCAGATGAACTTCAAACAATTATGGGAAGACAGATATCCATCCCTGTCTTTTCCGCAATTCAAATATAAAATGTACGCGGAGGTGGAGGAATTAAAGGATCAAAAGATTCTTAAAGAAATCAGTCCTGCCATGGGCGTAGAAATCAATTATTTGAAGAATGATGTCCAAACGGTTATTGCTAGCATAAACATTGTGTTGGCTGCCCTTGAAGAATTTTTAAGAGGGAAAGTCTATTCTAAAACGTATTTTAATGAAAAGATGATCAGTGAATTTTTACAAACTAAACTGGGTATTCAAAACAGATTTGAAGCACTAGGTTTGAGTAGTGTACTCCTGAATTCACTTATACAAGTCAGCAAAATAAAGAATGCCGGATACATAAAGGCTCGTGATGAGCGCGGTGACCTATATAATGTAACTACGCATTATATGACCTACTTTGACCAAATGAAAAGAATAATAAATGGCTTATTCTATGGGGAAAAATTTGCTGATAAGTATGATGACAAGCTCGTTTTTTACGCACAACGAAGCAACAAGAATGAGCAGCTAGAGCTGGAGCAGGTATTGTTGGGTGTTGCGGAAGCAGCGGGAGCATTGTCATATGAAATCATAAGTGGAAATTCCCCGCAAATCTATATCCGCATAAACAGCATATATCAATTAGAAAAAGTTATTAAGGCCCCTCAAAAATACAACAACCTGATTTTGAAAAGCGTTCATGAACGGCACAATATCAGCGTTGAACTGTTGACCTATCTTTTTAAAATGGAGAAGGAAGGCGCAACCAAAGACGAAAAGCTTCGAAATTATACAGAAAAATTCTGGGATGTCATCGAGGATTACTTCTTAGGAAAACTTCCGGAACCCGTGCAGGCCAGCTTGTATAGGAATTAATGCAAAAACAAATACATCTTAGTTCAATTGCCGTTGGTCGATAATGCGGTTTTCATGTTCTGTGCTTATTTTTGTTTTGTAAATATTCAATTACGGGAGAGTAAATTTGGATTATGAGTCATTTAAATGGATGCAACGAGGAGTTACAGCTTGATAAGAACAATACTCATTTTCCTTTTGGAAGAAGAAGTTTGATCAGTTCTAGTGGTACGCAAATAATAATTATTAGCTGCATCAGTAGCAGATAGGAACGACAAAATGAAAAGAGACAAAGTTTTAGATGCCCTTAAAGCAGGAGAATTTGATGGTGTAAGTCATACATATGAACCATATAGTGGCTACGGGAAAAATAGTCATCAAAAGGAGATGAGTGTATCCTTTGGGAGTATTGAGGTGACGAAAATTACTACAGGCAAATTCTTTGACGGTAAGGAAAATGAACGATTTGAAGATAGGACAACTGAAGTGTTGAGTGAGTCTGAAGCGATTGATTTTATAGAAAGTCATCCATATTATTTCTCACAAAGAAGGCCAGACCTATTTTAGATTAAGAATTGAAAGCTTTGAATAAAAAAATAGCCCGCCTGAGAAAAGTTAACATATCGGTTAAATCTAAATCAACACTATTTTTCGTTAGGCAAAGTGGATTCTCTACAGCTAAATTATTCAAAACAGTAAGCCCCTAATTTTCGACATCTATCGGAAACTAGGGGCTTGCTGTTTTTGTTTTGGAGAATGGCCACGAGTGCCTCATATGTACTCCGAGAATGATTTTGTCAGGATTTTCAGAAAGCGCCTGCATAAATTAATTACTTTTGTCAATTTACATATGTGACAAAAGTATATAGACTGTGAGGTGGGAGAGTGATGATAGGGTGCGAAATGTAAGCAAAATGATGGTTATAATTGTCTCTGTTTGTGTCATCGCGGTTTCATCCATCTATTATAATTATAAATTTGTCAGATATGACAGTGACAAAATTGTTTTTGGCGCCACTTATATGACCATGAACAACAGTTTCTACAAAGCCATAACAGATGAAATAGAAAAACAGATCAATGATCGTGGCGATATCTTGTATACCCGTGATCCTGCTTTGGATGTCGAGAAACAAAACGAACAAATCAATGACTTGATCGAGATGGGGATTGATGTATTGATCATCAACCCGGTTGATTATTCGAAAGTGAATGATTCTTTGAAAAAAGCCAAAGAAAAAGGCATCAGGATTATTGTCATTGATGCGCAGCTGGATGATGACACCATTGCCGATACGACTGTTTTATCCAATAATTATGATGCTGGCGTGCAATGCGCCAAGGATATGATGCGCAATCTGGCTTCAGCAAAGATAGTGCTTTTGAAGCACAGCGCTGCTTTATCCTCTGTGGATCGGATCAACGGTTTTCTGGATACTATCAAAGATAATGATAATTACACGGTTGTTGCAAGTGAAGAGTGTTTGGGCCAAACGGAAGTTGCGATGCCCGTAATGATGGAAATCATTGATAAAAAAATCGATTTCGACGTTGTCATGGCTTTAAACGATCCTAGCGCATTGGGTGCTTTGGCGGCAATAAAAGATAAACAAATCAATCATGAAGTACTGGTCTATGGCGTGGATGGTTCACCGGATATGAAAAAACTATTGATTGACAGTGATGAAGTCCAGGGAACTGCAGCACAATCGCCTACCACGATGGGGGCAAAAGCGATTGAGGCAGCCTATGAAATTGTTGATGATGAACAATATGAAAAGTCGATTGTTGTGCCGGTTACCTTAATAACCAAGGACAACATCAGTGAATATGATATTTCGGGGTGGCAATAATGAAAAATTTAGGAACGAAGCATATAGCTTATATTCATAATTCTTTATTGCTACTGAATTTTATTATCGTATTGTTTAATGCCTCCATCTTTTTGCTTTCGACTAAATACTTGCAGGCCCATGGGTATGCCTCTGCTTTTTTGGAAAACCTGTCTTATGTCCCTCCGGCGCCGGAAAAGATTTTTTTTGAAGCAATCCTATTGTTTTTGATATTACTGGCGAGTATGTATTTCCGCACGAAAGACAGTTATATCGTTTATTGGCTGATCTATCTGGAAGTTGTAGTAATGATAACGTTGATAATCGTTTTGAACGGCAGTTACAATGGCATCGTGTTGTTGGTGTTTGCTGATATTTTGTACAATACAAAAAATATCAAATATTGGCCGGCACTGCTGATCATCAGCTTTGGCCTGCTGATCATCTCTGATTATGCCATTCTTTCACTCATTGTCAGAATGCCGTCGATTGAAACCTATATTAATTTTTATCCCAGCGGAACCAGAACGTTACTATTGTTTTTCAGAAATATCCTTGCCTCGCTGAATATCGTCGGCTTCATTTCTTTTCTGGCGGCGTCCTTATTTGTCCAACAAAGAGAAAAACAGCGGTTTGGAGAACAACTAGCGATGGTTTCACGCGTAAATGTCGAATTGAAGAACTATGCCAATCTGACTGAGAAAATCGGTGAAGACAATGAACGGAAAAGGATTTCCAGAGAAATACACGATACGCTGGGCCATGCTTTGACAGGGATTTCTGCGGGCTTGGATGCCTGCATTGCCATCATTGATATCGATCCAGAAAAAACGAAACAGCAATTGCTGCTGGTCAGTGATGTTGTCAGGGTGGGCATCAAGGATGTGCGGCGTTCCTTATATAAATTGCGCCCGGGCGTTTTGGAAGACAGCACGCTAAAAGATGGGTTAACCAAAATGATCGCCGAATATGCAGGTGTGTCGAATCTGAAAATAGATTTGCATTACAAATGGGATAATGTTGATATTGATAATACAAAAGAAGATATCATTTTCAGGATGATCCAGGAATCCATCACCAATTCTTTGCGGCATGGGCACGCCACGGAGATTGAGATAAATATGTTCGTCTACGATGATGAATATGTCATCATCATTCAGGATAATGGCACGGGTTGTGAAAATATCAAATGTGGTTATGGGTTAAAGCAGATGTGTGAACGCGTAGCTATTTTAAATGGTACGGTCAGATTTTCTGGCGAGAATGGGTTCAGAACTGCTATAGAAATACCGATCGAAAGGGGAATAAATTATGATTAAAGTAATGATTGCCGATGATCAAGAGTTGATAAGACAATCTCTGGAAATTGTTTTATCGACCAAACCGGATATTGAAGTTGTCTCAACCGTAGCTGATGGGTTTGAAGTGCTGGAAAGCATCAAGAAATGCCGTCCGGATCTTATTTTGATGGACATCAGGATGCCTAAGATGGATGGTGTCTACTGCACGAAGATGGTTAAGGAACAATATCCTGACATCAAAATCATTATCCTGACTACTTTTGATGACAATGAATTTGTCTTCAGTGCTTTGAAATATGGGGCCAGCGGTTATCTGTTGAAAGGGGTCAGCATGGACGGTCTGCACCAAGCCATTCTGACCGTCGTCAATGGGGGCGCCATGATCAACCCGGATATCGCCACTAAAGTATTCAAAAAATTCTCTCAAATGGCGACCAGCAATTATGCGATCCAAGTGGATGAAAAAAATGTTGCAGATATCTCAAACCGTGAAATGAAGGTCATTCAACAAGTGGGATTCGGCCTATCCAATAAAGAAATATCGCAAAAGCTATTCCTGTCGGAGGGGACGGTCCGCAATTATCTCAGCACCATTTTGTCAAAATTGGATTTAAGGGATCGAACCCAACTGGCCATTTGGGCAGTCCAAACGGGTCAAACCACAAAAGATTTCGGTAATGAGCATGACTAAGATGAAAAAGGTATTCCTCGCTTTGATAGGCTGCGTTCTGTTGATGATCTATCTGTTTGTCAGCTCTCGCAGGGAAATCACGATTACGCTAGGGATGTTCACCGGCAGCAATTGGGATGTCTACAATGCGGAAAGTTATAAAGTGATCGATGACGCCATCGAAAAATTCGAAAAGGAACATCCTAATGTAACGATAGAATATAAGAGCGGCATTTTAAAACAAGATTATTCAGCCTGGTTAGCTTCCAACATCGCCAGCGGGGAGCAACCGGATGTTTTTATGGTATTGGCCGAAGACTTTAATAAGTTATCTTCTTTAGGAGCATTAATGCCGTTGGATGATCTGATTAGAGACAACAAAGTAAGCACTGATATTTTCTATGAAAGCGCTCTGAGTTCTGGCAGTTACCAAAATACGCAATATGCTTTACCCTATGAGATCAACCCGACCATGATGTGCGTCAATCGCGATCTATTGGAAAAGGAAGGCATCGCCATACCTGAGGGCAATTGGACGATCGAAGAATTTTATCAAATATGCGCACAAGTGACGAAGGATACGGATGGTGATGGCACGATTGATCAATACGGCTCCTATGGTTTCAAATGGCAAGATGCGGTCAACGGTTACGGCATCAGCTTGTTTGATGAGGAGGGTGCATCGAGTAATCTGAATCAAAGCGATGTAAGAGAAGCCTTATCCTATGTTCAAAAACTGAAGGATCTGAATAAAGGCTATCAAGTATCGTCGGAGGACTTCGATAAAGGCAATGTCGCTTTTTGCCCGTTGACGTTTGCCCAATACCGCACCTATCAACCTTATCCTTATCGCGTCAGTAAATATTCCACTTTCAAGTGGAGTTGCTTGGCGATGCCGGGGACAACAGCTAATCAGAAGACTTCTCAAATAGCCACATCTTTAATCTCCATAAATTCCAAAACGACGCAGCGGCAATTGGCGTTTGAGTTTCTGGAAACCTTAACGATTGACCAAGAAATTCAACAGGAATTATTTGAAAATTCTCAAGGGGCTTCCGCTTTGAAGAGTGTGATGGCCAGCGACAGCACTAAAGCATTGCTGGATCAGGATGCCATGAGCAATTATTCCTTAAAACAAGATGTGTTGGATGATATCATCGAAAACGCGGTGATCGAACCGAAATTCAAAAAGTACAACAATGTCATCGAAAGATGCGATTATCTGATCACGAATGCATTGAATGAAAATCGGATCGAGGATGAGCTGGTCGACATCGAAAGAGAAATTGACAATCAATTGAAATAAGCGGAATGACAAATGTCACTCGGAGGATGCGGTCTGTTAAGTCCGATTAATCCGCTGTATACTGCAACATGAATAGGAGGCTTTATCAGAACCAGAACGGGATCTTCTGGCTTTGATACAGCCTCTTTTTTGTATGGGAATTGAATTTATGCGCAGAGATTCCCCGCCAAAACCCCTTTGGCGGGGCAAAATGTCCAGGGGCAACGCGAGATAACCCGCCAAAACCCCTTGGGCGGGGCAAAATGTCCAAGGGCAACGCGAGATGGCTCGCCAAAATCCATTTGGCGGGGAACCGCACCGCCAGACCCGGATCCCGGACCGAACGATGCTGCAGCCAAACGATTTTTCTATTATTTCATGTCAAATGTCACATGAATGTGTTGACACGCGACACGATGCAAGCGCTTCGATGGGTGTTATTCTTTAGAGGTTAATTGATATACGCGAAGGAGGAAAATAATTTGAAATATGTGGTTCTGGTAAGCCACGGCGATTTTGCAACGGGCTTAAAGACATCGTTGGATATGCTGGCTGGAAAACGGGATGATGTGATCGCGGTTGGATTGCCTGACGGGAAAACAGCGGATGAGTTTGCTTTGATGTTCAAGGAAGGCATTCAAGCTGTGACCGGGGATGATGAAATCATCTTGCTTGCTGATATTGTAGGCGGTTCACCTTTGACAACTTCATTGAATGTTTTAGCGGATGAAGGCAAACTTGCCAATACAATCACTATCGGCGGCATGAACTTGCCATTGGCTTTAACGGCAGTTTTGATGAAAGACAGCTTAGATAAAGAAACTTTTACTGCTACGGTCGTATCTGAAGCGAAAGAAGCTTTGCAAGAATTCAAATTAGAACAACCAGAAGAAGACGACGAAATTTAGAGGGGGAAAGAAAAATGACAGTATCATTTATTCGGATTGATGATCGTATGATTCACGGGCAAACATGTACGCGTTGGGCAAAAGAGTTCCCTTGTGACGGGTTGGTAGCTGTGAATGATAAGGCGGCTCAGAGCGACGTTCTAAAAGCGGCCTATAAGAGTGCCAGCGGTTTAAAAACGTTCATTTGGACCAATGAGGAATGGCAACAAAAAAATCAAAAAGTATTGGACAGTAAAGATCGATATTTCCTGATTACCAAAGATCCTTTGGACATGAAAAAGATTTTGGTGGATCAAAAATTCAAACCCGGAATCGATACTGTGATCGTAGGTCCGTGCAATGACCGTGAGGGTGCTACGAAATTGGGGAATAACCAATCGATTACACAAGCAGAAGCAGAGGCTTTTGAAGCGATGTATCAAGCTGGTTATAAAATTAAATTTGCCTTACTGCCTGATGTTTCAATCGGAACATGGGAAAACTTCAGAAGCAAATTTGGTTTTAAATAAAAAAACAAAAGGGGAGAAGAAATTATGACAATTAGTTGGATTCAAGCAGCTATGCTAGGGCTGTTCGCCTGCTTATCAAGTATGCCTGGTTTAGGTGGTACATCATTCGGAAATTATACATTAGGTCGTCCTTTAATCGGTGGTTTAGTTTCAGGTATTATTTTAGGAGATATCCAAACGGGTATTTTAGTCGGCGCAGCAATGCAAATCGTGTACATCGCCTTGGTCACTCCTGGTGGAACAGTTTCAGCTGACGTTCGGGCAGTCAGTTATATCGGTATTCCGCTTGCGATGGTAGCTTTAAAAAGCTATGGTTTGACGGCGCTTAGCATTGAAGGTGCAGCATTAGCTACATCATTCGGTACGATGGTCGGGACTTTGGGTACCGTATTATTTTACGGAACTGCAACAGCTAACCTAGCATGGCAACACATCGGTTGGAAAGCGGTGGAAAAAGGCGAATTCCATAAGTTATATACAGTCAACATGGGCTTACCTTGGATTTCCCATTTCTTCTTCTCATTTATTCCAACCTTGATCATGTGTAAATTGGGAGCTGACGTTGTAGAGGTAATCAAAACAACCTTACCAATGGATGGTTTGGCAATGAAAACCTTATTCACAGTCGGATCCTTGCTTCCTTGCGTCGGTATTGCGATTCTATTGAAACAAATCGTTACGAAAGCAGTAGACTTTATTCCCTTCTTCTTTGGCTTCACTTTGGCTGCGTCATTAGGGATCAACTTAGTTTCAGCGACAGTGGTTGCGGCTATGTTTGCATTAATCAACTATCGTATCAAACTGCTGTCATTGCAAAGAATGGTATCAGTGAGCGGCGACGAAGAGGAGGACATTTAAGATGGCTAAGGAATTAAGCAAAAAAACATTAAATAAATCTTTCCACAATTGGTATTACGGAAACCTGACATGTTTCTCCCAAGAACATATGCAAACATTTGGATATCTATGTTCGATGTTGCCAATCGTTGAAGAACTTTATGATAAAAAAGAAGATCAAGAAAGATCGATGAAAACCTATACTGCCTTCTTCAATACGGAGCCACAAATCGGTACAGTGGTAGTCGGTATTACAGCTGGGTTGGAAGTCGCTCGTGCCAATGGGGCAGCGGATGTTGATGATGAAACAATCAATGGTTTACGTGCTGGTTTGATGGGACCTTTGGCAGGTATCGGTGATTCGCTTATAGTTGGAACGTTGATTCCGATTCTATTAGGTATCGCACTGGGATTATCTACTGATGGTTCACCGTTAGGCGCAATCTTCTACATAATCGTGTGGAACATCATTGCCTACTTGGGAATGAAATTTCTTTACTTCAAAGGATTTGAAGTAGGTGGTAAAGCTGTAGATTTCTTGGTAGGACCACAAGGTTTGGCATTACGTGAATCGATTACTTTATTAGGCGGAATGGTCATTGGGGCCGTTGCTGCTACTTGGGTAAGTGTTAAAACATCGTTCGTGTTGGTTGGATCGGATGGCAATAGCCTCTTGACACTGCAAGATAAATTCGATTCAGTATACCCTGGATTATTGACTGCTCTGTTTGTAGTAGGTTGCTGGTATTTGCTTTCCAAAAAGAATATGTCACCAATCAAAGTCATGTTGATATTGGTAGTCATTGCCTTTGTCGGCGTTTTGGTCGGATTCTTCAACCCAGGCTTGACTTATTAATATCAAGAAATAATATCTTGGTTGACCGTTCTTGTCATGGTTAAACCGAGAAATCCCCATAAATCGCGTAATGCATGCGATTGTGGGGATTTTTTTGTTATTAAAAAACGAGCTTCTTCCCAAGGGGCCAGTGCATCAAAAATAAATATACTACGTTAAAATTTATGCTAGACTATGAATAAAAGACAGCTAAATTATTGAGGTGTGTAGGGTGAAATCAGAAGAGTTTCATTTAAATGAGATCGAGAGAAAAAATAAAGAAATGTATTTGTCTGATAGAAACAGAGAATTGTACACCGCTCCTATGAGTTATGAAGAATATTATCGCTTGGTATCAACAAATACACAAATAGAAGACTTACGGGCATTTTATCGAGATACAACTAAGAATGGTACAGGTCTAACAATTACGCCTAATAAAATCTATTCTCAGACAAATATTTTTTTATCACTTCATGGAAGATACTCTTATCCAATTCTTCACAATCATGATTTTGTTGAATTGATTTATGTTTTAAATGGATCTTGTACAAATTTTATTAATGGAAAAGCAATCGTAATGAATAAAGGGGATTTTTGTTTTATGGCACCCTCTACAGTTCATGCAATGTTAGCTGTAAATGATAATGATGTCATCTTTAATGTATTGTTACATGAGGAAAGCTTTAGTCAGTACTTTTCTCATATTTTAACGCGTAGTGATATGATTGGATATTTTTTTAAAAATATTTCTGTTGCAAATAATGCAACACCTTATTTATTGTTTAAAACGAATGGCCACGAGAAAATTATGAATCGCATGGTGCAATCATTTCATGAATTTACAAATAAAAAATTATTTTTTGAGGACTTGATTGGAGCCTATGTGAACGAAATTTTTATTGAACTAAGTCGCTGTTTCACTCCTGAAACCGTTATCGATAATTCTGAAAAAAATGCAGCGGCATTTATTCATCCAATCTTGAACTTTATTAAGGTGAATTATAATAGTGTCACTTTGAAAGAACTATCTGATATATTTTCATATAGTGAAGCGTACTTAAGCAAATTGATAAAGAAGAATACAGGGCAAAATTTCAAGCAAATTGTTGAAATAGCACGTTTAGATGAAGCTAAGTATTTAATGCAACATACAGATTATACGTTAACAGAAATCAGTCAGAAAGTCGGTTATTTTGATTCTAGTCATATGAATAAAAATTTTGTTAAATTAGTTGGTCTGCCACCGAACAAATGGTTAAAACAACATAAGCCCGAAATATAAACAAAACAGCACTCCATTTGGTGCGCATCCTAAATAGCCGTATACTATGCATTTTTTGCGAGTATCCGGCTATTTTTTTGTTGCTACATGTTGCTTGGATATTTTTCGTCCAGGCATAAATTGCTCTAGTTTCGCTGAAAGAAAAATATACATTTAGTCTCCCTATAGCAAATTTTTACTGACTTTATATGGTTTTTTTACAATTTTTATTAAGCCAGACAATTTACTATATGTGTAAGTGAAGCGCATACAAAAAGAGAGGGTGTTTTTATATGGAAAAGGTAGTGTTAACGCCGGTAGTAAAATGTTCATTTTGATTGGACTGAGCGCGATGATTTAGAAGCCCGTAACAAACTAGAAATTAAAGGAGATTTATGATGACAAAATTATACGATTTAAGTGTTGTTTCTGGCATTGATGTGCGTTTTTCTTGGAAATTAGTAGGCGTAATAGATCAAGTATCATATCAAATTGAGGTATATGATTCTCAAAATAATTTACTTTGGGATAGTGAGAAGGTTATTTCAGAAGAGCGACATAATATCTTGGCACCCGGGTTTCCATCTGAAAAAAGATTATTTTGGAATCTTACGATTGAACTGAGTAATGGGAGCTTACTAACAGCCGAAGGACCTGATTTTTTTTCCCAAATTAGTGATTGGCAAGCGCAATGGATTGAACCGGAACGGATAAGAAAACCATTAATTGATAAGAAGAAAGCTTGGGAAGTGAAAAAATTTGAAAAAGATCCGATTGAAAGACTAGATGCACCGATTTATTTCAGAAAAGAATTTGAACTTAAGCAGTTGCCTATGGAAGCATTAATTTATATGAGTGCACGTGGCATTTATGAAGTTTGGATTAACAATCACAAGGTTTCGTCACTTTTTGCTCCAGGATACACTTCATATCAAAAACACATTGACTATCAAGTAGCTTCAGTCACGAACTATTTGAATGTAGGAAAAAATGTAATCGGTTTAGTTTTAGCAGATGGATGGTATACTGGGAAAATTGAATATATAGGAGTAGGACAACAATATGGAACGGAGAATTCAATTATTTCTGAATTGAAATTAAACTTTTCCGATGGTTCTAAAAGTAGTATTTTCACAGGTGACTCTTTTAAGTGGACAGATCAAGGTCCTCAAAAATATGCTGACTTATATGTAGGAGAATATTATAAGCAGGCAGATGAATTGCAAAACTGGCTAGAAGCAGGATTTGATGATTCTCGTTGGGAAAAACCTGTAATAAAGAAATATGGTTATTCAGAATTAACATTGCAAACAATTCCAGAAATTATTGAAAGTAGAACGATTCGACCAACCATTATACGAACTCCAAAAGGTGAGTTAGTTTTGGATGCTAGAGAAGTGATTGTCGGTTATACATCGTTTAATAATATTTTATTGGCAAAAAATAATATTGTTTCGCTTGAACATAGTGAAACTTTAGATGAAAATGGAAATTTCCTTCAAAACATTCTAGGGCAAAATAAAGAGCAAAAAGATTATTATCAGAGCGGACAAGACGGTGCACACTCGTGGAAAGCAAGTTTAACTTTTCATGGATTTAGGTATGTGAAAATTGAAGGTGCGATGGATTGTGATCCAGAACATTATTTGATTCATGTCATCGTCACACCAATGAAGCGTACAGGATTTTTCCGAACCTCTGATGAGCGACTAAACAAATTACAAGAAAATATTGTTCGTTCTCAAGAAGGAAATATGATTAGCATTCCCACAGATTGTCCGCAACGTGAACGAACTGGGTGGACTGGAGACATGCAAGTTTATGCTCCAACTGCCTGTTATGAAATGGATGTTGAACAATTTTTATGGCATTGGCTAGAAGATATGAAGATTGAGCAGCAGGCAGACGGACAAATTCCTCAAGTTATTCCTTGTCCGCCATCGCATGACTATATGAAACCAGATGGCGAAGATGCAGTAAATACTGCCGGCTGGTCTGATGCAGCAATTATTGTGCCTTGGCGTTTGTATGAATTCTATGGTGACATCAAAATTTTAGAGGACTGCTATGATATGATGTTTCGTTACATAAAATCTGTTGAGAATAGATTGAGCCTTCTACCAGAAACCTATAATGAAATGACTCCAGAAAAACAGGCCTACCAAAAATACTTGTGGAATACCGATTTTCAATTTGGGGATTGGTTAATGCCAAGTGTGGGTCAAGAGAGTGCCAGCATTACTGGAAATGAAGTAGCAACATTAATGGTGGTGATGACTACTGACTTAATGAGTAAAATTTGTGAAGTAGTAGGAAAATTAAAAGAGCAAAAATACTATCGAGAATTAAATCAAAAAGTGAAAGCTGCCTACGTTCAAGAGTACATGAATCCAGATGGGACAATGACAAGTGATTATCAAGGAGTATATATTTTAGCATTAGCCACAGAAACTATTCCTGAAAATTTAAAGAATAACAGCATTGCCCGTTTGAAAGAACTGATTGCTAAAAATGGTGATTGTTTGGATACCGGTTTCCTTTCAGTTCCGTATCTTTTACCCGTTTTACAAAAATTGGATGAACTTGAACTAGCTCATCGACTTTTATTCCAAGATAAATGTCCTTCTTGGCTCTATGAAATAAAAATGGGTGCTACAACAATATGGGAAGTCTGGGATGCGTATTCAGAGAATGGTGTGCCTAAAGCCGATTCAATGAATCACTTTGCTTTCGGATGTGTTGGTGAATATTTGTTTAGAACGATTTTGGGAATTGATCAAAGAGGAGTTGGGTTTAAAAACGTCATTATTAAACCGGACTTCACTTCAGGATTGCGATACGCCGATGGTCAATTTAATTCAATTTGGGGACCGATTAAAGTTAGTTGGGAAATTGTTGCTGATGAAGTTACTTTGTCTGTGGAATTGCCGCCTAATGTTAGTGCAGATATTAATATTCATGGCCAAGTTTTTGAAAATATCACCCATAATTTTAAGCATGTTAGTAATATACAAATAAAAGATTTAGAAATTGCTTATAAGTAACCGAAAATATTGAAATTAATAAAATAATAAATTGGAAAAAGACATTGGAATTTCTCGATATTATTGGGGGATTTCGATGTTTTTTTATGTTTTGAGCTTACAAAATTCAGTACTTGGACCGATGCCATTGTGCGCAGTAGGGATTATAATGTAAGGGAAAGAGAGGTTGAGGATCATGAATTTCTTAATGAATTTGATTTGGTTTGTTTTGGGTGGTTTCATCAGTTTTATTTCTTGGATCGTTATCGGAATCCTATGGTGCCTGACCATCGTCGGGATTCCTATCGGTATGCAATGCTTCAAGTTCGCGGTGATGGCGGCAGTGCCGTTCGGCAGGGAAATCCGCATCAGCGAAAGCGGCACATCGTTTATATTCAACATTATCTGGATGGTGTTGGGCGGTTTGGCATTGGCAGCCGAAGAAGTCATTATGGGTGTCATCTTCTGCATGACAATCGTAGGCATTCCATTCGGGTTGCAGCACTTCAAGCACGCCAAGTTGGCATTGATGCCGTTCGGGGCGGAAATCTATCGGGTTGCGTAATCTGCAATATCATTGTTGGATAAGTACGCTACCGCAGACTCTACTATAAAAAGCAATGAGGTCCTTTGTTCCCAGTCAATCACTGGGAACAAAGGACCTCATTTTTACGGCTCAATGCAATAATTAATTTTGCGTAATTTCATTTACGATTTGGCTCAAACCCTCATGGATCGGTGTTGCTGGACGACCAAGGAGTTTTTCGAAATCGTTGCTCTCAACATCCAGGGAGCCCACTCGAATGCTTTTTTGGATTTCAACAAGGATAGGGATAACGAAATCCGGCACACCAGCATCCTGCATAATATCAGCATAGGTAACGTCATCGACTTGTTGTACAGTTACTTCTTTGCCCAATACAATTCCGAGAGCTGCGGCTATTTCTTCCTGAGTCAATACCTTGCCAGAAAGCTCGTAGATTGTATTTTCGTGCCCGTCACCGGAAAGTACAGCAGCCGCAGCCTCTGCATAATCTTGTTGAAGTGCCCAGCCTACCTTGCCGCTTTCTGCTGAGGTGACCCATGGAGCGCCTGCCAAGACACCTTGAATACTTGAAATTTCATTCTCCAAGTACCAGTTGTTGCGCAAGAAAGAGTAGGCGATACCTGTTTTCAAAATGGCTGCTTCCGTAGCCTGATGCGTTGGAGCGAATAAGTTTTTACTTTCTTTTGCATTCGCTAAACTGGTATAAGCGATGAAACCGACGCCGGCGCGTTCTGCCGCAGCTACTGCATTGGCGTGCTGACGAATTCTTGTTTCGTTATCCCCATCCGCAGAAACGAGCAATAAACGATCAACACCTGCAAAAGCAGCATCCAATGTTTCCGGATGATCAAAATCCCCTTGTCGGACTTCCACTCCACGAGCCCTTAATTCTTCCGCTTTTTCCGGGTTACGAACACTGACGGCCAGTTGACTGGCTGGTACAGTCTTCAACAGCGTTTCTACAACTTTCGTGCCGAATTTCCCTGTTGCTCCCGTTACTAATAATTTCATATTGCATCTCTCCAATTCTTTTGTTTACTTATTTAATGTAATCTAATAGTATAGTAATAGACAGATTTTTGGAAGTAGGCACTTTTTTATGACCTAGTCACAAAAACAGTACCATTGAGAACGGGAGGCATTTATTATGGCAAGAAGTCGGTTTGGTGAACCTGCAGGGGATCAAATAGAGGTTTGCCCCGTTACGCAAACGCAAGACATCATTGCAGGGAAATGGAAAATCATCATATTATGGAATCTAAGTACGCAGACGAGACGGTTTAATGAACTTCAACGGTTGTTGCCGAATATTTCAAAAGGGATCTTAACAAGGCAATTGAGGGAACTGGAAGAAGACCAGATGGTTCACAGAGAAGTCTATAAAGAAGTTCCGCCCAAAGTAGAATATTCCTTAACACCTTTAGGCCAAAGTTTTATCCCTATTCTGAATAGTATGGGCGAGTGGAGTAAAAAAAATTTGGTGAGCAAGTAAAACTCCGCGGTCATGGCGACAGCGCCGTTCGGAGCGGAAATCTATCGGGTTGCGTAACAGCTGAAGGCAGGATTTGGCGGTTGTGATTATGTAAATATATTTATCGATTTACGGCGGCGATTGATTGTCGATGGTGAGTCTGGTGTTTTCGGACTTGCTGCAGAAGGATCAGTTTCCGTTTTTTTGGATTGGATGTAAATAGATGACATATCTTAATAGAGGTAGCTTTTTGGCGTAGGAATGGGCTCTGAGGAACATCCGATTCGCAAATGATAACGAAATCATTTTCGAATCGGATGAACGGGGAAGGGCGGTTGGCGGCCAGTTGAATATCTGATTGTAAAATAATTGACTCCCTAAGGTGTCCGTTGACAACGCCCTATTTCTTGCGTATCCTTTGAACTAATTTTAAGCTTAAGGCAACAGAGGCAGAAATGCAGACGAAAGGGATGGGGATATGAAAGCGGTACTATTTGATTTGGATGGTGTGATCACCGATACGGCGAAATTTCATTTTTTGGCTTGGCGCGACTTGGGAGCGGAGTTGGGCATTGAAGTGGATGAAGCATTCAACGAGGAGTTGAAAGGGGTAAGCCGCATCGATTCGCTGGAGCGCATATTGGCGCAAGGCGGAGTTGCGGATAAATATTCCTCAGCCGAAAAAGATGAATTATGCGTCAAAAAGAATGCCCAGTACTTGGAATTGATTAAGGAAATGACGCCGGATGACATTTTGCCGGGCATCATTCCGCTGTTGGAGGAACTGAAGGCTGCCGGCATCAAAATGATCGTGACCTCCGCAAGCAAGAATGCTCCGGGAATTCTTGATCTATTGCAGGTGCGTGCTTACTTTGACGGCATCGTCGATCCGGCGACTGTTAAGGCTGGCAAACCGGCTCCGGATATTTTTCTGGAGGGTGCCAAGCTTGCGGGCGCTGACCCGGCTGACTGTGTAGGAGTAGAAGATGCGGCTTCCGGCGTTGAGGCCATCAAAGCTGCCGGCATCGTTGCGGTTGCGGTTGGCGATGAACAGGTTTTGGCTTTGGCGGACCGCGTACTGCCGAGCACAGCTGACCTGTCGCTTACCGTGTTGCAGGAAGCATGGGCGAACAGCAAAAAGTAACGGATCACTCGCTGCGCGATGAGCGAAAAAGCTCCTCGCAGAGAACAATAAAAGTGGACTTGCCAGGCGGCAAGTCTATTTTTATGCCATTCTCCGATCAGGGTTGGCTTCGCAGGAGCTGACGCGAGCGGAAATCTCTCCCCTCCGACGAGCCCCTGTTCGCCGGAGGACAGCATCCGTCCACGCACCCAGCTCCGGCCAACATTCTCTCACAGGAGGAGAGCGTATCACCGGAACCGCACCTCCGTTGAGAAGGGCACTCACCGGAGGAAGTGCCAGCTCCTATTAGGGTAGGCACTCGCGGATACCTTAAAAAATGTCGGATATACACTATCAAATGGCATGGAATCTATTGCGGGATATGATTAAACTGTAAAGTGAGAGTGGGGACACCCACAAATGGAAGCGCATACCGGAGAGGGTGGATGAAATGATAGAGAAAAAATTTAATGACAAGTGGAAATTCTGGGAGAACAAGGACTCCTTTGCGTTGGTATGGAACGTGCCGGAGACGGCCAAGGAAATCACGGTGCCGCATGATGCGATGTTCGAAAAGAAGGCACATGCGGACAGTCTGAACGGCGGTAACACAGGATATTACGACGGCGGATTTTATAACTATGTGAAGACGCTCCATGCGCCGGTTGATTACAAGGAAAAGACGGTCATCCTGAAGTTTGAAGGTGTGTATATGAACGCCATGGTGTACATAAACGGCGAGTTGGCCGGTAAAAATATGTTCGGGTATTCAACTTTTTATGTGCCGCTGAATGATTTTCTCCGCTACGGAGAAGAAAATGAAATCCGTGTCCAAGTCCGCAATGGCGCGATGACAAACAGCCGCTGGTATTCGGGCGGAGGTATCTATCGGGATGTCTACCTGTTGGTTTCGGATGTGACGCATCTGGTGCCGGAAGGAATCCAGATCAAAACGACAGAAGCCGATGAAACATTGGCGGTATTGGACATTGCAACAGAAGTGAAGACACGGAAGTATGCACCAAGCCGAGTTGTGTTGGAAACCGTGATTCGCGATGCGGAAGGCAATGAAGTGGCGAAAGAACGCTCGCCTTTTGTGTTGTTTGAGCAAGAGGAACGGATCATCAAACAGCGCGTGACCGTGGACAGCCCTAATCGCTGGTCGGATGAAAATCCGAGCCTGTATACATGCGAAAGCAATCTGTACGTTGATGGGAAATTAACTGACGAAGCGGAGACAACTTTCGGCATCCGGACATTGCAGGTGGATGCGAAGCGCGGTCTGCGTGTGAACGGGGAAACAGTGAAACTCCGTGGCGCCTGCATCCATCACGACAGCGGTCTGCTTGGTGCAGCCACTTACGAGGATGCCCAATTCCGCCAAATCAAACGGCTCAAGGAAGCTGGTTTCAATGCAGTCCGGATGTCCCATCACCCGATGGCGCCTGCGATGCTGCGTGCCTGCGACCTTTTGGGCATGTACGTGATGGACGAAACATTCGACATGTGGAACCGGATGAAATCCGACTACGATTACGGCCTTTATTTCCAGGAATGGTGGGAAAAAGATGTCACAGCGATGGTCCGCAAGGATTTCAATCATCCAGCAGTCATCCTTTATTCGGTCGGCAATGAAATACCGGAAATCGGGACCCCGCATGGCTCGAAAGTCTGCCACGAACTGTGTGCGAAGATCAAATCGTTGGATGACACCCGCTTCACCTTGGCTGGCATCAACGGCGTCTTTGCGGCCGGCGACAAGGTCGATCAGATCGTAAGCGATGTTGTTTCCGACCTGCAGCAGTCAGGCGAAATCGAAGGCAACGTCAATGACTTCATGACGCTGATGGACGGCCATCTGGACGATATCGTTGTGCACCCGGCCATCTCGGAACGTTTGGAAATGGCCTGCAGCCCGATGGATATCGCGGGTTACAACTACATGACTGCGCGTTACGAAGGGGACAGCAAAGCCTATCCGAACCGCGTCATGGTCGGCAGCGAAACGTATCCGCCTGAGATCGCCCGCAACTGGGCCTTGGTTGAAAAACTGCCACAAGTGATCGGCGATTTCACCTGGACCGGCTGGGATTACCTGGGTGAAGCTGGTGTCGGAGTGCCTGCTTATCAATGGGGTGAAGGCGGCTTTGGCGCGAAATTCCCTTGTCAATTGGCTTATGTCGGGGATTTCGACATCACCGGAATCCGCCGCCCGCTCTCGTATTTCCGCGAAATCGTCTTTGGACTTAGGAAAAATCCGTATATTACCGTCCAAAATCCTAACCGATACGGCCAACATTTGATCAAAACGCCGTGGATCATGAGCGATAACGTGTCGAGTTGGACATGGAGCGGCTGCGAGTGGAACCCGGTGATTGTGGAAGTGTATGCGCCGGGTACGGAAATCGAACTGTTCCGCAACGGGGAATCGTTAGGCAAACAAGCTTCCGGCAAAGCGGTAGGCTACCGCGCGCTTTTCGAAACCACTTATGAGCCAGGCACCCTGATAGCTGTCGCTTACGAAAACGGTCTCGAAATCGGCCGGATGGACTTGACGACTGCCGGCGAAGACTGCAAGTTTGTCTTTGGCGCGGAGGAAATCCTGGATGAACTCATCTTTGTCCCGGTTGCCTATCGTGACGCGGCAGGAACGGTTGCCGCGGATACCGATCAGACGATCCGCTTGGCGGTTTCCGGTGACGCGGAGCTTGTCGGCTTCGGCAGCGGCAATCCGAAACCGGAATCCAATCCCGAAAAGAATATTACGCAGACATTCCTTGGCCGTGCGATGATCATCCTCAAAAAGACAGCCGATGCGGAAAACGTCGTCTTGACCCTCACTGCAGAGAACGGCGCTGCGGAAACGCTGGAACTGGCGTTGGCTGATTTGGAATCGGATCGTCAAACTTTGCGCGTTTCGGAAAGCGTGAAGCTATGATCCGGAATCCGATTCTGCCGGGTTTTTTCCCGGATCCTTCGATCTGCCGGGTCGGGGATGATTTCTATCTCGTCACTTCCAGCTTCAGTTATTTTCCGGGCGTGCCGATCTTCCACAGCAAAGATTTGGAGCAGTGGGAACAGATCGGGCACGTGCTAGATCGCCCCGAACAGTTGCCGCTGACGCATGAAATGATCTCTGCAGGCATTTTTGCCCCGACCATCCGTTACCATGACGGCACGTTTTATCTGATTACGACCAATATGAGCATGGGTGTCGTCAATTTTGTCGTCACCGCCACCAATCCTGCCGGACCCTGGTCGGACATGCACATCATCCAAGGTGCGGACGGCATCGATCCTTCCTTGTTCTGGGATGATGACGGGAAGTGCTATTACACAGGTACGACTCGTTTCGATGATGAAGCAGGGTCCAGGCAAGGCATCTGGTGCTCCGAAATCGATCTGGCCACTTTCGAGTTGGTAGGCGAGCGCCACATCATCGGGACCGGGGCTCAGGTAAACGCCGAAGCCCCGGAAGGTCCGCATTTGTACAAGAAGGATGGCTATTACTATTTGATGATTGCCGAAGGCGGAACCGAACATTTCCACGCAGTCACGATCAGCCGCAGCCAATCGATTTTCGGGGAATATGAAAATCATCAAGGAAATCCGATCCTGACCCATCGCCACCTCGGGAAAGGCTTTCCGATCTGGAATGTGGGCCATGGGGATTTGGTTGAATTGCCGAATGGCGCTTGGTATATGGTTTGCCTCGGTTCAAGGTTGAGTGAGGGCAAACATAAACTGATGGGCCGCGAAACCTTCCTTGTTCCAGTCGAGTGGGAAGACGGCTGGCCCGTCGTCAGCAAAGGCACAGGCAAAGTGGAGTGGACCTATCCCTCCCCGGGCCTGCCGAGCTGGCAACCGGTTGGGCGCGCCAGCAATGATTTCAAGGGACCTATTGTTGAAACTTTCGAACGGGAACTGGGATTTGATTGGAACTTTTTGGGCACGCCCCATGAAGACTTCGCCAAGGTGGAAGCGGGCCGTCTGCGGTTGAAATTGTTGAAGAACGCGTTGGTCCCATGGGAATTCGACAATACGGACGGGAGCGTCTTCAGCCGCATAGCAAAGATCGGCAAAACAAAAGAGAACGTCAGCTTTGTCGGCAGACGCCAGCAGCACCTGGATTTCCAGGCAACTGTCACTGTCCACTTTTCACCGGAGGAAAACGAGACGGCGGGCATCATTATCCTGCAGAATGACGCCAACCAATTGCGTTTGGAAATCACGAAAGACCAAGCGGGCAATCCGGTCGTGCGCTGTATCCTAGTTATTTCACATTATGATCAAGCCGGCATCCAGCACTTCACCGAAGCGCAGTTGGGCGAAGTTGCTGCGGCTTCGAATCAATCGGACTTTATTCTGCAAGTGAAAGGAAATGGCTCGCGCTTCAGCTTCTCTGCAGGAACAACCGCAGAAAACCTTGAGTCGGTTGCGGATGAGGTGGACGGATCCTTCCTGGGTTCGGAAACAGCGGGCGGCTTTGTCGGTGCCTATATCGGCATGTTTGCTTCCGGAAACGGACAAACGAAGGAAAAGTATGCGGATTTCGAGACCTTCATTTACGAGGGCTTCGAACCGGAAGGAGAATGGCAACGATGATGGATGTACAGACGCAAAGGATCGAAGCGTTGATTGGCGAAATGACCTTGGAAGAAAAAATCGGACAGCTGCAGCAATGCGGCCCTTCTTTAGTCGGTGCCTTCGAGGTCAGCTTCGAGGAACTGCTGGATATGATGTTCGATGGGAGGGTCAGTCAGGAAGAATTCGGCAGACTGATGAGCACCGCCGAAAAAGATTTCCATGAAGATGATCTTCGTGCCGGAAAAATTGGTTCGTACAATGGCGTCGGGAATGCGGCGACAGCTAACCGGCTCCAGAAAATCGCCGTAGAAGAAAGCCGCTTGGGGATTCCCTTGCTGTTCGGCTATGATGTGATCCATGGATTTCGGACCGGGACGCCGATCCCGTTGGCTGAAAGTTGCGCGTGGGAACCCGAACTGTGGCAAAAAACGGCCAGAATGTCTGCGGAAGAAGCGACAGCGGCGGGCATTCACATGACGTTCGCCCCGATGGTTGACGTCGCGAAAGATGCCCGCTGGGGACGTGTCAGTGAGGGAGCCGGCGAGGACACCTTGTTGAACGGCGACTATGGTGCGGCCAAGGTCAGAGGATTTCAAGGCGAGGACCTGTCGCAAGCGGACGCGATGGCAGCCTGCCTGAAGCACTTTGCGGCGTATGGAGCCGGTGAAGCAGGCAAGGATTACAATCGGGTGGATATGTCCATGCAGCGTTTGTGGGAAGAGTATCTGCCAGCCTACAAAGCCTGCATCGATGCCGGAGCGCGTGCGGTCATGCCTGCTTTCAACGATCTGAACGGCGTGCCGTGCACCGTGAACGAGTGGCTGCTGCGGGATGTTTTGCGGGACGAATGGGGCTTCGACGGCATCACGGTGAGCGATGCGAATGCCATCGCTGAATGCGTCAACCATGGCGTCGCAGCGGATCGACAAGCGGCCGCCAAAGAAGCGCTGCAGGTAGGGATTGATATGGACATGACTTCGAACGTCTACGCTGAAAATCTTGCCGGACTGATCGAAGCCGGAGAACTCGCAGTAGATTTATTGGACCAAGCCGTTTACCGCATCCTAAAGCTTAAAGCTGAATTGGGCTTATTTGAACATCCTTACCGGACGGATGAAGAAAAAGAAAAGGCGACATTGGTGAAGCCGGAATATCGCGAGCTTGCCCGCGAAGCGGCAACCAAATCGATGGTGCTGCTTAAAAATGAAGGCATTTTGCCGTTGAATCCGCAGCAAAAAATCGCCGTCTTCGGCGCGCTTGCAAACGATCCGGGCCAGATGACGGGCGCTTGGGCAATCGGAGTTCAGGAAAGTGACTGCGTCAGTCTGATTCAAGCCATGGATGCGCAGGAGATTTCTTATGCCTACCATCCCGGCATCGTCGACGGAATCGTGGCGATGGATGAGATCAATCAGTTAGTTGAGAAGGCGGACGTGGTGATTTTGGCCATCGGCGAGCAAAAAGAAGAGAGCGGGGAAGCCGCAAGCAAGGCGGACATCTCATTGCCGGCCATCCAATTGGAGCTCGCAGAAACGCTGCTTCGGACAGGGAAACCGGTTGTCGCCGTGCTGTTCAACGGCAGGCCACTGGCGATCCCGACCATTGCGGAACAGGTGCCGGCCATCCTTGAGGCTTGGCATCCCGGAATCGAAGCCGGGAACGCAATTTTGGATATTCTCTATGGTGTCGTAAATCCGAGCGCAAAATTGACCACGACCTTTCCGTTCGCAACGGGACAATGCCCGCTGTATTATGATCACATTTCCACCGGACGTCCGGGCGGAAAATCCAAATTCACTTCAAAATATTTGGACACACCGCTTGAACCCGTGTATCCGTTCGGCTATGGCTTGAGCTACACGATATTTTCATACAGCGGCCTGCAAGTTGAAAAAGCAGAAGATGCGGTCCGGCTCACGGTGACCGTCACGAACAGCGGTGCGCGTGCAGGCGAAGAAATCGTCCAATGCTACGTGCAGGACATTGTGGCCAAACGGGCGCGGCCGGTCAAGCAGTTGAAAGCCTATAAGAAGGTCTTGCTTCAGCCGGGGGAATCGATTACGGTGGAATTTGAAGTGCCTTTCGAAAAATTGGGCTACTACGATCAGAAAATGGATTATGTGTTGGAGGCTGGAGAATTCACGTTTTTTGTGGGCGGCAATTCCAGGGACACCCTTTCGGAAACAATCCATCTATCATTCATTTAATGGGGAAGGCGCGCTGAAGATATATCGGCTGCGCCTTATTTTTTATTTCAAATAAAAACTTTTCACACGTAAAAAGTTTTTAAAACAACAAAGTAAACCCTTTCTAAAATAAAATGGCCTATATTAAAAAATGTCGGATTATCAGTAAATAATAACATGGTCGTTTGGTAAGCGGTTTTATATAATGTGATTATCAAGCTTGATAGAAAAAAAGGAGTGATACTTTATGGCAGAAAAGACAGAAAGAACAGTGTTGGTAGAAACAGCAACAAATGCGCCGAAAGAAAAAGTCAGCAACTTATTCGCCTGGTCGCACGCTACGTCAGTCAGTGGAACCGCTATGTTGATAGCAGCTATTATCGGAAGTTATTTCTCAGTTTACATGACGGACACAATGATGATCCCGGCAGCTGCAGCATCCATGATCATGTTTGTTGCGACTTTATGGGATGCGATCAATGACCCGATGATGGGCGTCATCGCCGACCGTACCAAATCAAAATGGGGTCGCTATCGTCCGTACTTTGTGGTTGCACCGATCCTGTTGACTATTTTCGGGACACTGATTTGGTTGAATCCTGACTTTTCGACAAACGGAAAAATCATCTACGTGCTGTTGACGTATATCGGCTACGGTATGACGGTCACAATGTACACCATGCCGCAAATGGCCGTCTTGCCTGCGCATGTAAAGACAGATGATCAAAGAAACAAAGTCATCATGATGGGAGCAGGATCGACAGCGGTCATGTTCACGATCGGTGCATCATTCACCCCACAAATGAAAGCGTTCTTCGAAGGGGCGTTCGGAATATCGAACGGCTATATTCCCTTGATGATCATTCTGGGATTGATCTCCTGCATCTCGTTCTGGGGATTGTTTGCTACAGCGAAAGAAAAATATATCGCTCCTTTAAGCGATACGCCGCTCACGCAAGATTTGAAAAAAATACTGCGCCACAAAGAACTGTCGCCATTCGTGGTTGTTTGGATCATGGCTTCAATGGGATACGGCTTGATGTTTGCCAGTTCCGTATTCTATGTCATGTATTACTTGGGCCGTCCGGATCTGATCTCCATCTACATGCTGGTCGTTTCGATGGGTGCCTTGGTTTCGATGGTTGTCTTGATGCCGATCTGCATGCGCATCTTTAAGACAGCCCAAAGAACATTGTTTGTCACGCAAATTGCAGCGATCATCTGCTATGTGACGCTGTTCTTCGTCGGCAGCAGAAGTATGATGTTGCTTTATGTAATCACTTTCATTGCTACATCCGTGGCATCGATGTCGAATGCACTAGTCAACGTATTGGTTAACGATGCCATCGATTATGTACAATTCAAAGACGGCATCACAGCAAACGGCGTTATTTCATCCATCAAAGGATTTGCGCAGAAATGCGGGAATACCGTGACAAACTCAGGTATTCTGGCTGTCCTTGCTTGGGCAGGCTACAGAGCTGGTGAAATCGGCAACCAACCAGAGAGCACAATGTTTGCCATCAACTTCCTGCGTTTCGGCGCGCCAGCCTTGATCAGCGGCATCCTGTTGATCGCCTTGAAGTTCAATCCGGTCGAAAAACACCGCGCAGATATCCTGGAAATGAAAGAGCTTATCCGCGACCACAGCGAAGACAATCATGAAGCATAATCAACAGTAATTGTTAGAAAAAAAGGGTGCTGTCTCCAAAAGGGGCAGCACCTATGTTGGTTTATTGACGGGTTGTCTTCGCCGGAGCTGACTCGCGCATAAATCTCTCACTTCCGACGAGCCCTCGTTCGACGGAGGACAGCATCCGATTCCGCGCCCAGCTCCGGCCAGCATTCGCTCACAGGAGGAGGGCAGATTACCGGAACCCCACCTCCGTTGAGAAGGGCGCTCACCGGAGGAAAGCACCAGCTCCGATTAGGGTTGGCTTCGCCGGAGCTGAGGCGAGCGCAAAACTCCCACCTCCGAAGAGCCCTCGTTCGTCGGAGGACAGTATCCGATTCCGCGCCCAGCTCCGGCTAGCATTCGCTCACAGGAGGAGGGAAGATTACCGGAACTCCACCTCCGTTGAGAAGGGCGCTCACCGGAGGAAAGCACCAGCTCCGATCTCTCCGCGCAAAAAAACGGGCCGCCTTGGAAGCAAGACGGCCCATCTCAAAAGTTTATATGAATGGATTGAAGGTATCCTCGGAGTGCGCGTGCTGCTTCCGGTACTGCACCGGGGAGACCTGATAGGTTGTACGGAACACGCGCGAAAAATGGTCGGTTGACTTGTAGCCGACCTGCGTGGCGATTTCGCTGATTTTCAGGTTGGAGTTCTCCAGATATTCGATCGCATGCGCCAAGCGCAGGCGCCGGACCAAATCGGTAAAATTGTAGCCGGTGTTTTCCCGGATCATTGTTGAGAGATACGGCTCGCTGTAATGGAATTCCTCAGCCAATCGGGACAGCGACAGCTCCTGGTAATGGTGCTGAATGTACTGCAGGATGACCGAAAAATCGGTGCCGATGTGGTAGTTATGGAATTGCATGCTCTCGCTGTAATTGCGCAGCAAGTTAGAGAACATCAAGTTGATCCAATTGATGCAGCAACTGTTGCTGTAATTGTCATAGCGATGGCATTCGACCATGGCGTTGCGGATAAGCGGTTTCAGCTGGTCGTTCTGATTTGTTTTGAATAATAGGAAATTAGGACTTGTATCATCCTGAAGGATTTTGCGGAAAAAGTAAGAAAGCAGATCCTTGCCCGACAACAACGAGAAGAAGATCGTGTCGAAGGAACTTTTCCGGAGCATGATTGTGTACACAATCGATTCATCATCAATCAAAATATCATGCTTTGAGGAAGGCGCGATGATGCACAGCTCGCCTTCCTGCAAGGTAGATATTTCATCCTCAAAAGTGAACCGGCAGCTGCCCCGCACGACGTAATTGATTTCAAAAAAGTTATGCGTATGCGGATTCGGCCGGGTGAACTTGGGATGACGGATAACAAACACATCCCGTTTGTGAGGAATGATATCCGTTTCGACGACTGAGGACGTTGAAGGGATCTGTGGCGTCAGGAAAAGCACAAAAGAATCGATGATTTCCTCAAACTCATCATCCGACATGTTCTCGAAAATGCCGGTTACATTGGGTATTTCGAGCGTTTGTTTCAATAAACCTTTTCGATAAAGGTAGTCCGTCATCTCGGTAAATTGCATGCGTTTGCCGGCTTGGCGGTAATAATCGGTCATTTGTTTTTGGAATTCACCGTACGTGATATAGTAGGGCATAATTTTTAGATCCTCCCCATCAGAGCTAGATTAGCGGTTGTTGGAAAAGTATAGCAGACATATTTTTGTTATTCAAGAAGGCTTAGATTACAGCAATCATTCGCAACAAATCAAGAACGAGAAAAAATGAAAACGGAGGCAAATCATGAACATACAGAAATTACGCACAAACCATTTGGAAAATCCGCTGGGCTACTTGTTGGATACGCTGAGCTTGTCCTGGATCGTGTCCGGGAAAAATGAGCCGGGAATGGAAACGAAAGTAGTGATAGCGGCTGATGCTGCCTTCGCAGATATCCTGTTCGAAAGCGAATGGCTCGAAGAAATCAACTCGTTGGATTTCCAACCAGAAATCAGCTTGCTTCCCCAAACGCGCTACTATTGGAAAGTTATCGTCCAATCAGCTGCGGGGGGGCTTGCCGAAAGCGAGCCGGCTTGGTTTGAGACAGCGAAGCAGTCGGGTTCGTGGACAGCGCAATGGATTACTCCTGGCGAAGATCAAGAAGCACAGCCGATTTTAAAGAAACAATTTGTGCTGGAAAAAGAAGTCGTGGATGCGCGTTTGTACATCTGCGGATTGGGTTTGTACGAATTTGAAATGAACGGTCAGCGGACGCATGACGAGTACCTCTTGCCGGGTTATCATGCGTATGACTTTTGGCAACAATACCAGACGTTCGATGTGACGGACAGTCTGAAAAGCGGCGGTAATGCGCTGGGGATCATGCTCGGGGATGGCTGGTACAAAGGCCGTTTCGGCTTTGACGGCGGCTACACCAACCTGTACGGGGATCAACTGAAGCTGATTTCCGAACTGCATCTTACCTACGCGGACGGAACAACGGAGACCATCATCAGCGATGATTCCTGGCTGACGAAACCGGGCCCAGTCCTGAAAAGCAGCATCTACGACGGCGAGTTGTACGATGCGCGCAAAGAAGTTGCCGATTGGTCCGTTTACACGGAAGACCTTGCGGGATGGCAGAAGGTTGCGGTGTTGCCAGATGCAACTGACAAACTCTCCGCTCGCTTGAGCCCGGCCCTGAAATATGTCGAAAGCATGGTTCCGGAGGTGATCCAGTCACCCGCCGGCGAAACGATACTGGATTTCAAACAGAATATGGTCGGTTGGATAGCCTTCAAGACGCAGGGGCCGGCCGGAACGGAAATCGGCTATGAAGTAGGGGAAGAGCTGCAGGATGGCAATTTCTACAACGATAACCTGCGGACCGCGGAAGCGAAGTTCACTTACATCAGCGACGGAAGCGAAAGAATCGTCCGTCCGCACTTCACGTTCTATGGCTTCCGCTACGCAAGACTGATCGGATTCGATCAAGATGTCGATCCGGCCGATTTCATCGGCTACGTGATCCATAGCGACTTGGAAGTGACCGGGGAAATCGAGACGGCCAATCCCCAAGTGAATCAATTGATCAAAAATGCGCTTTGGGGGCAAAAAGGTAATTTCCTGGATGTGCCGACGGATTGCCCGCAACGGGATGAACGGATGGGCTGGACAGGCGATGCGCAGATTTTTGCCCGCACAGCCAGCTATAACATGTACACACCGGCATTTTACCGCAAGTTTATGCACGACTTGCGCCTGGAACAGGAACAATTGGATGGATCGATTCCCTTCGTCGTGCCGATGCTGAAACCCAAAAATTCGGAAGGCGGTTTTATGGGAGCCGGGGCAGCGGCTTGGAGCGATGCAGCGACTGTGATTCCGTGGGTTCTGTATGAACAGCACGGCGACCTCTCGCTGTTGAAGGAGCAATACGCCACGATGGTCGATTGGGTGGAATATGTCTACCGCGAAGATGAGCGCAGCGGCTCGAACAGACTTTGGACGACCGGCTTCCAGTTCGGCGATTGGCTGGCCTTGGATGGAAAGAACCCGAAAGCACCGATCGGCGGGACCGATCCGAAACTGGTAGCTTCTGTCTACTATTATTATTCGACAACCCTTACGGCCAAGGCTGCCGCAGCTTTAGGCAAGCCGGCGGATGCCGAAAAGTACACGTCGTTGGCGGAAAGCATAAAAGCCGCCCTTCAGGCTGAATTTTTGACTGCGAAAGGCCGCTTGGCTGTGAATACGCAGACCGCCTATGTCCTGTTCCTCTACTTCGATCTGGTCCCGCAAGCAAGCCTGAGCCGCGTCATTGCCGATTTCGAAGCGAAACTGTTGGAGGATGATGTCCATCTGAAGACAGGCTTTGTCGGAACGCCTTATCTCTGCGAGGCCCTCACGAAGAGCGGCTTGACGGAGCTGGCCTACAGCATCTTGTTGAATGAGGATTATCCGAGCTGGCTGTACGCGGTCAACCTTGGCGCTACCACAATCTGGGAGCGTTGGAATTCCGTCTTGCCGGATGGGAAAATCAGCGGCACGGACATGAATTCGTTGAACCATTATGCCTACGGATCGATCGTCGAATGGCTTTATCGTTCGGTGCTCGGCATTCAAGCCGATTCGGAGCAAGCAGGCTACCGTCATTTTTATCTGAAACCTGCCCCAAGCGCGCAACTGGGCGCCGCAAGCGGGGAATACGACTCATCCTCAGGAAAAATCAAGAGTGCTTGGCGCATCCTGGAAGACGGGCAACTGCATTTCGCCTTCGAGGTGCCGACCCAAAGCACGGCTACGATCGAGCTCCCGCACTGCTTAGTCGATGAAATCGCCGAACAACTGCAGGGTCTGGGCATTGCCAAAGCGGAAATCATCCAAAAAGGCGATGGCGTAGCCTTTACGGTTGCCGGCGGGGCATATGAGTTTACCTACATGCCGCTGAAATCCTACAAGGTCAGCTATTCCATTGCGATGACGTACAAAGAGCTCTTGGCGATCAAAGCGACACGCAATGTGATTTTCGAACACTTGCCGATGTTGAAAGGTAATGACCTGGCACTTAACCAATTGGATAGCCCGTTCGAAACGTTTTCCTCGGTTCCGATCGTGCAGCATTTTGTGAATGACCGCGTCCTTGGAGAAATCAATGAGGCGCTGGCAAAACTGTAAAGCGTTGTGTTGCTCAAATACCTTAAAAAATGTCGTGAATGCGAAAAGAATGGACCCTATGCGCTTGCGTTAATGCGTCGGGAACTGCGGTATAATAGGCGTTAAGAAGGAATAACAGTAAAGGTGTGATTTGATGGTACGTTTAACAGAAAAGCCGTTTTTTTTAACGGATGACCAAATTTCTTGGGTAGAAAATACAGTAAGCGAGATGACGACGGAAGAAAAAATCGGGCAAATTTTCTGCCCGATCGCCGGGAATCCAGAAGATCAGGCATTGACCGAATTTGTGCAGAAATACCAACCGGGCGGCATGATGTTCCGCCCGATGCCGGCAAAAGCGATCAGACAGGCGCACGGTGTTCTGCAAAACGAAAGCAAAATCCCGTTGTTGTTGGCGGCCAATCTTGAAGCCGGCGGAAACGGGATCTGCTCGGACGGAACCTATTATGGCCGTCCGATGGGTGTCGCGGCGACAGCCGACGAGCAGGAAGCCTATCAGTTGGGCTTTGTTTCCGGGCGAGAAGCGCAGGCAGTCGGCTGCAACTGGGCGTTTTCCCCGATTGTGGACATCGACATGAACTTCAAAAACCCGATCACGAATGTCAGGACGTTCGGATCGGACGTCAAACAAGTGATTGATTTTTCCCGCCAGCAAATGAAGGGCCTGCATGAGAACGGCATCGCCACGGCAGTCAAGCACTTCCCGGGCGACGGCGTGGACGAACGCGACCAGCATCTGGTGAGCACCGTGAACAGTCTGTCCGTTCCGGAATGGGATGAAAGTTACGGCAAAGTCTACCAAGCCATGATCGAAGAGGGCGCCTTGTCCGTCATGATCGGGCACATCCTCCAGCCTGCCTACAGCAAAGCGCTCAATCCCGCTTTGGAGGACAAAGACATTCTGCCGGCATCCTTGTCGACGGAATTGGTGAACGGCCTGCTGCGCGAGCGCTTGGGCTTCAACGGCGTGGCGGTGACGGATGCGACGCCGATGATCGGCTACAATGCCGCGATGTCCCGCAAAAAGGCGATTCCGACAACGATCAACGCCGGCTGCGACATGATCCTGTTCAACAAAAACATCGACGAAGATTACCAGGCGATGCGCGATGCGGTAAGCACCGGCGACGTATCGATGGAGCGGCTGGATGAAGCAGTCACGCGCATTTTGGCGATGAAAGCAAGCATGGGCTTGGCGGATAAACAACAAGCCAATAGCCTGATTCCTGCGCCGGAAGCGTTGGACATCGTGGGGTGTCCGGAACATCTGGAATTGGCAAGAAAGAGCGCGGACAAAGCCATCACTTTGGTTAAAGACACGCAAAATCTGTTGCCGATCTCACCGGAGAAAACGCCGCGTGTCCGGGTCTATATGCTGGAAGACCGCTTGAGTGGCGGCTTTAAGGATGGCGGGGCCTCCGAAGGTTCCTTCATCGGAAAACTGAGTGAAGCCGGCTTTTCGGTAGAAACATTCAATTATGAACAATTGAACTTCCATGAAATCTTTGAAGAAGGCGTGGACGATCTGAAGGCGAAAGTGGATCTGGTCATCTATGTCGCGAATTACGATACCGCGAGCAACCAGACGACACGCCGGATCGATTGGATCCGTATGATGGCGGCCGACGCACCATGGTTTGTCCAGGATGTTCCGACCCTGTTCGTATCCTTGGCGAATCCTTATCATCTGTTCGATGCGCCGATGATTAAAACCTACATCAACGGCTATTCAGCGAATGACACAGTGAACGAAATCCTCGTGGATAAATTGATCGGCAAGTCCGAATTCCAAGGCAAGAGCCCGGTCGATCCGTTCTGCGGTGTGTGGGGAACGAACTTATAAGGAGGGGGGCCTCGGAAAGATGAATAATAGTGAGATATTCATGGTTTCAGAGCACCGGAGCCCGAAAAAGATGAATAATAAAAATTTATTCATCTTTCTGGGGCAATCTGGAACGAAAAAGATGAATAACAGAAAGATATTCATCTTTTCGGCCACCCTCCAGCAATCAATTCAATGTGGGATATGCATCAGAACGTATTAAGGAGGCAAAAAAATGATTGTTGAAACGATAAATTTATATCCGGAGCGGGAAGATGTCACATTGACGACTTATGTCCTGCAGGATTCGCCGGAATTGTTGGACGGCGCAACCCGCCCGGCCGTACTGATCTGTCCTGGCGGCGCCTATCTTTCCTGTTCCGATCGGGAAGCCGAACCCGTAGCGATGCGGTTTGCGGCGATGGGCTATCACGCCTTTGTGCTGCGCTATTCCGTTTATCTGGATAAGCACGAACCTTTTGAATCCATTTTTGGAGGAGTCGAAAGACGGGAGCATACTGTCTTTCCTGCCGCAATCCGGGACATCGGCAAAGCCATGCTGACGATCCACGAAAACAGCGAAGCGTGGTTGGTCGATACGGATCGGATCGCACTGTGCGGATTTTCGGCAGGCGCGCACAATGCCGCGACGTATTCGGTCTATTGGGACAAACCGATCCTGACCGATCACTATCAGGTGCCGGAAGAAAAACTTCGCCCAGCCGCTACCATTTTGGGGTATACGTTAAGCGACTACTTGTTCATGAAAGAGACAGAAAAGGATGAAATGGCCACCTTGCTGTTCGATGCATCCGCAATGTCGCTGCTGGGGGAAGCATCCTCGAGTGATAAAAAGCTGAAGGAAGTGAGCCCGGCGTTGTTGGTTACAGAAAAAACGCCGCCAATGTTCTTGTGGGCCACTGCGTCGGATGCGTTAGTCCCGGTTGGGCATACGCTGCGGATGGGCATGGCCTTGTCAGAGCACAAAATTCCTTTTGAACTCCATGTATTCGAGGATGGTCCGCATGGATTGAGCCTTGCCACGCAAGCCACAGCGAACGCCAAAACATTGGTCGATCCAAACGCCGCCAAGTGGATCGATTTGGCGGACGCCTGGCTTTTGAAACGCTTCAGTTTTGAACTGCAGGACGAGATTCGCTGGAGTTAGGAACTGTTTTATTCAGCTTGCGAGCGGATTTAGATGGATAATCGTGAAATATCCATCTTTTCAGGGCAATGGAGGCCGAATAGGATGAATAATAAAAAGTTATTCATCTTTTCGGATTCTCCGGCAACCAATTAAATGTAGGAAATGCGCAAAAAAGTTAAGGGAAACCTCATTATTTCGAGGCACCCCCTTAACTTTTTTCATTTATCCAGATTTGTTTTCAAGAAACTTTAGAACCCATGCCGTTCGACTTCCAGCAGTGCGAAGGTTTTCTCCTCCACGTCGTATTCATACTTGAAGACGCAGCAGTTGGTGATGCCGTCCTTCATCACTTCGTGGGGATCCTGCCAAGCACGCAGAAAGTGGATGCAGGCGCCAGCGTGCGAGACGGCGAGCACATTCTGATGGTCGTCCTGTTCCATGATTTCGGTGCAGGTCTTGACCATCCGCGCCTTCACATCTTCCCCGGCTTCTCCGCCATACTGTACGAAAAAGGTGCTTTTGTCTTTGGGATTTAGGTCTTCGCTCTCGCCTTCGAAGGTGCCGAAATGCATTTCCTTCAGGCCTTTCAGGCGTTGGTAGGGCATCAGTTCGCTTGTCACGATTTCCAGCGTATCACAGGCGCGCTCGGCTGTTGAACTGTAGGCGTGGTCGAGGTCGATCTCATCAAAGTAGGCACTGGCGATTCCGGCTTGCTGGATGCCGAGTTCCGTCAAGGGCGAGTCGCAGGCCCCCTGTATTTTTTTTCGGACGTTGAAAAGGGTCTGGCCGTGACGCATCAGGTATAAAGTTTTTTTCATTGGAGGACCTCCTGGTATGTTGAGCGTATGTATATCAATTATACTACTCGCTTTGGGAGGCAAGTCAACAGGGAGTATCTTCGTATACTCGCTGCTCTCATACATGTGGCTTACGTGATCCGCCGCACTGGTTTTTTCCTCCGGTGAACGGAGGCTACGCCGGAGGACGCCTCACATTATAAGTCTGTGCTCCGACGAGGACTGGCTCGCAGGAGAAGAGGCCGCAAGATACCGCTGTACTCCGGTGGGGCAACCCTCGCCGGAGGAGCGCACCGATTCCGGCGCTCGGCGCAGGAATTCACTTCTGCAAATTTTTTTTTGAAAACGCTTGACCTGGAGTTCACTTCAGGTGTTATGCTTAGCCTAACAAGTTAGCGATTTCAAAACTACGAGGTGCTTTGTCGCGGAAAGGCGGTATCGATTTGAAAAAAGACCTGCTATTGAAAATTTCCATCCTCTCGGCCTCGTTGGTCGTGGTGTCTGGAGGGGCCATTGCTGCCAATATTCCGGCCATGGCGAAAACATTCGCGGATGTTCCACTCCAAACAGTGGAAATGCTGTCGACCATCCCGTCCCTGTTCATTATTATTTCGGTATTGATGAGCAACCTGTTCGCGCGTTATTTGGGTTACAAACGCACGATCCTGATCGGAATCGCAATCGTTCTCGTCTCCGGCATCATCCCGGCGCTGATCGACAATTTTTGGATCATTCTAATATCGCGTGCGCTCTTCGGCTTCGGCGTAGGCATGTTCAATTCGCTCCTCATCGCCATCATCAGCCATTTTTACGAAGGTGACGAAAGGGCGGCCATGATCGGTTACCAGAGCGCGTTTGAGGGGTTGAGCGGGATGTTTATGACTTTCGCCGTCGGACAGCTGCTGAAGGTCCATTGGCAAACCTCCTTTTGGGTCTATCTGATCGCATTGCCCGTCTTCATCCTGTTCCTGCTGTTCGTCCCGAATGTCGCGTATGACGATATCGGGAAAGAAAAAGCAGCGGACGGGGGAATGAAAGCATCGGTCGTCCCAAAAAACAGTGAGCCCGCTCTCGGCAAACGGGACTTCCTTGGTTATATCGTGCTGCTGGTAATAGCCGTCATCATCTACATGTCCATCGCTGTGAAAGGCACGACTTTGATGACCACGCTGGGATACGGCGATGCGACGGACGGCAGCAACATCCTGGCGCTGATCGGGGTAGGAGCCATGTCAGCCGGTTTTCTTTTCGGGAAGGTATACCGGATCACACGGACATATACGCTGCCGATCTCATTCTCCGTCATGAGCGTCGGCATGTTTTTGATCGCGTCATCGAACACGGTCCTGCAGACCAGCATCGCCGCCGTCATCTGCGGCTTTTCCTTCAGGACATTCCTGCCTTATCTTTTCAACAAGGTCAGCACGTCCTCTGCCGGCAACGCGGCTTACCGGACTTCACTCATTTTGGTCGGATTCAATGTTGGCGCAGCCTTCTCACCATACGGTATCGTGGTGTTGGAGCGGCTGTTCCGTTTGACATCGGTGCGCGGTATCTTCTATATAGAAGCGGCGATCCTAATAGGGCTGGCAGTCTTCAGGTTTGTGATGACCCTCAGGAAACCGCGGGAAAATGCGCAGATAGCTGCGGCAGAATAAACGAATATATAAAATTGAAACGTAAAAAATCACCCATTAAGGATCTTGAAATCCTTTGCGGGTGATTTTTTTGGTTAACCGGCTAGTTTTTAGTTTTATCTGGTTGGCAATCATTTTTTTCTTCAGGGTTATCTTCAGTTTGCTCTGGCTTCATTGCTCCCAAGGGGAAGGTCGGCAAGATTTCTTCCGAGCCTTTCAAGCGGTACTTCAGCGCTCCGGACGGGCAAGTATGGATGACGCGCGCCACTTCTTCAGGCGAATCCGCATCAGGCAGTATCCAAGGCTTTCTTTTCGTGTCGAAAATAGCGTGATTCCCCCGCACGCAGTTGCCGGAGTATATGCAGACGCTTAAGTTGAAGTAAACATCGACCTTTTCCCCTGTATATTTTCGGTAACCGTTCGCTAATAGTTCAGACTCATTCATAATAATGGATCCCCTTTCGGACCGCTTGTTGTAAGCGGGTTCATTTGTGTTCATTATATCACTTTGGCCATGAAATCTGTACGGGAATACTTCTTTCAAGACAATTGAAAATTTGGAAATCTTCTTAATAATGCTGTCATTTCAACAGGCATGAAAGTCAAATTTGTGAAATATTGACGACGAATTCACAAAATTGTTTTAGTGTGTATCTGGGTGTATGATAAGTACATCGAAAGGTTGCAACCGTTTCGGATACCCATTTATTTTTTGATCACTGTCCCTTGGGATTTGTCATTCAGAGGAATGGAGTGTTGAAAATGACCAGACAGAAAAATCAGATAATGGTCCAAAGCAAGTTCGTTTGTCAGGAATGCGGAGCGCAGATGGTGCTTTACCGCAAAAGAGCGGAGCAGCGTAAATTGGGGCACGTCAAACACATGCATTGCCCAAATTGCAAGGAAATAAAAGCCTTCACAGAAATCAAAGATTGGGACCGGAATGTCATTTTTTGGGAAGATTACCAAAATGCGCTCTTGAACCATGCAGAAACCGGCGAACTCTGGGAGGCGTTGTGGCTGCGCAGTTCCGAATCGTTATTGCACGGCTGAATGGGATGAAAGTTGAAAGTGAGGGGATTCTGGATGTACGAGGACAACATTTTTGAAGAACATATGGAGACTGCACGGATCGTTTTTGGAATGGATTGGGAGGATTTGTTGGATGAACTGCGTGATTACGAAACGCCGGAGGAGCGATTGGGTGAACTGGATACTCTGGATCCAGGCTTTCCTTTTCTTGAATTGCATTTCCAGGAACTCAGAGTTTTAAATCTTTTAAAAGAAGAATTGTATGATGGAAACGATGATCCGATCGAATTCTACACAAGTATGGCCAACACCTACGGCACAAGAGTGATCGATGACGTCGAATATGCGATCATGGATGACTTCGCCTATCATTATTTCCATGAAATGATGACTGTTGAGGCGGTGGATCGCCAAGGAAGACAGTTCGTCATGGTTTATGGCCTGCCCGATAACTGGGAGGAAATTGAGCGACAGGTAAAGGAAACGCAAGCCGAAAAAGAGTGGAATCCTGGTGTAGAAGATGAAACTGCAGCTACTGACAGCAACGAGATGTGGGAGCACCCGGACATGATCGTCAGCATGAACGATTTCCGCAACGAAATCATCAATCGGGCAGCGCTTGAGTTCCGAAAGAATGGCGTCCCGCTGGAACTGCGTTTTTTCTCCAAAAGAATGTTCGTTGACGATGTGCTTGCCTCGAGGGCGGTCACGCATCAGATGCCTGGCATAATTGCGGTCTTTGAACAGCTCTCCGTGAACTTCAACGATTTCGACCATTTGGCATTTTCGATGGGCGAGAAAAGGATCCGCATCTTTTATGCTGACAGCGATGAAACGATCGACCAAATGCTCTCGACTTGCGGCAGGATAGCGCACGGATCGGCAAAACAGACAGGAATCGGTGATATCTGTCACGACACCTTCCTTGACCGGATCGAACGCGCGTTGTTCGAACTGATCTTCCTCGTCAACAAACCAACGGATGAATTGGCCTTCGTGAGTGGCGTCGCGATGCAACGATTGGATGCTGTCCGGTCAGGAGAAATGGGGTTGGGGGAACTGACTTTGGACGAGGTCAACCGGCTGATGCTCAGCTTTCCGGAGTTGCTGAATTTGGATTGGCTGTTCTCCTAAAAACGAACAGTGCCACAGATCATTATTTATATCAATATTTTCCCTTTTCGTCTGAAAAATGCTTGTAAATATGCCGTCATAATGGTACATTCTCACTATAATCTAATGTTCGGATGAAAGAAGGAAATTCCATGAACTATATATTTATCTCACCCCATTTTCCAAGTAATTTCAAGAATTTCGCAATCGGCTTGAAGCGCGCGGGCGTGAATGTCTTCGGGGTCGCCAGCGAGCCGTTTGAGTTGTTGGATGCTGACTTGCGCGAGAGCCTGACTGAGTATTTCCGCGTCAACGACATGGAAAATTATGACGAAATGCTGCGCGCGGTGGCTTACTTGACTTACAAACACGGCAAGATGGACCGTATCGAATCGCACAATGAATATTGGTTGGCGCAGGATGCGCGTCTGCGTACTGATTTCAATGTGTTCGGCTTCAAGAACGAGGATATGGCCTTCGTAAAACTGAAGTCAGCCATGAAAGAAAAATTCAGAGAAGTCGGCATTCGGGTAGCGCGCGGGCGCGTCATCGGGGACTATCACGATGCCCTCGGGTTATGCCACGAATACGGCTTCCCGGTCTGCATCAAGCCTGACTCAGGCGTAGGGGCGGCGGATACGCACAAGATCCGTTCCGAAGAGGAACTAGGGCACTTTTTCCATGTGAAGAATCCTTATGAATCATATATTCTTGAGGAATTCATCGACGGAAAGATCGTGACGTATGACGGTCTGACCGATGCCGCGGGGAATATCCTTTTTGATGCGACACTTGTATACGAAAAAGCTGTGTTGGAAATCGTCGAGAAAAATGCGGATATGTTCTACTATGTCGACCGCAATATGCCGGCAGACTTGCGCGAAGTGGGAACCAAGCTCGTTCAGGCCTTCAATGTCCGCGAGCGTTTCTTCCATTTTGAGTTTTTCCGTTTACCTGACGGCAGCCTTGTTGCCTTGGAAGCCAACCTGCGTCCGCCTGGCGGGCATACGATGGACATGTGGAACTGGGCAAATGATGTCGATCTCTATGCCGCTTACGGAAATCTGGTTGCGACCGGCAATTTCACGGCGCAGATGAACACGCCTTACTATTGCTGCTACGTCAGCCGCAAGGGCGTCCATCCTTACCGCTTCACGCATGAGGAAGTGATCGCCCGTTACGGAGGCCACGTCGTCCTGTTTGAGGAAATGCCGGGGATTTTTGCGGCCATCATGGGGGATTTCGGCTACGTCATCCGTGCGGCAGAATATCAAGAACTGATGGACATTATCCATATGATTTCCATAACCGAATAGACTGGGGGAAATAAAATGCACGTAGAATATTCATCACAATGGAGCGGTCACTTGAACCGTGAGATGCGTTTCAATCGCTATGGACATGCGGGTAAACCAATCATCGTCTTCCCGTCATCCGGAGGCAGCCATAACGAATACGCGGACTTCGGCATGATCGAAGCTTGCCAGTGGTTCATCGACCAAGGCTTGGTGCAGTTTTATACACCCGACAGCATGGATAACGAATCTTGGCTGTGCGAATGGAAAAGTCCGTACGACCGTGCCAACATGCACGAACGCTATGATCGCTACATCATCGAAGAACTGGTGCCGCACATCAAGCATCAGACGAACCATCAAGGACCGATGATCACGACCGGCTGCAGCATGGGCGGCTACCACAGCCTGAACTTTTACCTGCGCCATCCGGATGTGTTCGACAGCGTCATCGCGCTGAGTGGCCTCTATGATGTCCGTTATTTCTTTGGAGATTACCATGACCGCAACGTCTATGAAAACTCGCCGATCGACTACCTTTGGAATCTGAACGACGGCTGGTTCCTGGATAAATACCGTTCCGGCAACATTATCGTCGCGACCGGACAAGGCAACTGGGAAGAAGTCAGCATCCGCGATACGCGCAAGATTGAAGAAGCGATGCGCTTCAAGAACATCCCCGCCTGGATCGATTTCTGGGGCGAGAACGTCCACCACGACTGGGAATGGTGGCGCGTCCAGATGCCGTATTTCCTGGGCAAACTGAATGAGCAAGGCAAGCTATAATAAATTAGAAACTCCCGTCCTTTCAGGCGAACCTGAAGGGCGGGAGTTTTTGCAGTGGGCGGAATGCTAAGATAGGATGTCAAGCTAAGGCTGCAAAGCCAAACGTTTGAGAATAAATGAACATGGATGCTGTTGTACAGCGATTATAGAGATGTCAACTGAGAGGAGAATAAAAAAGATTATGCAACAAATTGCAGAAAGGCCAAGAACTATTGTCTTTTAATAGGAGTCGGGTCTATAATACAGACATGAAAGAAAGCGATTGCTAAACGAGAGAAAACCTTCACGAAGTTGGAATGATAGTTGCGTTCCAAAAATGATGGGGATGACTTTTATTCAGCAAGAAGCCTATTTTATACCACCTAATCTGCAATCGATTGTAGACTAGGCGCAACTGTTATGGGGGAGAATTTTCTTGTGGCCTTTTTTTAATGGCACATATGCAATCGATTGTAGAACAAGCTCATGGGTCTAAGGGAGTGACTTCCTAAGCCTATTTAAAAATATCCAATCTACAATCGATTGCAGAAAGAGCAATCCTCCAGGAAGGAGAAATTTCTGATGGCTACTTTGAAAGATGTGGCGAAATTAGCAAACGTAGACGCCAGCACAGTTTCCAGAACCCTCAATAATAATTCTTATGTCCATGAAGACACAAGGAGACGGGTCATGGAGGCGGTAGAGCAATTAAGCTATAAGCCAAATTTATTGGCTCAAGGCTTACGCAAGGGGAAACGTCAGTCGATAGGCGTCATCATACCAAGCATCAGCTTATCTATCTTTTCGGATATTGTTCAAGTAATTGAACGGGAAGCAACTAAACTTGGCTACCGTATCATCATCTGTATTTCGGATGACGATCCGGAAATCGAGAAAGAATATATCGAACGCCTGCGAAATGGACTTGTGGACGGTATCATCATTGCGTCGACAGGAAAGAATAATGCTGCGTTACGCAATATTCAAAATAGTGGAATCGCTGTCATCCAGTTGATCCGCAAACAGGATAAGACGCTCAGTAGTATCGTAGCGAATTATCGCTCATCGGCTTATGAAGCAGTCAAGTATCTGGTTTCTCGAGGTTGTAAAAAAATTGGTTTGATAAACGGATCAATGAAAGTGCTTCCGTATATTGAAAGATGCGAAGGCTACAAGCAAGCAATCCAAGCGTTCGGGTTGGAAGCGTATGTGATTGATTCCAAGTCAAAAAAAGAATCTTACTTTGAAGATGGCTATACAGGTGCAAAAAAACTCTTGGAAAAGGATCCCGACATTGACGGCATCATTGTTGCCGCGGATATGCATGGAATCGGAGTCATCCGTTACCTGAAAGAGCAAAAAATCGCCATCCCTGATCAAATCAAGGTGATGAGTCTGACAGGGCACTCGATAGGCGGCATGTTGGAAACAGCGATGACCTCTGTGGAACTGCCTTCCCAACAGATCGGTGAATTGATCACAAAAAGTATTGTGAAGGATATCGAGGCACCCAAAAATGGAAAGCGAATTCCTGTCCATCAAGAATTAGGGGTAACCCTGGTCGAAAGAGAAACAACCTAACTTTGTTCATGACCTTATGTATTGCGCAGTATGTAGGGATGAAAATAAACTAATACATATCATTAAGGAGAGAAATAACTATGGCTAAAGTAAAAAATTGGAAAACAATCTTCCCAGCAATCTCTATCCCATTAAATGATGATTACTCGATAAATGAAGCAGAATTACGTCCTTATGTTCGCTGGTTAGCTTCATTCGACGAAATCGGCGGATTGGTATGTAACGGTCACACTGGCGAAATCACTTCCTTGACTCGCGCAGAACGCGCTCGTGTAGTTGAAATCGTGGCGGAAGAAGTTGGCGACCAGATGACAATCATCTCAGGAATCAACTGCGAAAACACACAAGAGTCCATCGAAATGGCTCGCGAGGCAAAAGAAGCAGGCGCCGACGGTATCCTATTGATGCCTCCGCACATGTGGCTACGCTTTGGAATGAACCCTGCTGCTCCGTTTGAATATGTAAAAGATGTAGCTGATGGTGCCGATATCGATATCATTATCCATTTATATCCAGCAACAAGTAAAGCATTCTATCCAGTAGAAACATTAATCAAGATGGCTACTGAAATTGAACATGTAAAATCCATCAAGATGGGTACGCGTGTAACAGCTCTTTATGAAAATAACATCAGAGAATTACGCAAGCATGCGCCTGAAGTTTCCTTGATCACTTGCCATGATGAAACATTATTGACATCTATGTTCCCAGGCATGGACGGTGCCTTGATCGGGTTCGCTGGATGTATCCCGGAACTGATTACAGAAGCTTGGAAAGCTATGAAAGCAGGAGACTTCCAAAAAATCCGTCACTACGATGACTTGATTTTCCCGATTTCAAAAGCAATCTACGGTGGCGGACAACCATCAGGTGAAGCTCATGCTCGCATGAAAGAAGCATTGGTACAACGTGGCGTTTTCACTTCTGCTCTTATGAGAAAGCCTGTATTGCCGTTGGATCAAGAGGAAAAAGACTGGATCACACAAGGACTTAAGGGCTCTACTGCCGGCGATGTCAGTGCTGAAGTCGCTAAGTTCAAAAAAGAAGAAGCTTTAGTAAAATAATCTGTTTTTCTGACTAATAACGGTGATCGTTTTGATGCTGCAGAGTTTGAAGGGGAAATAATCTTTCTGGCTTTGCAGCTCTTTTTTTACAGATAAGAACTGGGGTGTATAAAAACATGAAAGTTAATGAAAGCGGTTTAGTTGCTTCGGATAGTGTGAAGAAAGCCTCGTTTAAAGAGTTAGTCACAAAAATTGGGCCAAGTATTATTTTGACAGGGATTGTTTTAGGGCCAGGATCAATCACCACGGCAGCTATGTTGGGATCGGATTATGGCTATAAAATGTTATGGCTATTGTTGCCTATTGGCTTTATGGGAATTGCTTTTATGATGACGACTTATCGGATTTCGGTAATGACAGATATGCCCATTATCGCGGCCATCCGTCACTATTATGGACCGCTGGCAGGAATCGTTGTCGGGATCACTACTTTTTTGTCCTGTTTGTTCTTCACCATCGGGAATATATCGGGGACAGGCGCAGGTTTCAGTCTGATTTTCGGGATTAACTGGAAGATCGGTTCCATGATTATGATTGGCGTCATGCTTTATTGTTATTTTTCTAAAGGCGTTTACTCAAAGGTGGAAAAAATTTCGGGTATTTGTGTATTAGCGATGATTGTTGCTTTTTACGCAACTTTAGTGGCGACTGGTGGACCAGATTGGGGCCAAGTTGCCAAAGGATTGGTAACCTTTCAAGCACCCGCAGGCAGTTTATTGGCTGCGCTCGGTTTTATCGCAACCAGTTGTTCCATAACGGCCAGCATGTACGGAACTTATCTCGGCGGCGAAAAGAAATGGAAAAAAGAAGATTATTTCAATGGAGCGATGACTGCGGATGCTGTCTCGCACGTTGTTGAAGTCGTCATGATCAGCGGGGCAATAGTATTGGTAGGCGCCATCGTGTTGAATCCAACCCAGACACAAATCAGTTCAACCAGCGATTTGGCTGCTCTGATCAAACCGATTATGGGCAATTCTTCTAATCTGGTTATGGGAATAGCACTATTAGGTGCAGGCTTCGCTGCTTTGTTAGGCAACACGCAACGTGGCTTGGTTTTCCTTAATGCGGGCTTCGGTAAACCAACAGGGCTTGAAGAAAAGAGTGTGCGCTACGGATCTCTGGCTGTACTTGCTTTTGCGGCAATCGTTGCATTCGTCTACAATGGATCTCCAGTAGAATTGATTTTCTTTGCGAATGTAGCGACATCGATTTCTACTCCGGTTGCAGGCTTGTTCATCTGTTTCTTGATTTGCCGCAAGGAAGTCAATGAAGATTTAGGCTACAAAGCACCGAGACTACTGCAAATATCCATGATTTTGAGCTACATCTTCATTTGTGTATTGACTGTTCTTGCTTTTTAAAATGGGAATAATTTTTAGGGCAACCGAATAGGTTGTCCTTTTTTGCGTGGTTGATACCGGATGCGCATGTCTACGAATCTAGCGGTGACAAGTACTTGCGCGCTATCCTGGAAGAAACGTACCCTACGGATGGCTTGAACTATGTGGGGATGATCCGCAAAAATGCCATCGAAATCTATCTGGAAGGCGGATTATTTGAAAGAGCAATACGGTCTGACTGGGGAAAAAATCGTCGCACAGGCCAAAAATTTGGTGAATCAAAAAGCCAATGTTGGCGTGAACGTGTAATCAAAATAAGGAACGGAAAGCAGGCAATGTCCTGTTTTTCCGTTCCTTTTTTGTTGAAGTATTTAATCTATATCTTGAAAGAACTAAACCAAAATCGCTTTTTCCAGGGGAGACCCGTTCTTATGAAAGCCTTCCATTTTGTATTCGCCTGAAAATTTAGAAACTTTATCCATATTTGTAATGACTACTATGATGGATGAATCTTTCTTTTCATTCACAAGAGTTTGTAGATCCACGTGAGCAATTTTTGTTTGTGGTGTAACAAATTCTCCTTTTTTAACGAATACATCAAATCCCTTTCCGTTTAAACTTACTGTATCGATACCCATGTGAATCAATATTTCTAAGCCGTTATCAGTAGTAATACCAATGGCATGTTTCGTAGGAAATACTGTATTGATAGTTCCACTAACTGGTGCAAAGATATCTCCGGAATTTGATTTCATAGCATAGCCGTCTCCAACTAACTTACTGGAAAATACATCATCTGATACATCTTCTAATGGAACATAGACACCGTCAGTTACTGATAGTAATTCTACTTCATTAGCTAACGAGGTATTTGATTGATTGGGTACCGTCAAATAAACAATGATGAAGGAAAGTACTAAAGCAATCCCAATGCCTAAAACTGCAAAGATGAAGTATTCTCCGATGTAGGCTGGCAAACTAAAAATACTTGAGAGAATATATCCGTAAATTCGAACCCCGAAGAAACTAATGAAAGCAGAAGCAACGGAACTTCCGATAGAAGCAGCAATAAATGCTTTTTTGTATTTTGTTAAAACCCCAAATAATGCAGGTTCCGTAATCCCAAGTAAGCCAGATACAGCAGCGGAGACAATGATTGATTTTTCTTCTTTCGTTTTGACTTTGGTATACATCGCTGCAGTCGCGCCTGTGATAGCCATATTTGCCATCAACATCATAGGCATCAACATGTCATACCCTTGAGTTGCAAAATTTTGTAAGGCGATTGGTGTCATCGCATGATGTAGTCCAGTTAGGATGGCAATTGGACGAATTACTCCGACAACAACACCCGCTAATACTGGCGATATGGTAAATAGCCAGCTTACTCCATCAGCCAATAGATTTCCTAAATGAATACCGATTGGGCCAATGACTACTAATGTGACTATACCGGAAAGAAATAAAGAGATTGTAGGTGTAAAAACTGTCCTTAATACTTCAGGTAAATGTTTGTCAACCCATCGATAAATGTAGCTAAGCGCTAATACCGCAAAAATTATCGGGATTACGGTTCCAGCGTAGTTGAAAACAGGTACTGGTAAAATTCCAAACAATAAGAATTGTGAAATTTCTCCTGCGACAACTGCTTCTGTCATTGTTGGAAATTGTAAGGTAGCTGCAATAGCAATTGCCAAATACTGGTTTGTTTTGAATATTTTTGCGGCGGATACAGCAACAAAGAAAGGCATAAAAGTAAAAACGCCACTTGCTAACATATTGATTACTTGATACGTCGGAGTGGTATTAGAGATCACATTTGATGCAACCAGACCGGCTATTAGCCCCTTGATCATTCCAGCGCCTGCGATAGCTGGTACGATAGGTCCGAAAACACCTGATACAGTATCCATAAATACTGACACTAAACCTTTACTCTTAACCTCTTGCTTAAGCTCATTGCTAGCAAGGTCAAGACCTAATTGCTTTGATAATGGTGTGTAGTAATCTTCGACATTTGTGCCAATAACAATCTGTAATTGATCACTCTGATATTTTGTGCCTATAACTTCAGAGATATTATTGAGATTATCATAGTTAACCTTATGAATGTCTTTAAGGTTAAACCGTAACCGGGTCATACAATGCCAAGCATTGTTAACGTTCTCTATGCCGCCAATATTGTCAATAATCTGCTTTGCAACATCTTCATGTTTCATTATACTCATCCTTCACTCATTTATTTTCGCATAGCTATGTGTCCGCTTGCAAGATGAATCATAGCATAATATATACGATTGTAAAACCAGTCCTAATTACATTGAAATCGCAAAAAAACGTTGATGTATAAGTGTTTTTTGGTTATATAGTTGGAAATTGGACTGGTTCTTTTGCATATAAGCGTTGTTTTTTATTCCAAATTGACAGCGTATATACGGACATGATTCAATAGCAACGTAAGGGACACTAATTTAAGGGATGATGAAAAATGACGCCAACCATAATTACAGATATAAAGAGTTTCGCAATAAAGCCAGACAGACATAATCTAGTTATCGTTAAAATTGAAACAAATAAAGGCATTTCCGGTTTAGGGTGCGCAACGTTCCAATTTAGGCCATTGGCGGTGAAATGCGTAGTTGATGAATATCTAAAACCACTTTTGATTGGTCGAGATGCCAACCAAATTGAAGATTTATGGCAAATGATGACAGTAAATTCATATTGGAGAAATGGCCCTATTACTAATAACGCTATTTCAGGGGTCGATATGGCATTATGGGATATCAAGTCAAAATTAGCTGATATGCCGCTGTATCAGTTGTTGGGTGGGAGAGCACGTACAGCTATTCCTGCTTATACGCATGCAGTAGCTAAGGATTTGGACACTCTTTATGATGAAATTGATAAATTTTTAGAGGAAGGATACAAATATATTCGTTGTCAACTAGGATTTTATGGAGGAAATGCTGAAACTGTAGAAACACCTGAGAATCCGTTGGAAGGATCTTATTTCGATCAAAATGAATATATGAATACCACTTTGGAAATGTTTGAAGCAGTTCAAAATAAATACGGTAATTCATTTCAAATGTTGCATGATGTACACGAAAGGCTTTCTCCGAATCAAGCGGTCCAATTTGCCAAAAAATCAGAAAAATATAATTTATATTTTCTGGAAGATATTCTTCCCCCAAACCAAAATGAATGGCTGGATCAAGTACGCAATCAAACTTCTACACCAATCGCAACAGGCGAATTGTTCAACAATCCAATGGAGTGGAAAGAGCTGATCATCAAGAGAAGGTTAGATTATATGAGAGCCCATGTCTCTCAAATCGGCGGCATAACTCCAGCGCTGAAGCTTGCTCATTTTTGTGATGCTTTTGGTGTTCGAGTAGCTTGGCATACGCCATCAGATATCTCACCAGTGGGATTAGCAGTAAATACTCACTTAAATATCCATTTGCATAATGCTGCAATTCAAGAAAATATCGATATCCCAGAAAATACAAAAAGAATATTCAAAAATATTCCTGAACCCGAGAAAGGTTTTTTCTATCCAATTGAACGTCCTGGTATTGGGATAGATTTCATAGAAGAAATGGCTGAAGAATTCCCTATCGAATATCGCCCGCATGAGTGGACTCAGAGTCGGGTGCCTGACGGGACGCTGGTAACACCGTAGGTAAAGCCAATAGGGTTAACTTTGCCTGGATTTATGTGTTTCTTTGTCAAAAGGGGTGATATAGGTACAAGTGTAATCTATCGCCGTAAGTTCGCTATATTCGTACACTCGCCCATCATCTAACAGACACCGATTTGTAATTTTCATGGCAGGTGTTCCCTTCTTACACAAGAGTAGCTCTGCCTGGTTTTTGGTTACAGCAGTCGGACTATAACTAGTAATATAGTGAGAAATATTATAACCAAGACTTTGAACATACTCTTGGATTGAATGTTCAATATGAACTTGATTCAGATCAGAAAATAGCGAAACGGGCATTTTTGAGACTTCAATTTGTTCGATTTTATAATCAACAACACGTACACGCTGAAATGTCCAAATTTCTTCAGACCGTTCTAACTGAAAGATTTGTTCTTCTTCAGGAGTAGATTTTTCTTTATTAATGGAAATCATTTTTGATGAAATCCTTTTATAAGGAGTTCTGGTCAAGGAATTGAAAATTAACGGATTATTTTGTAGGTTCTCATAAACATACATACCCGAGCCTTGCACGACTTTAATTATACCGATTTCGTTCAAATTTTTAATCGCTTCTTGGATAGTATAACGGGAGACATGATAGGTTTCTGCTAACGCCCGTTGATCAGGTAATTTGCCGTTCGGGAATTGTTTCTGATAGATTTTACTTAATAAATCTTGGATAATAAATTCTTTCTTTTTCACTTTACAAATCCTTTCCTAATGGAACCGGTGATTTACTTGTTCTAAGTATATTTTCTATTCTTGAATTGTCAACATCGTAAAAGAAAAAAGAAAGTGGGAGACAGATGAAACGCGTATCTATTTTGAATCGTTTGGAAAAAACGGGGGTCGTGGCAGTCGTCCGCGGCGCCACGAAAGAAGAGGCTCTGAAGTCCAGCCACGCAATCGTTGCTGGCGGTCTGAAAGGCATCGAGTTGACATTCACGGTCCCGAACGCGGATGAAGTCATCCGTGAGTTGGCGTCAGTCTATAAGGATCAGCCGGAAGTCGTGGTCGGAGCGGGGACGGTATTGGATGCCATCACTGCCCGCCTGGCGATTCTGGCAGGCGCAGAGTTCATCGTCAGCCCGAACTTCGACAAGGAAACAGCAGAGCTGTGCAATTTGTACCAAATCCCTTATCTGCCGGGCTGCATGACGATCACGGAAATGAAAGAAGCACTGAAGAGCGGCGCGGACATCATCAAGCTGTTTCCGGGCAGTGCCTACGGTCCGAGCATCGTGTCGAGCTTCAAAGCACCGATGCCGCACCTCAACCTGATGCCGACAGGCGGCGTCAGCCTGGCGAACATGCAGGAATGGTTCGATGCCGGCGTCATCGCGGTCGGCGTCGGTGGCAATCTGTTGGCACCAGCCGCGACCGGTGCCTTTGATAAAGTGACCGAAGTGGCAAGACAGTACGCGGATAAGTTTGCGGAGATCAAAGGACTCTGAATGAATAAGGAATGCTGAATAAATCTGAATAAACAATAAAAAAGAGGTTGGAACATTTTATTGTTCCAGCCTCTTTAAATTATCATTCTGCTTAAATTATTTCACAATCCCAAACCCACCGGCCCAAGTGATTTCTTCTTTTACGGCCAATGTCATCTGCAGAAACCCGAATGCTTCCAGTTCGCGTGCGCGTTTCAAGCTGCCGGCGTCGACAACAGTCAACGGGCTGTCTTTCAGCGCAGTGATCAATTGCTCTTTCGCGTCTGCAAAATCAGAAGCCAGCAACACGACTGTAGAGATTTCACCGCCGACTTTACCTGAATCCAATGTTCCGGCAAAATTTGTGTTGAAGCCTTTGACAACTTTGCTGTTTGGAAGTTTCTTCTGGATTTCCGAAGCAGCAGAGCCATCTGCCGGCACAACCAATTCGTCCCACGTTTCGAAGTTTAATGGATTGGTGATGTCAATGACAATTTTTCCGTCCAATTGCTCTTTATAATTGCTGATCACATCATCGACTGCAGGATAAGGGACTGCCAATACAACGACTTCATCCAGTGTTGCATCCGTTTCATGTCCAACATAATTCACTGCATTTCCTGCAGCTTCAAAATTCTTTGCGATTACTGCTGCCATATTGCCTTTTCCGAAAATTGTTACGTTCATTTTGGTTCCTCCTGAAAAATTTATTGGGTGTGGAATGGGCTGTTTGTCCCATGCAGTCATTATAGACATTCCAGCTATCAATCTGTAAGTAGGCACTTTTTAATCAGTAGGTTACAAAAAGGTGCGTACTAGTCAGCCGGAATGCTGTCATATAAGATGGGGTTAATTAAATTTGATTGGGGATGTAAGCATGTTTGAACATATTTCGTGGATTTTTGAGTTAACGTTAAATACTAAAGAATTATCCGGTTTGAAAGAGCTGATGAATGAAATGGTGAACGCAACAAAGGAAAATGAGCCAGGCACATTGGCTTATGAATGGACTGTTTCGGAAGATGGAGAAATTTGCCATATTTATGAATGCTACGAAAATGATGAAGCTACTTTAGCGCATCTTGCAACATTCAAAGAAAAATATGCTGCGCGTTTGCTGGCTTTTGGCGATGCAACCAGTTTTGTCGTTTATGGTGCACCGACTGCAGCAGTAATCGAAGCTTTGGACGGTTTTGGAGCTAAATACATGACGCCTATCGGTGGCTTTAGACGTTAACATAAAGGAGCGAGGAATGAGTTATGAAAAACATCGAAGAATTATTAGGCTATCAAGGCAAGACAGTCGTGATCACGGGAGCTGCTTCCGGCATGGCAAAATCCGCCACAGAACTATTATTGAGCCTAGGAGCAAAAGTCTATGCAGTCGATCGCAATGAGACGGACTTGCCCGTATTTCAATTCATTTCGGGGGATTTAGGCCAAAAAGCGACAATCGATGAGGTTGTGGCACAATTGCCCGAGCAAATCGATGCGCTGTTTATGTGTCATGGTGTGGGTATCGGAAAAGGCAAAGAAAAATTCATCCAGATGGTCAATTTTGTCGGGCAACGCTACATGGTTGAAGAACTGTTGCCGAGAATCACAGATGGCGGCTCAGTGACATTCATTTCATCCACTGGCGGTTATGGTTGGGAGCACAACATGCAGCATGTTGGCGAAGTATTGGCTTGCCCAACTTTTGAATCAACTGAAAAATGGGTGGATGAGCACTTGGATCTGTTTACGGATGGGCAGACTCCCGATCCTTATCAGTTTTCTAAGCAGTGCGTCAGCACATATGTGAAAGAAAAAACGCGTGCACCGGAGTTTATCGGCCGTAAAATCCGCATCAACGCGATTGCGCCAAGCTTCACTTCCACAGCTTTGATCAAAGAGTTCAATCTGGCTGCCAGCAATGATGGCACAGAAGCCGGTGGGGCACAAGTGATGCACGATCTGTTCCTGAAAAGCTGGAACGGCCGCGCGGGCTTGCCGGAAGAAATGGGCTATCCCTTGGTGTTCATCGGCAGCGACCTGTTCAGTTATCTGAGCGGCCAAGTCCTTTATATCGACTATGGCATGACCGGAGAATTGGATTATCAAGCTGCTGCGACAAAATGATAGGTAAGAACAGGGGCCGTCTCATTGCGAGGCGGCTCCTTTTGTGCGCATAGAGATGGATAACTGGCCGTTATCCATGTTTTACCCCATTCATAACCAACCCGGTGTTCGCCATTACCTGTCACCCCTGTTCGGAATCGTGTGCTTTTCAGGCCGTGGCTGCGATGATAGACTGTGTCTATGAATCAAAGCCATACAGAAAAAAGCAAAGAAGAGGAAAGTACTTGTTGGATAGTCCTTCAGAGAGCTCTTGGTTGGTGGGAAAGAGCGGACGGCAACACAGGAAAAATGGTCTCAGAGTTGATGCGCTGAAAGGAAGTTTCCTTCAGGCGCGTCCGGACGCCCCCGTTAGACAGGCAACGGTATCGAGGATGATGCATCCTTCTGTACTGGTTGAGATGGCAATCGCAAGGTTGTCATGAAGCAAGGTGGTAACGCGATCTAACCGTCGTCCTTTCTGGAATCGATCCAGAGAGGGCGACTTTTTATTACATTTTATTAAACTTGAGGAGGAAAACATATGGCAGACAATAACAGAAGAAAATTGATTTTTGACGCTTTCGACAACAAAGAAACGGAGCGTGTGCCGGTTGGCTTTTGGTTTCACTTTGTTTTCGGTGATGATCAATTCCGTGGTTTGGAGGACAGATTGGTTTTGGACCGAGTGATCGACGGGCACAAGGATTTCTACGACGCCTTCAATCCTGATTTCGTGAAAATTATGAGCGACGGCTTCTTCGGGCATCCGAGCCTGTTGGAAAAAAAGATCGAGCATGCTGATGACTTATACAACGTCAAGGCTGTGGGGCCGGTCCATCCGTGGATAACGGAGCAGGTCAAAACGGTCAAACAAATCAAGGAATCCTTCAACGGCGAAATCGCAACCTTCTATAATATCTTTTCGCCAGCGAACTATATCCGGATTGCCTTCGAGGCATGGGATAAGGATTCTGAAAAATTCACCCGTTTCTTTGAGACGGACCCAGGCGCTCTCGCTTATGCGGCGAACGAAATCGCCAAGGACGTGGCGCTTCTGACAAGGAAAGTCATCGAAGAAGCAGGTGCGGACGGCATCTACTTGAGCGTGCAGAATGTCCAAACCAGTGCAGCCACGAAAGAAGCCTACCACACCTATATCGCGCCGAGTGAATTGGATGTGTTAGCGGCGGCAAATGCAGTCAGTGACTATAACATTCTGCACATCTGCGGCTATGAGCATAATCAAAACAACTTATCATACTACCAGGACTATGAAGCAAAAGCATATAACTGGGCGGTCCATACAGAAAAAATCAGCCTGAAGAAAGGCAAAGACTTCTTCGGCAACAAAGCGGTAATCGGCGGATTCGACAATAACGCAGGCACGCTGCTGGATGCAGGGAAAGAAGTGGACATCGCCCAATACACAGCCGACCTCATCCAAGAAATCGGCGACACGGGCGTCATCATCGGAGCGGACTGCACCGTCAATCCCGAGATTGAACTGGATCGTTTGACATTGGTCCGGGATACAGCTGCGGGTGTGTCGGGCAAGAATCGCAAACAAACAAGCGCTCTGCATAACTGAGTAAAGAATGCGACGGTGTTCGTCACAGCCGGTCAAGCCTGATAGACAATCGGTATTATTTTTAAAAGAGCAGCCGTGATAGAATCAAGCACATAACTAAAACAGCCGCCTTCCGAAGAACCGGAAGGCAAAGAAAGGAGGGGTCCCATGATCGGGATTGTCATTATCGGTTGCGGGGATGTTTCGAAACAGAGGCACGCCCCTCTAAGCCACAAAAACGAAAAAGTCGATCTGATTGGATTCTATAACCGAACGATTGCCAAAGCAGAAGCTTTCCAAAAGAAGTACGGCGGAAAAGTCTATCGGACTCTTGAAGAGATCTGGGAAGACGGAACAGTCGATGCCGTCATCGTCGCAACGAACGAACAGTCGCACAGCCCCATCACCATCGCTGCCTTGGAAGCCGGCAAGCATGTGCTTTGCGAAAAGCCGATGGCGGATTCGGTGGCTGAGGCAGAACGAATGCAGCAGGCAGCCGAAAAAACGGGCAAAAAGCTGATGATCATCCATAACCAACGGCTTTATCCCGCGCATCAGCTGCTGAAAAAATTACTGGCGAAAGGGACGCTCGGAAAGGTCCATGCTTACCGGACGACCTTGGCCAACCAAGGCCAGGAAAATGACGGTTGGGGTACGGCATTCCCTGATTTCTACGACCGCATCGGCCATACGAACGGGGCTTTGGCGCAAGTGGGCGTCCACCGCATCGACTTGCTGAACTACTTGTTCAGTGAAGATCCCGTCACCGCAGTATTGGCCCACACCATGACGCAAGGCAAGCAGTTGGAGGACGGAAGCCCGGTTCCTTATGAGGATTATGCGGTACTGCAGCTCCAACATCGTTCCGGCATCCAGGGGACCTTGCTGAGCCACTGGTTCGATTACTCGAACGAAAGGCAGACCGTCATCTACGGAGAAAAGGCCACTGCCATTACTTATGCGGACGGACATCCGGTTGCACTCTACCGGAAGAACGGGGAAAAGACCTACTTGGATGATCCATCGCAGGACGGCTTATATGCAGAACCATTGACACCGATCGTCGACAAATTTGTCGAAAGCATCGAACAGGATACCACCCCGTTTGTGACAGCAGAACAGGGGATAAACGCATTGCGCATTCTTGCCGCCGCTTACCGGTCACAGGAAACGCAGACTTGGACACCAATCGAACAGGAGGACGCACACTATGACAGAAAAATTTAATGGAAGAAAACGAATAGAAGCAGCTCTCGCAAAGCAACCTTTGGACAGACCGGCCATCTCCGGTTGGCGTCACATGCCATTGGTCGATCGGGACGTCGAGGCATTTGCCGCAGCGACAATCGCGTTCACCGATGAGAACGATTGGGATTTGATCAAGCTGATGTCGCAAGGGCAATTCTTCGCTGAAGCCTACGGAACGCCTATCGAATTCTCGAAGGATGCGAAGGAATGGGCAGGCAAAATCCTGGAGTATCCGATCCGGAGCGCGGAAGATTTGACGCGGTTGAAGCCGTTGCAAGCCGATAACCCTGTTCTCCAGCGCGAGGCCGCTTTTGCCAAGAAAATCGTGGATCATTATCCAGGTGAAAAAGTGGTCGTCGGCACCGTGTTCTCGCCTTTGTCATGGGTGAAGCAATTTGCGCCAGGTAACGATTCAATCGCGCATATCGTCGACGGACCGGAAGAAAGTCCGATTGCAGATTTCCTTGAGAACCACAGTGAGGAATTGAAGGCAGCACTCGATGTGCTGCATTCCTCAAATAAAGTATTTGTGGACGAATTGATTGCTGCCGGCGTGGACGGTTTCTTCATCGCCGAGCAGTACAGCCAACGCGGAGATATTTCCGAAGCGGATTATGCAGCTTTCGCCAAGCCTTATACGGATGACCTTTTGGCTTACATCAACGACCGCACCTGGTTCAACATCCTGCATGCACATGGGCATGTCGATCTGGCTGTGGAACGTTTCATTGATTACGATGTCCAGGCAATCAACTGGGAAGACGGAAGCGATCACGCTGAAGATCCGACCCGCTTGAGTTTCCGGAAACTGCGGGCATTGACGGACAAGCTGCTGATCGGCGGCATCTCGCCGAAAACCGATCTGACGTTTTCTGATAATGCGCAGGAAGTCGAGGACTTGCTGGTCGATCGCTTGGCGGATGTCCTAGCCGAAACGGGCGATACGGGTATCGTATTTGCACCGGGCTGCGCGATTTCATTGGAAGCCAACCCGGACTTTTATCAACGCATCAACGCTGCCGCCCAAAAAGTGAGCGGGACAACCATAAACGCAACGAACCATTAAAATAATTGATAACACAGGAGGAGTAGAATATGAAGAGAAGAAGATTATTGACGACAGTAAGTTTATTGGGAGCAGCATTTTTGGCCGGCTGCGGTCAGACGGACGCGGAAACAACGAGTGAGGCAACGAGCAGCTCTGCAGCTGAGGCAGTGGAAGTGACCACAGTGACTGTAGCGCACACGCAAAGTTCAGCACCGATGAATTATGTGGACGAGAACGGCGAGTCCACCGGCTATGAAGTCAGCGTTTTGAAGGCTATCGACGAGTTGTTGCCGCAGTATGAATTCGAATATGTGCCGACTTCCGACGAAGACCTACTGATCGGGATCGAATCCGGCAAGTACGATGTCGGAACAAAAGGCGCTTGGTATACAGAGGAACGCGCGCAAAAGTTCATCTTCCCTGAAAATTATATCGGTGCCAGCAGCATCGGCGTGCTGATCCGTTCGGAAGATGCCGAAGAAATCACGGACTTGGAGTCGTTTGCGGCTGCGGGCAAGAGCTTGGTTCCGATTTCTCCTAATAATGCACAGTACAACGTGATCGAGGACTTCAATGCGGAACATCCGGATACACCGATCGAACTGACTGCAGCAGATACATTTGAGATTGCTGATGCTTACACTTGGTTATTGGAAGGACGCTACGACGGCTTCTTCGCTGTCAAGACCGCTTATGAAGTGAACGTGTTGGCGGAAGGTGCGCCATACAGCCAATACAAGGATGACTTCTCCTACTTCGTCTATGAGGCACTGCCGACTTGGCCGTTGTTCAACAAAGAGCAGCAGGAGCTGGCTGATGCGTATGATGAAGCCTTCCTGCAATTGGAAGAGGACGGTACCATCGATGATTTGATGATCGAGTTCCTTGGCGAAAATACATTCCAATACGTGAAAGAATAAGCATAAAAGTGCCGACGTAGAAGGACCTGACCACAGCCTTGCAGGGCTGGGTTAGGACCGTCTCCTCAGGCATTGACGGGACATTCGACAGACAAAAGGAGGCTAAATGATGAATCGTCCATTTGACATCACTTATATTTGGAAGGCTGTGCCAGAAATTCTATCCGGTCTGGGCGTAACGCTGCAATTTTTGATCGGTACGATCGTGATCGGGGGGCTGTTGGGCTTTCTGGCGACTTGGGCAAGGATCAGCGGTCCAAAATGGCTGCGGGCAATCGTCCATGGCTACATCTGGATCATCCGCTGCACGCCTTCGATCGTCATGATGTTCTTGGTCTTCTACGGCTTGCCGGAGGTGCTGTTGGGCGTCTTCGACATCGACATCAACAGCTGGAATCGCCTCTACTTTGTCGTCATCGCCCTGTCGATCCTGTTCTCGGCGCCTTGTTCGGAAATCATGCGTTCGGCTTACTCGGCAGTCGCTAAAGTTCAGCGTGAGGCTGCCCTCAGTATCGGCCTCAGCGAAGCGCAAGCGTTCAGAAGGATTATTTTGCCCCAGGCTCTGGTGAGTGCGTTGCCGAACCTCGGCAATTCGTTCATCCTGCTGATGAAGGAGGGGGCTTTGGCCTATACCATCGGCATCGTCGACATCATGGGCAAAGGCCAGCTGATCATCGGGCGCAATCTCGGCGGTTATTCGATCGAGACCTACATCGCGTTGGCAGGCATCTATTGGCTGCTGACGCTGGCAATCGAGAAGGCATTCAAGTGGGCGGAAGACAAATTATCGGCAGGAAAACAACCGCTGCGTGCGGCATAGGAGAGAGGGGCGAGACGCATGACCATTGATTTACCTTATATACAGGAACTTCTGATCCTTGTGTTGAAGGGCATCCCGACAACGCTGCGCTTGACCTTTATCCCCTTGCTCATCGCACTGCCGTTTGCTTTCCTGATCGCGGTGGCGAGACAGCGGAACGTCAAGGTGCTGGCCCGGGTTTCCCAAGTTTATGTGTCATTCATCAGAGGGACGCCCTTGATCGTCCAGATTCTGGTGATGTACAGCCTGATCCCGAGTCTGCTGAACGTTCTCGTGAAAAGGTGGGGACTGGATTACGACGTTTTCGGCATCGATCCGATCTATTACGCTTATATCGTCTTTACTTTGAATACAATCGCGATCCTGTCGGAGGTTTTCCGTTCGGCCCTCGAAACGGTCGACAAACGCCAGCTTGAGGCGGCCCTTTCGATTGGGCTGCTGCCGGTCCAGGCATACAGTCGCATCGTGATTCCGCAAGCGTTGGTGGCGGCAACGCCGAACTTGTGCAACAGCACCGTCAATCTGCTGAAATCGACCTCGTTGGCTTTTCTGATGTCGGTGCAGGATATCACGGCCATCGCCAAGACGGAAGCGGCATTCGGCTACAACTATCTGGAGTCATACCTTGTGATTTTCATTGTGTACATCGTCCTCTGCTCGCTCGTGCAGGTGTTTTTCCAACTGGTGGAGCAGCGTTTGTCCCTCTACAAGCGCGGACGTAAAATTACGGCAAAATCAGAACAGGATAAGCAACCGGAGTATTTTGAAGACGTGAGAAAGGAGCGATACCATGCTGGCATTGAAGAATATTCATAAGAAATTCGGCGACTTGGAAGTACTGAAAGGCGTGGACATCGAAGTCGAAAAAGGCGATATCGTCGTGATCCTGGGCCCAAGCGGTTCGGGCAAGACGACCTTGCTGCGCTGCATCAACTTCCTGGAGCGCGCCGACGAAGGCTCATTGCATTTTGACGAAATCCAGACCGAATTTTCGAAAGCAAGCAAGAAGGACATCAACGCAGTAAGGAAAAAATCGGCATTCGTTTTCCAAAATTATGGCCTGTTCGACAACAAGACGGTGCTGGACAATGTCACCGAGGGCCTGATCATCGGAAGGAAAGTTCCGAAGAAGGAAGCCGTCGAAACTGCCATCCGCGCCTTGGAAAAAGTCGGCCTGAGCGATCGCTTGGCTTACTACCCTTCGCAATTGTCAGGAGGCCAACAGCAGCGGGTGGGCATCGCCCGCGCTTTGGCGGTGAATCCGGACGTCATCCTGTTCGACGAACCCACTTCGGCTTTGGATCCGGAACTTGTCGGCGAAGTGCTGCAGGTCATCCGCAAACTGGCGGAGGAAGGCACCACCATGGTCGTCGTCACGCATGAAATGACCTTCGCCAAGGAAGTGGCCAACCGGGTCATCTTCATGGATCAGGGCGTCATCGTGGAAGAAGGCACGCCGGAGGATATTTTCGGCAATCCGAAAGAAGCCCGCACCAGAGGGTTCCTGCAGCGGATTCTGGCCCGGGTGTGAACCCGAAACAATCCCCTGCATCGCTCGTCCTGCCGTTCACAACGGGGGACGGGCTTTTTGTTTTGCAGGATGTATCGGTTCTGCCTGTCACAGGTGTTCGGAAATCGGAATTATACGAAAGCAATCCGCGGTGGTAAGATACTCATACGCACTATAAACGGAATGACTTCCAATATAGGATGAATAAATATGAAAAAACGTCAGGAGGAACAGTATGTTGAAAGATAAATGGGTCATCACTACAACGCTAGCGATCAGTTTGGTGTTGGCGGGCTGTTCGACTGGTGATGCCGCAAATACAGAAAGCAGCGAAGGCACAGCTGCTTCATCAACACCCGCCGCAGCCGAGCAAGTCATTACGATCACGAATACGGGGGAGTTGGCTTCCTTGGACAACGCCGTTTCGGCCGATAACTCCAGCTTAGTGGTGCTCGAGAACGCAAATGAAGGTCTTTACCGCGTCGGTGACGATGGCGCGTTTGAACTGGGTATCGCCGCCGAAGAGCCTGTCGTCAGCGAAGACGGACTGGAGTATACCTTTAAAATCAGGGAAGATGCAAACTGGTCGAACGGTGATCCGGTGACCGCGGAAGATTTTGTCTATACCTACCAAAAAATTGTGGATCCGGCGACGGCTTCCCCAAACATCAATAAACTGTACCCATTGAAGAATGCGGAAGCGATCAACAATGGGGAGTTGGACAAAGCGGAACTGGGTGTCGAAGCGATCGACGAGAAGACCGTGAAATTCACTTTAGGAAATCCGACTGCTTATTTCAAGGATCTTTTGGGAACGTCTTCCTATCTGCCGCAGAACCACCAAGTGGCGAGCGAGTTAGGCAGTGCCTATGGAACGAACAGTGAAAATACTGTGTACAACGGACCTTTCGTCGTTGAAGGTTGGGAAGGCACGGATCTGAACTGGTCGATGGTTCCGAACGAAGCTTATTGGGATGCGGAAAACGTGCATTTAGATCAGATCAACTGGGAAGTCAGCAAGGAAATCGCCACGAACATCAACCTGTTCGAATCCGGATCAGTTCAGTTGACGCAGATCAGCAATCCTTACATCGAGCAGTATGCAGGGTCCGACGCTTTGGTGACGGAGCCGAAAGCTCTGTCCGGCTATGCCTGGTTCAACCAAGGCCGCACGAGCACAGCCAATGTTCATCTGCGGAAAGCTTTGTCCTATTCGTTCGACAAGGAAGCTTATGTGGATACCGTTTTGAATGATGGTTCCGTGCCTTCAAATGGTTTTGTTCCTTCCAACTATGCCTTCAATCCGGAAACGGATGAAGATTTCCGCGAGGAGAGCGGCGATTTGGCCGCCTACAATCTGGAAACGGCACAAGCCGAGTGGGAAACCGCAAAGGAAGAATTGGGTATCGAAACGCTGTCGCTCGAATTGCTGACTTCAGATACGGAAACATCCAAAACAACTGCCGAATTCCTGCAATCGCAATGGCAAGAGAACCTGCCGGGCTTGACGATCACGATCCGCAATGTGCCGCTGAAGAGCCGGATGGAATCGACCACGAACGGTGACTATGACATCGCCTACGGAACGTATACGCCGAGTTATGCCGATCCAATCGCTTTTCTGGAGATGTATGAATCCACAAGCGGCCTGAACAGTTCCCGCTTTGCGGATGAAGGCTACGATGCTTTGCTGGACGACACCAGAAGCACGTATGCCAACGATCCGGAAAGCCGTTGGGAAACTCTGTTGGCGGCAGAAGAAACACTGATAGCCGAGAACGCCGTAAATGCGCCAATCTATCAAGGCGCCAACGCCAACCTAATCGATCCGTCCTTGAAGGATGTGCAGATCCAACCTGTAGGTGCAGCGATGTACTTCCGCACGGCTTACGTGGAAGAGTAAATTGATAACAGACTGAAAACAAGCACTTGAGAAAATATCCGCTTAACGGACTTGCCTTCATAAGGCGGCCGTTAGTCGGATATTTCGGTTCTATAATAAATGGTGTTGATGAAGTAAATTTCATCAACGCCTTTTTT